>VFZF01000001.1 GCA_016871335.1 Acidimicrobiia bacterium
GGCCGATCAGGCTGACGTGGTCTGAGATGCGTCCGTTGACATCGAGTTCGACGCCGGTCGTGCGGTGTTGTCCGCTCTGGGCCACCTCGAAGTTCAAGGTAGGGATGCACAAGCGCCTGCTCGCCGACAGCATCATCGGCCGGAAGTGGCAACGCTTCCGCGAGGGCGAGACACCCGGTGCCGCAACGACCGGTTCCACCACATCAGCATCCCCGTCACGAACAAGACCAGCGGTGTGAGGCCGAGCACCACCCACAACAATCGCGTGGGATGACCCCAGAACGTGCCGAAGTGCAGCGCGAAGATGTCGCGCTGCAGTCGTACCCCCAGCGGAAGCGTGTGGTGGTAGTCCGTACGAATCACGGCGGCGGTCTGCGGATGGACGTAGACCACGTTGTCCCCCTGCGTACGCCAGTCGTCCGGCAACCGGTGATGCAGTGAATGGGGAAGGTCGGGCGCACCGGCCACCGTGAACAAGGTCGGTGTGCCCTCAGGCATCGCCGCGCGTGCGGCCGCATACACCGCGTCGATGTCCGCCTCCGTGACGCCGTCAGTTCTCGTGATGCGTGGCGCCAGTCGTTTGGCAGGACCACCGGTCGCCCACGCCAGCGCCTGTTCGTACTGCGGCTGGTACCCCCAGTAGGCACCGAGAAAGGCGACCCCTGCCAACAACACGGCTGACCACAGACCGACCAGCTTGTGCACGTCGTAGTTCTGGCGTCGCCAGCCGCCACGGACGTAGGTCAGCGCGTTTCGCAGACGCCCGACTCCCGGCCACCACACGACGACGCCCGACAGACACATCAACGTCAGCAGCCATCCGCCCCACGCGTTGATGCGAAGGCCGGGGGTACCCAACAGCAGATCGCGATGCAGGTCGTACACCCACTGGAGGAACTTGCCCTGATAGGAGTCCTCGCCAAGGATTGTGGTCCGGTAGGGATCGACATACACCTGTACTCGTCCGCGGGGTCCTGCCAATCGGAAGGACCAACTCGTGCCCGGCACAAAATACAGGTACGCGTTCTGAAGCCGGTGGTCGGGATACCGCGACCTGACAAGAGTGACCATGCGCGCCAGCGACTGATAGTCACCGGTCGGCGTGACGTGTATCAGGTCGGGAATGGCCCAACGTTCAAGCTCCTTCTTGTAGACCACGAGACTGCCGGTCAGACAGACCACGACGAAATACAGCCCCAGGATGACACCGCTCCAGAGATGGAGCTGAAACATCGCCTTGCGCCATTGAACGTCTCGGGGTCGCCGCCAGTAGCTCATGTGCGTCCGTTCGTGTTGTGCGTCTTGCGGAAGGGGGCCGTCGCTCGCAGACTCGCCGAATGCGGGTTCGACTGTCCGGCACCCTCGACGACGTGAGTCGCCTGCTGCAGCAATGGCAGGTGGGTGACATAGACGTTGTGCTCGAGACCGACGAAGCCGTCGCGCCTGCGCCCGCGAGCCGCAGTGCCGTTCGGCCGCGACGGATGACCTGCGAGGCCGGGGCGGCGATTCCGTTGGGCGACGACGAAGTGCTCTGTGTTCGCGTCGGGATCGTCGCGACGACCACCATTCATGCGGACGGCACCGAAGTGCTGCTGGCCTTGGCCGGTGTGGGCGACGTGGTCGTGGGGCACCCGGACGACTCGTGCAGCCTCCACCTGCGTGCGCATGTGACGTCGGAGGTCGATGTGGTCACCTGGCGTGAGGCGTGCCGCGAGCCGGACGTCGCCGTGCGCCTCCGCACGCGTGTGCGTCAGGCCGAAGGCTGGGCGGCGGCGCAGGCGCGGCCCCGCATCGAAGATCGCGTCACGGGGCTGCTGTCGGAGTTGGCGCCGCGGTTCGGCCGTCCGCACGACTCGGGCACCCTCGTCGACGTCCGGCTCACCCACGGGCACCTGGCCGCGGCGCTGGGCGCGACCCGCGCCACCATGACCCGAGTGATCGGCCGGCTCAGGCGGCGCAAGGCGCTGCTGGTCGTCGGTGAAGGTGATGACCTGCGGTTCGTCTTGCGGCAGGTCGAGCGTCACGAACACGGCTGACGCCCTTTGGCGCCTCCCGGCACTGGGAACCAGGTCCCCGCCAGATGCACGACTTCGTACCATTCAATCTGCGCCGCCGGTTTCTTGAACGTGTGCTGTCGTCTGGTGCCGCATGCCGACCACAGCGCGACCACCGTCTCCACATCGTGGCACCCCGCGTCCTGGCATCGGACTTCGGTCACGAAGATCCGGTCACCTTCGGCGGGCATGAGCGCGAACGTGAGCTGGCGGCGCAGGCGGTCAATGGCCGGGCGATTCTGCGGCGCGGGGCCGATGACGAGATCCATCCAGAGACTTCTACTGCCAGCGTGCCAGCCGACGCGGTGTTCGCCGTGCCGTCGCTGCGGTGTCGCCTGACACCAACAGCCGGTGTGGTGAGGCGCCGTGCGTCGAAGGGCTCGCTCGCTACGCTGTGATGTTGACATGTCTCCCATGCCCGTCACCCAGCGACAGACACTCGGTCAGGTGCTCGTGTGTCTCGGCTGCTGCTGTGGCCGGCAGGACCGAGGCCGACCGGGCATCCCGCTGGAGTGGCTGAAGGCCGAGTGGAAACGCGGCGGTCTGCTCAAGCACGTACATCTGTCGGTGAGCGGATGCCTGGGGCCCTGCGATGTGCCCAACGTCGTGGCCATCGTGCGGCCGGACGGGCTGGAGTGGTTCGCGGAGATTGACCAGGATACCTACTACGCGGCCTTGCTCGACTGGGCGCGCGCCTCGGCTGCCGCCGGGCAGTTGCTGGACCTGCCGGCCGAGTTTCACCCCAAACGCCTCACCCGCTTCCGCGATACGCCAGCCGAGGTGTTGCGATGATGGCGTTGCGCGAGTTCGGCGCCGAGTGGGCCACACACATCGTGGAAGTCGGTGTGCTGTTGACGTTGACGGGATTCGCGCTGGCCTGGGTACGACATCGCATCGGCCTGCAGTGGGTGCGACGGGTGTTGGGGCGTGACGACGCAGTGGGACTGTTGTCGGGGGCCGCGCTCGGGGCGGTCACACCCGTCTGCTCCTGCAGCGTCGGTGCCGTGTATGCGTCGTTGCTGCACAACGGGGCCTCCACACGGTCGGCCGCAGCGTTTCTGTTTGCCGCGCCGGCCGTCAACGAAGTGGTGATCGTCGCGGTGCTGCTGGCGTTTGGTGCCGCCGGCGCCGGCATCTACGTGGTTGCCGGGCTGGCTGCTGCGACGCTGACCGGACGGTTCGCCGAGCGCCTCCACTTGCGGCCGTGCGCCTCGTGCGCCGCGTCAATGCGGCGCGACTGGCCCGATGAGACACAGTCGATCTGGCACCGTGCGATGGCTGATACCCGGGGGCTGGTGACCACCATGGCGCTGCCCGTCGCGGTCGGTGCGGCGATTGCAGCCGCGCTGCATGTCTGGTCCTGGGACCCCGCCTCGGTAATGTCCGGGGTGGGGGACGCCGCCTGGGCACCGGTGGCCGCAGCGGTTGTTGGTCTGCCCCTGCATGTGGAACCGGGCATGGTGGCTGCCCTGATCGTGCCCCTCGCGAGCAGCGGCATCGCGTTAGGGACATTGATCAGTCTCACGATGGCCACCACCGTGGCGTCGATGCCCGAAGGCGCGATGCTCAAGACCATCGTCGGCTGGCGCGGCGTCGGCACGCTGGCCGCGTGGTACCTGCTCTATACATCCCTGATCGGCGTACTGGTTAATACCTTCTGGAGTTGATGTCATGACACCCGCCCCCACTCGTGTTCCCGTAACTGTGCTGACCGGTTTTCTGGGTGCCGGCAAGACGACGTTGCTCAACCGGATTCTGACCGAACATCACGGCAAACGGATTGCGGTGATTGAGAACGAATTCGGTGAGGTCGGCGTCGACCAGGCGTTGGTCATCGGCGCCGAAGAAGAGATCTTCGAGATGAACAACGGGTGCATCTGTTGCACCGTCCGCGGCGACCTGATTCGTATTCTGGGCAATCTGATGAAACGCCGCGACCGTTTCGACTACATCCTGATCGAGACCACAGGCATGGCCGATCCCGGTCCGGTGGCGCAGACGTTTTTTGTGGACGACGAGATGAAGCGTCATCTGTCGCTGGATGCGATCGTGACGTTGGTCGACGCCAGGCATGTGCTTGATCACATCGACGACCAGGAGGAGGTGAAGGCGCAGATTGCGTTTGCCGACGTCATTCTGCTCAACAAGACCGACTTGGTCGAATCCGGCGATCTCGACAGGCTCGAGGCGCGGCTGCGCGGCATGAATACCGCAGCGAAGATTCATCGCACCCGCGACGCGTCGATTCCGGTCGGGCACATTCTCGATCAGGGCGGGTTTAACCTCACCCGGGCCCTCGACATGGACCCCGCGTTTCTTGAACCCGAATATCCGTTTGAATGGGCCGGCGTCTACGAGTGTCCGGCGGGAGACGTGGTGCTGTCGTGTCAGGCCGGGCCTGATCCGGCGATGCACGTCGCCGTGGTGCCGGTGGCGAGCGCGACCGAGACCGCACTGGAGGACGTCACGGAACCAGTCGTGCTGCTGTTCTCAGACGAGCCGGCACGCGTACCGTCCGGGGGCGTGTGCCGGCCGGGCCGTGACTTATGGGATCTGGACCTGTCGGCACCGCCTGCAGAGTTCGTCGTCCCCGTGTCGGAGGCCGGCGTACTGGCGCTGTTCACGCAGCATCATCCCGACGAGTTCACGATGACGGTCTCCGTGGCGGGACAACCCATTACCGCCGTGGTCTCACGGCACTACAAACCCGACCACGAACACGATGACACCGTCACGTCGGTCGGCATTGCCACGCCCGGTGCGGTGGACGTCAAGAAACTCAACACGTGGCTGAGTACGTTGCTGCAGACGCAGGGCCAGGATCTGTTCCGCATGAAGGGGGTTCTGAGCATCAGCGGCAGCGACGAGCGTTACGTCTTCCAGGGCGTGCACATGTTGTTCGATGGCCGCTTTGATGTGCCCTGGGGAGACGCACCCCGTCAGAACCTGCTGATCTTCATTGGGCGCAATCTCGACCGCGCGCGCCTGACCGACGGATTCCGCGCGTGCCTGGTGTGAACGCGGGTGACGTGACGCGGCTGTTCGAGGTCTGGCGCGCGCACGCGGGCGACCACGTGGTCGCGTGCGAGTGGTCTCGTGATGGTCAACATGCCGTCGTGGGATCGATCGCAGGGCGACTGATGCTGCTGGAACGCGCGACCAGTGCAGTGTTGTGGAAGGCCGAGGCGCACGCCGCAGGCCTGGCCGCTGCCGACTGGCATCCGGTGACGTCGGCGGTTGCCACGATTGGCCACGATGGTCGGTTGTGTCTGTGGGACGGGTTGACCGGCACACTCACGCGCACGTGTGCCGCGGCCGCGTTGTGGGGGATGGCCGTGCAGTGGAGCGCTGACGGCCGATGGCTCGCGTCCGCGGCGGGCCGCGCGGTGCAGGTCTGGACGCCGGAAGGCGACGAACACCGCACCTGGCCCGGTCATCGCGCCACGGTCGCCGACCTCGTCTGGCATCCGTCTGACGCGCAGCTGTGTGCGGCGACCTACGGCGGCCTGGTGATCCTGGCGCCGGATGCGCAAAAGCCGCTGCGGACGCTCAACTGGCAGGGGTCGTCATTGGTGGCTCGCTGGAGCCCGGACGGAAAATACATCGTGACGGGTGAGCAGGACTCGTCGGTGCATTTCTGGATCACCGCCACGGGCAAGGACCTGCAGATGACGGGGTATCCGGGCAAGGTGCTGGAGCTGTCGTGGAGCCCCGACAGCCGCTGGTTGGCCACCGGCGGCGGCCGCGAGGTGTGCATCTGGCACTGTGGCGGAAAGGGGCCGAAGGGCACGACGCCCCTGGTCGTGTCCGGTCATCGCGACCGGGTGTCGGCGGTCGCGTTTCACCCCGACGGCCGTCTGCTGGCCTCAGGAAGCGACGATGGCCAGGTGCGGATGTGGCGTGTCGATGGGGCCGACCGTTGCGCACCCGCCGGTGCGCTTGATCTCGGTGAGCCGGTGTCGCAGTTGGTGTGGTCACCGGACGGCCGCGACGTGCTCGTCGGCGGTGCGCGTGGCGCCGTGTGGCTCGTCCACCCAGGGTGATCCGGCACGCAACATCCGCAGGCCGTTCAGGGTGACGACGACTGTGATACCCGTGTCGGCCAGCACCGCCAACCACAACGAGGGCTCACCCTGCAGTGTCGTCGCGAAAAACACCAGCTTGACCGCCAGCGCACCGAGAATGTTCATCCGGATGGTGCGCAGCGTCCGTCTCGCGTGTGACGTCAGCCAGGGCACCAGGCGGAGGTCCGTGCCGACAATCACGATGTCGGCCGTTTCAAGCGCCGCATCGGTCGCGCGGGCCCCGATGGCGATTCCCACTGAGGCCTCGGCCATGGCCGGGACGTCGTTGATGCCGTCGCCCACAAAGGCCACGGCACCCTCGCGCGCCTGCGCCGTGATCGCGGCCTGTTTGGCCAAGGGCAACAACCCCCCGCGAGCATCAGCGATGCCTGCCGCTGCAGCCATCGCACTGACCGCATGGGGTTGATCGCCTGAGAGGAGACTGACGGCATGGCCCTGTGCCCGCAGGGCGGTGACGGTGGCCGCAGCCTCGGGACGCAGGACGTCACGCATGCCGAACAACGCCCAGATTGCCTGCCCGTCTCCGCAAGCCACCACACTGAGGCCGCGACCTTCCATCGCGCGGACGTGTGTGAGGACCTCGGCTGTGAGCGCCTGCGTCGGGGCGCCCTTGATGGCACCGACCCACAAACCGCGCACGTCGTCCACCTGGATGCCGACGCCAGGTGTGGTCGATACGTCGCCCAGGTGGGTGGCTCGTGCACCGCGCTGGGCGGCGTAGTGCAGCAACGCATGTCCGACGGGGTGCTCCGAGTGGGCTTCGACCGAGGCCACCATGGCCAAGGTGGTCTCGGCCGGATAGGGGGCAAGGAACACCTGTGCCTCGATTGACGGCGTGCCTCGTGTGAGCACGCCGGTCTTGTCGAACGCGATGGCGCGCAGATGGGCGACCTGTTCGAGATGTTCTCCACCCCTGACGTGTACACCCCGTCGCGAGGCGGCTTCAAGGGCCGCGACGATGGTTACCGGTGTGGCTACGACAAACGCGCACGGACACGAGATCAGGATGATGGCCAGTGCGCGATGCAACGCGTCGTCCCATGGCACGGCGAACACCAGCGGCGCGGCGACGGCCATCGACAGCGCCAGCCCGAGCACGGTCGGCGTGTAGACACGAGTAAACCGCGTAATCCATTGTTCGGTTCGGGTGCGGCCTTCACGGGTGTCGGCCGCCGCGCGCAGGACGCGAGCAAGCGTGCTGTCTTCCGGTGTGACGTCGGCGCGCACGCGCAAGACGCCCGCACCGTTGATCGAACCGGCATGCACCTGGTCGCCGGCCCGCTTGGACACGCCGATGTGTTCACCGGTGTGGCTGGCTTCGTCCACCGTCGACACGCCGCCTTGCACCGTCGCATCCACGGGGATACGCGCGCCCGGCTGAATCCACAACTCGCTGCCGCGTGTGATGACGGCGTCATGCTGGTGGCAACCACACGTGTCCTGGTGCTGCAACAGGCCGGCGACGCTGGCGCGGGCACGAGCCGAGTTCCACGCTTCCAGCCAGGCGGCGACGACAAACAACGTCGCGACGGCCGCGCCCTCGGCCAGTTCTCCCAGCCAAACGGCGCCAATGGCCGCAACGACTACGAGCACGTGCATGTCGAGGACTCGGCGCTTCAGTGAACGGGCCGCTCGCGGCAGAATCGAGACGCCGGCTGCCGCCAACGCCAGCGCGTACGCCGTGACGCTGACGACGGCGCTGCCGTCGTGGTCAACCTCGGTGACCAACGCCAGCCACTGGCCTGACTCGATCACCTGGGCGGCCAGCCCGATGGTCAGAGACACCAGAGCCACCGCACCGGCAAACCATGTGCGCCGATCGATATCGAGCGGCGTTGTCGCCGTCTGACCCGCCGTAACCAGCCTCAGGCCGGCGTGTTGGGCCGCCGTGTGCGCGTGCCCGACAGCCTCGGCGGACGTGGCATGAAAGGACACTGTGGCCCGGGCAAGGTCGACACGAACGTCGCGGATGCCCCTACAGCGGCCCAGTGCGTCTTCGAGCACTCGTGCTTCATGCGCACAATGGAGGCCGACAACGCCAAGCCTGGTCTGCTCTGCCATGTGGGGAAGTTTTGGCGACTTTGCCCGCCCTATTGATTGGAATCCCACCAGTGTGCCGAATCGCACCGGCAGTGGGTGTGGGATGCGGGTGAATGGGAGGCGGGGTCGCCGTCGGCCGGGCAAAAACGGCGCTTCGTACGGCGGCCGTCGGGCTTCGTTGGAAACTCCTGGTCGGGCAGCAGGTGTTCATCGAGAATATCGGCCGTGATCACTATCCTCGGTCGGGGACATTGCGGATGGCGGCGCTTGGGGGTGTGCGCCCTGTGCCTGACCACATGGCTCGCGGCACTGACCATTGGCGCGCAGGCGCAGCAGCAGACGACCAAGGCTTCCGCCGAGCGCCACAGGGGGCACCACCACGAGGCGCCGCATGGGGGGACGCTGGTGGAAATCGGCGACCACTTTGCGTTCCTTGAGTTCGTGCACGATTCGGAGGCAGGCTCACTGACGCTTTATGTGCTGGACGGCAGCGCGGAGAAGGCGGTGCGGATCACCCAACCGTCCGTCATGTTCATGCTCGCCGGCCCGGGCGCAGCGGCCACACCGCTCGAACTGAAGGCGCGTGCTCGGGCGATTACGGGCGAAACCGTCGGGGATACCTCAGAGTTTGTGGCGATCTCCGACTTGCTCAAGGGACTCAGGGCCGGCCGCGGCACAGTGGTCCAGCTGTCAATCAAGGGACAAACGCTCAAGGACCTCGCGGTGAAGTGGCCGGACGACGAGCACCAGTGAGGCGGCTGGCGCGCCCCGCCGCCTCGGTGGTCGCGGCGGCCCTGATCGCGGTTGCCGCCCTCGAGGCGCGATGGGAATCTCCGGCTCTTCAGACCAGCGACCGGATTCCGATCGATCCGCGCATCACGGTCCGGACATTACCCAACGGGTTGCGCACCTACGTTCGCGCTAACAAGCGCCCCCCAGGCCGCGCGGAATTGCGCGCAGCCTGTGCCTGCGCACTGTTTTTGATGAGTGGTCGATTCAGCGTGGTGAGTGGGCACTGCGGACCCGCAACACCAGTCGCGCCGGGGTTACCATGGCGCCGATGCGCCTGATGATCTGCCTTGTGGCGGGACTCCTGATGTCGCTGGCCGTGTTGCCCGCGCAGCAGCGCCCGGCGTGGGAGCCGCCGTCGCCGCGGATTAGTCCGGCGGGGTTGTTGATCCTCGACTGGATGCGGCTCGGCAGTTTTGACTACAACCCGCTCGACTGGGACACCCCGACCCCCAAACGCGCCGGTGGCCTCGTGCCGCCATACATCCGCAAACTCGACGGTGCACCGGTTGAGATCGTCGGCAACATTCTGCCGCTTGATTTTGATGGGGGCGGATCCTACGAGTTCATTCTCAACGCCACAGTGGATGCCTGCGGCTTTGGCGGTGTCCCCCGCATCAACGAGTGGATACACGTCCAGATGAAACCCAGAGAAAAGACCCGCCCGCTGAAACCCGGCCACGAAGTCCTCGTGCGGGGGGTGTTCAGGGTCCGGGAGGTCGTCGACCGTGACCGGCTGACCGGCCTCTATGCCATGGTTGCCGACAGTGTGACGGCGCGGCCATAGCGACCGTTCATTGAGAAAAACGGCAGGTTTGTTGAAAATCGATACCGGCCGTTGCTCGGCCACGGACAATGGTGCTTGTGACACATCGCACATTGCGGGTCCTGCTGGCCACTGCGGTCATGGCGCTGATTCCGAACCTGCTCCTGGCGCAGACGGCAGCCGGCAGGACCACAACTCGGGACCACAAAGGCCACCACCACGAAGCGCCGCACGGCGGCACGTTGGTGGAAGTGGGCGACCACTTCGCGTTCCTCGAGTTCGTGCACGATGCAGACGCCGGCACGCTGACCCTGTACGTGCTGGACGGCAGCGCCGAAAAGGCCGTGCGCGTGACGCACACCTCCGTGACGTTCATGCTGAACCGTCAGGGCGCGCCGGCTGTCCCCATTGAGCTCAAGGCACGAGCCCGGGCCATCACCGGCGAGACCGTCGGCGATACCTCGGAATTCGTTGGGTCCGCCGACGTTCTCAAGGCCGTCAAGGGTGGCAGTGGCCGGGTGGTCCACCTCACCATCAAGGGACAGACGATCAAGGACCTGGCGGTCACGTGGCCGGTCGGCGACCGTCCCTGATCCACGCAGCGGCGGCGAGGCGCGGCGGTAATCGCGCAGGTCAGCGTACGATCGCTGGTGCCGACACGGGCGCGGAGGGTCAACGGCGCATCCTGCGTGGCCCCGGATGTGACTGACTGCACCCGTCCGTCGACAACCGCGACGGTCTCAAGGTCGGCATCGAGCAACACACTCGTGATGCGGTCGTCCGCATGCCGCGTCTCCACGACGAACGCGGCATCCACAGGCTTGAACACCTCCAGAACGCCGAGCCCTGGTTCCTCGATCCACGCGTAGTGCCACAACCGTCCGCCGGATCGCCAGCCGACAATGATCGCGCCGGCGGGGTCTTCGGCAAATCTCGCGGAGACACCCACACCGTCACCGTCGCTGATGTGCAAGGCGTACGTGGTGATCCGTTTGGGCAATTCCTCCGGCGGCATGCCCTCGGTGTTGGTCCCGACGGCCTTGACCATGTCCTGCAAGTGCAGAGGCCGGTAGTAGTTCTGCTGCGCGTCAGCCGACGCCGGCAGCAGCATCGCCGCCAGGGCGAACGTGGCGAATGCACCGGATCGCATACCGATGACTATATTCCCGGAACCGTATAATCCTGGCATGCGATTCCTGCTGCTCCTGTGTGTCCTCGTTGGTGTTGCGACGGTTGCCGCCCAGCAGACTGACCCCATGACTGAACGCGCCAGACGCCTGCTCCGCGACACCCCGGTGTTCGACGGTCACAACGACTACCCATGGCAGATCCGGGAACTCGCCAAAGGTGATCTGACACTGTTCCCGCTGACGGCCGCACAACCGAAGCTCCACACCGACTTTGCCCGGCTCGCCCGTGGCGGCGTCGGCGCCCAGTTCTGGTCCGTGTACGTGCCGTCGACGATGCAGGGCCAGACGGCGGTGACGGCGACGCTCGAACAAATCGACGTGGTGCATCGCATGATCGCCGCGTGGCCGACGCGACTCGAACTCGCGGTGTCTGCTGCCGACGTCGAGCGTATTCAGAAGGCCGGGCGGATCGCATCGCTCATCGGCATTGAGGGCGGTCACTCGATCGATTCGTCGCTCGGCACGCTCCGCATGATGTACCGCCTGGGCGCACGGTACATGACGCTCACGCACAACCACAACACGCCGTGGGCCGACTCAGCCGCGGAGCCACCGGCGCACGGAGGCCTCACGGCCTTCGGTGAAGACGTCATTCGCGAGATGAACCGACTCGGAATGCTGGTGGACCTCAGTCACGTGTCGCCGGACACGATGGCCGACGCCCTGCGTGTCTCCACCGCGCCGGTGATCTTCTCGCACTCCAACGCCAAGGCCGTCACCAATGTGCCGCGCAACGTGCCGGATGAGATCCTGACGCAGCTCAAGGCCAACGGCGGCGTCATCATGGTCACGTTTGTGCCCGGCTTCCTCTCACAGGAGGTGGCCGCATTCAACGCCATCCCCGCCGACCAGCGCGCCGGCAGAGAGGCACCGCGGGCCACCCTGATCGACGTGGCCGATCACATCGATCACATCCGAAAGGTGACAGGCATCGACCACATCGGGATCGGTGGCGACTTCGATGGCATCACACAGGTCGTGCTGGGCCTCGAAGATGTCTCGACGTACCCGGAGTTGATTGTCGAACTGCTGCGACGCGGGTATTCAGATGACGATATCCGCAAGATCACAGGGAGAAATATCCTCCGCGCCCTGAAGGGCGCCGAGGCTGTCGCACGCCGATAAACACAAGAGCCACGGAGAGTTCACAGGCGCGGAGGCACGGAGTATTTTCTTTGGGTCTGCTCTTCGAGAAGGTCCCCACGTCCTCCGTGGCCCGGATCCCCGTGGTGCCCCCACCCAAATAGTCCTCCGCGCCTCCGTGCCTCCCTGTGAACGTGTTTAGAAGAACTTCACCGAATACGTGATCTTCACGCCGCGCCCCATCTCGGCGGCAAGGTCCTTGATGAAGGACGTGTGCAGCCGGTAGGTTTCGTTCGTGAGGTTGTAGGCCTTGAAGGCGACAACGTGTGTGGCGTGACCGCGGGCGAGCAGATACGACGCCCCCAGGTTGATCACCGTCGAGCCGGGCGTTGAGGTTTCATCGCCGAACACGTTGTTCTGTGCCGCGGTGAACACAAATTCCGGCCCGAACTTGATGCCGCCGATCGGCACGTCCACTTCAAGCCGTGCCGACAACGCCGGGATGCGCGGCAGAAACTGACTCGTCTCGGTCGACCGGGCACGCACATAGCTCGCGCCACCGTGCAGGTGCAGACGCGGGTGCAGATCGAGGCTGCCCGACGCGTCAAAGCCGATGAAGCGGGCATCCACCTGTTCGAACGTGGCCTCGCGCAGTCCGTCGATCTCCTCGTCGTGCACATCAAGGAACACGAAGTTCCGAATGTTGTACGCGAACAGGTTCAACTCGCCCTGCGCCTTCTGGTGCCGGCTGCGGAAGCTGACATCCACACCGAGCGTGCGTTCGGTTTCCAGATCCGGATTGCCGATCTCGAACGCCAGGTTGCCGACGTGGGGGCCGAAGTTGTAGAGCTCCTCGAGCGCGGGCGCGCGCGACGCTCCGCTCAGATTCACCACGAATGCGCCCATGGTGCCCAGGTTCCGGTGCAGGCCCAGCGAACCCGACAACGACGTGAAGGCACGGTCGCGGACCGCTGGCGCCTCGTCGCCATGGTCGTCGTGGTCATCATGGTCGTCGTGGTCGTCATCGTGGTCCCCTTCGGGACGCGCACTGACGTCGTAGGAGGTGCGCTCAATGCGGCCACCAAACTGCAGACGGAAGCGCCCGAAGTCCATCTCCTCGTACACGAAGCCCGCGAGCGCATTCTGCAACGTCGCCGGCGCCAACGCTTCCGCTCCGCGCGCCTCGAAGTCGCGACGGAACCATTCCGCACCCATGCGGCCGGTCAGGCGTCCACGACGCTTCTGTTCGAGCTCGGCGCGGAGCGTGGTGGTGTTGTTGCGGAACTCGGTGCCGACCTCCTCGATGCCGTCTTCGATTTCGAGTTCGTCGTGCCCGTAGTTCGTGTACGCAAACGTCAGCTTGACGATATCGAACAGGCTGTTGGTCAGATTGCGGGCGCCGAGATCGAATCTCAGATCGCGGCGCAACGATGCGATGTCCACATCAGCCGAATGTTCATCGTGGTCATCATCATGATCGTCATCGTCATGATCGTCGTCATGATCGTCGTCGTGGTGATGATGAAACAGGCCGGCGAACGGAATGCCGAACCGGCCGTCCTCAACCGTCACGCCCGCGCTGAAGAAGGCCTTCGTCCCGACGTAGCCGAACCCGACACGGCCTGTCTGCAGGCGGCTGGCCGAGTTCTCGATGGTCTCGTCCGGCGTCTTGTAGTCACCACTGCGGCGCGACCCGCCACCGGCCCAGATCGTCCAGCCACCCTTGCCGTACTGGATGCTGCCGTTGGCGCCGAACGACGCATCGGCGCTGCCGGCGTCAAACGTGAGACCGCCCAACGATCCGACAAACGGAGACACACGGAACGCGTCCTGCGGACTGACGGCGTTCACCACACCGCCAATCGCGTTGGATCCGAACAACAGCGTCGCAGGACCCTTCACCACTTCCAGTCGATCGAGTCCTGCGGCATCGATCGTGATGCCGTGGTCGCCGGACGTGCTTGACAGGTCACCCGTGCGGATGCCGTCCTGCATGATGAGCACGCGATCACCGTCGAACCCACGGATGATCGGCCGTCCGCTGCCCGGACCAAACGACCGCTTCGACACGCCCGGAGCTGCGGCCAGCGCGTCGGCCAGTGACGTCCCGATGTTCTTCGCCAGCTCAACACTGTCGAGGCTGGTAATCGCATTAAACGACTCAAACGTTGTCGCCGTGCCGGACGCACTGGCGGTGACCGTCACGTTCTCGTGCACGGTTTCGATCGACAGCGAGAACTCAACCGAGATGGTCTGCCCCGCCACGACCGTCACACTCTTGCGCGCCGCGGAAAAATGTTCCCGCTGCGCGATCACTTCAAACGTGCCCACCGGCACATTGGGAATCTCAAACGTCCCCGCCTCGGACGTCGTCGTTGTCCGACGCGCGCCGATGATGATGACGGTGGCGCCATGGACGGGCTGCCCCGACGCCTCAAACACAACCTTGCCGGTGACCGTGCCACCAGCGACCTGGGCAAACGCGGTCGAGGCCAACGCCACGACCATCAACGCGGCAACTGCCGCAAACCGCATACACCTTCGCATGAAAGATCTCCTCTGAACTCTGAATGGAGCCCACGGGCTTCAGCCCGTGGGACAGACACAAGGGCTAAAGCCCTTGTGCTCCGAATTGCGCTTGTGCCAGACGGCACCGAGTAGTCGGGCTCAGAGAGTCGCCGGAGGCGCGCGGGCGGAAAGGGCGCGCAGTGTGGCTGCGCGGGTGCCTGGATCGACGGACGCCGGCGGCACCACCTGCCGGACGTCTCGGAACAACGTGATCTGCGCCGGCCGGGCGGCCGTACGCATCGTGCGCAACCAGTGACAGACCTCACAGTGCGCGTTATCGCCGGGCTGACCAGTGCCAACCACCGGTCCGGATCCGTGGTCGGCACCATAATCAACGGCCCAGTGCGGGTCGTCGTTGAACTGGTGGGTCTCCCCGATCCACGGCAAGCCCAGCACGCCCAGAAGGGAGGCCAGCACGACAGTCGCGATTGCGCGTTGGGCTCGCATCCCCCAATTATAGCGGGGCTGGTGGACGGATGGGTAGCTGTGCAGGTGGGGCCTCACTGCGAATCTCCCGACGACCCGTAGATGTCCGGCACCTTCGAGCCCATGGCCCGCAGATACGCAGACAACTGCCCGCGATGATGGATGCTGTGGTTGTTCGTGAGCGAGAAATGCGACACGGCCGGCATCTGCATCATGCCGAAGAAGTCGACAATGCGCGTAAGGTCGTCCGGGGATGCGGCGGCGGGGTCAAACACAAACTTGCCATCGGGCCGATAGTCGCCCTGCTCCCGGTTTACGGCCGCCAGCACCTTCGAGGTGGTGGCCATCTCCCGTCGCATCCCCCCCCCACCATCTGCTCCGCCACAAATTTCGCCTGGTCACCGGTCATCGTCGTCCTCCTCAAGTTCGGAATGGTACCTCGTTACGCCAGCCGCCGGTTCACTTCCGCCCAGTTGATGACATTCCAGAAGGCGCCGACATAATCCGCACGGCGGTTCTGATACTTCAGGTAATACGCGTGCTCCCAGACGTCGAGACCGAAGATGGGCGTGCGCCCTTCCGCAAACGGCGTGTCCTGGTTGGCGGTGCTGTGGACGATGAGCGTGCCGTTGTCGTTGCTGAGCCAGGCCCAGCCGCTGCCGAAGCGCGTGGTCGCGGCCTGATTGAAGAGTTCGCGGAACGTGTCGAAGCTGCCGAAGGCACCGGTAATTGCCGCCGCGATGGCGCCCGTCGGCGCCCCACCGGCGTTGGGGGCCATCAACGTCCAGAACTGCACGTGGTTGTAATGACCACCGCCGTGATTACGGATGGCGGTCCGGATGTCGTCCGGCACCGCGTTGAGATTGCGCAACATCTCCTCCAGCGGGCGCTTGGCCACATCAGGGTGTTTCGCAAGCGCCGTATTCGCGCCGGTGACATACGCCTGATGATGTCGCTGGTGATGAATCGTCATCGTCTGCGCATCGATGTGGGGCTCGAGCGCAGCCACCGAATACGGCAGCGCGGGCAGACTGAAGGGGCCTGACGCGGCCTGCGGCGCCGCGGCGCTGAGCTTCGGGTTGAGGGCCACGGCCAGGGCCGTGCCTCCGGCCAGCGACAAGAGTTCTCGGCGTGTGAGCATGGGTCTACTCTAGTGCTCGGGTGCACAACTGCACAAGTGCACCGTAGAATGTCCTCGTGCTCGTCAACTGCGCTGCATACAGGAACGGTCAACGTGTCGCCGACATTGGGGTCAGCGACATCAGGGCGCACTTGCGCGAGCCGGGTGGATTTGTGTGGGTGGCCGTCAAGGATCCCGACCCGGCTGAGCTGAGCCAGCTGCAGGCGGAGTTTGACCTCCACGAACTCGCCGTGGAAGACGCCCGGCATGGCCATCAGCGCCCCAAAATCGAGGAGTACGGATCTTCCCTCTTTGTCGTCCTGCATCTGGTGGAACCACGCGGTGACGAGCTCACGGTCGCAGAGGTCGCCATCTTTGTCGGTCCGCAATACATCGTCTCCGTCAGAAGCAATGCGGAAGTTGGCTTCACCGACGTGCGGCGCCGCTGTGAACAC
The DNA here is from genome assembly GCA_016871335.1 of Acidimicrobiia bacterium. Taxonomy (GTDB): domain Bacteria; phylum Acidobacteriota; class Vicinamibacteria; order Vicinamibacterales; family SCN-69-37; genus SYFT01. The sequence continues at coordinate 16,577 of VFZF01000001.1, forward strand.
GAGCCCGGGCTGCTCTGCCATGGTCCCGCGTACGTGCTGTACGCGCTCATGGACGCGGTCGTCGACCGGTACTTCCCGCTGATCGACACACTCACGCGCGAGATCGAGGACATCGAAGAACGGATCTTCGCAAGCCAGACGACGCGCGAAACCATTGAGGCGTTGTATTCATTCAAGCAGCGCCTGATGGTGCTCGACCACGCGATTTCGCCGCTGATCGAGGTCACAAGCAAATTGCATGGCGGCCGCGTCCCCCCGATCTGTGCGGGCCTCAACGACTACTTCCGGGACGTCTACGACCATCTGATCCGTCTCGACCAGGCCACCGACAACCTGCGCGACATGGTCAGCACGGCACTGTCGGTCAACCTGTCGCTCATCACGCTGCAGGAAAGCGAAGTCACCAAGCGCCTCGCCGCCTACGCCGCGCTGGTCGCCGTGCCGACAATGATCGCGGGGATCTACGGGATGAACTTCACCCACATGCCGGAACTCGACTGGCGGTTCGGCTATCCGGCGGCGGTGGGCGTGATGGTGGCCATAGACGGATATCTGGTCTATCGCTTCAGAAAAGCGGGATGGTTGTGAGTCAGTGCTGAGTGCTCGGTGCTCAGTGCTGGGTGCCGGTGCTCAGTGCCAAGGTGCCACGTGCTCGGTGCGCGCTGCCCGGCCTCCGGTCGGGCGCACTCGGCACTCAGCACAAGGCACACAGCACGAGCACTGAGCACCCAGCACCGTGCACTCAGCACTACTCTGGCCGTTCGTACCCTTTCCTCGCCCTGACCGCGTATGACCCTGGTCGCATGACCGAGACCTTGACCTCATGCCACCCTGGCGTGTCCACGCCCTTTGGGATGTAGCGGAGCACGTAGGCGGAGCGGAAGTCTTCGATGATCTTCGCGAACGCCTCGGCGCGGTTGGACAAGTGATGAATCGACCCGCCGGAGACCTGCACGGCATCAAACAGCGCGTCCTGACTCTCGCGCCATCGTCGATCTTCACGCTCGCGCATCCGATTGCCGTCTGTTTGCGGTCCTGCCGGCGATCCTGAGATGACCGCGTGCAGGACGGCGTCGGCCTTGCCGGCGATGGATGGCAACTGGCGGCCATCCAGCATGCTCCAGGCGTCGTCGCCCTCGGTGAAGACCACGACGAGGTGGCGCCGCTCGGGTTCGCCGGGCCTGACGAGGGCGAGAAAGATGGTGTCGTGAAGCGCCGTGACCTTCACGGCGTCCGGCCGCGACAGCGCAGGGAGCGGGTCGTGGGCCGGCCGCATCGACATCACCTCACGCGCCTCCCTGAAGATGCCCAGCCAGCGCCAGCGATCCTCGGCGCGCAGCAGTCGCTGCATGCCGACCGCCGATCGGAGGAACTCGCCGAAGTCGTTGCGTGCGCTGGTCGAGAAGTCGAGCACGATGGTGAGATCGAGGGGCATCGTGCCCTGGGTGACCGAATCGATCTCCTGCACGACGCCGGTGTCGGCCAGGCGGAAGTCCGCCGCCGCGAGACCGACGACCGGGTTGCGGCCGCGCATGACGGTGGCGTCGATAGCGACGAGGTTAGCGGTGGCGCGGAAGACGGCTTATTGAGTGGCCGCCTGAAGTTCAGGCGGCCCTACGTACCCAGGCGGCCCTGCGGACACGACGACCGCACCCACGATGAAGAGCGCGGCCCATCGGAGCCGGATCATCGCGCCTCCCGCATCTGGCGCGTGTAGTGCCCGGCCCGGCGGGCATCACCTTCGACCATGAGCAACCAGAGATCCTTCCATGCGTGATTGTGCTGATCGCGCATCGCGCGTTCGAGCACCCGCGCGGCTTCGAGGCGCTGACCCGCCGTCATCAACTCGGCGGCAAGCAGGGTATTGAGGTTGGGCGAGGTGTCGTAGCGGGCGTGCGCTGCCTTGTAGGCCGCCAGTGCATCGGCGGGTCGGTTGGCGTGATGAAAGATCCAGCCTCGAAAGTAGTCGGCGGCCGCGAGATGAATGCGATCGGAGGTCGCGGCGCTCGCGCGGTCGAGCCACCGGAGTGCCGTGTCCCAGTCACGGCGCAACATGCGGAGCTGCCCGATGCGTAAGACCACCTCACCTTCCATCCCCGGTTCCGCGAGCAGCGCCTCAAACTCGCGTTCCACCTCGTTGAAGGGTCCGCTGTTCATCGCACGGGCGGCGGTCTCGAGATGGCGAATGACATCATGCCGGCCCGCGACCTACGGCCCCAGCCCACTTCGACCGATATTGAAGCGCTGGGTGGCGTCCGTCAACGCGGCCGCTCGCGTCACGATCTCGGCCAGTCGCAGCCGCGGATGAGTGCCGATTCTCCCGCGAGCCTCCTTCAAGTGGCCGTTCCAGACCTCCTCGCGCACGGCGAGACGCCAGCGAGGTGGCGGCGTGGCGCTCGAACCGTAGATGACTCCGCGAGCCCCCTGAAGCGCGTTCCACTCGCCGGCTTCCTGCAGGAGCGCAATGGACGCCAGCCACCACCATGGTTCCCACGGCCCGACGGGGCCCGACGTCGGCATCTGGTCACACGCCCACGCCACAATCGGTGCGTTGAAGTTCTGATGATCAAACGGCGGTGACTCCGAGCGTTGTGGCGCGTTCGGGTCAGGTGTGATGGTGAATGCGTTCCCCAGACTCCTGCCGTCGCACGCGCTCGGCACGCTGCTGAGGCGTCGTGGACTTCACGTCAGCAGGGCCAATCCACGCCTCAAGGGCCGTAATGGCCGTGGCGACTTCGAAGCCCCCAAACGGCTTCGCGTCCACGGCGTTGGCGTGCTCCCCCCTGGCGTACAGATCCAGCGCCTCGGTCACACGCATCCGCTGCGCGCCCGCGCCGGCCGTCGACACGATCGCCCACACGCCGACCGCGGCCACCGCCCAGACCCACCGCCGCTGTAGCTGCATACCCTCAGCTATTAGACATCAGCACGTGTCGATCGGCCGTCGTTCACCGACCCGCCCATCCGCTATGCTTGGGCATGGCCGATTTCCACTTCCGCAAGGTGTTCCTGCTGTTCATGGTGGGAGCCCTGACGATTGGCTTGCTCTTCGTCCTGCGCGGCTTTCTGCTGACGATTCTCGTGTCGGCATTGATGGCGGGGCTGGTGTATCCCGTCCATGCACGGCTGACTCAGAAGCTCGGCGACCGACCGCACCTGGCCGCGAGCATCACGCTGCTGCTGATGTTCGTGCTCATCGTCGGCCCCCTGCTCGGTATCGTCAGTCTTGTGGTCAGTCAGGCGGCCTCGATCACCGAGAACATCCGGCCGGTGGTCGAACGCACGATCAGCGAACCGACGTATCTGGACCGCGTGTTGCGGGACCTTCCCGGGTATGAATTCGTCGCTCCCTACCGGGAGCAGATTCTGACGACGGCCGGCAATGTGGTGAAGTCGATCGGCGGCTTCCTGGTGTCGTCGCTGTCGACCACAACCCGCAGCACGGTGTCGTTCCTGTTCCACTTCATCATCGCGCTCTACACGATGTTCTTCCTGTTGCTGGATGGCACGAGCATGTTGCGGGCGGTGCTGGATCACCTGCCGCTGCACGCCGACGAGAAGGACCTGCTGACGGACCGTTTTGTGTCGGTGACACGCGCCACCATCAAGGGCACGATCATCATCGGCATCATTCAGGGCGCGATGGCGGGCCTCGCGTTCTGGGTGGTCGGCATTCCGAACGCGGCGTTCTGGACGGTCGTCATGGCGGTGCTGTCGATCCTGCCGCTCATCGGCTCAGCCCTCATCTGGGTGCCGGCGTGCATCATTCTGTTCGCGTCTGGTGCGGTCACCAAGGCGATTCTGCTCGCCACCTTCTGCGCGCTCATCGTCGGTTCCGTCGACAACGTGCTTCGCCCTCGACTCGTCGGGCACGACACGAAGATGCACGACATCGTGATTCTGTTTTCGACGCTCGGTGGACTCGCGGTCATCGGACCACTCGGCTTCATCCTTGGTCCCGTGCTCGCCGGCCTCTTCGTCACCGGCTGGCAGATCTTCGGCATGGCCTACCGCGACGAACTCATCGACGGCGCGCCGCGGATCATCACATCAGAGAACGAGCAGTGCTGAGTGCTCGGTGCTGAGTGCTCGGTGCCTGTGCTCAGTGCCAGGCGCTGAGTGCTTTATGCACCCAGTACCAAGCACCCGGCACCGAGCACTCAGCACCGAGCACCCAGCACTTACTTCGTGATTGTGAGTCCAGTCACGACAACGTCCATGTTGTGACCGATGCGGAGGCCGACGATGCCGTTGGTGGAGGCGAGTTTGCCGGCGCCGACGACTTCCGTAATGGGGTAGGTGGCGACGTCGGTGCCGTTGATGTTGCAGGTGACGTTGCCGCCGCGCACGCTGATGGAGATGTCCTGCGTGACGGTGCCCTCAGGCCCGGCCTTGCGGATCGCGTCGTTGGCGGTGCCGCGGTTGCCGCCCAGGCGGAAGACGCCGTTGGTGCCGTCGGATGCGAAGCCGCGCATGATGAACGTGCCATTGCCGTAGGCCGAGCAGTAGAGCAGGTTCGCCTTCGGCGTGTCGAGATCCTTGCCGCCGATGAACAGGCCGTAGGGATGCGGGTGGTTGCTGTGCTTGAGGTGATTGGATTCGGCGAATGAGGCCTTCACCGTGAAGTCGCCGCTGGCGACGTGGGCGGTGTTCCAGTAGATGTTGTTCGGCCCGGCATTAATCGTGATGGCCGAACCGTCGGCCACGAACTTCGAGTCATTGATCGACCGCCCCTGTTTGAGGGAGCCGGCATCAATCACGTTCCCCAGCCACCCGGCACCGGTGATGCCGCCGCCCGGCACCACACGATCGGGATCGCCCTGACGCGCATTCACACTGGACACGAACACTCCCACCGCGAGTGCGATTGTTGCTGCCGACACGAACCGTTTGACCTGACGCATACTCTGTCTCCTCCACCCGCACGGTGTGTGCTATTTGATTGCAATCTGATACACCTTCGGCCACTTCTTCCCGGTGACAAACATCCGCTTGCCGGCCGCGTCGTACGCGATCCCGTTGAGCACATCGGCGTCCGGCGTGCGCTGGTAGAGCGGCCAGAGGTTCGACAGATCGAGCCAGCCGGTGACCACGCCGGTTGACGGGTTGATGCGGGCGATGCGATCGGTGGTCCAGACGTTGGCCCAGATTTCGCCCTCCACCCATTCGAGTTCATTCAACTGCGACACGGGACGCCCGGCGTCCGTCACGGTCATGTTCCGCAGCACCTTCTGTGTCTTCGGGTCGAGCCAGAACAGCTTCTCGCTGCCATCACTCATGACAAGGCCACCCTTCACGTCGTAGGCGATGCCCCACCCTTCGGTGGCGTACGTGAACGTCCGCTTCGGTGCGAAGGTCTTGCGGTCGTAGACAAATCCAATGTTGTGCTGCCAGGTCAGCTGGAGCAGTTCGTCGCCGACCAGCGCAAGACCTTCGGCGAAGTACTTCGCCTCCAACGCCCGGCGCTGCAACACCTTGCCGGTGGCAATCTCGACGCGACGCAGCGACGACTGCCCTTCCAGCCCGGTGCTCTCGTAGAACTCGCCGTCGACGTAGACCAGCCCCTGCGTGAACGCGCTCGGATCATGCGGGAACGTCTGCACCACGGTCACGCCCCGCACCGGCGCCGCCTGCCGCTGCGCCTGCATCGCCGGCATCACACACAGCCCCGCCACAAGGCCACACACCAGCACTCGCCTTCTCATGAGACGTTCAGCCTACCGGAATTTGCCCCGCCGTGCACGTGCAAGGCCGTGTGGACAAGACGTTCGCTTTCGTGCCACAAATGGGTGGCCATCTCGAGGTCACGCGCGGCCGGTGAGGGGTCGCGCATCTCGTGCCCGTCGAAGTACTGCCCGGTGACTTCGGACACATCAGGCCGGGTCGCCAGCGCCACCACCGGCGCAGCGCCCTCCGGCACGGAGATGAACGTCCGGCTCAACCAGTACTTGATGATCGGCTTTGCCCACGCCGGTGCGCCGGACCAGATATTGGTCGCCACCCGTCCCGGATGCACGCTGTTTGAGATCACGCGCCCGTCGGAAAGCCGGCGCGCCTGCTCGGAGGCAAACATCACGTTGGCCAGCTTCGACCGCGCGTACGCGCGGAGGATCCGGTATCCCCGCTCGAACCCAAGGTCGCCAAAGTCCATCGTGCCCTTGAAGTGCCGGCCGGACGCCACCGTGACGATACGGGCCGGTGCACTGTCAGAGAGCAGTGGCAGCAGCCGTTGCGTGAGCAGGAACGGCGCAAGGTGGTTTATCGCAAACGTGGCTTCGTAGCCATCCGGCGTGAGGGTCCGATTTGCAAACACACTGCCGGCGTTGTTGATCAGGACATGCAGCGCAGGAATATCGCGGAGGATGGCATCCGCAAGCTGAGCCACCGCCCTGAGTGACGAAAAATCACACACGTACGACTCCGGTCTGTGGCGTTCGTCAAACTTCACGCCACCCGGTCGGGCCTCGATCACCCCAAGGGCCATCGACACCTTCCCGGCATCGCGGCCGACGATGATGACGCGGGCGCCCTGGGAGGCGAGCACCGCCGCTGATTCCAGCCCGATGCCGGAGGTGCCGCCGGTGATGAGGACGGTTTTGTCGCGAATGGACCACATGGGAACCCACGGATTATGAGTCATAATCCGCCGCATGCGCCGAACCATCACCGCCCTCAGCGTGCTCCTGGCGTGCCTGATGCCTGCCACGGCATCCGCCACCTGGTCGATCATCGCCGTTGACCTCTCGACACGACGCGTGGTCATTGCGTCCGCCACCTGTGTGAATCAGCACGACATGTTCCTCATGGGCGTGCAGGCCGTCGTCGTGCCCGGCGTTGGCGTCGCTGCGTGTCAGGCGAGCGTGGATGGCACCAAACAGAACCAGATGCTGGTGTTTCGGGAGTTGCAGAAGGGCACCGACCCGAAACAGATCATCGAGCTGCTGAGTGTCGATCCGGCGTTCCAGTCACGACAGTTCGGCATTCTTGATTTGAAGGGACGGTCGGCCGGGCATTCGGGCCTGATCAACGGCTACGTCTCGCAGGACATCCAGGGGCGCGTACCGGGCACCGAGATCTACTATTCGATTCAGGGCAACATCCTGCGTCCGGGTCAGGTCGTGCCCAACGCGGAGGTCGCGTTCCTCAAGACCTCCGGCGCGATCACCGATCGGGTGATGGCAGCGATGGAGGCGGCTGACAACTCGGGGGGTGACGGCCGCTGCTCGTGCCCGCCACCGCCGGCGGATGGATCACGACCAGCGATCGCCTGCGACGGCAGGACGTCCTACGTCGCCTACATCCTGATGTCCGAGGCGAACGACACCAATGGGGACTCGCACAACAACGGCAAGTACGCGATGTACCTGACCGTCTCTCAGCCCGGCGAGAACCGCGGCACCGGCGCGATCCGCGAGGGCGAAAATCTGAATCCGGTGAAGACGCTGCGCATGCGCTACGACGTATGGCGCAAAGCGCAGCCGGCGACATTCAGGTAATCGGGAGCATACGTATGCGAATGCCACGACTCGCACTCACGCTTGCTCTCGTATTCACGGCCGTCGCGCTGATTCCCGCGCAAGCACCGCCGCCGCCTGGTGCGCAGGCCACCACCCAGCCACCCGCACAGCGCGGGGGCGCTGGTGGGCGTGGCCGTGGCGCAATGCAGATCATGACGCTCGCCGCGCCGTGGGCACCTGGTACGGAGATTCCGCTCAAGTACACCCAGGCCGGCGACGAAACTTCCCCCGCATTGAGCTGGACCAACGTGCCGGACACCGCCGGCAGTTTTGTGCTCATCGTCCACGACGTGTCCGCCCCGGTGAATCCCGGCACAGACGATGCGCTGCATTGGCTGGTGTGGAATATTCCTGCTGCGGCGCGGTCATTGCCGGAGGGTGTGCCGCAGGGACCAGAACTGCCGGATGGCACGAGGCAGATCAGTGTGACTGGTCCGAACTACCGTGGCCCGGCTGCTCCCGCGTCAGGTCCGCCGCACGTGTATCTGTTTGAGCTCTACGCACTCGACGGCATGCTCGACATTCCGGCGCTCGGCCCCGAAGGGGCGACCGTCGTGCAAACGCGCGCGGCCGTGGTGGCTGCGATGGCGGGCCGGGTTCGCGGCAAGGCCGTCACCGTGGGCACGTTCAGACGGAAGTAACTGGTTTCACAACGAGGCATGGAGGGCTGTGAGTCCTCACAGTACGTAGGGCCCGCTGGACTGCAGCGGGCCTCATCTGGCGCGCTCAAACCCAGCGCGCCCGACGCAAGCACTTGCGCGTCGAGCGCGGTAGCATGGGCCCGATGGTGAAAATATCAATCGTTCTCGCGCTGGGGCTGACACTGCTCGTGGTGCCGGCTGCTGAACAGGCCTCGCCGCCGCAGGATCAGTTCTGGGCGAACCTCAAAGCGCTGTGCGGCAAGGCCGCGGCCGGACTGCTGCGTCAGGCGCCGCCGGGCGATACGCAGATTGATCCAAAGGCGCGGCTGGTCGTGCATTTCTGGGAGTGTGGCGACACCGAGCTGCGGTTTCCGCTGCACGTCGATGACAACCGCTCGCGCACGTGGGTGTTCATCCGTCACGCCGACGGCCTCGAATTGCGCCACGACCATCGCCGCGCCGACGGCACTGAGGACTCCAACACCTGGTACGGCGCGACCACACTGGATGCCGGCAGCGCGACGCGTCAGGACTTCGTGACCGAACGGAACGGGATGTGGAGCGGGTGGCGCGTGGAGGTCACACCGGGACAGCGGTTCGCGTATGGCACCGCCCGCAACGGCGAGTGGCGGCACCACCTGGAGTTTGATCTCGCCGCGCCCATCCCGGTGCCGCCGCTGCACTGGGGACATGAGACACGCCCCTCGCAGCGAAAGACGCCAGGCGGAGACCGCTACTGAGAACACGTAGGGCTCGCTGAACTGCAGCGGGCCTCACCTGGCGCGCTCAAGCCCGGCGCGCCCTACGCAGACGCGTCTCGTTGTGAATTACTGATAGCCCCACGGTGCCGGCGGGGGATCGATCGGGCGCGACAGATCAAACGCCAGCCGCACCGAGTGCCCCATCGTTGGCCAGTGCACGCCGTAGTGGAACGTCTTGTCGTCCACGAAGTGCATGAACCAGAAGTTGTCCGAGCGCAGCGGGAGGATAGACGCGGTGTGCGCGTCGGCTTTGAAGATCTGCCGATTCGGGAGTCCCGGCAGCGGCGCGTCGCCGCCGTACTGCGAGATCTTGTCTTCGGTGCCGTCTTCGTGGCGATGGTCGTGTTTCAGGCGCAGGGTGTTGTCGGTCCAGGTCAGGATCCAGTTGCGCGAGCGGTCGTCGTCTTCGTGCAGGGCGATATGAATCCTGTCGTCTGAACACTCCCGGAAGTGCGCGACCAAGGCGCGGCCTTCGAGACCGGCGCGGTAATACTCCGTCGTGTCGTCCACACTGCCGGGGAACGCCTTGCCGCAATGTGACCGGAGGGTCGCCCAGAAGGCCTGCTGCTCGGCCGACGGTCCCACGATCGGCGGCGGCCCCTCCGGCTCGGCCGTGCAGGCGGTGCCGCCGAGGAGCACGGCAACAACAAGTGGCATCGCGGTGAGGCGCAGAAGGCGTCGGGAGCTGATCATGGCCAGAGTGTACACTGGCGTCGTGAGGCGCTTCGCAATCACCACGGGCCTCGTAATGGCGTTGACACTGGCGCTGGTCGCCGCGCCCCAGGTGCAGGTGCCGGCCGGCCAGATCAATGCGCTGAAGGACGAGTATCCGTTCGTGCGGTTCTCACAATTGATGCACCTGGAGGCGCCGCTGCCGCCGCGGCACGACCTCGGTTCGGCATCACGGCCGTCCGCGAAGGCGCCGCAGAGCCTGATTCCACAGGGCGCGCGAGCGTTCAACAACCGCAAGGTGTCGATTCGCGGCTACGTGGTGCCGGTTGACGTCGACCGGCAGGGCACACGTGAGTTCGTGCTGTCGTCGAACATCGACTCCTGCCACTTCGGCGTCATCGGCGGTCCCGAAGAGTGGGTGTACGTCACGATGGTATCAGGTCGCGCCATTCCCCACGTCGGCACCACACCGGTCACCGTGTTTGGCGTCCTCAGTGTCGGCGAGGACGTCCGCGACGGCGTCGTCGACAGTGTGTACCGGATGCGCGGCGAGCGCGTCGCGATCCACTGACGCCAACCGGCGATCATCGACGGCGATCAGCGACCCAGTTCGACGTTCAGTCCCAGCATCAGGAGTCGAGGCGCACCCGGACGGACGCCTGCAGGGTGACGTGAAACGACGTAGACCTGGTTCGTCAGATTCTGCACGCTGGCAAACAGCCGCGCGTTGGGCGTGAGTGTGTATTCGGCGGAGGCGCCGACGGCGAATGTCGCGTCCGTCGACCGCAGGTCCACCAGCGGACCGGCGCCGGCCACGGTGCGCATGCGGCTGATCGCGGTCGCGTCGACACGCGCGCGCCAGAGGCGGCCTTCGACATCCACGGCCGCATACAACTGGTGCTTCGGTGCATATGGCAGTTCATCACCGTTCGCCACGGTGCCCCAGGGTCCGTACTGACTCTGGAACGTGTTGCGGAACTCCGCGTCCGCAAAGGTGTAGGCCATACGGAACGGACGCCACCGCGCCGAGGCTTCAACACCAAGTACACGCGCGGCACCACCGTTGTAGATTTCGCCGGTACCGGTGCCGCCCGTAGACAGCATGTCCCGGCCGAGCAGATTGGAATAGTCGCTGAAGAACGTCACCACTTCCGCCTGCAGGGCGCTTCGCTGGAACCGCACGCCGGCTTCGTAGTTCACACTTTCCTCGGCTCTTGTCTCGCCAGGTGCGCCCGGTCCCGGCGGAGCAAAGCCCTTGTAGACCCCGCTGAACAACGTGACCGACGGACGAAGGCGATACGCCACTCCGGCGCCGGGGATGAGCACGTTCACGGACGTATCCACAACACCGATCACGGTCGTGCGAGCCGGGTCGGTGCGGGCGTAGTCGGTGCGACGCAAGTCGATAAGCTCGACACGGAGACCCGGTGTGAACGTCCAGCGACCGGCCGCGAGAGCGTTGGTCACAAATCCCGCGACAGCCTTCGCGCCCACGACCTGATTGGTCTGACTGCCGGGGGCACCGGCGCGCGTCAGCACCATCCGGCCCGCCACCATCTGATAGGCATCATCCTGCTGGAACCGATCTTCTTCGTCCTCGTGATACCGCAGTCCCAACTCAACGGAGTGCCGGACGCGGCCTGTCTCGAACCGTGCCCCGACAGTGGACTGCACGCCCGTGCCGAAGTAGCCGCGGTTGTTGTTGCGTACCACGAGGGCATTCGGCGCGCTGGCGCCTCCCTTGAGCACGCCCAGTTGCTGGGGGAACGCCGACGGCGTCGCCAGCACATTGGAGAGGCTCGCTCCCATCACATTTTCGAGTTTGTACCAGGCGCGTGAGAAGTTGTTCCGGTAGGCCACCGTCGTCACGTCCCACGTGGGACGCGCGAGGAAGTGGCGGATCTGGTACTGCTCGTGCGTCGATGTGAATTCATCCACCTGCGACCCTGCATAGCGCCGCCACGGCGACGCAGCGAAGTCCGCATCCGTGAGACCAAGATACGTCTCCTGCCCGGTCTGCGTGGTCCGGCCGATCTTGAATTCGAGTTCCTGAAACAGCGTGGCTGAGGGCGTGGTGTTGACCTTGAACTTCGCGAGATAGTCCGCGACATCCACGCCCGTGGACCCGCCACCATCGAGATCCTTGAAGCCATCGGTCCTGAACTGGAAGGTCTCGACCAGCCAGCCGGCGTTGGCGTACGTCTCACCGAGACTGGCGACAATTTTCCGGGTGTTGTCCGCGCCGCCAGTGACGTTCGCGCGCAACCGGAAATCGGTCGGAATCGATGTCGACACGTAATTGAGCACACCGCCGGTGGTGATTGGACCGGATTTGATCTGGCTTGACCCCTTGCGCACCTCGATCGCTTCCATGCGTCCTGGGGTCGGTGCGTAATACGCCGCCGGCGCTGAATACGGGGCCGGCGCAATCAGAATGCCGTCCTCCATCATCGTGATTTTGGCGCTTCGGTCGGTACCGGTTCCACGCATGCCGATGTTCGGACGCAGGCCGTATCCGTCTTCTTCCTGGATGTTGAGTCCGGGCACCTGACGCAGGATGCGATGGATATCTTCAGTCGTTGTCTGCAACCGCTGCAGTTCCGAGCGATCGATCAGGTGCGTGGATCCGGGGGCCCGCGTGAGTGCGGCGACATCGCCGACAACGTTCACCCGTTCGCGCACAATCTCGGCCATCACCACACCAAGCGGTGCCGCCACACCGGTGGGCGGCACGGTCACATCCAGTACAACCGGCGACAACCCGAGAGCGGTCACAGTGATCTCTTGGCGCCCGGCCGGCACGCCGGCCAGCGAGAATCGTCCTTCCGCATCGGTCCGCGCGGTCACCGACGTCGTCCCCGCCACGCGCACAGTCACGACCGCACCGGCCACCGGCCTGGCGGCCGCATCACGAACGGTGCCGGTCAGCTCACCGGATGACTGGGCAAAACTCCGGGGAGCGGCGCCGAGGAGCACTGCGCCCAGGACAGCAGCAGAAACGACGGAACGGAAACTTGAGACAGACACAGGCCCCCCGGGCAACGCTTGCGACCCCACGTCACAAGTGAGATAAGTCTCAAGAAGACTAAATCGGACCTATATGGTCGGTCAAGTGGGCGCTGACCAGCGGTGTTCAAACAGCCTCCGGCTTACCAGCGGAACAAACGTGTGACCTTCACAACCAACGCCCGCGTGTCGAGCGTCCGCGGGACCCGGGACGTGGCGTCGCTGGATCGCCCATCCGAATAGACCACAAAGATCTCGGAACCGGGTTGGTACTCCCACCGGAATCGGGCATTGGTGGTCATCGACCGGCTCGAGGTGCGGTACTGGACGAGCGACGAGATGAACATGCGCGGTGACAGCGTGAACGTCATGCGGGACCCGAGCACGTGGGAGTCCTCGTCGCCAAACGGCGTACGCACACGATTAAACGACAGGGACGGCTCGGCATAGAGTCGCGAAGAAAACGCGACTCGTCCCCGCCATGATGCCTCGGTGATCGAGCCCCCAAAAAAGCCGCCGTGTGTCACTGAAAGGAACCCCGAAAGGCGCCGCGAGGGCGAGAGCTCGTAACTCAGCTGCGTTTGCCGAAAGCGGTACCGGCCTGCCGGGACGTCGGCACCAAGGTTCGTCGTCTCGGTCAGATGCTCAGTGGCCTCGCTGACCTCGACCGACAGCCGTTCGGTGCTGTTGAACTCAAGACGGAAGGTCCCGGTGATCGTTCGCGACTCGAGGCTGCCCGCGGTGGTGGCGTATTGGTCGAACTCGCTCTCAAAAAACACCTTGCGGACGCCAGGGATATTGGCCGGACGCGGACTGAACCGGCCTTCGGCGTTGGTCCGTTTGTAGGCGCGTCGACGGAGAAACCCGACGGCCGGGTCGAAGTCGTTGCCCACGTACAGGTAGTCGCCTTCCAGCGCGTAGCGATCCGAGCTGTACCCAGCGCGAGCCTGGTAGCTGGACGCGTCACGCGTCGTGACACTGCGGTTCTCGGTTCGGGCCCAGTATCCGCTGGCGCTGAACTCGGTCGTGAGGTTCAGGGCGAGGTCCGCCCCGTAGGCATAACTGGTCCCCTCTTCGCCCAGTGCGGGCACGCCGCGCCTGGTGGCGATCACCCCGAGGCGACTCCGGCTCAGCAGGTCGCGGCTGACGCGCAGGACCGAGTAATCCGTTGGATGCGTCTCGACGACATCGGACGTCCCGGTGCGGACGTGCAGGGCGCCGACCTGAAATCCCGCGCTGCGTCCCTGGAACCGGCTGCCGACCACAATCGGGACCTGTTGCCCCTCGGCAATCCCGATTCGACGACTGTAGAACAGCACCGGCGCGTTTCCGCCGAAGCCCCAGCCCCCGCCCCCGCCGAAGCCCCCGCCCCCGCCACCGGAGTTGCCGAAACTGAAGTAGTCCTGCCCCTCGAGAAAGAACTCGCGCTTCTCGGGAAAAAACACACTGAAGCGCGTCAGGTTCACCTGCGCCTCGTCATCTTCGACTTGTGCGAAGTCGGTATTCACCGTCAGGTCGACGACCACGTTCGGCGACAGCCCCCACTTGATGTCGCCGCCGATGTCCCCGACCCCTCTGCCGGCAATCGGCGGGTCAGCGAGCCGGTTCGTCAGGCGCGACGCCGTCGCGTAGGGCTTGATGTCCAGATTGCGGAGGCCCCGTGGCGGCGTCAGCCCGACGAGGGTGCCGGCCCGCGATACGCTGGTGAGGCCGCGGCGACCCAGCGACTGCGGAATCGGGGTGAGGAACGAGAACTCGTTCTTCCAGCGTACAGCCCGTCTGAAATTGATGCCCCACATCGTGCCGTCTTCATCGAACCGCATCGAGCGGAATGGGAAGCGGAACTCCGCAATCCAGCCCCCCTCGAAGTCGGCCGTGCGCGCCTCCCAGATGCCATTCCAGTTGTTGTTGGGGGACTCGTTACCGAGTTGCCCGTCACTGAGGCCACCCTGCGCATTGGTGTAAAAGTAGTAGCCGTTGCGCCGGTCAAGAAAGGTATCGAACAACACCGCGAAGTGGTCGTTGTTGTAGAGATTGCGCGCGTCGCGCTGCATGTCGGTCATCACGCGACGCCCGGGCTCCGTCTCCCAGTTGCGGGCCGTGATGTAGACGTGTTGATCGTCAAAAAAGACCCAGACGTCGGTGCGTTCGCTGGCCGGACGGCCTTCGAGCGGTTCCTGCTGAATGAAGTCCGAGATGTGCCGGGTCGTGCTGTAGACCTCCTCGTCGAGCCTGCCATCCAGCACGATCGGACTGGTCAGCCGCGTCGCGCGAATCGCGGCGTCCCCGGACGCGTTACGACTGACCACCTCCGGCGCAGCCGGTGGCGGCGGAAGATCAGGGCGTGACATATCCTGCGCGGCAGCCGGCCCGGAGGCCAGCACGAAACCCATCAGAGCCAGGAACACTCGCATGATAACCGCCGGATTATATCCCGGTCGAGGTGAGCGACGCGCCGCCTGTCACCTACCGCACGATCGGACTCAGCGTCAGCTTCCACTCCACGGGGATTGTCTCGGGCCGATAGCAGACGGTGTCATCGCAGGCCTGGTATTCGATCGTCCCTTTCACCGTCAGCACTTCGCCGCGCGACGCGCGGGCCCGGACGTCGGGTGTGAGCGCGATCGTAATGTCCTGCGCCAGCAGGAACGGCGCCGAATAGACCTGCACCGTTTCGTTGAGCGGCTTGTAGTGATACGTCGTGGACGCGGAGAAGCGAAGGGCGTGGGACTGAAACGCCGAGTCCGCGTCGAGCGACAGGGCGATCGGGATGTAGCCTCTTTGCCCGGGCGCATAGACGTGCATCTTCGGCCCCGGCGTCACGCGAGTGAGCAGCGTCACCCGATGGCCTACTGCGGCGGTACGCCCCTGGCGATTGTCTACTGCACGCTGTGCGGCACGGTCATCCCGTACAAGAGCGTCGTCGGGGGTGTGGCACGCACGTTTGGGACGAGCGGCCTGTTGTACCGCTCGAACAAACTGATGTTCGATCGCGAATCCATGAGCCTCTGGTCGACGCTCGACGGCCGGCCGGCCATCGGCGCATTGGCCGGTGCCCCGCTGACTCTTGAGCCCGTGCCTGTCGTCACCACGACGTGGGGCGAGTGGCGGGCCCGGCACCCGGACACGACCGTCCTGTCGATCGACACGGGGCACGACCGTGACTACGCGGAAGGCGCGGCCTACCGGGAGTACTTCGACACCGATCGGCTGATGTTCCGGGTACCTAAGGTGGATACGCGCCTCAGGAACAAGGCTGAGGTGCTGGGTGTGCTTGTGCCCGCGATCGGTGGCGGCCGGCAGGCGGTCGCCTTCGACGCCGCGTTTCTTGCGCGCACCCGCATTCATCATCAAACGGTGGAGGGCCGGCACTTCGTCGTCCTCACGTCGCCGCGCGGCGCCAATCGCGTGTATGAGAACGGCACCGTGCGTATCGCGGCATGGGTGGATGACGCCACCGTACGCGATCAGACGGGGCGACGATGGCGGGTCACGGAGGAGGCGCTTGTGACCGAGGTACCGGACGGCGTCACGGCCCTGCCACGTGTAGCCGCGTTTCGGGCGTTCTGGTTCGGGTGGTACGCACAGTTTCCAGACACCGTGCTGGTCAAGTAGGCGCGGCCAGCGATCGGCTGTCGTATGCTACGCCCCATGCGCCGATACCTTCCTGTCGCTCTTGTGGCCGTGGCCGTCGCCTGCGGCACGCCCACGCCTGCTCCGTCCACCCACGCGCCGCCCGTCGAAGCAATCACACCCGCCAGTGTGCGCGAACACACCGAGCTCGAATGGGTGCTGAAGGCCGACAAGATGCGCCAGCAGCTGATCCCCACAATGCGCGCCCATGGCGTGAACCTGTGGATCATCATGAGCCGCGAAAACGCGGTGGACCCGGCGCTCGAGTTGTTTGGCGGAAGCGGGATCACCGGCTGGTACGGCCACCGCAACGCGTATCTCTTCTACGACCGTGGTGGAGACCCGGGCACGGCGCTGGAGACGACGGTGTACGGCACCCACTTGTCAGGGCATCTGCGACGGTTCTACGACACCGTGCAGAGTTATGGCGAACCCGGATTGAAGCCGCTGCTGCAGAAGTACGTCGAGGAGCGGAAGCCGGGACGCATCGCCATCAACCAGTCGCGCACGATCAGCATGGCCGATGGCCTCACCGCCGAACTGAAGTCGTACCTCATCGATGCCATTGGCCCCACGTACGCGGCCCGCACCGTCTCCTCGGAGCCCCTCCTGGTCGACTACGTCTCGATTCACACGCCGGAGGAAGATGTCGTGCAGGAACGGGCGGCGAAGGCCACGTACGAGATCCTGCAGCGGGCCTTCTCCAACGAGGTCATCACGCCTGGTACGACGACGCTGATGGATGTGCATTACTGGATCACGGCCGAGCGGAAGCGTCAGAACTTCGAGTTCAACTTCAACGCGAGCCTCGACCTGCAACGATTCGCCGAGGGCAAAGTCATCTCGCTTGACGACTCTGACGACCCGATCATCGAACGCGGCGATGTGCTGCACGTGGACTTCGGCGTGCGACTGGCCGGCATCGTGACCGACCAGCAGAAGATGGCCTACGTGCTCCGCCCAGGCGAAACAGAGGCGCCGACCGGCCTGATCAAGGCGTTTGCGGATTCGCAGCGTGCCGCAGAGATTCACGCGGCGGAGCTGGTTCCCGGACGAACGGGTATAGACATCAAGACACGCTCGGAGGCTGCGGCGAAAGCGGAAGGCATCGACCTCCTCGTGTACTCGCACGTGCAGGGCTACTGGGTGCACGACGCGGGCACGTGGACGGTCTTTGACTGGCCGGAACGTTACGGCGCCCATCCGCGCACACCTCTGCATCCGGGCGTCTGGTTCTCGCTCGAGTTCCGCACGCGCACAGCCGTGCCCGAGTGGAACAACCAGCTCGTCGCCATGCAGCGCGAGGAAGACATGATCGTTCCCGCCACGGGACCGGCGCGTTACACGGCGGGGCCACAAACGGAACTGTGGATCATCAAATGAAGACTGTGTTGAGTGCAGTGGTTGGGTTGCTTGTCGCGCTGGCGGGAACGGTTCCTGCGGCGCAACAGGCTGGAGTTCCAAACGACGTTCCCATCGGGTTGAGCTGGCGGAACGTCGGGCCTGGCGGTACGGGGACACGCATCGTGGACTTTGCGGTCGTCGAGCGCACACCACGCATCGTGTATGCGGCGACTGCGTCCAGCGGCGTGTGGAAGACCGTGAACGCCGGCACAACGTGGGAACCGCTGTTCCAGCACGAGCAGTCGATCGCGCTCGGCGGCATTACCGTCTCGCAGTCCAGCCCCGACATCGTCTGGGTCGCGACCGGCGAACCGAACATGCGGAACCTCAGGAGCTCCTCCTGGGGATCCGGCATCTACAAGAGTACCGACGCCGGCCGGACGTGGCGGCAGATGGGACTTGCCGACGCGCAGCACATGGGACGCGTGGTTGTGCACCCGACCAACCCGGATGTCGTGTTCGCGACCGTCCTCGGCTCGATGTGGCAGGACAATTCGCAGAAGAACGGAGTCCGGGGCCTCTACAAGACGACCGACGGCGGCGCGACATGGCGCAAGACCCTCTCCGCCGGCGAGAACGCCGGCATCGTGGATCTGGTGATGGATCCCACACAACCCAACACGCTCTACGCGGCGGCGTGGCACCGGCAGCGGCGCGACTGGAGCTACGTCAACGTGGGCGCTCAGAGCGGACTCTTCAAGTCCACGGACGGGGGTGAGACGTGGAACAAGTTGACCACCGGCATGCCGGCGACGCCCACAGGGCGCCCGGGTGTGGACGTGTGCCGCTCGCGGCCGTCCACGCTCTACGCCGTGGTCGAGGGCGCCGACGGCGGCGTGTATCGATCAATTGATGCCGGCGCCACCTGGACCCGCCGCAACACCATGTCCGCGTCATCCATGTACTACGGCCAGGTGCGGTGCGACCCGAACGATCCTGAGCGCGTGTATGTGCTGCAGACGCAGATGGCGATCTCCAGCGACGGTGGCGCGACGTTCACGACAAATATCCCCGGGCGCAGCGTGCACGTGGATCATCACGCGTTGTGGATCAATCCGGCTGATTCCGATCATCAGTGGCTCGGCAACGACGGCGGCATCTATCAGACCCGCGACCGGGGCGAGACCTGGCTCTTCCACGATCAGATGGCCGCCACGCAGTTCTACGCCGTCGCCGTCGACATGCGCGAACCCTTCTACTACGTCTGCGGCGGCACACAGGACAACAACTCGCTCTGCGGTCCCTCCGCCACCCGCAACACCGACGGCATCGTCAACGACGACTGGTACGTGACGACTGGTGGCGATGGATTCGCGTTGCAGATTGATCCCACCGACCCGTCGGTGGTCTACACCGAAGCGCAGTACGGAGCGCTCGTGCAGTTCAACCCATTCACGGGTCAGCGCCGGCGTATCACCCCACAACCGCCGCAGGGCCAGACGTATCGCTGGAACTGGAACTCGCCGATGCGTCTCTCGCCGCACGATCCGAACACGTTTTATTACGGCGGTCAGTTCCTGTTCCGCACCAGAGATCGGGGTGCCACATGGGACGTGGTGAGTCCGGATCTCACACGCCAGATCGCGATCGATCCGCAGTATCTGATCTCCCCCTACGGCACCCTGTTGTGGATTGACGAATCGCCGAGACGCCGCGGCTGGCTTGCGGTGGGGACAGACGATGGACTGATCCAGATCACCGAGGATGGCGGCGCGACGTGGCGACAGGCAGCACCGATCCCGGGCGTCCCTGAGCGTGCGCAAATCCGTCGCGTCTTCCACTCGGCACACGACGACCGCACGCTGTACGCGGCCGCATCGGCGCACGAAGACGACGACTTCAGGCCGATGGTGGCAAAGAGCACCGACCATGGCCGCACGTGGACCCGGATTGAGGCGAATCTCCCGGCCGGGCAGCCCGTGCTGTCGCTGGTGGAGG
Source organism: Acidimicrobiia bacterium (assembly GCA_016871335.1). Classification (GTDB taxonomy): domain Bacteria; phylum Acidobacteriota; class Vicinamibacteria; order Vicinamibacterales; family SCN-69-37; genus SYFT01. The sequence goes on from VFZF01000001.1 coordinate 36,149, forward strand.
ATCCCGTCAATCCTCGACTGCTCTTCGCAGGCACAATGTTCGGCATTTCCGCCACACTCGACGGAGGCACGCGTTGGTTTTCCCTGCGGCTGAATCTGCCGACGAACGCGGTGCACGACATGGTCATCCATCCGCGCGAGGGCGACCTCGTGATCGGCACACATGGTCGTGGGATGTGGCTGCTCGATTCAATCGCCGGGCTTCGAGGTCTGACGCCGGAGACGCTGGCCGGACCCGGCGCACTCTTCACGCCACGGCCTGCGTTTCAGTTGACGAGATTCGACCGCGGCCGCAATGCGTTCGGGTCGGCCTACTTCACCGCACCGAATCCGCCCGACGGCGTGTATCTCGACGTGTACCTCAATCCGTCAGGTACCGAGGTGCCCTCGATCGAGATTGCGGATTCGACCGGCCGTGTCGTGCGGCGCCTCGCGGCGCCAACCTCGCGAGGGCTTCAGCGGGTGATCTGGGACATGCGTGGCGACGCCTCTCCAGCGGCTCCAGGAGCGGCGCCTGCAGGCGGCCGTGGCCGAGGCGGCGCGTCCGCACTCGTCGCGCCCGGCACGTATGAAGCGCGCCTGACCATCGGCAGCGTCACGACCCGTGTGCCGGTGGTGATTCTGGCGGATCCGGGCCAGCAGCGCTAGAGGGGCCTGGTGGCTCGACGCAGGCGATCGTGGATGGCCGACCAGGCCGGTTCGTTCGGCGGCAGCGTCACGAGCAGAACCTCACACTGACTGGCGTCGGCCTCGTGCAACACCGCGTACAAGGCGCGCGCATAGGCGTCCGGCTCCGAGGGCATCGGCCAGAACCGTGTCACCGGCCACCTTCCGGACATGGCGGCGATCACGGGGATTGCCTCGGCAACGCCTCACGTCTACGGCAAGTCGGAGCGACCGGGCCGGAAGATCGGTCACGTGACACTGACCGACACCCCGGGTCAGACGGAGTCATTTGAACAGCGTCTGAACCGCCTGCTCGACGTGGCCGGCGTGCCCGACGTGAATTACAGCTTGACCGCGATGCCGTGAAACGTCCGGCCCTTGACGGTCAGTTCAACCACACGAGCCGTGAGTGCTGTCTGCCCCTTGAAGGCCTCGTGCGTCAATTCGAACTGAGACGTGTCGCCGACGGTTTCGCCCGTCAGCACATTCGCCTTGCCCGCCAGCGCCAATGTCTGACCGGCAACCGCGGCCGGTGTCTCGAACACCAGACTCATCGTCGGCTGAGCAATCCGAACCGCCTGCTCCGCGCCGCCATCAAGCACGTACGCCGTCAGTGTGCCTGCTTCGGCATCAAGCACAATCTCCAGGAATCCGAAGTGGTCTCCCAGTTCGACCAATACACCACCATGCGGCGCCACGTGGCCGTGCGCGTCGGTCACGGTGGGTGGCGTGGGTGGTGTGGGTGGTGTGGGTGGTGTGGGTTCGCTGCCGCACGCCGACAGAGCGGGCAACGCGGCAATCACCAGGGCGACGACGGTGTTCTTGAACTTCGGCACTTCGGCACCTCGCTGGCGCGCTCAAGTTCAGCGCGCCCTACATGAAGACCGGCGCGCTACAACCCAGCGCACCCTACGAAGACGGTACGTAGGGCCCGCTGAACTGCAGCGGGCCGTAACAGCACGCTCCGACCCAGCGCGCACTACGACAACGGAGTCAGGTTCGACGCAACGTCGGTGCGGTACGCCTTGAACGCGGGTACAAGTCCGGCGAGCGCGCCGAGGATGATCATGCCCACCGGCGTCATCCACAACGACGGATCACACTTGAATGCATCGAGCACCACACCGGTCTGCGCACGGACGATCACCATCGCCGCCGACAGGATGCCGCCGTACACGAGGTAGCCCAGCAACACGCCCAATGCCGTGATCGTCGTTGACTCCATGACAATCGCCGAGAACACGGTGCCGCGCCGCGCGCCGAGTGCGCGCAGGATGGCGAACTCGCGCCGGCGTTCGTTCATCGTGTTGTAGATGCTCGCCAGGATCGACCCGGCGGCCACCACCACAATCAGATACGCCACCATCGTCAGAATCCGGCTGACCCAGCCGATGCGCTCAAACAACTCCGCCATCACGCGGCCGATCGGCCACGCCAGCGTGGCGACCTTGCCCTGGTTGTTGATGGTGTTGCTCAGCAGAAACCCAGCCTGCGGATTACGCAACTTCAACATCACCGCGCTGACTTCGCGATGTTCCTCAGGCACCGGGGCATCGTCTGTGGGACGGTACACGGCACCCGTCCCGCGCAGGATGTGGCCGGACATCCGGTAGATACCCTCGATGGGAATCCACAACACTCGGTCCGACGGGCCGTTGGTCGGTTCCATCACGGCGACAACCGTGTACTCATCACGGTGCCGCTGCTTCTCGTCAAATTGGAGGCCGTGGTACGGCGAGAAGGTGGACCCGACGCTCAGGCCAAGCTTCTCGGCCACGTAGTAGCCAACGATCGCTTCCTTCTTCGTCTCGTCGAAAATCCGTCCGCGCGGCTTCAACACAAATCCTTCACCTTCACGATAGGTGAAATCAGTGAACATCTGGGTCGTCGTGCCGACAATGCGGTAGCCCTGGTAGTTGTCGCCAACCGCGTACGGAATCGCGAGTGTGACGCGCGAGTCGTCCGCCACTTCCTCGTAGAGCGTCCAGGGAATGTTTCCGGGCGACGTCTCCAGGTGGAACACCGTGTTCAGCACAAGCTGCAGTTGACTGCCGCGTGCACCAAGCACTGCATCAAAGCCGACCTTGCCGCCGGTGAACGCGTCGTATGTCTGCGCGTTGATGGCAAACACCGACATCGTGAGTCCCGCAGCGAGTCCGACGGAGACGATGGTGACAAACGATGACAACGCGTGCTGCCGCAGGCTTCGCCGCACCAGGGACATCAAATTCATCGCGTCCCTCCAACAGCCGAGGGCGCGGCGTGCGCCGCAGCGGCGCGGTTCAGGTCGCCCAGGTCTTCACTGCGATCAAACGCCGAAAGAATCGCCGGATCGTGGCTGACCAGCAGCAGCGCCGCACTGTTCTCCTTGCAGACCTCCCGAATGAGCGCAAGTGCCTCACCGGCGTGCCGCTGATCGAGGTTGCCGGTCGGTTCGTCGGCCAACACCAGCTTCGGGCGGTTCGCCAGCGCTCGCGCAACGGCCACGCGCTGCTGCTGGCCAATCGAGAGCTGCCCGGGCCTATAGCCCATGCGATGCGAGAGGCCAACCCGCTCCAACAACGCACGCGCATGTTTGGCATCCACACCAGGACCAAACAACATGCCGAGCATGACATTCTCGAGCGAGGTGTAGCCCTGAAGCAGGTTGAAATTCTGGAACACGTACCCGACCGTCTTTGAGCGCACCCGATCGCGGCCACTCTCGGACATCGTCGTGATCGTGTTGCCGTCGAGCACGATCGTGCCGCTGTCTGCCTGGAGGATTCCGGCGATGAGGTTCAGAAACGTCGTCTTGCCCGACCCGCTGGCGCCGCGCACCGCGACCTGCTCGCCGGCTTCGAGCGAAAAACGCGGCACGTCCACGATGAGCGTGCGCTCACCATCGGGCGCCGAAAAGCTCTTTTTCAGGTCGGTGACGTCGAGCAACATGCCCGGTTACTGCACGCTGTCGGCGACGATCGAATAGAGACCGACGATGCGGCCCTTTTCGACTTCTTCCGCAACGCTGAATGTACCGCGCACCAGAATTTCGTAGCCGGCGCCGTACGTCCGCGCCTTCTGCCCCGGCTTCATCGTCACGTAAATCCACTCGTTGATGCGGGGCACGCCGCCGAAGCCGCACGCGTCCACACTCGCGTTGAGGATGAATGACGAGGTGCCGGAGCTGTCGTAGTCGAGGGGCAGGATGTTGCCGTAGATCTCGACCTTCTTGCCCTGGAGCGCGAGGATGTTCGCAGGAATGGTGCCCTTCACCTGTTTCGGCGACGGGTCGAACGGGTCGGCCGGGTTGTAGTCGTAACCGGCGAGAAACCAGAAGTCCAGGAACATGTAGCCGGACTTGCTCACCGCGGGCTTGGCACCCTGCTGCGGGGCCTGCGCCAGGGGGGCGACCAGCAGGCCGAGGGCGAGGACGGACGTCACTGCCAGAAGTCTCAGTCGCACCATGATTGGCGCGATTTTACCATCCCGGCCTGACGGGTAACTGGCTACGACCGGCGGTAGGCGGCAGTGACCGCGTCGGTGAAGGTGGTGGTCGAAACGGCCTCGGTCCGGCCGTCGGCAATATCGGCCGTGCGGAGGCCGGAGGCCAGCACGGCCTCAACGGCCGAGACCACGCGCCGCGCCTCACCGGGAAGGCCAAGACCGTGCTCCAGGAGCATCGCGAGGGACCCTATGGCGCCGATCGGGTTCGCGCAGTTCCGGCCGGCCAGGGACGGCGCCGATCCGTGAACGGGCTCGAACAACCCCGGGCCGTCTCCAAGGCTGGCGGACGGCAACAGTCCGAGCGAGCCGCACAACGCGCCAACCTCGTCGGAAAGGATGTCTCCGAACAGGTTCTCGGTCACCAGCACATCACACGCCGACGGCGACAATGCCAGCTTCATCGCAGCGGCATCCACGTACTCGTGGGTCAGGGTTACATCCTGATAGTCGGCGGCCACGGCCGTCACCGTGTCGCGCCAGAGCCGCGACACTTCGAGCACGTTGGCCTTGTCAACCGACGTCACGTGACGACGACGGGAGCGCGAGAGGGTGAAGGCCCGATGAGCGACGCGCGCGATTTCGTCTGTGGTGTACCGCAGGGTATTCACGGCTGATCGGCCGTCAGACGCCAGGCCGCGTGGCTCGCCGTAATACAGCCCGCCGGTCAGTTCGCGCACAACAAGGATGTCCGTGTCCGCGAGGACCTGGGGCTTGAGCGGACCGCTCTCCTCGAGACCGGGCCACACGCGGGCCGGTCGGAGGTTCGCGTAGAGCCCGAGTGCCTGCCGCAGCTGCAACAACGCCGATTCCGGACGCCGGCCAGGCGGCAGATGGTCATACGCCGGATCGCCGACTGCGCCGAGGAAGATCGCGTCGGCATTCCGCGCGAGCGCGAGCGTCTCCCTCGGCAACGGCGAGGCGCCGGCCCTGAGCGCGGCACCTCCGATCAGGCCGTCCACAACTGTGATCGCGTGGCCGCTGCTGCTGATCACGCACTCGAGCACCGCGAGTGCGGCCCTGGTCACCTCCGGGCCGATGCCGTCACCGGGCAGAACAAGAATGCGCGCCGTCACACGCCGAATCCGTACCCGGCTTCATGCGGCATGGTCTCGCGGCGCGTCGTTGGTGCGACCCCCAACTCCACCGCCGCAATATCGAGCAGGTCATCGTCATGAATCTGCCGCTGGCGTTCCGCACGTTGGACCATCACGCGATACACGCGATCGAGATCCTGGCGATTGAGCGCAAGACCCAGTTGGGCGCAGCGGCGCGCCACGGCATGACGACCCGAATGACGACCGAGCACCAGCGTAGAGCGCGGCACGCCGACGTCCTCAGGACGCATGATCTCGTAACACCGGCGGTCTTTCAGCATGCCGTCCTGATGGATCCCGGCTTCATGCGCGAAGGCGTTGCGGCCAACGATGGCTTTGTTGGCCTGGACACGTTCGCCGGTCATGTCACTGAGCATCCGGCTCGTGGCGTACAACGCCTGTGTGCGAATCCCGGTCTCAGCGGGCCATCGGTCAGGACGCACCCTGGTCGCCATCACGACTTCTTCGAGCGACGCATTCCCCGCGCGTTCACCGATGCCGTTGATCGTGCATTCCACCTGACGTGCCCCGGCGCCGATCGCTGCGAGCGAGTTGGCCACGGCGAGGCCCAGATCGTCGTGGCAATGTGTGCTGAAGATCGCGCGGTCGGCATTGGGCACACGCGTCATGACATCCAGGAAGAAACCGCCGAGGTCGTCGGGTGTGCTGTAGCCGACGGTGTCGGGCAGGTTCACGGTGGTGGCCCCCGCGCGGATGACCGCCTCCACGACGGTGCAGAGGAAGTCGCGGTCGCTGCGGGTGGCGTCCTCGGCCGAGAACTCCACGTCATCGGTGTACGACCGCGCGCGGGTCACGGCCGCCACGGCGGCGGCCAGCGCGTCTTCCCTGGAGAGATGCAGTTTGCGTTCGAGGTGCAGGTCGGAGGTGGCGATGAACGTGTGGATGCGGCCACGACGCGCCGGAGCGATCGACCATGCGGCGCGGTCGATGTCGCCGGCCGCGCAGCGTGCGAGGGCGGCGACGGTGGTCGAATGCAGGGCCAACGCCACGCGGCGCACGGCTTCGGCATCGGCCTCCGATGCGATCGGGAACCCCGCCTCGATGACATCCACGCCGAGGGCTTCCAACTGGAGGGCCAGCGCGACCTTCTGATCCACGTCCAGGGAGAAGCCGGGGGCCTGTTCGCCGTCCCGCAGGGTGGTGTCAAACACCACCAATCGTGCGCTCTGCATGCCGATCCAGTCTGGCGACGCGTCGCTGGTAAGTCAAAGTGATGTTTTTTAGTTTAGTATGCGTATGGCTTATTCATGACCCTTGATGACCTCAGGACATTTGCCGCCGTCGCCACCGAGCGGAGTTTTTCGCGCGCCGCGCGGACGCTGCATCGCACCCAACCGGCGGTGAGCCAGTCGATTCGCCGACTCGAGGAGGCGTGTGGCGAGCAGTTGATCGATCGTTCCCTGCGTGACGGCACCTTGAGTGAGGCCGGCATCCTGCTGCTGGAGTACGCGCAGCGCACGCTCCGGCTGGTGGACGAAGCCGCGGCCGCGGTGGCGGAACTGCGGGACGTCAAGAAGGGCCGCGTGGTCGTCGGTGCCAACGAGGCCGGTGTCCACACACTGCTGCCGCTGCTGGCCGCGTTTCATGCCGAGCATCCCCACGTGCTTGTGGACGTGCGCCGGATTCATGCGCGACAGATCGGACAGGAAGTGCTGCTGCGCACGATTGACTGCGGTGTGCTGTCGTTCAGTCCTCCGGACAAGGAGCTCATGTCGGTGTCGTTGGGCACGGACGAATTGGTGCTCCTGGTGCCGCCTCGTCACCCGCTGGCGAAGAAGAAGCAGGTCACCATGGAGGAAATGGGCCGCCAGTCGGTCATCGCCCACAGCGATCCGTCCCCGCAGCGCGACAAGGTCCTGCGGCTCTACGAACAGCGCCACGCGCCGCTGAACATCCGGATCTCGCTCCCGAGTCTCGACGGTATCAAGCGCGCGGTTGAGGTGGGCTTGGGCGTTGCGTTGTTGCCCCGCCGTTGCGCACTCGGCGAAATCAGTCGCGGTCAACTCGTCGCAGTGAAGGTGCCGGAGCTGCGATCACCGCGTCCCCTGCGCCTGGTCTATCGGCGCGAGGGCCAGCAGTCACACGCCGCTCAGGCATTCCTGGATGTCGTCCGCAAATACGGCAGCCGGGCCTCCACCCGTTCGACATCGTCATAATCCGCCAGCAGCAGGCTGGTGGCGTCCCACTGGCCGGTGAGCCAGGCGTGTCGCTGTGATTCTGGCAGCGAGACTGGGCTCCGGGTGGAGCCACACCCGAGGTGGAGGTGCTCAAGATCGACGCAGAATGCGTTGTCCGGCGAGGCTTCGGCGATTCGCATCGCTTCGGCGATGGTGTGCGGCGACGCGGTCACACACACCAGTCCAATCGTCAGCGCGTTGCCGGCGAAGATGGGACTGAACGACTCAGCGACCACAGCCCGGAAGCCCCAACGCAGCAGGGCCTGGGGTGCGTGCTCACGCGAAGACCCGCATCCGAAATTCGCCTGCGTCAGCAGGATCGTCGCACCCGCAGCGCCGGGCCCATCCAGTGGATGCAAGGCGCCGGCGGCCTGCGCGGCTGCACGATCATCAGCGAACAGGTGCGCTTCGATGCCAGAGAACGTGATCGCTCGCAGGAATCTGGCGGGCATGATGCGATCGGTATCGATGTCGGAGCCGCGAAGCACTACGGCGCGACCTTCGATGCGCGTGATCGCAGAGGTACTGACGTTCATGACGACACTCCGGGATGGAGAACACGCCGGATGTCGACCACTTCACCCGCAAGCGCCGCTGCGGCGACCATGGCCGGGCTCATCAGCAACGTGCGGCCGGTGGGGCTGCCCTGCCGGCCCTTGAAGTTCCTGTTCGATGACGATGCACACAGCTCGTCGCCGGAGAGGCGATCCGGGTTCATCGCGAGGCACATGGAGCAACCGGCCCGGCGCCACTCGAATCCGGCGTCTTCAAAAATCTGATCCAGCCCCTCGGCCTCCGCGGCCCAGCGCACCTGCTGCGACCCCGGCACGACGAGGGCACGAACATGTGCCGCGACCTTCTGACCTCGGGCCACGCGGGCCGCTTCGCGCAAGTCGGACAGACGCCCATTCGTGCAGGACCCGATGAACGCCACATCCACCTTCTGCCCCGCAATCGGTCGACCGGCGGTGAGGTGCATGAACGTGAGCGCGTCCTCGACACCCGCCCGCTCAGCGTCCGGCATATCAGCCGGCCGAGGCAGCCGTTCGTCGACCGCGATCGATTGACCGGGATGAGTACCCCACGTGACGGTGGGCGCCATCGTCGCGGCATCGAACTCGACGACGTCGGCGTACGTCGCGTCCGCATCCGACGCCAAGGCTCGCCAGCCGGCCGCCGCGACGTCGAAGTCATCGCCGCCGGGCACGAACCTGCGACCACGCAGGTACGCGACTGTCGTGTCGTCAGGGTTGCAGTAACCCATCAGCGCGCCGCCTTCGATGGACATGTTGCAGATTGTCATCCGCTCGTCCATCGACATGCCCGCGATCGTCGAGCCGGCGTATTCGTAGGCGAAGCCATGGCCGCCGTTGATGCCAAGACGCCGAATGACGGCCAGGATGACGTCCTTGGCGAACACGCCCGGCGGCAACGCGCCGTCGATCCGAATCTGGCGGACCTGCAGTGGCGACATGGCGACACATTGCGACGCCAGCACGTCACGCACCTGCGACGTGCCGATGCCAAACGCCAGCGCGCCAAACGCACCATGTGTTGATGTGTGGCTGTCGCCGCAGGCGATCGTCATGCCTGGCTGGGTCAATCCGAGTTCCGGACCGATCACGTGCACGATGCCCTGCGCGCCGCCGGAGAGGTCGAACATCGGAATGCCATGCGTGCGACAGTTGCGCTCAAGCGCGCCTGCCATCGCCTCGGCCATCACATCCTGGAACGGACGCGCCTGCGCCGCCGTGGGCACGATGTGGTCCATCGTGGCAAACGTACGGTGCGGTGCCCGCACCGGCCATCCCCTTGCGCCGAGCATGTCGAAGGCCTGCGGGCTGGTGACCTCGTGCACCAGATGCAACCCGACGTAGAGCTGCGTCTGCCCGTTCGGCAAAAGCCGAACGGCGTGGGCGTTCCACACCTTCTCAAACAGGGTTCCGGCCATCCGACGTGATGCTACCAGCCGCAACGTTTCCCCTGATGCTGGTATTGCCGGTGCTTATGGAGACAAGAACCCGCTATCGGATCGAGATTCGCCGCGCGTGCGACGGCCGCACATCCCCCGAGCCGTCGTCGAACCACTCGCGCACGAGGGCGAGCACGCCCGATGCCGACTCCCCGGTGATGTGGCGCGTCCGGCGGGCCGAATAGTCCTCGTAGATCGCGTCGGCCGCGGTCTTCAACGCGCGGTCGGCGTCGTTGGCTTCGTGCCCCCTGGGCACCGCATACACAAACCGGCGTTCACCGCGCACGGTCTGGAGCGACACAAAGTCTCGGGGCACGAGCGTCCCCTTCCCCGTCTTCTCCTCCTCGAGGCGCTGCGTCTCGGACGCCTGCGCAAAGAAGTCCACGGCATAGTCCGGGTAGCCGAAGAGATACCCGTACCCGCGCAGCCGTGGTGTCGTCGCGGCATATTCGACCGTCATCACCACTTCCATGGGATCCGATGATGGCGACAGCCCGTAGGGGGTGAAAAACGCCGCGTGCCGGGTCAGCATGTTCTTCAGCGCGGGGCGATGAAACACGACTGCCTCAAGCGAACGCGACCCCTGATAGACCGCTGCGAAGTGGTGCAGGCCGGCCGCGATCTCTCCACCGCACGTCCATGTGGCCAAGATCTGGCGCGTGGCTTCGGCCTCAGCGAGATCCGGCGCATCCACCTTGATCGACGATGAGACGAAGCCGCTGCTCATGGGCTTCAAGCCGCCGGCAATGGTGTACAGCGCCTCACCATCGAGCGCACGCAACAACATCTCCTCCGCGCGCGGTCGCAATGACTCAGGCAACCGCTCGAATGGGAAACACTCGGCCGCAGCCGACTTTTGCGGCGCCTGCGCCGACAACGGCGACAGCGAGACCGAAAGGATGATGACGAAAGAACTGAAGAATTTGCTCATGCGAACAATGCAACCTCTGTGGGGGTCTGCACAACGAACTCGTCCCCTCGCAACGTGAGGTCCCCGCGCGCAGCACCAAACCCATACACCGCGACGCAGACGGCGACCCCCGCGTTGCGCGCAACATCGACATCCACCATCGAATCCCCCACCATCAACGTATCCTCAGGCCGCGCGCCGGCCCACGCCATGAGATCGAGCAGTCCCGACGGGTCGGGTTTCCTGGGGAACGGCCCATCACCACCGATGACCCGCCCGAAGATCCCATTCCATCCGAAGTGGTCAATCAACCGTAACGTGGGGGTGAGCGGTTTGTTGGTCAGCACAGCCAACCGCGCGTGGCCACGAAGGGCCGCGAGAACGTCGTCGATTCCCGGGTAGGGGCGGGTGGTCTCGAGCAGTCTGATGGCGTAGCTGCGGTGAAATTCGATCAGCGCCAGATTCAGGTCCGCCTCACAGCCTGCCGCATCCAGCGCGCGCTGCACGAGCGTGCGGGCACCATCTCCGACCATCCGGCACACCTGGTCGATGGCTAGGGGCTGCGCGCCAAGACTCACGAGCACATCATTCGTACTGGCCGCCAGGTCCTCCCGGGAGTCCACCAACGTGCCATCAAGATCGAACACCACGAGCGCTGACATGCCCGGCCATCTTACGTCCCGTGTGTGCACCAGACGGCCTCTTTTTTGCTTACGATAGCGGCATGCCCTCCCTGCGTCCGCTCATCGCGGCGGCGGCCCTCGCCGGACTCGCCTTCACCGCCACCGGCGCGGCGCAGCAGGCCACGTTCCGGGCGAGCACCCGCACGGTGCCGATCTACGCCACGGTGACCGACGCAAACGGGCGCCTCGTGCCTGATCTGGAGCGAGGCGACTTCGAGGTCTGCGACAACGGCAGGAAACAGGACCTCACGCTCTTTAACAACGTCACGCAACCCATCTCCGTCGTGGTCATGCTCGACACGTCGGGGAGCATGACCATGCATCTGGATTTGTTGAAGCAGGCGGCGACCCAGTTTGTCATCCGGTTGTTGCCGGAGGATCGGGCGCGCGTGGGCAGCTTCAGCGACCGGAACAAGATCCGGATCGCGCCCGATGAGTTCACCGGCGATCGCGACGAGTTGATGCGGGCGGTCCGTGAGGACCTGCAATTCGGCAATCCCACGGCGCTGTGGGATGCGATCGGCCTCAGGTCGCGGGTACGGGGCCAGGGTGTGACGCAACCGGACCGGGGCCTGCGCCGTGTGGCCGACGAAGCCGGTGGCGGCTACTTCGAACTGCAGCGCACCGACGAACTCGACACCACTTTCACCCGCGTCGCGCAGGAACTGCACAGTCAGTACGTGCTGGGCTTTTCCCCGCAGACGCTCGACGGCAAAGTGCATACACTGGAGGTGCGCGCCACCCGTCCCGGGCTGACCACGCGCGCCAGAAAGAGTTACGTGGCCAAATGAGACGACTGACCACCACGGCGTGCCTTCTCGCAGCAGCAGTGACCGCCACCGCCCTCGCACAACAACAGCCGCTGTTCCGCTCCGGCACACGGACGGTGCCGGTCTACGCGACCGTCACCGATCGCGACGGCCGTCTGGTGCCTGAACTGACGCAGGCCGACTTCGAGATCTACGACAACGGCAAGAAGCAGCCCATCACGATCTTCGACGATGAGATCGTGCCGTTCTCGGCGGTGCTGGCGCTCGACACGAGCGCGAGCATGACGATGAACATCGAGTTTGTGCAGGATGCGGCCGCCCAGTTCGTGATTCGCATGTTGCCCCAGGACGCTGTCGCCGTCGGGTTCTTCAATTCGAAGGTGCGGATCAGCCCGGGCCTCTCGTCCGATCGCGATGGCCTCGTGCGCTACATCCGCAACGAGATGCAATACGGCAACGAGACGCGGCTCTGGGATGCGATCGATGCCGCACTCGATCATCTGAATGAGGCCACTGGCCGGCGTGTGGTCGTCGCCCTGACTGACGGCGAAGACTGGGGATCATCCAAGGGCAACGGCGAAGTACTCGATCGGGCCCAGCGCGAGGACGTCATGGTCTACGCCATCGGTATCGAGTCCACATTCCACAATGGCCAGCGGTGGACGACGACGCGCCCCGGCGGGTCGTTCCGCAAGATGGCCACGGAAACCGGCGGCGGCTACTTTGAGCTGAAGAAGACCGCCGACCTCAACACCACCTTCTCGCGCGTGGTGCAGGAACTGCACAGCCAGTACCTGATTGGGTTCGCGCCAACGACGCTCGATGGCAAGGAGCACAAACTCGAGGTCAGGGTCACAAAGCCCGGCCTCAACGTGCGCGCGAGGAAGACGTATGTGGCGAAATAGCCTCGTGGCCGTCTGCATGCTGGGCGCGTCCGCCTGTGGCCAAGCCGACGACCCAAACGCGCTGATGACGCCGGAGTCATTGCAGGCTCTGGTGCCCACGATGGACGGCTGGACGCAGGGGACCATCACGGCGCAGACCATTGACGTACCCGAGGTGGCGAGCGTGGTGACCGTCAGCTACACCCACGCGGACGGCGGCCGGCTTGATCTCGAGATCAGCGACACGGCCGGCACATCATCGATGATCGCGCCGCTCGCCGCTGAAGCCGAATCCCAGTTCGACCGCCAGATGGGGAACGGCTACCTGAAGGGCACCGTGGTTGCCGGCGCCCCCGCCGTCGAAGCTTGGAACACCGAAGACCGCATCGGCGAACTCACCGTGCTCGTCAGGAAGCGCTACATCATCCACGTCGGCGGCTCGCGCCTCGCCGACGCCGCGCCGATGCGCGCGCTCGTGGAGCGTATCGATCTCTCAGGACTGAAGTAGGGCGCGCTGGGCTTGAGCGCGCCGTGGAACCCTGAACCAACTGTTCATGGTTCATCGGTTCATGGTTCATGGTGCTGTTCTGGGTTCTGGGGTGCTGGGTTCTTGGTGCTGGGTTCTTGGTGCTCGGTTCAGGGTTCGCTCCCAGCTGCACGGCGTGTGCTTTCGATGTCGCCGTGGGTGTGCGGCGGTACGAGGAACTTGATGCGTGGAAGCTGAGTCGGCAATTGGCTGACGAAGTCGCACAGGTGCTCAAGGCGCGAAAGCCTTCAGACGACTTTGACCTGTTCAATCAACTCAGGTCCGCGACCAGGTCGAGTTGCCGCAACATAGCTGAGGGGTTCGGGCGGTTTTATCCCAAGGAATTTGCCCAGTTCCTGAGAATCGCCAGAGGATCACTTCTGGAAACTGGAGACCATCTCCGAGATGCGCGCACCGCTGGCTGGATCGACGCGTCGCGCGAAGCAGAGTTGGTGCGCCTGCGCGACCGCGCAGTCGGCGCGACGACGCGCCTCATCCGCTACCTCGACTCGAAACCACGACAGGGTCCAACTCGGCCCAAAGGGAGCTAAGCGAGCCTGCTGGATGGGTCATCGGGTTCCCCTGGCCCGGACGCTCGTGGTTCATCGGTTCATGGTTCATGGTTCATGGTGCTGTTCCAGGTTCTCGGGTGCCGGGTTCGTGGTGCTGGGTGCGGGGTTCGCCTGACGGGCGGATCGAACCCTGAACGATGCACCTAGAACGCAGAACCAAGCACCCAGAACAGCACCATGAACCATGAACCGATGAACCATGAACCGGTTCCAAGGCTCCAGGATTCCAGAGTTCAGAGCTTGAACCCCTCCGCCAGAGGATCGTCCGGCGTGGTGATGAACGTGTGCTCCCCCGTGATCGACGCCGACCCCGTCAGCTCAGGCACGATCGCCTGATGCTCGCCGACCGTCGTGCGTGACAACACGCGCGCGCGGAAGGAGGTGCCGATGATGCTCTCGTGCACAAACGGTATCGCATCGTCCACAAGCCCCATCGCATCGAGCACGGCCAGCACCGCGCAGGTGCCGGTGCCGCACGGTGATCGATCAACTTCGTGGTCGGCGAAGACCGTCACATTGCGAAGGTGCGCGGTCTCAGAGGACGGCGGTCCCGTGAAGATCGTCCCGTAGACGCCAGTCAGGCCGGGTTCAAGCGGGTGAACCACCGGAATGAGGCGTTCCACTTCGCGGGCGATCAACATACCGATACGCTTCAGATCACCGAGGCGTTCCGGCACCACGGCGAGGCCGGCCGACTCGGCGTCCACCACCGCATAAAACGCGCCCCCGAACGCCACGTCCACGAACATGTCGCGCCCGGCGACGTGCACGGGCAGCGCGGCGGCGTAGACAAACGACGGCACATTCCGGAACGACACTTCCTCAACTCGTCCACCCCGCATCGTCGCGCGCGCGTGGATCTGACCGGCGGGGGCGTCGAACACCAGCGTCGTCCGGCCATCGGCGTGCGTCATCAGACCCCGTTCGAAAGCGATCGTGGTGACGGCGATGATGCCGTGACCACACATGGTGCTGTAGCCCTCGTTGTGCATGAAGAGGACCCCCACGTCCGAGTCTGGCCGCTCCGGCAGCGTCAGCAGGGCGCCGTACATGTCGGCGTGCCCCCGGGGTTCAAACATGAGGATGCGGCGCAGGTGGTCCTGCGTCTCGCGGGCATACGCCCGGCGCTCGAGCATGGTCGCCCCTTCGGGGGCCGGCCAGCCGTCCACGATGAGCCGCAGCGGTTCTCCGGCGGTGTGGGCGTCAATCGTGCGTAAGATGTGTGACGTCATGCCCCTATTGTTAACGGAAGCAGACATCCGGCGCGTGCTCCCGATGCCTGACCTGATTGTGGCGATGGTCGATGCCCTCGGCGACTTCTCGGCCGGACGGGTGATCCAGCCCGTCCGCAACGTGCTGGAAGTCGGCCCCACGCGCGCGTACTTTGGCGTCATGCCCGCAGCGGCGGTCGACGAAGAAGGGCGCGGGACCATGGGCGCCAAACTCGTCACGGTGTACTCGGGCAACCACGCCCGCGGTCTGCCCTCCCACCTGGCCACGATCATCCTGTTGGACGCGGAAACCGGTGCGCTCACCGCCCTGCTCGACGGGCGCTACATCACCGAAGCCCGCACGGCAGCCGTCTCGGCGGTGTCGGTGGACCGCATGGCGCGCACCGACGCACGCGTCCTGGCCATCATCGGCAGCGGCGTGCAGGCACGCAGCCATCTGGAGGCCATCCGGCATGTGCGGGCCATCGACGCCGTCCGCGTGTGGAGTCCAAACGCCGACCATCGCGCGCGGTTCGCAAAAGAGATGACCGCCGAATGCGGCATTCCGGTATGGAGCGCCGATGATGCGGCCTCGGCGGTGCGTGATGCGGACATCGTGGTGCTGGCCACCGCGTCGCCCACGCCTGTCGTGGCGCGCGACGACATCGCCGCGGGCACCCACATCTGCGCGGTTGGCGCATGCCGGCCGACGCAGCGGGAAATGCCTGGCGAGCTGGTCGCGGCGGCGCGACTGGTCGTGGACTCACGCGCGGCGGCGGTGGTTGAAGCCGGCGACATCGTGCTGCCGATGGCGGACGGCACTATCCCGGAGCGACACGTCCTTGGAGAGCTCGGCGAGGTGCTGCTGGGACGATGCCATGCAAGGTTGCATGCGGATGACATCACGATCTTCAAGTCGCTCGGGCTGGCGGTTGAGGATGTGGTGGCGGCGCGGCTCGCGGTCGAACGCGCGGAAGCGGCGGGACTGGGCCAGCGCATTACACTGCAGGCATGACACTTCGCCGCGCGGGGGACGGGCGGCGCTCGGAGGCCCTGCAACGGCGTCCGTTTGCCTTCGAGAAACGGCAGTAGACTGAAGGCACGATGGTGCCCACGTGGCTGAAGATCACACTGGTCGTGGTTGGGCTTGGCATGCTGGGCATGTGCGCGATTGCCGGTGCCGGGGTGTACTTCGTCTCCCAGCACGTCAACACCTCGACGGTGTCGGCGCCGGACGCGCTGCGGCAGTTTGAGGACGCGCGCGCGAAGCTGAAGGACCAGCGTCCCCTCATCGACATCGACACCAACGAGCGGGTCACACACCTGCGCCCGGTCGCTGACATCCCGACGGCGCCGTCCCCGGCGACGACCCTGGTCGTCATGGCGTGGGATCCCACTGACGAGCGCATCGTGAATTTCCGCATTCCGCTCTGGGTGCTGGCGATGGGCGAGCGCAAGGTGGACCTTGGCGTCGGCGCCGAGAGCTTCGACATGCGCCGGCTGAATCTCGACGTCAAAGACCTGCAGCGGATTGGTCCGGCGCTGGTGCTGGATCTGAAATCGCCCTCAGGCGATCGGGCGCTGGTCTGGACGGAGTAGTTCGGGCTCGCCAGCGGGAGCGGCGAGCGTAGCGAGCGATTAGCGAAGGTTGGTACCGGTACGGGGATTCGAACCCCGGTTCCAAGGTTGAGAACCTTGTGTCCTAACCCCTAGACGATACCGGCACTGCAGGGGGAACACTGAAAGTAGCACCCGGGTCGGAAGCCGGTCAAGTCAGCCATAATGAGGTGCTTGACGACACGCGCTCATTCCCCTTCGCGGGTCGCCGATTGGATCACCCTCGCCAAAGTCCGCGTGAACACCCTTGTGGTGGCCACCACAGCCGGCGGCTTCTACATGGGTGCCCAGGGGCCTGTCGACCTGACGGCGCTGGCCCTCACGGCCCTCGGCACGGCCCTGGTCGCCGGCGGCGCGGCGGCGCTCAATCAGGTCGCCGAACGCGACACCGATGCCCTGATGGTGCGCACGCGCACGCGGCCTGTGGCGGCCGAGCGGATGTCCGTGCTGGAAGGGCGCGCCGTCGGCGTCGCGTTGTCGGTGGCGGGACTCCTCGTGCTCTGGTCGATGATCGGCCAGCTTGCCGCAATGGTCGCCGTGGCCACACTGGTCAGCTACGTGTTCTGCTACACGCCGCTCAAGCGGCGCACGTCGTTTGCCGCCGTGGTCGGGGCCGTGCCCGGCGCGTTGCCGCCGATGATCGGCTGGGCGGCCAGTCAGGGCTCGATCACCGAATTCGGCGGATGGTCGCTGTTTCTGATCATGTTCGTGTGGCAGTTGCCGCACGTGCTCGCGATTTCCTGGATGTATCGCGATGAATACGGGCGCGCCGGCATTCCGGTGCTGCCGGTCGTGGATACCACGGGCGCGATGACCGGTCGCCAGGCCGTGGTCTGGGCCGTGACACTCGTGCCGATCTCCGTTCTGCCGGCCATCGCCGGCCTCGCCTCGCATACCTACGGTATCGGTGCGCTGGTGCTCGGCCTGGCCCAGCTGGCGGTGACCGTCCGATTCGCCTTCACTCGCACGCATGAACACGCGCGGCTCGTGTTCTACGCCTCAATTCTGTACCTGCCGCTGCTGTGGATTCTGATGACGGTGACCCGATGATTCCTGTACACGAACTACCGACCCTCAACGCCGCGCTCAACAGCATCTGTACGCTGCTGCTGTTGATTGGCTACGCACACATTCGCGCCGGACGCATCACCCAGCATCGCCGCACTATGCTGACGGCGTTCGGCACCAGCGTGTTGTTCCTGATCTCCTATGTGATCTATCACCTGCAGGTGGGCTCGGTGCCGTACCCGGGCACGGGCTGGCTCCGCGTGGTGTATTTCTCGATCCTGATCCCGCACATCATCCTCGCAGCCGTCGTTGTACCGCTGGCGATTCTCACGCTCAAGCGCGGCCTGATTCGCGACGACAGGCGTCACAAGCAAATCGCCAGGATCACGTTCCCGATCTGGCTCTTCGTCTCAGTGACGGGCGTGGTGATTTACGCGATGTTGTACTTCTGAACCAAGAACCCGCGAAGCGCTACCGCACCGACTGCCGGAAGTTCGCGACGGTGAGCGCGGTGTTGTTCAGCGCAAAACTATCCGCCGCATCACACTCAGTGGAGTTGAGTTGGCCGGTCTGACAGTTAGACCGCGTGCCGGGTGTCACGCCCATCTTCACGCCCGGCAGGAACCAGAGCGACTGGTTGCAGGTGAATCCGCTCCCCAGTTCACAAAACGGATTCATTGTCTGATCCGGATTTGCCCACGACAGCAGGCGCCGGCAGGAGAAGCCCTGCACGGTGCAGCGATCGTTGTAGGCCATGATGGTGCGCCACCGGTGTCCGGAGCTTGGATTCACGTAGCCGTGTGCATACGGATAGGGAAACTGGCTCGATGAGACGTACCAGTCGTGGTGCGCGCCCATGTTGTGCCCCAATTCGTGCGCGAACGTGAATCCGGGACTCATGCAGGCAGTGTCGGTCACGCTGTAGCCGTTAGGCGCAAAGGCATTCGAGACGGAGTTCATGACGTAGGCGATGCCGCACGCACTCGGAGACGTCGGGTGGATCAGCATCATGACGAGATCCGCGCCGACCTGATCGCGCAGCGCGGCCACGTCTCCCAGCCCTGGTCCGCTGCCGGCGCGCAATTCGCTCAGACTCGTCCCGAAATTGCTGACCTCAGTGTAGTCCACGCGAGCGGTGTGCACGAGCCGGATACGCTGACGGACGACGCTGTTGGCGTAGGACGTGTTCGTTTCACTAACGGCGGTTGCGATCAACTGCGTAATCGCCGTCTGGCCTCCCACGTGGGTCTGCGCCAGCGGCGTGTACACCACCATGACGTCGATCACGTCCGCGGTATCGCGCATCACGACATCCGCGGCGGCCTCAAGCTCGGCGGGAGAATACGTCACGGGGATCGGTTCGGCCTCACGCGGCAACGCCGCCTGGTCCACTTCAGCGATGACATGGGCTTCGCCTGCGGTGGCAGACAGCGACCGCCGAACCGCTTCGCTCGCGGGCCGGATTGTGAACGTGCCGGCCGCAGTAATGAGGCTGCCCGTCAGCAGGCCGTCGCCATACACGAGCGTCACACTGCTGCGATCGTCACCGACCACGCGGCCCACCCAGGTGACGCCGTTCGGATTCGGATCAAACCGCACGAACGTGGCCGCGATGAACACATCGGGAAACAGCTCCAGCGTCAGGACAGGCTGTCGAGGCGCCGCCATCGGCCGCTCGGCAAACGCATCAACCGGCGGAACAGGCAGTGTGTTCACATTCACACCCACCATTCGTGACCGGAGCACGCCGGCGTCTGTGGGGCGCTGGATCCGCGGCACATCCTGCAGGCCTTCCAGACTGACCAGCGGGTTGACCGAGGCATACACCGGGGCCTCGGGCCACAGCGCCTCCCCCACCACAAACGCGCAGACCACAACCAGGCTGACCCTGAGGGCGGCAAGAATTCGTGTCATAGTTCCCTGGGGACACTATAACTCCGAGACCGCGAGATTCACATGCCGATATGTCATTTTGCCTCCGTGTGCCTGTCCGTCGTTGTGCTGCTGAGTCCGGCCGCAGCTGTTGCGCAGTCGGCCGAACCTGCCCAGTCGCCCAAGACACCGGGCACACCACGCTGGACTGCTGAGTTCTACGGCGGAGGGATGAATGAATCCCGGGCCTCGGGCGGCACCCCCATCGCGCAGTTTGCGCCCGGTGAGACGTTCCTCACCACAGCCGGCACACCCAGCCGCGCACATGCGTCCTGGCGATTCGGCGACGGCGCGGTGTTGTTCAACGAGGTCGCCGCCCGATTCCGCCAGATCACCGGACGTCCCTTCACCACCATCACGCCGATCGACAGCGTGCTCCGCACCAGCGCGTCCAAAGACGGCATCCGGCCGGCATTCGGTGTCCGCGTGGGTCGCGAAATCTCGCCCGGACTCTCAGTCGAAATCATGGTCGAGCGGAGCGACGGCGGTCTCGCGCCATCGGACGAGATGACCGCGACGATCACTGCGGCCAACGAAAGTTTCAAGGCGGCGTTCCTTGACCTGATCGGCACCGCCCCGGTGACCGGGCTCGACGTAACATCGGATGTGACGATGCCGTCGGGCGCCCACAGTCAGATGCGCATCATGGCCGCCGTCAGCAAGGTGCTCGTGCGCGGGGCCCGCTGGAGCGCCACCGGCACGGTGGGTGGCGGCATGCAGTTGCGCGGCGGCACGGCGGCCGAGGTCACCATGAACGGTCGCTACGACTTCAGCCTGTTCGGGCTGTCGAACTTCTTCGAGCGCGACGAAATCATCATCCGTTTCGAGGAGCCCCCGTCAGCGGCACTCGGCCTGCTCGGACTCAGCGCGACCTACGACATCACGCCAGGCACCGGCCTTCGACTCGGCGTCCGTGCCCAGTTTGTCGCCAACAAGGCGACCACCACCGTGCAAACCAGGCCGTTCATCACGACAACCACCACGCCCGGCGTACTGCCGACAGTGACGACGCCGGCGCTCCAGTTCAGCAACCAGACCACGCCGCAGTCCTCGTTGCGCCCGTCGCTCGCCTCCACACTGACGACCTTCACCGGCAGCGGGATGAATCGTCAAGTCGTGTTCACGCTCGGGTTGGTGCGGCGGTTCTGACGCTGGAACCCTGGAACCTTGGAACCCTCGCGCACGCGGTTCATGGTTCATCGGTTCATGGTGCCGCGGTGCCGTTCGAGGTTCTTGGGTTATAGGGTTCTGGGTGTCAGGGTTCAGGGTGCGCTGCCGCGATTGGGTATGCGACGACCCCTTCATGAGTCGCTTATCGGCGCTTTGTGGGTCGTTTCGGGCCTTGCGGCGGATCTGAGTCGAGGTACCGGATCAGGCGCGTTGTTGCGCCTACGGCGCGGTCGCGAAGGCGAACCAGATCGGCTTCGCGCGCAGCGTCGATCCAACCTGCCGCCCGGGCATCTCGGAGGTGCTCTCCAGTTTCAAGGAGTGAACCTCTGGCAATCCGAAGAAATTGGGCAAACTCCTTCGGATAGAAGCGTCCAAAACCTTCGGCAATATTTCGACAACTCGACATGGATGCCGACCTGAGTTGGTTGAACAAGTCGAAATCATCTGAAGCTTTCCGGGTGGCAAGGATCAGCGCCACTTCGTCAGCCAGCTGTCGACTCAGCTGCCACGCATCAAGTTCCTCGTATCGACGCGCTCCCACGACGCCAGACAAAGCACGCTCCGTGCCAAGTGTTAGAGCGCACCAGGAACCAAGAACCCGAACCCTGGAACCCAAGAACCCCTAACAGCACCGATGAACCGATGAACCGATGAACCACAGGTTCAGTACAAGAGATACCGCGCGCGCAGGAGCCGCCACCGCGCCTCGCCGCCACTCCACGACGAAGCGATGGCGGCAGGGTCGTCGCCACTCTTGATGCGCGTGAGGCCGGTGACCGATCCATAGAGACGCTGCGCCAGGTCGATCTCGAACCTGCCGGGGAACAACTGATGCAACGCCGACGCCACCTCGACGCCAACACGCATCGGGCGCACGGCGTCGCGGTCGGTGATCACGATGAACACGCCCTGGCACAACTCGTTCGCAAACTTCGATGACGTCGGCGTGAACTGGACGGGATAAAAACGCACGCCAGGAAGACGACGCGCGTTGAGCGCCTCCGCGAGCCGCATTCCGTCGATCCACGGCGCGCCGATGTGCTCAAACGGCGTGTCCGTGCCGCGACCCACCGAAATGTTCGTACTCTCGAATGACGCCAGGCCGGTGTACAGCGTCGCCGCATAGAGATTCCGCATGTTGGGCGACGGACCGATCCACGTGAGCCCGGTTTCATCAAACCACGCATCACGCCGCCAGCCGCGCATGGCGACCACCGTCAGGTCGGCGCCGATTTTCTTCTCGGCATTAAACAGACGCGCCAGTTCCCCCAGCGTCATCCCGTGCCGCGTCGGCATTACGGGCAGGTAGCCCACAAAACTGGCGAGCGCCTCATCCAGTACGGGCCCTTCGATCGACACGCCGCCGATCGGGTTCGGACGATCGAGCACAAACACCTTGATCTCCCGTGGCGCCGCCTCCTCCATCACATACGCCATCGTCGTCATGTACGTGTAGAAACGGGCGCCCACATCCTGCAAGTCGATGACGATCGCGTCCAACCCGGCCAACATCGCCTCAGTCGGCCGACGGGTGTCGCCGTAGAGGGAATGGATGGGCAGGCCGGTCTTGTCGTCGCGTGTGGATGGCACGTTCGCATCGAGCAAGCCGCGGATGCCGTGCTCCGGGCTGAACAACGCGCTCAGCGTGACGCCGGGGGCATCGACCAACACGTCGATCGTCGCCGCCCCATCACGCGTGCGACCGGTGTGATTGGTGAGCAGGCCCACCTTCATGCCCTTGAGCGCAGCGAATCCGTTGGCGCGCATGACGTCGATGCCGTTGAGGACCGGCGTGTAGGGTGGCGGCGCCACTGCGGGCGTCTGCGCCTCAAATGAACGCCGCGTGCCGGCGAACCCGGCCGTGTCGAGTGCGGTGAACGCCGACGCCGCGATGGTCGCCACACGCGCGCGCAGCGGCGTGACGTCGCCCCGTCCTTCGGGATGCAGACGATTCGACAGGAAGATGACAAAGGCCTTTGTCGCGGGATCGATCCAGATCGACGTGCCGGTGAACCCGGTGTGGCCGAACGACCCGACGGGCAGCAGTTCCCCGCGATTGGCCGAGAAGGACGAGTCCATGTCCCAGCCAAGGCCGCGGACGTTCGCCTCGTCCTCCGGCGTCGACGGCGTTGTCATCCGCGCCACGGTGAGGGGAGACATCACGCGCACGCCATCGAGTTCGCCACCGCGGAGCAACATGCGAGCGAACCGGACGAGATCGTTGGCTGTGCTGAACAGACCCGCATGTCCCGCGACGCCGCCCATGCGTCGCGCGGTCGGGTCATGCACCGTGCCGCGCAACATGGCGGCATCAGGCCCGGCGCACGGCCATCCGTACGGCGTGCAGACTTCGGTCGGCGCGATCCGGCTACGCAGCGACGCCAGTGGCAGGAACATCGTGTCGTTCATGCCCAAAGGCTTGAAGAGGCGATCGGCCACGAAGGCTTCGAACTTCTGGCCACTCACCCGGGCCACGATGTCCGCGAGCAGAAAGAACCCGATGTCGCTGTAGACAAAACGGCGTCCGGGGGGCGCCATCAGCACCTCTTCGTTGGCCAGGCGGATGGCCTCGTCGTGTCCCACCCAGGGATCAACGAGGTCAACGTCCGGCCGCAGTCCCGACATGTGCGTGAGGAGGTGATGGATGGTGACGCGATCCTTCCCATACCGCGCAAAGTCCGGGACGTACTGCGCGACCGGGTCACTCAGCCGGATCCGGCCGTCCTCCACAAGCATCATCACCGCCGAGGTCGTGGCGACCACCTTGGTGAGCGACGCCATGTCGAACACGGTGTCCATCGTCATCGGCTCGGCGGCCGGGACGAGTGCGCGATGCCCGTAGACCTTGCGGAAGTGCACCGCATCGCCCTGCCCCACCACCACCACCGCGCCAGGGAGTTTTTTGTCGGCGATATCCGCGGCGATGACCTCGTCGATCCTGGCGAATCTGGCCTGGTCCACGGATGCCGGCACCTGACCGTTGAGACCGGCCACCAGAACCGTCACGCACACACCGGCGAGCAGCACCATCCGCGTTCTCTTTGTCATGGCCGCGATTATAGATTCCCCGATGGCAGATGCCCGAGGGCAGATGCCAGATTTGCTGGTAGTCTTCACACGGAGGTTCCATCATGTTCGTGCGCTCACTCACCCGCCGGGTGTTGCCTGCCCTGCTTGCCCTTGTCGGACTCGTGGCGTTTGCTGTGCCGGATCTCACGGCTGATGCCCAGAGCACAAAGACGTTTTACCTGACGGTTGTTGATTCAAGCGGACAGCCGGTCACGGATCTCCGGCCCGACGAGATCGCCGTGGGAGAGCTCGCGGAAGGTGCGGCCGCCCCGGTCCAGCGCGAGGTGGTGAGTTTCAGGAAGGCGCCGACGCCGGCCAGCATCGTGCTGCTGGCAGACACGTCGAAGGCCACGGGTGGTGGTTCGATGGGACAGCGTGGACAGGTTCAGGGGTCGGGACTCATCCAGGACGTGCGGAAGGCGTTCAGCGTCTTCGTCAAAGCCATGTCCGCCTCGAACCCGGACACGGAAATGGAACTGATGGAATTTGGTCAGGCGGCCATCCTCTTGACGCGGATGACCTCCTCGGCGCCGGATCTCGAGAAAGGCATCAACCGGCTCTTCCCGAAAGACAACCAGCCTGCCGTGCTGCTCGAGGCAATCACCGAAGGGGCCAGAACACTCCAGAAGGCCAAACATCCGCGCAGGGCAATCGTCGCGTTCCAGGTGCTGCCCACTGATGACCGCAGCGTGATGCAGCCGCAGCAGATGCTGACGCAGGTCATCAACGCCCAGGCATCGTTCTGGATCGTCGTCTACAGTTCAGGCACCGTGACCGCCGATGCCCGTGGCGTGGTGACCAACGCGCTGGCACGGCAGACGGGCGGCCGCAGCGAAACCATTGCGGCGGAGAGCGCGCTGGAACTGCACCTGACGAACATGGCCACCGCCATCGCCAACCAGTACGAGGTCCAGTACACGCGCCCCGCCGGAGAAACGCCGAAACAACTGGTCATGAGCATCGGCCGGCAGGGATTGAGCCTGCACCACACGATCTATCCGCCGAAGTAAGCTCTCCGGATGTCACGTCTCGCTATCGGCGTCGTCGCCGGCCTGCTGGCCGCGACGGCGGTCGTCTGGTGGGTCCTGCGGGCCGGTTACACCGTCGCCCAGGCACCGGACCAGAACGTCCTTCTGATCACGATCGACACTCTGCGCGCCGACGCGCTGGGGTCGTATGGCGGAGCCGCCGCCACGCCCAACCTGGACGCGCTCGCCGCACACGGTGCGCGCTTTTCGTTTGCGCACGCGCACGCGGTCGTCACGCTGCCCTCACACACGTCGATCCTGACCGGCCGCCTCCCCTACGAACACGGCATCCGCGACAATAGCGGCTACCGTGTCGCCGACGGCACAGCGACGCTGGCGACCCGGCTCAAGACGGCCGGGTTCTCGACAGGCGCGTTCATCGGCGGGTTCCCGCTCACGCGCCGGTTCGGCCTCACGCCTGGTTTTGACGAGTACGACGATCAGATCTCCGAATTGCAGGGTGATCACGCGATGAATGTGCCGGAGCGCCCGGCTGATGCCGTGGTGTCGCGCACCATGGGCTGGATCGATCGCGCACCCGGCAGGTTCTTCGCGTGGGTCCACGTCTTTGATCCGCATTCACCCTATGCCGCGCCGGAGCCGTTCGGCACGCAGTACCGCAATGCGCCGTACAACGGCGAGGTCGCATTCGTCGACAAGGCGCTCGGTCCGCTGTTTGAACGGCTGCGCGCGCTGCCGAGACCCACGCTCGTGATCGTGACGTCAGACCACGGTGAAAGCCTTGGCGAACACAACGAGCTGACGCACGGCATGTTTGCCTACGAAGCCACACTGCGCGTTCCGCTGATCGTGGCCACGATTACGCCCGGTGGGGACGCCACGCGTGGTCGCGTGATCGACACACCGGTGCGGCATGTCGACATTGCCCCGACAGTCGTCGACGCGCTCGGACTGCCAGGAGACGACACGTGGCCGGGTGCGTCCCTGCGACCGCTGATCGCGTCGGGATCCGGCGACGACCGACCCACCTACTTCGAGTCGATGACCTACAACCTCGTGCGTGGCTGGGCCCCTCTGCGCGGCGTCATTGTCGGGCGCGAGAAGTTCATCGACCAACCGATCGCCGAGTTGTACGACCTGATTGCCGATCCCGGCGAGCTGAGGAACATCGCCCAGCCCCGGAAGGACCGCGCGGAGCTCCTCGCTGGCGTGCTGAAGACATTCAACGCGGCTCCACCATCGAGACCGGGGCGCGAAGCCGCCAACGTGGCCGCCACGCTGCGATCGTTGGGGTATGTGTCGGGGAGCGCTGCTCCACGAACGGTCTACACCGAAGCGGACGACCTCAAGAATCTCGCCGGCATCAACCGCGACATGCACAACGCCGACGAGGCGCTGCAGGCGGGCGATTACCAGAAGGCCATTAGGCTGCTCTCCGCAGTGCTGACCGTCCGGCCAGACACCGCCGACGCGGTCGACTCACTGGCGAGGGCGTACTGGGCGGCCGGCGATGCGCGGTCGGCCATCGATGTCCTCGACCGGGCACTGACCGTGGGTATCGCCGCTGACGAGATCCGAGTCCGGCTGGGCCTCTACCTTGCGGAGAGCGGACAGGACGTGCCGCGCGCCCTGACCGTGCTGCGGACACTTCCGGATGACGATGTAGAGGCGCTGAATGCGCTGGGGGTGGCGTATGGCGCCGGAGGGCGGTTTGCCGAAGCCATCACGGCGTTCGAGCGTGTGCTGGCGGTCGACTCCGGCAACGCACTGGCATTGCAGAACATCGCCGCGATGCACCTCAGCATGAACGATCTGGCATCAGCGGAACGTTTTGCGCGGCAGGCCGTGGATCGGGACCCGGCGCTGGCCAAGGCCTTCACGACGCTCGGCGTGGTGTTCGCCAGGTCCGGCCGGCGCACCCAGGCGATCGATCAGTGGAAACGTGCCGTGGAGCTCGACCGCACGGAGTTTGACGCGCTGTACAACCTCGTGGCGCTGCTCGCCGAGTCAGGCCTGATGGGCGAAGCGCGCAGTTACGCCAAACAGTTTGTCGACACCGCGCCCAGGGCCGCCTACGGCCGCGAAGTCGAGCAACTGTCGACGCTGTTGAAATGAGCTCGGAGGCGATTGTCCGCGAAATCGCCTCCGAGCTCATTTCGTGAACGTCGCGATGGCTGACCCCACAACCGTGTCTCCCACGATCACGCGGGCGCGCAGAGTGTAGCGGCCAGGTTCGAGCATGTCGGACGCAAACTCGGTCGCCGCGCGCCAGACGCCACCGGTATCGCGCGGCGTCACCAGTCGATCGTCCACCGCGTCGGTATCACCGGCACGCGTCACGCTGATCTCCACCTGCACATCGTCGAGCGACACACCCTCCGCCGGAGGATACAACTCGAGCTCGGCGCGCACGCCGGTGGCCTGCGCCGGGAGAGGGTCGAGCGCCATGAGCTGAGGGCGTCCCTCAGCGTTCACCCAGGCGACGAGCAGGTCACTGGCTGTGAACGGACCAAGCGTCGGCAGCGTCGCATCCACGTCGGTGGAGATTGCGCCCAACGCGCCTTCCGCGTCGGCCACCGCAACACGCAGTTGGTAGCCGCCGGCAGCCACGGGAACGCTGAACGTGGTCTGAAATACGCCGTCAGGACCCGCCCCTTCCAGCACTCGCCGGCCGCTGTTGAGTGGCGCACCGGCCGCCGCACCGGCAGAGACGAGGCCGAACATCGCAGCAACCGGCCCACGCACGGATCCCGACGATGAGGATGGCACGGCAAGGTTGATGGTCAGCTCAACGCCGCCGGAATCGCCCGGGGCACGGCGCAGGAGTGTGGCGGCCTGCACAGGCACGGCACCATGCTGCTGGCCTGACGCGATCACATCCTTTAGTCGCTCGTCGAGGGTCTTTGGCGCCGGGGTCGCAGAGGGTGTCAGGTTCGGAACTATGGCCAGGCGGTTGACGAAGACCGAGACACCGGGATGTTTGACCACGGCCTCAACGTTCATGCTGCGGCCCGGCTGCAGCCCGGCTGGTGGTTCCACGCCGAGGCGGTAAATCGAGGCACTCGCCGTGCGCACGCGCTCGAAGAACGGCACGGGGTCGCCGACGATGCGATAGAACTGTCCGCCGACAAGTGTGGCAGCCGCTTGCAGACCGTCCCTGTACATCCGCTGGTCTTCAATGCGTCGTTGCGCGGAGCCGGTATCGAACTGAGGTTTGTTGTCGGCCCCAACATCCCTGCGGCCTTCGTCAGTCAGGCTCATGTCGTGTTCTTCCATCAGGACGCTGACCTGGACGCCCGCCGAGGCGGCCGCTGCGGCCAGTCGATTGAGCTGCTGGGAGTCACGTCCGATCGCGAGCCCATCGGACACAACCACCAGATGGCGGATGCCATCGGCCTGCCCCATCGCACGGAGCGCCGCCTCAATGCCGTCGATCTGGAGCGTCGTCAGGCGCTTGGCCATCGCCGCCGTCTGCCTGGCCTGCTGTCGAACGGAAGAGGCGCAGCTGTTCTGGGCAATCAGGATGTCGAGAACCTGCGAGTCGACCTCGGTGCGGCTTCCGCTGAAGCATGCGCGGGCGATCGCCAGCTTCAGCGCCTCCATCACTCCGTAGTCGATGTCCAGAGCCTGACTCACGCCCACGAAGCCGTCAGGTCCGGCCTCAGTGGCAGCCGCGGCGCCCTGTGGCTGCAACGCGGTGAGTTCTCCAAGTGACCCGGAGGTTCTTTTGATGGCCTCGATGATCGCCGCCCGGTCCAGCGTGGGATTCAGGGCGTCCTGCGCGTTCGACGAGCGCACCAGTCCGACGGGATCGGTCGCGGGCAGCCTCGAGACAAACGCCTGCGCGGAGGCGAGCAGTCGCTGGCCGCGTGTGGGCGGAATCGACAGGTCGTCTACCAGGATCACAAAGACTCGATCCTCTCCAACGGCTGCGGCCGGCCCGGCGATGCCGGCGTTGGTAGCGGTCTGACGTCCCCGTCGTCCGTCCGAAGGTGCGGGTGTTGGGACGGCCGGGGCAGGTGACAGCTCACCCCGGGCCTCAAGGTAGCTGACCACGCGTACTGGCATGACGCGCCCGTTGAGCTTCACCTCGAAGGCCTCGACGCCGAGGTTGGACACCGGGCGGCCATCCGTGTCGAATACCGCGACATCCACGGTGACCAGAGCGACGCCCGATTTGAACGTGGGGGCCTGGGACTGTGCGGCCACGGTCACGCCGAGCGCCAGCGCCCCGAGGCAGGCGAGGCGCCAGACCGGATTGC
The DNA here is from genome assembly GCA_016871335.1 of Acidimicrobiia bacterium. GTDB lineage: Bacteria > Acidobacteriota > Vicinamibacteria > Vicinamibacterales > SCN-69-37 > SYFT01. The sequence goes on from VFZF01000001.1 coordinate 65,167, forward strand.
GTGTCGTCATGGGGGTAAGATAGCGCCTTCGGTCCCCCTTTTGGAGCCACTGCGATGCGCCTGACACGACTCGGGTTCTGCCTCGTCATCGGCGTGCTGTTGTGCCTGCCGTCGCCGGTGGCGACACAGCAGACGACACCCCGTCCACAGCCGCCACAACAACCGATGTTCCGCAGCACGACGGCTCTGGTCGAGGTGGACCTGATCGTCCGCGACCGTCAGGGTGAGTTCGTGCCGGGGCTCACCGCCGGGGACCTGCAACTCTTCGAAGACGGGCGGCCGCAGAAGATCGAACAGTTCTACATGGTGACCCACGAGCGTGGGGGCCAGTTGTTTCCCCAGACAGGCGACGCCGTGGTCGCACCGGAGGATCGCGCCCGGCGGATCTTCGTGGTGCTCTTTGATGAAGCGCATATGGACCACGAGGGGCTGCTGCGGGCCAAAATCGGTGCGGACAAGTTCATTCGCGACAATATCGGCCCTAGCGACTTTGGTGGGGTGTTTCACAACAACCAGATGCACAACAGCCGGTTGACGACCAGCAAGGCGGAACTGATCGGTGCCATTCAGGCTGTGGAACATGGCTTCGAAAACCGGCAGGCCCTGCTGTCGACGTTCCGTGAGTTCCCCCGCATTCCCGGCGAAATCGACGCCCTGCGCATCGCTGATGGGAGTCTGGAGGTCGTGAACCGGCTCGGTGCGGCCGTCTGCAAGGACGACCCCTTCAACTGCCAGCTGAACGGCGGCGTGAACCAGGTCGAGAACCTGATTCAGCAGAAGGCCAAACTCTACGTGCGCCAGGCCCGTATTCTCACGTTCAACACGCTGCAGAATCTGCGGTACGTCGTGAATCGGCTGAGCCGCATTCCGGGTCGCAAGACCGTGGTGTTTCTCTCTGAAGGGTTCTTTGTCGAGGAATCTCGGCAGGATCTGATCACCATCGCCGCTGAGGCCGCCCGGGCGGGCACCGTGATTTACAACATCGACTCACGCGGTCTCGTCGGGTCGCCCAGTGCCACTCCTGACGTCCTGCGCACCGAGGCCGGTCGCTCGACGGCGTGGGACACGGGCGAGGATGGACCGCTCATGCTGGCGTCCGCGACCGGCGGCCTGCGCCTGCGCAACATCGACGACATCTCGCGCGCCTTCAATCTCGTTGTGCGCGACACGAGCACCTACTACGTGATTGGTTACCAGCCTGACAATCCGACGATGGATGGCACGTTCCGGAAGATCGAAGTGAAACCCGTGCCGTCGGGGCTCCGTGTGCGATCCCGCCAGGGCTACCGCGCCGTTGCCCTGCCGCCGATGGAACCCATCCGCGGCGGGGGCATGTAGGGCGCGCTGAACTGGAGCGCGCCGGCACCGCCGCCGCGGGGTTCATGGTTCATCGGTTCATGGTTCATCGGTGCGGAACCCTGCACCGTGATCCGGCCCGCTCAAGATCAGCGCGCCCAGGGTCCTCGAAACTGTTATGTCGCTGGGGCGCCGTGGCCCTTTTCTGACGACCAGAGCTCGGACAGTTGATCGAGGCTCGACCTCGGATGCCGTCACCCAGGCCCTACGCGCGCTCGTGACGCGGCGAGGGCAATTGCTGGAGATGCTGACGGCCGAACGCAACCGGCTCCCGCTCGCAGCGGCGGTGCAGGGGGATCTGCACGCGCACAGCGTGGCCCCGCTCAGTGACAACAGCGGCACTCACCGCGGCCATGCGCAAACTACTCACGATCCTCAACGCGATGGTTCAAAACACAGACGCCCTGGACGCCGACGCTGGGTGTCGCCAGCCAGACTCTGGCCACGGCCATCACCCACGATGCTCAGAACTGCCTCGTGCCCGCTTGACACCCAAGACAGTTGCTACGTTCAGAACCTGGAACCCCGCACTGAAGAACCACGAACAGCACCACTGAACCATGAACCGATGAACCATGAACCGCGGAGCCCGGGTTCCCGGTTCCGCCGTTCCCCCTGAAAAAAACGGCCCGGGAGCGTGAGCTCCCGGGCCGTGTGTGTGAGACCGTTCGCGGGCGTTAGAACGTGAACGTCGCGCCGACGCGGAAGATGCGCGGCGGCAGGATCGAGCTGATGCGGTCGGCCGGAATGATCGGGTTGGTCGTCGATCCGAGCAGACTGATGTTGTTGCTCGAGTACCCCAGAATCAAGTCGCTGTTGAGGATGTTGAATCCATCAAACATCACCTTCAGCCGGTTCTGGCCGCCCCGGAACGTGAACGTCTTGTGCACGCCCATGTCCCAGATCGCCTGCTGCGCGAACCTCGTGGTGCCCTGCTTCTCGAAGTTCAGCGTGGCGTAGTTGATGGTCGACGCGGTCGTCGCACCCGTCACCACGTTGATTGCGGTACCCAAGGGCTGCACGCCAGGACCATTGATGGACATGTTCCGGATGGCGCCATCGTTGATGTTCAGGTTGGTCGACGCCATGATGCCCCACGGGAGGTCATAGCTGCCGTTGAACTTGATCAAGTACCGCGCAATGGAGTTGACGCCCTCGAAGTACTCGTTACCCGTCGGGTTTCTGAGTGCATGCATCGGTCCGCCGAAGTCATTGCGCGTCTGGATCGTCACCGCCAGATTCGCCTGCCACTTGTCGCTGTAGCGCTTGTTCAGCGTCAGGTCCACGCCCCGGTAGTCCTCGTAGCTCAACCGGGTCATGGTGATGCCGGTCGTGCCCGTCGGGCGCAGTGTGGTTGCGGGAATGATGTAGTAGGTGCCCGTCTTCCCGGTCGTCGCGTCCGTGTGCGTCAGCGGACCAGTGTAGAGCTGCGTCGAGAAGCCCGCTGAACCCGGCTGGTAGCCGATCTGGAAGCCCGCCGTGCTGTTGTCGTAGCGGCGATAGATGAAGTCCGCCCCGACGGCCAGGTTGCCCACCAGCTCGCGCTGGATGCCGAGGGTCACCTCACGCGTCCGGCCAATCTTCGCGCTCTTGTCGACCGCGTTCTGTCCGGGCGCCAACACGCCGGTGGTCAGGTCGAAACGGCTCGTGCTGGAACTCGGCGTCCCCACCAACTCGTTGACCTGGATAAAGCCGTCACGGTTCGCGTCGGTCCAGCAGGATGCACCGGCCGTCAGGCTGCAGGCGCCACTGTTCTGGTTGTTGCCCCAGCTCAGCGTCACACCACCGAGGCTGCTGAACGCATTGGCCAGGGTGATCTTGGTCGCATAGTAGTACGACCCACTCGCCTTGAGCACGGTCTTGCCGTTGCCCGACAGGTCATAGGTCATCGACACGCGCGGCGAGAAGTTGCCAAACGGCTGCAGGGGCTCCACCTTGCCGGTGATGGCGCTCACACCTTCCGTGAGCTCGCCTTCACACTGCGCCGGCAGCATGGTCGGAATGACCGGGTTGGCCGGTACGCAGCCGCCGAGCCACTTCGACTGCTGCCAGTCGTACCGCAGGCCGGCGTTCACGCGCAGGCGGCCGCGTGAGAACGAATCCTGAATGTAGCCGCTCCACATCCACCAGTCGTTGTTGGTCAGGCCATTGCGCGACAACGAGGCGTTATACGGCACGAGACCGGCCGCCGAACCCACGGGCACGTAGGTCTTGCCATCGAGGCAGTTGTTGAGCGAGTTGCCGACACACTGCACGGTGGCGCGCCCGCCGCCGCTTTGGTTGCCGTAGCTGAGGATCGGGTTGTTGCGGTAGCCCACGCCGAACTTCAGCGAGTGGTCGCCTCCCAGAAAGTTCGTCACGAAGTACGTCGCATCCGTCTTGACTTCGAGTGACGGCCGCACCGTCTGGTACGAAGCGCCCAGCGACCGGCTCAGGTTGCCCGTCGTCCGGATCGTCTGCGGCTGGATGTTGAACATGCAGTTCTTGTTGGACGCCTGCGGATACGACGACAGCTCCTTGGCACCGGTGTACTTGCTCAGACCGCAGAGTTCGGGGGCAATGGAGTCCTGGTAGTCCAGGTAGAACCCGCCGGCGACATGCGTGAGCATGCTGTTGAACACCAGCCGGTCGCTGGCAATCCACGTGTGCGTGAGCTGGTGCGTCGGCAGCGGGAAGTACTTCAGCCAGAAGTCCGACGTCTGCTTGGTGACCGCTTCAAGCTCCGTCACGTCGGAGGCGCCGCGCGCGTTGCGGTACTTGTTGTCCGAGAGGAACAGATACTGGAACTTGTTCGACGCGTTCAGCTGGTAGTTGATCTTGCCCTGCTTGTTCTTGAGCACCGTCTGGTCGTTCTTGAGACAGTCCTTGATCTTCTGCAGGTCGCCATAGGCAATCGTCCCAAGCAGCTGGCCCGCCCGCTGCGCGTCGGCGTAGCCATTGCACTGTGCACTCAAGGCCCGGTCGAAGAAGTTCACCACGCCGGCGTTGATGTCATTCTTGTCGAGGGCCACCCACCACCACAGACGATTGCGCACCAGCGGGCCGCCGTATTCACCGGACACGTTGAAGATCTTGAACACCGGCGCACCCGACAGGAATCCGGTCGTGCCGCGCTTGAAGAAATCCTCCGACACGTTGTTGGCCTGCATCTGATCGTTCTGGAACGTGCCGACCAGCGAGCCCTTGAACACGTTGGACCCACTCTTCGTGATCAGATTGATCGACAGCCCGGATGACTGAATCGAGACGTCGCCGCCGCCGTTGGTCACCGAGATCTGCTCGAACGAGTCGAAGTTGTAATACATCGCCGAGGAGTTCGACGACAGGTCCGTCATCGAGCCGCCTTCGAGGTTCCACTGCACCGACGCGCCCGTGCCGCGCGACTGCAGCCCGACCTGCTGGCCGGACGAGGAGCCACCGACGTTGAGACCTGCCTGCACACCCGGCGTCATGTTGATGATCTGCCACGGGTCGCGCGCCGTCGGAATCTTCTCGAGGATATCCGCCGTGAACGTCGCACCCGTCGTCGTCTTCTTCGTGTCGACGACCGGAGCCGCCGCCGAAACGGTCACTTCCTCCGTCATGGCACCGACTTCCATCGTCGCATTGATTTCGGCGTTGAAGCCGTCCGTCACGCGCACGCTCTGGCGTGCCACGCGCTTGAAGCCACTCAGCTCGAATGTCACCGTGTACGCACCGATCGGGACGACCGGGAACTGATAGGCACCCGAGTTCGCCGTGACCTGGGTCAGCGGCTGCTGCAGCGTGGGCCCCGTCACCGTCACTGTCACACCCGGCAGCACGCCGCCGGACGAGTCTGTCACCTTGCCAAAGATCTGACCGATCGCCTGCGCGTTGGCCGACCCTGCCGTCATCGCCAGTATTCCGGCAACAAGCAGCACTCCTCCTAGGACTCTCTTCATTCCGGCTCCTCCAAAAGCCTCGCCGCACGCATATGGGTCGCCGATGGTGCTGGTGTGCACCATCGGACAACTTCGTAACAGACCGCGAGGTTGGTGCATGCTACGCCCGGCAGTCGCTGCCGGTCAAGGAAACTTCACAAAATTGGTGAAATATACTCCTACTGGGGTATATGGATGATTGACGAAACTGCGCAACCACATGAAGGATGACTACGCCATGTTCCGATCCACGAAGCGATCGCTGCTGGTGATCATCACCCTCGCGCTCGTGATCAAAGTGATCGTCGTCGCGCAGCTCGGCGATCACCCGATGCTCAGTGAGCACAGCGGCCTCGACACCACGGCCTACGCGGAACTGGCACAGCGGGTCGTCGCGGGCGACCTGCTGCTCGGTCCCGGGCTGTATTACCTGTCGCCGCTCTACATGTATGTGCTGGCCGGCGCCCTGGCCGTGACCGATTCGTTCACGGGCGCTCGCCTGATTCAGGTGTCGCTCGGGGCGATCAGTGTGGGCGGACTCTGGGTGCTGACCGCCGCGTGGTCGAACACGCGCGCCGCATGGTGGGCCGCCGGGTTGGCCATCATGACGGGCGTCATCACGTTTTATGAGGTGCTGATCCTGCAGGCGTCTCTGGACTTCGCACTCACGACCGGCGCGTTGCTCGCCCTGACATGGGCCGTGCGATCTGATGGCGGTGTCGCCATGCGGTGGTTCGCACTTGCTGGATCGGCGTTTGGTCTCGCAGCGTTGAATCGTCCCAACATGATGGCGGTCGCCGCCGGCCTGGTCGTGCTCCTCCTGATCACCCGTCGTGTCCGTCCGGCCGCCGTGTTTCTCGTCGGCCTGCTCATCGCGCTCGCCCCCGTCGCCATTCGCAACGGCGTCGTCGCCGGCGAGTGGTTCACCGTGACGTCACACGGCGGCCTCAATCTCTACATCGGCAACTCACCGGCGGCCACCGGGTTCTATCAGGCGGTCCCTGGCGTCCGCCCGACCATCGCCGGCCAGATCGACGACGTACGCGAGGTGGCAGGCCGGGCCCTCGGACGCACCGTGACCGACGATGAGGCGTCCGCGTACTTCAGGGATCTGGCGCTCACGTGGATGCGTGAGCATCCTGGGGATGCCATGGCGTTGTTTGCGAAGAAGTTCGCGTACGTCTTCCACGCGCAATACGTCGCGCTGCCGTATTCCTATCCCTTCTACGTGCACGAGACCGACTCCTGGCTCCGCTGGCTCCCCTCCGGTCCCTGGTTGTTGATGCCATTGGGACTTGTGGGACTCGGACTGCTCGCACGCCGAGCCGACCACCGGACCTGGGTGTGGCTGTCGTTCGTCCCGATGTACGCCGGCGCAGTGGCGCTGTTTTTTGTGGCCGACCGGTATCGCCTGCCGCTGCTCATGCCCATGTGTGTGGGCGCGGGCATTCTGCTTGATGCCTGCGCAACCGCCGTCCGTCAACGCGCCTGGACGTCGATGGCGGTGCCGGCAGTGGTGACTACGGCCTTGTGTGCAGCCGTCAACGCCCCTGCCGGGTTGAATGAAGGGCGATGGGAGGAAGGACTCAAACTGGCACAACGGCTGGTGATTCTGGGCCGCGACGACGAAGCCGCTGCCTGGGTCGAGCGACTCGCACCCGGTGCGCCAACGCCCGGCGTCGCCCACCATCTGGTTGGCGGCCAATACCTCGACGAGAACAAGCCGGCGCGGGCGGTGCCCTACCTGAACGCCGCAGTCGAGGCCGGCCTGCGCACGCCGCGTGTGTTGGGCCATCTGGCGACCGCCCTCCAGCGCGCCGGCCATCGCGAAGAGGCGACTCGTGTGCTCGAGCAGATCCCGACAGACTCGACTGAGCCGCCGGACTTTTGGCTCGGCCTCGGCCGGATCGCCGCATCGCTCCGGGCACTCACCATCGCCGAGCGGATGTTTGGTCAGGCCGTGTCCCAGGCACCGGAGGATCCGGATGCCCGATTGCAGCACGGTGTGAACCTCGTGCTGCAGGAGAAGCTGGACGAGGCCCGGGTGCAACTGCAGGCAACCATCCGTCTGCGTCCACGCCAACCGGATGCGCTGGCCTATCTGGCGTTCTGCGAGTTGTCGTCGGGCCATGTGACGGAAGCCCGGCGGCTGGTCGACGCCGCTCTCAGCATCGACCCGACACATGCCGTCGCCCAGTCGGTGCGTGCGGCCCTGCAGTAGAAAACTGCCGCATGTGCACAAACCGCACGGGAATGAGAAAGTAACGGCATGATTCGATCGCGCGCGGGCCTCTGGACGGTCGTGGCCCTCGTTGGGGCGCTGGCCGCCGGCTGGTGGGTCTGGCGAGGTCCTGCCCTGCACATCGCCCGCACGCCCGATCGCAATGTGCTCGTCATCTCGATCGACACCCTTCGCGCGGACGCCCTCGGGTCCTATGGCGGCCGGGCGGCCACCCCGGCCCTCGACGCCCTGGCGGCGTCGGGCGCGCGGTTCACGTTCGCGCATGCCCACGCGGTGGTCACGCTGCCGTCGCACGCGAGCCTGCTGACCGGCACGTACCCCTACGAACACGGCATCCGCGACAACAACGGCTATCGGCTGCGTCCCGGCGAAGCCACCCTGGCGACGCGCCTCAAAGCAATGGGGTTTGCGACCGGCGCCTTTGTCGGGGCGTTTCCCTTCGATCAGCGGTTTGGCCTCAATCAGGGGTTTGATGTCTACGACGACCGTATCCCCGAGGCGGGACTGACCAGTAATTTTTCGCTGCCGGAACGCCGGGCCGACGAGGTCGTCACCGCGGCCCGCACATGGATCGCGGACCAGTCAGCGCCCTGGTTTGGTTTTGTGCACGTGTTTGATCCGCACGCACCCTACCGGCCGCCGGCGCCGTTCGACACGCAATATTCAACCGATGCGTACGCCGGTGAAGTCGCCTGGACGGATGCGGCCCTCGCACCGCTCCTCGACCTGCTCCGCACACAGACACGACCGACGCTCGTCATCGTGACGTCCGACCACGGCGAAAGCCTCGGCGAACACGGCGAACTGACGCACGGCATCTTTGCGTACGAAGCCACGCTCCGGGTGCCGCTGATCATCGCGGAGGTGACACCGGGTGGCGCCGGCGCGTCCCGCGGTGTGGTCATCGACACGCCGGCGCGCCATGTGGACGTTGTCCCCACCGTGCTGGATGCGCTTGGTGCCCCGGTGGACACGGGCGTGTCTGGTGCGTCCCTGATCGACGTCATCGCTGAAGGACGCGGTGATGCGCGGCCCTCGTATTTCGAGGCCATGACACCGTTCCTCTCCAGGGGCTGGGCGCCGCTGCGCGGCGTGCTTGTCGATCGCGACAAGTACATCGATCTGCCAATCGCCGAGCGCTACGCGCTGCGCGACGACCCGCGCGAACAGCAGAACCTCGCCGCCGCCGACCCCACAGCCACGCAGCTCCTGCTGAACACCCTGCGCACCTTCAATGTGGCGCCCCCGGGCCAGCCCGGCGAAGAATCCGGGGCGGTCCTTGAGCGCCTCCGCGCCCTCGGGTATGTCGGCGGGAGCCCGGCACCACGACGTGAGCAATATACGGAGGCCGACGACCCCAAGCGGCTGATCGATCTCGACCGGATGCTCCACACGGCCGGCGAACTCTATGCACTCGGCCGCAGGAACGAGGCCATCGACGCGTTCCGCGCGGTCATCGCCCGCCGGCCCGACACGGCCGAGGCGTACCGCCACCTGGCCTTCGTGCTCTGGCAATCCGGCCGGGCCGGTGACGCCATCGCCACGCTCGAGACGGCACTCGCGCGCGGGCTGACCCAGCGCGACATCCGCGTCAAACTCGGCATCTACCTCGCGGAAGCCGGTGCGGCCGCACGAGCCATTCCACTGCTCGAGGCAATGCCTGATGACGACAGCGACGTGCTCAACGCGCTGGGTATTGCGTACGGCCAGGAGGGCCGCATGGCGGACGCGATGCGCACCTTCGAGCGCGCGCTCCGCCTCGACGCCACCAGCGGACTCTCGCATCAGAACATCGCCACCCTGCACCTCCGCGGCGGGAATCTCGCGGCGGCCGAGGCCGCCTTCACCCGGGCCCTGGGCATTGACCCCACCCTGACCGGCGCCTACACCGGTCTCGGTGTGGTCCTGGCGCAAACCAACCGTCTCCCGGACGCGCTGAACGCCTGGCGCACGGCCGTGTCGTTGAATCCCTCCGAATTCAACGCGTTATTCAATTTGACGATGGAACTGTTCGCGGCCGGACGGACCGATGAAGCCCGGCAATACGGTGAGCGGTTCGTAGCGACCGCACCACCGCAGCTGTTCGGACCCGACATCGAGCAGGTCCGCCGACGACTCGCCGGTGGTAGATTCTGAACATGTTCACCCTGCTGCTGTCGCTCATCGTGCAGACGCCCCAGGCGCCACCTGTCGCTGCGGCGTCCGTCGTTGTGACACCCGCACCGCCTGTCGCGGAGATCAACATGCGGCAACTCAAAGGTCCGTTGGTCCGCCAGCTGGCCTGGTCGCCGGATCAGTCTGAACTCTACCTGCAGACGTACGAGGCCAATCGTGACGCCAGCGTCAAGACCACCTATCACTATGTGATCACCGTCAGCGATGGCACGCGACGCCAGGTCGACGTGCCGCCGACATGGGCCGTTGCCTACTACCAGTGGAAATCCGGACAGGCCTCACCTGACGATGCCGCGTGGAAGATTGACGTCTCGACCGAAAAGAAGATCCAGTCGGCAACGGCGATGCCGATGGGGGGCGACCTTGCGCGCGGCGGCACCGTGGATCCCACGGGCGGCATTTCGATCGACACCGTGACGGCCTCGGCGGCACAGGCGGGCAACGTCAGCGTCTACACGATGCGCCTGAGCGGTGAGATCGTCGGTGAGTGGATGAATCACCCGATCGTGCCTGGCCTGACATTCGGCTGGGCGCCGAAAGGCCACACGCTGATTGCCTTCGCCGACAAGTCCGGCCAGCTCACCGTGATGGATCGCGCCGGCAAGTCGGCGCGTGTCGACGGCACCCAGAAAGTCACGCTCCCGGCATGGTCGCAGGACGGCACGCATCTGGCCTACCTCGAGCAGAAAGATCGCAACACCTACAGCCTTATCGTGGCGTCCGTCTCGCAACGATGACGTCGAGGATTCGGATCCTCGTCGCAACCGGCGTCCTGGCGGCGGCACTGTGGGCGGCATGGCAGTGGGCCGCCCCGTCGTCTTCAGGGCCAATCATTCTGATTTCGATCGACACGCTCCGCGCCGATCGTCTGCCCTCATACGGGTATGCAGCCGGCGTCACCCCGGCCATCGACCGCCTCGCCTCTGAAGGCGTGCTTTTTGAGCACGCGTACGCACAGTCGCCGCAGACGCTGCCATCACACACGTCGATCCTGACCGGACAGTTTCCCTTCGAACACGGCGTGCGCGACAACATCGGCTTTGTGGTGCCGCCGGAGGTCCGGACGCTGCCGCAGACACTCAAGGCCAACGGGTATGCCACGGCGGCCTTTGTGTCGTCGTTTGTCCTGCGGCACCAGGTCGGCCTCGACCGCGGATTTGACGTCTACGACGATCAACTGCCGCCGGCGGGCCCGGATCGGCCGCTGGGCCAGGTGCAGCGTGCCGGCACGGACACGGCGGCGGCGGCCATCCGCTGGCTGCAGGCGCAGACGTCGCCGAAGTATTTTCTCTTCTTCCACATCTACGAACCACACGCCCCCTACACGCCGCCGGTGATTCCGGCATCCGGCGATCGCTACGACGGCGAGGTCACCTACGCCGATCAGATCGTCGGACAGGTCCTCGACGCGATCCGTGCGCGCGGCGACTATGACGATGCCACGATTGTGTTGTTGTCGGATCACGGCGAGGGTCTGGGTGATCACGGCGAGGAGGAACACGGGCTGTTCCTGTATCGCACGACGATTCAGACGCCGCTGATCATCAAACGCGCCGGAGGGCGCGGCGCCGGTCGCCGCGTCGCCGCGCCTGTGCAGCACATCGATGTCGCGCCGACCGTGCAGGCCCTCGCGGGACTGGCCCCGCCTGATTCGAGGTACGGTCGATCGCTGATGGCCGTACTTGATGACGCCGGCACGCTGCCGGCGGCCCCCATCTATGCCGAAGCGATGTCGCCCCGGTATCACTTCGGCTGGAGTGAGCTGTATGCGCTGACCGACGAACGCTACCGGTTGATTCGGGCGCCGCGTGATGACCTGTTTGATCTGTCGGTCGATCCGGGGGAGACCCGTTCGATCGCCGCCGATCGGCCCCAGGTGCAGGCAGCCATGCGCGCGGCACTGGATGGCCTCGTCGCGTCAGCCGGGGTGTCGGAGCCGGCGGCGGTGTCGGCTGAGGATCGCCAGCGCCTGGCGGCGCTGGGGTATGTCGGATCACAGACCGGCACCCGGGTGCGCGCGGCCTCGGACGCACTGCCCGATCCAAAAGACAAGATCGAGGTGTTGCGGCGATATCAGCGGGCGAATGCGCTGGCCTCCGAAGACCGATGGCCGGAAGCGGCGGTCGCCTACAGAGCGTTGCTCGACACCGAACCGGAGATGATCGATGGCTGGCTCCAACTGGCGCGCGCGAGTGAACGCGCGGGACAACCCGCGGGCGCCCTCGAGGCGTACCGGCAGGTGGTCACGCTGGACGCCACAAACGCGGCGGGGCTGACAGGTGCCGCCGCGGTACTCGTGCAGCTGGGACGGTTCGATGAAGCGCGGGCCCACGCCGAACTGGCGATCGCCGTTGCGCCGGCGGTGGCGCACGAACTGCTGGCAAGGCTCGCCGTGCAGCGTGGGGACGCGGCCGCCGCCCGGACGCACGCCGCCGCCGCGACCGCAGCGGATCCGACGTTGCCCATGCCCGCGTTTGTCGAGGGCCTGATCCTCTACAACCAGGGGGCGTTCGCCGCCGCGATTCCTCCCCTCCTGCAGGCCGCGCAGGCGCTGACCCAACGGACCGAGCAGGTCGCCGACATCCGGTACCTGCTGGCGGATTCCCTCGCCCGCGAGCAGCGATTCGACGAGGCGGTGCCCTGGTTTACGGCCGAGATTGCGTCCTTTCCGGGCCACGTGCGGGCCCGCGCGGGGCTCGCGATGGTGTTCTGGAGCACCGGCCGCAGGGCCGACGCGGTGTCCGCCGTTGACGCGCTCGAATCTGCGGCACGGACACACGCCGGCCCCGAGGCGGATGCGGCGGCGGCACAGCTGTGGGCCATCTTCGGCGACACGGGTCGCGCGGCGGCAGCCCGGGCGCGGGCCGCTGCCGGAGGCCGCACGCCACGGTAGAATTGTTCCGTGTTCCGCAGATTCCAGACGGCCGCGTTGATCGCGCTTCTCATGAGTGCGTCCGCCGCAGGCGTGTACGCTCAGGCGCAGCTCACGTTCCGGTCCGGCATCGATCTGGTGCGTCTCGACATTCGTGTGGTCGATGCCGCCGCACGCCCGATCACGGACCTTCGACAGGACGAGGTCGTGATCATCGAAGACGGTGTGGTGCGGCCGCCCTTGATGTTCCAGCGCATCACGGAACCCGCCGAACTGTTTGTGGACGCCGCCACCAAAGCCGTGACGGCGGAAGTCTCGACCAATGAGGGATTCCCGCGCGGCCACCTGTATCTGATCGTCTTCGACCAGTCACACATCACCGCCGGCAACGAACAACGGGCACGGCTGGCCGCCGAGCAGTTCATCCGCCGGCAGGTGCGGCCCTCCGACCGCGTTGCACTGTTTGCGATTCCCGGACCGGGACCACAAGTCGGGTTCACCGCCGACCGCACCCGGGTGCTCGACGAACTGGCCCGCGTGCGAGGAAGTTATCAGCGTGTCGCGACCACGCCGTTCGGCAACCTGCCGATCTTTGACGCACACCGGATCACCCAGGGTGATGAACGCCTCATCATGGATACGATCGCGCGGCTGACGATCGAGGGCGGCGGTGACGCACTGGGCGTGTCCAGCTCGGCCGCGACCGGAGGACGGGCGGGCGGCGGCGAGGATCTCTCGACGGCCAGGCGGTTGCTCGCAGAAAACGCCCGCATCATCGTGCAGCAGACCGACGCGGAATCTCGCCAGTTCCTCCAACGACTCGCCGATGTGATCCGTGGACTTGGCGACATCGAAGGCCGCAAGTCGGTGGTGCTCTTCTCGGAAGGCTTTTTCCAGGACAACCTGAACCGCGAACTGGAAGCGGTCGCTGCGGCGGCAGCACAGTCGTACGCGGTGTTCTACAGCTTCGATCTCAATCGGCGCGGCCCCTCGATCACCGAAGCGTATGTCCCGGACACCGTGCAGAGTTCGGAAATTCAGGGACGCATCGCGCCGCTCGGCACACTGGCGGTGGAAACCGATGGCACACTGATCGTCGACGCGGCCTCGAGAAGCGACGAAACGCTGGCGCAGATCGCCCGGCAGGCGCAGGACTACTACCTCATCGGATTTGAGCCCTCGGAACGGGCGCGCGCCAGGCGCGGGGAATATCGCCGCGTTACGGTGACGGTGTCGCGACCGGGCGCCAGGGTCAGCACGCGCACCGGCTACGCCCTGCGCGCGGAACCGACGGCTGCCGACCGCCAGCGCGCGATCTCCTCGGTGATGGGCTCGCCGTTTGTGCAGCAGGGCCTGAAGATTGACTACACGACGTACGTGATCAAGGCCGATGCGCCGGGACAACAGCGTGTGGTCCTGAGCCTGACCGCGCAGTTGCCTGTACGCGCGACCCCTGAGGATCGCGCGGACGTGGTATTTGTGGCGCGGGACGTGCGCGATGGCCGCGTGGTGGCCAGCGGTACCGACGCCATCGCGCTGCCGGAGTCCCCACGCGCTGGTGCAGCGATGGGCACCGGCCAGTGGCGCGTCCAGTTCTCGGTGCCGTCGGGCAGTTATCTCATGCGCGCAGTGGTGCGTGAACCGGGCGGCCTGAGCGGAAGCGCCGACCGCCGTATCGACGTGCGTCCACTGGACACACCAAATGTGGCGGTGAGCGATCTGATTCTGAGTTCCCATCACAACGCGATCCCCGTACGGGCCGTCGCCTATCGCGATGAGGGCCTGAGCGGCTTGCTGGAAGCCTACGCACGCTCGGCCAACCAGCTGCAGACGCTCAGCCTGACGGTAACTGTGCGCACGCCAGACGGCAAGGAGGCCACGGCGTCGTACTCATCGCCGCTGCCTGCCCCCGTCACCGACGCCGACGGCTTCATCGTCCGCGCACCGTTCACCGTGCCGATACCGACCGCCGCGCCTGGAGCGTACGTCGTGCACGCGACGTTGACCTCGGACGGCGCCGTGCTCGCCGAACGTACGCGTTTTGTCGATGTGGTCGAGGGCACGGCGGGCCCGGCGCCGACGCGCCCCCTGCCCGCGCCCGCGCCGCCGGTCGCTCCACGCGCCATCGTCGAGGGTCAACTCGGACAAGCGTACGTCGCGGAGCTGCTGCAGCTGTCGGCCGGCACCGCGTTCGCCGGCGCTGCGGAACAGGCCGCCCGTGGACAATGGGAACAGGCAGAGGCCGCCACACACGGCGCGACCGCTGAGGAGAACTTCATCGCGCAGGCGCTGCGCGGACTCGCGCGGTTTGTGCGCGAGGACTTCCCGGGATCGGTCACGGCCTGGACCAGAGCCCAGACACGGGAACCCGATCACGCACTGACGGCGTTTTTCCTCGGATGGGCGCACGAACGTGCAGGAGATACACGCGCGGCCCTCACCTCATGGCGCGGCGCAGCGCACCTGGATCCACAAATGGTCTCGGCGCATCTGGCGCTCGCCGAGGGGTATCTCAAACTCCAGCAGCCGGCACTCGCGCGCCAGGCGCTGCGTGCAGGCCTTGATGCGATTCCCGGCTCAGCGGAACTGCGCACGCGGCTGATGCAGATTGAAGGGGGACGTGAATAGTGCGGGGAGTGGTGCTCGGTGCTCGGTGCTGGGTGCTCGGTGCGGTGCTCTGTGCGGGATGCTGGGTGCTTGGTGCGGCGCCCTTGGCGCAGCAGCGGGCGACGGCGCCGCAACAGGCGCCGACGTTCCAGGCGTCGACGCAGGTCGTGCAGGTGGACGTCCGGGTGTTTGGAAAAGACGGAGCGTTCATCGAAGACCTCACGATCGATGACTTCGAGGTGCTTGAAGGCGGCAAGCCGCAGTCGCTGCGGACGCTGTTTTTTGTGGGCACGGCGGCTCGTGACTCCGCCACCGCGGCCCCACTCGTGTCGGTCAGAAGCGGCGTCAGTGGCGGATCTTCCCAGACGATGACAACCTCCGGCCAGACATGGATTTTTGTGTTTGACCTGAACCACCTGACCACCGGCAGCGGCTTCAACCGCGCGCGCGACTCGGTCAGTACCTTTCTGAAGGAACGGTTCCGCGACGGCGACCTCGGCGGCGTCGTCGCCGGCTCCCGCATGGTGAACAACCGCCTGACAAGCGTGCGGTCGGAACTGGAAGCGGCCGCGGCCTCGGTGAAACCCATCGCCGACCATCGCTCACGCCTCCTGGAATTGACGCGCGAGTGGCCAAAACTTCGCGATGAGAATGAAGCGCTGGCCGTCGCCTCTGACGACCGCGATGCGCTGCAGCGCGCGGTTGTGCGCGCGTGTTCGGAAGACCAGACCGGATGCCAGAACGCCGACATGATGTTGCGCGACAAGGCCCGGCGCTTCAGAACCGAGATGCAGCGGTCCTCGCTCGAAACCCTCAACGCACTGCAGGGCCTCGCAAGCGGCCTCGCACGCGTTCCCGGACCCAAGACGATCGTGCTCCTGACCGACGGCCTCGTCACCCAGGGCATGGAAGCGTCGCTGCAGGCCGTTGTGGGCCAGACGACCAGGGCCGGCGCGCGCATTTACGCCATCGATGCGCGAGGCATGAACCGTGGCGCCAGCGCAGGCTCCATCGATCAGGTCTCCGCCGAGGATGCTGCCGGCGCGCCGGCACGTTTTGATATCGCGGAAGACGCTCCCAACAGCCTGTCGATCGATACCGGCGGCTTCTTCATCAGAAACCAGAACAACATCGGCCGGGCGCTCATCGAGATTGCCGACGATGCGAATCGGTATTACGTGCTCGGATATCAGCCGGAGCACCTCACGCTTGACGGCAAGTTCCGTCCGATCGAGGTGCGCGTCAAGCGCTCAGGCGTGACCGTGCGTGCGCGGCGCGGCTATCTGGCGCTGCCGACATCGCAGCTGCTCGTCCCTCAACCCGTCAAGCGTCAGCCATGACGCCGACGGCGCGAAACATCGCGCTCGTCGGCGCGGTCGTGTTCATGGCGGGCCTCTGGTACGCGTTCGCTCCCTTCACCGGCGATTCGTCAACCATCAACAGCCGACCGAAACACGTCGTGTTGTTCACGCTCGACACCACGCGCGCCGATCACATCGGGGCCTACGGTGCAGGCTTTGCCCGCACGCCGCACCTTGATGCACTCGCGGCCCGTGGCGTGCGGTTCGACGAAGCGGTGACGACCGCACCCATCACCGGCCCTGCCCATGCGGCCATCTTCACGGGACTGTATCCAGCCCGCTTCGGCGTACGCGACAACGCCACCACGCCGCTGCCAGACGACGCCGTCACCATCGCGGAACGATTGCGTGATGCCGGCTTTGCGACAGGCGGATTCATCGGCGCGTTTGTGCTCGACAAGCCGTTCGGCTTTGCCCAGGGCTTCGACACGTTCTCGGGATTCGAACGTGTGGAATCAGGTCGTGAAGCCAACGCGGAACGCATCGGCCAGCTGGTGGTCGACGATGCGCTGGAGTGGGTGAAGGGCCTGACAGCCGACCGGTCGGCGTTCCTCTGGGTGCACTTGTACGATCCTCACGCACCGTACATGGCTCCTGCGCCCTTCGGTGCCGGCTTCGCAGATCGTCCGTACGACGGTGAAGTGTCGTACATGGACCACCAGATCGGGCGTATGCTCGATGCGCTCGAAGGGCGGGGCATGCTCGACGACACGCTCGTGATCGCAGTCGCCGACCACGGAGAATCGCTGGGGGAACACGGTGAAGACGAGCACGGCGTGTTCCTCTACGATCCGGTCATTCGTGTACCGCTCATCATGGCCGGTCCCGGTGTGAAGCCGGGGCATGTGGTGTCCGAGCAGGTGCGTGTGATCGACCTGCTCCCGACGGTGATCGCGACGTTAGGGCTTCCCGCTGCCGACGGACTGGATGGCGAGTCGTTGACCACGCTCCTGCAGGGTGGCTCACGACCAGTCATCCCGGCGGCGTATGCCGAGTCGTATTACCCGAAGTGGCACTACGGCTGGAGTGAACTGCGGTCGCTGCGGGCGGACGGGTGGAAGGTTATTGACGCCCCGCGACCTGAGCTGTTCTCGTTGTCGAAGGACCCGTCGGAGTCCGACAATCTGTTCAACGCACAACGTGCGCTTGGTGATCGCATGGTGGCGGAGGCGGTGCGGCTTGAATCGACGTTCACCGGCGGCGCGTCGCCACTGGTCGCAACGCCCAGTCGCGACACTCTCGAACGGCTTCGCAGTCTCGGCTATGTCGGTACATCGTCGCCCAGGATATCAAGCGGTGAGCGCGGTCCTGATCCCAAGGACCGCATCGAGGAGCGGCGGACGTTCAAGCGTCTGATGTCGGAGGCCATCGACGACATGCGCGCCAACCGGCTTGATGCGGCCGTGCAGAAGCTGCGGGATCTCGTGCGAATCAATGAACGTGCGTACGACCTGCATCAGCTGCTTGGTGAGGCCTACGAACGCCAGGGAAGGCAGCGGGAGGCGCTAGGAGAGTTCGAGATGGCGGCGCTCCTGAATCCCGCCGCCGCCGCGCCGCATCTTTCGGCAGCCGAGCTGCTCCTGGCTGCCGGCCAGCCCGCGCAGGCGCGCACTCGGCTTGAAGCGGCAACGAAGATCGACCCTTTGTCATTCGACGTGGCACTGGTGTTGGGTCGCGTGCTCGAGGCGGAGAACCGCACCATGGAGGCCATGGCCGCGTACGACCGCGCCATTGCGCTCAATCCGGCCAACCCCCGCGCCCGGATGCTGCTCGTGGGTGCCGCGTCACGGGCCGGTCGTCTCGACCTGGCTGAACAACAGCTCCAGCAGCTCCTGGCGATGGGCTATCAGCCCTCGCGCACACACTTCGCGTTGGGTCGCATCGCTCACCTGCGCGGTCAACTCGACGTGGCCGAGCGCCACTACCGGGAGGCGCTGCGGCTTGAACCCGGTCTTGCGATGGCGGAACAGGCGCTACGGCAACTGCGGTAAGGACGCGTGGAGGCGTAGGGCGCGCTGAACTTGAGCGTGCCAAGATGCGGCCCACTACAGTTCAGCGGGCCCTACGTGCTGTGAATCACGGATTATTTGATCGTTTCGAGAATCTTCTTCGCCGTCGGAAGTTCGGACGCATCGGCCGGTGCGATGGAGACGAATTTCGTGAGGTCGGTTTTTGCCGACGCGGTATCACCGAGCGACAGGTGTGAGATCCCGCGGTAGTAGTACGCACTCGGATCATTCGGGAACGTCGTCACGCCCTTCGTGAGCCAGATGATGGCGTCGGCGGGTTTTTTGTCGTTGATCAGGCTGATCCCGATGTTCACAAAGACCGTCGGGTCGGTGATCTTCGAGGCATCGACCGCCGACAGTACGGCCTGGCCTTCGGCCATGCGGCCTGATTCGATCAGGATGGTGCCCAGCAACACCTGCACGTCGACGTCAGCTGGATCTGCGGCGACGGCTTCCTTCAGCACCTCGATGGCCTTGTCGGTGTTGCCTTCGCCATGGTGCGCGCGGGCCAGCAGCGGCTTGAACTGTTTCACCGCCGGATACTGCGCCGCGAGCGCTTCATAAATGGCGCGGGCCTCCGCGAACTGCCGGGCATTCATCATGCCGGCGGCGACGGTCAGCCGCTCCTTGATGACGTCGTTTGGATCGACGACCACCACGGCCTTTTCCAGCACGAACGTTCCGGGCGGCAGGCGCATGCCTTCGCTCACGGGCACGGTGATGGTGCGGGTGACATATCCCTCTTTCGCAAATTCCAGGACCCAGGATCCGCCGGCGATCCCGCCGATGGACCAGTCCCCTTTGGCGTTTGTCTTCTGCGCGGCGGGGCCGCGATTCTGCGACGCCGGCATGGTGGCCGTGATCGTGACGCCTTCCAGCGGCTTGCCCGCTTCGTCGGTGATCTTGCCGGCCACGCGCCCCTGCCCGCGCCACTCCTGGGCGGAAGCCGTCGAGGCCAATCCCACAATCCCGACAATCAGCGAGAACAGGACGGCGCGAAGCGGCGACCGGACATCCTCAATCCTCATTCCTCAATCCTCAATAGCTCATCTTGTACCAAAAAAGAACGCCCCGGAACCCGATGACTCGGATTCCGGGGCGCGAGAGAGACGACCGGACTAGAACGAGAACCGGACGCCGAGGCGGAGGATGCGCGGATTCATGATTTCGCGCACGGTGTCCGCCGACGTGAGCCGGAGGTCGTACTGGCGGCCGAGCACGGTCGCCGCGTTGGTCACGTTGAACACGTCGAGGTCGAGGTTCAGGCGTGTCGTGCGGTACGTGAATTCCTTGCCGACGCGCAGGTCGAGCGAGGTCACGGCCGGCAGACGGAAGTCGGTGACTTTGTCCACGAGCAGCAGGTTCTTGTTGCTGCCGAGCGGGTCACCGGTCGCCACGTTGCTGCGGCTGTAGGGCATCGCGAAACCCTGGCGGTTCATCAGGTTCCAACCGAGGTTGATGCCGTACGGCGCCTGATAGAGACCGTTCAGGATGAACTGGTACTTCGGCAGCACCATGTAGATGCCGCTCTTGCCCGAGCCGCCGGTGGCGCGCATGACTTCGCCGCCATCGATGTTCGGGTTCGTCAGCGTCGACGTCGGATCCGTGCGCGAGTTGTTGCCGTCGAAGTACTCGCGGTGATCGTTCCACGAGAAGCCGAAGCGCGCCATCCAGCGGTTGGACAGACGTTTGGTCGCCGACAGTTCCAGACCGTGGAAGCGCTGCGTGTAGCCCTCGCGGTCGATGTACTCGGTGCGGGTGCGGTTCGCCGGCAGCGCCGTGACACCGTAGTACGGCACAGAGAAGGAACCGACCGGCTGCAGCGAACCTGAGTAGGTGCCGCGCTGCACGTAGTCGTCAGCCCGCAGGCCTTCCACAGGGCGCCAGTTGAAGTTGTTGAAGTGCCGGAAGGTGTAGCTCGCGCCCACGCCGAAGTTCGGCGCGATTTCGCGGTCCAGGCCCAGGATCACTTCCTGCGTCAGCGGCGTCTTGTAGTCGCCAATCACGTGGTTCGGCTTCGACACGTTGGAGGGGTTGTTGATGTCGAACCCGTACCAGTTGCCGGCCGACCGGCCGGCGATTTCCGCCGCATCCACCGTGCCGTTGCCGTTGCGGTCAACGACGTTGTAGATGTACACGCCACGGAAGCCGACGGTCGAGAAGAAGCCGCCCTGGCCGGCGTTCATCTGCGACGCGAAGGCCGCGTAGCTGGCGCGTGCGATCATCTTGCGATCCGCGTCCATCGCGTACGTCGCACCCACGCGCGGCGTAATCGAGTTCCACACGATCGCGTCCTTCGCGACACCGCCCGTCAGGTCGGGAAGCAGCGCCGGCAGAATCGGGTTGCCCTTCTGCGAGATCGCGCGCACCGACGACGTCTGACGATCCCAGCGGAGGCCGATGTTCAGCGTCAGCCGGTCGTAGGAGATGGTGTCAGCCAGGAAGCCCGACATGTACTTGCCGGTGGTCGCCGTAAAGCTGTTCCACGCCGTGACCTCGGCAATCATGTTCGGGTAGCCGTCGTGGTAGGTCATGATGCCGTTGCCGGGCACCGTGTACGCGGAGTCCACATCCGCCTTGCGGTAGCCGAAGCCGGCCTTCAGTTCATGACGGCCGCGGAACAGGTTGCCTTCGAGGTTGAAGTTGTCCTGCGGACGCACGGTGCGGTATTCGTACCAGCTGTTGCGGCCGACGCCCGCATCGTCAGCAAAGATCATGTTGACGTCGAGACCACCCTGGGGCGTCAGGAAGAAGCCGCCCTTGACGTGCGCGTACCGCGCGGTCAGGAAGATGTCGTTCCCGATCGTCTGGTTGAGTTCGCCCTTGTACAATTCGGTCGGGCCGCCCTGGTTCCACGTGGTGGCTGGCGGACGCGACGGACCGGCGCTGCGGCCGTACTTCAGCTTTTCACCGCGGTAGAACGTGAAGTTGCCGCGCAGGTTCGGCGTCGCCTGCCCCGTCACCTTGAGGGAGTAGTTCTCGAGGATCGTCTGGTCAGGAGTGTTCGAGAGCGTCAGCACGGTCACGTCCGTCTTGCCGAACGCGCCCCACGCCCAGATCTTGTCCTTCCAGATCGGGCCGCCGAGTTCGCCACCCCAGTCGGTGTACTCCTTCATCCGGTTGCCCTTGCCGGTGGTGCCGCCGAGCAGCGCCTTGAGATTGTCGGGCAGGTTGTTCGCCTGCATGGACTCGTTCTCGAAGTACCAGCGCGCCGAACCACGCGGCGTGTTGCTGCCGCTCTTCAGCACGAAGTTCAGCGAGACACCGGGCGTCACGTTGGCCACATCAGCGCCACCCGTGGTCGCCTGCATTTCCTGGAACATGTCGAAGTCGTAGTAGGTCGGCGAGGAACCCAGCGCGGACATGTCGGTGATTGGCACACCGTCGATGTTCCACGTGTTTTCGCCACCGGCCGCACCCTTGGCCTGGTAGTTGGACTGCTGGCCGGACTCGGCACCGCCGACGTTCACGCGGTCGACAATGACGCCGGGCACGGTCTGCAGGACCACCCACGGGTCACGCGAGGACGGCACGGACTGCAGCTCCTCGTTGGTGATGTTGGTGGACTGCGCCACACGCTTCGGATCGATCGTCGGCGTTCCGCCAAGCACATCGACCGTCGTCGCCACACCGCCAACGGCCATCGAGGCCCGGAGGGCGACGATCTGGCCGGCCACGACCGTCACGTTTTCCTGCTTCCAGTCGCCGAAGCCCGAGAGCTTCGAGACCACCGTGTACCGTCCGGGCGCCAGGTTGAGGAAACGGGCCTCACCACGCGCATCAGACACGGTGTTGGCCGTCTGCTGGCCGGTGAGCTCAACGGTCGCTCCCGGCAGCACCGCGCCGGTGCTGTCGACTACGGTGACTTCAATACGTCCCGTAAAGGTCTGCGCGGCAGCGGGCACGGCCATCAGGGCCATGCACAGTGTCGCCAAGACCATCTGCACTAGTCGTCTTGTCATGTATCCTCCATCCCTTCCGGACAGGCTCTGTGCCTGCCATCGGGTGTGAATCACTGGGAGGTAGCAATTCTCCGTCCAGTTTTCGGACAGGCCAATCCCTCAAAGACCTGAGGAAAACGGCCAGTTTTTGACGAAGTGCCGGTGTGACAGGACGAACGGTCGGATCAGGCAGTCCAAACCATTGGAGGTTCAGGACGAAAATCGGTCGAAAATGTCGACGAGTTCCTTCAGCCTGGCGCTGCCTTCATCGGGGCTGATGTTGATGCCCTCGGGAACGCAGTGTTCGACGTGGTACTTGAGGACGGCAAGGCTGACCCGGTTCAGCGCCGCTTCTGCAGCGGCGAGCTGTTGAAGGATCTCGACGCACAGGCGCGGTTCCTGGACCATGCGTCTGATTCCGCGCACCTGACCTTCGATGCGGTTGAGGCGGGTAACGATGAGTTGCTGCTGTGCGACGTCCAACATGGTCTTCCTACCAACTACGACCACTTTTCGGCCGTGTTTCAGGTCTTGACCTGAAGCCTCTCAATGAATGAACATTCATTCATATCATGCCACGGCCCCTGCGCCTCGCCAGACCAGGACCAGACGTCGACAAGCGCCAACTGATCCTCGACGCCGCCACCCGTGTCTTCGCCGAACGCGGCTTCTTCGGCGCACAGGTCGCCGACGTGGCCCACCGCGCCGGCATCGCCGCCGGCACGGTGTACCTGTACTTCAAGAGCAAGGACGATCTGCTCATCTCCCTCTTCGATCGCACCATGCAGGACGCGATCCGCGAAGGCCGCGACACCCTGAACGCGGTCAGCGATCCGGCCGACCGCCTGCGCCAGATCGCACGACTGCACCTCGAACGCCTCGGGCGCGATCGCGATCTCGCCGTGGTCTTCCAGGTCGAACTGCGGCAGTCCACTAAGTTCATGGCGCGCCTGTCGGCCACGCGCCTCCGCACGTACCTTGGCGTGATTCGCGACACCATCGCCGAAGGACAAGCCGCCGGAGTCTTCCGCGCGAACGTGCCGCCCACATTCGCCGCCAAGATGTTGTTCGGGGCACTGGATGAAATGGCCACCAACTGGATCCTCAGCGACCGCAAGTACGAACTGCGCGACGATGCGGAGGGTGTGGTGGATGTGTTTTTGCACGGAGTCGCGCAACGGGAGGGGAAATGAGCGTCACAATTCGCCGGGCGGCAGTGTTGGGTGCCGGTGTGATGGGTGCACAAATCGCGGCGCACCTGGCCAACGCCGGCGTGCCGGTCTGGTTGCTGGATGTCACGGCCGACGCCGCCGCCGCAGGCCTGAAGCGCGCGACCACGCTGAAGCCCGATCCGTTCTTCACGCCTGACACCCGCGCGTTGATCCGCACCGGCAGCCTCGATGACCTCTCGGTGCTCGAGGACGCGGACTGGATCGTCGAAGCGATCATCGAGGACCTGGCCGTCAAACGCGCACTGCTTGCGCGTGTCGACGCCATTCGCGCACCACACGCGATCGTCTCATCGAACACGTCAGGCATTCCGCTGGCCCTGATCGCCGAGGGACGCTCGGACGGTTTCCGGCAGCACTGGGTGGGCACCCACTTCTTCAACCCCCCGCGATACCTCCGGCTCGTCGAGGTGATTCCCACACCCGACACCGCTCCAACCGTCGTTGCCGGGCTCTCGGAATGGATCGATCATCGCCTTGGCAAAGGTGTCGTCCTCGCGAAGGACACGCCGGCCTTCATCGCAAACCATCTGGGCATGTTCGGCGTGATGCGCCTGCTCGACGTCGCCGGCACCGGCCGCTACACGATCGAGGAGATTGACGCGATCACCGGCCCCGCCACCGGCCGTCCGAAGAGCGCGACGTTCCGCACGGTGGACCTCGCGGGTCTTGACATCCTCTCGAAGGTCACCGCCGATCTCACCAGGCGCCTCCCGAACGAAGCCGACCGGCGCCACTTCGAGACACCAGCCTACGTGCAGGAGATGCTCACGCGCGGCCTGATCGGCGACAAGGCAGGTCAGGGCTTCTACAAGAAGGTGCGCACGGCGTCCGGCTCCGACATCCAGACGCTCGACCTCGCGACGTTCGAGTACCGTCCGAAGAACCCCGCGCGCCTCCCCGAATTGGAGGCGGTCCGGTCGATCACCGACACCGGGGCGCGCGTGGCATCACTCTTCCACGGCCAGCACCGCACAGGCGAGTTG
Source organism: Acidimicrobiia bacterium (assembly GCA_016871335.1). Lineage (GTDB taxonomy): Bacteria > Acidobacteriota > Vicinamibacteria > Vicinamibacterales > SCN-69-37 > SYFT01. The sequence goes on from VFZF01000001.1 coordinate 89,847, forward strand.
CTGCGCGAGACCCTGGCGCCAACGCTCCTGTACGCCGCCTACATCGCCGGCGACGTGGCCCACTCGATTGACGACGTCGATCGCGCGATGCGATGGGGCTTCGGCTGGGATATCGGACCGTTCGAACTCTGGGATGCCATCGGCCCCGCCCACGTGCTCGCCGCCTGCGGCATCTCCGCCGACCCGGCGGTCACAGCACTCTTGGCTGGTCGCGACCGCTTCCGCGCGGGCTCATTGCCGCCCGCCGCACCCGATCTGCTCATCCTTCAATCGGCGCGGGAACGCGGCCGCATCGTCCAGTCCAACGAGGGTGCCAGTCTCGTGGACCTCGGCGACGACGTGTTGTGTGTGGAGTTCCACTCCAAGATGAATGCGATCGGCGGCGACACGATTGCGATGCTGCACGCGGGTGTGCGCGAAGCGGAAAAGAACTTCCGCGCGCTGGTCGTCGGCAACGATGGCCTCCACTTCTCCGCCGGCGCCAATCTGATGCTGCTCCTGCTCGAGGCGCAGGAGGAGAACTGGGACGACGTGGATCTGATGGTGCGCGGATTCCAGGGCGCCACGATGGCCCTCAAACAATCCGCCGTGCCCGTGGTCGTCGCGCCTGGCGGCCTCGCGCTGGGCGGCGGGTGCGAGGTCAGCCTGCACGGGGCAGAGGTGCAGGCCGCCGCAGAAACTTACATGGGTCTGGTTGAGGTCAGCGTGGGACTCATTCCCGGGGGTGGCGGCACGAAGGAGATGTTGCTGCGCGCGCTCGACGTGCAGACGGCGTTTGAGACGATTGGTTTCGGCAAGGTGTCCACCAGCGGACCTGATGCAAAGCGGCTGGGCTATCTGCGCGCGCAGGACGGCATCACGATGAACCGCGAACGCCTCATCGCCGATGCCAAGGCCGCGGCCCTTGCGCTGGCACGTGGCGGCTACCAGCCGCCGCAGCCGCGCGCGTCCATCCCGGTTGGGGGCCCGACTGCGTACGCGACGCTGGCGCTGGGTGTGCACCTGGCGTGGCGCGCGGGGCGGCTGAGCGATCACGACGTGACGATCGGCCGCAAGCTGGCCTGGATTCTCACCGGCGGCAATGTGCCGTATGCGACGACCCTGTCCGAAGGCCAGCTGCTGGATCTCGAGCGGGAGGCGTTCCTGAGCCTGTGCGGCGAACCAAAGACGCAGGAGCGCATCGCATACACGCTCAAGACCGGAAAGACGCTCAGGAACTGACGATGGCGGCTGCTGGCGCACTCCCGATCGTGCTCATTCCCGGCATTCAGGGCCATTGGGAGTGGATGAAGCCGACGCTTGACGCGTTGCGCCCGACCAGGGACGTCCGGACGTTTTCGCTCAACGTCGAGGACGGAACCCAGGATCCGTTCGACAGGTGGATGGCGGAGGTCGACCGCGCGATCGACGCGACAGGCGCTGCGCGCGCCGTGATCGTGGGTGTCTCGTTCGGCGGACTCGTCGCCGTCCGGTATGCGGCGACTCGTCCCGATCGCACCGCGGCCGTGATCCTGGCTTCGTCGCCGTCGCCCCGCATGGCGCTGGGTCAGGCGGAGCAGCAGCTCTTGAAGCGGCCGCTCCTGCTGCTGCCGCTGTTCGCGATTCGCGGCCTGCGGCGGCTGCTGCCCGAGGTGCTGGCCGCGCACGACACCTGGCTCGACCGTCTCCGGTTCCTGGTGACCTACGGCTGGCAGGTGACCCGGCGTCCGATCGCGCCACGCCAGACCGCGCGCTGGGTGCGCACATGGCAGACCCGGTCGCGGGAACTGGCGGCCGACTGTGCACGGGTGTGTGCACCGGTGCGGCTGATCACCGGCGACACCCATCTCGATCGCGTCGTCCCGGTCTCGAGCACGCGCGACTACCTGACGCTGATCCCCGGCAGCACGGCCGTCGTGCTGCCACGAACGGGCCACATCGGCCTTGTCTCCAAACCCGCGGCATTTGCCGCGCTCGTGAATGAGTTCATCAATGGTCTTGACGATTCCAGGTCCCGCCGGTCCGCTTGAGGCGAGGCTCGACCTCCCGACGGATGCGCCGCGCGCGGCGGTGGTGCTCGCACACCCCATGCCGACGCTCGGGGGCACCATGCACACGCGGGGCGTGTTCCAGTCCGCAAAGGCCCTCACGCGCATCGGGTGCGTGGTGTTGCGCTTCAACTTTCGAGGCGTCGGCACCAGTGCCGGGTCGTTCGACAACGGGGTTGGCGAAGTGGATGACTTCCGGGCGGCGCTCAACGAGCTGCATGACAGATATCCCGACCTCCCGCTCTGGGCGGCCGGCTTCTCATTCGGCGCCTGGGTGGCGATGGAAACCGGCGCCACCGACCCGCGGGTCTCGGCGCTGATCGGCATCGCGCCACCCGTGGCCGGCCACGGCCTCCGGTTTGTCGACACACTGGACACAGCCAAGCCGAAGTTCCTGGTGCAGGGCGACCTCGACACGCTGTGTCTGTTGAAGGACCTGCGCGCGTTCTACGCACAACTGCACGAACCAAAGGACCTCATCGTCATCGACGGCGCGGACCATCTGTTCGAGGGCCGGACGGAGGAACTCGGCATCGCGCTCGAGGATTTGCTGGGAGATTTTTCATGACCGACATCGTGATCGTCGCCGCCGTCCGCACCCCGATCGGCAAAGCCCCGAAAGGCGTGCTTCGCACCACGCGCCCCGACGACATGGCGGCGCACGTCATCGCGGCGCTCCTCGCGCGGACGCCCGGACTCGATCCGGCGCTGATTGACGATGTGATCATGGGATGCGCCATGCCGGAAGCCGAACAGGGCATGAACGTCGCGCGCATCGCCAGCCTGCGCGCCGGCGTTCCCGTCACCGCGTCGGCGGTCACCGTGAACCGGTTCTGCGCGTCCGGGCTCGAGTCCATTGCGCAGGCGGCAGGACGCATCGCCACCGGCAGTGCGGAGGTCGTCATTGCCGGCGGCACGGAGTCGATGAGCCTGATTCCGATGGGCGGCCACACCATTGCGCCCAATCCCGGACTTGTACGCGACTATCCGGACGTGTATCTCTCCACCGGGCTCGTGGCCGAGAACCATGCGCGTGAGAGCGGGATCTCGCGTGACGCCCAGGATGCGTTCGCGCTGCGGAGCCATCAGCGGGCGCTCGCGGCGATTGATGCCGGCCGCTTCGTGGATGAAATCGCCCCGATCGATGTCGCGACGTTGCAGGGCGTGGTCCGTGTGGACACCGACGAAGGGCCACGCCGCGAAACGTCGGCCGAGGCGCTCGCGGGCCTGAAGCCGGCGTTCCATGTGAAGGGCACGGTCACCGCCGGCAATTCGTCGCAGATGTCCGATGCGGCATCGGCGGTGATTGTGATGTCCGCCGCACGGGCAGCAGCGCTCGGCCTCACGCCGCTGGCGCGATTCGTGGGGTACGCCACCGCCGGCGTGAAGCCCGAGCTGTTTGGCACGGGCCCCGTGCCCGCCATTCGCAAACTGCTCGATCGCCTGGGACTCTCGATCGATGCGGTCGACCTGGTCGAACTGAACGAAGCCTTCGCCGCACAGGTGCTTGCGTGCACGAGGGAACTGCCCATCGACCCCGATCGACTCAACGTCAACGGCGGCGCCATCGCGATCGGTCATCCCCTCGGATGCACCGGCGCCCGACTGACCACGTCGCTTGTGCACGAACTTCGCCGGCGCCAGGCCCGCTACGGCATGGTCACCATGTGTGTCGGCGGCGGCATGGGCGCCGCCGCAATCTTTGAACGCCTTTCCTAGAGGACTTCACAATGTCATCCACCCATCCACCCACCAGCCCATCCACCAACCCACCCGTCCACCAGCCCATCGGGCCATCTCAGAAGGGTGCAGAGTGGCTCTTTGACACCACCGCCGCGGATGGGCTGCTCACCCCGGAAGGTCTCAGCGACGAACACCGGTTGATGGCGCAGACGGCGCAGGAGTTTCTCGCCAAGGAAGTGCTGCCGGCGATCGACCAGCTCGAGACCAAGGACTGGGCGCTCGCGCGCGCGCTGGTGAAACGCTGCGGCGACCTCGGCCTCCTCGGCACCGACGTCCCTGAAGCATTCGGCGGCATCGACCTCGACAAAGCCGCGGCCATCGTCGTCGGCGAGGCCATGGGCGGGAGTGCGTCGTTTGCGACGATGTTTGGCGCGCAGACGGGGTTGGCGATCATCCCGATTCTCTGCTTTGGCACGGACGCGCAGAAACAGAAGTACCTGCCGGGCATTGTGTCCGGGGATCTCGTTGGCGCGTATTGCCTGAGCGAATCGGGGTCGGGTTCTGATGCGCTGGGTGCGCGTGCGAGAGCCACGAAACAACCCGACGAATCGTGGGTGCTCAACGGCGAGAAGATGTGGATCACCAACGGCGGCTTCGCCGACATCTACATCGTGTTTGCCAAGGTGGACGGCGAACAGTTCTCCGCGTTCATCGTGGAGAAGGGCTTCCCCGGCGTCTCGCACGGCAAGGAAGAACACAAGATGGGCCTGCACGGGTCGTCGACGACGCCCGTGATTCTGCAGGACGCAAAGGTGCCGGCCGAGAATCTGCTGGGCGACATTGGCAAGGGCCACAAGATCGCGTTCAACGTGCTGAACTACGGCCGGTTCAAGCTGGCCGGCATGTGCAGTGGCGGCGCGAAGATGGTCGTCGGCGAGGCGGCGAAGTACGCGACCACGCGGCGCCAATTCGGGCAGCCGATCGCGAGTTTTGGCGCGATTCGCCACAAGCTGGGCGACATGCTCGCGCGCACTTACGGCGTGGAGAGCGCGTTATACCGCACCACGGGGCTGATCGATGCGGCCATCGCGGCCGGGGGAGGCACGTCGGATGCGGCACTGGCTGCCCTCGAGGAGTTTGCGATCGAGGCCTCCATCCTCAAGGTGGCCAGCAGCGAGATGCTCGACTTCGTGCTCGACGAAAACGTGCAGATTCACGGCGGCAACGGGTATGTGCACGACTACCCCGCCGAACGGCATTATCGTGACGCCCGCGTGAACCGCATCTTCGAAGGCACCAACGAAATCAACCGTCTCCTGATTCCGGGCATGTTGATGAAGCGCGCCCTGAAGGGCCACGTGCCGCTCATCACTGCAGCAAAGAAGCTGCAGGAGGAACTGCTCACCGTAGGTGGTGTGGGCGAAGTCCGCCGAAGCTCCGAAGGAGCGAAGGCGGATGGTGTAGGCCTCCTCAAGAAGACCGGCATCATGGTGCTTGGGCTGGCCATGCAGACCTATGGCGCCGCCATCGAGCAGGAGCAGGAGGTGTTGATGCTCGTGTCCGACATCCTGATGGACGCGTTTGTCGCCGAGAGCGCGGTGCTTCGGGCCGAACGGAGCGCGGCGCAGTCACACCCGGCGGCGGCGCTGCAGCATGACGCCGCGATGATTCTGGTCCACGATGCCGGCCTCCGGATCGACGCGGCGGCTCGCACCGCGATTCAGACCATGACCACCGGCGACACCCAGCGCACCATGTTGGCCGCGCTGCGCCGCATCCTGAAGGTCACGCCGGTGAACACCATCGCAGCCCGGCGCCGCCTGGCAGACGCCGTGATCGAGAAGAAGGCGTATCTCTTTTAGAACTCACCATGGGGGGCCATGAGGAGCCATGAGGATGCGTGCTGTGCTCGTCGTGCTGATGATGACCGTGCTGTCGGCCTGTACGTCCGGGCCGCAGCCCATGGACGACTCGTCCTATGACCGGGACGTGCTGGCGTCGCGGGCGGCGAAGGACGCGATGTTCAAGTCGAGCCCGGACTCGCCGCTGGTGCCTGCAGACCGCGCGACGTTCACGGGCCTCCTCTACTTCCCGGTGAACTCCCTGTACCGCATGCCGTCGCGGCTCGACGAAGATCGCTCGAACACCACCGTGATCGAACTCTCCACGTCGTCCACGGAAAAGCGGCGGATGCAGCGCGTGGGATCGTTGCGGTTCACATTCAACGGGAAGCCGCTGTCGCTGACCGCGTTCGCCGATGAGGGCACACGCACAATCACGCGGCTGTTTGTGCCGTTCGGCGATCTGACCAGCGGGGAGACCACCTACGGTGGCGGCCGGTATCTCGACCTGGACCGGACGCCCACCGGGCTGTACGACCTGGACTTCAATCGCGCGTATCACCCGTACTGCGTCTACAACATCGACTACGTCTGCCCTGTGCCTCCACGGGAGAACCGGCTCGAGATTGCCATTCTCTCCGGAGAAAAGCTGCCGACCGGCTACCACGCCAAGTCCTGGAAGCCATGATTCGGGCCGTCGTCTTCGACTTTGACGGAGTGCTCGCCGACACCGAACGTCTGCATCTGGTGGCGTTGCGCGACACGCTGGCCACACGGGGCTGGACGCTGTCGGACGAGGACTACTGCACGCATTATCTCGGTTACGACGATCGCGGCTGTGTCACTGAATTCGCGCGACGGCAGGGCGTGAGCCTCGATGACGAATTGGTGCAGGACCTGCTGCGCAACAAGGCCCGCCGCTACGCGGATCTCTTTGACCGCGGCCAGGTGCTCTACCCCACCGCACGCCCGTGTATCGAACGTCTGGCCGCCGAGTTCCCGCTGGCAATCGCCTCAGGCTCCCTGCGCGGCGAGATCGAGCGCATCCTCGACGCCAACGGCTTGCGTGGGTTCTTTCGGCACATCACCGGCGCCGATGATGTCATCGAGGGCAAGCCGGCGCCGGAGAGTTATCAGAAGGCCGTCGCCGCCCTGAATCTCAGCGGCGCCGACGCGCTCGCCATCGAAGACTCACCGTGGGGACTGCAGTCCGCGCGCGGCGCCGGCCTGCACACCATCGGCATCACCACCAGCTATCAGGCCGCAATGCTGACCGATGCCAACCACGTCGTGAATTCGCTCGACGAGATCACGCCGCAGCTCATCCAAGCCCGAGCCGTTTGAGTCACCGTGAGCCGTGGGTCAGCGCACGCCAGGCACAACGCGACGGGTGTAGGTGCCGCCGGCGTTCGGCTCGCTCTCAATGAGCGTCAACGCGCCATTGGTGTGCGTGAAGCGGCGATCCGGCTTGCCGTCATTCCCATCGTCGAACGCCACCGTGCGCAACACGCCGTTCTCCCAGGTTTCCCACTGGCCAACCACGCCGTCCCCATCCTTGTCCTCTTCAACCCTGACCAGGATCTCGGACTCGTAGAACTCGCGCCGGGTCACGATGAACTCCGCGGCATTGTCGACGTCGAGAAAATCGATGCGATGTGTCTTGCCGTCCGCCGACGGATAGAGCCAGGTGTCGGCGACGCCTGTAGGGCCGCCTGAACTTGAGGCGGCCGAGTCAGGTTGGGTGGGGTTGGGTCGTTCGCGGATCCAGCCGGCGCGGGCGAGGAGGCCCTTGTCGTCGTGCTCCTCCCAGCGGTCGATGACGCCGTCTTCGTTGGTATCAAGCTCGGACGAGACGGGACGAGGACCATTCATCCTGGTCCAGGTGTCGATCCGGCCGTTCTTGTCGCGGTCGTACGTGATCTGAATCAGCTGGCCGGTCTGCTGTCGTAGGTGGCCAGGGAGGTGCCCGATCCTTGCGGCTGACCGCAGGCCGCCAGGCTGAGGGCGAACCCTGGCCCCAGCAGGGCAACAGCGACCGCTCTGGAGTCGTAAGTCCAGTAGCGCCGGGTGGGAGGCATGGGGGCATTCTCTCCGCATGACTCCCGTCCCAAGGGAATTGACCCACAGGGCATGGCGTTATAACGTCGCGGTATCCCTCTCATGCACAAACACTTACTAGCGATCCTCGGTGTGGTGGTGGTCCCGGTTCTGGCCGCCCAGCAGTGGCCTGAGTCACGCGGCCCGATGCGGGACGGCACATCCGCCGAAAAGGACCTGCCGTCGAACTGGTCTCCTTCCGGAGAGAATCTGGCCTGGACGCTGCCATTCGGCGGCCGCTCGGCCCCGGCGGTGCACGGCAACCGCCTCTATCTGCAGACGACGACAGAAGGTGATGTCTCGACCACGCAGGAGCGACTGGTGGCCGTCGATGTCACGACCGGTCGCGTCGTCTGGGAACGCACGGTCAGCCAGTACCTGAGCGACGTGCCGCAGCATCGCGCCGCCTGGGCATCGCCCGCGGTTGATCCCCAGACGGGCAACATCATCATGTTCACCATCTCGGCGGAACTGCTCGCCTACAGCCCCGCCGGGGATTTGCTGTGGAGCCGGTCGCTGCCCGAGGAGTACGGCGCCATCACGACACACGGCGGTCGTACCACCTCGCCGATCATCGATGGCGACAAGGTCATCCTCAACACGTTGCTGCAGGGCTGGGGCGACCTCGGTCGCCCTGGGAACCGCTACTTCGCGTTCGACAAGGCGACCGGGCAGACGATCTGGGTGAGCAGCCCGCAGGTGCGTCACTACGACACGAACTACTCGAGCCCGATCCTCGCGACGATTGATGGCGTGCGCCAGATGATCGTTGGCGGCACGGACGGCGCGTTTTACGGCCTGAAGGTCAACACCGGCGAACGGGTGTGGCGGCTGGAAGTCAGCAAACGCGCGATCCTCAACAGCGCGCTCGTACGTGGCACCACGATGTTCTTTGTGCATGGTGAAGAGAACATGGACACCACCGACATGGGCATGGTGGCCGCGATTGACCTTGCCGGCAAGACCGGCGAGATTCCGCTGTCGGCACTGAGCTGGAAGGTGCATCGGTTCATGCCGACGTTCAGCTCACCGCTGCTCAACGGGAATCAGCTCATCGCCATCGACAACGGCGCCATCGTCGGCGCCTTCGACACGACGACCGGCAAGGAGCTGTGGACGCGGTCGCTTGGCACACTGCAGAAGGGATCGCCGACGCTGGCCGACGGCAAGCTGTACGTCGGCACGGAAAACGGCAAGGTCTACATCCTGCGCCCGACCGCGACGGGTGTGGACGTGCTCGACGAAGACGTGCTGGGCAACCCGGCTGACCCGGAAGTGATCTTCGCGTCACCGGTCGTGGCTGGTGGCCGTGTCTACGTCGCCTCGATGGACCGCCTCTACGCGATCGGACCAAAGGCGTCGCCTGCGCCGGCCAGGCCGACGCCGCCCGCGGCCGTCCAGGCCTCCACGGAGGCCCCGGCCGTTGTGCAGGTGTTTCCGTACGAAGCACTGCTTGATGGCGGCCAGTCACAGACGTTTTCGCTGAAGCTGTTTGATGCCAAAGGCAACTTCATCCGCGCGGCGAAGGCCTCCGAAGCCCAGTGGGCGGTGGACCAGCTCGACGGCACCGTCGGCGCCGATGGGCGGTATGTCGCACCGGCGACGGGCACCGCAGGGTTTGTGAAAGCGACGATCGGCGGCATCACCGGCCAGGCCCGCGTGCGCGTCGTGCCGGCCTTGCCCTGGTCCGTCGACTTTGAGGGCATGAAGACGACGCCGATGTGGTGGACGTCGAACATCAAGGGTTCGCCGCGCGAACTCGACGGCACCACGGCGTTGGTGCGCCCGCGTGACGACACTGTGGGCCGGCGCACGAAGTTCCTCATGGGCAAGCCGGAGTGGTCGGACTACACGGTTGAGGTCGACGTGCGCGGTGTCGAGATGCGGCGCCAGCGCGGAGACGTGGGCATCATCAACCAACGGTACGTGTTGATGCTCTTCGGCAACAACCAGAAGATTGAGTTGCAGCCGTGGCAGGCCGCCAACGAGATGACGGTCAGCGTCGACAAGTTCGACTGGCCGGTGAACACCTGGTATCGCATGAAGCTGCGCGTGCAGAACCGGCCCGATGGCACCACCCTCGTGCAGGGCAAGGTGTGGCCGACCGCAGAGTCCGAACCTGCCGCGTGGACCATCGAGAAGGTGGACCGCATTCCGCACCGCGCCGGGGCGCCGGGCCTGTATGGCGACGGCATCTCGGACGTGTTCTTCGACAATTTCAAGGTCTATCGGAACCCGTAGGAATCCCAGATGAAGCCGCACATGAAGCTCCGTGTACTCCTCGTGTCGTCCGCCGCATTCGCCGTCGTGTGTGCGCTGACCGTGTCAGCCAGCCAGGCCCCCAACGGGAAGGGCACCTCCTCGTGGCCGATGTGGGGAGGCTCGCCCGATCGCAATATGGTGTCGGATGCGACCGACATGCCCACGACGTGGGACGTCAAGACCGGCGAGAACATCAAGTGGGTCGCCGCGCTGGGATCGCAGAGTTACGGCAATCCGGTGATCGCCGGCGGCGTGGTGCTCGTCGGCACGAACAACGAGGCGGTGCGTGACCCGAAGCAGCCCGGCGACCGCGGCGTGCTCAAGGCGTTCCGCGAAGCCACCGGCGAATTCATGTGGCAGGCGACGTACGAAAAACTCACGTCGGGCCGCGCGAACGACTGGCCCTTCCAGGGCATTGCCTCGTCGCCCCTGGTGCTTGGCGAGGTCGCGTACTACGTGTCGAACCGGGGCATCGTGCACGCGGTGGACATCCAGGGATTCCACGACGGCGAAAACGACGGCCCGAAGAAAGACGAGGCGCGTACCGGCATCAACGATCCGGACATCCTCTGGGAATTCGACATGATGGAGGAGGTGGGTGCGTTCCCGCACAACCTCGCGAATTCGTCGCCGGTGTTTTTCGACAACCTGATCTATGTGTCCACCGGCAACGGCCAGGACGAAAGCCATGTCAATGTGCCCTCGCCGAAGGCGCCGGCCATCATCGCGCTCGACCGCGTCACCGGCGAACTGGTGTGGGAGGACGCGTCGCCGGGAGACCGCATCCTGCACGGCCAGTGGTCCACCCCGACCGTTGCGACCATCGGCGGCGTGGTGCAGGTCATTCACGGGCAGGGCGACGGCTGGGTGCGCGCGTATGAAGCGAAGACCGGCAAGAAGCTGTGGGAGTTCGACACGAACCCCAAGGACTCGGTGTGGCCGAAGACGCGCAATGAGATCATCGCCACGCCGGTCGCCGTCGGCGACGTCGTCTACATCGCGAATGGCCAGGACCCGGAACATGGCGAAGGCGTCGGTCATCTGTATGCGATCGACGCGACCAAACGCGGCGACATCACCGAGTCGGGCCGCCTCTGGCACTACAACAAGATTCGCCGCACCATCTCGACCGCTGCGGTCAAGGACGGCATCATCTATTACCCGGACTTTTCCGGGTTCTTCCACGCGCTCGACGCCAAGACCGGTGAAGTGCTCTGGGTGCACGACATGTTTGCCGCGATGTGGAGTTCGGCGTTTGTCGTCGACGGCAAGGTCTACCTGGGTGACGAGGACGGCGACATCACGATCTTCCAGCACGGACGCGAGAAGAAGGTGATCAACGAAGTGAACATGGGCAGTTCGGTGTACTCCACGGCCATCACTTCGAATGGCACCATCTACTTCATGACGCGCAACAACCTCTACGCGATTCAGCAAGGCGCGAAATTGAAGTAGCTGGGCAGATGGGCAACTGGGCAGGGGGGCGGATGGAGGCTGGGCGGATGGGTGAGCGGATGAGCCGGTGGGCTGGTGGGCGGATGGGCGCATTGCTATGCGTACTGGCCGCAGTCGCCAGCCTTCACGCAAGCGCCCACCCGCCCAGCAGCCCAGCCACACAACCGCCCAGCAGCCCAGCCGCCCAGTCACCCACCCAGAATTGGCCGCAGTTCCGTAACACCCCCACCCTCTCCGGCGTCACGACTGCCGCGCTGCCGGCGACGTTGCGGCTGCAGTGGACGTTTGATGCGGGGTCGGCGATCGACTCCTCCGCCGCCATCGTTGACGGCGTCGTGTATGTCGGCACGGGCGACGGCAAGTTGCTGGCGGTCGACGCCGCGACGGGCAAGCAGAAGTGGGCCTACCAGGCGGTCTCGGACAACTACGGCATCGGCGAATCCTCACCCGCCGTCGCCAACGGCCTCGTCTACATCGGCGACCTGAGCGGTGTGTTTCACGCCGTGGATGCGGCGACCGGCAAAGCACGCTGGACGTTCAAGACAGGCGCCGAGATCAAGTCGTCCCCGGTGGTCGCCGCAGGCAAGGTGCTCATCGGGTCCTACGACGGCCACTTGTACGGTCTGGACGCGGCGACCGGCAAACAGGCATGGAAGGTGCAGACCGACAACTACGTGCACGCCACCCCGGCGATCTGGAACGGTGTCGCCTACTTCGGCGGGTGCGACGAGTTCTTCCACGGCGTGCGTATCAGCGATGGCGTGCAGGTGGTGTCCATGAACACCGAGGCCTACACGGCCGCGTCCCCGGCCATCGCAAACGGGGTGGCTTATTACGGGACCTTTGCCAATGAAGTGGTTGCCGTCGACATCGCGGCAAAGAAGGTCCGCTGGCGCTTCATGGATCCCGATCGCCAGTTCCCGTTTTATTCATCAGCGGCACTGGCCAACGGCATGATGATCCTCGGCGGCCGCGACAAAAACGTTCGCGCGCTCGACATGGCCACCGGCAAGGAGCGCTGGGTCTTCCCGACCCGCGCACGCGTCGAGTCCTCCCCCGCCATCGTCGGCACCCGCGTGTTCGTGGGCTCGAGCGACGGCAAGTTGTATGTGCTCGACCTGAATTCGGGCAAGCGCCTGTGGGACTTCGAAGCCGGCGCACCCATCACCGCCTCCCCCGCCATCGCCGGCGGCCGCGTCGTCATCGGCGACGGCGACGGCCGGCTCTACGCCTTCGGGCAATAACTCACAGCTGTAGGGCGCGCTGAACTTGAGCGCGCCAACACGGCGCACTACCGCGCTGACGCCAGCGCCGCGACATCGTAGGCAAAGCGCAGCAGGCCGCGGACGCCGGCCGAGGTATTCACCTGGACAGCGACGGTTGTGCCGGTGGTGCGCACGTGCGCCAGTTCCGTCAGGTAGCCGGGAAAGAAGCCGCTGTGACCAACGACCGGCCCGACCGGTGTGGTGGAGCGCACGATGACACCGAGGCCATACTGCACCTCGGGGCCGAGACGTCCCGGCACTGCGGAGTCGAGCATCAACGCTCTGCCAGGCGCAGACAAAGCGTCGCCCAGATACAACGCATGTCCCCACCGTGCGAGATCGCGCGGGCTGGTCGCAAATCCGCCGCCGCCCCACTCGAACTGCGGGTTGATGACGAGCAGGCCGTCCTTGATCATTTCATCCGGAAAGCCGAGTGGATCCGTGGGACCAGCGTAGCCCTTCGCGAGCCCCGGGATTCTCCGGCTCGTTTGAGGCACCACACGCGTCAACTTGAGCGGGCGCAGAAAACGGGTGGCGATTTCGTCGTACGCCTTCGTGCCCGTGACCTGCTCGAGCACCATCGCGAGCACGATGTAGTTGGTGTCCGAGTACTCCCAGCCGGCACCCGCTGCGAACGCCGCTTTGGTATCGAAGAGATAGGCGAGCTGCTCTTCCGGTTTCCAGACACGATCGGGCTGCGCGCGGAGATCAGCCGTGAATGCCGGATTCAATTCGTACCGCACAAGACCACTCGTGTGCGTCATCAGGTGGCGAACGGTGATGTCCCGGGCGTTGGGCAACCGGTCAAACCACGCGTGTTTGCCGAGATACGTCGAGACCTTGGCATCAAGGTCGAGACGTTGTGCGTCGATCAGTTGCACCGCGAGCGCAGCGAAGAACGTCTTGCCGGTGCTGCCGGCGAGGAGGAGATCGTCAGTCGTGAGCGGAATGCCCGTTGTCCGATCCGCGACCCCGGCCGTCGCCGCGTACACCGCGCCGTCCTTCGTCACGAGCCCGACTGACACTCCCGGCGCCCCTGACGCCGGCTGCCACTTCGTCACGAGTTGCTGGAGTTGCTCCTGCAGCGGTGCCGCAGAAGGCCGAGGCGCCTGCGCCGACAGCGTGGCCGCGACCCCGACCGCAGCAACCACCGGCACCCAACCACCCATCCGCCCACCCGCCCAGCCGCCCATCGACACACCCACCCATCCGCTCATCCGCCCACCTGCGCATCCTTCGCGCGAACGAACGTGACCGCGAAGAGCCCAGGCGCCCACGCAATCGTCCACGCGACGAGATGCCACACGTAATTGCGTCCACCGTCGGGTGTGTGATCGGTCCAGATGCCGGACACAAAGTAGAAGGCGGCGCCGCTCGAGACGGCCGCGACGGCACCACGGGCGAGCCACTCGCCGACTCGACCCACACCGTGTCGCAACCAGGCGTTGATGGCAGCGAGGACGATCCACATGAAGGCCCACGCAGCAATGAGACCGCCGAGGTAGCCCAGCGTGCCTGCGACCGCGTAGAACGCAAGCGCACCGGCGACACCGGCGACGATGCCGCCGAGAGACCCGTTTGCGAGCGCCCCGGCGGCGTGACCAAGGACGATACCGACGGCCAACAGCAGCGCGGCGCCGTGCACGATGCCGGCGGTGGTGGTGTGACGCACGCCGTACTCAAACCAGATGAAGTCGCCGATGGTCGCGACAAGCGCCACAACGAGCGGCCGGACTATGTGGGGCATTGGGGGTCAGACCTTTGCAGGCGGGACGAGAGGTGTGGGGCGCGGGGTGCGATGCGAGATCGGCGGTTTCGCCCCTGGCCACTTGCGAACCACAGCCGCCCGGACGCCGAAGTACGAGATGAGTCCGATCGGGTCGGCCAAGAACGTCAGCCCAAGGCACGGCACCACGTACCAGTGCGGTACTTCGAGGCGCTGCGCATCACGCGCCTCCCACGCGCCGACGAACAGATCGAACGCAAGGTAATGCACCCAGCCGGCGAGCAGGCGCCACTCGTTCCGGAACATCTCCCAGACGTCATGGATCGACGAGAAGCCTCCGGGTAGGACCAGCAAGTTGCTGGTCGTGAAGATGCCAGCGACGGTCATGCTGCTCCGCGCATCTTACTCCAGGCGGGCCATGACCTCGGAAGGCAACTCCACGGATCGGACGCCTCCTCCGGGTTCGTGCGTGACGCAGATGGATGTCATGGCACCGGCCGCCAGAATCACATCGCCGCGGCGCAGCGTGAACCCGTATTTCAGCGACCGGCGACCCACGGCGTCGACTCGCACTGCGACCTCAAATTCATCTTCGAACCGGAGTGGCCCCTTGAAGTCACAGGAGGCGGACACCCGCGGATACCCGATGTGTCCTCCAGGTGGCGCAATCTGCAAACCCAGCGACCGCCACAACGCGTGCTCGGCTTCCTCCATGTAGCGGAAATACCAACTGAAATGCACGATACCGGCCAGATCGGTTTCGGCAAACTGCACTCGGCGGCGGTAACGGTACTCGGCTGGCATGGCCTTTCACTATACTGATGGCATGCGCTTTTTGACTCGCTCACTCGCCTTGGCGGCGATCTTCCTTCTGACCGTCACGGTGACGGTCTCGGCCCAGACGGGTGCCACGCTTTCCGGTGTGGTGCAGGACGGTTCCGGTGCCGTACTGCCCGGCGCCACGGTGGTGGTGGGGCAGGTCGCAACGGGCGCAACCCGCGAGGCGGTCTCAGGCGCTGATGGCCGCTTCGCCATGGGCAGCCTGCTGCCCGGCGCCTACGAGGTACGGTCGGAACTGAGCGGCTTCCGCCCCCTCGTCCGAACCGGCATCAATTTGACCGTCGGTGAAAACGCGTCGTTGACCCTGACCATGGCCGTCGGCGCCGCCGAGGTCGTGACGGTCACCGGTGCCGCATCGCAGGTGAACACGCGCACCTCCGAACTCAGCTACCTGGTTGATCAGCGCACGATGGCGCAGATCCCGGTCAACGGCCGCAACTACACCGACCTCATGTCGCTGCTGCCGGCTGTGACGCCCTTCCCGCATCGCGACAACGGTTCGGTCGTCGCGCACGGCCTGGCGATGAGCGTGAACGGGCAGGATCCGCGTGCGAACGTCTATCTGCTCGACGGCACGTTGCTCAACGACTTCACCAACAGCCCGGCCGGCTCGGCGGCAGGCACGGCACTCGGCATGGACACGGTGCAGGAGTTCCGCGTCGAGTCGAATACCTATCGCGCGGAGTTCGGCCGCAACATCGGCGGCCAGATCAACGCCATCACCAAGTCGGGCACCAATCGGTTCGCCGGCAGTGCGTTTGAGTTCCACCGCAATGAAGCGCTCGACGCCAAGGGGTACTTCGACACCGGCGACAAACCGGACTTCATGCGGAACCAGTTCGGCGGCACCATCGGCGGTCCCATCCGGCGCGACCGGCTGTTTTTCTTCGGCGGCTACGAAGCGCTCATCGAGAACCTCGGCCGCACGGTCGTGACGACGGTGCCGGATGACAATGCGCGGCTCGGTGTGGTGGGCGGCGTGACGATTCCGATCAATGCGGCGGTGGTGCCGTTCCTCAACGAGTTCCCGCGCGCCAACGGCGACTCACTCGGCGGAGGGCTCGCGCGGTACACCTTCCCGTTCGATCAGACACTCCGGCAGCACTTCCTGCAGGGCCGCGTGGATGCCGTGCTCGCGAACGGTGCGCAGTTCTTCACGCGCTACACGTTTGACGATGCCGAGCAGCGGCTGCCGACCGACTTCCCGCAGTTCCCCCGGTCGTTCATCTCGACCAACCAGTACCTGACGGCCGAATACCGCCAGTCGCTGTCAGCGTCGCTCTTTCACACGCTGCGGGCCGGCTACAGCCGCACGCGCGTGGGACAGGATATCGAAGCGAACACGGCGAACGTGTTGCCCGTCTTTGCGCCAGGCCGTGAGTTCACCGGCGCGATCGACATTGGCGGCATGCCGCGATTTGGTCCGCAGCTCTCGGCACGGCTGCGGCTGCGCCAGGACGTCTTCAGCCTGAACTACGACATTACCCACACGCGCGGTCGGCATCTCTTCAAGGCGGGCGTGGTCGGCGGACATTACGTGTCGAGCGAGTTCAACCCGACCTTCAGCCTTGGTGTGTTCAGGTTTGCGAACATCAGCGCGTTCCTGCGCAACACGCCGGCGTCGTTCATCGGTCTCACGCCGCAGGGCGACACCAACCGCAAGTGGCCGTTCACCGTGTATGGCGCCTACCTGCAGGACGACTGGCAGGTGCGGCCCGACCTCACGCTGAACCTTGGCTTGCGTGTGGAAGGCTCGACGATGCCTGTCGACGAGGGGAACCGCGACATCAACATGCGCGACCTGCTCGGCGTGCCGGAAATTGGCCGGCTCTACGACAACCCCGCGCCGACGATCTCACCGCGTGTGGGAGCCGCGTGGAACGTGCGCGCTGACGGCCGCACGTCAATTCGTGGCGGCTACGGGCTCTACTACAACACCAACAATCATCAGAACCTGATCGTCACGGTCACCAACCCGCCCGCCACGCCGCGGGTCGTCATCGCCAACCCGTCGTTCCCGGTGCCCCAGTTCGAGCGACTGTCGGGCATTTCGATCCGGCCCATTCAGTACGACGTGGAACTGCCGCGCGTCCACATGTGGAACGTCAACGTGCAGCAGGAACTCTTCTCTGACTGGGTGGTGATGGTGGGTTACGCCGGCTCGCGCGGCAAACACCTGTGGCGCAACTCCGACGTCAACGTACCGACGCCGACCACGTTGTCGGATGGCACGCTGTTTTACCCCGCCGGCCTTACCCGCCCCAACACGCGCTACTCCGCGATCGAGCTCAAGTCGAGTGACGGCGACTCCTGGTACAAGGCGCTCATCGTTGAGGTGAAGAAGCGCTGGAGCAATGGGCTGCAGCTGCAGTCGTCGTACACCTGGTCGGAGTCGGAAGACACCACGCAGAACTCGACGTTTTTCTCGGACTCGACGACCGCGACCACGTCGGCGATGCCCGAATTCATCGAGGGGTACAACAAGGGCTTCTCGGATTTCCATGCGAAGCACAACTGGGTAACCAACTTCGTGTGGGAGCCGATCAGTGGATGGCGTTTGTCGGGCATCTACCGCATGCGCAGCGGCAGCCCGCTCACGCCGTTTGTGCAGACCAACCGTTCGCGCTCGCTCTGGTCGCCGTCGCTTGGCCCGGGCACGGGTCCCGACCGTCCCAGCTACGCGCCTGGTTATGGCCCCAACAACGCGGTCACGGGCGATCCCACACGCTGGTTTGACCCGGCGGCATTTGTGCTGCAGCCGGTCGGCACGTTCGGCAACGTGGGCCGCAACGAACTCATCGGACCCGACCTGAAGACGATGGATCTGGCGCTGAGCAAGCTGTTCGGACTCAGCCGATTGTCGATGGGCCGCGGCACCCTCGAACTGCGCGCGGAAGTGTTCAACCTCTTCAACCGCGCCAACTTCGGCCCACCGTCGCTGGTGGCCTTCGCCGGCACGGCTGCCACCGAAACGCCGCTCGCGTCCTTCGGGCAGATTCGGACCACGATCACATCGGCGCGACAAGCCCAGCTGGGGGTTCGCATCTCCTTCTGACCGGGATTCACAGGGTACGTAGGGTCGCCTGAACTTCAGGCGGCCATCGCCGGCGCGCTCAAGTTCAGCGCGCCCTACGAGGAGACGCGCCCTGCGGCGGACCCTGGACCTTGGACCTTGGACCCTGGACCGCTAGTATGTGTCCATGCATTGGGTGGTCTTCGCGTTAGGGGCGGCGTTGTCGTGGGGGCTCTATGGTCCCGCGCTTCACCAGGGTCAGGTCAAACTCGGCAGCCCGTTCAAGGCGCTGCTCTGCGTCGGGGTCGCCTACTTCATCGTCGGCGTCCTGGTGCCGATGGTGGTGCTGGCGTCACAGGGCCAGTTGACCAAGGGCTGGACGATGGATGGCGCGATGGGGGCGACGGCGGCCGGCATGCTCGGCGCGATCGGCGCCGTGTTCATCATCTACGCGTTCCGCGCCGGTGGCCTGCCGACCTACGTGATGCCGCTGGTGTTCGGCGGCGCACCGGTCGTGAACGTGCTCTTCACCATGTACCTGCACCCGCCAAAGGAATCGCCGAATCCGCTGCTCTATCTCGGATTCATCCTCGTCGCGGCAGGGGCGTCGTTGGTGCTGTATTTCAAGCCATCTTCGTAGTGCTGAGCACTGAGCACCGAGCACCCAGCACTATCGAATCCGACAGATATCGAGTCCGAGCAGGTAATCGAGCCCGAAGTCCCCAATGGGCGCCCCAGGGGGCGGTGCGGGGGTCGCGGCGGGTCGCAGTTCGGTGTACGGCCGGTCGAGGAAGCGCTTGATGTCGTCGGCCAGGAGCTGACGATGGGCGCGCTCGGCGGTGTTGGTGGTGTTGGCCGGCAGCAGTGACGCGCGCGCGGGCAGCGCCTTCAACGTCTGCGTGGCTATCGCGCGCACCTGCGTCATCGGTGCCGACTCCGCCATTGTCATCAACCGTGACACGAGGGCGCGTTCCATGGCGCGATTGATCTCCGATTCGTAGCCGTTGGCCGGCCGCGCGTCGAAGACTGTGGTGTTGAGACGATTAAGCACGTCCTCGAGACCGGGCAACGACGCGTCCACAGCCTTCTGTGCGACGAGGCGCGCCGCGCGGGTGTTGGAGAAGATCCCGCCCAATACAACTTCAGTGGCCGCCACTGCCGGCGACACCGGATCAAACGCGCCGCCGGTCATGCGCGGGAACATTTCGCGATTCGCGCCGAAGCCGGGCGGGCGCGGCGGGATGTTCTGCACCACCGCAGACGGCAACACCAGATCAGACAGACGCAACGCGCTCATCAACGCGTCGAGCGCCTTTGTCTGCCGCGCAGCCGGTGCCCAGCGCACGGGCGTCCGGCCATCTCCACGCATGGCGTAGATGTACTCCTGCCCGCCGAGCGCGGTCACCGCCGAATCCACGGCGTAGCGGTGATGCAGGTACACCGGCACGAGCGCTTCCTCGATGAGCGCCATCGGACGTCCGATCTTGATCGCTCGTTCGCCGAACCCTTCCATCGCCGCGCGACGCAGCTGCAGGATGCGCGTCAGCTCGGCCGCTTCGTCGGTGCCGTTGTTCCACTGGTCCACCTGCGGATTGAGGTCCGTGTCCTGGTTGGACATGTACCGGATGTCCTGATCCCACGCGTCATCCAGAATCTTCTTCAGCGCGGCGGCCTCGTCCGTGCCCGCCGGGAACTGCGAGTAGCCGTACTGAATCGCGACCTTGTCCCACTCGCCGATGCCGACGTCGTAGGCCTCGGAGAAATCCATCGTGCCGTCAGGCCGCAGTGTGATGAGCGGGTGCGGATAGTCGAGCGTCGAGATGCGGCCCTTGCTGCTGTTGTAGTAGTTGTGGCCCAGGCCGATGGTGTGGCCAATTTCATGCGCCGAGAGCTGACGGATGCGCGCAAGCGCCGTCTGTTCAATGATGGCCGGCGCATCGTTGCCGGTCGCGTATGGCGCCAGCAGCCCTTCGAAGATCAGATAGTCCTGCCGCCACCGGAGTGACCCCAGGCTCACGTGGCCTTTCATGATTTCGCCGGTGCGCGGGTCAGTGATTGATGACCCGTAGCTCCAGCCGCGCGTGGACCGATGCACCCAGGTGATCGTGTTGTAGCGCACGTCCATCGGGTCGGCGCCTTCCGGCATCACTTCGACCCGGAACGCATTCCGGAATCCGGCGGCTTCGTACGCCTCGTTCCACCAACGGCCGCCTTCAATCAGCGCCGTGCGAATCGGCTCCGGCGCGCCACGGTCGACGTAGTAGACAATCGGCTCGACCGGATCACTCATCGCCGCGTTGGGATCCTTCTTCTCGAGGCGATGACGATTGATGTAGCGCACGCGCAGGTCGGTGCCCAGCGGCAGTGCGTAGTCGGAGTAGTCCACCCCGAAATATCCCGAGCGAGGATCCATCAGGCGCGGCTTGTAGTTGTTGTCTGGCAACTCGATGATCGAGTGATGCTGGCGGACGGTGACCGCTCCGGGATTCGGCGCCACGTCGCCCAGCCGGCCGCCGATCTGGCCCGCGCCGCCACCCCCGCGACCGCCCGCAGCCGCACCCTCGCTGATGAACGTCGAGATGACATCGATTTCGCTATTCTTCGGGAAACCCTTCGTGCCCTCGAGGTTCACGGCACTGCGCGTGCGGTCGAACCGGTGCCCGCCCAGCCGCGACCCCACGTTGTGCGTGTCGCGCATGATGAAGTCGCTGAAGTCGACCAGGACCCGGCCATTCGACTCGGCGGCCACCTGGAATCCCCAGAGGATGGACTTCGCAAACGCGTCCTCCATCGCCTTGCGCTCGGCGGCGTTCTGACTGTTGGCGCGCCATTCATAGTTCGGCTGCACCATCAACACGCGCGGGCCGACCCGCTGGAAGCTGACCACGGCCGTGCCGCCCAACTGGGCGCGATCGAGACCGATGTCGTTCGACCCGACGCCCGCTGACAGGCCACTCACGTAGAGCACCTCCTGCCCGAGTCTGGGAATTTCGAGGAACAGCGCACCCGTGGCTTCATCCCAATACAGCGGGAAGAACCCGTCGATCTTCTGCATGGATGCGGTGCGGTCCGAGATTTCGGGGATTCGATTGGCGGCCTGCCCCCCGGCCCGGCCCTGCGCCCCTCCGCCTCCGCCCTGACCTGACAGGCCGGCCGGCACGGCCAGCGCCAGCGTCAACATGCAGGTGGCGGCGGTCAAAACACGTGTGGCTGTTGGTTTCATGGGCAGATTGTAGCCCCAGTTGTGAACCTCCCCCCACCGGGACGTACGTGGCTGCCATGACCGTCCTGCTGAAGGACCTCCGCTTCGGCCCCCGCCCGTTCAGCCGCCAGCCTCAGCCCTGCTCGGCGTGCACTTCGCGTGTCACCTACGGTGACGTTGAAGGGCTGATTCCACAACTTCGCAGCCATCGGATAATGGATGAGTGACGCTTGAAGATGAGATCCGGCAGCGGCTGCTGTGGCCCCTGCCCGGTGCCGCCACCCACCTGAAGTTCGCCCCCACACCCAGGCTGAAGAGCTGGGATCCTGGAGCCTATCCACCCCACGCCCGGCGGGCGGCGACGATGCTGCTGATTTATCAAGGGCCGGAGGGACCGTCAATCGCCCTGACGCGGCGGCGGGCGGACCTGCCTGACCATGCGGGACAGATCAGTCTGCCTGGCGGCGGCATTGATGCCGGGGAGACACCGGAAGAAGCCGCCCTGCGTGAGGCGCACGAGGAGATCGGCGTCCCGGCGTCCGCGCTGCGCGTGGTCGGCTCCCTCTCCACCCTCTGGGTCATCGTCAGCGGCTTCGTGGTGCATCCGATTGTGGCGATTGCCGATGAGCGCCCCGTGTTTGCGCCGTCACCGCGAGAGGTCGACACCCTCATCGAGGCGCCGGTGGCCGCGCTGCGGGATCCGTCGATCGTGAAATGGGGCCGCCGCGTCCGCGACGGCGCGGTCGTGGCGTGTCCGTACTTTGCGGTCGGCCCCCACCCCGTCTGGGGCGCCACAGCCATGATGCTCGGCGAATTCTGCACGGCATTGGATCCCACCTTCCTGCCTCCACCGGTGCCGACGAAGGACGAACTGCAAACCCTGCCTTCAATCTGAATCCCCAATCCTCAATCCTCAATCCTCAATTGCGTTAGCATTCCCCCCATGACTCGATCGATCCGCCCCCTGCTGTTGGTCGCCGCGCTTGTTGTGATGCCGGCGCTGATGTTCATGCCCGTTGCCGCGCGCCAGGCCGCGCAGGCGCCCGCCTCGACCGAACACCCTGAATGGGCCGGGCTCCGCTGGCGGAACATCGGACCATTTGTCGGGGGACGCGTGACGGCTGTGGCCGGTCACCGGTCACAATTTTCCACCTACTACATGGGCGGCACCGGCGGTGGCGTGTTCAAGACGACCGACGCGGGCGTGACGTGGCGT
This sequence comes from Acidimicrobiia bacterium, assembly GCA_016871335.1. GTDB lineage: Bacteria > Acidobacteriota > Vicinamibacteria > Vicinamibacterales > SCN-69-37 > SYFT01. Next base: position 112,474 of record VFZF01000001.1, read on the forward strand.
CCGATCTCGGATGGCTTCTTTGAAACGGGTTCCATCGGCGCGATCGAAGTCGCCGACTCCGACCCGAACATCATCTACGTCGGCACCGGCAGTGTGGCGATTCGCAGCAACGTGATCGAAGGCCGCGGGATGTACAAGTCCACCGACGCCGGACAGACCTGGACCCACATCGGTCTGCGGGACGCCGGGCAGATCGGTTCCATTCGTGTCCACCCCACAAATCCCAATCTTGTGTACGCCGCCGTGCTCGGCAGCGCTTTTGGTCCGAGCGAGACACGCGGCGTGTATCGTTCACGTGACGGTGGCCAGACATGGCAGCGCGTGAAGTTCGTGAGCAACCGGACCGGCTTCGTGAATCTCGCGATGAACCCGTCGAATCCGAACGAGATCTACGCGGCGTCATGGCGCGGGGAGCGCAAGCCCTGGACCATCATCAGCGGCGGTCCCGCGGCGGATGGCGGCCTCTACAAGACCACCGACGGTGGCGACACGTGGACGCGACTTGGTGGCGGGCTGCCCGCCGGCATCATCGGCAAGATCGACGTCGACATCGCGCGATCGAAGACGACGACGGTGTACGCGCTGGTGGAGGCGCCAGGGGCGGACGGCGGCCTGTATCGCTCGGACGACAGCGGTGCCACGTGGCGTCAGACGTCAAATGCACCGAACCTGCTCGCCCGGCCGTTTTATTACACGTACGTGGACGTCGACCCGAAGGACCCGGAAACGGTGTGGGTCAACAACCTCTCGCTGCTCAAGTCCACCGATGGCGGCCGCACCTGGCGCGCCGTGCCAACGCCGCACGGCGACAACCACGGGATGTGGATCAACCCGGACAACCCGAACTACATCGTGCAGAGCAACGACGGCGGCGCCAACGTCTCCACCGACGGCGGGGCGACGTGGTCCACGCAGCTCAACCAGTCCACGGCGGAACTCTACGGCGTCGAGGTGGACGACCAGTATCCCTACCGCGTGTACGGCGCACAGCAGGACAACGACACCTGGATTGTGCTCAGCCGGCTCCCGGCGGGGGGTCGCGGCGGACAACCGCTGTACATGTCAGGTCCTGGCTGCGAGACCGGGCCGATCAAGCCCACACCGGGTAATCCGAACGTCGTCTATGGCGTGTGCAAGGGTGAGTTCTACCGTCTGAACCTGACGACGGGCCAGACACAGAGCAACTGGAATTATCCGCAGAACCGCTACGGCCACGCCTCGCGCGACATCGCCTACCGCTTCCAGCGCACGTCGCCGTTCATGATCTCGAAGCACGACCCGCGCATGATCCTGCACGGCTCACACGTCGTGCACAAGACCATGGATGGCGGCAAGACGTGGGAGATCATCAGCGGCGACCTGACGCTGAACGAGCCGGGGCCGCAGCAGGACATCTCGGGTGAGCCCATCACGCGCGACATCACCGGTGAAGAGGTCTATTCGACGATCTTCACGATCGATGAGTCCCCGATCGAACCCGGCGTCATCTGGACCGGAGCGAACGATGGCCCAGTGCACGTGACCCGTGACAACGGCAAGACGTGGATCAAGGTCACGCCTCCGATGATGCCGCCGGGTGGACGTGTCACCAACATCGACCCCTCCCCCCATCGTCGAGGCTCCGCGTACGTGGTGATGCATCGGCGGCTGCTGAACGATCCGAAGCCGTACGTCTACCTCACGAATGACTACGGCAAGTCCTGGACGTTCCTGACGCCTGGCACCAACGGTATTCCTGTCGACCACGTGATGCGGGTTGTGCGTGAAGACCCCGATCGCGAAGGACTGCTCTACGCCGGCACCCAGTTCGGGTTCTTCATCTCGTTCAACAACGGCACGACGTGGCAGCGGTTCCAGCAGAATCTGCCGGTCACGCCCATCACCGACATCCGTGTGCACCAGCAGGATCTCGTGGTGTCGACGATGGGGCGAGGGTTCTGGATTCTGGACGGCATCACGTCGCTGCATCAGACGCCAACGGCCGGCGCCGCAGGATTTCTGTATGCACCGAAGGTCGCGATCCGGTCGCGCCATGCGGCGATGGCAGGGTCCTTGACGACGCCAGAACTCCCGGGACCTGGCGCGATCATCGACTACACGTTGCGCGAGGTGTCGGCCACGCCGATCACGCTGCAGGTTCTGAGCGGGTCGGGCGAGGTGATGCGCACAATTCGGTCGGTGGCTGGCGGCGCGAACACGGGCGACGGACTGCCTGTCGCGGCGCCATCGGGCATGACGGAGCCGCCATTGCCCGGACAGGGTCGTGGTGGGCGTGGTGGACGAGGCGGCGGAGGGGCCGCACCGCTGACGGCGCGCGCCGGCATGCAGCGCTACGTGTGGGACATGGCGGCGGACAACGGGTTGACCGTCCCGCCGGGTCGCTACACCGTGCGGCTGACGGCCGGCTCGTTCACGCAGACGCAGCCGCTCGACGTGCGTCTCGATCCGCGGCTCACCGCCGATGGCGTGACCACTGAGGATCTCGAGGTGCAGTACCGATTCAACATCCGCCTGCGCGCGGCCATTGCCGACGCCCAGCAGTTCACATCGTCCGTGCAGAAGGCGCTCGGGTCGGCCACTCCTGAATCAAAGGCTGCATTGACGCGCATTCAGAGCGCGCTCGTGAACGAGACGGGCATCGCGTATCCGCAGCCGATGTTGAACGCACAGCTGCAGGCGGTCACCCGCGTGTCGACCGTCGCGGATGTGCGACCGAACAACGATGCCATCCGCCGCCTCGACGACCTCGAGAAGGAACTCGCGGCGCTGAAGGCCGAAGCGGCCAAGCTCGGAATCAGATAGCTGGGCGGTTGGGCGGCTGTACGTAGGGCCCGCTGAACTTCAGCGGGCCAGTACGGCACGCTGCAACCCAGCGTGCCCTTACGTACCGTCCCGGCGAGCCCGGGTACCGTCTACAGCAACTCCCGTCCGTGCGTCTTCAGCCACCGTTCCGCCTCGCGCCAGTCGGGGCAGACGATGGCGACTTCGCGCCAGAAGGCGCGTGAGTGGTTGGGCTGCCGCATGTGCATGAGCTCGTGCAACATGATGTAGTCCGACACAAACGCCGGCATCAGCACCAGACGCCAGTTGAGCGCGATGGTGCCGGTTGACGAACAGGATCCCCAGCGTGATCGCTGATTCCGAATGGACACTCGGCGGACGGTCTGACCGTGAAGGGCCGCGAGCTCCAGGCAGCGCGGCGGCAGTTCGTCGGCAGCAATCGCGCGCACCGTCGCCATCGGTGTCTCCACGCCACGAAACATCACCGCCGCGCCCGCGGCCTTCGTCGTGGCGTGAGTCTGCCGACGTGTGTGCTCACGGGTGATCCAGACGCCCTGGGTGCGCACAAACCGCAACCCGGCCTCGACTGACGCGCGTCTGGGCACCGTGAGACGCAAGCCGCCGGCGTCGGTCATCCGGAGCACATAACGACGCGCCTTGTGGTGACGCACCACGGTCAGGGGCCAGGCTCGGCCGTCGACGTCAATCGTGGCCGGAACGGCGGCTCGCCGGGGCGTGCGCGGGTCGCCCCACGGCAGCCGAATCTGGAAGCCAAATGCCACGGGCGACAGCGTACATCGGCGGTCAGGATCTGAAAAGATTCTTAAGTTTGTGAATTTGACGAACAATCTTGAGATTTTTAACGTCAATTCAGGCTGTCATTGGTTAGTTTGACCGACCAAAAAGCAAGCAAGTAACCACTTGCTTGCAAGACATGCTTCGCGATAGGGTACGGCCCATGGTCGCCACAGACGTTCGTCAGTCCCTCCTGAAAGCTGCGCTGAAGCTGTTCGCCGAACACGGCAGCCGCGGCGCGACGACGCGCCGGATCGCTCAGGAGGCCGGGGTCAACGAGGTGACCCTGTTCCGACACTTCCCCAACAAGCAGGCGTTGCTGCACGCCGCGTTGCACGCGTTCGCCGAGCAGACGCCGTACCTGCGGCTGCCCGACACGCCGAAAGACCTGGCCGCGGAACTGGAAGTGTGGGCACGCGACCACCACAAACATCTGTACAAGCTTCGCGCGTTGATCCGCACGTCGATGGGTGAGTTCGAAGAAAACCCGGAACAGTGCAAACAGTCGATGTGTGTCTCCATCAGCATCGCCAACGAACTGACCGACTACCTGACGACCGCCCAACGCGCCGGGTTGGTGAGTGCGGACGTCAATTCTGCGGCCGCGACCTCCATGCTCATGGGCACCCTGTTCAGCGATGCGATGGGTCGCGATCTCATGCCGGAGCGGTTTCCCTACGCGATGCGTGACGCGATCGGTCTCTACCTGCAACTGTTCCTGCGCGCCATCGGCGTGCGCGAGGTGAAATAAATGCGTCCGCGTCTTTTCCCCATCCTTGTCGCGCTCACCCTTGTGTGCGCTCCGACACTCGGCCTCGCGCAGACGCCGACCATCCTGACGCTCGAGGAGGCGTTGCGTCGCGCAGAGGCGCAGAGTGAATCCCTGGTCATCGCCGCAGCCGGCTCCTCACGTGCGCAGGCGGATTTGAAACGCACGAACAGCCAGCGGTATCCGCAGATCAGCTTCAGTGGCGGTTACGACCGGACACTGGCCTCCGAATTCAGCGGCGTCTTTGGTGGCGGCAGCGGCGAGGGCGGCGGCGACATCGACTTCAGCGATCTGCCGTTCGGCCAGGCCAACGCCTACCGCTTCACGTTGTCGGGCTCACAACTGCTCTACACCGCCGGCCGTGTCGGCACACAGCGCCAACAGGCCGACGTTGGCATCCGCAATGCCGAACTCACAGTCGCGGCCACACGCGCCATCGTCCAGCTCGAAGTCACCGAGGCGTTTTACAACGTCGCGTTGAGTGAGCGCCTGCTCGGGATTGCCCAGTCGGGTTACGACCAGGCCGACGCGGCCTACCAGCAGACACGCCAGTCGTACGAGGCGGGCCGGCAGCCTGAGTTCGAGGTCCTGCGTGCGCAGGTGCAGCGTGACAACCAGCGTCCGGTCGTCATCCGCGCGCGCGCCAACCGGGACCGCGCGATGTTGCGACTCCGTCAGTTGCTCGAGCTGCCGGCGGACCAGCCCATCGAACTGGCCGTGGATCTCGAGGCAGCCGAACTTGCCGCCCCGGCGCCCTTCGCCGACGCGCTCGCCGCGGTTCAGCAGAATCTCGACCTTGCCTCCCGCACGTCCCTCGCGCAGGCGGAACTGGGTGTCCGGCTCCGTCAGCTCGGCATCGAGATCGTCCGGTCGGCCAAACGTCCCACGGTCAGCTTTGTGTCGCAGTACAGCGCGACCAACTACCCGTCGTCGGTCCTCCCGAACTTCGGACGGATTCGAAACAACTGGACGCTTGGCGCACTGGTGACCATGCCCGTGTTCGCGGGATTCCGGATTCCGGCCGAGGAGGCTGCCGCGAAAGCGGACCTGACCGAGGCCGAAGCGCGACTCAAGCAAGCACGCGAACTTGCGGCTCTTCAGCGTTCAACGGCCCTGCAGGACATGGAAGCCGCGCGCGCGGCGTGGGAAGCCACCGCCGGCACGATCGCGCAGGCGACGCGCGCGTACGAGATCGCCGATCTCCGCTTCCGCGAGGGGTTGTCGACGCAACTTGAACTGTCAGATTCACGGCTCGCGCTGCAGTCAGCGCAGGCCAACCGCGCGCAGGCCGCGCGCGACCTGCAACTCGCCCGCGTGCGTGTGGCGTTGTTGCCGGATTTGCCAATTCAGTAGTGCTGGGTGCGCGGTGCTGAGTGCTTGGTGCGGTGCACGGTGCACGGTGCTGGGTGCTGGGTGCGATGGAGATGACGATGCGTAGAAGAGTGAACGTCGGAGTGTGGGGAGTGGTGGGGTTGACGGTGTTTGCGGCCGCGTGTGGTGGAAGCAGCGCGCCGGCTCCGGCGGCCGCCGACACCGCGCCGGCGGTGGTGCAACTGGCGCCGGAAAACGTCGCGACGGCCGCACTGGCCGACTTGACATCCGGTCCGTTTGTGTCCGGGCAACTCACCCCCGCACGCGAGGCGACCGTGCGCGCACAAACCGGAGGACCGCTGGTCAGCCTCACGGTGGACCGCGGCCGGACCGTGCGGGCGGGCGACGTCATCGGCCGCATTGCCGCGCGTGATCTGGACGATGCGCTCGTGTCGGCACAGGCGGGTGTGAAGTCCGCCGAGAACGCCCTCACGGTGGCGCGCAGTGAGGCGGCGCGCACCGAGGCGCTGGTCAAAGGTGGCGCACTGGCGACGCGCGATCTTGAACAGGCGCACAACATGGTCGCCGGCGCCGAGGCACAGGTGGCCGCCGCCAAAGCGCGCGAGAAGTCCGTGTGGCAACAGCTGGACGACACCAACGTGCGCGCGCCAATCAGCGGCGTGGTGTCCGACCGGCCCGCCAGCGCCGGCGACATCGTGTCACCGGGTACGCCGCTCGCCACCATCATCGATCCGTCGAGCATGCGACTTGAAGCGGCCGTGGCGTCCGATCAGATTTCGCTGGTCCGCCCGGGCGCCAAGGTGAAGTTCCGCGTCCGCGGACTCTCGACTGAGGTGTTCACCGGCACGATCGACCGGTTGAGTCCATCGGCCGATCCCGTCACCCGTCAGGTCACCATCTTTGTGACGCTCCCGAACCTGGGTGGCAAGTTGATCGCCGGTCTTTTTGCGGAAGGACGAGTGGATGCCGAAACCCGTCGCGGGGTCATCGTGCCGCTCGGCGCTGTTGATGAATCCGGCCCCACGCCGCTCATCACGCGCATCCGCGACGGCAAGGCCGAGCGCGTACCGGTAGTGCTCGGGTTGCGTCAGTCCGAAGCCGAACTCGTCGAAGTGACGAGCGGCATCGCCGAAGGCGACGTCGTGATTCTCGGCGCCGCCCGCACCTTGTCGTCCGGCACGCCTGTGCGTGTGGTGGGCGCGATTCCGCAGACGGCCGCGATGCCGTCGGGGCTGTAGGCCATGCTGATTTCAGATTTCGCCATCAAGCGGCCGGTCATCACGGTCGTGTCGATGGTTGCGCTGGTGGTCTTCGGCCTGGTGGCGCTGACCCAGCTCGACACCGACGAATTCCCCGAGGTCAATCCGCCCATCGTCGTCGTGGCGGTGCCCTATCCCGGTGCGTCTCCGGACAACGTGGAACGCGAGATCGTCGAGCCGATCGAAGAGTCGCTGGCCGGCATCAGCGGTGTCCGAACGATTGAATCCTCCTCGCTCGACAGCTTTGCGACGATCACGATTCAGTTCACGTACGAGAAGGACCTGCAGGAAGCTGTGCAGGAGATCCGGGACGAGATCAACGCGATACGCAACGACCTGCCGGCAGAGATGGAAGAGCCGGTGCTGACCAAGATCAGCCTGGACGACTTCCCCGTCGTGTCCCTTGCGCTCGCGTCGAACACCCTCTCGATCCCGGAATTGACGCTGCTGGCCGATCCGGGGATTACACGACGCATTCGCGCCCTCGGCGGCGTCGGGTCCGTGGACATCTCCGGCGCCAACACGCGGGAGATGTCGGTGGAATTGCGCCCGGATGCGCTCCAGACCGCCGGGGTCAGCGTGGCCGAAGTGGTCGGCACCCTCCAACGCCAGAATCTGGCGGCACCGGTCGGACGGCTGCAGGGCGCCAACGACGAGCGGACGATCAGGCTTCGCGGCCGCGTTGAAACCGCTGAAGACTTCTCACGGGTGGTGGTCGCCGATCGTGGCGGGCGCGTTGTGCGGCTCGGGGATGTGGCCAGTGTGCGCGTCGGCGTCGAGGAACCACGGACCACGGCCGTCTACTCGGGCCAGGACGCGGTCGGTATCGACATCAAGAAGTCGCGCGGCTTCAGCACGACCGCTGTGGCGGATGCGATCCGCGCAGAAGTCGACGCCATCCGGCCCACACTGCCCGACGGGGTTGTTCTCCATATCGCCCAGGACGCGGGCACGCGTGTCGAGAACTCCGTGGCGAACGTGCAGTCAGCCCTGATTGAAGGTGCTGTCCTGACAGTGCTCGTCGTGTTTGTTTTCCTGAACTCCTGGCGATCAACGGTCATCACGGGTCTGGCACTGCCGGTGTCCGTCATCGCGTCATTCATCGCCGTCATGGCGTTCGGTTTCACGCTGAACACGATGTCGCTGTTGGGTCTGTCACTTGCCATCGGCATTCTGATTGACGATGCGATTGTGGTGCGCGAGAACATCGTACGTCACGTTGAAATGGGCAAGAGCCACTTTGATGCAGCCCGTGAGGGCACATCGGAGATCGGCCTGGCCGTCACAGCCACCACGTTGTCGATCGTGGTGGTGTTTGTGCCAATCGCGTTCATGGGCGGAGAGGCGGAACAGTGGTTTGCGCCGTTTGCGCTGACCATCGCGTTCTCGGTGCTCGTCTCGCTGTTTGTGTCGTTCTCGCTGGACCCGATGTTGTCGGCCTACTGGCCAGACCCGCATACGCCGATGGCCGAGCGGTCATTCATCTCGCGGCGCCTCGACCGGTTCAATCGCTGGTTTGATCGACAGGCTGACCGGTACAAGCGCGTGATCAGCTGGGCGTTGCGGCATCGGCTGGCCATGGTGGCACTGGCGGTGGGCTCGTTCGTATTTGCCCTGGCAATGCCGGCGATGGGATACCTCGGCGGTGGGTTCTTCCCTCTGCAGGATGTGTCCGAGTTCATCGTGCAGATCGAGACACCTCCCGGGTCGAGCCTTGAGTACACGAAGCGCAAGGCGGAGGAAGCGGCTGCGCTGGCGCGTGCCAAGACGGGCGAGGTGGCGTACACGTACACGACGATCGGATCGTTCACCGGTGCGGTCGACGATGGCTCGGTGTACGTGCGTCTCACGCCCAAGGCTGAGCGCGTGCGACATCAGGACGTCATCGCGGCAGAGCTGCGCGAGGACTTCAAGGCCCTGGGCGGAGTGACGGCGGCCATCTCCAGTGGACGGCTCGACAACCAGAAGCAGATCCAGGTGCAGGTGCGAGGCACGGACACCCGCGAACTGACCAGAATCGCTGATGAGGTCATCACACAGGTCCGCCAGGTCCCTGGCGCGGTGGACGTGGGGTTCTCGACGCGTGGACAGAAACCGGAGCTCGATGTGCGGGTGGACCGGGCGCTTGCGGGATCTCTCGGCATCACGGTGGCGGATGTCGCGCAGACGCTGCGCCCTGCATTTGCCGGGATCGATGCCGGAGACTGGGTGGATCCGACCGGCAAGACCCGCGACGTCACGGTGCGGCTGTCGCCGGAGGCGCGCCAACGTGCCAGCGACCTGGCGAGCCTGCCGATCGCCATCCGGGATCCGCAGGGTCGTCCGGCCTCGCTTCCGCTCGGCCAGGTGGCGACGATCACCCAGTCACTTGGACCAGCGCGTATTGATCACCTTGACCGCGACCGTGTGATCTCGGTGCAGGCCAACACACAAGGCCACCCGTTGACCGAGGTCATCGCCGACATTCAGCGCCGCATTGATGCGATCCCGCTGCCCGCCGGGTATGCCATCACGCAGGGTGGCGAGACGGAGGACCAGCAGGAGGTGTTCTCGCGCATCTTCATCGCACTTGGCGTGGCCGTGCTGCTGATGTACCTCGTACTGGTCGTGCAGTTCGGGTCGTTCCTCGACCCGTTTGCCATCATGTTGTCGCTGCCGCTGTCGCTTATCGGTGTGGTCCTCATCCTGATGGCGACCGGCGACACGCTCAACATCATGAGCATGATCGGCGTGATCCTGCTGATGGGGATCGTGGCCAAAAACGCCATCCTGCTGATCGACTTTGCCAAGATGGCTGAAGCGCAAGGCATGCCGCGCCAACAGGCGATCATCGAAGCCGGCCGGCAGCGCTTGCGGCCGATCCTGATGACCACGTTCGCGCTCACCGCCGGCATGGTGCCGGTGGCCCTGGGTATCGGCGAGGGCGCCGACTTCCGCGCGCCCCTGGGCCGCGCGGTCATCGGCGGGGTCCTTGCGTCCACGTTCCTGACGCTGCTGGTGATCCCGACCTTCTACGACATCCTCTCCGGCAGCCGCGCCCGTCTGGGCCGTTTGTTCCGCCGCGCCTGATAGAGTGTGCTGCGCATGCGCAGGTGGGTGGCACTCGGGGGACTACTGACCATGGTCGGACTTCTGGTGCCGACGATGGCGGATGCTCAGACAACGTCGCGACGTTGGCAGGTGGAGGCTTTCGGCGGACTCTCGGTGTTTGAGTTGCCGACATCCGGGGATGCGGCGTTGCCGCCGACCGGCCAGACGTTGCCGACATCCGGCCCGACGAATCCGAGCCGGCGCGTTCCCACGTGGTTTCTGGGCGACGGTGCATCACTGCTCAATGGCACCAACGCGGAGTTTGGCGTCGCCAGCCGGTTGGTGCCGCTGGACGCAGCCCTGGGCCGCATCGGCCTGACGGGCTCCGGAGCTCCAGTGACGGGTGTGCGGGTGAAGCGAACGCTGACGTCCCGCTGGTCGCTCGAAGCCGGTGCCGAAATCCACAACGGCTCGGTCGACATCGATCGGCAGCTGCTCGATGCCGTTGAGCAGGCACGCGCCGGTTTTGAACAGGCCTTCACGGGTCTCTTCACCAGCGGACCATTCACGGGCGTCCGGGTCGATGCATCCTCCGACATCACGGGCGCCACCAGCAGGGAACTTGCGCTGACGGCGGCGGTCCGACTGGCGCTGGGGGATGGACACTTCGCTCCGTACGTGACACTTGGCGGAGGGTTCATCCGGCGGATCGGCGATCTTCCGAGAGCGACACTCGCGGGGGCCTATCAGTTCACCGTCTCGACATCACAGGGGCAGGCCCAATTTGCGGAGTCCGATACGCTGACCATCCGCTACGAACAGGGCACCAATCTGGTCGGCATTGCCGGCGCGGGGTTCTCGCAACGCCTCACCGATCGCATGTCGCTCACTATCGACGGCCGCGCCTATCTCGGACAGCAGACGCTCACGCTCAGGCTCGACTCGGCACCGATGGTGACCACGCGGACACCCGGGGTGTTCATCGAGTCCTTCACCACGCCTGCGGTGCAGTTCAGCAACAATCCGGCTTCAGGCCGGGACTCCACACTCAGCGGCACACCACTCAATGGCTTCCAGGCATTCACCACCAGTGGTCTCCAGGTGCGCTATCAGGTCACGGCGGGTGTGGCGCTGCGGTTCTGATGCCCGCCTAATTGATCCTGAGCGAGAAGATCCCAAGCCCGTGTGTGGCCGCGACGAGCACGCCACGCTCCGGCACGATCTTCAGATCCACCATCACGACCTCCGGGAATCCGGCTCCGGCGATCGCCCACTGGGTTGATCCGCGTCGCAGGACCAACGGCCCGAAGTCCGTCGCCGCATAAACATCCCCGCGCAGATGATCAAACGCCACCGTGTTGATGGGCAGGTCGCCGAGATCGTGGTCCAGTGAGGTGAAGGTGGCTCGATCATTCACCGGGTCGTACACCACCCGGAACACGTGACCTGGCGTCGCGGGCGTAATCGCATTGAAGCCGGAGTAGGACACGATGGCAGCGTTCACGTCCGTGGGATCCGCAAATACGCGCGTGATGAAGCGCCCAGGCGTTGCAGCGGTATCGATGCGACTGAACGTCACGGCCGCTGCGGACGCGGCGGCGTTCTTCGAAATGAACAGACGCCCCTTGCTTGTCGCTGCCCACAGGGTATTGCCATCAGTGACCGACCGATCGGCGGCCACCACAATGCCGTTGACCCGATCGCTGCCGTAGAAATCACTCGTCAAGTCGCCGGGCTTTCTGCTGGTGGAGTCGGGCGTCGACTGCGAGGCAAACGGGTGCGGCACCCCGAGCGGCTGCCAGTCGCCGCAACTCACCCCGGCGACAGCCCCTGTCGGGAACCGGCAGTTCGCCTCGAGGAACGACTGCGGCCCCCCATTGTTCTGCGTACGCCAGATGTGCTGAAACCCCGTGAACTGTGTGTCGGGATTCACCCGATCAAACGTCAGAAACTGCCGGCCGGTCGAGGAGGTCACCGTGGCGCGTTCGTTGGAGTCCCGGATGGGATCGTCGGTGCGCACCCACATCGACTGATCCGCACTCCGGAAGTTCACGAAGAACCGATTGCTCTGGAAGCTGGCAAACAGCACCTGTGGTCGCGACGGGTGAAATCCCGACGCGGAGGTGCCATCGCCAAACGCAAACAACGGCTTCCACACTCTGGGATCCCCTGCACCATCCTGCCAAATCGTGCTGTTGTCCTGCAGTCCGCCAATCATCCGCCGCAACGGATCCTGCGGATCCAGCGCAATGTTGAAGAACTGCATCGTCTGCAACCCCTTGTTCAGGAAGTACAGGCGCTGCGGAATTCGACTGAGCACGACGTTGCACTGCGGCGCGGTGCCGAATAACTGCGAGCACCGGCTGCTGATGTCGACAAACGAGCCGTCGTTCCGCACGACGCCGCCGTCGGAGCCCACAAACGCGATCATCGGATCCTCAGGGTGAAACACGACCGCGCGAACGTCCACGTGGCTGCTGACACGCGGGTCCTGCGCGTCGCGCCCGAACCCGTGGAAGCGCACTCCGGCATCGATCGACCGCAGCGTCGGCTCTCCAAACGTAGGCGCGGCGACGCCGCCGATGACGACCGTGTCTGGCTGACCATCCGGAACAGCCACCACTACATCGTAGAAACACTGGGCGCCACACAACGCGCGACTGATGTATCCCGGCTGGCTGCTTGAGTTCGACGACAACGCCAGCCACGCTGATGTGTTGGTCAGGTTGGCTCCGCTTCCAGTCACGAGGCTCGCCGCAGGCACGTCTGCGTTGTCGAGGCGATAGACCCCCTGCGTCGACGTCGCCTGTGTGCCGTTATACACGTACACCCGCGTCCGTCCATCCTTCACGGTCAGGTCGAACATGGCCAGATCCTGATACCGCTGCGGCCCCACCACGGCAAACACCGGCTTGAACGACGCGTCACCACCCTCGAGCCCGGCCGCCGACCGATGGATCGCATTGTTGAATGCCGTCGCGTAGACGATGCTGCTGTTGCGGGGGTCGAGTTTGACGTGGCGAACACCGATCACGGTGTCATTCACACCGGCATTCAGCTGCCCTGTGGCTGGAAGCACGGGATCAAGGGGAGGCACCCAGATCAGCGACCAGCTGGTGCCGCCATTGTCCGTCCGATACAACCCGACGCGCGGCTGTGGATACCCCGTCACCTGGCTCTGCCCTCCTCGGACCGCCGTCATCCCCAGCATCGCGGTCGTCGTCGCCACATACATTGTCTGCGGCCGGCCTGGCGCGATGACCACTGTGCTGATGCCGCGCGTCATCGTGAAGTCGATCGCCGTTGGCGCCACCACGGGGTCGACGATCTCTGTTCTGACCCGCGTCCAGGTGTCGCCGCCGTCGATCGATTTGTAGAGTCCGGTGCCTGCATTGGAGTTCTGCGGCGAGTTGGGTTCACCGGTGCCGACATACACGGTGTTTGCGGACCTGTCGTTCGGATCGAGCGTGATGCTCCCGATGCTGTTGGTGCGCATCCCTCTGGAAATCCACTGCCACTTCGGATCTTCCGTGTTCATCGCATCGTCTGTGCGCCAGACGCCACCACCGGCGGTCGCGACCCACAAGCGGCATGCGCCGCGACGCGTGCAGTGTGGCGAGATGGCCAGTGCCGCGACGCGGCCGGACACGCTCTGCGCCGGCGACCCGGTGGCACTTTGCAGCGTGGTCTCAGGACCGAGGCTGGTCCACACGGCCCCAAGCGGATTCGGACCATTGCGATAGGCCATGCCCTGGAACGCCCAGAACCGTGCGGTCGACGCGCGACGCACCTCGATGCTGCCTGGCGTTCCGGGGAACGAGCGGATGTGATCCTCGAGCTCGTAGTACCCGAGAGGTGAGTAACGATCCGGCTTTGTCTGCTCCTGAATCGCAAATCCAACCACACCGGCCGAGACAACGAGGATGAGACTGGCAATGCCGCGCATGCGGACATTATGGATGGAAACTCTCCTGATTCCACAACGTCATATCAGCCCATGGGCGCGGCCGGCCTCGCGAAGGCCGTGCTTCTCGCGTGGACCACGCCATCAGGGTCCGCACGTTTTCGTTCGAGGACAGGACCAGCCGTCATGTGGGCCACGCTCTGGCAGGATATCCGTTACGGACTTCGCACACTTCGCCGGGCGCCTGGCTTCACCACCGTCGCAGTGCTGTCGTTCGCCGTGGGCATCGGGCTCAACAGCGCGATCTTCACCATTGCGGACAACCTGCGGTTCCTGCCTCTGCCCTGCGAACGGCCGGCCTCGGCGGACCTGCTGGTGGCGTTGCGGACGCTGTCGTTATCCGATACGCACAGCCATCATCGTGGCGTCGTCGCCGGGCTCGCGCGTGCCGCGGAAGGACGTGACGGCTTCTTCGACCTGGGTCAGCACACGGTCGGGCGTTGACGGACCGGAGGATCCGATCGAGACCAGCAACGCTTCGAGGCGATCGGTGCCGAACATCTCGTCGGCTTCGTTCTCCGACTCCACACAGCCGTCAGTGTAGAAGAACAGCAGGTCGCCACTCGACAGCGCCACCTCGCGATGGGAGTAGCCGCGACCGGCCAGCAGACCGATCGGAATGCCTGTCGCGTGCATCTTTTCGAGCGCCTGGCCGGGACGCAGCACAAACTGCGGGTTGTGCCCGGCATTGACGTACTGCAGCCGGCGTGTCGCCGGATCGAAGATCCCCAGGAACAACGTCACATACAGGCGTGACCCGGCGGTGGCCGCCATTTCGCGATCAAGGGCCTCGGCGATCGCCGAGAGGTTCTGTCCCATGGCGAGCCGTGTGCGCAGCGACGCCTGGATGTTCGCCATCAGCAGCGCGGCGCCGACGCCTTTGCCGGAGACATCGCCGACAAGCAATGCGACATGGCCGTTGTCCAGCGCGAAGTAGTTGAAAAAGTCGCCGCCGACCTCGCGTGCGGGAATCGACACGCCCTGCACTTCCGTGAGGCCGAAGGACATCGGCGCGCTGGGCAACATGTCGAACTGGATCTGGCGGCCGAGCTCCAGCTCGCGACGCAGCCGTTCCTGCTCGCCGACCGCATGCTGATGGCGCTCGACATCCTCGGCCATCTTGTTGAACGCGGCTGCCAATTCGCCAACCTCGTCGCGGCTGCGCACGGGCACCCGCGCGCGATAGTCGCCGTGCGCGATGCGATCAACGCCCTCGGTCAGGTCGGTCAAATCCTTGGTGAGTCTGCCTGACAACGGCACGACGCCGATGACGAGGATGCCAATCGCGAGCAGACCGAGTCCGGCATTCCGGCCGACAGTGCGGCGGAGGTTTCCCAGCGAATCAGCGACAGGACGCGCGATGCCAAACCGCAGTCCCGACCCTGACGGATCCGCCTTCACGAAGACCACCCAGTCCGACAACACCGTCTTGCCGAGCGGCCCATCGGGGCGGGCGATCGGTCCAAGATCTTCGACCGTCTTCCGGTCATCATCGTTGGCCGTGTACACCTTGCCGTCGGGCCCCACCGCAAACGGTACTTCGCCCTGTTCGCGGCGTGTTGGCGAGAACACCGTCGCCAGAACGTTTTCGAGATCGATCGTCGCATTCACTTCACCGACGACCTTGCCGTCCTGCATCAACTTCACGTCCAGCTTGTTGCCCACCAGCGTGGACGAACGTGTCAGCGGACGCGCGGGTGTCGTCGGCGGCGCCGGAGACGTCGTCGGTTGCGGCGCCTCAGCTGGCGCGACCGGTGGAGTGGCCACAGGCGGCGTCGGCGGTACCGCGGGGTCCACCGCAGGGCTCTGACGCACCGCTTCCGCCTTCTTCTGCAACTGCTCCGCGCCTATCCGGATGCCTTCGGCGATCCCCATCATCTTGAGGTTCACCTCGCGCGCCAACTGCGCGCGCTGTTCGGGCGTCATCTTTTCGTAGCCGCCCTCAGGCACGTACTTGCTGAACATCTCCCGGGCAATCGCGCCCATGTCGATCACGACACGATCTGCGGACGGAGTCGCCGGCGGTGGCACACCTTCCACGGGTTTCACACCCTCAACAGGCTTCACCGTATCAGCGGGAACACTTGCCGGAGCGTCCGGCGGCCGGGGCCCACGACCACGTCCAGGCCTCGGGTCACCCCCGCGCCCGCCATCACCACGCCCGCCATCGGCGCGCTGTTGATCCTGACGCGCCACCGGGGGACGCGGACCGCCACCGCGCATGCCCTGGAACTCGACCGTCTCCAGCAACATCGCCGCAGCGCCCAAAGCCTCAGCCACACGCGCCTGTTCCGACGACGTCGCGGGCTGTGACGCCGCCGACGCAACACCCGGTGTGATTGTCGGGGCAGCCGGAGTCGCGGGCTCGACGTCAACGTCGGCAGTCTGCGGCTCCGGCCGCTGCGCCACGCGAACGACCTCCGGCTCATTCATATCAGCCAGTTGTTCAACACGCGCACTCAGTTCGGACGTCACCAGCTGCATCCGCTGCGTCATGCCCAACGACAACTCGTCCGCTTCACGGGTGGCCAGATCCTGCAACGCCCGCACCTGACTGGTGTACGAGAAGTACGTCACGGCGGTCAGGGGCACGACCGACAGGACCAGGAAGGCGACGATGAGGCGGGTGCGGAGTTTCATGGAGTCTCGAATCAGGACGCGAACGTCGCCACAACGGGCGCGTGATCACTTGTGCCAAAGTCGCGCCTGGACACGCACGTGACGGCGGTCGCGCCCATCGCGGCCGTCGCCAGCACGTAGTCTATGCGCCAACCGATATTGCGCTGACGCAGACTGCGCCAGGGGGCCCACCACGTGAACAAGTCGTTGTTGTCGGGATCCAGCGCCCGGCCGACGTCGGTCATTCCAAGGCCCAGCACCCGGGCAAAGAGGTCACGCTCCTCCTGCCTGGTGCCGATCTGGTTGACCTTGCGTTCCTTCGGATGCACGTCCCGCTCCTCACGCGCCACGTTGATGTCCCCACACAGCACGAGCACCTGGCCCGCCTGAGTCGTTTCAGCCAGCCACCGGTGGAGGTCGCCGAAAAACCGCATCTTCGCGTCGTAGTCCTTGCCCCCGTTGGGCACGTAGACCGAGACGAAACGGACCGGGCTCCGGTTGACTCCGACAGGCCCTGGTACATCCGCCACGACGATGCGCTGTTCAAAGTCGAACTCGGGGTGCCAGAACCTGGGCGCCTCGGTGGCGAACGTCCGCCGGATCAACAGCGCCACGCCTGAGTAGCCCCCCGCTCCATGCCACGCCGACCAGTACTCCCCGGGATTCACCAGCAACTCCGGCACCTGCGCCGGAGTCGCCTTGATCTCCTGGAGGCACAACACGTCGGGTTGTTCCGACTCCAACAACTCCTGCACCTGGGCCTGCCGCGCCCGGATGCCGTTCACGTTCCACGTAATGACCTTCACGCCAATGCCTTTATTCCCGCCGCCAGGCGGCCAACCCCTTCAACCGCCGTGCTCTTTTCCAACGCGCCGTACGACACCCGGAGCGAACATCCGTCCGTGGCCCCGAACGCCGACCCTGGAATGACCGCCACACGATGGTCGCGAATCAGCCGTTCGGTCAGCGACATCGCGTCGCGCGTGGTGTGGACCTTGATGAAGTAATAAAACGCGCCGAGAGCCGCGGGCACGTCGCACGGCACGGACGGATCCCCCAACGCATCCGCCATCATGGTCCGCATCTCGTCGAGCCGCGCGAGGTGACCTTCGCAGTAGGCGCGCCCCACGCGCAATGCGGCGAGCGCCACACGTTGCGACACCACCGGCGGACACACAAGCAGCGTGTCCTGGATCTTGTTGACCGCCTCCCACAACGCCTCGGGAACCACCATGTACCCCATCCGCCAGCTGGCCAGTCCGTAGGCCTTCGACAGCGAATACATCGAAATGGTGTGTCCTGATGCGCCAGGAATGCTGCCGGGTGAGAAATGCGCCGCACCGGCGTACAGGAAGTACTCGTACACCTCATCGTGGATGTGGAAGATGCCGCGCTCCCGGCATAACTGATTGACCGCGCGCAGCGAGGCCTCCGGATACACGACACCGGTCGGGTTATTGGGGGAGACGGTGACGATCGCTCGAGTTCGGGAAGTGATCGCCGCCGCGATCCTCTCCAAATCCAGTTGGCGCTGTGCATCGGTCTGCACAGGCACCACGCGCGCCCCGGCCATCTCGATGGCCATCTCGTGGTTGAAGTAATACGGCACCGGCAGGATGACGTCATCGCCGGGGTCCGTCACCGCGAGGACCGCGTTCATGAACGCCAGATTCCCCCCGGCAGTGACCACTACCCGGCTGCCCTTCGTCACGTCGATGTGATTTTCCAGACGGAGCTTGTCCGCAATCGCCGACACCAGAGCGTCTTCGCCCTCGACCGCACCGTAGCGGTGATCGAGCGGCGACTCTGGGAATGACGCAAGTGCCGCGACGGCCTCCGGCGGCGGGCCGTAGGACACAACACCCTGACCCAATGACACCGTGCCCGGCGTCTCGGCAATCCAGCGGCTGACGATCGGAATGATGGGTGTCTGCACCGCCGCCAGGCGGCGTGACTGCGCGTGACCACTCATCGTGCGGCAGCCTGAGACACGATGGCGATCCATCGGCCATCCGGGCTCACGGTCAACCGCGTGATGTTTTCCACACCCTGCCTGGTGAGATCGGCGATTTCAGTCCAGGAGGAGGAAGGCCTCCAGAGGAACAACTTGCCCTTCTGGCCCATCACAATGGCGCCGTCGGGTGTCCAGGCGAGATCTTCGACACGCTCGAGCGTGGGCGTGAGGGTCGTGATCTGTTTCGTCTTCGGGTCCAGCTCGCGAATCACCCACGGCCCCTGGGCCGGCTTGTGCACAAAGCTCACGGTGCCGCGTCCTGGACGGATCAACAACGATCGGCCGATGCTCTTCTCGATTACCTCACTGCCGCCGGTACGGAGGTTGAGCAACTGCAGCGTGTTGGGATCACGCTGGGCGCCAAGGACAAACGTCGCCATCTCCGACTCGGAGATCCAGACGTGGTAGCCGATCAGGCCCATGTGGGTCCACGCCAGGCCCGCGTCCGTGCCGTCCATCCTGAACCGCCACAACTTCTGCTCGGCGCCACGAACGGTGGAAAACGTCTGCCCATCCGGCGTCAACGTCGGCGAATACTCGTTCTCCGCCGTGCGCGTGACCTGCACGAGCTGTTTCGTCGCGATGTCGTACCGGTAGATGTCGGTCTGCACACCATCGCGATTGGAGGAGAACAACACGCCGCTGGAATCCGCGAGGAACTGCGGCTGGTTGTCATACCCGGGGTTGTTCGTGATGTTGATCGGACGCCCGACGGTCACCTTTGTGCCCGCAATCTGCAGCGGCGCCAGAAAGATCTCGGTCGCCGGCGGCGCCTGCGCACCCAGCACCATGCACCCAGCACCCAGCACCGCACAGAGCCCCCAGCCCCCAGCACCCACCACTCTTCTCATTCCATCCTCCGCGACAGAGCATAAACCGCGATGGCCGTCGCCGCCGCGACATTGAGCGAGTCCACATCATTGGCCATCGGAATCCTGGCTTCGATATCTGCGGCCTGCCGCGCCTCCGCCGACAGACCTTCACCTTCCGAGCCGACAAGCAGGATCAGTCCGCGGTCCGCAGCTTGCCCGCCGTAGCCGTGGCGAAGGCAGGGCCGTAGTCCGCAGTCCTCAATATCCGGCGCCGACGGGTCCGGCGTCGTGGCGACAAGCGTCTGGCCTGCAGCCTTGAGCTGCTGCAACACATCAGGCCAGGGAGCGGCAGTGACGATGGTGGTGGCCAACACTGCGCCCATCGAGGTGCGGATGGCTTTTCGGTAGAACGGGTCGGCGCATTCGGGCCCCATCAGAAGCGTTCGCACTCCCATCGCGGAGGCGCTGCGGGCGATGGAGCCGACGTTGTCGGGATCGCGGACACGTTCGAGCAGCACCGACAGACCGCCAGCCGTGTGCATGGGTGTCCATGCGGACAAGGGCCGACGCTCGGCAAAGGCCACGCACCCCTGATGCAGCCGGAACGTCGTCAACGCGTCCAGGTCCGCCTGGGGCGTCACGACCACGCGCGGTCGACGGTCAGGGGGCAGCGACTCGATCACATCGGCGAGCGCAGCCTCGGCGGTTGGAGTGACCATCAACCCGAGCACGGTGAACTGTGGTGCGGCAAGAAGCCGCCGCGTGACGTGACGGCCCTCGGCGACAAACACGCCCCGCGCCAGCAGCCAGGCCGGGTCAGCCGTGTGTGTGGCAATCTCGGAGAGGTCGTCGGTCGTCACGCACGCGTCACCTGGCGGCGGCTGCGATGGGCGTCAAGCACGCTCAACCCGAGCGGTTTGCTGAGGTAGACCTTGGCGTCCATGACATCCGGCGATGCTTCGAGCTTGATCACGTTGAACTGCAGCGTGTCGAGCGCACCGCGCATGTCGTAGTACCGGTTCTTGGTTTTGACGACCATCTCGTCGAAGCCGCGGGACACCGCCCACACTTCCTGTTCCTCAGTGAGCGCCCGGAAGTGCCCCTGGCCGCGCCAGTCCCGGCGCGTCGCACCGAGCCAGTTGTAGAGGATGCGCCGTCCGCTGAACGCGACAGACCCCTGCAGTCGCTGCACCAGGTCGACCAGCGCCGGGTCGGTTTCGTCAGCCCTGAGTTCGTGCGACACCTTGTACGAGACGGGCACCACCGTACCGTCTTCGAGCGGGGCTTCCGCCATCAGGATCTGGAATTCGCGATCCTGGAGGCGGCTGATGATGTCGTTGGCCGTCTTCCGCTTCGGGAATTCGTTGAAGAACTCCTCGATGTACGCGATTTCAAGGGCGCCCTGCTGAAGGGGATACTCGCGAAGGTGATAGTGCGGCACAGCCCCGCAATTCTATCGCGGGTCACTCGCTCCGGAGTGACGCGAGCAACGGAAGCCGGCGAACCGCCCGGGTCGCGACCAGCGCGGCCACGACACCAGCCGCCGCCACAGCAAGCAGCCACACCATGGACAACGCCGGGGGACGGCCACCGCGGGCGATGAGCACCGGTGCAATCGACACGAGCGCCGCCACAACACCCACGCCCAGACCAATCGCGACCAGCCCGAGATTTTCGGCGACCACCATCACGGACAGGTCGCGCAACCGGTAACCTGCCGCCGACAACAACGCCAGCTCACGACGACGCTCGAGCACGTTGCGAGCAGTGACAGCGGCCAGCCCGATTGTGCCAAGCACAAGACCGAGACCGCCCAGCGTCTGGAACGTGGACAGGTACGTGTTCTCCACCCGGTGATAGGCCTCCAGTTTCGTCAGGGCCGACTGTGCGTCGGCGCCGTACGGTTCCAGCCGCTCCTCGATCGCCGTCGCCACCTCGTCCGCCCGCGCACCGGCCGCCACCTCAACCAGCATCACGCGATACCCGGCCGACTCCGGGAAGACCTGTGCAAACGCAGACTCGGCAATCATGATCTCGCCCTGGAGCACGCTGTCCGAGAGCGACCCCACAATCCGCAACCGGACGGGACGCGCCGTCTCGGCGTCAATCGTCACGATGTCGCCCACCGCCGCATGCAGCACGTACTGCAGCGACGTCGCATCCACGATCGCGGGTACCACGCCGTCAGCCAGTTCTCCGCGCAGCAGCCGCCACGGATTCTCGCGGTCAGCGTCGGTGTCGGCCACGGACTTCGCAAATGTGAATCGCCCGGCATCGATCAATGCGTCTGGCACTCCAAGCACACGCGGCTGTTTTGGCTGATACAAGTTCAGACAACTCGCATCGTCGCCCGGACGAAGGCGTGCGCCGAAGACGGAGACACCGGCGAACACCGGATCGTTGGACTGAAACTGCAAGCCGAGTTCTTCACGTCCGGAACTCGTCGACGGATCGTGCACAAACGGCAGCACGGACTCGGCAATGAGCGCGAAGCCGCCGGTGCCTCCGCGCGCGTCGCCGGCCGCATGTGTGTCCTTGCGGAAGGCATCCACGGAGACGAGGAGGAACGCCGCCACCGCGACCAGGCCTGCGGACGTCATGCTCCGCCCAGGACGCCACGACGCATTTCGCCAGCCAAAGCCCGCGAGTGCAGAGACTCCGGAGCCGCCGAGCACGCCGGCCCTCGGCTGTCGAAGGTGCGACCCCAGCGCCATCAAGCCGCCAATCAGGATGAGCGCCCCGGCACCGAAAAATCCAGCCGCTGCGGGCACGGCGCCCGTGGTGGTCACCGCGGCGAGGCCCACGGCTGTCACGAGAATCACCGTCGGCATCAGGCGCCGAATCGACCCGGGTGTGCGCGCGGCTGCGAAGGCGCCACTCGTGCTTCCGCTCAGCAATTCCCTCGGCGAGTACTTGCGGACGGCACGCACCGTGAGCCAGATACACACAAGGGCCGCGACCACACCACCGACGGCGCCGCCAACAAGGGTGACTGGATCGACATGCAGTGCAAGCGCCGTCGTCCCCACGGCGCCGACCCACCAGGTACGGAGGCCATACATCATGAGCGCCGCCCACCCGATCGCCAGCACCACACCCACCAGTGCGCCGGCAATGGCGACCACGACACCTTCGAGGAGAAAGAGTCGCTGAATCGCGGCGACACTGAAGCCGGCGGCCCGCAGCACTCCTATCTCCCGCAACCGCTGCTCAATACCGAGGCGGAAAAACAGTGCGGTCAGCAGGAGCGCGGAGACCACGAGGAAGAAGCTGAAGTACGAGAAGTAGGCGCCAAAATCAGTCGCGCCGACCGACGCGGACACGTTCTGCGCGCGGACGTCGACGACGGTGATGCCGGCGCGAACGGAGCCGAGGGCTCTTGGAACTGACGCTTCCAAGTCCGCAGTCTGCGGTCCGCAGTCCGCGGTCCCCAGCTTGCAGTCCGCGGTCCGGAGGCGCATCGAGGAAATTCCGCCGTATCGGGTGCGCCAGAGTTCCTGGGCGATCTCGAGGGGGACGAAGGCTTTCGCCGTGGTCCGGTACTTGTCCCAGTAGTCTTCATCGATCTGGCGGACGAGTTTGAGATCGATGGGAAACGGCGGGTCCCACTCCCCGACGCTTTCGGCGTCGGTGATGCCGGGATACGCGGGCGAGAGGCGGCGATCGGCGGCGAGGCCCTCGATGGGCACAACACCGGCGACCTGGAAGGTCGTCTGCTCGACGACCAATCGACCTTCGTCGGCCCACCGGTAGTACTCGAGTTGGAGGTCGCTGCCGACGTGCACGCCGAGGTCACGGGCCGCCCAATCGTTGAGCACGATCGGCGGAGCGCCAGTGCCGGTATCGCGCAGCAGCTCTGCGAGCCGGGCATCGCCGCCGGCCGCCGGACCGAGGCCGGCCACCAGCGAATACGGCACGGTCCGATCGCCGACAGTCAACTTGTTGGCGAGCCACGTCAACACTTCCGTGCGTTCGAGGCCCTGGCGTGTGGCAATGGCCGAGACCGTGGTCGCCAGCGAATCGCTGATGAGGCCGCTTGCCGTCTCCACGAGCAGCGAGCCGCCGACTGGCTCGGTCTTCAGACCAAGGTCGTCGGCACTGATCGACGCGTCCAGGGCGTTGACGACCGCGTCTGCGTCAAGCGGTTGCCCTCCCCGGCTCACCAGAAGCGCGTTCACACGACCGGCCTGACCCAAGTCGCGCTGAAGGCGCGGCAGCGCCATGAACAGAGCGCGAACAGGTCCCTGACTTGGCGACAGCGAGAACTCGCCAATCTGCGTTCGCGACAACGTTCCGCGCACGGTCAGCCGAATCGCGCGGCCGGTGTCGTCCTTGCGCCCGTGGAGCGAATCAAGGGGAATGTCGGTCGGACGTGCGACCCGAAGCACAACGGCATCCTGTTCGACAGCCCCCAACTCGGTCGCCAGATCGGGACTCAGCCAGATCCCACTGCCCGTCGGCGCCTCAGCCTCGACGCCGTGAAACACAAAGAAGCGTTCGTCCACGCCATACACGCTCACGTTGCCGGCGCGGCGGCCACTGGATTGATGCGTGGCAATCCCTTCGAGGGTGAACAGCGGTGCCACGGTGGCGCGGCCCTGTAGTTCCGGCTGTTCGGCCAGACGCTCCGCCAGGCTTTCCGTAAACGGATTCTCGGAGGCCACCACCAGATCCGCTTGACCGAGACGCGCGGTCACGAGGCCGGACAGGCTGGCGCGCACCGACGACCCGACCAGCAGCGAACCCGCGAGCACGGCGACCGCACTGGCCACACCCAGCACCACGGCAAGGTGCGTCCGGCGATAGTGGCTCAGGCCGGCCCAGGCAAGACGTCCGAAGGTCATGCGTCCACAAACCTGCGGTCGCTGAGTTCGTACCGGCGCGGGAAGCGCGCAGCGAGCGCTGCGCTGTGTGTCACAACAACAAGCATCATGTTGTGGGCCTTCTGCAAATCCGCGAGCAGGTCAGCCACCGCATCGGCCGACGCGCGGTCGAGATTGCCCGTGGGCTCATCACAGAGGAGCAACGCCGGCTGCCGAATCAGCGCCCGTGCAATCGCCACACGCTGCCGCTCACCACCGGACAGTTCGCCCGGTCTGTGTTCAAGCCGATCCGCCAGCCCGACCTGTGTCAGCAACGTGGTGGCCCGCTGCCGCACCGACGCGGCCGGTTCAGGCGTCGATGCGACCAGGGTCGGCGCGATCACGTTGTCGAGCGCGGAGAGCTGCGGCAGCAGAAGGTGATCCTGAAACACAAAGCCCACATGCGTATTTCTGAACGCAGCCTGCGCCGCATCGTCCAGCGAAAACGGATCCTTCCCGTCGAGGGTCACGGTGCCGGACGAAGGACGTTCGAGCGCGCCGAGGATGTAGAGCAAGGTGCTCTTGCCACACCCGGAGGGCCCCATGATGGCGACGGCGTCACCGCGCCCGACCTGCAGCGAAACATCGTCAAGCACGGGCACTCCGCCGCGAGCGGTGTCGTAACGCTTGGCGATGTGTGAGGCGATCAACATCAGCGAATCACTCCCTCGTAAATGTGTTCGGCTTTGGTGGCCGCTTGCGCAACCGTGTAGTGCTCGCGAACCCCTGCGGCCGCCGCGCGACCGAGCTGCGCTGCGCGGTCGCGGTCGGTGACCAGTGTGTGGAGCGCCTCCGCGAGGGCGGCAGGGTCGTCAGGTGTGACGAGCAGACCACCGCCGGTGCGGCTGATGATTTCCGGGAACGCACCGTGACGTGGTTCCACGACCGGCAGGCCGTTTGCCATGGCTTCGATGAGGAACAGCCCCTTGGGGTCGGCGTACGTGGTGGGCACCGAGAACACGTCGAACGACTGCAGGAGGGCGATCTTCCCGGCCCTGTCCGGTGCACCGGCGTACGTGAAGTGATCGGCGAGGCCCCAGTCCTTCATCCGGGCCTCACAGGACGCCAGGTACTCGCGATGTTCGTCGAGCAGGTAGCCGCCCGCCACAAGGCGTGTCGGCGGCACGTCACCGCGTTTTCGCAGCTGGTGATAGGCGTCGCACAACACGTGCAGTCCCTTCTCGGGTGCGATGCGCGCGAAGTACCCGATCGTGTACGGCGCTTCCCGGCGCACGGGCTTCGCGTCGTGACCGCGCACGTCGATCCCGAGTGGCACCACCGATATCTTTTCAGGAGGAATGCCGAAGTACCGGACCATGAACTGTGCGTAGTAGTCGCTGACCGCGACAAAGTGATCCACGTGCGGCACGGCCGCGCGAATCAGCGCCATCGACTCGGACTTCCACGGCTCGCGCAACTGGTCGAGGAACAGATCCTCGCCCTGCAGGGTGCACACCACCGGACATCCCAGCGCGTCCTTGATGGGTTTCGCGAGGCTGATCAGCAACGCAAACGGGAGACTCACCAGGTCGAAGCGGGATTCGTGCTTCAACCAGTCGACAAGTTTTCGGACTTCCTTTTTCTGAAACCCGTCAGTGCCTTTCAGCATGGACACCGTCATCGCACCGAGAAACGTTGGATCGACTTTGATCTGTTTCTTCGACGCCAGTTTCAGCACCCACTCGGAGTCCCACAACTTGTCCATGAACGCCGGAGTGTGCCTGAAGAGAGGCACATTCTGCTCGAGGTAGACGCTGATGCCGCCGAAGAAGACCTTGGTGCTGCTGACGTTCGTCTCATCGGTGGTCGTCGGCGTGTAGATCGGCATGAGCACGACGTCGTGCCCGCGCGCCTTGAGTGCCGTCGCCAGCGCGTTGTCTCGCAGACAACTGCCGCAGTACATCTCTGCAGCGCCGGCAGTCAGGTACAACAGCTTCATGTCCGGTCCTGGAGTTACCCCGCCCTCTGGAAGGCACGTCTGGCGTACAGGTGATCGAACAGGTTCCCCTCGTGCGGCTGATCCCAGGCGATGCGGTTGGTCTGGAGCGGGCCGAGGTTCAGGCGTCCGATCAAATCGGAGTCGATGAGCCGCTGCGTCAGTGCGGTGTCGTTGGTGAGCGCGGTCACGGCCAGCGTCGATCCCAGGCACTCGGGCATCGTCGCCATCTCGTCGGCCGTCACGTCCACGACCGAGACAAACGGGAACAGGAACTCGCGGTTGGCGAGCGGGTGCTGTGAAGACGTGCAGTGAATCACCGTGGGCAGCAGGAACGTGCCGCCATGGGCCCTGACCAGTCGCGGTCCCTTCCGGATTCGCATTGTCACGTCTTCGGCGCCGGCTTCGAGCAGGGCGTTGTCGATCTGCTGCGAGATGTGTTCGGCGACGCGAGGATCCACAAAGGGCGAGATCTCCGCGTCGGGATCGTCCTCTGCGCGCGGCTGGATCTTCACCAGGCGCTCGGCCAGTGCTTCCGCCAGGTCGCGGCCGTGGGAGGGCGTCCACACGCCCGAGGCGTTGACGCATGACCGGCCGCCGTTTTCGGCGACCGACAGCGCAATCACATCCAGGTACGCACGCCAGTTCGGCGCGAGGTCCTCGCCAAACACGAGCTTGCTGTACCCGGGACCGTGCAGTTCCACGCGCGGATCACCAGCGACCGAGCCAACCGCACTCACGTCGCCAAAAAACATGCTCCGTCCGGTGCGGCGCACGATTTCGCCGGCACCGGCGTGGTCACTCGGGAAGAAGTTGAACGCGTCACCGGGAATGCCGGCTCTGATGAGGGCCTGGATGATGCGATACGGCGACCACGGCTCGGTGCCGCCCGGGCGAAGCACCAGCGGCATCTTCATCGAGATCGCAGGAATCCAGAGGCCGTGTACACCCGGCGAGTTGCTCGGCAGCACGACCCCCAGCGCCTTTGATTTCGGGAAGAAGCTCAGAGCCTGCCCATTCACTTCGCCAAAACCCTTGTCCAGAATGTCCAGGTCCAGACCACGCGTGAGGCCACGCAGAATCTCGGGCACGTTTTCCATGACCGACACGATGCGCTGCATGTTGCGACGCACCATCACATGCGGCATGCCCGTGGTGGACGAGAGCTGCCGCACATAGTCGTCCGGCGTCTGTTGTGTGTCTCCCAGCGGCAATGTGTCATGGACGAACATGTGCGCGGCCGCTTTTGTCATCTCCATCAAACGCGCGACGGGGATCGACAGCAGTGACGCGCGCATGGCGTCCTGCGCCAACAGATCGCGCCGAATCAGCCCGGCGTTCGCCTGGCTGATTTCAGCAAACGGCTCACGGGTCGCATGATGCGCGATCG
The DNA here is from genome assembly GCA_016871335.1 of Acidimicrobiia bacterium. Taxonomy (GTDB): domain Bacteria; phylum Acidobacteriota; class Vicinamibacteria; order Vicinamibacterales; family SCN-69-37; genus SYFT01. The sequence continues at coordinate 140,037 of VFZF01000001.1, forward strand.
TCACAACGTCGACGCTGCGGTAGCTGACTCCGCGGCGGATCAGGGGGATATGGAGCATACCGACATTCTACTGGGCTGCTGGGTGGATGGGCGACTGGGTGGATGGCCGCTCAACCGCCCACCTGCCCACCTGCCCAGTTTGATAGTCTTCTGTCCTGATGCAACCCCAGACCAAAGACGCCCTCGACGCGCATGTGCGGGAGATTGTGCAGTGGCACTTCACCCCCGAGACCGGCACCCCGTTCTGGCTGGATTTCGCCAGCAAACTCGACTGGGATCCCCGGAAGGAGATTCGAACCTACGAGGACCTCGACCGCTTCGGATTCTTCGAGGACGAGTGGCTTCGCGGCGGACCGGTGCGTCGCTGGGTGCCCAAGGGGTACGCGAACAGGCCCATCTATACGTTCGAAACGGGCGGCTCGACCGGCGTCCCGAAATCGCGCATCAACATCGATGACTTCCGCATTGACTACGAGATGTTCAGCGACACGTTGCCGGACGAACATTTTCCGAAGGGGTCAGACTGGCTGATGGTCGGTCCGTCGGGTCCGAGACGTCTCCGACTGGCGGTAGAACATCTGGCGCAACATCGCGGCGGCATCAGCTTCTGCGTCGACCTCGACCCCCGCTGGGTCATCAAACTCGTCAAGAGCCGGCAGATGGAACAGGTCGAAGCCTACAAACGACACGTCATCGACCAGGCCCTGACGTTGCTCAAGGCGCACGACAACATCAAGTGCATGTTCATCACGCCGAAGCTACTGGAAGCGCTGGCGGAGAAGATCTCGATCAAGAAGGCCGGCATCACCGGCATCTTCTGTGGCGGCACTGAAATGACGCCGCAGTTCCACCGCTGGGTGCGCGAGGAGGTGCTCGACGGCGTCTTCTTCGCGCCGACCTATGGCAACACGTTGATGGGCCTCGCCGTGGGCAAACCCTTCGACCCAGTCGACAACCACGCGATCATCTACTACCCGCCGATACCGCGCGCCGTGCTCGAGGTCGTCGACCCCGAACACCCGACTAAACTCGTGCCGTACGGCAAAACCGGCCGTGTGCGCCTCACCACGCTCACCAAGGAGTTCTTCATCCCGCGCTTCCTCGAACGCGACGAAGCCGAGCGTGAGCCCCCCTGCGACACCTATCCCTGGGATGGTGTTCGGAATGTGAGGCCGTTCAAAAAACTCGGCACGTCGGTGACCGAAGGCGTCTACTGATTTTCACAACGAGGCATGGAGGGCTGGGAGAGTGTTTGTGAAAATCATTTCCTCCGTGCCTCAGCGCCTCCCTGTTAGAAGCTCTTAGACAGCCGCCGCGAGGCGCTCAATGTCTCCGTCCTCGTTGTACGCCTGGGCGCAGAGCCTTACCCAGACCCGGCCAGCGCGGGCATGGACCTGCACTTCGATGTTGTGCTCGAACAACAAACGGTCACGCAGGACCTGCGCCTCCGGCTTGGTGGTACCACACCGCAGAGGCGTCATCACACTCACCATCGATCCCACGTGGGATTCGCTGATCTCGAGCGGGGTGCCCCACGCGTCAGTCAGGCGCTGTGCTGATCGCCACGCGAGTGCGTGACAGTACTGCCGCAGGTCCGCAAAACCCAGACCGAGCAGAAACGTGACACCCGTGGGAGCTGCGAGCCACGGCGAGGGGTCGCGCGTGCCCACCCAGTCAAACTCCTGCGTGAACCCGGCGCCGTAGCCCCAGGAAACAACCGACGGATGCAACCACGCCTGACACTCAGGCGTCGCCACCATAAACGCGCTCGACCGCGGGGCCATCGCCCACTTGTGCAGATTGGCAATGTAGATGTCGGCACCGAGACTCGCGACATCAAGCCCTATCTGACCGGGCACGTGCGCACCATCCACCATCACCATGACGCCCTTCTCGTGGCACAGCCGCACAATGTCGGCGACAGGAAACACCAGCGCACTCTCCGCGGCGATGTGGTCCACGATCACCAACCGTGTGCGGGGCATGATCGCGTCAGAAATCCTGGTCAGGCATTCCGCATCCGTAAACGCCGGATACGGCATCGTCACCGTCGTCACACTGGCGCCGGCCCGCTGCGCGGCGTATTGAATCGCCGTCACGATTCCGCCGTAGGCGTGGTCCGTGATGACGATCTCATCACCCGCCGCCAGCGGCATGGAGCGGACGACGGCGTTGACGCCGGCACTGGTGTTGTCGACAAAGACAAGATTGGCCGGGTCGGCTCCGACAAACGAGGCGATGTCGCCCGCCGCTTGTCGCATCAGCGTCTGAGTGGTGGATGCGCCGGTGAACGTCCACAGGTCGCGAAGCATGAACCGCGCTGGGTGCCGTTCGATGTGATCGCGCCAGCGTTGTTGCGCTTCCAACACTTTGATGGGCGTCACACCGACGGTGCCATGGTTCAGATAGGTAGCTGCGGGATCAAGCGGCCACAAAGGGAGAATGGAGCGACCGAAGGGCATACGACAGTGTAGACGGGGAGATGGGCAGATGGGCAGATGGGCAGATGGGGAGATGCTCAGATGGTAGATGGTAGATGGTAGATGTCAGATGACACGCCCTTTCCAGCAGGTGAACATGCCCGTGTCGAGCTGCCAGGAGACTTCGCAGTAGGTCGGAATCCTGGTGCCGTTGCGCAGCGCCCATTCGCGGCAGGAGACCTCCCACGGTGTCGGCACGTAGGTGCCGTTGACCTCGCGCTCGCGGGCGGGTGTCCAGACGCGGGCAATCGTGTGGTCTGCCGCAAAGTCGAATACCAGCGACACTGTTGTGCCACGGTCGGTCAACGTCGCTCGTGCCGAATGGTCGTTGATCGGCTCCCAGGTGACCTCGTCTCGCAGGAGCGCGTGCGGGAACCACGGGCATGAACGGTGCTGCGGCGATCCTGGCGTCCCAGACGAAACCCGGTGTGTTGACCGTGAACACCTGCGTCGCCGTAAACGGCCGCCAACTGTCCTCAGCCTCCCCCATCCGAAACTCACCGTGTTGTTTGATTGTGACCGTCTCGGCAGGCGTCGCTGAAGGTGTGAGAACGTACTCGAAGTACCGAGTGACTGGAAGAGGCAGAACGTCACTGACGAAGGTGGACGTGCCCACCGGTGTATGCGCCAAGGCCACTAGCCGCCCGCTCGCGGCCTCGGTCGCGTGGCGCCAGCGCAGTGCGCCGGCACCTATCGTCGGATGCAGTCCCAGGACGAGACACATCACGACGTTCAGGGCGAGACCGATGCGTGCGTGTGGCAGTTCGATGAAGCAGAGCAACCCGGATATCAGGACTACCGGAAGTGCGGCCGTTGCCGCCCACGGTGCCTGTCTCGCCAGCCCGACCGCGGTCGCCGTCACGGCGAACCCCGTCAGCAGACACCCGATTCCGATCGCTCGGATCCCCGCCTCACCCACTTCCACCCAGCCCCACAGCAGCGTCGTTTTGAACGGCAATTCGGGCGAGGGGAGTAATCGCCAAGGCACCAGGAATCCGGGCAGGTGCGCTATGCCGTGCGCCGCCAGCAGGGCCGGGATCGCATACCGCACGTCCCAACCTCCGTCAGTGACGTCATGGACTGCATATTCAGTGCCGCACGGAACCCTCGGATTCCAGCAGGGTCTCGCAGTGCCTCTGAGGGGTGATCTGTGAATTTTCACAATCAGTGGGTTTTTTCCGGCGGAGCCAGGCCAGAGGCTGTAGGCATATGATGACGTGATATGATGCCGTCATCATGAGAACGATTATTGAGCTTCCCCAGGATCAACTGACCGACCTGGATGGCTGGTGCCGCCGTGAGGGGATCTCACGGGCGGAGGCCATCCGTCGGGCTGTCGCGGCGATGTTGGCTGAGCGGGCGAAAGGCGACGCTGGCCGGGCCTTCGGACTGTGGAGAGGCCGGGCCACGGAGGCGCTGGCCGAGCAGGAACGGATCCGGAACGAGTGGCGATAAACCATGGCTCGCCCATCTGCCGACGCTGTTTTTGATACCAACATCCTCATCGACTATCTGATCGGCCGCGACGAGGCGCAGCAGGAATTCGATCGATATCCCCGTCGGGCAATCAGCCTCATCACGTGGATGGAACTGCAGGTCGGATCGCAGCACCCTGGTGAGGCCGCCGTGGTCGAACTGTTCCTTCGTGAGTTTCGCGTGATTGACATTACACGCCAGGTGGCACGCCGGGCCATCGAGATCAGGAGGCACACGCGAGTGCGCCTGCCCGATGCCATCATCTGGGCCACCGCTCAGCTCGAATCAGCAGTCGTGGTGACGCGCAACACGCGAGACTTCCCTGCCGACGATCCGGGCGTCAGGATTCCGTACTGACAGTCAACCGCGGCGCACGGACGCGAGGAACGCGGCCCGCTCTTGTGTGGCCACCATCGACGGCCACTGGTCAATCGGCCAGGGCAGTCGCCAGGTCCAGTTGTGATCGCCGACGGTCGCCGGCGTGTTGATGCGATCGGGCCAGCCGAACACGTCCTGTATCGGCAGGAACACCTGATCCGACGCGGCCATCATCACGGTGCGCAGCAACGCGTCACGCAGCGCATCCGACCAGGGACCCGCCGGGTCCCAATGGCCCTGTCCTGTTCGCGCCAACAGACCCACCACGGCCACGCGCTCTTCGATATCGGCCTGCTCCCACCAGAGGCTGATGGGCTCGGTGTCGTGAGTGCCCGTCGTGGCAACCGACCGGCGCGGGTAGTGCGAGGGCAACACAAACGGCCGGCCCGGCTCGTGCCAGATGCGCTCCCAGCGCATGACCTTGTAGCCGCCCACACCCAACCGCGCGATTGAGGCGCGCACAAAGTCAGGCACGGTGCCAAGGTCTTCGGCGACCACGGCCGCGCCCGCACCGAGAAACGCCCGCATGACCTGCTCCCCCTGCCACAACTGCGTGTTTTCGTTGTCAGGGAGGAAGACACGTTCACCGTTCGGAGCCCGGCCGTACGTGCGATAGAACCCAACGAGGTGGTCCACGCGGAAACCGTCGTACAGCGATGCCATGCGGCGCGCGCGCTGATGAATCCACGTGAAGCCCGAAGCGGCAATCACGTCCCAGCGATACATCGGCAGGCCCCAGTCCTGCCCGCTGTCACTGAACGCGTCCGGCGGCACCCCCACCGACACGTCCGTCAGAAACTCGCCCTGCCGCGCCCACACATCAGCGCTGTGTGTATCGACGACAAAGGGCAAGTCGCCATACAACGCGATACCGCGAGCCTGCAGCGCACGTCGTGCGGACCGCCACTGTTGGTCAGCGATCCACTGCACGTACTGCGTGTATCGAATCTCGCGGCTCAACTGGCGCCGGAGTTCCCCGAGCGTGCGCTCGTCCCGGTGTGCGACCGCCTCCGGCCACTCGCGCCACGATTTGCCTGGCCACAACGTCTCATACGACCGGAACAGCGCATAGTCGTCGAGCCACCACTTCTCGCGCGACGTAAATCCGGCAAACGCCGCCGCACGCACGGTGCGATCGGCCCAGTCTTCGCGGAGAAACCGCTCAAACGCCAACCCGATGGCGGCTTCCTTCACCCTCCGCACATCGGCAAATCTGACACGCGGACTTTCGCGAATCTCCGAAATCAGACGACGGTTGTCTTCACCAAGCCCTGCGACGCCACCGTTCTGGCGGAAGTCCTCAATCGCATCCACCGACACGTAGATCGGATCAATCGCCATTGCCGAACAGGCCGAGTACGGCGACGTCTGCCCCGTCGGCATCGTGCCGATCGGCAGCAACATCAGCCCATCACACCCCGCAAGACCGAGCCAGTCTGCCAATCGTTCGAGATCCCCGATTTCACCGATTCCCCACGACGCCGATGAGGGCATCGCCGACAGGGGCACGCTGATTCCAAGGTGACGCGTCACGCCGATACCTCCATCACGCGCGCAATCGAGGTCTCAAACACACGCGGGTCCGGCAGCAGGGAGACGATGAGGTGGGAACCGTGGGACATGTCAAAGAAATATCCCGGATGCACGATGATGTGCGCGTCCTGCAACAACTGCAACACCAATGCATCCTCGCCAATCGTCGCCGGCACCTGAAGTACCGCAGACCATCCCCCCTCAGGCGCCGGCACCCGAATCGCCGGATGCCGCTCTGCCGCAGCCAGCAATGCGCGGTAGTTCTCCATCAACCGCGCCCGAATGGCCGCACGAATCAACGCGCCGGCCTCAATCAGTGCAGGCCCCGCCACCTGCACGGGTGTCGACACCGAGAGATACATGTCACACATCACCTCAAGCCGCTGCAATGCGGCCGCGACCTGATCGGACGGCCCCGACACCACGATCCATCCCAGCTTGACCTGCGGCAGCCCGGCCGACTTCGACAGCCCGCCCAGCGTGAACGTCAGCACCCGCTCCTCACCGAGCAGCGACGACGCGTCGGGGCGTGGGGCAATCGGGTACTCAACGAACACTTCATCCGAAATCAGCGCCAGTTGGTGCTCCGACGCAAACGACACGAGCCACTCGCGATCGTCGGCGCGCAGCATGGACCCCGTGGGATTGTTCGGCGAGACCACGAGCAGGGCCCGTGTGTGCACCGTGCAGGCGCGACGCACGCTGTCCCGATCGATCGACCACACACCGTGATGCTCCAAGCGGTACGGCGTCGCGTCAACAGCATCCAGGCGCGTGAGCAACTCACACAACGGGTACGAGGGTTCCGGCGTCAACACGGCATCGCCGGGATCACACAACAACTTGAACAACAGCGAATACGCCTCACTGGTGCTTGCCGTGAGGACGACCTGGTCGGGATTCCGCCAGATGATCTCACGCGCGGCTCGACGGCCGAACGGCGTCGGCTCATACGTCAGGCCCGCGGGGTTGGCGAGCTGGCGCAGGAGGTCCCGTGGATACAACAACCCCACCGTCGTCGGATTGGTCACGGTGAGGTCAGCCAGTGGCACACCGCGCCGGCGCAGGTCGGCGATCGCCGCACTGAACGCGTTCGCCGCGAGTTGCTGGGGAAGGCGCGAGGAAAACACCGTGACCGTCAGGCCTTGCGCGCAGGCGCGGGGGCCGTCGCAAACCACGCAATCGCCAGCGCGACCAGCACGGGCACCACGCGTTCAAGCGTGCCCTTCCAGGCGTGCGCCGGCAGGTAGTAGGCTGCGATGCTGAGACCAAATCCCAACGACATCGCCGCGATCGTGGCACCCGCGCCAACGGGTCCCCGCCAGACCGTCACAAGAATCAGCGGACCAAACGCCGCACCCATCGCGGCGAACGCAAACAATACTCGCGAAAAGATTTCCTGACTGCCGTACAGGGCTCCCGCGACCGCGCCCGCGCCCAGCAGCACGACAACCACGCGCGATCGGGCCAGCAGGCCCCATGCGCTCTTCCCGCCAATCCCGAGATCATGTGTCAACGTTGACGAGGCCACCAGCAACTGGCTGTCAGCGGTGGACATGATCGCCGACAACACCGCGGCTATGACGATGCCGGCGGCCACCGGTGAGAGCAGATTGTTGGCCGCCGTAATCATGACGACCTCGGGATCGGTCAGAGTGGGAAACAGTACGCGACCCGACAGTCCCAGCAGGATCATGCCGGAGTAGACAATCACCGCCCAGCCGATCCCGACAAGTCTGGCGCGCTGCATCGTGGCATCGCCAAGCTTGAGCGCCATGAACCGGTTCACCACGTGCGGCTGCCCGGGATACCCGAGGCCGATGCCGAACAAGCCGAGGATGAATCCGATGCCGACCGTCCATGGCCACCCACGCGTCAGACTCATGTAACCCTCGACCGGCACCTGCTGCAGTCCCGCGACGAGCCCCGACGGACCACCGACCTCAATCAACGCGGCGACAGGGATGAGAATCGCCGCGAGCGCCATGAGTCCACCCTGCAGCGTATCGGTCACACTCACGGCCCAGAATCCACCGAGCATGGTGTAGAGCATCACCACGCCCGCACCCAACACGATCGCCATTGTCATCGACAACCCGAACGTTTCCTGGAAGGCCTTGCCCGCACCTTGAAACTGTGAGGCGACATAGGCGCCGAGCGAAAGGAGGATGATGACCGACGCCAACACGACGATCGTCTGTCGACCTGCGCGGCCGACTGGGCCGGCCAGGAGTTCGGTCACGGTCACCGCGCCTGTCTGGTGGCTCAAACGCCGCAAGCCCGGCGCGACCAGATACCAGTTGATGATGAATCCGCCCACGCACGACGGGAACAGCCAGAGGGCGCCGAGCCCCCACGAGTAGGCGGCACCGCTGACGCCGAGCAGCGTCCAGGCGGACGAAGAACTGGCCGCAGCCGACAGGGCCGCGACCGTCGGGCCCAATTGTCGGCCACCGAGGAAGAAGTCGAGACCGTCGTGAGTACGACCCTTCGTGGCCACGCCGATCCAAATCAGCGCGAGCTTGTAGGAGACCAGGGTCAGCAGAACGATCTGCTCGTGAGTCATGGAGACAACGATACCCGAGCTCAGTCCGATCGCAGCGCCTCCGTCAGGACGCCCGGAGTGGTCGCGTCGGGCAGGATGCCAGCGGGCACCTGCGTCAATGCCCAGCCTTCGGCCACGCCGGTCCAGGCACCAGTCGTGGCGATGGCCGCGCCCTGTCGCAGTACGCCGACCAGCAAGCGCCTCGGCTCCGATCCGATCGCCAGAAGATCGCGGCATTCGCCCCGATCCCGAGGGCAAGTGTCACCATGAGGTTATTCCCGTAAACTGAAGCACATGACGAAGTCACGGATTCTGGCAGGCTTCAGCCTCGCGATGGCGCTGTTTTTTGCCCTGAGCCCGGTCGCGGCTCAACAGCAGGCGCCACAAATCTCAGCCCCCTACGAGATGTTCACGCTGCCCAACGGCCTCACGGTGATCGTCCATGAAGATCACACGGTGCCCATGGTGTCAGTGAATGTCTGGTACCACGTCGGATCCGCGCGCGAGAAGTTCGGGCGGACCGGCTTTGCCCACCTCTTCGAACACATCCTGTTTGAAGGATCCAAAAACGTGAAGGAGGGCGACTTCGACAACCTTCTGGAGGCCGCCGGCGGGTTCAACAACGGTTCGACGACGACGGATAGGACGAATTACTACGAGTCCCTGCCGGCCAATGCGCTGGACCTGGCGTTGTTCCTCGAATCGGATCGCATGGGCTTCCTTCTGGATGTCGTGACGCCGCAATTGGTCGACGGTCAGCGCGACGTCGTCAAGAACGAACGACGGCAGAGCTACGAGAATGCGCCGTACGGCGCGGCCAACGTGCGCATCACCGAGTTGATGTATCCGAAGGAACATCCCTACCACTGGCCGGTCATCGGCTACATGGAGGACCTCTCGGCGGCCACGCAGGATGACGTGAAGGAGTTTTTCACCAAGTACTACGCTCCGGGAAACGCGAGCGTGGTGATCGCCGGAGCGGTCAACGCCGCTGAAGCACGCAAGAAGGTCGCACACTGGTTCTCGGACGTGAAGGTCGGCCCGCGCCCGGCGCCGGTGGCGGCTCCGCCTGTCGAGCTGACCTCGGTGGTCACCGAAACGCTGACGGACAACGTGCAGCTGCCGCGTCTGTACCTCGCGTGGCACACGCCGGGTCAGTTCCAGCCTGGTGATGCCGAGATGGATGTGCTCGCCGGCCTGCTGACCAGCGGCAAGAACTCACGGCTCTACAAGCGCCTCGTCTACGACCTGCAGCTGGTGCAGGGCATCAGCGCTTTTCAAGGCAGCGCGGCGCTCGGGTCACGCTTCCAGATTGTGGCCACCGCTCGGCCGTCGACCGACGCTCCGGAGGTGGTGCTGGCAAAGATCAAAGCCATCATCGACGAGGAAATCGAAAAGCTGAAGCAGTCTCCGCCTGACGCACGCGAGCTGCAGCGCGTCCTGAACGGCGTGGAGTCGAGTTTCCTGAATTCAATGCAACAGAGTCTTTCGAAGGCGGACCAGATGAACGCGTATTACTTCGCGACCGGCAATCCCGACTACTTCCAGGAAGACCTCGGCCGCTATATGGCGCTGCAGCCGAACGACATTCAGGCGGCGGCGCGCAGGTGGCTGCCCACTGACCGGCGACTCGAGCTGTCGGTGCACCCGAAGGGGGGCAAATGATGATGGGCGGATGGGTGGCTGGGCGGATGGGCAAGCTGCGAATGGGCGGATGGGTTGCTGGGTGGATGGGCGGCTCGTTGGTGGCTGCGCTGCTGGTGCTTCCGTTGGCGGCGCAGCAGGCGCCTGATCGGTCGAAGGCACCGGCGCCAGGACCAGCGGCGGCGTTGAACCTGCCGCCGATTCAGAAGCGCACGCTGGCGAACGGACTGCCGGTCTGGATTGTCCAGATGTCGAAGGTGCCGGTCGTGCAGGTGAATCTGATCGTCCGTGCAGGAGCATCAGCGGACCCGGCGGGCAAGTACGGCCTGGCGAGCTTCACGTCAGCGATGCTCGACGAAGGCGCGGGCACACGTGATGCCCTCGCGCTCGCTGACGCCATCGAATACCTCGGCATCAGCGTGTCGACCGGCAGCTCGTGGGATTCGTCGACGGTCGGCCTCTTCACGCCGGTGTCGAAGCTCGACGAGGCGCTGCCGCTGATGGCGGACGTGGCGCTGCGCCCGACGTTTTCCGAGGCTGAAGTCGAGCGGCTGCGTCAGGAACGCCTCACCACCCTGCTGCAGCAGCGGGACAACGCTTCGCAACTGGCGACCCAGGGGTTTGCGCGATTGGTCTACGGTCCGCGCCATCGCTTCGGCACCGGTGCCATGGGCAACACGGTCTCCAACGGCGAAATGACTGCGTCGGAGATCCGGTCCTTCCACGCGCAGTATTACCAGCCCCAGCACGCGCACCTGCTGGTGGTCGGAGACGTGACGGCCGACGCCATCCTGCCGAAGCTCGAGAAGACATTTGGCGGCTGGAAGAATGCCGGAGCCGCAGCCGCGAAGCCGGCGCTCGGCACCGCGACCCAGCACGGCGCGAAGCAGATCTATCTGATCGATCGCCCAGGCGCACCGCAGTCGCAGATTCGCATCGGCTGGATCGGCGTGCCGCGCAACACACCGGACTACTACGTGCTCGAGGTGATGAACACGGTGCTGGGTGGCTCCTTCACCTCGCGCCTCAACCAGAACCTCCGCGAGCGCAACGGCTACTCCTACGGCGCCAGCTCATCGTTTGATATGCGCATGACGGCCGGGCCGTTCTTCGCGTCCTCAGGTGTCCAGACGGACAAGACAGCGGAGGCCCTGCGCGAGTTTTTCAATGAGTTCGAGGCCATCCGGCGTCCCGTGTCGGCGGCCGAACTCGATCGCGCGAAGAACTATCTGGCGCTTGGCTTCCCGGCGGGCTTTGAGACGACGGGGTCGATGGCGTCGCAGATTGGTGAACTCATCGTGCATGGGTTGCCGGAATCCACGTTCAAGGAATACGTCGGCAAGGTGCTGGCTGTCACTGCGGCCGACGTCGAACGCGCGGCGAATCAGTATGTGCAACCGGACAAGTTCGCCGTGATCGTGGTCGGCGACCTCGCCACGATCGAGCAGCCGATTCGCGCGGCGAACCTCGGCCCGGTGCGCGTGATGACTGTGGACGAGATCCTCAAGTAAGTGGTCGTCGTCATTGGCGCCGGCGCCGCAGGGCTGGTCGCGGCGACCTTTGCGCGGTCGACGGGACAACCCGTGCGGTTGCTGGAACGCACGAGTGACGGCGGACGCAAGATTCTGATCAGCGGGGGCGGCAGGTGCAACATCCTGCCGTCCTCGTTGCAGCCGGAGCGGTTCATCACCGACTCCCCCGCGCACCTGATGCGCGGACTGCTCCGGTCCTGGCCGTTGACCGAGCAACGGACTTTCTTCGAAAACGAAGTCGGCATTCCCCTCGCGCTCGAATCAGACACCGGCAAACTGTTTCCCAAATCAAACCGGGCCCGCGACGTTCGCGACGGGCTCGTTGACCTCGCCACACGACGTGGCGTCGAAATTCAGTACGACACCACGGTGAACGGCCTTCGCCGGAGTCCGGGTGAGGGATGGCAGATCGAGACGTCGCGTGGCCCACTGACAGCCACTGCGGTGATTCTGGCGACCGGCGGGCTCTCCGTGCCGCAGACCGGCAGTGACGGCACGGGGTTGCGGATCGCGCAGGACCTCGGCCATGGGATGCACCCCTTCTACCCGGCGTTGACGCCGCTGACGGGCGGAATGCCCGGAGGAGCGGATCTCGCGGGCATCTCGCTGCCGGTGCGCATCCGAGCAAAGGGGGACGGCAGGACGCGCGAAACGGCGGGAGGCTTCCTCTTCACACACCGCGGCTACAGTGGGCCATCCGTGCTCGATATTTCGGATATGGTCACAAAAACGACCTCAGAGGTCTTTTTGAGAGTGTCGTGGACCGACCGTACTGAATCCCAGTGGCGCGACGAGATCGCGGCCACGACAGGCCGCGTGGCGAGCGTGGTCGCGCGTCACCTGCCCGAGCGGCTGGCTGAAGCGCTGTGTGCGGATGCGGGGCTCCCGCCCGATCGTCGCGGACCAGAGCTGCGCCGCGAAGAACGACTCGCGCTCATCGAACGCCTCACCGCGTACGCGCTGCCGTTGACAGGCAATGAGGGCTACAAGAGGGCTGAAGTTACCGGAGGCGGCGTGGCACTGACTGATATCCACTCCCGTACACTCGAGAGTGTCCGTCACCCCGGTCTCTTCATGTGCGGAGAAATGCTCGACGCCTTCGGCCCGATCGGCGGCTACAACTTCGCCTGGGCGTGGGCGACAGGCCGCCTCGCGGGATTGGCGGCTGGGCGGATGGGCTAGCCGCCGCAGGTTCGCGCCGGCGGCGTTGCGGGCGCTGGTTGCACCGACAGGTGCTGCACCCTCGGCGGCATCGTGGGTGCGAGTGTGATGGCGACACGCAGCGAACCGCGCTCACACGCGAGCGTCCACTGACCCCGCAAGGCGTTCTCCACCTCAAACGGCGCATCCACCTTGCAGACGCCAACCTGTTCGCGCAGACGTGTGATCTGCGCGCGGCGCCGGTCCTTCGATTCGTCAAGGAACAGATTCATCGCCGCCACGCGATCAGCGAGGGCATCGTCCCACGTGTTGATCAACCTGGTGACGTCTGCCCTGGCGGCGAGCAGCGCCGCGCCGGGTTCGGGCTGGCGACGCGTCAGCGCACCGGTTGCGGCGAGCGCGGCTGTGGCCTGGTCAAAGACGGCGTCCCACCCCGTGTACGTCAGGTTTCCCATCGCAATAAACGCCACGCCCTCCTCGGGCAGCCAGCGCATCTGAGAACCGAAGCCGGGAAGTCCCCCGCTGTGGGAGACGATGTGTCGATAGTCGCAGGTCTGACGAATCCTGAGCCCGTACCCGTAGCCCTGCGCGTTCAGCTGCACTCCTCCTTGACCCGATGAAGCGGTGGCGGGTCGAGTCCGCGAGATCTGCTGCATCTCCCGAAGCGACGCGCGAGAGACGGGCCCCGGATCGGCGCCATCGCGTGCGGGCCAGGCGCGCATCTGGAACCCGACGTACTTCGCGAGGTCCTCGATTGACGTCAACATACCGCCCATCGCTCCGAACGCACCATCCGGGAGCTGCGGCTCTTCCTTCCACGTGTTGTCCTCCCACCGATACCCCAGCGCCAGTCGATCACGCGGCACCGCGCCTGGCTCAAGCGTGGACGCCGACATTCCCAGCGGCTGCAGGATGGTGGTGCGCACGTACTCGGCGTACGGCACGCCGGACACGCGGGAGACGATGCGACCGAGGATGGCGAAACCGTAGTTTGAATATTCGTAGGCCACACCGGGCGCATTTGAGAACGGGATTCCACTCTTCAGCAGCGCGGTGAACTCGTCCTCGGTCACGGCCAGTTGTTGATCGCCCCATGGGTTGTCTTCAGGGAATCCTTCCGCGTGTGACAACAGATGACGGATCGTGATCCGGGGTGAATCACTCGTCGGGTACTTCAGCGCGGCGAGTTCGGGCACATACCGCTCTGCCGGGTCATCCAGACCGAGACGCCCTTCGTCGCGAAGCTTGAGAATCGCCAACGCGGTGAAACTCTTGGTCATCGACGCGATCCGGAAGACCGTGCTCGACAGCACCGGCGCGTTGGTGGTGCGATCACGGGTGCCCACGGTGCCGGTGTGCACAAGGTCGCCGTCGATCAGAACGCCGTAGGCAATGCCTGGAACGCGCGTGCGCTTTGCGAACGCCTCAAACGCCGCGTCCACCGCGGGCATGGCCGATCGCAGACGCACCTCCCGGACGGCCGGAGCTTGCTGCGCGGAAGGCGTGGCCGAGGCGGCCGACACGGCAACGATAGCCAGAAGACTGAGAAGGCGCCGGAGAGATTGAGGCATGGCCTGGCGACTCTATTACAATCCCCGGGGGAGGATTCAACCCATGCCCCTGTCCCGACGAGACTTTCTGGCCACGACCGCTGTTGCCCTTGGTGCCGGTGCGATTGGCCTGCCGACGATCGCCACCGCCTGGCAGCAGGCCGAGGGCCGCGCGCCGCAGGCGCCACCTCAATGGACGCCCGTGTTCACTGACATTCGGCGCGGGGTGGGCTACTTCCTGGGGCGCGGCGGCACGATTGGCTACCTGGTCGACCCCAACGGCGTCGTCGCGGTCGACAGCCAGTTCCCGGATTCGGCGCCGGTGTTTGTGGCCGGTCTGAAGGAACGCACCAAGGACCGGCCGGTCGATCGACTGTTCAACACGCATCACCACGGTGATCACTCGGGTGGCAACAACGCCTTCCGCGGCGTAGCCAAACGTGTTGTGGCGCACGAGCGCGCGGCAGCGCTCATCAAGGAAGCGGCGGTGCGGCCCAACGCGGCCGAACAACTCGTCCCGGACGCCACGTTCACTGATGTGTGGCGCGAGGAAATCGGCGGCGACTGGGTGCGCGCGAAACACTACGGCCGCGCGCATACGGGTGGCGACGCCGTCATCACGTTCGAGCGCGCCAACGTCGCTCACATGGGCGACCTGATGTTCAACCGTCGCGTACCTGTCATCGACCGCGTCAACGGCGCCGTCGTGGCGAACTGGGTCAAGGTGCTCGAACTGACGGTGGCGGATCACTCGACGGACACGATCTACATCTTCGGCCACGCCGGCGGCACACATCCGGTAACCGGATCGAGCAAAGAACTGCTCTACTTCCGCGACTACCTCACGGCGCTGCTCGACCACACCCGCGGTGCCGTGAAGGCCGGTCAGACGAAGGAACAGTTCACGGTCACGAAGCCGATCCTCACGGGGTTTGAGGACTTCGGCCCGCACGCGGCGAATACGTTGGGGATTGTCTGGGACGAAATCGTGCTGGGTGCTTAGTGCTGGGTGCCGAGTGCACTGTGCACCTGGCACCCAGCACAAGCACCGAGCACCCAGCACTGAGCACCCAGCACTACCTCCTCTTGTCGATCACAAACACCTTCGCCTCGCCCGGCCCGAGGCGGACGCGCCAGCGGGAGCCGGTCGAGCGGTAGAGCATCGACATCATGCTGCCGTCGAAGAGGTTGAGCCATTCGGCGTTGGGCACGTCGGCGGGAAATGTCGCCGACGTATCGACGCTTCGCCCCGCTTCGGTCGAGGCGTTGGTGGCAACGATGACCCAGGCTCGGGCGTTCTCCAGCAGTGACAGGTCCAACGCCTCGTCGGGCATCTCAACAGTGACCGGAGGGCCTCGTCGAAGGCTGCCGACCAGCGTGCCGTTGGCTGTCAATTGACGACCGAGCGACGACGCCACCGGCACCCAGTCGGGGATGCCCGATTCATTCCACAGCCCCGTCCCCTCGGCGAGACCCGCGTCGAACGATACGACACGCGCGCCGTGCGCGACCGCCCGCCAGATCAGCGCCGTCCATTCACTGCGGGGCGTGCGTGTGACGAGCAAATCGACCTTGGACTCACCCGTGACGGAGAGCGGCAACGTCAGCGGCACAGACTCGGCTCGGACCACCACCGTCAGGCCGACGCGTGCGGCCATCCGCTGCAGTTCCATCGCGCCGCTGACATGTTGGAGCGGCCAGGTGACGGCGTTGAATCCGTTGTCGCGAATGGCCTCAAGGTCGGCATATCGCGGCACACCGGACGGCAGACCGCGATACCAGACCGACGCCAGCACCTGCGCGGAGGCAGCGGTCGGGATGAGCGTCAGAAGGAGGAAGACGGCACTCCTCAATCCTCAATCCTCAATTTGATTGAGGTGGTGTACCGCGTGTCCCGCCAGCGTCACGATGAGGTCGTTGACGTCGATACGTCCCCGTTCGGGATGTGTCACGACGGTCGCGCGCGTCTCCGGTGAGAGACCGCGGATGAGCGCGATGTTCATCGAGCGGACAGCATCAAACGCCGCCGACGCGGTGGCCACATCCACGAAGGGCGCCTCAATATCGAGCAGCGGATCCTGATCCATCGGCTGCACGACGTACTCGGGAATGGCGAGTGCCATCCGCACGCGGGTGCTGAAGATGAGTTCCCACTGCGCCACGTGGATCAGTACCTGGTGGCGTGTCCATTTCCCCGGTGCCCAGGGTGTCTGCCATTTTTCCTGGGGCGTGTTGGCGAACACGACGCGATACCGTGTGAGCGTCTCGGTGAGCACGTCGACCGGATCGCGGCCGTCGACGTACTGCGCGTAGGGGGTTGGCATCCGCCTACTTTAGTCCTTCAGGCGTGTGGCCAGCCAGACCAGATCGTCGATCATCCGGTCTGTCCGCTTCACATACGCGGGGTCCAGCGCCTCGCCCTCCGGCGAAAACGTCTTCTCCACATTCGAGACCGCAATGGTGGCCGGCAGCACGATGGCCCCGAGTTGGACGAACACGGTCACCAGTTGTGCCCACGCGTTGACGCCGCCGTGCCCGCCATTGGAGACCGTGACGAGCGCGACCGGTGTGCGCTTGTACTGCGCGTAGAAGTAGTCCAGCGCATTCTTCAACACGCCCGGGTACCCGTGGTTGTATTCGGGCGACACGATGACCAGGGCGTCGGCGACCTCAATCTTCGCGCCGAGGTCGGCCACACCGGGCGGTGGTGGATCGATCCGTCCGAGGCGCTCTTCCATGATCGGCAGGTCGAGCACGGCCAGGTCCACCAGTTCCGCCGAGATTCCCTCAGCGGCCGCAAGGCGGTTCATCACAAACGTCGCGACACGTTCGCTCATGCGGCCACACCGCACACTCCCTAGAATGACGAGGACCTTCAACATGAGAACCTACGCGGGCTTCGCGCGGGCTTCCTCCACGATGGACAGCAATTCCTTCAGGCGTGGTTCCGGCACGTGGCCGAGCTGGCGTTCGTGCAGGTCGTCCACGGGGCCGTCGAGTTCAGCCAGGAGGGCCAGCCCAGCTTCTGTGATGCGTGTACGCACAACGCGACGATCCTCGGTGGAACGCCGCCGTTCGATCAGCCCGCGCTTCTCGAGGCGATCGAGCAAACGTGTGACGTCGGGATCGTGTTGCACCAGTCGGCCGCCCACATCGCCGCAGGTGAGGCCGGCCTCTCCAGCACCGCGCAGCACGCGCAGGACGTTGTACAGCGCGGGCGACATGTCGTGCGCTTTGAACAACTCTGCGAACCCACGCTGCAACTCCTCCGAGAGCCTGACGATCTCGAGGAACGTGGCGGCCTGGGTCTTGGACCGCTTGCTGCGCTGGGTGGATGGAGCGGGCGTCACGGAATGACAGTAGTTGTGGTAACGATATTTGTCAATTTATCGCCGCTGGTGCCGGAGGACCTGGCCAGGTCGCGCAGGCGCGGCCTCCCCCGACTGGACGACGAGCTGCCCATTCACGAGCACGTGGGAAATCCCGGTGGGGTACGCATGCGGCGCGTCAAACGTCGCGGTGTCGCCCACAGTGGCCGGATCAAAAATCACCAGGTCAGCCACCCACCCCTCGCGAATTTCGCCGCGCTCAGCGAAGCCGAACTGACGCGCAGGCACCGACGCCAGTTTGCGCACGGCTTCCTCGAGCGAAATCACACGCCGTTCACGCACGTAGCGCCCGAGGATCCGGACCGCGTTCCCGTACCCGCGCGGGTGCGGCACACCGGACCCGAACACGTTGATGCCGGCATCGGACGCAAATCCAACCATCGGATGTTTCATGATGGTCTCCACGTCGTCTTCACTCATGAAGTGGTAGACCATGGACGCGCCGCCATTCATCATCATCCGGCGCGCGGCTTCAAGCTGTGCATCCGCCGTGTCGGCCCCGATCATCTTCTGCGCCACGGCCTTCATGGAGAGGCCGTTGTACTCCGGCTGCGGACGATAGGTCGCCACCGTCGCCCACGACAGATCCGTGAACCCGCGCTCGGCCAGCAACTGCACGATCTCGTTCCTGATCCGCGCCCAGGTCGCGTCGTCTTTCAGCCGCGCAGTGACCTCGGCGTTTGTGCCTTCCAGCGCCCACGACGGGAACCGAATCGCCAACCCGGACGAACCGGCGGTATAGGCGTATTGATCCGCCTCGACATCGATACCGCGCCGACGCGCGTCATCAATCAGGGCCAACGCCTTCGCGCTCGCCCCCCACTGCTTGGGACTGTCGACCTTCAGGTGGGAAATCTGCACCGGCATTCGCAGGAGGCGGCCGACATTGATCGTCTCGGCGACAGCCTCCAGCAGCGCGGTGCCTTCGTTCCGCATGTGCGACACGTAAATGCCGCCCTCGTTGGCGGCCACACGCGCCAGTTCGATGATCTCCGAGCTCTCGGCGTACGTGCCAGGGATGTACTGCAGGCCGGTTGAAAACCCGACGGCGCCGTCGGCCATGCCCTTGAAGACCAGCGCCTTCATCTGCTGCAACTCGCTCGCCGACGGTGAACGCTGGGCGCGGCCCATCACCGACGATCGCACGGTGTTGTGCCCGATCAGGGTGGCGTAGTTCACGGCCGGCGGCGCGTCGGCGATCTTCTCGAACGCGGCTCCGACATCCAGCGCCGACCCACCACAGTTGCCCGCGACGATGGTCGTCACTCCCATGCGGACGAAGTTGATCGCGTGCGGCTGATCGGCGAGTCCGTCCGCGTGGGTGTGGACGTCGATGAATCCCGGCGCCACCACCTGCCCACCGGCGTCAATACGCTGGCGCGCCTGGGTGCCTGAGGGGGGATTGATGCGGGTGATGCGCCCGTTGTGAATCGCCAGGCTTCCAGCACGCGCCGGCGCCCCGGTGCCGTCCACAATCCGCGCATTCACGATCAGGAGATCAACCGGTTCCTGCGGCGCCTGCGCCGCAATCGTCGCGGCACCGCCTGCGACGAGCAGCGCAGCGGCCCACCCGCCCAGCCGTCCAGCCGCCCAACCATCCACCCACCCACTCATCCGCCCACCCGCTCATCCGTGCGCGTGACCGCCGACACCACAAGGCCCACGACCGTCACCACGACTGCGCCAACGACGTTCTGCCAGAGGTACGCGGTCGAGGTGTTGGTGGCGACATAGCCCACCGCAAGCATGCCGCAGATGAGACCGATGAAGGCGCCATGTCCGTTGGCGCGTTTGAAGGCCAGAGCCAGAATGAAGACGCCAAGAATCGACCCGTAGAAGTACGAGCCGAACTTGTTCACCACTTCAATCAGCGACCCCATGTTGGCGGCGAAGGTGGCGACAAAACACGCAAACAGTCCCCAGAACAACGTGGCCCAGCGCGACACCACGACGTAGTGGGCATCGTCGGCCTTCTTGTTCAAGTGTCGACGATAGATGTCGATCACCGACGCGGTCGCCAGCGAATTCAGTTCTGCGGCCACGCTCGACATCGCCGCAGCAAAGATCGCCGCGATGATGAGGCCGACCAGCCCCACCGGCAGGTGCTGGGTCACGAACGTGGGAAACACGTAGTTCGTGTCGTTGTAGCTCTTGTCCGGCGTCGCGTCGACCACGAGCGCCCGGGCGCGCGCCCGCACGCTGCGGACCGCCTCGTCGGCTTCGATGAATGAGGCCCTCGCCTGATCAGCCGCCGCTGCTGCAGTGCCCTCGGCCGTCGACGCCGCCATCGCGTGTGCAGCGGTCTTGCGCTGTTCCTGCACCTGCGCAAACTCCTGCTCCAGCGCCGCATAGTCACCGGCCCTGGCGCTGGCTTGAACCGCCGCCACATGGGTGTTCTTGAACAGCATCGGGCTCGGCGCAAACAGGAAGTAGGCGAACATCAACACACCCACCATCAGCACAAGCACCTGCAGCGGAATCTTCCAGTACGCACTCATCAACAGCGAGTGCCGTGCCTGATCGACCGATTTGGCCGTCAGGTAGCGCTGCACCTGGCTCTGGTCGCATCCGAAATACGACAACGACAGGAACAGACCACCGATCAGTCCGGACCAGAACGTGTACGGATTCGAGATGTCGAAGCTGAAATCCAACGCCTGCATCTTGCCGACCGCCCCGGCGGTATGGAGCGCCGCGCCGACACTGACGTCATCCGGCAGACCCATGATCAACGCCACCACCGCCGCCAACAGTCCGCCCACAATCACGAACATCTGCTTGACGTCCGCCCATGTCACGGCCTGTACGCCGCCCTTCATGGTGTAGAAGATGGTGGGCACCCCGAATGCCAGAATCGTCAGCGTCAGGTTCCACCCGAAGATCACCGACAGAATCACCGACGGTGCCGCAATGACGGCGCCACACGCCATGCCACGCGACAACAGGAACAGAATGGCCGTGACCAGACGTGTCTTCGCATCAAACCGTCGCTCAAGGTACTCGTAGGCCGTGTACACCTTTGCCCGGTGAAAAAACGGCACCACGGTCAGCGACAGAATGATCATCGCCAGCGGCAACCCGAAGTAGAACTGCACAAACGACAGGCCGGCCGTATAGCCCTGCCCTGTCGTTCCGACGAGCGTGATAGCCGATAGCTGCGTGGCCATCACCGACAACCCGACGGCCCACCACGGCAGCGAACGGTTCGCGAGGAAATACCCTTCGAGTTTTTCGGTCTGTCGGCTGAGGCGCACGCCGGTCCAGACGATCCACACCAGGTACGTGATAACGATGGCCCAATCGATCCAATGCATGGTTTATCCGAAATGACGGCTGAGCCAATACAGACCGAGGATGACGAACACCTCGATAATCAAAACGGCGGCGTAGATTCGGCTCAGGTCGGACTCGCCTGGATGGGGCTCTGGTGGCATGCCCGAAGTATAGATGGGGAGATGGGGAGATGGGCTACGGTGGGCGCGTGTCTTACGCTTATGTGCGGTCTTGCGGCCGAGGCGGCGGCGGAGGGACAAAAGCCGGCGTGGGGCATCAGTAGGTCCTTCACGCCTCGGTGGACGACACCGGAGGGCGGCACGGCGGTCTTTCTGGCGGAGGAAGTCTCACTTGAGGGCCAGGACCTCCGACTGGGCATCGTACGCGGCCGCACGCAGGCTGCTCGCCTCCGTGGGGCAGGAACAGTACGTGACCACCAGCCGGCCTCGCGCCAGACGTCTTCCATCAGCAACGCCCAGGGACCCGGTCTCAAGCTCATCGAGCGTGACGTGGATCGCACCAGCGATGCGCCCGGTTTCATAACTGGCGCGGTCGCGCACATCAACCACCAGCACCTCCCCTTTGTCGAACAACCGCTGAAACTCGAGGATGGGAATCCCCTCGGCCTCACGCGCCTGACGAACCTCCCCGACCTCCGCCCTCAGGTGGCTCACCACCGCCCATCCCAGCAACCCCACCACGGCCACCAACCCCATCGTCACCGCCCACTGCCGTTTCTGTCGTAGCATCGTGATCCTCCTGTGCCTGCGTCCTTCATCCGCGCGCGTGAATCAAGAAGTGCCGGTGGCCGTCACGCCGACGACCCAGCGGCTTCGCTCGTCGACACGTCACCCGACGTGCTCCATGCGCACCGTGAAGACGCGGCCCACTTTGCTGGCGGCCACGCTGATGGCGTGGCCAAGCCGCGATCGGAACAGGACGTGGCCCGCCTGCTGACGGCGTCGACCCGGGTGCTGCCCATCGGCGCCCAGTCGTCGTTGACCGGAGGCGCCACGCCCGACGGTGGACTCGTGCTCTCCACGGTGCGACTCACAGATATTCAGGAAGTGGGCCAACGGCTTTTCCGAACAGAAGCGGGCGCTGAGATCGAAACGTTGCAGAATCTGCTACATCGGGCCGACCAGTGGTACGCACCTTCTCCCACATACACAGGAGCGCTGGCAGGCGGCGTGGTCGCGACCAACGCTGCGGGGGCATCGACGTTCAAGTACGGCACAACCCGCCGGTGGACTGAGGGCCTCACCGTCGTGCTGACATGTGGACACGTCCTCGACCTGATGCGTGGGAACTGTGTCGCGGGCGATGACCGGACGTTCACCATCGAGTGCCCGTGCGGCCGGCGGACCCTGCGACACGGGTCGTACCGGATGCCCGATGTACCAAAAGTCTCCGCTGGTTATTTCGCCGCCCCTGGTATGGATCTCGTCGACCTGTTCATCGGCGCTGAAGGCACGCTCGGGGTGATCACGGCAGTGACGTTTCGGGTGCTCCCGGAACCTCCAGCCGTGGCCTGGGCGATGGTGCCGGTGCGTTCCGAGTCCGCCGCGGTCTCGCTCGTCGACGCGTTGCGTCGCGCATCACAAGATTCCTGGCGTCACAGCGACCCTCATGGCATCGACGTCGCCGCCATCGAACACGTGGACCGCCGCTGCCTCGAGATCCTGCGCGAGGACGGAATCGACACCAAACACGACATCACAGTGCCACTCGACGCCGAGCTGATGCTGCTCATTCAGCTGGAGCTGCCAGGCGGCACGACGCCGGCCGATGGCTATGCCCAGGTCGCGATCGCGCTCGACTCTGACGCGCCAGATACCCCGCTCGTACGCTTCCTGCGCCTCCTCAACGTGCATCAGGCGCTCGACGATGCCCAGATGGCGTGGCCGGGAGAACGTCGACGCATCGAGCAGTTCCTGGCGTTCAGGGAGTCGGCGCCCGCCGGTGTGAACCGCCGCGTCGGCAACGCCAAACGCGACATCAACGATCGGATCGAAAAGACCGCCGCCGACATGATCGTGCCCTTTGAACACTTCGGCGAGATGCTGGCGATCTATCGGGAGGGCTACAGCCGCCGGGGGCTCGACTTCGCCATCTGGGGTCACATCTCGGACGGCAACGTCCATCCGAACGTCATCCCCACGTCCTACGCCGACATCGTCTCCGGCCGCGAAGCCATTCTTGAATTTGGTCGCGAAGTCGCGCGCCTTGGCGGTTGCCCGCTCGCCGAACATGGCGTGGGCCGCAGTTCCGTGAAGCAGGCGCTATTGCGTCAGCTGTACGGCGATGCCGGGCTCGACGAAATGCGTGCGATCAAGTCCGCGCTCGACCCTGACTGGAAGCTTGCGCCAGGGGTGATCTTCAGCCGGACCTGAGTCCTGAGTGCCGTAGGGCGCGCTGGGTTTGAGCGCGCCGGCAGAGACGCGCTGCAACCCAGCGCGTCCTACGAACGACTACCGGATCCTCGCCGTGACTTCGAACCTGCGATAGTTCGTGTAGGTCGATTCGACGACCACGGTTTCTTTCAGGCGCGGGGATGAGTGGCTGTACCGCTCCTGCATCGTCGCCGGCAGCCACAACTTCAGCTTCTCGTTCTCTGTGAACGTTGTGGTCAGCTGCGCGGCGGTGGGGCCGTCCTTCATATTCACGAGGGACCACTGCAGTCGACCGGTCTCCGCGTCGAGCACCAACTCGCCGCTGGTAAAGACCGGGCCGCCGCTGGCCGCCTGCACGAGTGTCGGCCGGTCACGCTCGGTGAATGTCAATGTGACGGAGGTGCCCGCATCACCACGGCCGACGGACTTCCGCTCGAATCGAAACCGCGACTGGTGCTTCGCGTCCAGAATCATCAACGCAAACATGGGCTCGTTGAAGTTCCTGGTGACAACGCCGATGTTGTAGCGCGCGTTGCGATCCGCCATCGCGCGGCCGATGCTGGCCATCGACCCGCGGTTGAGCAGGCCCCGCAGATCCGCACCGGCCTCGACCGGTTTGCCATCGACCGTCGTAATGTCGCGCACCGACAGCCATCCGCCGTCGGCCGGCACCCAGGCCAGGAAAAAATCCCCCGAGGTCTCGCGCCGTGCCCGGCGCCGGTCGCGGTCGTCGAACACTTCCTGAACGGCCTGCTCGTCGGCAATCACAAACCGCAGGGCCTCCTGATAGGCCTTGAGATACGAGGTCGCCGCCGCGAGTACAGCGCGGGTCGAGGTGTCCACCGGGCGCGCCTGGTCCTGCGCCAGCACCGGCGCCACCGCCGCCACACACAGAAGCATCAGGAACCGCTGCATTGAGCCACCAGTGTTACACAGCCGTCACGAACCCCGGCCCCTGGACCCCGGACCATGAGCCACCGGGATTTTGCCGCCATTGGCCGATAGCGCGGACCGGTCGGGCCGAGTCGCCATAAGATGCCTGTGGAGGTTTTGCAGATGATGAGACAAGTGATGTTCGTGCGTGCGTTGGTGGCGGCCTGTGTGATCGCAGCTGCCGGATCGTACGCACCCGAAGCGTCGGCCCAGACGGTTGATGAAATCGTCGCGAAGAACCACGCGTCGAAGGGTGGCCTGGAGAAGT
Organism: Acidimicrobiia bacterium; assembly: GCA_016871335.1. Lineage (GTDB taxonomy): Bacteria > Acidobacteriota > Vicinamibacteria > Vicinamibacterales > SCN-69-37 > SYFT01. Next base: position 164,592 of record VFZF01000001.1, read on the forward strand.
GGAAGGCCATTCAGACGCAGCGCATGGAAGGCATCGCGTCGGCGCAGGGGTTTGAACTTGGCATGGTCGTCTACGGCAAGCGCCCGAACATGGGCCGGCAGGATCTGACGATCGACGTCGGACAGGGTCCCATGACGATGGTCAACCTGTTTGATGGCGAGAAGGCCTGGATGATCAACCCGATGATGGGTTCGACCACGCCCCAGGAAGTGGCAGGCCCAGAGGCGGATACCCTGAAGGACCAGGCGGACTTCGATGGCTCGCTCATTGACTACAAGACCAAGGGCCACACGGTCGAACTCGTTGGCACGGTCGATGTTGGAGGCAAAAAGGCGCATCACCTGAAGGTCACGCGGAAGAACCTCCCGGTACAGCACTACTACATCGACGCGGACAATGGCGTTGAGCTGAAGATTGCGACCGAGGCCGCCGGCATGGCGCCCGCGACCGAAGCCGAGATGTCGGACTACCGCTCGGTGGACGGCGTCATGGTGCCGCACCTGATCAAGGTCAGCCAGGCCGGCCAGCTGCAGGCGGAACTGCGCATCTCCAAGGTGGAATTCAACATCCCGCTCGACGACGCGCTGTTCAAGATCAGGTAGAGCTATTCACAGGGAGACGCGGAGGCCTCTGTGTCTCCCTGTTGATTTGTAACTCTAGAGCGGCCTCCCGAGGCGCTCCTGCAGTTTCTCCCTGTAGCCGCGGCTCAACGTCAGCTTGGTGCCGTTCCGCAGAATCACGACGTACTCGCCGTTGAACCACGGCTGCACTTCCTTGATGCGCGCGATGTTCACGATGCGCGAGCGATGGATCCGGAAGAAGGTGTCCGGGTGCAGTCGCACGTAGTTGCCGGCGGCTTCCACCCAGTCGATTTCGTTTGCGCGCAAGAAGAACAGGTGCCCGCCGCGACGCCGTACTTGATCGCGTTCTCAACGAGCGGCTGAAGAATCAGCGCCGGCACCTGGGCGACAGCGATGACGCCGACGCCGGCACACAGCTCCCAGTCGAGCAGCTGCGCCAGCTGCAGCGGGAACGTTCGAAGCCGCTGGTGCCCCCCCCCCCCGCGCCCCCCCAGTTCCATGTCCGCGGCCAGAAGGCCCGGCGATATCCGCCAGACCAGGGTCTCCACCGTCGTCAGCAGCGCCACGGGTAACGTGGAGGCAACGACGACAGCGGTGACGCGAAGGGGCACCGCCACCTTGGGGCGACGGTCGACACGCCAGTTCCGCACGAGCACCACCAGCGGCACCGACAGGCGTGTCGCGACAAACGCGAGCGAGGTAGAGAACGCGGCAGTGAGGACTTTTGTCCCGATCCGGACGACAAAAGCCGTTATTATGCGAACGTGAGTACGACGAGCCGCACACAGCGGACCAGGCAACAAGGCGACCCATGGACCGTGACCGACGCAGCTGAGCTGTATGAGGTCGATCGGTGGGGTCAGGGATATTTTTCGATCGGCCCGAACGGACACGTGCTGGCCCACGCCACCAAGGAGCCGGGCCGATCGATCGACCTGAAGCAACTGGTCGATCACCTGCAGTTGCGTGGCATCGGTCTGCCGATTCTGATTCGCTTCCGCGACATCCTGCGCCACAGGCTCGGTGACATCCACAGCGCGTTTCAGGCCGCGATCAACCAGCATCAGTACACGGGCAAGTACATCTGCGTGTACCCGATCAAGGTGAACCAGCAGCGCCAGGTCGTTGAGGAGGTTCTCGACTTCGGCCGCGAGTACGGGTTCGGCCTTGAAGCCGGATCGAAGCCGGAACTGCTGGCCGTGGTCGCGATGACCACCAACGACACCCCGATCATCTGCAACGGCTTCAAGGACGCCGAGTTCATCGAGATGGCGATGCTCGCGCTCAAGATGGGCCGCAAGATCATCCCGGTCGTCGAGAAGTACACGGAACTGGGCCTCGTCCTCGAGTACGCAAAGAAGGTCGGCGTGCGTCCGCAGATCGGCATGCGCGTCAAACTGGCCGCACGTGGTGGCGGACGCTGGCAGTCATCCGGCGGCTACCGCTCGAAGTTCGGCCTCACGGTCGCCGAAGTCCGCAAGGGCCTCGAGGAACTGAAGGCGCATGGCATGGAGGACTGCTTCAAGCTCCTCCACTTCCATCTCGGCAGCCAGATCCCCAACATCCGCATCGTCAAGGGCGCACTGAACGAAGCGGCGCGCATTTATGCCGAATTGGTGAAGGACGGCGCGGGCCTGGAGTTCATGGACGTGGGCGGAGGCCTCGGCGTGGACTACGACGGATCGCAGACCAACTTCGAGTCGAGCGTGAACTACACGCTGCAGGAATACGCGAACGACGTCGTGTATCACATCCAGACGGTGTGTGATGACGCAGGCGTCACACACCCGACGATCATCTCCGAGAGCGGGCGCGCGGTGGTGGCGTACCACAGCATGCTCGTGTTCAACATTCTCGGCGTCTCCGGATTCGGCGACGAGGAGATTCCGGCCAACGGCAACGACGATCAACTCGAACAGCCGCTGGTGGACCTCAAGGAGACCTACCAGAACCTGACGGCGCGTAACGCGCTCGAGAGCTATCACGACGCGCAGCAGGCGCTCGACATGGCGCTCAACCTCTTCAACGGCGGCTACCTGCCACTGGCGCAGCGCTGCCAGGCGGAAACGCTGTACTGGGCCATCTGCAGCAAACTGCGGAAGCTGGTACAGACGATGGAGGATGTGCCGGAGGATTTGCAGACGCTGGACGAGTCGCTCGCGGATACGTACTTCTGCAATTTCTCGCTGTTCCAGTCGATTCCCGACTCGTGGGCGATCAAGCAGCTGTTTCCGGTGATGCCGATTCATCGTCTCAATGAGGCGCCGACGCGGCAGGCGGTGCTGGGCGACATTACCTGTGACTCCGACGGCAAAATCGATCAGTTTATCGATCGCCGCGACGTCCGGAAGACACTCGCGCTGCATCCGTTCACCGGAGAGCCGTATTACCTCGGCGTGTTCCTGGTGGGCGCGTATCAGGAAATCCTCGGCGACCTGCACAACCTGTTCGGCGACACCCATGCGGTGCATGTGAGCCTTGATCCTGGAGGCAACGTCGTGCTCGAGTCGGTCATCAAGGGCGACACGGTGCGTGAGGTGCTCGACTACGTGGAGTTTGATGCCGACACGCTGCTGCGCAAGCTGCGTCAGTCGGTCGAAGTGGCCGTCCGTGAGAATCGTTTGAACTACGAGGAGTCCGGCCGGCTGCTGCGGTTCTATGAAGATGGACTCCATGGCTACACGTATCTCGAAGACCCGAACGAATAACCGGTCCGCGGCCCGCCGTGCGCTGTCCGCGGTCCTGCTGGCGGTGCTGGCGGTTGGAGCGCTCGGGGCGTTCCAGCCCGCGCGCCCCATCGTCATTCTGGTTTCACTCGACGGGTGGCGGCACGATTACAGTCATCGCGCGAATGTGCCCGCCATCAAGGCTCTCGCGGAAGCGGGGGTTCGATCGGAAGGTCTCATCCCAACGTTCCCCACCAAAACCTTCCCCAACCACTACACCATCGTCACCGGACTGTACCCGCAGAACCACGGCATTGTGTCGAACACGATGGTGGACCCGTCGATTGGGCCCGAGCGGTTCACGATGTCGTCGGCGACGGCGAGGGATTCACGGTGGTGGAGCGGGGAACCATTGTGGGTAACCGCGGAAAAACAAGGCCAACGCGCAGCGTCGATGTTCTGGCCCGGCAGCGAAGTGGAAATCGGCAGCGTCAGACCGTCACATTGGAAGCCCTATCAGGACGACTTCCCTCATCGCGAGCGCGTGAATCAGGTGTTGGACTGGCTGCGCCTTCCCGAGAGTGAGCGACCTACATTTATCACGCTGTACTTCAGTCTCGTTGATACGGTGGGTCACAATCGTGGTCCCGAATCGACCGAGGTGCTTGCGGCGTGTGCCGAGCTCGACGTGGAGATCGCGGCGCTCGTCGAAGGCGTCCGCGCGCTGGGACTCAGCTCGCGGGTACATTACGTGATCGTGTCCGACCACGGCATGTCGCAGTTGTCGAACAGCCGGATCATCACGCTTGATGACTATCTCGACATGTCGCAGGTGCAGACCATCGATGGGTCACCCGTGATTGGCTTGTCTCCGCGGCCCGGATCGTCGATGACCAACGACGCCATTGTGGCGGCGCTCAGAGGCAAACACCCGCGGCTGACCGTCTACAAGCGCGAGGAGATGCCGGCGCACCTGCACTACCGCACGCACCATCGCATCCCGCCGGTGATTGCGATGGTGGATGACGGCTGGACGCTGGCGTCGCGCCCGCAGGTGCTCGGCTGGCAGAAGGACGGGCGCGTACTCGGCGGCGCACACGGGTACGACACGAACCTGAAGTCGATGCAGGGACTCTTCATCGCCACAGGACCGCAGTTCCGCCGGGGTGTTGTGGTGCCGCCGGTGCAGAGCATCCACGTGTACGAACTGATGGCGCGTGTGCTCGGGCTGACGCCCGCGCCCAACGACGGCTCACTTCGCGAGATCGCCCACGTGCTGCGCTGAGGCCACGCGCCGCATCGAATCCGACACCCGCGTGTCGTCGGCCACACGCAACCAGAACTCACGCGCAGCCGCGCGGGCGTCGTCCCAGACATCCAGTGTGTCGGGCGTCGCGTGGGGTGTCGGGTACTCGCGCACCGGGACCTGGCCATCCGCCGAGGGCGCGTGGAACATCGACACCTGATCGAACGCCGGCGCCAGGCGCACCTGGCCTCCGTCGGCGAAAAACACCACGTTGTACTGGTGCCGGTCGGTGTTGGCGATGAGCGCGCCAAAGGCATCGAGCCATCGCAGACGATCGGCGTCCTCCTGCGACACACGGCGTTGCGCGCGCAGACGCACAGCCGCACGCGCCCATCCGTCGGCCAGGTCATCGTGCACCGCCGCCAGACTCAGCACGGGGAGACGGCCGCGCTGACCGACACGGTCAAAACGCTCCACTTCGAGACAATAGTGCGACGGGAACTCGAGCAGCTGTACCCGCGCAGCGGCGACACCTCGGGACGCGAGCACCTCGAGTGCGAGCGCCTCAAGCACGAGCAGATCACACCAGCGACGCGCGACCACATCACCGGCGCTGCCACGGGTTGCAAACTTCACCAGCACGTGGCGACCGTCGACATAGACCCCGAATTTCGGCCGCTCCCCACCCGCAGAGGATCCGGGAATCTGTCCCGCAATCGCCGCGTCAGCCAGCGCGGGATAGTCGTCACGCGAGACGTGTGGCCAGTCGAGCGCCTGCCACCGCGCAAACGACTCATCGCCGGCGATCAGATTCCCAGGCAGGTCTTCACCACGACGCGACACCGCGAGCAGAATGTGATGGTCGGACCAATCCTCCAGGCGGGCAGGAAGGCGACGCGCTGAATGCTGCGCGGCGAAATGCCGCCCCAGAAATCCCGCAGGCCGGTTGTCCACCAACTCGATCGGCAACCCACGCTGGACGTCGCCGGCCGGCATCCAGATGGTCTCGCCCCCAGCACACGTGATCAGTTCACCAGACGGAACCGCATCACCATTCGACGTGATCCGCACCATCGGAAAGCGGGACTCATCCAGCCCCGTCCACGCCTGTCGAAGCGCGTACCGCGTGGCCCGGCCACGGCCGATCCGAACCACGTCCGACCCCGCCGCAGCCACCCACCGCATCAACGTGGCCGGAGACACGCCCAGCTCCTGCTGGAGCTGCCCGGCCGGCAGGATCCCTCTCAGCAAGGCGCGAGCAACAGGTTCCATGATGAAACGATATTAGCACACGAATAAACCAAACATTGGCAGCTATTTAGACTATGTATATAAGCTGCAAAGTGAAATGATGCTGAAACGATTTAACTACCCTGCGGATACCGCTACCTGTGCCGCGCGCAGCACATCGTCTCCGAGGAGGTACCCCGGGCGGACGACGCCGACAACGACGCCGGCTTGAGTGGAGGAGGTGGCGGGCACCGTTGTGACCGCTTCGTGCAGGGCGGGATCAAACGGCTGCCCGACGGGGTTGAGGCGCGAGACGCCCATGCCTTCGAGCGTGGCGAGGAACTGCTGGCGGACCATAGCCACACCCTGCACAAACGGATCGTCACCACGCGACGTCCCGGCTTCGAGCGCACGGTCCAGGTTGTCGAGCACTTCGAGGAACGAGACGATCACGGACCGCCGGCTGCGCTCGACGTCCTTCTGGATTTCCTTGCGGAGGCGGACGCGCGCCTGATCAAACTCATCCGCGGCCCCGCGGTACTTCGAGACCAGGTCCTGAATTTCGCGATCCTTCTCGGCGATGCGCGCTTCGAGTTCCTCAATCAGCGTCGGCTTCAGCCTCGGCTCTTCCGCCGTGGTCGGCGTGTCGCTCTCGCCCGCCCACCAGCGACGGTCGGTCACTTTGATCTCTGCCATCTCACCCAACCCTACCCACCCTGACGATGGCCGCCTGCAACCCAGGCGGCCCTACGCACCCAACCTCACCCAAGCCTGCCCACCCTGCCTGGCGCGCTCAAGTGCAGCGCGCCCTACATGTGAAACGTCAGCGCGTCGTTGGCCACACCGATCGTGACGGTGCCGCCGTTCTCGAGCTTGCCGAACAGAATTTCATCCGTCAGTCGATCGCGCACTTCACGCTGCACCACTCGCGCGAGCGGCCGGGCCCCGTACACGGGGGCGTAGCCTTTCCGGGCCAGCCATGCGCGGGCTTCAGGTTCGAGGGTGATCGCGACGCGTCGTTCAGCGAGCTGCGCTTCGAGCTGAAGAATGAACTTTTCGACGATCAGCTCCATGGCCTCGGGTGCCAACGCCTTGAACGTCACAATGGCGTCGAGCCGGTTGCGGAACTCCGGTGAGAAGACACGCTCTATCGCCGACTTGGAACGGCCCTCGGCGTTGCGGCGGCCTTCGTCGCCCTGACGATCCGCGAAGCCAATCGACGCCGCGCTCATTTCGCGCGATCCGGCGTTCGACGTCAGCACGAGCACGACGTTTCGGAAGTCCGCCTTGCGTCCCGTGTTATCCGTGAGCGTGGCGTGATCCATCACCTGCAGCAGAATGTTGAACACATCCGGATGGGCCTTCTCGATTTCGTCGAGCAGCACCACACTGTAGGGATGCGTCCGCACGGCATCCACCAGCAGACCACCCTGCTCAAACCCCACGTAGCCCGGAGGCGCGCCAATCAGACGGGCGACCGCGTGTTTCTCCATGTACTCACTCATGTCGAACCGCGTGAACTCATTGCCAAGCTGCATCGCCAGCTGCTTCGCAAGTTCCGTCTTGCCCACACCGGTCGGACCGGTGAACAGGAAACACCCCGCCGGCCGTTCCGGCTGACCCAGCCCCGCTCGCGATCGTTTGATGGCCTGCGCCACCAGATGCACAGCCTCTGTCTGGCCGAATACCACCCGCTCGAGCGACTCCTGCAGCGTCCGCAGGCGCTCGCGGTCTGACGCGGAGGCCTGACGCGCAGGAATGCGGGCCATCCGGGCGACGACGGACTCAATGTCGGAGGAAGCGATCAGAGCAGGTTGGGTCGGGTTGGGTGAGGTTGGGTACGTAGGGCCGCCTGGGTTGTAGGCGGCCGTCGGGTTGGGTTCAGCGGCGCGGTTCAGGCGGCTGGCGGCGCCGGCTTCGTCGATGATGTCGATCGCACTGTCGGGCAGACGATAGTCGCGCAGGTGGCGCGCGGCCAGCTTGGCGGCAGCCTCAAGTGCCGCCTGTTCGTACACCACGTCGTGGTGCGCCTCGTAGCGACTCTTGAGTCCCTCGAGAATACGCACCGTCTCTTCCACCGGCGGCTCGTCAATCGTGATGCGCTGCAGACGACGTGCGAGGGCGCGGTCTTTTTCGATGAGCTTGAATTCCTCGAAGGTCGTGGACCCAATCACGCGCAACTCACCCGCCGTGAGAATCGGCTTGATGAGCGTCGCCAGATCCATCGTGCCACCCGTCGTGGCACCGGCACCAACCGCGGAGTGAATCTCGTCGATGAAGAGAATGGCCTTTGGCCTCGCCGTCAGACCGCCGATGACCGCCTTGAATCGCTCCTCGAAGTCGCCGCGGAAACGCGTGCCCGCAAGGAGGGCGGTCGTGTCGAGGGAGAACACCTCAGCGTCCTGCAACATCGAGGGCACGCCGGGTTCCAGCAGCTTCGCCGCAAGGCCTTCGGCCATCGCGGTCTTGCCGACGCCGGCATCACCCACAAACACCGGGTTGTTCTTCCGGCGCCGGCACAACACCTCGATGGTCCGCTGCAGCTCGGACTGGCGCCCGATGAGGGGATCCAGCTTGCCATCACGGGCCCGCTCGGTCAGGTTCACGCAGTAGGTCGCCAGCGGGTTGCGGCTCGGCCGGCTCGCCCCTCCGCCTTCCGCCGGTTCCGGGGTGCCGAGCGTTTCCGGTTCCTCGTCAAGCGGCGCCTGGCCGACGCGCGACTTCGTGATCCCGTGCGTGATGTATTCAAGAATGTCGAGGCGCAAGATGTGCTGCTGACCGAGCAGCTTCGCGGCCTGACTCCTGGGCTGCTGGAGGATCGCGGCGAGAATATCGCCGGCCTGGACTTCCGGGCGCTGGGCACTCTGGACGTGCAGCACGGCTGTCTGGAGCACCCGCTGGAACGCTGCGGTCTGCTGCGGCTCCCGCTCGTTCCCCTTCTTGAGCTCCTCGACGGACTCCTCCAGATAACTGCTCAGCTCCCCGCGCAGCCGGCCGAGGTCCGCCCCGCAGGCGTTCAGAATCCGCTCCCCATCCGGGTCGTGCGCCAGCGCGTACAGCAGGTGTTCCAGCGTCAGGTAGGCGTGACGACGGGAGACCGCCTCACGGTAGGCAATCGTCAATACGATTTCGAGTGCAGCGGAGAACACAATGGATCGATTATAAGGACATCATGCGGTTCCTACGCGCGCTCCTCCTCCCTATCCTCGCCACGGTCTCCATTGCCTGCGGGCAATCTGCGCCCCCGGCACTCACCATCGTGCATTTTAACGACGTCTACGAAATCGGCCCGGTGGAAGGCGGCCGCGTCGGCGGCCTGGCCCGCGTGGCCACCGTGATCAACGACCTGCGCCGCACCAGCGCGCCGGTGATCACCACACTTGGCGGGGACTACCTTTCGCCGTCGGCGCTGGCCACCGCCCGCATTGATGGTGAACCGATCGCGGGACGACAGATGGTGGACGTGCTCAACGCCGTGGGTCTCGACTACGCAACGCTGGGCAATCATGAGTTCGATCTCGCCGAACCGGCGTTCCACGCCAGGCTCGCCCAATCGAAGTTCAAGGTCGTCACGTCGAACGTGACGGACCTCAACGGTGAACTCTTCCCGAATACCGAGTCGTTCGCGGTGGTCCCGGTCACGGTGGGCGGTCGCAGCCTCAAGATCGGACTGCTCGGTGTCGTGCTCGATTCCAATCCCCGCCCCTGGGTGCGTTACCACCCCGTCATCGAATCCGCCAAAGCCGCCATCCAGAAGATGGGCCCCGTGGACGCCATCGTCGCCCTCACTCACCTGTCACTGCAGGGCGACCAGGCGCTGGTGGTTGCGGTCCCGGAGATCGACGTGTCGCTCGGCGGCCACGAACACGAGAATTGGCTGATCTATCGCGGTCCCCACCTCACGCCGATCGTCAAGGCTGACGCCAACGTCCGCTCACTCGCGGTGCTGAGCCTGACGTTCCCCGAAGGCCGGCGGGCCAAGGTGAACGTGCGCCTTGAGCCGATCACGGAGGCCGTGCCCGAGGATGCCACCGTCGCGGCTGAAGTCACACGCTGGACCGACACCGCATTTGCCGCGTTCAGACAGGACGGCTTCATGCCGGACCGGGTCATTGCCACATTGACGACCAGTCTGGATGGACGTGAGGCGACCGTGCGTAATCGTCCCGGCAACATGACCGACGCCATCACCGCCGCACTCGCGTCTGAAGCCGGCGGCGTCGACGTCGCCATCATGAACGGCGGGTCCATTCGGATTGACGACGAACTTCCGGCCGGACCCGTCACCGAGTACGACGTGATTCGGGTGCTGCCATTCGGCGGCAACATCGTGAGCCTGACGATGGGCGGTTCGCTGCTCGCGCGTGTGCTGGATGTCGGCGTCACCAATCAGGGCACCGGCGGATTCCTGCATGCGCGTGGCGTGACGCGGCAGGGGAATCGCTGGGTGGTGCAGGGCAAGCCCCTCAACCCGGCTCTGCGCTACAGCGTGGTGACAACGGATTTTCTGATGAGTGGCCGCGAGACCAATCTGGATTTTCTGACGCGCACGCACCCGCTGGTCCGGGACGTGAAGGACCTGCGCGACATCCGGTTGGCGCTTATTGCCGAGTTGGCGAAGCAGTATCCACCCAAGCCCTGAGATCGGAGCGCGTTCACGCTTCTTCGGTCACCGCGCGCAGCGGAAACCCGGCCTTCTTCGCCATCGCGGCCACCGTCTCGACCTTTGTCTCCGCGACTTCCCACGGGTAGACGCCCGCCAGGCCGGTGCCCTGCTGATGGACCTGCATCATGATGCGGTAGGCTTCGGCGGGCGACTTCTGGAAGACGGTCTCAAGCACGTGGATGACAAAATCCATCGTGGAGTAGTCATCGTTGAGCAGGATGACCTTGTAGAGCGTGGGCTCGTCTTTTTTGGGAACAACGCGTTCCTCGACGAGATCGCCGGTCTGCCTGTCAGGTGCGCTCATTGATGCCGTTCGACCAGCGCCACCAGTTCAGCCATGGTGGACTCGCCGCGATCCCACTCGTACCAGCCGAACTTCCGATCCATCCGTTCGCTCTGAGGGAGGGACGCTGCGGGTCCCAGCAGCCACGTCTGAAGAGCCACCGGCCGCTCCACCCACGCCGCCACAATGCGATCACCGCGCAACACAGCAACCGTCGCCGTGGCCCCTCGTCCGTCCGGCGTCCTGAACGCATCCATCACCGGCTTGCCGACCGTCGGGTCCACAATACGCAGCGGCACGCCGGCCTCTCGGGCCAACGTGGCCACGTACGGCACGGTGTGGACTGAATCGCTGCACGCCGCCACCGCGACGACCACAAAACGCAGATCAGCGGACGCGGCTTTGAGGCGCGCGACGAGCGCAGGCGCCGGTTTGCTGCGCGCCGCGTTGCTCTTCCACGTCTCCGGCCTGGAGTCGGCCGCCGCCAGAAACTCCTCCCACGTCTTGCCCTGATCGAACAACACACCCCCGCCGGCCATCGGCGCCTGTGACGACTGTGCGGGAACGACGAACGCGAGGAGGGCCAGGAGAAGAATCGGCATGGGTAGAGGGTATCTCAGATGGGGAGATGGGGAGATGTTAGATGTTAGATGTTAGATGTTAGATGATAGATGGCAGATGGTAGTTCCCCTTGCGGCCGGGGTTGATTACACTGACCTGCACTTCCTCGGCCACGACGGCATCATTGCGACAGCGCTCATCCATGGCCGCGACGGGGTCGCCATTGTGGATCCTGGGCCGACGACCGCGATGCCGGTGCTGGAGCGGGCACTCGCGGTCCGTGGGTTCGGGTGGGGGGATGTGCGGGCGATTCTACTGACGCACATCCATCTCGACCATGCGGGCGCCACGGGCTCGATTCTCCAGTTGGCGCCGAAGGCGACGGTGTACGTGCACGAACGCGGCGCAGCGCACCTGATCGACCCTTCAAAGTTGCTGGCCAGCGCCAGCCGGTTGTATGCACCGGACATGGAAAAGCTGTGGGGGGACGTGTTGCCCGTGCCGGCCCCGCACGTCAGAACGCTGGGAGAGAGCGACCGCCTGACCATCGCCGGGCACAACATTGATGTCGCGTGGACTCCGGGTCACGCGTGGCATCACGTCAGCTACTTCCTTCCCGCGTCAGGCATTGCCTTTGTCGGCGACACAGCCGGAATCTGCAGACCAAGTGGCCGACTGATCATTCCACCCACGCCCCCACCCGACATCGACCTCGACGCGTGGCGTTCCAGCACCGGGACCATCCTTGCCTGGAACCCGGCGACGTTGTTCCTCACCCACTTCGGTCCGGCTCACACCCCGCGCGTGCACTTCCAGGCGTTGTGGCAACAACTCGATTCGTGGAGCCTCAAAGTCAGGGCGTCACTCGCGCGGCCCAATCTCGAAGACCATGAACGGTCACAGGAGTTTGTGGATGACGTGATGAGCGAGATCGCCCGCGACTCGTCACAGGAAGAGGCGCAGTCGTATGCCAGAGCCGGCCGGTTCGATTTTTCGTGGACGGGCCTCGCCCGGTACTGGAGAAAACAGGAGCAGAGCGCTTAACAGGGAGACACAGAGACGCGGAGAATGATTTTCTGAGAATCCTTCCTCCGCGCCTCTGCGCCTCCCTGTAATTCCCTATCTGCGGATCTTTTCGAGCTGTGCGAGCACTTCCCCGAGCTTGCGCATCTCCTCCCCGTAGAGTGCCCAGTTGCCTTCGCGCTGGGCGGCAATCGCCCGCTCATAGTGGTCGCTTGCGCGTTCGGTCAGCACCAGGAACTGTGGATCGACCCCCGCCGCACCTCCCGAAACCGGAGTGGCCGGCAGCGGCGCGCCGCCGGGCGCCGGCGCCACGGGCTCCGGCACCAATCCGCCGTCAACCCTGCGATCCGGAGCCAGCGCCGCCGCCACGCTGCGGCCGAAGATCTGCACCAGGCCCTGCGTCAGCGTCTCCGCCATGACGATCTGTTCCTGATAGGCGACGATGACGCGCTTGAGCTCGGGGATACGTCCGCCGGCGGATCGCAGATACAGCGGCCGCACGTAGAGCAGCGACTCCTCGATCGGAATGACCAGCAGCGTCCCCTGGATGACCTGTGACCCCTGCTGGTTCCAGAGCGTGATCTGCGGCGCAATGGTCTGATCCTGATTGATGCGCGCCACGATCTGCCGCGGACCAAACACCACCTTCTGTTTCGGAAACTGGAACACGATCAGGCGGCCGTAGTGGTCACCGTCGCTGCGGGCCACCAGCCAGGCCGCGAGGTTGTCCTTCAGGCGCGGCGTGAACGGCAGCATCTGGATGAACTCGGTGTCGGCCTCGCCCGGCAGCCGCATGATCGTGTAGTACGGCTGCATCGGCGCGGCGTTGGATTCGCCGTCGATGACCGGCACCTGCCACTGGTCTTCCTTGTTGTAGAAGACCTGCGGGTTGGTCATGTGGAACGTCGCAAAAGCCGCCGCCTGCACCTTGAAGATGCGTTCGGGATACCGCACATGGCTGCGAATGCCCTCCGGCATCTCGCTCAGCGGCTTGAACATGCCAGGAAACACGCGGCTGATGGTCTCGATGATGGGATCGTCCGGCTCGGCGATGTAGAACGTGGTGGTCCCGTGATAGGCGTCCACCACAACCTTCACCGAGTTCCGGATGTAGTTGATCCGCGGAAGATCAAACGGCGTCGCGTACGGATAGTTTTCGCTGGTGGTGTACGCGTCCTGGATCCAGAAGATCCTGCCGTCGGCCACCACGGGGTACGGATCGGCGTCGTACTCGAGAAACGGTGCGATCGCGCGCACACGCTCGGCGATCCGCCGGTGATACATGATGCGGCTCTCGGGCGTGATCTGATTCGTGATCAGAATGTTCGCCGCGCCGAACCGGAGCGCGAACATCACGCGCCGCATGAGGCTGCTGAGCTCCACGCCGCCGGTGCCCGCGTAGGTTGTCGTCACGTTGTCTTCGCCGCGCGGATAGTGGAACTCCGGCTGCAATGTCTTGACCAGCGCGTAGTCACTCGAGAGTTCGCCGTAATAGATACTCGGCTCGCTGATTTCGAGGTCGACCTCGGAGACCGGCGGAAGGTCGCGCACAAACAACACGGGCTGGCCGGACGTGGTCACCTCATTGACGGGTCCGAGCGTGAGGCCGTACCCATGCGTGAAGGTCAGCCGCTCGTTCACCCATGACCGGTTCGGCAGGCTCTCGCTGTTGAGTTCGCGGAGCGACAACATGACCTGACGGTACTTGCCGTCAATCGTGTAGCGGTCGTTGTCGACGTTGACGAAGTCGTAATACGTCCGGATTTCCTGAATCTGCGAAAACGTCTGCAGCAGCGGCTGGTGGTCCCAGAGACGGATGTTCTCAATCGTGCCGGCGTTCGCGGCAATGTCGGCGGCTGTCAGCGACCCTTCGCCGGACAGCTCGCGTTCCTCCACGCGGTCAAGGGCGTACGCCTTGCGCGTGGCTTCAATGTTGTTGCGGATGAACGGCTCTTCCGTCGTCTGCTCGTTCGGAGTGACGACAAACCGCTGCACAAAACCCGAGTATACGCCGCCCGCCGTGGTCACGACGAAATACGCCGCGACCGCCGCCGGCAACGGCCAGCGCTGCGGACCAAATCCCTGCCACAACGCCACCAGACTCGCCAGGCTTAGTACGACAAGCGACACGCGCAGGAATGGAATCTGCGCGTTGACATCCGTATACGAGGCACCAAAGACGACAGCCGTCGACGATCCGGTCAGCAACGTACGTGGCAGTTCCAGCCACGTGCCCCAGGCCATCAACGCAAACAACACGGCCAGCAGCACCATCAGGTGACGGCGGGTGCCGGAGGCCAGGTTCAGTTTTGGCCAGAAGGCCACCCCATACCGCGGCTCCATCGAGACATTCCCCGACAGCAGGTACAGCAGTCCGCTGGCGCCAAACGCCAGCACGGTGAGCAGCAGGGCTTGTTGCCGCACCAGGTCCAGCACGGGAAGCTGGAAGATGTAGAACCCGACGTCCCGGTTGAACAACACGTCACGGTCGCCGAAGGGCACGGCATTAAGCGCCGTCAGCCATTCCAGCCAGTGGTTGGCCGCACTGATGCCGAGGACAAATGCGACAACTACGGCCACCGGCAGTAGCAGGCCGGCGAGGCTCTTGCTCTCGACGACGATCGGCCGGCCGTCTTCAGTGGTACCCAGAATGAACTGGGGCCGTGACAGGGCGCGGCGGGCGATGCGCAAATTGACGTACAGGAAAACAAACGCCACCGTAAACGTCGCCAGGAACAACAACGACTGGGCCTTGTACGTCCGCAGGAACACGCTCTGATAGCCCAGCTCCTGGAACCAGAGCCAGTCTGTGTACAGGGACGCAGCGGATGGCACCGTCAACAGAAGAACCGCCGCGACCAGGATGAACCCGGGAAGTCCGCGTAATGTCATGGATGAGTCACATTATCATGGGCGGATATGCTTCCCGTCGGCACCCCAGCCCCTGACTTCACACTCCGCAGCCACACCGGCGAGACCGTCAGTCTCTCCGATTTCAGAGGGAAACAGCACGTCGTGCTGGCCTTCCACCCCCTGGCCTTCACGCCGGTCTGTTCCCTGCAGATGCAGACGTACCAGCAGGACCTTCCGAAATACGAGGGCCTGGATGCCCACATTCTCAGCCTCAGCGTGGACGCCGGTCCGGCCAAGAAGGCGTGGGCTGAGTCACTCGGGGGGATTTCCTTCGACCTGCTGGCGGACTTCCACCCGCACGGCCACGTCGCGTCACTCTATGGCGTGATGCGCACCGACGGGATCTCCGAGCGCGCAACGTTCATCGTCGACAAGGCGGGCACGATCGTCTGGGCCAGGAAGTACGACATTCCGCAACAGCCCGACCACGGCGAAGTGCTGGCCGCGCTCAGTTCGCTCGCGGGCCGATAGCCAGCAGTTCCTTGTCCGTCCGCCAGTACCACGTGCCGTCGACGAGCGCCGGCGAGGCGAGCACGCGCGCGCCCATCTCATTCACGTGATGCAGCTTGAACGTGGTGCCGGCCTCAACCACAAACGTCTGGCCGTCGTCATTCGTGAAGAAGATCTTGCTGCCGACAACAACGGGTGACGACGAAAAGCCTTCGCGCGCGGCAACACCCAGCCGTTCCTGGTAGACCAGGTCGCCGGTCTTCGCCTGGAACACGGTCAGAATGCTCTGCATGTCGTTGATCTGATACAGCAGGTCGCCGTGAATCAGGCTCGACGGCACAAAGGGTGACCCTCGTGGCGACGTCCACTCCACATGCGATGTCGTCACGTCACCTGAACCACCGGGACGAATGGCCAGCGTGGGACCTGCGCGGCCGGATGAGGCGAAGACCAGACCATGGCCCACCACCGGCGTGGGGATGACTTCGTACAAGTTGCCGGTGACGGTCCAGAGTTCCGCACCGGTATCCGGATGATAGGCATACACCTTGCGCTGACTGGAGACGATGAGCTCGTCGCGGGTGCCGGTCGAAATGACGATCGGCGTGCCCCAGCCGACAACTTCGGTGCGGTCCTTCCACCACATCGTCTCGCCGGTCTTGGTGCTGAAGGCGGCGACAAACGACCCGACGGTCGACGTGCCGCGGTGGTCCTGGTAGATGAAGAGCCGGTCCTTGTACAACACGGGTGAGCCGGCGCTGCCATGGGGGTTGTCGAGATCGCCGACCTTGCGATGCCAGACGATCTTGCCGATGAAATCAAACGCGGCGAACTTCGTCGGTGGAGGCACCTGCGGCCGCAGTCAGCAGGACTGCCCACACAAACACGGCTTTGCGCATGAGAGGGATCCTACCCCGAGTCAGGGTCACCAAGCGCTCACTGGGACGAGACGGCATGCCGCAGGGACGAGATTACTTATCACAACGAGACATGGAGGGCTCGGAGTCTTAGGGTTTTAAAACCAAATTCTCCACGTCCTCCATGCCTCGTTGTGAACCCTGCTAGAGCTCCCGTAGCGCGGTCGGGATCGGCAGGCGCGCGGCCCGGATGGCCGGGAACAGGCCGCCAAGCAGCCCAAGCAACAACGCGTAGAACAGCCCCATGATGAGCAGTTCCGGCGTCACCCGGAACGCAAACGCCACCTGGCTGAACGTCTGGAAGTTGATCGTGGATGTCTGGTACCCGTTGAACCCGAAGTACGCGCCGGCGCCACCGAGAATCCCGCCCAGCGCACCAAGGGCCAGCGATTCCGCCAGCACCGACACCACGACCGACCCGCCGTTGAAACCCAACGCCCGCAACGTGGCAATCTCCCGCGCCCGCGTGGATACCGCCGTATACATCGTGAGAATCGCGCCAAACACGGCACCGATGCCCATCAGCGCAGCGATGCCGAACCCGACGCCCTGAATCAGCCGGCTCAACGACTGGGACTGCTGCGCGTAGTACTCACTCTCACGACGCACCTGCACATTCAGTTGAGGGTTGGTCGTCAGGAAGTCGCGGAAGCGGTCGAAGTCCTCGGACGACTCAAGCCGGGCCAACACGGATTGGAAGGAGTTGCCGCGGCGGTACACCCCCTGCAGCACACGCGCGTCCACCCAGATCTCCGTCTCAGCCACGCCTCCGTCGGCTTCGAACACACCCACGACCTGCCACGACGACTGACCCGACTGGACGACGCTGCCCACCGTCAGGCCGGCAAACTGTCCACTCGCGCCACGCCCGACGATGACCTCGGTGGTGCCGAACTCAAACATCCGGCCTTCCACGATCGCCACTTCGTCGCGGACGGCAAAGGCCGTCGACTCAACACCGCGCATCGGCACATTGGCCGCCGTGCCCGTCGACCGCTTCGGAAGGTCGATGATCACGTACAGCTCTGATGACGCCATCGGCGTCTGCCCATCGCGACGAAGACCCGGCGCCTGCTTGATGATGTCGGTGTCCGGACCGGCGAGGCCGCTCGTCATTTCGCTGTCAGCTCCCGTCCGCATGACCAGCGCCCTGGACGGGGACCCGCTGCCCTCCATCGCCGCCGTAAAACCCGCGGCGATCGACAACACCGACACCAATACGACGACCACGCCCGCAATCCCGACGATCGCCACGCCGGACGAACTCAACCGCTGCGGAATCGTCCGCAGGTTCAGGAGTGTCACCGCCAGAGTCTGACTAATCCACTGCATGGTGCGCTCCTAGTTGCGACGAAGACCGTCGGTAATCTTCAACTGCATGGCCTGCAGGGCCGGCAGCGCGCCGGCCACAAGGCCCATCAGCACAATCAACACGGCCCCGGCCGCAACGTTGCTCGACGGAAGGACAAAGATGGGCAACAGGCCGCCGGTGGGGTCGCCCTGTTGCACAAACACCCAGGCCGCCAGCAGCCCAAGCCCGCCACCCAGCACGGTGATGAGGAGGGACTCTCCGAGCACCCACATCAGAATCGTCGGGTTCGTGAACCCCAGCGTCTTCAGCACCGCCATCTCGCTTGTGCGCTCCCTGACCGCCTGCGCCATCGTCGTCGCCGCGATCAGCAGCATGGTGAAGAGCACGGCCGCTGCGATCCGGATCATGATCGTGCCGATGTCGCCCACCTGGTTGGCAAATCCCTCGACAAACCCCTTCTCGGTTGTTGTCTTCGTTTCCGCAGACGAGTTGGCGAACATCTCGTCGAAGCGCGCGCCCATGGCCTGCGCCTGTGACGCATCCGCAATCTTCACGATGTACCAGCCGACCAGCCCCTGACCGCCGGTACGGTTCTCGTCGAGATAGTCGTACCGGAAGAAGAACTGCGTCTTGTCCACGCCAGGTTCCCCGTCGTAGATGCCGGCCACGTTGAATTCCCATGTCAGGCCGCCGGTCTTCGGCTGCCAGATCGTGGCCTGAATGGGCACCCGATCACCGACCTTCCAGTTAAAACGCTTCGCCAGATCGGCGCCGACGACGACGCCCTGACGGTCATCGAGCCAGGCCTTCATCTGATCCGGCGGCAGCACGTATTCCGGATAAATCTGCATGAAGGGTTCCGGATCGACGGCGATTTGCGCGAAGAAGTTCGACGGATCCTGATACACGCCACCGAACCAGGTGTTGTGCGTCGCGACCTCCACACCCGGCGTCGACTGCAACTGGGCCTGATACGACACCGGCAGCTGCATGATCAGGCTCACCTTGTGGATGAGCACGAGCCGATCGATCCCTGCGATATCCACGCCGAACGCAAACGCGGTCCGGATCGTCATCAACACGCCGAACAGCAGGAACGCGACAAACAACGAGCCGATCGTGAAGAGCGTGCGGATCTTCTTCCGCCAGAGGTTCTTCCAGAGCAGCGGCAGGTACTTCATACCGTTGCTCCCGACGACATCAGCACGCCCTTCTCGAGATGGATCACCCGCTTGGCGCGCTCGGCGGCTCGCGGGTCGTGCGTGACCATCACGATGGTCTTGCCGTGGTCGCGATTGAGGGCCTGCAGCAGATCGAGAATTTCGTTGCCCGACTTCCGGTCCAGGTCACCTGTCGGCTCGTCAGCCAGCAGCAGCGTGGGGTCGGTGACGATGGCCCTGGCGATGCCGACGCGCTGTTCCTGACCACCGGAGAGTTGCCGTGGATAGTGGTCGGCGCGATCGGCAAGACCCACAACCTTCAGCGCAATGCGCACCCGCTCACGCCGCTGGGCCTTCGACAACTTCGTGAGCAACAAGGGCAGCTCAACGTTCCTCGCAGCGGTCAGTACCGGCAGCAGGTTGTAGAGCTGGAAGACGAACCCGATGTGCTGTGAGCGCCACTGTGCCAGTCGGTTGCCCGACAACCCGGCAATATTGGCGCCCTTGATTTCAATCGAGCCCGACGACGGAGCGTCGAGGCCGCCCATGAGGTTCAACAGCGTGGTCTTGCCTGATCCTGACGGGCCCATGAGCGCCAGAAAATCCCCTTCGGGAATCTGCAGGTTGGCCCCCTGGAGCACGTCGATCCGCTCGCCGCCGCGCGTGAAGTACTTGTGGACGTTGTTGATATTGACAAGTGTGTTCATGGGGCCTCGATTCACTTCACGGTAATCAGCGATCCGGCGGCGAGGGCCGGCGGCGGTGACACGACAACGCCTTCGCCGGCCCGGAGGCCGGCCAGGATTTCGAGGCGGTCACCGTCGGAACCACCCACGCGCACGGCCCGGCGCTCCACGGTCTCGCCGGTGACGACAAACACGATTGACTGGTCGCCGTCCGATCGCACGGCGCTTTTCGCCACAAGCGCGGTCGGCTGCGCCGTCTGGGCCGGCGTGTCTCCCGCCTCACGCAGGAACGTGACCTTCACGCCCATGTCCGGAAGGATGCGCGGGTCGAGTTCGCGGAAGCCAATGCGCACAAGCACTGTGGCCTTCTGGCGGTCGGCGGTCGGCACCGTCGTGATCACCCGCGCGGGAATCTGGAAGTCGGGGTACGCATCAAGCACGGCAGTCACGTCCTGGTTGGGACGCACGCGTCCGATGTAGCTCTCGTTGACATCAACTTCGATCTCCAGCGATCGCATGTCGACGATCGTGCAGATGCCGGTGCGCGTGAACCCGCCTCCCGCGGAGACCGGCGAAACCATTTCGCCCGCCTGCGCATCACGCGAGATCGCCACGCCGCTGAAGGGCGCGCGGATGATCGTGTCGTCGAAATTGGTTTTCTGCAGGGCAACCTGGCTTTCGGCCACCGACACCTGCTCCTTCGCCGAGGCAATACGCGCCACCAGCGAGTCGACCTCGGCCTGCGCGCGGTCGACGTCCGCCTGCGTCCCGATGCCGTCCTTCACCAGCTGCACGAACCGGGCGAGGGTCACCCGCGCCTCGGCGAGCCGGACCTCGCTCTCGCGCATGTTGCCGCGGGCCGCCTCCGCCTGCGCCTCGACGAGGGCCAGAGCCGCCCTGGCCGTGGAGTCGTCCAGCCGGGCCAGCACCTGCCCCTCGCGGACCGCCATCCCCTCCTCGACGTTGACCTCAAGGACCTTGCCCGTGACCTTCGAGGACACCGTGGCGCGGCGTCGGGCCGTCACGTAGCCGGAGGCGTTCAGGACCGTCGCCTGGGTGCCGGCGGCCCGTTCACCGACCACGGCGACCTCAACTTCGATCGGCCGCTCGCGCGTGGCCCACGTCCAGGCGGCGTAGCCCCCTCCCGACAGCACGGCGAGCACCACCACCCACTTCACCCACCCGGAGCCACCCGGGACATCAAGAGGCGTGCGCTCAATCCTCAGCGCGGCGAGATCGTCCTTCAGTTCGGTCATGACACCTTCCCCACAGTCAAAAGGGATCCACTCTATGCAAAGAAAAGGCGAATATCAACCCGGGCGGAACCAGCCGGGCTCAAGCCAGGCTGTTCCGAACGTGCTGATAGTGACGGAAGGCACCCAGGACGGGTGCCTGAAAATCGGTGACTGGCGGCGGCTGGCCGGTTACCGGCCGGGGACCCCGAGCCAGCCGCGGGTCAGGTAGTCGCCCATCGTGATGCCGAAGAGGATGATCAGCCAGACAAACCCGGAGGCCGCGACCACCTTCGTCAGCGGGGTGTTGTACTTCACGCCCATGAAGAACAGGATGACCAGCATCGCCTTGGACACCGCCACCGCAAGGGCGATCGGCGTGTTCATCACGCCAAGGTCCACGCGCGCGATCGCCACGGTGACGACCGTCAGGACGCACAGCGCGAAGAACACCGAATAGTAGAGGCCTTTGGAGCTGACGTGTGACATGGCTTTTTAGTGATGTTTCCCGATGAGGTACAGCAGCGGGAAGAGGAAAATCCAGACGATGTCGACGAAGTGCCAGTAGAGGCCCGTGACTTCGACCGGGGCAAAATAATCCGCGCTGAACTGGTTCTTCCAGGCCATCCGCAGAATGATGAAGAGCAGCACGATGCCCACCACCATGTGCAGGGCATGGATGCCCGTCATCATGAAGTAGAGCGAGAAAAACAGCTGCTGCGCAGGTTCCCGGGCCGGGTCAAAACTCGATCCAGGCACCAGATGATGCTCGAACTTCGCGGCGTACTCGAAGTATTTGACGATCAGGAAGATGCTGCCGAAGATGATCGTCAGAATCAGGTTGGCGATCTGCCACATCCGGTGCCCGACCTGCGCCGCCCGCACCGCAAGCGCCATCGTCAATGAGCTGACGATGAGCACGAGGGTGTTGATGCCGCCGAGGACTTCGTTGAGCTCGTTGCTGCCCGCCAGCCAGGCATCCGGATACATGTTCCGATAGAGCAGGTAGGCCATGAACAGGCCGCCGAAGAACATGACTTCGGTGACGAGGAACACCCACATCCCGAGGATGGAGGCCTCGAGCTGCTGCGCCATGTTGTGGAAATGGTGCTGCAGCTTCGGGTGGTGTTCCTGATGGGCGTCTGCGTGCACGTTCGGAGCTGACACGTTAGACCTCCCCCGCCTTCTTGGCGTGGCCGCCGTGACCGGCGCGGCCTGCGTAGTTGTACGCGTCCTCCGTCACGATCGGATCCGACTCGAAGTTGAGCGTGATGGGTGGCGATTGAATCTGCCACTCAAGTCCGGTGGCGCCCCACGGGTTCGCCGGGGCGTTCCGTTCCTTGAACAAGGAGGCGACCAGGTAGAACACGATGAGCGCGTAGCCGAGACCGAGCACGCCGGCGCCGGCGGTCGACAGCACGTTGAGAATCTGGAAGTCTTCCGGATACGCGTGATACCGGCGCGGCATCCCGAGGTACCCCAGCACAAACTGCGGAAAGAACGTCAGGTTGAAGCCGACGAACACCAGGATCGCGGAGATCTTGCCCATGGCCTCCGGATACATCCGGCCGGTCATCTTCGGCCAGTAGAAGTGCACACCGCCGAGGAACGCCATGATGGCGCCGCCGACCATGATGTAGTGGAAGTGCGCGACGACGAAGTAGGTGTCGTGCAGGTGCACGTCCAGGCCCATCGTGCCGAGGAACAGGCCCGTCAGACCGCCGATGAGGAACAGACCCATGAAGCCGATGACCCAGTAGGTCGGCGACTCCCAGGTGACCGAGCCCTTGTACATCGTGGCCGTCCAGTTGAACGTCTTCACGGCGGACGGCACGGCGACGATCATCGTGATGATCGAGAACACCAGACCGGCATAAATCGACTGGCTGCTCACGAACATGTGGTGGCCCCACACGAGGAAGCCGATGATGGCGATGGCCAGGCTCGAATACGCCACGAAGCTGTAGCCGAAAATCTGCTTGCGCGACACCGCCGCCACCAATTCGGAGACGACGCCCATGCCCGGCAGAATCATGATGTAAACGGCCGGGTGTGAGTAGAACCAGAACAGGTGCTGGAACAGCACCGGGTCGCCGCCCGCCCGCGGGTCGAAAATCGCGAAGCCCATCGCGCGTTCCGCAAACACCAGCAGAATCGTGATGGCGACGACCGGCGTGCCGAGAATCATCACCAGACTGGTTGCGTAGTGCGCCCAGATGAACAGCGGCAGACGGAACCACGTCATGCCGGGCGCGCGCATCCGATGGATCGTGACGATGAAGTTGAAGCCGGTCAGAATCGACGAGAACCCGGTGATGAACACGCCGAGCGCCGCGAGCACCACGTTGGTGTTTGAGGCAATCGAACTGTACGGCGTGTAGAACGTCCAGCCGGTGTCGACGCCACCCATGAACACCGCCGCGAGCGTGAAGACGGCGCCGATGACATAGATGTACCAGCTCAGCAGGTTGATCCGCGGAAACGCGAGATCCTTGGCGCCGATCTGGATCGGAATCAGGAAGTTCCCGAGCGTCGCCGGAATCGACGGGATCAGGAAGAAGAAGATCATCACGACGCCGTGCAGCGTGAAGAGCTTGTTGTACAGGTCAGCCGTGAGGAAGTCGCCCTGGGGCGTCAGCAATTCCGTCCGGATGCCGGCCGCGAACAGGCCGCCAATCGCAAAGAACACGGTGACCGAGATCAAGTACATGATCCCGATCCGCTTGTGGTCCTTGGTCAGCAACCACGACCAGATGCCGTACGGGGCGTCCAGATAACTGGGTGAGTTCTGAGTGCCGTGAGTCATAACGGTCCTTGCGCCTTACTGTCCGCCCGTCGGGGCCGCCGGCGGGGCAGCCTTCA
Source organism: Acidimicrobiia bacterium (assembly GCA_016871335.1). Lineage (GTDB taxonomy): Bacteria > Acidobacteriota > Vicinamibacteria > Vicinamibacterales > SCN-69-37 > SYFT01. Next base: position 188,380 of record VFZF01000001.1, read on the forward strand.
ACGTCTTGATATAGGCGATGAGCTGCATGAGGTTTTCCTCGCTCACCGTGCCCTGAAAGGTCGGCATGATCGGCTGGTAGCCGAGCACGACCTTGGCCTGCGGATTCACAATCGACTCGCGCAGGTAGTTCTCATCGGCCACCACCGTGCGGCCATCCATCAGGCGCACCGGGTTACCAAACACGCCGGCAAGCACCGGGCCTCGGCCGGTCGTGTCCGACTTGTGACAGGTGATGCACGCAAGATCCGTGAAGAGCCGTTCGCCGTTCTCCACGGCCGTGCCCGTGGATCGGCCGCCGGCCAGCCACGCCTCGTAGTCATGCTCCTCCATCGCGATGACTCGCCCGATCATCCCGGAGTGGTTCGTGCCGCAGTATTCGGCACAGAAGATCTGATAGGTGCCCGCCTTCGTCGCGCGGAACCACATCGTCGTCAACTTGCCAGGCACAGCGTCCATCTTCACGCGGAAGGCCGGGATGTAGTAGTCGTGCAGGACGTCCTCGGAACCCAGCGTGATTTTGATGTTCCGGTTGATGGGGACGTGCAGTTCGTTGATCTCGCGCACGCCGTCCGGATGCTGGACCTTCCACATCCACTGCTTGCCCACCACGAAGACTTCCATCGAATCGGCCGGCGGACGCGCGATGCGGAAGTACAGGTCCGCACCCCAGACGAACATCGCCATGGCGAGCGCGAACGGAATGACCGTCCACAGCAGTTCGAGCGCGATCGAACCGTGAATGTCGGCGCCGACCTCATCCGGGTGACGCCGACGGAACTTCACGGCGAAGAACACCACCAATGCGGACACCAGCACGGCGAAGAACGAACACACCGCGAGGATGAAGAAATAGAGCAGGTCGACCTCGTGCGCAATCGACGAGGCGGCCTCTGGGAACAGGGGGAAACTGGACATCTACCGAGTACCCGTTGCGGTCGATGCGACCGCGGTGCGCTGCCGGCGATCGCGCCGCAGGTTGACAAAAAGGAATGCGCCAAGTCCCACCATGGTCAACACGGCGCCAATCCGGACAAAGGACATAATCGCCAGGCTGTACTTGCCCGTGGCGGGGTCATAGTGAAAGCAATACAGGAGCGCCTGATCCACGAGGGTGCCAATCTGGCCCTCACCCGCCGCGGTCACGGCAAACCTGAAGTCCAGCGGCGCGAACTCCACGCCGTAGAGGTACTTCGAGACCTTGCCTTGTGCCGTCAGCACCGTGATGGCGGCCGGGTGGGCGTACTGGTCAATCGCTTCGTCGTAGACGTAGCGAAACCCCACGGCATCGGCCAGCCGATCGATTGACGTCTGACGGCCGGTCAGGAAGTGAATGCCCGCGTCCGCGGTGGGCCGCTGGTAGTGCTTCACGTACCCGGCCTTCTTCGCGAGCGCCATCGCGGGCGTCTCACCGGGATCAAAACTCACCACCACGAGGTCGAAGTCGCGACCGGCATCGATTTTTACCGGCTCCATCGACGAGAACAGCCCGTTGAGCACCTGCGTACAGAGCATCGGACACTCGTAGTAGACCAGCGCGAGCACCACCGGACGCTTGCCGAAGTAGTCGCCGAGCGTCACATCACGTCCCTGCTCGTCCGTGAACGGCAGATCGAGCGGCACCGATTCATCGAGCTTCTGATCGATGCGCACTTCCTTGAGAATCGGCAGCGGCGCCATGGCCGGCGTGCCTGGAGCGCTGGACCCCGGCATCGCCCGCTGCGCCGACATCGACACCACGCCCGCCCCGGCCCAGAGGACCGCCGCGCACGCGAGGAGTCGTCGCAGCGTCATGCCTACTGCCCTCCCGCCCGCACAGGAAGACCCTGCTTCAGGATGAGATCCTTCGCGACATCGACGGGGACCCGCACCGTGCCGGCGTTCTGGTCCACCCAGCCATACGTCGTCAGCATCTGCAGTTCGTGGTCGCGGAACTTCTTGAGGTTGGTGGGTTCATCGACCAGCAGCGGCGCCGGCGACGTGTTGCTCGACACAATGCGCCCGTCCACGATGGTCGGCGTCACGGCCTCGGCCGCGAGTGGATTACGGGCCGTATCGTTCGTCACGGCGCGGTGCTCCATGAACAGATAGAAACCCCACACAATGAGGTAACAGGCCAGAGTGACAATGGTGAGCACCACCATCGAGACGCTTAGGCTCTTGTACTCGATGCCGTCGCCTTCGGTCCTGGCCGGCGTGGCGTGGCCGTGGTGATTAGTGTCCGCCATTGGCAACTGCTTCCTTGAAGTACGGGTCGTTGGCCGGCACCAGCGACCGGCGGCCCAGATTCCGGTAGAACAGGAACAACCATGGTGCCGCGAACGCGACCACCATCGCGAAGTCCATCCAGTGGAGGGTGTATTCGTGCCGGAACACCGGCCCGATCGTCCACGCGAAGTCGACGACGCGCATGGTGAGAACCAGGAAGGCCACGCGCGAGAGCACCCGGCCGTGACGCTTCAGGTTCCGCGACAGCAGCAACATGAACGGCAGGACGAAGTGACCGACCAGCACGACCACCGCCCACGGTGCCCAGTGGCCCTGGAGACGCTCGATGTACCAGGGAATTTCTTCCGGCAGGTTGGCCGACCAGATGATCAGCAGCTGCGACACGTTGAAGTAGGCCCACAACATGACGAAGGCCAGCATCAGCTTGCCGTAGTCGTGGAACCGCTCGGCGTCAGCCACCTCGGAGATCGGCTTCGAGTTCGAGAGGCCCTGCAGCACGAGAATGGTGAACGCCAGCGTCGAGAGGCCCTGCCCACCGAGCACAAGCACCCCGAAGATCGTCGAGTAGAAGTGCGGGTCGAGCGACATGACCCAGTCGACGCTCATGAAAGTGATGGCCAGCACGTGCAGCACCATGCCGGGACCTGACAACACGCGGAAGCGGCGGTCCTTCGGGCCTGGGCCCTCCGGCGCCGTCTCATCCTGCTCCTTCGACCACTTGTTCAGGATGAACGTGAGGCCCATCCAGATCACGAAGTAGATCACCGTGCGGAGGTAGAAGAACTCGGGATTCAGATATCCGGCCTTGAGCTGGATGATGTGGTCGTCGACGGCCTCCGGCCGTGCCCACTTGTAGAGCGTGGGCAGGTTCATTGCGATGGGGATGAACAACAGCGCCATCAGCGGCAACGTGCGCGTGCCGGCTTCAAACACACGGCGGGCCACCAGGCCCCACGCGCCACCGCTCAGGTACTGGACCATCAGCAGCGAGAGTGATCCCAGCGAAATGCCGATCCAGAACATGTAGGCGATCAGGTAGGACTGGAGGAACTGCGACAGGTCCACCATGAAATACCCGGCCGCGACGGCCACAATGCCAACCGCCCCGAACAGAACGCCGCGGTTGGACAGACGGGCCAGATCGGCGACCGGCCGTTCTTTCAGCAACGCGGCTGCGTTGAACTCCGCACTCATCGGTGAATCTCCCCTGCAGCTGGCGTCGCGCCACCGGCAGGCACCGCCGTCGCGCCCTTGCGCAACTGATCAAGCACATCGGCCGGCAGATCCCCCGGCGTCGCCTGCCGGCTGGCCTGCAGGGCCCGCACGTACGCCACGATCCGCCAGCGATCCTCAACCGGAATCTGCGAGCGGTAATCCGGCATCACGCCGAAACCGTTCGTGATCACATCGTAGAAATATCCAATCGGTGCAGTCCGGAGCCGATCGATATGCATGGACTGCGCCTGCCGATACCCGCGCTGCACGACCATGCCGTTGCCCTCGCCGGTCTTGCCGTGGCACGGCGCACAGAACACATTGAACCGCTCGTGGCCGCGATCCAGATCCGCGCGGCTGATCGCAAACGGGAACGCCACCACGGGCAATCCGGACGCGTCCTTGCCGGTGTGCAGGTACGCGTCCTCGTTCAGATGGCCACGCGCGACGGTGCCGGCCATGAGCGGTCGTGCGGCGCTGCCATCCGCGAACAGCTCGGACGCCTCAAGCGGGTCGTACCGCGGCGCGTCGTGCATGTCCTGCCGGCAGCCCGCGCCGACCAGGGCTGTGAAAGCGACGCCTGCCACGAGGCACCGGCTGCGTGAACCAAGTTTAGTGATCAAGCTTCACCACTTCCCGGGCATGGAGCCCCGCGAGAAACGCCCGCGTCTGCTCTTCGTTGTAGCGCGGGTCATCCGCCTCAATGGCCAGGAAAAACGCATCCTGACTGGCCAGGCTGAAGCGCTTCGCATTAAAGACCGGGTGATACGGCAACGGCAGGCCGTTGAGCGCGATCATCGAGATCACGGCCGCGAACGCGGCCAGCAGGATCGTCGTTTCAAACGTCGGAGGAATGAACGAGACCCACGAATGGAACGGCCGGCCGCCGATGTTGATCGGATAGTCGACGACGGACGTCCAGTACTGCAGGCTGTAGCCGCCGATCAGGCCGGTGATGCCGCCGGCGAGCACAAACTTCGGCACCAGATGTTCCTTCATGCCGAGCGCCTCGGCCAGGCCGTGAATCGGCATGGGCGAATACGCATCCGTCTTCGTATACCCGGCTTCCCGCACCTTGTGCGCCGCATCCAGCAGCGCCTGGGCGGACTCGAACTCGGCCATCAGGCCGTAATGCGACGTGGTGTCAGCAACATGGTGGGCCATCAGTGCGCCCCTCCCTCGGATTTGTGCTTCGGCGACGCCTCAGGCAGCAACGTGCGCATCTCGAAGATCGAAATCATCGGCAGCACGCGCACGAACAGGAACATCAGCGTGAGGAACAGGCCGATGGTGCCGAAGAACGTCATGAAGTCCCACCGCGTGGGGTAGTACATATCCCACGACCCCGGCAGGAAGTCGCGGTGCAGACTCGTCACGATGATGACGAAGCGCTCCAGCCACATACCCACGTTGACGAACATCGACACCGTGAACAGGATCGCGATGTTGCGGCGGTACTTCTTCACCCACAACAACTGCGGCACCAGGAAGTTGCAGAGCAGCAGCATCCAGTACGACCACGCATACGGACCGCTGATGATGCGGTTCTGCAACATGAACCGTTCGTACTGGTTGCCCGAGTACCAGCCGAAGAAGACTTCACAGGCATACCCGTAACACACGATCAGGCCGGTCACGAGTGTGACCTTGGCCATGTTCTCCAGGTGCCGCATCGTGATGAAGTCGTGCAGCTTGTAGATCGCCCGCAACGGAATCGCGAGCGTCAACACCATCGCAAAACCGGCGTAGATGGCGCCGGCGACGAAGTAGGGCGGAAAGATCGTCGCGTGCCAGCCCGGCAGGTTCGACACGGCGAAGTCGAACGACACGACCGTGTGCACCGAGAGCACCAGCGGCGTGGAGAGCCCGGCCAGAATCAGATAGGCCGTTTCATACCGGAACCAGTGCCGCGCGGATCCGCGCCAGCCCATCGCCAGGATGCCGTAGATGCGCTTCTGCCACGGCTTTTCGGCCTTGTCGCGGAAGGTCGCGAGGTCGGGAATAAGACCGACATACCAGAACAACGCGGACACCGTCGCATACGTCGAGACGGCGAACACGTCCCAGATGAGCGGGCTCTTGAAGTTCGGCCACAGCCCCATCACGTTCGGATAGGGGAACAGCCAGTAGGCCGCCAGCCACGGACGGCCGGTGTGGAAGATCGGGAAGATTGCCGCACAAGCCACGGCGAACAACGTCATGGCCTCCGCGAAACGATTGATCGACGTGCGCCAGTCCTGCTTGAAGAGCAGCAGAATCGCGGAGATCAACGTGCCGGCGTGGCCGATGCCGATCCACCAGACGAAGTTGATGATGTCAAAGGCCCAGCCGACCGGAACGTTGTTGCCCCAGATGCCGACGCCCTTGAGCACGAGATAACACAGGGACACCGTCAGGACCGTCAGCAGCGTGAAGCCCACGGCCATGAACACAAACCACGCGGTGGGCGTGTTCTTCGAGAACACGATCCCCACGAGCTTGTCGGTCATGCTCCGGTAGCTGTGGCCCGGTGCGAGGACCGGGACAGTGCCGAGCGGGTCTTGCGGGTTGGAGGTTCCGTCCACCAAAGTTCTCCGTTCGTCCAGCCTCAGTGGCTGGAAGTCTTCGCCCCGCCCGGCAGTTCAGTCGGCAGCGCGGGGTTCGGGTTGCGCACCACGGCGAGATACGTCGTCCGTGGCCGCGTCCCGAGATCATCGAGCAGCGAGTAGTTGCGCTGCTGGGCCGCGAGCTGGGACACCTTGCTCTCGGGGTTGTTCAGGTCGCCGAACACGATGGCCTCGGCCGGGCAGGCCTGCTGGCACGCCGTGACGACTTCGCCATCCGCAATCGGCCGATCGCCCGTCTTGGCGTCGACACGGGCGTGGTTGATGCGCTGCACGCAGTATGTGCACTTCTCCATCACGCCGCGGCTGCGGATCGTGACGTCCGGATTCCGCTGCGCCTTGAGTTCCGGCGTCGTGAAATCCGCATACAGCATGAAGTTAAAGCGGCGCACCTTGTACGGGCAGTTGTTCGAGCAGTACCGCGTACCGACGCAGCGGTTGTAGACCATGTCGTTCAGGCCTTCATCGCTGTGCACGGTCGCGGCGACGGGACAGACCACCTCGCAGGGCGCGTTTTCGCACTGCTGACACGGCAGCGGCTGGTGATAGGTGCCCGACGGCTCGGCCGGATCCCCCTCGAAGTAGGTGTCCACCCGGATCCAGTGCATCTCGCGGCTGCGCTTGACCTGCTCCTTGCCGACGACCGGGATGTTGTTTTCCGAGACACACGCCGCGATGCACACGCCACACCCGTTGCAGGCGTTGAGATCGATCGCCATGCCCCACTTGTTGCCCTTGTATTCGAACGCCGGATACAACGACAGGCTCGGCGGCACCTCGAAGTGCGACATGTGCGCGACGATGGAGGGGTCGGCCTGATAGTCGGCCGAATCCACCACACGCACCGGGTTGCGGCCTTCCATCGCAAAGTGCGTCTGCGTGGACGCCAGAATGTGCATCTCACCCGTGCGCACGATCGTGGCGCCCCCCTGGAACCACGGCGCGGCGCCGGTGCGCAGGGTGAACGGATTGTGTCCGATGTTCGAGCCGATGCGGCCGGCCTTGACGCGGCCGTACCCGAAGAACACACCGATCACGCCGTCAGCCGTGCCCGGCATGACCCACACCGGCATCTTCGCCGTGCGGCCGTTGATCGTGATCTCGATCACATCCTCGTTCTTGAGGTGATATTCCTCGGCCGTCGCGTAACTGACGTAGGCCGCGTTGTCCCACGTCAGTTTCGAGAGCGGCTTCGGCACTTCCTGCAGCCAGCCATTGTTGGCGTGACGGCCGTCAAGCACATGCGGGTCCGGACGGAATACCACTTCGAGGCCGGCCACCGACGCCGCCGGTGCGGTGATCGCGTCATTGGCGGCCACGCCCGTCGCCATCGCACCCGCGCGCAGGTACGAGGTGCTCGCGATGAATCCTTCGTGCAAGGTCGCGCGCCAGAAGGCGTCAACGCTCGCATACGGCTGACCGGCGGCGTTGGCAAACGCCCTGGTCGCAAATGCCTGCATCCAGTGTTCCTTGATGAGTTCCGCCGGCGACCGTCCCGGCGCGCCATTCATTGTCGACAACAGCTCGATGGCCTGACGGCCGTCGTAGAGCGGTGCGATGAGCGGCTGCTGAATCGTGACGGTGCCGTCGAACGACCGGAGGTCGCCCCACGACTCGAGGAAATGGGCTTCCGGCACGTGCCAGTCGCACAGCTCGGCGGTCTCGTCGTAATACAGACCGAGGTGGATTCGCGTGGCGACCTTCGCCAACGCACCGGTGAAGTCCAGATCCGCCGGCGCCGTGAAGACGGGGTTGGCGCCGAGAATCACGAGCACGTCGACCTTGCCCGCCTGCATGTCGGCGACCAGCGCCGACAACGACGCCACACCATCGGCCGGCGTGACGGTCACGGGCGCGGTGTAGGTGACGGTGGTGCCCACGTTGCCGAGGGCTTCGTTCATTGCGCGCGCGAGCGCATGCACGGCGGCCGGCTGATGCGGACCCGCGACAACGATCGAACGCCCGCGATGCGCGAGCAGATCCGCCGCCATCACCGGCAACGTCTTCTGCCACTTATCACCGAGGGAGGCGCCGGCCGTGGCCGGCACGCCCACAGCGGCCGCAAGCGCGGCGGCGGCAGCGTGAATGTCCGCGGCCTTCAGGGCCACCTTGTGATCGGCCTTGGAACCAGTGATCGTGGGAATCGGCTCAACGACGTAGAGGCGGTTGAGCTGGTCGGTCGGCGTGCCGATCTTGCGGCGCGACGAAAAGTCCTTCGTGTACCGCACGGCGGACGCGCCGAAGCCCATGAAGTCGGCATCAAGGGCGACCACGATGTCGGCGTCCTTGAAGTTGTAGAGCGGCGTGGCGGACGGCGCGCCGCCCTGGACCGTGCCGTAGACCGCATCCCACTGGTGCCACTTCGCCTGAGGCAGGCTGGCAAGCAGCATCTGCATCTGCGCGGCGAGCGACGGAGACGTGATGGGTTCGGTGAGGATGCGCAGACCGGCACCCTCCAGCGCGCTCTGGGTCATCAGCGCACCCTGGAGCGCGGTCACGAAACCGGTCCACGTCCTGGTGTCGCCGCGGTAACGCAGCGTGCGCGAGCGATCCGGATCGTAGAGCGACAACACCGCAGCCTGGCCGAAGATGTCGGTGGCGCCGAGCGAAGCGGGGTGTTCCGGGTTGCCCTCGAGCTTCGTCGGACGGCCGAGATGATTTTCCGCGAGGAGCGCCATGCCGACGCCGCCTTCGGACATCGCCGTGGCGTAAAACAGCGGACGTCCCGGAATGACTTCTTCCGGCTGCCGCACGTACGGCACGATCGCCTCATCGGGCTGCCGCGTGCAGGCGCTCACGCCGGCGAGCGCGAGCGACGCACCCATCAGCTTGAGGAACTGGCGGCGGCCCGCGGGATCGTTGAACTCCGACGCCTGCGAGGGGAACTCGCGGGCGACGTAGTCCTGGAACTCCGGGGTGTTGGCCAGTTCGTCGAGGCTGCGCCAATAGGCACGGCCGTCGGGCGTCGTGGGACTCGCGAGGCGGGATCGAATATCAGCGAAGGTCATGTGCGTTCGTCAAACCAGGCCAAATCAGCGATGACAGACTGAGCAACTGGTCATGTGCTCGACGCCCGCCACGTTGTATTCCTTCTTCAGCGTCCGACCGAGCTCCAGCTGGTTGGCCGGCGCTTGGTACGCCATATTGAAGACTTCCGACCGCGGGCGGAGGAACTTCTCCGGCTCGCGGTGGCACTCGAGACACCATTCCATCTGCATCGACGTGGCCTGATAGGTCAGAGCCATCTTGTCGACGGGGCCGTGGCAGGTCGCGCAACCGACGCCCTGTTTCACGTGGATTTGGTGATTGAAATAGACGAAGTCTGGAAGGTCGTTCACCCGAATCCACGTCAGAGGGGTGTTATTACGGAAACTCGCCCGCACCGGCTCTAGCATCGGCGCGTTCGACCAGATCTGCGAGTGACAGTTCATGCAGGTCTTGGTCGGCGGGATGCCGGCGAACGCGGAGTTCTCAACTGACGTATGGCAATACCGACAGTCAAGTCCGATACCGCCCACGTGGTGAGCGTGGCTGAACTGAATCGGCTGCTCGACAAACTCGTTCTGCCGCGTCACCCAGGAGGAACGCATCAGCGTGAAGATCACCCATCCAAGGAACAGGACGAGGCTCAACACAACGAACAGGCTCGAGCGAGCGGCAGCGTTGGCGCTTTTCGGAAAAATCTGGCTCATAGCGGGCTAAAAAGCGCCCCTAGCCTATCTTGATCAACAGGCAATTGCGCACACGCGACAAGGTCAGATCCGCGCCCGTATTTGGGCCAGAATGTCTCGCGCACGTGCAGCGTCGCTCTCGATCGGATGTCCCGGGTGGGCGGCGTACCCGAGGCAGCCCCTTTATGATGTGAAAGGTTTCACAAACCTGTCAATCCCAACCAAAGAGGTCCGAGTTTCACCCGGAGTCCACATGTCCAGTTCCGCAGCCATCGCCGTCAGCGGCGTGTCCAAGCGACTCGGCGAGCATCAGGCCGTCAACAACGTCTCGATCGAGGTCCCGGTCGGCTCGATCTACGGCTTCATCGGTCCGAACGGATCGGGGAAGACCACCACGATCCGCATGATCATGAACATCCTGGTGCCCGATGCCGGTAGTATCCACGTGCTTGGCAAAGCCAGCGCGGCCGACGTCCGGGACGACGTGGGCTACCTGCCGGAAGAACGAGGCCTCTACAAGAAGATGACCGTGCGCCGCGTCCTGCGCTACTACGGACAGCTCAAAGGCAAGACCGCGCACGAAGTCGACGCGGGGATGAAGGAGTGGCTCGGCCGGCTGCAGCTGACCGACTGGATGGACAAACGCGTCGAGCAGCTCTCCAAGGGCATGGCGCAAAAAGTCCAGTTCATCGCGGCCGTCGTCTCTCAACCCAAACTGCTGATTCTCGACGAACCGTTCTCCGGTCTCGATCCGGTGAACGCCGAAGCACTCAAGGACGCGGTGCTTGAAATGCGGCGTCTCGGCACCACGATTGTGTTTTCGACGCACGACATGGGCGCAGCCGAACGCCTGTGCGAGCGGATTTTCATGATCTTCAAGGGGAACAAGGTGCTCGACGGCACGCTCGACGACATTCAGGCGGAATACGGCCACGACACCGCGAGAGTCCGCGTCAGTGGCGGCGTGTCGATGCTGCAGGGCCTTCCCGCGGTGGACGCCATCAACGATCACGGCAACTACCAGGACGTCCGGCTGAAGGGCAACCCGCAGGCGTTCCTGCAGGCGCTGGTGCAGAAGACCGATGTACAGCAGTTCGAGATACGGCGGCCGTCGCTGCACGACATCTTTGTGCGGATCGCGCGGCCCACCGCGGATGACCTGCGCGCCGAGAACGGAGATGTGCGATGAGCCGCATTTTCACCATCGCCCAGTCCGAGTTCCTGACGCTCGTCAAAACCAAGGCCTTCATCATCGGCATTCTGCTGATGCCGGTCCTGATGGTGGGCTTCTTCTTCTTCATGGCGTACGCCGAACGGCACGTCGACGTCGAGCGGCGGCCATTTGCGGTGATCGATCACACGGGCGTGTTGTATGACGCGCTCAAGACGGCTGCCGACGCGCGGAATGCCGAGAACGTCGAGAGCGGGACGCGCACCGGCCCGGAATTTGTCGCGTCGCCCGTGGAGGCGGCCGGACGATCGATCGACGAGCTGAAGGTGGAACTCTCGGGCCGTGTGCGCAGCAAGGACCTGTTTGCGTTTGTGGAAATTCCCGCGGAGGTGCTGACGGCGACCACCGGCGCCGTGCCCGCCATCCGGTACTACTCGGAGAGCACCTCGTACGAACCGCTGCCCAACTGGCTGCGGACGACGCTGAATGACGAGATCACCAAGCGGCGCTTTGATGCGGCAGGGATCGATCAGGCGCTGATCACACGGTTGAACACACGCACGCCACTCTCCACGTTCGGCCTGATGGAACAGGCCGCGGACGGCACGGTCAAAGAGGCACAGGAAGTGGACGCGCTGGCGCGCATGGCGCTGCCCCTGTTCTTCCTGGTGCTGATGTTCATGTCGGTCATGACCGCAGGTCAGCACCTGCTCAACGCGATCATCGAAGAGAAAATGAGCAAGATCGCGGAAGTGCTGCTCGGATCGGTGACGCCGTTTCAGCTGCTCGCCGGCAAACTGCTCGGCACGGTCGCGGTCTCTCTCACTCTGAGCTTCGTGTATCTGGCCGGCGGTATCTACGCGTTGTTCGCGAGTGGCCGATGGGACCTGCTCGATCCGGGACTCGTCGCGTGGTTCGTGATGTTCATGGTGTGCGCGGCCCTGCTCTACGGGTCCGTGTTCCTCGCCCTGGGATCGGCGTGTTCCGACCTCAAGGACGCGCAGAGCATGATGCAACCCGCGATGATCCTGATCATGCTTGCGTATCTCGGATCGTTCATCGTGATTCAGAATCCCGATTCGAGCATCGCCGTCGGCATGTCATTTTTCCCGACGCTGACGCCGTTTGCGATGCTGCTGCGCATGGCCATGCCACCCGGTCCCCCGATGTGGCATGTGCTCGTGGCTGTGATCGGCCTGGTCGCCACCACCGGCTTCTGCGTCTGGGCAGCGGCCCGCATCTTCCGCGTGGGCATCCTCATGCAGGGCAAGGCGCCGACGCTGCCCGAGCTGGTGAAGTGGATCGGGAAGTAGTGGGCGGATGGGCAGTTGGGCGGATGGGCACGTAGGGCGCGCTGAACTTGAGCGCGCCAAACACGTTGGGTGAGGTTGGGTGAGGTGAAGCGATGAAACGAGCAGCGGCGATTCTCTGTGGTGTGGTGATGATGGTGGCGTTCGCCTCCGGCGCACCCAACCTCCACCCAACCTTACCCAACCCCACCCAACCCTCACCCAACCCCACCCAACCTGCGTCAGCGTCAACTGTCTCCTACCGCGTCACCTTCCCCGAGCCTGAACACCATTGGATGCAGGTGGAGGTGACGTTCACGGGCCTCGGGACGCGGCCGCTGCAGGCGCGAATGAGCCGGTCGTCTCCTGGCCGCTACGCGGTGCACGAGTTTGCGAAGAACATCTTTTCGTTCGAAGCGTTCAACGCCAAAGGCGTGGCGCTGACACCGACACGGCCGACGCCGTATCAGTGGAATGTCTCCGGGCACGACGGCACGGTGCGCGTGGTCTACAAGATCTTCGGCGATCGCGGCGACGGCACCTACTTCGCCGTGGACAACACCCATGCGCGCCTGAACATCCCGGCATCCTTCATGTGGGCGATCGGTCTTGAAAATCGCCCTGTGCGCGTCACGTTTGTGCCGCCGGCCGGCTCGAGCTGGAAGATCGGCACACAACTCTTCCCCACCAGCGATCCGATGACGTTCACGGCGCCGAACCTGCAGTACTTCATGGACAGCCCGACCGAATTGTCGGACTTCGGTTTGCGGTCGTTCACCGTGAAGAACCCCGACGGCAAGACGTACGATATCCGCGTGGCCGCACACCACGATGGCTCCGACGCAGACCTTGACGCGCTGACCAACGACGTCGAACGCGTCGTGCTTGAACAGGGCGCGGTCTTCGGCGAGTTCCCGGCATTCGAGACCGGCAACTATACGTTCCTGCTCGACTACACGCCGCACAGCGACGGCGACGGCATGGAACATCGCAACTCGACGTTCACGAGCAGCCGTCTGTCGATTGCGAATCCACAGCAGCGTCGCCAGGCGCTCGGAACGATCTCGCACGAGTTCTTCCATGCGTGGAACGTGGAGCGCATCCGGCCGGCCGATCTCGAGCCGTTCAACTTCACCGATGCGAACATCTCGTGCTGCCTCTGGTTGGCCGAAGGGTTCACGCAGTACTACGGCAACCTGCTGCTGATTCGCGCGGGCTTCACTGCGGTGTCACAGGGCGGCATCGGCTTCGGCGGCACGATCAACGCGGTGGTCAACGGCTCCGGCCGCCTGGTGCGGTCGGCCGTCGAGATGAGCCAACACGCGGCCTACACAGACGCCGCCGCGTCGATCGACAAGACGGAGTTTGGCCGGTCGTTCATTTCGTATTACACGTATGGCGCAGCGGTCGCGCTCGCACTGGACCTGTCACTGCGTGAGATGTCAGACGGCGCGATCACGCTCGACGATTACATGCGGCTGCTCTGGGTGACCTACGGCAAACCCGCAGGCGCCACGCCGGGGCTCGTCGCTCGGCCGTACACCTTGCGCGATCTGCGCACCCAATTGGCCGTGCTGACCAAGAACAAGGCGTTTGCCGACGAGTTCTTCGACAAGTACGTCGAGGGCCGAGAGGTCGTGAACTACGAACGGTTGATGTTGCAGGCTGGGTTCGTCGTGCGCCCGCGGTCACCCGAAGCGGGATGGATTGGCAACGTGCAGGTCACGCCGCTGGAGAGCGGCGGACTGACCATCAATCCTCCGCAGGGCAACGCGGTGAGTCCGATCGCATTCGGCACGCCCGCATACGAAGCCGGTCTGGAATACGGGAACGTCATCGTCACGATCGACGGACAGCCGGCTACGGTGGAGACGTTCGGTGCGATGAGTCGCAAGAAGCCCGGCGACACCGCAACTCTGACGCTGCGGCGTCGTGGTGGACAGATGGTGACCACCACGATCACGTTGAAACCCAACCCCGCGTTGGTGGTGATCGACGTGGAGGCGGCCGGTGCGCCGCTCACGGACATGCAGAAGGCGTTCCGCGAGTCGTGGCTCGGCTCAAAGGTCAAGTAGGGGGAATCAGCGATGAACCGAACACTGCTGGCGACACTGGTCGCGACGACGATGACTGTGGGTGCCGCGGCGACGGCGCCTGATGCCAGACCCGGTGCGGATTGGCCGGCGTTCCGTGGCATCAACGGCGCCGGCGTCGGCACCGGCACCACGCCGACCACATGGAACGTCCCCAAAGGTGACGGCGTCGCGTGGTCAGCGCCGCTTGATGGACTCGGGCATTCGAGTCCGGTGATCTGGGGCAATCAGCTCTGCGTCACCACGGCGAAGAGCGACAAGGGCGACGCGAGCATGAAGCTCGGGCTGTACGGCGACATCCGGTCGGTGGACGACGCCACTGAACACACGTGGCGTCTTGTCTGCCTCGACAAACGCGACGGGACGATGATGTTCGACCGGGTGATTCACAAGGGCGTGCCGATCATCAAACGTCACACCAAGGCCACACACGCCAACTCGACGCTGGCGACTGACGGCACCCATCTTGTCGCGATGCTGGGTTCGGAAGGGCTCTTCGCATTCGACATGCAGGGCACCCTGAAGTGGAGGAAGGAATTCGGCGTCCTGGACTCCGGCTACTTCATGGCGCCGCAGGCGCAGTGGGGGTTTGCGACCTCGCCGGTGATCCACCAAGGCCGGGTCATCCTGCAGGCGGATGTGCAGAAGGACTCGTTTATTGCCGCGTTTGATCTCCAGACGGGCAAGGAGTTGTGGCGGACGCCGCGGCAGGATGTGCCGACGTGGAGCACACCGGCGATTCATCGCGTGGGTGGCCGGACACAGGTCATCGTCAACGGCTGGCGCCACATGGGCGCCTACGATTTTGAGACGGGCGCGGAGATCTGGAAACTCAACAGCGTGGGCGGTGACATTCCCGTGCCGGTGCCGGTGATCGGCGACGGGTTGGTCTACCTGACTTCAGCACACGGCCCCGGCCAGCCGGTGTTTGCGATCAAGGACACGGCCAAGGGCGATATCTCGCTGGCTGCGGGCGCGACCACGAACGAGCACATCTCGTGGAGCCACCTGCGCGAGGGCGCCTACATGATTTCGCCGGTGTTGTATGACGGCCTGCTCTATGTATCGAAGAACAACGGCGTGTTCAGCGTGTTTGACGCCGAGTCTGGCGAGAAGGTCTACCAGCAGCGCCTTGGCGACGGCACCACCGGCTTCACGTCGTCTCTGGTCGCCGCCGACGGCAAGATCTACTTCAGCAGTGAAGACGGCGATGTGTTTGTGGTGAAGGCAGGCCGCACGTACGAACTGCTGGCGACAAACCCGCTGGGCGCCTACTCCATGGCGACGCCAGCCATCTCCGAGGGACGGATGTACTTCCGCACGGGGTCGGGGATCGTCGCAATCAGAAAGTGAACCCGCCACCGAAGTTCACGCGGGTCTTTTCGCCGCGCGCGTGTGCGGCGGAGAAACTCAGTTTGAACCCGGTCGCAGTGAACCAGAGGCTGCCGCCGACGCCCGTGTGCCGGGTCTGATCGCTGAACTTTCTGCCGTGGTCGTACGCGACGCCTGTATCGGCAAAGGCGCTGACGCCGAGTTTGCCCACGCTCATTGGTGACGTCAGCGGTACGAGCAACTCGGCAGAGCCGGTGACGACAATGTCGCCGTGGAAGCGGCCGGCCTCAAACCCGCGCAGGCTCGACCACCCGCCGAGCAACGGCTGCAGGTACCGGGGCAGGGCGCCGTCCGCACCTTCGCGGGTGACGCGCACGGCAAGCACCGATTCGCGAATCAGCCCCAGGTAACCGCGACCATCCAGCCGTGTGCGGTTGATCCGGTGTCCTTCCTTGAACGCGAGCAGGTCGTAGGAAGCCGACAACCAGACGGCGTTGCGCGGATAGCCGGGATCGAGGCGCGTATCAAACGCCACGTCGGCGCCGAACGTCCCGAACTGATCGGAGAGGGCGTCAAACTCAACAGCATCCCACGCGGCCGTGGCCCCCACTCGCAGGGAGCCCGCAGCGCGTTCCGCCCGCACCCACGCCTTCTTGCGATCGTCGTTGATCTCAAACGCGGGGTTCTTCTTGCGTTGGACCGCCCCGCCGACTTCGAGGCGGGAGAACGGGCCGCCGGCGAAGTTCTTCTCGGCAATCACCGCGGCTCGTTTGGTGCCGCCCCACGACAACGGCACCGACACACGGCTGCGCCCCCCAAACACGTCGGCCAGCGACGTCGTGAGGCCATACGTCAGGCCGTGGCCATCTTCGCCGTTGAGGATCGGCAGATACATGAGGCTGTCGGTCCATCCACGACGGACGACGCGCGCGACCTCTTCGCCATCGGGCAGGCGCTCAAACTCCACGCGCGCAGCGCCATCGTTGATGATGATGACCATGGTGATTTGTGTCGGGTCCGAGATCGACGCAAACCGCTTCAACACCTGCACGTCCTCAAATCGTCCGCTCCGCCGCAGTCGCGTCTCCACGTCGCGAACGGTCGACACCGTAAACGGCGTTCCGGTGGTGACACCGGCAATCGTCAGGACCTCCTCGGTCGGCGTCACGTTGTTGCCGTGCACGCGAATCTCGGCGATGACCTCACCCTGTGCCTGCAGCGCGGACGCCGGCGACGACACGACCGCGAGCACAAACACCAGCGCGGCGACCATTTACTTGATCCTCGCGGTGGCAGTCGCCAGTTTGTAGTTGTCGTACGTGATGCGGTACCGCACGTCGAATTCACCAATGGCCATCATCATCGAGAAGTACATCTCGATGTTCTTCGGCAGCCAGACATCGGGGAACGGCTGATGCATCGTCATGGAGGCCTTAGCGTCCGTCAGACGCACCAGCCATGCCCCTGGGAGGAAGTCGAGGTTGACGTTGTTGAAGTCATATTTCACGATCTGATGTGTCGCGGGCTCGATCCACAACGTCACGATCGAGACCTTGTTCAGCATCTTCTCGAGTTCGGCTTCGTAGTTGTCTTCCTTGCGTTTAATGTCCATGTCGCGCCGGTGCTGGCGCGAGTTCTGCTCCTTCGAAAACAACATCGCCGGGTAGTGCTCGACCTTCAGCAACTCGCGGCCGTCGATCGTCTCTCGCCCCACGAGCGCGTATTTGCCCTCCTCGAACTTGAACTTGAGGAAATACGCCGATGAGATGAACTGGGGTTCGCGCGTCTGGCGGATCAAGCCCTGGCTGTCTTCCGGCGCATCCGCCTCGACCGCCGCCCCGCGCTCAGGCGGTGCCTCTCCCGGTTTCGCGTTGGCGCGCAGACGGGCATCACGACGTTTTTCAGTCTGCAGGAATCGGTCCTCGTAACGCCGGCGCTCGTCCTCGCCCAGCGTCACACCGTTTGCGCGCACGGGGCTGCGCACGAAGAACCCGTCGCGTGTGTACCACGTGTAGTCGCGCCGGTCACCCCAGATCGGGAGCTTCCCCGGGCCTCTTAACTCGATCTGCTCGCGCTCATCAAGCACATACTGCTGAAACTTCTTCCAGTTGTCATCGCGCCGCACGATGACTTTCTGCATAAAGGCGTCCAGATCACCCTGCGTACTGCCACCTGCCGCCAGCACCGACCCGGCCGCCAGCGCCAGCACCACGGACACCGTTCCCCACTTGATCCTCGTCATCACGTCCTCACTCAGGCCCACGGCATCGATTGACCAACCCTATCAGACGGTCCGGGGATGTGTTCGGTTGCGGCATAATCGAAGCGCCCCGATGCACCTGCCCCTGCTGACCAACATCGCCATCGCCCTCGGCCTCGCACTGGCGGCAGGTTTGTTGGCCCGTCGCCTCGGCATCCCCACCATTGTCGGCTACATGCTGGCGGGGTTGGCCATCAGCCCACAATCCCCGTTCTGGGTCGGCGACATCGAGGCCATCCACCAGTTCGCCGAGTTCGGCGTCGTGCTGCTGATGTTCGGCGTCGGCCTCCACTTCTCGTTCAAGGACCTGTGGCGCGTGCGGCATGCGGCGATTCCGGGGTCGCTGATTCACATGGCGCTCGGGGGCGGCGCCGGATACCTGCTCGCGCGGTTCTGGGGCTGGAACCAGGGGTCGGCCGTGGTGCTCGGCGTGACGTTGTCGGTCGCAAGCACCGTCGTACTGCTGAAGAACCTGATGGACCGCGCTGAACTCGACACCCCGGCCGGCCGGGCCGCTGTCGGGTGGCTCGTCGTTGAAGACATCGCCACAATTGTGATCCTCGTGCTGCTGCCCGTCCTGGCCACGGGTGGAGACGATGCGGGCCTGGCGACGGCCGGGTTTGCCCTGATGAAGGCTGCGGTGTTCGTTGTCGCGATGCTGGTCGTGGGCAACCGGCTGGTGCCGATGATTCTGATTCGCGTCGCACACACGCGATCACGCGAACTGTTTGTGCTGGCGGCCATCACGATCGCACTCGGCACCGCACTCGCATCGGCGGAGTTTTTCGGGGTGTCGATCGCGCTGGGCGCGTTCGTCGCCGGCGTCGTCGTCAGCGAGTCACCGCTCAGTCATCAGGTGGCTGCGGAATTGCTGCCCTTCCGGGAGGCATTCGCCGTCCTGTTTTTTGTGTCGGTCGGTATGCTGGTGGACCCGTTCGAGATGGCGCGGTACTGGCCGCAGATCCTCGCGCTCTCGATGCTGGTCATTGTCGGCAAGTACGTCTTCGGTGCGATCGTGAGTTTCGCGTTTCCGTATCCGGCGCGCACGGGACTCGTCGTCGCGGCCGGCCTGAGTCAGATCGGGGAGTTCTCGTTTGTGGTCGGCCAGAGCGGCGTGGCGCTCGGGTTGCTGGACGCGACGCAGTATTCCCTGATTCTCGCCACGGCCATCGTGTCGATTTCAGTGAACCCGCTGATGTTCCGGACCATCGCCCCACTCGAGCAGTGGCTCAAGGGCTTCCCGCAACTCTGGCGACGGGTGAATCAGGACGGCACTGTGGCGCCGCCGGTTCCCGAAGGACTTCGCGACCATGTCGTCATCGTCGGTTGTGGTCGCGTCGGACGGCACGTGGCGGAGGTGCTTGGGCAGATGGGCACCCCGCGGCTTGTGGTGGAATCAGATCCAGAACGCCTGGAAAAGCTCAGGGACCTCGGTGTGCCGGTGCTGTATGGCGATGCGGCGGACTCGGAGATTCTGCAGCACGCCCATTTGAAGCACGCGCGGGTCGTTGTCATCACGGTGCCTGACGACACCGTGACACAGATGGTGGTTGAGGCCGTTCACCGTCATGCGCCTGCGGTGCACATCGTGGCTCGCGCGTCATCGTGGGCCGCTGGACACCTGCTGCGATCCCGCGGCGTCAACGATATCGTGAGGCCGGAACTGGAAGGCGGCGTCGAGATGGTCAGGCAGACGCTGATGGAGCTGGCCGTTCCCCACGACGAGGTTCTCAGGTTCACCGAACAGGTTCGCGGGTCGGACACGTCACAGCAATAGGGCCTCTACCGCGCGGTGGATGGCGTCCAGGTGCCGGTCACGGTGGTGAACTCAAGCGCAATGCAGACGGTCACCATCAAACTCAAGACCGTCGAGCACAACGTCGCCATCGACGACGCGATGTTCGGTGTGAAGTAGGGCGTCAGGCTCTTCCGGCGAACTCGCGCGTCTCGGTGTGCACTTTCACCTTCTCGCCCTCTTTGATGAAGAGGGGGACGCGCAGTTCCATCCCGGTTTCGAGCACAGCGAGTTTGGTGACGCTGCCGCTGCTGGTGTCGCCGCGGACCGCACCCTCGCATGAGGCCACGGCCAGTTCCACATGCGCCGGGAACTGCACGGCAATCGGATTGCCGTTGTACTTCTGCACCTGCACTTCGAGGTTGTCCACGAGCAGGAACCGATCGTCACCCAGCATGTCGGCCGAGAGGGTCAACGTTTCGAAGTTGGCCTGATCCATGAAGTGATAGCCGTCGGCGTCGGCGTACAGGAACGTCGCGGGGACCTTGACCAGGTCGGGCTCCGCAAATTTCTCCCCCGCCTTGAACGTGCGATCAAACACCGCGCGCGTCAGCAGGTTGCGCATCTTCACGCGCACCAGCGTCTGGCCGCCTCGGGCCGTCGGCTTCGAGACTTCGACTTCCAGACAGTTGTAGGGCGCGTTTTCGTACTCGAAGTACGCCTTGCGCTTGATCTCAATCGCTTCAATCAGGGCAGCCATCCGACTATTCTACTCACGCATGGCTGTCCGCCCGAAGGTCGTCGTTGTTGGAGCCGGAGCATTTGGGGGGTGGACCGCCCTCACCCTGCAACAGCAGGGGGCCAACGTCACCCTGCTTGACGCCTGGGGACCGGGCCACGCCCGATCCTCCTCCGGCGGGGATACCCGCATCATCAGGGCGACCTACGGCCCGCGCCGCATCTACACCCGGATGGCCGCCCGGGCCCTCCATCTGTGGCGGGAACACCAGGCCGCCTGGGGCCACGGCTGTCTCGAGACCACCGGCGCGCTCTGGATGAGTGGTGCCGACAACCGATTCGGACAGGAGTCCGCCAACGCCCTGCGGGATGAAGGAATGCCGGTCGAGGTGCTCCCGGCCGCCGAGGCGGCTGACCGATGGCCCCAGATCAACTTCTCGGGCATCACGTCGGTCGTCTTTGAGCCCGACGCCGGGGTGCTCTCGGCGCGACGCGCGTGTGGCGCCGTGGTCGATCGTTTTGTCGCGGATGGCGGCACCTGCCGAATGGCGCCGGTCGCCCCGCCGCGCCGGCTCGACGTTGTCACCCTTGCCGACGGCACCACCCTCGATGCCGACGCCATCGTCTATGCGTGTGGTCCGTGGCTTGGCAGCCTGTTTCCAGGCGTGATCGGTCCACGCATCACGGCGACGCGGCAAGTGGTGCACTACTTCGGCACGCCGGCCGGTGATGCGTCGTTTGTGTCTCCGCATCTGCCCGTCTGGCTCGAACTGGGTGCCGCCGTCATGTACGGCTTCCCGGCGGATGCCCAGCGCGGATTCAAGATCGCAGACGACACCTCCGGTCCGCCGATCGATCCCACAACCGATCCACGCGTCATCACCCCCGACGACATTGATCCTGTGCGCGAGTACCTGGCGCACCGTTTTCCCAGACTCGCGGACGCACCGTGGCTCTCCGGCGAAGTCTGTCAGTACGAAGCCACGCCGGACTCCGACTTCATCATCGACACCCACCCGGATTCATCGAAGGTGTGGATCGTCGGAGGCGGGTCCGGCCACGGATTCAAGATGGGGCCGGCCATCGGCGAACTGATGGCGGACGCCGTGCTCGGAGACACGGCGCCCGATCCCGCGTTCAGCCTGCACCGGTTTGCGGGCGGGCACGCGGCGCAGCCCAAATGGAGCGCCTGAAAAGGAGCCCCGGGGGCGTCGTCGTAGGGCCCGCTGGACTGTAGCGGGCCAATGCTGGCACGCTCCAAACCAGCGCGCCCTACTGCGTGCCCTGCTCAAGTGCAGCGCGCCCTACTCGTTTCGCAGAGACACAACCGGATCAACCGCCGCACAGCGACGTGGCGGCACCCAGCACGCCACTGCGGCGACGCTGAGCATCAGCACCGGCACACCGACAAAAGCGCTGACCTCCGACGCCATCGCCGGCGTCGTCATCGCCGGCGTCGGGACAAAGATCGTCATCATGTCTTCAGCGGTGACCGTCAGCGTGGGTGACGACCTGAGCAATTCCGGCGACACACCGTGCGCCTGCGCGTTGTAGACCAGCCAAATCATAAAGACTGAGGCGAATGTGAACCAGATTCGTCGAATCCACCAGTGCGCGCCGCGCGTGCTCATGAGCAGCTTCCCGCCTGCCTCCGACGAGTTCCTGCGGATAAAAGAGCACCAGCGCGTCGCGTTCGCGCGATCCGGCGCATCGGCGACAAAAGGTTCACGCGGGTTCAATGACGCGGTACGGAACTTCCTGGTAGGGAGGCAGCCCAGCCAGCCGGATGATCTCGTCCAGTCCGGCCCGGTCGTGGAATTCCTTGCCGTCACGGTCGATGACGACGCTGTTCGGATACCCGGGAGCGAGACGCCTGAACTCGGCGTCGATCAGCCTGAATCTGGCCACCATCTGCTCCGCCTCTTCGTGCGGCCGGCTCCGCAGGCGGATGTGTTTTTCGATGGTGTCGGTGCTGGACGTCAGCACGATCGTGCAATCGGGATTCCAGTGGTCTCCGATCCGCAGCTCGTCTCGCAGCGCAGCGTGATAACGCTCGGGGTATTCGGCAATGTGCGCTTCCAGGGTCAGGCGTGAGCCTTCGAAGAAGATCACGCGGTCGTCGCGGTCGTGGGTCGCGGCATCCCGGTAGTTCGCGTCGTACAGTTCGGCAAAGTAGCGCGTCACCCCGACAGGGTTGCGGCCCGCTTCGATGTCGGCCAGCACCCGTGGATCCCAGACGCCCTTCTCACCTTCGCCGTACGACCCATGGTGATACAGGTCGGCCAGCTGACGCACAAGGGTGCTCTTGCCAACACCCGGGCCACCCACAATTGCGACTCGCATGGAGAACTCATCGTACATCGCGATGGGGCCGGATATCCGGCAACCACAACGCAATCAGGCCCAGCACCGGGAGCCACGAGCACCACCGGAAGACCGTGACGATCCCAACGTGATCGGCGGCCCAGCCAAGCACCGCCGCACCGGTACCGGCAACACCGAACGCGAATCCGAAGAACAGCCCCGACACCAGACCCACACGTGTGGGCACCAGTTCCTGCGCGTACACCAGGATGGCGGAAAACGCGGACGAGAGCACCAGGCCAATCACGATACTCAACACCGTCGTCCACCCAAGCGACAAATACGGCAGCGCGATCGCAAACGGGACGATGCCGACGATCGAGCCGAGGATCACGGGTCGTCGGCCAAAGCGGTCACCGACCGGACCACCAATGAACGTGCCGGCGGCGACAGCGCCGAGGAATGCAAACAGGTGAAACTGCGCCTGTTGGGTCGATACGCCGAAGCGTTCGATCAGAAAGAACATGAAGTAGCTGACGAAGCTCGAGATGTAGACGTACTTCGAGAACACCAGCCCGAGCAGAATCACCAGGAGCCAGCGCACTCTCGCCCTGGGCAGAGCGCCGTGCGCTGAGACAGGCTTCGCGGCGCGTTGCCTGGCAATACCGACCGTCCAGTACCAGTGGCCGATGCGCCAGAGCACGACAATCCCGATCAGCGCGACGACCGTGAACCACCCGACTGCACCCTGACCTCTCGGCAACACGATAAACGCCGCCATCAAGGGGCCAAGTGACGTGCCGAGATTGCCGCCCGTCTGAAACAGCGACTGCGCAAACCCATGTCGGCCACCGGATGCCAGGCGCGCGATGCGTGATGACTCCGGATGGAAGATCGACGATCCGATACCCACCAGCGCCGCCGCCACCAACAGGCCGGCATAGGCCTGCGCCGTGGCAAGCAGCACCAGCCCCACCAACGTGAATCCCATCCCGACCGGTAGCGAATAGGGGCGGGGCCGCTTATCCGTATACAGACCCACAAAGGGCTGCAACAGAGACGACGTGACCTGATTGGTCAACGTGATCATGCCGATCTGCCAGAAGTCGAGGGAGAACGACGTCTTCAACATGGGATACAACGCCGGCAGCAGCGACTGCAGAAGGTCGTTGATCAGGTGGCACGCCGTCAGAGCCCACAGAACGGGCACGACGGTGCTGGGTGCGCGGTGCTCAGTGCTCGGTGCGTGCGCGGTGCTCGGTGCTGGGGGCACGGTGCGCTAGGGGCGTGGGATCTTCGAAGCGAGCTTGACGACGATGTCGTATTCGGCTTTGGTGACGGGCTGCACGGAGAGGCGGCTGCCCTTCTGGATGACCTTCATCTGCTCCAGGCCCTTCGTCGACTTCAGCGTTTCCAGGGGAATCGTGCCGTGGAAGTTCTTCTCGAACGCGATGTCGACCATGAACCAGAGGGGCTTCTCCTTCGAGCTCGCGGGATCGAAGTACTTGTGTCCCTTCTTCCACGAGAACTGGTCGGGGTAGCCGGCCCGTGAGATACGCGCCAGTCCGGTGACGCCGGACGGGTCGGCGTTCGACGCGTAAAAGAGCACCTCGTCGCCGACCTGCATGTCGTCGCGCATGAAGTTGCGGGCCTGGTAGTTCCGCACACCTTCCCAGCTGGTCTCGCCGTCCCGCTCGAGATCGTCAATCGTGTAGGCGGCGGGTTCACACTTCATCAGCCAATAACGCTTCGCCATAGGTCGATCAGGATAACAGTCTGGCGTACGCTTGGACCATGTCTCTCGCGACCACGCGCGTCGGCGCGGACACCGCCTCCCGCCACCTCGTCATGTTGCACGGCATCTATGGGCGCGGCCGCAACTGGCAGACCATCGCCAAAGCGGTTGTGTCTGCCAGACCCGAGTACGCCTGCTGGCTGGTGGACCTGCCCCGTCACGGCGATTCCGGTGCCGGCGCCCACGGCGACGGTGTACGTGGCTTCGCCGCAGACATTGACGACTGGCTTCGGAACCAGGGCCCCACGCCGGACGTTCTGCTCGGCCACTCCTTTGGCGGCAAGGTCGCACTCGCGATGGCTGAACATCGGCGTTCCGAACCTCTCCAGGTCTGGGTGATCGACTCGACGCCGGAAACCAAGGCTGCCGGTGGCAGTGCGTGGCAGATGCTGGAGTTGGTTCGGTCGCTGCCCGAGACGTTCCCGTCGCGCGAATCGGCGACCGACGCCATTGCGGCCGGTGGATACAGCCGCGGGGTGGCGGTCTGGATGTCCACCAACCTCATCCGTGAGTCGGACCACTTTGTGTGGCGGCTGGATTTTGATGTCATGGACCAGTTGCTCCACAACTTCTTCACCACGGACCTCTGGTCCGTCGTCACCGACCGGGCTCCGGGCCACGATCTGCATTTCCTGCGGGCCTCGACGTCCAGTGCGATGTCCGACGCCGCAGCGCTGAGGGTGGAGTCCCTGGCTGACGTGCACGTCCATCTGCACCGGCGCGAGGGTACCCACTGGATCCACTCGGAGTCTCCGCAGGTGGTGATCGACCTGCTGCTTGCGCACCTCCCGCTCACGCCGGGCTGAAGCCCGGCTGGAGCCGGTAGTTCTTGCACGGTGGCGGGCCGTCGACCGGTTTCACCAGGCGCAGCTCAATACTGTAACTAATTGATAAATAGCGACTTACATCCAGATCCAGACTTGGTCACGATTCTTACACTCACCCTGGCCGTGGAGGTGAGTGATGACAGTAATGACCAAATCGGGAATCGCGGCGGCGGTGTTGGGCGCGTTCTGGCTCGGCGTGATGGTGGCGCCTCACATGCCGGCCATGCCGGTTGACGCGCCACAGGCGCAGGTTGAGGCCGCAACTCCGGAGGCCACAACGGCGGCCTGCACTCCGGCACGCCCAGTGGCGCGCGAGACGAAGTCAACGCTCGCGGCAACCGCTGAGCCCGTTCAGGAGCACGTCAAGCCGCTGCTGACGTGGGGCACGGACCCGCAGAAGGCGGCTGACGGCTTCACGAACGCGGAAGACTTCGTGGCGACGGCCTACGCGGCGAAGAACACCGAGGTGCCGTTCATGTTGCTCAAGCACCGGGTGCTGAACGAGAAGCAGAAGCTGGCGTCAGCGATCCGCGCATCAAAGCCAGAGCTCGACGCGACGCTCGAGGCTGACCGGGCCACACTCGAAGCCCGGGCCAACCTCGCGCGCCTGCAGACGATGTAGGGCGTTACCGCCCGCCGCGCATGACGGCGGGCGGTTCCACCTTCCACCACCATTGCGGATCGAGCGGCTTCTGCCGCGGCCAGGTCTCCGTCAGCGTTGCCGCGACATACAGCCGGCCGTTTTTCATCACCTGCGAAATCGCCGCAGTATTCTTGAGGTCGTCGAGCGGATTGGCATCGAGCACGATCAGGTCGGCCAGTTTCCCGACTTCCAGTGAGCCCAGATCCTTGCCGAGGCCGATGGCATCCGCACCATCGATCGTCGCCGACCGCAGCGCGTGCATCGGACTCATGCCGCCCGACGCCATCATCCACAGTTCCCAGTGCGTGCCCAGCCCCTGCACTTCACCGTGAGACCCAAGGCCGACCTTGCCGCCCCCTTCCACCCACTTCGTGAGCTGCTGGGCATGCAACGGATACACGTGCTGGTCAGTGCGCTGGAAACTCGTGCGTTTCCACTTGTCGAGTTCATCGTGCGGCGTGAAGAACCGGAGCTTCGCCTCCTGGTCCACATCCGTGCGCGTCAGGTAGTACTGCAGCCCTGACGGACCACCGTAGCTGACAATGAGCGTCGGTGTGTACGTCAGACCGCTCTGCGCACCAAGCGTGACCACATCGTTGAAGAACGGGCTGATGGGAAGATTGTGCTCCAGCCCCGCGTAGCCGTCCTGCATCAACGTCAGGTTCATCGTGAAGTTGGCGCCACCTTCCGTGGTGGGTGTGAGCCCGAGCTCCTTCGCCGCCATGATCACCCACTGGCGCACCTTGCGATCTCCGACAAGGTATTGCTTGATGGTCTTGGTGTTGTAGTGGTCCGAGTACCGGCGCAACACGTCACGCGCATCTTCCAGACTGCGGATGTTGTCGGCGCCAAAGATGCCAGGGCCGGTGGAATACAGGCGCGGACCAATCAACTGCCCCGTGTCCATCAGGTCCTGATACGTCAGCGCATCTTCCGAAGACGTCTGCGGATCCCGTTGCGTCGTCACGCCGTACGCCAACTGCGCGAGGAACTGTGAGACCTGCGCGCGGTGGACGCCCCATGCCACCCAGGTGTGGGCATGGATATCCACGAGACCGGGCATGATCGTCTTGCCACGCAGGTCCCGCACCGTTGCACCTGAGGGAATCGTCACCCGTCCTGACGGACCAATCGCGGTGATCCGGTTGTTGGTGATCACCACATCGCCGCGCTGAATCACCTCGTCACCCTTCATCGTGATCAGGCGCGCGTTGCGCAACGCGATCACGCCGGCGGGCTTGTCCTTGTCGACGACGATCTCCACGTCCACGCGGTGAGGCTCGTACTCATAGGTCGGGGGTTTCGGGGTGGGTGGTGTAGGTGGCGTGGGTGGCGTGGGTGCGGCGGTGCGTTCAGCTTCGGCTTCTGCCGTGGCGCGGTTGGTGGCGTCCACTTCGGCGGCGAGCGCGAGGTCGTGCAGGAAGAAGCTGCGGCCCATCGAATAAAACGCCGCACGGCTGTCGTCGGTCCACCCAACGAAGTCCCCGCCGATCTTCGTGAGCCTCCACGTCGGCACTGAGGATGGCGTGGCCGCAGAGACAGTGGGCACGGTGCCGCCGACCGGAGGCACCGTCACCATGTACACATTGCGATTGGCTCGCACGAGCGCGCGTTTGCCATCCGGCGACAACACCACTTCGTCCGGCGTGCCGCCGCCCCCTCCCGGCGCCGACGGGGCCGTGACTTTAACGACGGGTTTGAAGTCCGTGCCATCGAACCGCACCGACAGAATGCCGTCGGAGCCGGCCCACACGTAGATGCGCTCCGGGTCAGGTCCGACGTGAGGGGCATTGCGACCCTGCTGCGTCGCCCCGCTCGCCACCCAGGCAATTTGGGTTGGTGCGCCACCGGCAGCCGGCAACCACACGTACTCAAGCTCCGCCGAACCGCCGTGGTTGCCAAAGTCCTCGAGCGTCCGCAGGCGATGCATCTTCGACCCGCGGACGGCAATCAGTCGTGTGCCATCGCGCGAGTAGGTGATCTTGTCGAAAAACGCGGACACCGGCGTGAGCTTCTGCGGCTGGCCGGTTCCATCGGCGCGCAGGCGATAGATATCGCCTCCCGTGTCGTCATTCCAGGTGACGTAGGCAATGTACTGCCCATCAGGCGACCAGACGGGCGCATGCTCCACGTCCGATCCCGTGGTCATCCGGCGCGCGTTCTGAATCACGGGGTACACCGGCTGTGCAGGCTCGGCGGTCGCAGCAGCGGCGGCACCAGCGGCCGGGGCCGCCGGCTTCTCTTTTCGCGTACCTCGTCCCTGCGGAAGGTCGGCGATATAGAGACGGTCAAGCGCCGTGAACACGACGCGTTGTCCATCCGGTGACGGCCTCGCGCCGCGAATCTGCGACACCGTGAGCTTCTCATCGTCAATGGGATAGTCGAACTTCACCAACGGTCCGAGTTGCTGCTCCACTCTGGCGGTGAAGGGAATCTCCGTGGCTTCGCCTGACGGCACTGCCACGCGCCAGATCTTGCCGCCGTAGCTGGTGATGACGGCCGAGGAATCCGGCGTGAACGCAGAGGCGGGATACACATCGCGATCACGCGCGCCCCCACCTTCCGTGTCATCGCGCTGCACGTCCATCTTGAGCCACCGATCTTCGCCGGTGTTCAGATCGAGCAACTTCAGGGCTTGCCTGGCGTCGAACCTGGTCGAGTACATCAACCAGCGACCATCAGGGCTGGCCGTCGGCCGGAATGCGCCCTCATGTTCGTGCGTGCGCGTATGAAGCCGGCCCGTTTCACGATCGAGCAGGGCAATCTGCAGCGGCCCGACCACCCTGGCCGAACTCCGGTTGTCGGTGTGCGGATCAAAATCCGGATCTGCCGGGTCCACATGACGCGTTGCGAACCCCGTGGGCACGGCGCCGCGCACATTCACCCAGAGATACCGTGCGTCGCGGGCGAACTCCGGTCCGAGCAACGCCGGCGCCGTTGGTGTCGTCGGCCCACCGGGAATCGCGACCGGCGCAAGACCGGTCATCTGCAGGCCCGACCCGCCGCTCTCGTGATACATCCACAACTGCGCGCCCTTTGCCGCGATGACGTAGTCGCCGTCGGGCGTCCATGTCGGCGACATGTAACTCTCCCGCTCCGTCGTCGTCACCGCCCGCGCCCGGGTGCCATCGGCATTGGCAATCCACACGTTCTCGGATCCGTTCCGGTCGCTGATGAAGACGATGCGTGTGCCGTCGGGCGAAAACGCGGGCTGCATGTCGTAGCCCTGGCCACTGGTGATGCGTGTCGCTTCCCCGCCAGTGACAGGCAACGTGTAGAGGTCGCCCAGCAGCTCGAACACCAGCGTGCGGCCATCCGGAGACAGGTCCAGTGACAGCCAGGTGCCCTCGGAGGTCGTGAATTCCATCGTGCGCGACGTGATGAGGGGGAGCCCACGCGTCCGGTTGGCCTCCGTAACAGCCTTGTCGTTCTCCTGCCTGGACTGCGCCTCGGGCAGCAGGGCAAACACGGTGAGCAACGCACACAACACGAGCACGGGACGGATCAGTCTGGGCATTCTTGACATGGGCACCTCAGGGGTGGCGGAATCCTACCCCGGATCGCCATTGTCCGATCTACGCTTACTGGCCGTGACCCAACACTCACCCGCCGAAATCCGGAAAGTCATCGCCGCCTCAGCGGTCGGCACCATGATCGAGTGGTACGACTTCTACATCTTCGGGAGTCTCGCCACGATCATCGCTCCGCTCTTTTATCCCAGCGGCGACGACACCTGGGCCCTCATCGCCTATCTCTCCACCTTTGCCGTCGGCTTCGTGGTGCGTCCGTTCGGCGCACTCGCATTCGGTCGCATCGGCGATCTGGTGGGACGGAAGTACGCGTTCCTGGTCACACTGATCATCATGGGCGCCGCCACCGCGGTGGTCGGCATCCTCCCGACGTACGCCACGATTGGCATCGCGGCCCCGATTGCTCTGTTGATCATCCGTGTCCTGCAGGGACTCGCGTTGGGTGGCGAATACGGAGGAGCGGCCGTGTATGTCGCCGAACACGTGCCCGACAATCGACGCGGCTTTTACACCAGCTTCATCCAAATCACCGCCACGCTCGGCCTGTTCGTTTCCCTGGTCGTCATTCTTGTCGTGCAGAACGCCGTTGGCGCCGAAGCGTTTCGCGAATGGGGCTGGCGTGTGCCGTTCCTGATCTCGATTGTGCTGGTCGGCATCTCGCTCTACATCCGCTTGCGCATGCAGGAGTCGCCGATCTTCACGCATATCAAGTCCACCGGCATGACGTCGGCGAAGCCACTCAAGGAAGCCTTCACCGAGTGGCACAACCTGCGCCGGGTGCTCATCTCGTTGTTCGGTGCGACGGCCGGCCAGGGCGTCATCTGGTACACAGGCCAGTTTTATGCGCTCTTCTACCTGCAGACCATCCTGAAGGTACACCCCACATCCGCGAACTACATCATCGCAACGGCGCTGTTGCTGGGGATGCCGCTGTTCATTCTGATGGGGGCCCTGTCGGATCGATGGGGACGCAAACGCCTCATGATGGCCGGCTGCCTCCTCGCCACGATCTCGTACTTGCCGATCTATCACGCGATGCAATCGGCTGCCGGCTCCGGCGTCGTCACTGCGGTCTCACAACAGAACCCCGTGACCGGCGCCATCAGTCTCACGCCGTTGGCGATGGTGGAGGGGGCGCTGCAACCGGCAAAGGAAGTGCTGACATTCACCGGCATCGGCGCACTGGCCGCAGAGCCGGCCGCGTGGATGCTGGTAGGGCTGGTGTTCATCCAGCTCGTGTTTGTGGCGATGGTGTACGGTCCGATCGCCGCCTACCTGGTCGAAGCGTTCCCGGCGAAGATCCGGTACACCGCACTCTCGTTGCCGTACCACATCGGCAACGGCGTGTTCGGCGGCCTGTTGCCCCTGATTGGTCTCTACGTGATCTCCGCCACCGGCAACATCTACGCGGGACTCTACTATCCGATCGGCGTTGCCGCCATCACCTTCGTCATCGGCTCGCTGCTGCTGGTGGAGACACACCAGCACCGGATCTGGGATGAAGTGAACAAGTAGCGATCAGCGCGGCGTCGCGATCAGCAGTCTGTTCTTGGGGGTGATCCCGGCGGGAATCGTCTGCGTGCGCACGTGATATCCCTGCGCCTCGAGCCGGACGGCCCGCATCGTGTCGACGGCGAGAGCCAGATCCATCCAGCCTTCGAGCGCTCCGGGGTCACAGGTCTCGGCATCATGACAACACGGCAACACCGCCACGCGGGCGCGGACGGCGGCCGCAGCCATCAACACCAGATCCGTCAGAGCGCCGCATCCATGACACGACACCACCACATCGTCGGCCGCGAGGGTGACGTCTGTGACTGGCGCAGCGGTGTAGGTGACGCGGCCCTGAAGACGCGGCCAGTCTTCCAGCAGCGCCGCCTGGAGGGTCGCCGCGGAGGCAGGCACGGCAGGGTCGACTACGAGCACTGACGGTGAGGAGTCGTCGAGCAACAGCATCAGATGGCCCAACAGGCCGTGGCCCCCGCCAAGGTCGACGACCCGGCCGCCTCTGAAATGGCGGCGCGTGCGGCGTGCCGCTTCCCACGCCTCATACAGCTCCTTGCGCGGGAGGCAACCAGCCCGGCAGACAGCGCGGGCGATGCGGTCGAAGAGTGAGTCCGCCGGGAACCGCCCGAGGTCGTGCGCGGTCAGGCGATTCTTCGACGAAGGCGCAAACATCAGTCGCTGTCGCGCCCGGCGCCCTTGAACTGTTCCTCGGCGTCGGCAAACAACACGTTGAAGCAAGAACCCGCCACCTCTGGAAAACAGCGGAAACAGACGGAAGACATTGGAAAAATTGGCTGGGACGCAGGGATTCGAACCCCAATAAGCAGAGTCAGAGTCTGCTGTCCTACCGTTGAACGACGTCCCAGCACGGGTCAGGTCGCGACCGGAGAACCTTTGTAAGGTAACAGGTCAGCGCCCGGCCGGGCAAGCCCGGCCCCACCGGGGGCACCCGGGGCGTGCCGTCAGTCGAGGGCGAAATCCGCCGCGCGTTCGCCGATCATCACGCAGGCCGCGTGGGTCTGGCTGTTCACCACGGTCGGCATGACCGACGCGTCCGCGACCCGCAGGCCCTCGACGCCGCGCACCCGGAGCGTCGGGTCCACGACCGCATCGCGGCCCCGACCCATCCGGCACGTGCCGCCAGGGTGATAGATGGTGGAGGCTGTGCGCCGGATGAACGCGCGCACCTGATCCAGCGAAACCTCCGTGGCGGGCGGGCTCTCAGCCGCACCCCGAAGCCGCTCGTACCCCTTCGTATGCGCGATCGCTCGCGCCAGGCGCACGCCTTCGACGGCCACGTCCATATCCCGCGCATCGGCGAAGTACCCGGCATGAATCGCCGGCGGCGCCAGCGGATCGGCCGAGCGCAGTCGCAGCCGCCCCCGGCTGTGCGGCCGCGCCACGACAACGGAGAACGCAATCGCCGGGTCCGGCGCACTGAGGCCGCGACCCACATAAAACTGCAGATCCGGCGCACCCCGATTGATGCCTGAACTCGCAAACAACCCGGCCGACACCGCCGACCCCGGTAGCGTCGTCAGCCCCGCCCACCGGAACCCGATCCGCGGATGATCATGCAGGTTGGCACCTACGCCTGGGAGATCAAGAACCACAGGGATGTTGTGCTCGCGCAGATGATCGGCCGGGCCAAGGCCTGACACCATCAGGATCTTCGGGGACTCGATGGCACCGGCCGAGACGATGACCTCCCGGGTCACAGTGACACGCTCGACGATCGACTGGCGGATGTACTCGACGCCCGTCACGCGCATACCGGTGAAGAGCAGGCGCTTGACCTGACTCCACGGCCGAACCGTCAAGTTCGGGCGATTCATGATTGGTTTCAGGAATCCATCCGCAGCGGAGTGCCGACGTCCGTCCTTCAGGTTCTTCTGGTAGTACCCGGCGCCATGCTCCTGCTGGGCGCCGTTGAAATTCCACTGCGGATCGGCGGCGAAGCCGAGATCTCGGACACCTTCAAGAAACGCCTCGTGACCCGCG
The DNA here is from genome assembly GCA_016871335.1 of Acidimicrobiia bacterium. Lineage (GTDB taxonomy): Bacteria > Acidobacteriota > Vicinamibacteria > Vicinamibacterales > SCN-69-37 > SYFT01. Next base: position 221,320 of record VFZF01000001.1, read on the forward strand.
TGCGGATCGGTCGTGTCGGCCACCGCCATCGGCCCACCGACACCGTGATAGTCAGACAGCCCCCGTGTGTTGTCCTCCGACTTGCGAAACCACGGCAACACGTCGCGATACGACCAGGTCGGACCACATTCCTGCGCCCACCCGTCGAAGTCGCTCTGGTGCCCACGCACATACGCCGCTGCGCTGATCGCACTCGATCCACCATATGTCTTGCCGCGCGGCCACGGAATCGTGCGCCCCCCAAGCCCCGGCTCAGGCTCGGTCGCGTACTTCCAGTCCACCTCCGATCCCGACAACGTCGTCCACTGCCCAATCACCGGAATCAACGGATGCACATCGGGTCCGCCTGCTTCCAACAACAAGACGCGCGTCTGCGGATCAGCCGACAGCCGATTCGCAATCACGCATCCACTGGAGCCGGCGCCAATGACGACGAAGTCGAACTCGTCAACGGCACGGAGTACACGAGGCGCGATCGCCGTCACTGCACCGAACGCAAGAGAGGACTTGATGAACGAACGACGAGAGTTTGAGTGCATAAACAAGATACCGGCACTAAGTTTTCACAGGGAGACGCGGAGGCACGGAGACGAGGGGTTGAGTGCCGCATCGCGGCACGGTGAGGGGAGGGCGAGGTCAAAAACGAAAGCACCGTGGCTTTGGCGCGCCGAAACCCAGCGCGCCCTACGCTCTCCTTGGTGCTTTCGTTTCTGACCTCGCCCTCCCTTCACTGCGCCCGGCTTTGCCGGGCGCTCAACCCCGCTCCTCAAGACACCCTCATGGAACCTCATGTTCCCCATGGTGTATCTTGTCGGTCCTCACACTCCACCACAGCGCAACGGCCGAAGCCAGTAAGACCAGCGCGGACCGGCCGAATCTGTTGGGGCCGGATGTCACATGCACCAGCACCAGCGTGATAATCGACGCGATTCCTGCGAGCAACACTGCACGACTCTGGATAGTTGCTGACTCACGAATGGCCGAAATCGCAACACCGACAAGACCAGCACTGGCAACAATCAGCCACACCCAGGCCAGCGGCACGGGCATTTCGGTCATCGCGCCGGTCGTGGCCCACATGGCGGTCCACGCGAGCGCCACCAACCCGGTCACTCTCGCGCGGGTGACGCCAGGCGTCCACACGGCGACGGCAATCAAGGCAACCAGCAACACAATGGCCGGGCCCATCGTGGCGACGTCTGACATCCACAGCCCGAGCGTCGAACGAGTCAGCGACTCGATTGTGAGGAACGCAAAGCCGGCGATCGTGAACGCGAGCGCGGGTGTCGTGCGGGCGAACGCGGGGCGACCGGTCGCGCGATGCGACCACCCGTCAAGCGCGGCGCCCACCGCGAGCAAAAATGCCGCCGGTGCAGCGGAGGGTGTGCGCCACAACTCCATCGCTGTGAGTGTCACGAACCCACCGAACGCAACACTCAGTGAACCCGCTGCCAGCCAATGAGTGCGTCGTTCCAAGGCGACCGCGAGTACCACAAACACCACGAGAAATGCCCAGGACGCCGGTGCGCGCCCTGTGTCGGTCAACACCCAGAACAACAACACGGACGCACCAAGTGCCACCGTCGTCGGCGACTTCATGACCGCGGCCGTGAGCGCAATCACAACAGCCCACGCCAGAAGGGGCCACGTCTGCGTATCGCCGACGTGCCACATGTCGGTGATCGCCGCGATGAAGGCGCCGGCCAGCAGGGTGCCGGCAAACGCCAGCAACTCAGCTCGACCGGCACGATTCGCGCGTGCCGACCATGCCGCCGCGCCGTATGCACAAAGCGTCAACGCCGCCGTGCCGCCAATCTTCGCGGCATGGGACAACCCTTCCCAGTTCCACGCCACCAGAAGGATGAGGCCGAAGCCGGCCACCAGCCACGCGAGCCACGCCAGCGTGGCGCCACCGAACAGGGTGTCACCTTGCGGGTACCGGTCAAGAATTGCCCGGCGCTGTTCCGGGGTGATCAGCCCCTCCGCAGCCCATCGTTCACTCTCCCTGGTCAGCCAGTCGTGTGCCATGGTCCTAGGCTACGCCTCATCCGGGCGTGTCGTCATCACCGGAGCCCAGGGGCTTCAGCCCCTGGGACAGACACAAGGGCTGAAGCCCTTGTGCTCCAAAGACCAATCAGGTCGTTGCGATCTCGACTTCGAGGCCGCCCGTCACCGGACGCTGGAAGGTCAGCTGGAGGTGGTAGCGATGGCACACCTCGTGGACGACCGCGAGGCCGAGTCCGATGTCTCCGCGGAGGTCGGCGCCACGCCCCTCGTCACCGCGGAACCGTCGCACGGCGTTCAACTTGCGCACCTCGGGATCCGTGAGGTTCGGGCCGGTGTCCGCCACGCGAAGCGAGAAGCTCTCCCCCGTCCCTTTTCGTACATCCACCGTGATGCGGCCACCACCCGGCTCCCGCTCCAACGCCAACACCATCACGTTGCGCAGCGCTTGCGCGAGCAGCAGCGGCTCACCGTGCAGCATGACGCCGGGATCGAGTCGCTGCAGATCGATCGTGACCTTACGTGAGGCCGCCAGGTGTTCAAACTCACGCGCCACGGTGGTGACCACCCCGCCCACATCGACGCGCGTCGTCGCCCGAGGCGCGGCATCACGAAGCTGCGCGCCGACCACGACGTTGCTGAGACGAAGCGCTTCCGCAACAATGCGCGACGCGTCAGCCGACGTCAGCGCGGATTGAAGCAGGGCTTCGGTATCAGCCGTGATGTAGGACAGGAAGCGGCGCGAGTCGGCGTCGCGATCGCGGAAGTCCGTGTGCAGGCGATTGATGTCGAGGGCCGCCTCGTTGAATGCAAAGCCGAGCTGGCTCAATTCGTCGCGCCCGCTCACGGCCGCGGGCTCGCGGTATTCCGTGCGAGCCGAGGCGCGCATCTGGCCGCCTATCCGCCGCACGCGACGTTCCACCGGCCACGCCACCAGCATCATCCCGACAAAGGCCACAAGTGTGAACCCGCCAAAAAGGCGTGCGCGCTGTTGAAACTGTCCGGCGGCCGGATGCATGCGGAACATCAGGAATGCGCACGGACCTTCCCAGCGGGTCGCGAGCACCGTCTGCGTACCGGTTCCGACTTCGGTGGAGAACGATTCAGTGACGGTGAGCGCGCCGGTGCGAAGTGCCGCGCGCATCGACGCCGGAATCCGCGGAGCGGCGGTGCTCTGCCCGATGTGTTCGGCGTCGTAGGCAAAAAATTCGACTGGCCGTGCTGAGGCATCCGGGCGCGGCGCCAGAACATCGGCATCCGGATCGGCGAGCAACTCCGCGCTCGGCGCGTTTTCGCGCGGGCCCGCCAGGAACCACTTCGGGTTCGCTTCACAGCGCGCGCGAATCAAATCGGTCTGGAAGGACGCGGCCATCCACTCAATGGCCAGCGCCCGATCCCTGGCCCGGACGCGGTCCACGGTCCACACCGCCAGAGCCGCCGCGACCAAGGAGAGCAAAAAAGCGATCAGCAGCAGGCGTCTCAGCAGCATCTGGCAGTGGGATACGTCCGGCGATGGGGTGGCGTTGCCTTATTCCTGGGCGCGCCAGAGATACCAGCAGGCGATCGACCGGTACGGCTGCCACGCCTTCGCGGCCCGTTCCATTGTCCGGATGGATGGGCGGCGTTTCATGGCCAGCACCTGCTGGAAGCCTTTGACGATGCCAAGGTCACCCGTCGGCAGGACGTCAGGCCGATGGAGGCAGAACATCAGGAACATCTGGGCCGTCCAGCGGCCGAAGCCCTTGACCGCGACGATCACCTCAATGACCTCCTCATCGGTGAGGTCCCGCAGCGAGTGCAGATCGAGTCGCCCATCGGCGACCCGTTCGGACAAGTCCCGCAGATACGCGACCTTCTGTCCGCTCAAACCAGCCGCACGAAGGTCGGCCACCGGCAGCGCCAGCAGCGCCTCGGGCGACAAACGAGGCATCAGGGCCAACACTCGACCCCGGATGGTGTCGGCCGCCTTGGTCGACAACTGTTGGGAGATGACAGCCCGCACGAGCGCATCAAACGGGTCCCGCCGCTCAAAATTCGGCCGTCGGCGCCCCGTCTGCCGGATCACCTCTCCAAGCCTCGGGTCAGCCTTCATCAGATACCGGCGCCCGGTTTCAAAGACGTCCGCCGGTGTAGAACTGCGCGCTGTTGCACTCGATTGCACACCGGAACGGGGGAGACGGGCGATTCGAGTGGCAGCCATGGAGTATCGGAACCGATAGCAGCTTACTGAACATGACGTTCTCGTGTCTCGACGGTCCACAGCTCGGCGCCAATCTCGCCTACACACGAGATGATCGAGTTCCTGTCGATCAATGGATTTGGTGTGGACGCAGCCGCCTCGGCGACCCTCCCTGTGACAACACACGTGACTCAGGTCACCTCGAAGTACCGGCCGAGCCTCAACGATGCGGAGAAGGAACTGCGGCGACGTGTAGGTGACCTCGCGCAGATCACGACGCTGTCCGGCGCCGTGCGTGTGCCGCAGTACACCAGTGTCGAGATGTATGCCTGGGCGTACACACAAGCCAAGGCACGCACCTCCGGGCGAACGGCGCAGAACGCGATCATTGTGCCCATTCGAAAGTCTGCCGAGTGGTGGGCGATGCCGCCGATGGAACGGCACCAATACTTTTATCCCCATCACGACCGGCGGAGCGGATGCCCGGTCGCCGGCCACGCCGAGCTTGGCCGGACCGCCGCACCGAAGATCTTCCGGCGTGTGTTCTACAACCCGAACGGCGAAGGCCTCGACGGAGAGTGGGACTTCATTGCGTACTTCGAGTGCGCCGATGAAGACCTGGTGCTCTTCGAAGAGACACTCGCGGCGATGCGCGACACCACGCGCAACCCGGAGTCGCAGTTCGTCGAAGAAGGCCCTATCTGGCGGGGACGCCGTTCGCTGCGCTGGTAAGACGCGCGACGACGCGTTCTTTCCCGACCAGCTCCAGCACTTCGAACAGGCCCGGACTCACCGCCTGCCCCGTCACCGCGACGCGTGTGCCGTGAATCAGAATGCCCGCCTTGATGCCTCGAGCCTCGGCGACTGATCGCAAGGCCGCCTCTGTCGCTGCGGGTTCCAGGGAGGGCAGCTCAGCCACGACCGCCGCCCACGCGAGCAGACGCTCACGCACGTCGGGGCCCGAAAGATGTTTGGCGACCGCCGCCTCGTCGTACACCACGTCGTCGAGCAGGAACGCCCGCAGGGGCGCGATCAGGTCTGCGAGCTTGCGTGCACGCGGCTTCAGCAGATCCAGCACCCGACTGACCCATTCGAACTCGGTGTTGAGCAACGTGTCGCGCCACTGTCCGGCGAGGCGGAGCTCCGTCTGCAGTCGATGCAGCACATCGTCATTCGACAATCGGATGATGTGCTGCTGGTTGAACCAGTCGAGTTTCTCGGTGTTGAACACGGCGTTGCCGCCGCTGATGCCGTCGAGCGTGAAACGCTCGATCAGCTCGTCGCGACTGTAGAGTTCCTGATTGCCTCCTGGGGACCAGCCGAGGAGCGCGAGGAAATTAATCATCGCCTCCGGCAGGTACCCCTGCGTCTCGTAGTCGCCGACCGCGGTGGCGCCGTGCCGCTTGCTCAAGCGCTTCTTGTCAGGACCGAGAATCAGCGGAACGTGCGCGAACTCCGGGACCGGTGCGCCAAGGGCTTCGTAGAGCAGGACCTGTTTGGGGGTGTTCGAGATGTGATCGTCGCCTCGCACCACCTGCGTAATTTCCATTTCCACGTCGTCGACCACGACCGAGAGGTGGTAGGTCGGGAAGCCGTCGGAGCGGATGATCACGAAATCGTCGATGTGTTCGCGCGCGAACTCGATGTGACCACGGACGAGATCGGTGAACGATGTGGTGCCGGCCGGGACAAGAAAGCGAACAGCCCTGGGCGTCCCAGCCGCTTCCCGCGCGGCGATGTCTTCCACGGACAGTGCCTTGCACGTCCGGTCGTAGCTCCATGCGGATCCTGCGGCCTCTGCGGCATCACGTTTGGCCTTGAGGTCGGCCGGGCGGCAATAGCAGAAGTACGCGTGGCCTGAAGCCACCAGCCGGTCTGCGGCCGCCCGGTATTTGTCGAGCCGTTCGGTTTGGAAGTACGGGCCGTGCGGGCCACCGACGCCGGGCCCTTCGTCCCACGTCAAACCCAACCACGTCAGGCTGCTGAGGATTCCGCTGACCATGTCGTCAGAGGAGCGCGCGACATCGGTGTCTTCGATCCGAAGGATGAATGTGCCGCCGTGCCGGCGCGCGTACAACCAATTGAACAGCGCCGTCCTTGCCCCGCCAACGTGCAGGTAACCAGTGGGCGACGGCGCAAATCTCACACGAGGCGGCATCTGGCGATTGTATCCGGCGCGCCACGTAGAGCGCACTGAAGTTGAGTGCGCCGATTACGCGCGCCCTGCATGTTGACGCGCTCAAAATCAGCGCGTCCTACTGCGGGTCCTGCAGCAGTCCCCTCTCTTTCCCAAACGCTTCGAGTCGGGCGCGCAGCATGTCGCGGACGTCGCGGAACCGCTGCAACGCCCGGTCGGGCGGCGCGCCGACGGGATCAGGGTGAGGCCAGTGCAGTCGCTCGACGCGGCCCGGATAGACGGGACACACCTCTTCGGCGCACAACGTGATCACGATGTCGATGGAATCGGCCGGGATGTCGTCCACGAGCTTGGACGACTGCCCGGTCGCGTCGATGCCGAGTTCTCCCAGTGCCGCGATCGCGTGCGGGTTGACGCGTGTTGGCGCGCTTCCAGCGCTCTGGACGATGGCGCGGGCGCCGAAGAGGTGGCGCGCCAACCCCTCGGCCATTTGACTACGGGCGGAGTTCGCCACGCAGAGGCACAAGAGCCGCACCGGCGCAGACATCAAGCTCCGTGCGCGCGTTTGGTGGCCCGGACAAACGCGCTGCCGAACGCGCCATCCACATGGGAGGCGATGGCGTCGGCATCGAGGCCAGCGTCGGTGAGGAAGGTCTTTGCGTCAGCCGAGCGGTACTCGCGGACCAACTCAATATTGATGTCGCTGAACCCGGCGTTCTGCAACTTCGCGCGGAAGTCGTCTTCGTGCAGGGCGCCCGCCACGCAGCCGATCCAGAGCTCAACGTTGCGGCGGATCTCGACGGGAATGTCGCGCCGTCGCGACACCACATCCGAGACGGCGAAACGACCGCCGGGCTTGAGCACACGGAACGCCTCGGCGAGCACGAGGTCCTTGTCGGCGGACAGATTGATGACGCAGTTTGAAATGACGACGTCCACGCTGTTGTCGGGCAGCGGGATTTCTTCAATGTGTCCCTGCAGGAACTCGACGTTGGTGGCGCCGGCTTTGCGCGCATTCTCGCGGGCCAGCGACAACATCTCGTCCGTCATGTCGAGGCCGTAGACCTTGCCGGTGGGGCCGACTCGCTTCGCGGACAACAACACGTCGATGCCGCCGCCCGACCCAAGGTCGAGCACGGTCTCGCCCGCGTTCAGAGTGGCCAGCGCCGTGGGATTGCCACAACCAAGCGACGCCAGCACGGCCTGTTCGGGCAGGTCGTCCGTCTGCAGGGCGTCGTACAAGTCACTACTGATGGGGTCGCCGCAGCCGCATTCGCCGGGGCCACAGGTGGCGGAGCCGCCCTTGGCGACGTTCTCGGCAAGGGATCCATAACGTTTTTTGACGGTGAGGGTGAGATTCTCCATATGCGTTTAGTCGAATGTAACGCTGGCCTCGTGTCGCGCTGCCGGACGTAGTACGCTATCGTTGTTCGTTCGCTGTGCGGGGTGAGGTGGCTGAGTGGCCGAAAGCGGCGGTTTGCTAAACCGTTGTACGGGCTTAAACCCGTACCCAGGGTTCGAATCCCTGCCTCACCGCCAACCTTTGCTAAACGCTCGCTACGCTCGCAGCTCCGGTTGGCTGCGCCAGGCGAGCGCGCGCAAAGGTTGCCCACCGAAGCCGCGACCGTAGGGAGCGCTTGGCGGAGGCGGGCCACAATCCCAGCGGACTACGCCTTCTTCTCGCGCAGCCTGTTGATCTGGCGCACCACCAGGAAGATCGAAAACGCGATCACGAAGAACTCGACCACCGTGTTGATGAACGCGCCATAGGCCAGCACCGGGCCGGCGACACGCGCCTCCGCCAGGGTGGCAAACTGGCCGCCGCCAAGCGCCAGGAACCGGTTTGAGAAGTCAGCCCCGCCGGTCAACATGCCCACCAACGGCATGATCACGTCGGCAACCAGCGAATTGACGATCTTGCCAAAGGCGGCCCCAATCACCACACCCACGGCCAGATCGATGGCATTCCCCTGATTCACAAACTGCTTGAATTCACTGAACATGGCGCCCTCCCGAACTTGCGGACTGCGGACGGATCCTACCCCGGATACACTAATAGCGAATGTCAGCGGCCGTCTGGACGGTCATCCTCGTCCTTATTCTGATCAACGCGCTCTACGTGGCGGCTGAATTTGCGGCCGTCGGCGTGCGGCGGAGCCGCATCAGACAACTGGCCGATGAGGGTCACTGGCTGGCCAAGTCCCTGCTCCCGGTCGTGGACGATGGCGTCGCGCTTGACCGCTACGTCGGCATCTCACAAATCGGCATCACCCTCTCGAGCCTGATCCTCGGCGCATTTGCGCAGGCGACGGTGGCCGTGGCCCTGGCACCCATGCTGGCCGCCTGGTTTCAGTGGGACAGCGAAACCGCAACGTCAACAGCCGCCATCTCCGTGCTCCTGACGCTGACCGTCGCGCAGGTGGTGCTCGGCGAGCTCGTGCCGAAATCCCTCGCCCTCCAACTGCCGACACAGGTCGCGCTCGCCACCGTGCTGCCGATGCGCTGGTCCCTCGCCGTGTTCAGGCCCCTGCTGGCCCTGGTGAATGGGTCGGCCACCACAGTGCTGCGCTGGGCGGGAATGGGTGGAGCCAGCCACCGCCACATCCACTCCCCTGATGAGATCGAAATGTTGCTCGTCGAGAGCCGCGACGGCGGACTCCTCGAACCCGACGAGCAGCACCGGCTGCATCGCGCACTCAGGCTCGGCGTGCGCACCGCACGCGACCTCATGGTGCCGCTCGAGAAATTGACGATGCTGCGGGATGACACGCCGTGGCCGGAGGTCGTGCGTGTCGTGGCAGCGAGCCCGTTCAGCCGCCTGCCGATCTACCGGAATACCCCCGACAACATCATCGGCACCCTGCGCGTCAAAGACCTCCTGCATCACTACGTGCTCGAAGGCGAGCCTCCGGCACTCGGCTCCCTGGTGCGCCCCCTGGCGCGCGTGGCGCAGACACTGCCGGCTGATCGCGTCATTGCCCTGCTCCGCGAACGACGCGTGCACCAGGCCGTCGTGACCGCCGACGACGATCGCGTGGTGGGCTTGATCACGATTCAGGATGTGCTCGCCGAATTCCTCGGAGAGGCCCGCAAATGATCGTGGTCCTCATTGTCGCGCTGCTGCTCCTCGCGAACGCGCTGTTCGTGGCGGCCGAGTTTGCGATCGTGGCCGTTCCAAGAACGTCGGTGGAGCGTCGCGCGAATCTCGGCGAACGCCTGTCGGTGCGGCTTCTGGCACTGCTGATGTCGGCGCAGGCGCGTGACCGGTTCATTGCGACAGCCCAACTGGGGATTACCGTCGCGAGTCTGGGGCTCGGCATGTATGGCGAGCACACCCTGGCGGTGTGGCTTGAGCCGCGCCTGGAGTTTCTCGGAGACGCGAGATGGCTATCGGCCCACGGTGCCGCCAGCACCATCGCCATCGCGACCCTCACCTACCTGCACATCTTTCTTGGCGAGATGATTCCGAAGGCGCTCGCGCTCAGCCACGCCGAGGGGACGGTCCGCGCGGTGTTCTGGCCGATGCGCGTGTTGCTGTTTGTGTTCTATCCCTTTGTGGTTGGCCTCGATGCCCTCGGCGCTGCATTCCTGCGGGCGGTGGGTATCAAGCGGCAGAAACAGACGCGCGAAGAGTCGTACTCGCCGGAAGAGCTCCAGATGATCGTCGAGCAGAGCGAAGCCGGAGGCGTGCTGGGTTCCGAAGCCGGCAAGCTTGTGCGCGAGCTGTTTGAGTTCGGCGACATGACGGCCGGCGAGATCATGGTCCCCCGCGTGCGTGTGGTGGGCATTCCGGTCGGGGCCTCACCTGCCGACGTCCGGCGACTCCTCCTGACCCACCGCCACACCCGCTATCCCGTCTACGACGGCGACCTCGATCACATCGTCGGCATGTTGCACGTGAAGGATCTTCTGCGCCGGCTGATCCTCGAGGAGCACATCGGACCGTCCGACGTGCGGTCGATTCCTGTGGTGCCGGAAACAAGCTCGCTTGATGACGTGTTGTCGACCATGCAGCGCGCCCATGCACATATGGCCGTGGTGATCGATGAACACGGCGGCACGGCGGGCGTGTTGAGCCTGGAGGATCTCGCGGAGGAAGTCGTCGGAGAAATCGACGAAGGAGTGCCCACGGCGCCGAACCTCATCCGGACGTCGGACACGTCGGCGCGGGTGGCCGGCACACTGCGGCTCGACGAGTTGGGCCATGCGTTTAACGTCGACCTCGAACACGACGACGTCGACAGTGTGAGTGGCCTGGTGATGGCGCTGGTCGACCGGCCGCCCGTGGTCGGTGACATGGTCGAGTACGGACAATTTCGCTTCACCGTGTCCTCAGTGTCCGGACACGGCGCAAAGGAAGTCCAAGTCGAATACCTCGGATAGACTAGGGGCATGCGCCTCAGGATTCTCTCTCTCGCAGTCGCCGCTGTTTGCCTCGTTTCACAGGTCTCCGCGCAGCGCCCGACCTCCGGCCTTGATCTGACGACATTTGATCGGAGTGTCCGGCCACAAGACGATCTGTTCCGCTTTGTGAATGGCGGATGGCTGACAAAGACGGAGATTCCGGCCGACCGACCCATCGCCGGCACGTTTGTGCAGCTCTCGGACAAGGCGGAGGCGGATCTCTACGCGATCATCGAACGGCTCGCTGGAGATCCCAACAAGAAGCCAGGTTCAATTGCACAGCAGGTGGGCGATCTCTTCGCGAGCTTCTCGAATGAAGCACGCATCAACACACTGGGCGCCTCGCCACTGAAGCCAGCGTTTGATCGGATTGACGCGATCACCACACCCGCGGAACTGGCGCGTGTGATCGGCGAGCTGTCGGTCATCGGCCTGCCGGGCCCGGTCGGCGGATTTGTCAATGCGGACGCCGGTGACCCCACCAAGGTCGCGTTGTATCTCTTCCAGGGCGGCACGACCCTGCCCGACCGCGACTACTACCTGCTCGACGAACCGAAGTTCGTGGAGATTCGCGCGAAGTATCTCGAGTACCTGCAGACGTCGTTCACACTCGCAGGGCGTCCCGATCCCGCCGGCACAGCGAAGGCGGTGCTCGGGCTTGAGACGGAACTCGCGAAGATTCAGTGGACGCAGGTCGAGAGCCGCGATGCCGTCAAGACCTACAACAAGATGGCACTGTCGAAGCTCGCCACGGACATGCCGGGCTTTGACTGGATCGGCTGGGCGACGGCGCAGGGCATCGACAAGACGCCTGAAGTGGTGATTGGCCAGCCGTCGTTCTTCAAGGGTTTTGCAGCGATGGTGCCGGCCGTGCCGATGAGCACGTGGAAGTCCTGGGTGGTCGCGCAATACATCACGGCGTCGGGCGCCTATCTGAGCCAGGCGTTTGTGGATGCGCGGTTTGAATTTTTCGGCAGGACGCTGAATGGACAGCAGGCGCAGCGCCCCCGGTGGAAGCGCGGCGTGCAGGTGGTCAACAACAGCATGGGCGAAGCGCTCGGACAGCTCTACGTCGAACGCCACTTTCCGCCAAACGCGAAGCAGCGCATGGAGGCGATGATCGCCAATCTGATCGAGGCGTATCGTCAGTCGATCACGACACTCGACTGGATGACGGAGCCCACGCGCAAGGAAGCGCTCGACAAGTTGTCGAAGTTCAAGGCGAAGATCGGCTATCCAAATCAGTGGCGCGACTACGGCTCGCTGAAGGTCACGGCAGACGACCTGCTCGGCAACATGGAGCGTTCAGCCAGGCTCGAACACGAATACCAGATCGGCAAGTTGCAGCGGCCGGTCGACCACGAAGAGTGGCTCATGTCGCCGCAGACGGTGAACGCGTATTACAACCCCGTCAAGAACGAGATCGTCTTCCCGGCCGCCATTCTGCAGGCGCCATTCTTCGACCTTGAGGCAGATGAGGCGGTGAATTATGGCGCGATCGGCGCCGTCATCGGCCACGAGATTGGCCATGGCTTCGACGACCAGGGCCGGAGATTCGACGGCTCCGGTGCGCTTCGTGACTGGTGGACGCCTGCTGACGAAGCGGAATTCCAGAAGCGTGCGAAGGTGCTTGTCGACCAGTTCAACGTGCTCAGCCCATTGCCCGGAGTGACGGTGAATGGCGAGCTCACACTCGGCGAGAACATCGGGGACCTCGGCGGGCTCTCAATCGCATACAAGGCGTGGAAGTTGTCGCTGGCCGGGAAGGCATCTCCGATGATCGATGGTTTTTCAGGTGAGCAACGGTTCTTCATGGGGTGGGCACAGGCCTGGCGCTCCAAGGCGCGCGAGCAGTATCTGCGCAACCAGGTGATGGCTGACCCGCACGCGCCTGAGCAGTTCCGCGCGAACGCGCCGCTCTCGAACATCGACGCGTTCTACGAGGCGTTCAACGTGAGGCCTGGCGACAAGTTGTACGTCGCCCCGGAGAAGCGCGTCCGGATCTGGTAATTAGCGGTATCGTAGGGCCTCCTGGAGGCCCTATGACACGCCGACTGCTCGTCCCTGCCACCCTGTTGCTGATCGTGCTGGCGCTGACGGTTCAGCCCGTCACGACCGCGCCGACGCCGACGCGTCTGCTGCGCACCCCCACGGTCAGCGCGACTCACATTGCGTTTGCCTACGCGAACAACATCTGGATGGTCGAGAGGGCCGGCGGTGTCGCGCGTCGCATCACGAGCTTTGCGGGTGGCGCCTCCAATCCGAAGTTTTCGCCGGATGGGCAGACGCTGGCGTTCACCGCGTCCTACGGCGGTAACAGCGACGTCTACGTGGTGCCGACTGCCGGCGGGGAACCGAAGCGGTTGACCTGGCATCCTGGTGCGGACACGGTGCAGGGCTGGACGCCGGATGGACGCGCGGTGATGTTTGCCTCTGCACGCGCCACATGGGCGCCAAGTGCGGCCCCGAAGTTCTGGACGGTGCCTGTCACCGGCGGCATTGAAGCACCGATGGCGCTGCCCCGTGCCTACATGGGCAAGATCTCCGCGGATGGCGGACACATCGCCTACCGGATGAACACCTCGTGGGATGAAGAACGCCGAAATTACCGCGGCGGACAGAACAAACCCATCTGGATCGTCGATCTCAAGACGCACGATCTGGTCACGCCGCCCTTCACCACCTCGAAGGACACCGACCCTGTGTGGGTCGGCCGCTCGGTCTATTTCCTCTCCGACCGAGATGGTGTCAGTAACGTGTGGTCATTTGATCCGGGCAACAAACAACTGCGCCAGGTCACACGTTTCACCGACTTCGACGTGAAGGCCCTCGATTCCGGCGGCGGCGCGGTCGTCTTCGAGCAGGCCGGTCGCGTGCATCTGCTCGACACCGCCAACGGCCGTTCGCGCGTCATCGATATTGTCGCCACCGGCGACTTCCCCTGGATGATGCCGAAGTGGGAGGACGTCTCGAGCCGTGTCACCAATATGGCGATCTCCCCGACGGGCCGACGCGCGGCTGTGGAAGCGCGCGGCGAGATCTTCACGATCCCTGCGGACAAGGGTGATGTGCGCAACATCACGCGATCAACCGGAGCCGCTGACCGGGCGCCGGCGTGGTCACCTGATGGCAACTTTGTGTCGTACTTCAGCGACAAGTCGGGCGAGTACAGGCTGGTCATCGCCCCGCAGGACGGGATCACGCCGCCCCGCGAAATTGAGCTCGCCAACCCGAAGCACTACTACACCCCGTCATGGTCTCCGGACTCGAAGAAGATTCTGTTCACCGACACGGACCTCAAAGTCTGGGTGGTGGATGTCGCCACCGGCGCTGCAAAGGTTGTGGGCAGTGACCCGTGGATGGTGCCGCAGCGCACGCTGAATCCTGTGTGGAGCCCCGACTCGAAGTGGGTCGCCTATGCGAGCCGACTTCGGTCGATGTATCACGCGGTGTTTGTCAGCAACGTCGAGACTGGCGCGACACACCAGGTGACCGACCCCCTCGCGGCGGCTGTGTGGCCCGCATGGGACGCCAGTGGCAAATACCTGTGGTTCCTCGCCTCACGCGATGTTGGACTCGCGTCGCAGTGGCTCGACATGACGTCCTACGACCGGCCGGTCACGTACGGCCTGTACTTTGCGATTCTCAAGAAGGGCGAGCCCACGCCGCTTCTGCCCGAGAGTGATGAAGAAGCGGTGCGTGCGGCAGATGCGCCGGCCGGCGAGGGACGTGGCGGCTCACGTCCTGCACCCGTCACCGTGCAGATCGACCCCGACGGCCTCGACAGGCGCATCGTCGCCGTACCTGGTGTTCCCGAGCGCACGTATTCGCAGCTGCGCTCGGGTGTTGCGGGCACCGTGTATTACATGGATGGCACCAATCTGCAGCGGTACCGGTTGAGTGAGCGACGCGCCACGCAGTTCCTGACCGGGGTCACCAGCTACGTCGTCTCGGCCGACGGCCACAAGATGCTCTACCGCGCCGGTGGGGCTGCGGGTGGCGGACGAGGTGGCGGGGGTGCAGCCGCCGGTCCCGCGATGTTCATTGTTGACGCCGACCGCACCGTGCCACAGGCCGGTGCCGGTCGCCTGAACGTCACGTTGACGATGCATCTGGATCCGAAGGAGGAGTACAAGCAGATCTTCCGCGAAGGGTGGCGGCTGCAGCGCGACTACCTCTACGTGCAGAACATGCATGGATCGGCATGGACGCAGATGGAGGAGATGTACGGCCAGCTCCTGCCGCACGTCAATCATCGGTCCGACTTGAACTATCTGCTCGATACGATGGGTGCTGAGCTTGCGGTGGGCCACTCATACGTGCGGGGCGGCGCGATGCCTGAGCCAGAGGCGAACGCCGCTGACGGAGGCCTGCTCGGCGCAGACTTCACGATCGAGAACAATCGGTACAAGATCGCGCGCATCTACGATGCGGAGAACTGGAATCCGGAACTTCGCGCACCGCTCGCATCACCTGGTGTCGAGGTGGCGGTCGGTGATTTTGTGCTGGCGATCAACGGCCAGCCGCTTGTGGCGCCGGACAACATTCATCGGTTGCTCGACGGCACAGCGAATCGGCAGACCCAACTGACCGTCAACAGCAGGCCGGTGATGGATGGTGCTCGGCAGATCACGGTGATTCCGATCGGCAACGAGCAGGGTCTGCGCACTCGTGCGTTTGTGGAAGACAACCGTCGCAAGGTGGCGGAGATGTCGGGTGGCAAGCTCGCGTACGTCTTTGTGCCGAACACCGGACAGGGCGGCTATCAGAGCTTCAACCGGTACTACTTCTCGCAGCAGGACAAACTCGGCGTGGTTGTGGACGAACGCTTCAACGGCGGTGGATCCGCCGCCGACTACATCATCGAGGTGCTCGCGCGTGACTTCGACGGCTACTTCAACAACGTCGCCGGCGATCGGTATCCCTTCACCAGTCCTTCAGCGGGCATCTGGGGCCCGAAGGTCATGATCATCAATGAGATGGCTGGGTCTGGTGGCGACCTGATGCCCTACATGTTCCGTCGCCGCGGCATCGGGCCGCTGGTGGGAACGACGACCTGGGGTGGTCTCGTGCACACGGCGGACACGCCGGGGTTCATTGATGGCGGGTCAATGATCGCGCCTCGCGGCGGTTTCTTCACGCGCGACAACAAGTGGGCGGTTGAAAACGAAGGCGTCGCGCCGGACATCGAAGTGGAGAACTTCCCGAAGGACGTCATCGCCGGCCGCGATCCGCAGCTCGAACGCGCCGTTCAGGAAGCGCTGCGATTGCTGGCCGCGAACCCGGTCGATCGTCTCAGCAAGGAACCACCGGCACCAATGTGGGGTGTGCGCAGGGGTGGGGGGATGTAGTCCGCCTCCGCCAAACAGTCGCTGCGCCCCTCGACGAAGCCTCGGGGCGACCTGAGCTTTGTCGAAGGTCGCTCACAGCTTCGGCGGGACAGCCTTCGCTTTGCGCTCGGTGGTCGCGTGGGCTGGGCGAAGCCCAGCCGAAGCTGCGAGCGTAGCGAGCGTTCAGCGAAGGCTGGCGGAGGGAGAGGGATTCGAACCCCCGGTGCAGTTCCCCGCACAGCGGTTTTCAAGACCGCCGCCTTCAACCACTCGGCCATCCCTCCGCGAAGACCCAGTTTACCGCTGACCAGATGTACACCGTACTTGGCAAATAGTTGGAAAATCTGCCAAGTATGGTTGCAGTGTAGGCTGGAAGCATGTTCATGCGGATTCTGCGTTACGGCGCCATCGGCGTCGCGGTCCTTGGTCTGACTGCAGCCGTTTTGTACCAGTTTTTCGGGCTGCGGGTCATCATCCTCGGCGGTGGCACGCCGAGCCTGGCATTTGTGACAACCCCGGACAATCAGGCGGCGGAAATCGATCGCCATCGCGCGGCCCAGGCGGCGGACCCTGTCGCCCCGCCGGCCGAGACGCCGCAGGCTCCAACTCCGGAAGCCACATCAGACGTCACCGCACCTGGTCCGTCCGTCAGTATCGCAGCCGACTGGGGCTTCTTCCGTGGCCCTCAGTGGGACGGACACTACACCGCGCGGGCGATCAAGACCGACTGGCCGGGCCGGCAGCTCACTCCTGTGTGGAAGCAGCCCGTGGGTGGCGGATACGCGTCATTTGTGACTGCACGCGTGGGCGATCGCGACGTGGCCTTCACCATCGAACAACGCGGCCCGCAGGAAGTGGTCGCGGCCTACGACGTGACCACTGGGCGTGAATTGTGGACCAGCAAATGGAACGCCGAGTTCAAGGAGTTCATGGGCGTCGACGGCCCTCGCGCCACGCCCACCTACTTTGACGGACGCATCTACGCCCAGGGCGCCACCGGCGAGCTCCGCAGTATCGACGCGATCACCGGCGCCACCATCTGGCGGACGAACATCCTCACAGACGCCGGGGCGTCCAATATCCAGTGGGGCATGTCGACCTCTCCCCTGATCGTCGACAGCGCCGTGGTAACCGTGCCCGGTGGCTCCGGTGGCAAGTCCGTTGTGGCGTACGACCACCGGACGGGCGCGCGGCTCTGGTCGTCGCTCAATGATCGGGCTGCCTACTCATCGCCGATGCTCGTCACACTCGACGGCGTGAGACAGATCCTCCTCGTCACCGCCACACGCATCGTCGGTCTTGCGACTGACAACGGCGCGCCCCTTTGGGAGTTTCCGTGGGTGACGATGTATGACGTGAATGCCGGGCAGCCATTGGTGATTGGCGAGAACCGCGTGTTTATGTCGTCAGCGTACGACCACGGTGCGGCGGTCATCGAGGTTGACGTGAACGGTGCGACTGGAACCGCCCGTCAGATCTGGAAGAACAACCGGATGAAGAACCAGTTCACGAGCTCCGTGTATCTCGACGGATACGTGTACGGACTCGATGAAAGCATCCTCGCCTGCGTACGGGTGTCCGACGGCAATCTGCAGTGGAAGGGCGGCCGCTACGGCTACGGCCAGATCGCCCTCGCCAGCGGCCACATCATCGTGCTAACCGAAGACGGCGACATGGCGCTCGTGCGAGCGACGCCCGAGAAACACGATGAGCTCGCGCGCTTCCCCATCCTCGACGGCAAGACCTGGAACCATCCCGCCTTCTCCGACGGACGCCTGCTCGTCCGCAACCTCAGCGAGATGGCGATGTTTGATCTGCGCAAGTAGGGCCCGCTGAACTTGAGCGGGCCACCTTGTAGGGCCCGCTGAACTGCAGCGGGCCATTTTTGGCGCGCTCAAACCCAGCGCGCCCTACGTAGGTGGACGCGGCGCCCTACGTCGATCGGATCACATCGAGCCCGCGCATGTAGGGACGCAGGGCGTCGGGGACAATGACGGAGCCGTCTTCCTGTTGGAAGTTTTCCAGGATGGCGATCAACGTACGGCCCACGGCCAGGCCTGAGCCGTTCAGGGTGTGCACGTGTTGCGCTTTGCCGGTGCCGTCAGCGCGGTAACGGATCTGCGCGCGCCGCGCCTGGAAACTTTCCGTGTTTGAGCACGAGGAGATCTCGCGGAAGGTGTTCTGGCTCGGGAGCCACACCTCGATGTCGAACGTCTTGGATGCGCCGAACCCCATGTCGCCCGTGCACAGCAGCATGCGGCGGTACGGAAGGCCGAGCTTCTCGAGGATGGTCTCGGCGTCGCGCGTGAGCTTCTCGAGCTCGTCGTAGGACTGCTCGGGCGTGGTGAACTTGACCAGTTCCACTTTGTCGAACTGATGCTGCCGGATCAGGCCGCGCACGTCAGCGCCGTACGACCCGGCCTCGCTGCGGAAACACGGCGTATAAGCGGTGTACTTCAGCGGCAGCTTGCGCCCGTCGAGAATTTCCTCGCGATGAAGGTTCGTGACGGGGACCTCGGCTGTGGGAATCAGGAAGAGATCCCAGTCGCCGGCGATCTTGAAGAGATCCTGCTCAAACTTCGGAAGTTGTCCCGTGCCCGTCAACGCGCTGCGATTGACCATGAACGGCGGCTCCACTTCCGTGTAGCCGTGGTCGGTCGCATGGACCTCGAGCATGAAGTTGATCAACGCGCGTGAGAGCTGCGCGCCGGCTCCGGTCAACACCGCGAATCTGGCGCCGGCCATACGCGTGGCCCGCTCGAAATCCAGAATGCCGAGCGCGGCACCAAGGTCCCAATGGGGCTTGGGTGTGAACGGAAATGTCTGCGGTGTGCCCCAGCCTCTCACCTCAACGTTGTCGGCGGCGGAAGCGCCAACCGGAACGCTTTCGTGCGGCAGATTGGGAAACGTCAACAGCAGAGCATCGCGTTTGGCGTCGATCTCGGCAAGTTCGACCTCAAGCGCCTTGATACGGGCACCGCGGGCCTTGTTCTCAGCGAAGATGGCACTCGGATCCTCGCCGGCCTTCTTGGCACGCGCGACGGCTTCACCGGCCGCGTTCTGGTCGCGTTTGAGTCCCTCAACCTCGGGCAACACGCGCCGGCGTGCGGTTTCCAGCGCCGCGAGTGCCGCGAGATCAGCGGACGGGTCCATGCCGCGCGAGCGCAGGCGCGCGTCCACCAGCTCAGGGTTTTCGCGGACGAACACCGGATCCAGCATGCAGAGATCCTATTCCTTCGTGACGGGCTTCGTCTCGGTCTTCGCCTCGGCTTTTGTCTCGGTCTTGGCCTCCGTGGTGGTCCCCTTTTCGGCGGCCTCACCCTTGGCCGTCTTCGAGGTTCCGCTCGCAGAGGACCCGGACTTGGCGTAGTCGTTGACGTACCACCCGGCCCCCTTGAACTGGATGGCGGGCGAAGAAATCAGCTTCGTCAGATGCCCACCACACGTCGGGCACGGATCCTCCAGCGGCGGATCCGAAAACTTTCGAATCCGTTCGATCCGTCCGCCACACGCGTCACACTGATACTCGTAGAGAGGCATTTGGTCTCCTCAGACAACCCCTGATTATAGATACACTTGCCTCAGGCTTCCCTGTGCCAGGCACCCTCTTTGTCGTCGCGACGCCAATCGGCAACCTCGAGGATTTTTCCTTCCGCGGCGTGCGCACCCTGCGTGAGGTGGACCTCATCGCCGCCGAGGATACGCGACGGACGTCCAAGTTGCTTGCACACTACGAGATAGAGAAGCCTATGGTCAGCCTACGCGAGCACAATGAGGCCCGCGAGTCGGGCCGGTTGGTCGCCCGGCTGACCGCCGGCGAGAACATCGCCCTGGTATCGGACGCCGGAACTCCGGGGATTGCGGACCCGGGAGAAAACCTGGTGAGTCAGGCGAGGGCGGCCGGCATCAGGGTCGTCCCTGTTCCGGGGGCCAATGCCATCGCTGCTGCCCTCTCAGCCGCCGGGCTCCCCGCTGATGAATTCCTCTTCCTCGGGTTCCCCCCATCGTCTGGCCAGCAACGTGATCGGTGGTTCGAGGACCTCGCTGCCAGCCAGAGGACGACGGTGTTTTACGAGGCACCACATCGCATCGCTCGAACAATTGGTGAAGTTGCACAATATTTGGTCGATCCACAGATCATGCTGTGCCGCGAAATAACCAAAGTTAACGAGGAATTGGTTAAATGGAATAACAGAGAGACCGTTAAGGAGCTCGGCGAGTTCGTTGTGGTCGTTGGTGCAAGCCATGCACTTGAGGAAAGAGACCCGGATGAGTCCGAAGTTGCTCGCCTGTTTGGTCAAATAGCAGATTCAACAGGACTCGAGGAAGAAGCCGTGATTGCGATGGTCGCAACACACTTCGGAGTCAGCCACACGCGCGCACGCAAGCTGATCAAGAAGGGACGCATCCTGTTGAAGCGCGCACACGATAATCAGGAAGACCTATGAACGATCTCCACGTTGTCATCCTCGCAGCCGGGAAGGGCACTCGCATGAAGTCTGCGATCCCCAAAGTGCTGCACCACCTGGCGGGCCTGCCGCTGATCGAACACGTGCTCAGAACGGTGGATCAGCTCGACGTGGCGTCCAAGGTGCTTGTGGTCGGCCATGGTGCCGACGAGGTGAGGACCACACTGACCGGCCGGCCAGACCTTCAGTATGTGGTCCAGTCGCCCCAACTGGGCACCGGGCACGCGTTGCTCCAGGCTGAGCCGGTGTTGAAGGACAAGAAGGGCACCGTCCTGTTGTTGTACGCAGACGTCCCCCTGCTGCAGTCGTCCACGTTGTCGCGGTTGGTCGAGGCCCACCGAAGCGCGCGGGCGGCGGCCACCGTGCTGACCGCAGAACTTCAGGACCCGTACGGCTACGGCCGCATTGTGCGGGACACGGCGGGACTCATCACGCGAATCGTGGAACACCGCGACGCCTCCGCCGCACAACAGGCCATCCGGGAGGTGAACAGCGGCATCTACACATTCGCGCTGTCGTCCCTGTTTGATCACCTGCACCGGCTCGCCACTGATAACGCCCAGGGTGAGTACTACCTCACCGACCTCGTGGCGATGTATCGGCAGGAGGACAAACGTGTTGAGACGCTTCGCCTCGACAGCGCCGACGAACTGCGTGGCGTGAACAGTCG
Organism: Acidimicrobiia bacterium; assembly: GCA_016871335.1. Lineage (GTDB taxonomy): Bacteria > Acidobacteriota > Vicinamibacteria > Vicinamibacterales > SCN-69-37 > SYFT01. Next base: position 242,513 of record VFZF01000001.1, read on the forward strand.
GCTCGATCTCGCAGAGCTCTCTGCCGTCCTGCGCCAGCGCAAGAACCGCTCGTTGATGGTGAGTGGCGTGACCCTTGAAGACCCCGCGACGTCCTACATCGAGATGGACGTGGCCGTTGGCCAGGACACCATCCTGGGCCCGGGCGTCCGACTCGAAGGCACCACCACCATCGGCAGCCGCTGCCGGATTCACGCCGGCAGTCGTCTCACCAATGCCACGATTGATGACGATGTGGTCGTGCTCGACTATTCCGTCATCGTCGACTCGTCAGTCGGCGCTCACGCGGCGATTGGCCCCATGGCGCACATCCGCCCCAACTCCGTCGTCGGCCCGTCGGCGCGCGTCGGGAACTTCGTGGAGTTGAAGAAGACGTCGTTGGGTCGCGGTTCCAAAGCCAATCATCTGGCGTATCTTGGCGACGCGACAATTGGCGAGGGCGCCAACATCGGCGCCGGCACGATCACGTGCAACTATGACGGCGTGAACAAACACAAGACCGTGATCGAGGACGGTGTGTTCATCGGAAGCGACTCGCAGCTCGTGGCGCCGGTCACCATCGGCCGTGACGCGTATGTGGGCGCGGGGTCCTCGATCACGCGTGACGTGCCTGCGGGGGCGCTGGCCATCGCGCGGAGCCATCAGACCGTCAAGGACGGCTGGGCGGCGAAACTGAAGGCCGACCGAGCCGCAAACAAGAAAGAGAAGAAATAGGCATGTGCGGCATTGTGGGGTACGTCGGCGATCAGCCGCTTCTGCCGGTCCTCATCGAAGGCCTGCGCAAACTCGAATACCGCGGGTATGACTCCGCCGGTGTGGCCGTGGTCAGACACGGTGAACTCGACATCAGACGAAGCGCAGGGAAACTCTCGAAACTGGAAGATGTGATTGCCACGCGTCCAATCACAGGCGAATACGGCATCGGTCACACCCGCTGGGCGACACACGGCCGCCCGACGGAAGAAAACGCGCATCCTCATCAGGACTGCAAAGGCCGGATTGTGGTCGTCCACAACGGCATCATCGAGAACTATCTTGAACTGAAGCGCGCGTTGATCGCAGCGGGCCACAGGTTCGTCACCGAGACTGACACCGAGGTTGTTGCACACCTGGTGGAACAGGAATGGAGGGGAGACGGCCTCGCGGCGGCCGTCCGGCGCGCACTGACACAACTCCGGGGACTGTTCGCGCTGGTCCTCATCTCTGCCGATGACCCGGACACGATTGTCGCCGCCCGAAACGGCCCTCCGGTGGTCGTCGGGCTCGGCCAGGGCGAGTTCTTCGTGGCCTCCGATGTGCCGGCAATACTCGCGCACACGCGTCAGGTGGTGTTCCTCGACGATCGCCAGATGGTCATCGTGACGCGCACGGGCGCGGCGTTCTGCGACTTCGACGGTGTGCCCGTGGCTCGTGAGGCGCAGACGATCAACTGGGACCCGGTCATGGCCGAAAAGGCCGGCTACAAACACTTCATGCTCAAGGAGATTCACGAGCAGCCCTGGGCCGTGCGTGAAACCATCCTGGGCCGCGCGTCCGTCGAGTCGGGCAAGGTCTTCCTCGATGAGATGAAATTGAGCCCTGAGGCGCTGCGCGACATCGACCGCATCGTCATCCTCGCCTGCGGCACGTCGTGGCACTCGGCGCTGATTGGGAAGTTCCTGATCGAAGACCTCGCACGGGTCCCTGTTGAAGTGGATTACGGGTCCGAATACCGCTATCGCGACCCCATCGTCGAGTCAAGAACGCTGGCGATTGTCATCACGCAGTCCGGAGAGACCGCGGATACGCTCGCTGCGCTGCGCGAAGCAAAGCAGGAGGGCGCGCGCAGCATCGCCATCTGCAACGTGGTGGGCAGCATGGCCACGCGTGAATCCGACGGCACGGTGTATACCCATGCCGGCCCGGAGATCGGCGTGGCGTCCACAAAAGCGTTTACCGCGCAACTGGTGGCCCTGCAGCTGCTTGCCGTCCATATTGCCCAGGTCAGGGGCGTGTTGACTGACGCCAGGGCGGTTCAGCTGCTCCAGGGGTTGGAGCAGCTGCCTCGACAGATCGAGGAAGCACTCAACGAGGATGCGGCGATTGAGGAGCTGGCGAAGAAGCTCCACCAGCGTAGGGACTTCCTCTACCTTGGCCGGGGAATCAACTACCCGATCGCTCTCGAGGGCGCGCTGAAGTTGAAGGAAATCTCATACATTCACGCCGAAGGGTATCCGGCTGGTGAAATGAAGCACGGGCCGATCGCACTCATCGACGAGGACCTCCCCGTCGTGGCCATCGCACCGAATGACCATGTGCTCGAGAAGATGATCGGCAACATCCAGGAAGCCAAAGCCCGCGGGGGCCAGGTGATCGTGGTGACGAGCCAGTCGCACACCCACGCGTTCGACGAAATTCTTGACCCGGCCCGCGACGTTGTGCTGACGGTGCCGGATGCGGATCCGCTCCTGATGCCAGTGCTCCTGACGGTGCCCCTGCAGCTGCTGGCGTACCACATCGCCGTCCGGCGCGGCTGTGATGTGGACCAGCCGCGCAATCTCGCGAAGTCAGTGACTGTCGAATAGTGTGCCAACGCGAAATGCGGACGTGAGTCGAGTGGTATCCTGAGTGCTTCGATGGATCTGCTCGAAGGACTCAATCCTGCACAACGTGACGCAGCGGCACACACCGAAGGCCCACTGCTGATTCTCGCCGGCGCAGGGTCGGGCAAGACCCGCGTCATCACCGTGCGCATGGCGCATCTGGTGATGAGTGGCCAGGCGTCACCCGACCAGGTGCTCGGCGTCACGTTCACGAACAAGGCCGCTGAAGAGATGCGGCAGCGGGTTGAAGACCTTGTGGGCGACGACTGTCGCCACATGTGGTTGTCCACCTTCCACTCGTTGTGCGCCCGCATCCTCAGGCGCGAGGCGCCACACATCGGCCTGACGCGTGACTTTGTCATCTACGATTCGTCCGATCAGCTGGCGGTGGTGAAGCAGGCCCTGCGCAGCGCGGACGTGGACGAGAAGATGCTGACGCCCCGGGCCGCGCTCTCCCGCATCAGCCAGGCCAAGAACAAGTTGGAGACCCCTGCCGACATGAAGTCGAGCGGCTGGAATCTCCGGGATGCGCAAATCGCCAAGGTGTACGAGACCTACCTTCGTGTGCTCCGCGAGGCGGGTGCACTCGACTTCGACGACCTGCTCCTGAAGACGGTTGAACTCGTCGAAACCAAGGAACACGTCCGCGAGGCCTACGCCCGGAAGTTCAAATTCATTCTGGTTGACGAATACCAGGACACCAACCGGCCCCAGTACATCCTCATTCGACGCCTGGCTGACCACCACCGCAATCTCTGCGTTGTTGGCGACCCCGATCAGTCGATTTACAAGTGGCGCGGTGCCGACCTCAGAAACATTCTCGACTTTGAGGCGGACTTCCCCGAGGCCACGGTCGTGAAACTCGAGCAGAACTACCGCTCGACACAGGTCATCCTGGATGCGGCGTCCGCGGTCATCAGCCGGAACAGGAACCGGAAGGACAAACGCCTGTGGACCGACACACTTGGTGGCGAACCCATCGTGTATGTCCGTGCGGGTGACGAGATTGAGGAAGCCGACTACATCACCAAGGCAATTCGGGAATCCAGAGCGCTGGATTCGCGCACCACGGTCGCGGTCCTGTATCGCACCAACGCTCAGTCCCGCGCGATTGAAGATGCCCTGATGCGCGAGGGGATCGCCTACCGCATCATCGGGGGCGTCCGCTTCTATGAGCGCAAGGAAATCAAGGACCTGCTCGCCTACCTGCGCCTCGTCATGAATCCGCACGACGATATGAGCTTCAGGCGCGTGGTGAATGTGCCCACACGTGGCATCGGCAAGACCGTCATCGAAGCGCTTGAGGCCGTGAATCTCGACGTGGACGATCAATTGTCCACGCCGCTCTTTGCAGTCGGCCTGCAACCCATCACGTCGTCTCGTTCGATGTGGGCGCGTTTGCTCGCGGGTCTCGAGAAGCGCGAGGTCCCCACTCGCGCCTTGACGGCACTTCGGGGCTTCCGCGACCTGGTCGCCGGCCTGACCACCGAGTGCGCCTCCGCCAGTGTCTCCATCGCGCTTGGGCTCGTCATGGACCGGACCGGCTACCTCAAGGATCTCCGCGAGGAACGCAGCGAGGAAGCCGAAGCGCGCATTGAGAACCTGATGGAACTGGTCTCCGCCGCCAGGGAATACGAAACGCGCGAATCCGATCCCACGCTTGGTGGCTTCGTCGATCGCCTCTCGCTGCTGTCCGAGGCTGACGAGGCACAAGGCAAGAAGGACGCGCACGTCTGGATGATGACGATGCATGCGGCCAAGGGACTGGAGTTTCCTGTTGTGGTTGTCGCTGGGCTGGAGGAAGGGTTGTTTCCACACTCCAGGTCCACAGAGGACGAAGAGGAACTCGAGGAGGAGCGCCGGCTCTGTTACGTTGGCCTGACGCGGGCGCGAGAGCGTCTGATCCTCACGAGCGCGTCGAGGCGCCGCGTGTTTGGTGACTATCAGTCCACCGAGCCGTCACGATTCCTTGACGAAATTCCAGCGGAGTTGATGCGACGGGTGGAGCCGGTCGTCGCACCATCATGGAATTCAACGCGCTACGAAACCAGAAACCCGTATGCGCGAAAGTTCGGCCAGTCGAACAGGAACAAGGACGTGGAGCCGACGCCATTCGCCTCGTACGAAAACGAGGATCAGTCGTCCAGCTCAGGCCTGCGTGTCGGCAAACGTGTGCGTCACAAACAGTTTGGGGTTGGCTCAATCATGGCCATCGAAGACCAGGGCGACGACATGCGCGTGACCGTCAAGTTCAACGCGGTCGGTACCAAGAAGTTGCTCGCAAGATACGCCAATCTCGAACCGGCTTAAGAGCAACTTTATTTCTCCGCGCCTCCGTGTCTCCCTATAAACGTCTTACTCCGCGTCTCCCTGTGCCTCGGGCTCTGGGTCTGACTCAACTTCCTCGGGCTCCTCGAGGGTCGCGATCGACACGACGCGGTCGCCTTCGGCGAGATCAATCAAACGCACACCCTGGGTGTCGCGGCCAATCGGTCGCAGGCCGGCGGCCGGCATCCGGATGATCTGGCCCTGCTCGGTGACCAGCAGCACTTCGTGTTTGTCTGTGACGCAGGCGATGCCGACGACGGGGCCGTTGCGGTCTGATGTCTGGATGTTCTTCAGGCCGATGCCGCCGCGCGTCTGCTGGCGGTATTCCGCCACTTCCGTGCGCTTGCCGTAGCCGTTCTCACACACCGTCAGGAGGGTCGCGTCTCCGGTCACCACTTCCATGGCGACGACAAGGTCGCCTTCGCGGAGGTTGATACCGCGCACGCCATAAGCCGTGCGGCCCATGGGTCTCGCATCCTCTTCGCTGAAGCGGATGGCCATGCCGTTCCTGGTGCCGATCACCAGATCCATGGCGCCATCGGTTTCGGCAACCGCGATCAACCGGTCGTTGTCGTCGATCTGAATCGCGATGATGCCTGCAGATCGCGGGTTCGAGTACGCCTTGAGGTCGGTCTTCTTGATGGTGCCCCGCTCGGTGCCCATCACGATGAACCGTTTGTTCTCCTCGGCCGGGAAGTCCTGCACACGCAGGAGCGTGGCGATCTTCTCGCCCTCGCTCATCTGCACCAGGTTCGCAATGGACTTGCCCTTGCTCGACCTGGACACCTCCGGGATGTCGTACACCCGCAGCCAGTAACACTTACCCTTGTCCGAGAAGATCAGGATGTACGCGTGCGTGTTCGCCACGAAGAGGTGCTCGACGACGTCTTCTTCGCGGGTCTGCATGCCGATCAGGCCCTTGCCGCCTCGCCGCTGCTTCCGGTATTCATCCAGCGGCGTACGCTTGATGTATCCGGTCTGGGTCGCGGTGATGACAACGTCCTCGTCGGCGATCAGGTCTTCGACGCGGAAGTCGCCGCTGTCTTCGATGATGTCCGTGCGGCGATCGTCGCCGTACTTGTCGCGAATCGCCGTGAGTTCGTTGACGACGATCTCAAGCACCAGTGCGTCGCTCGACAGGATCTCGCGCAGGCGCGCGATCAGCGCGACCAGTTCCGCGAGCTCATCAAGGATCTTCTGGCGCTCGAGGCCGGTCAGACGCTGCAGCTGCATGTCGAGGATCGCCTGCGACTGCAGTTCCGAGAGTCCGAAGTTCGTCATGAGGCCGACCCGGGCCTCCATCGGATTCTTCGAGCTCCGGATCAGTGTGATGACCGCATCCAGGTGGTCGAGCGCGATCTTCAGGCCTTCGAGAATGTGCGCGCGGGCCTCGGCCTTGCGCAACTCAAATTCAATCCGGCGCCGGATCACTTCCAGCCGGAAGGTGATGAACTCCTCGATGATCTGAAGGAGGTTGAAGACCTTCGGCCGGCTGTGCGAGATGGCCAGCAGCGTGATCCCGTACCCGGTCTGCAGACGCGTCTGCTTATACAGGTTGTTCAGGACCACATCGGGCAGTTCGCCGCGCTTGAGTTCAATCACGATCCGCATGCCGTCGCGGTCGGACTCATCACGGAGGTCGGAGATGCCCTCGAGTTTCTTGTCGCGCACCAGTTGCGCGATGTCGGAGATCAGCGTCGCCTTGTTCACCTGATACGGGATCTCGGTGATGACAATCGAGACGCGATCGCCCTTCTTGTTTTCTTCGAACGCCGCCTTGGCACGGACGACGACGTTGCCGCGGCCTTCGCGATAGGCGCGCCAGATGCCGGCGCGGCCCACAATGGTGCCGCCTGACGGGAAGTCCGGCCCGGGGATGCACTGCATCAGGGCCTTGAACTGGTCCTCACGCGGGGAATCACGGAGCTCAATCACCTTGAGCACGCCGTCGATCACCTCGCGCATGTTGTGCGGCGGGATGCTCGTGGCCATGCCGACGGCGATGCCGGTCGATCCATTCACCAGCAGGTTCGGGTACGGCGCCGGGAATGTCGTCGGCTCTTCCGTCGTCTCGTCGAAGTTGGGGCGATGGTCGACCGTGTCCTTGTCGAGGTCGGCCATCATCATTTCGGCGAGCGACTCGAGCCGGGCCTCGGTGTACCGGTAGGCTGCGGGCGGATCGCCGTCGATGGAACCGAAGTTGCCCTGGCCGTCGACCAGGGTGTATCGCATGCTGAAGTCCTGCGCGAGGCGGACCAGGGTGTCGTAGGCGGACACGTCACCGTGCGGGTGGTAGTTGCCGATGACTTCGCCGACGATCTTTGCGCACTTGCGGTACGGGCGGTTGGACGCAAGGCCCATCTGCCGCATCGCATACAACACGCGGCGATTGGCCGGCTTGAGGCCGTCCCGCACGTCGGGCAGGGCTCGCCCGATGATCACGCTCATGGCGTAATCCATGTACGAGCGCTTCATCTCGTCTTCGATGTTGACGGGGAAGCGGAGCGACGGATTCTGATCGATCGGATCGGACACGTTAGATATCCAGGTTCTTCACGTCAAGCGCGTTGTCTTCAATGAACTTCCGGCGCGGTTCCACCTGATCACCCATGAGAGTGGTGAACATCAGATCCGCTTCCAGATGGTCGTCGGCGCGCACCTGCAGCAATGTGCGCTTGGTGGGATCCATGGTGGTTTCCCAGAGTGTGTCCGGGTTCATTTCACCAAGGCCCTTGTACCGGTTGATGGCGAGGCCCCGGCGACCTGCGGTGACGAAGTAATCGACGAGTTCATCAATCGACGAGATGCTCTGATCGGCGTCCTTGTCCTTCGACTTGGCCGCCGGCGCGGCTGCGGGCGTGGCGTCTGTCTGGGCGTCAGGATCTGCCACCACCTCGGGTTCGTCCTCCTCGTCAACCTCGGCGGGTTGTGAGGATGTGGCCGTGCGAATCGTTACCGGACCCATCAGAATGTCGCGCACATCCACGTAGGCGGTCGCGAGCATACGGAATTCGGCGGTCGTCACAAACTCGAGGTCAAGGCGATGGTGCCGGTCGTAGCCGAAGGAGCGGTCGGTCAACACGACAGCAAACGCCTGGTGCTCGGGATCATCAACCACGGCCGCGGACACCTGCGGCTGCTGGAGGTGGGCCGCCAGGCCGTCCACCAACCCGCGGTCGGTCCAGAACGTCTTGTCGCGCGCGCCGCCTTCAAGCAACGCCGTGATCGCCCGTCGCGACGGTCCGCGGCGTTCCACCACCTGCAAGACCTTGCGGTAGGCGATCAATTTTTCGAGGCGATGTTCAAGCGCCTGGCCTTTGATCTCCACGCCGGTGGACAGCACGATCGATCGGGATTCGGTCGCGCGGTGAATCAGGAACTGCTCGAGCGATCGCTCGTCCTTGATGAACGACTCCTGCCGCCCGCGCTTGGCGCGGAACAGGGGCGGCTGCGCGATGTAGACGTACCCGCGATCCACAAGGTCCTTCATCTGGCGATAAAAGAACGTCAGCAGCAACGTGCGGATGTGCGATCCGTCCACGTCGGCGTCCGTCATGATGATGATGCGGTGGTACCGCACCTTGGCTGCGTCAAAGTCGTCCGCGCCGATGCCGCAGCCCAGGGCCGCGATCAACGTGCGGATTTCCTCACTGCTCAACATCTTGTCGAAGCGGGCCTTTTCGACGTTGAGGATCTTGCCCTTGATGGGAAGGATCGCCTGGAAGCGTCGGTCCCGCCCCTGTTTGGCCGACCCGCCTGCCGACTCGCCTTCGACGATGTAGATCTCCGCCTGGGCGGGGTCACGTTCCTGGCAGTCTGCGAGTTTGCCAGGCAGTGTTGAGTTGTCGAGTGCGCCCTTGCGCCGGACGAGGTCACGCGCCTTGCGCGCGGCTTCGCGGGCCAGCGCGGCGTCGATCGCCTTCGCAATGACCTTTTTGGCGACGGCGGGATTCTCTTCAAGAAACGCGCCGAGCCGGTCGTTGACGATGCCCTCGACGATGCCTTTGACTTCGGTGTTGCCGAGTTTGGTCTTGGTCTGCCCCTCAAATTGGGGCTGCGGGATCTTGACGGAGATAATCGCCGTCATGCCCTCGCGAATATCGTCGCCGCTGACGCTGTCGCTCAACTTGTCGTTGAGGTTGTTGCTCGCGGCATACGCGTTGATGGTGCGCGTCAACGCCGACCGGAAGCCGGACATGTGCGTGCCGCCCTCGGTGGTGTTGATGTTGTTCGCGAAGCTGAACGTCGTTTCGGTGTAGCTGTCGTTCCACTGCAGCGCGATTTCCACAATGATGTTGTCGCGCTCGCCGACCATGTAGATCGGCTTCTCGTTCACCACCACACGATTGGTGTTCAGGTACTGGACGAACTCGCGGATGCCGCCTTCGTACAAAAATACGTGATTCTTGCCGTCACGTTCGTCGTCAATCGTGATCGTGACGCCGGCGTTCAGGAATGCGAGTTCACGCAGACGCTGCGAGAGAATTTCGAACACATATTCAACGGATTCGAAAATCTGCTGGTCCGGCTTGAAGGTGACCTTGGTGCCGCGCCGTTCGGTGGTGCCGGTGACCGCAAGTGATCCTTTGGCTTCGCCGCGTTCAAACCGCAACTGATGCACCTTGCCGTCGCGCCAGATCTCGAGTTCAAGCCATTCCGAGAGCGCATTGACGACGGAGACACCGACGCCGTGCAGACCACCGGAGACCTTGTAGGCCGAGTTTTCGAACTTGCCGCCGGCGTGCAGAACCGTGAGCACGACTTCAGCAGCGGACTTGCCGCTTTCATGCATGCCGACGGGGATGCCACGGCCGTCGTCGACGACCGTGACGGACCCATCGATGTGAATGGTGACATTGACGTTCTTGCAGAATCCCGCCAGGGCTTCGTCGATGGAGTTATCAACGATTTCGTAGACGAGGTGGTGCAGGCCGGCCGGGCCCGTGGACCCGATATACATGGCCGGGCGCTTGCGTACCGCTTCAAGACCTTCGAGGACCTTGATCTGGTCGGCGCCGTAGTCGTTCGGATTGGGAGTTACCGGACTGAGCTCGCTATTGTCCATCAGAGACGCATCGGCATGATGACGTAGGTGTATTCGTAACCCTCGGCGCCGATCGGCTTCATGACGGCCTGGCTCATTTCGTCCTTGAACTCGAGCAGGACGCCTTCGGTTTCCACCACGTTCAGGAAATTGTCCACGTAGTCGGCGTTGAAGCAGATCTGCAGGGCCGGCCCGGAATACTGGACGGGCAACACTTCATGGGCTTCGCCAAGCTCGGGTGTGTTGGAGGTGATCTCGACCTGATCGGTACCGATCGCAAACTTCACGGCCTTCGACCGTTCGTTGGACAACAACCGGACGCGACGCAGGGCCGACGACAGGCGATCGCGATCAAACTCGATCTGCTTGTCGTTGGTCTTCGGAATCACACGCTCATACGCCGGGAAGTTGGCGTCGATCTTTCGCGAAATTAACAATCGTCCTTCAGCCTTGAAGAAGATGTGATTTTCGCCCTGGGAGAACTCCACCGCCGCGCCGCCATCGATCAGCCGCGCCACTTCGTTCAGAGTCTTGCGGGGCAGGAGCACTTCCGTCTGCGCCGCAGCGCTGGACGGCTCATTCACCGTGACAAATGCCAGACGATGACCGTCGGTGGCGACCATGCTCAGGGAGTCAGGCCGGATCAGCAGTTGGGCGCCGTTCAGGAAGTAGCGCGTGTCTTCACTGGTGATCGCAAAACGTGTATGCGAGATCATCCGCTTCAGCGCCGCGCCTGGCAGGGAGGCTTCCACTGCGCCGCCATCCTGGGGTGGCGTGGGGAACTCACTGGCCGGGAGGGTCTGAAGTTTTGACTCGAAACGATCGGCCGCGACCGTCACGCTCTTGCCGCCCTTGTCCGACTCAATGCGGACGTCGGTGTCGGGCAACGCGTTGACGATTTCGAAGAGTTTCTTCGCCGGCAGTGTGAGCGTGCCCGGTTTACCGACGGTCGCCTCACAACGGCTGCGTAATGCGACGTCCAGATCCGTCGCCAGGAGCGAGACCGCGCCATCAGCGGCCTCGATCAACACATTGGCGAGAATCGGGATCGTGTTCTTCCGTTCAACGATGCCTTGCAGGAGGGATAGTTCCTTCAGCAAATCGTTCTTGCGAACCACTAACTCCATCGGCAGGGCGACCTCTCTCTCGACGCGGCTCACGCTTGTCGAGCGGTATTGATCAAACCTTCTTGACGAAGATCAAAAAGACAAAGGATTATAACAGGAATAAGGGGCTGTTGGTAACTGAAAGTTACGCCGTTACCTGTTAGCTGTCAATAACTTAGCCTGTGGATGGAGTTGCGGGTACCCCAGGGGATATTTCGGCGGAAATCTGTGCAAAAAACCGGGTCCGCGAATTACCACAACTCTTGCACAGGCATCCACAGGGATCCCCTGTGGAAAACCTTACTGTAGAGACTGAAGCAGGCTGTTGATTTGGTTGTTGAAAACCGCGTCTGTCTGCCGCATTTCCTCGACCTTCCGGATCGAATGAATGACCGTCGAGTGGTGTTTTCCGCCGAAACTCTTGCCGATCTCCGGCAGTGACGCGTTCGTCAGGTTCTTGCAGAGATACATGGCCACCTGCCGAGGCATGGCGACTGATTTCGAGTTGTTTCGGGACTTCAGGTCCGCCAGTTTCATCTGGTAGAACTCGGCCACAAACTTCTGGATGCCATCAATAGTGACGGCCCGTTCGTCCTGCCGGAGGATGTCGCGCAGCACTTCCTTGGCCAGGTCGATCGACACCTCTTTCCCAGTCAGGGAGGCGTAGGCCAACAGCCGGATCAACGACCCTTCAAGCTCCCGGATGTTTGATTTGATCCGGCCGGCGATATACAGGGAGACATCCGTCGGAAGCGACACGCCTTCACTGTCGGCCTTTCGGGTGATGATGGCGATTTTGGTCTCGAGGTCCGGCGCCTGGATGTCGGCCGTGAGCCCCCACTCAAACCGTGACCGCAGCCGTTCCTCTAGTTCCGCAATCTGATGCGGCGGACAATCACTGCTGATGACGATCTGCTTCTGCGCGTCATACAGCGCGTTGAAGGTGTGGAAGAACTCCGTCTGTGTGCGTTCCTTGCCGGCAATGAACTGAATGTCGTCGACCAGCAACACATCGACGCTGCGGTACCGCTCGCGGAACTCGAGGATCCGGTCGTACCGCAAGGCGTTGATGACTTCGTTCATGAAGCGTTCGGACGACACATAGGTGAGTTTCAACCCAGGATGGTGCCGCAGCACGTAGTGGCCGATGGCATGCATGAGGTGGGTCTTGCCAAGACCCACGCCGCCATAAATGAACAACGGGTTGTACGACCGCGAGGGCGCCTCAGCCACAGCCCGGCACGCCGCATCCGCAAACTGATTCGACGCGCCGACGATGAAGGTGTCGAAGGTGTAGCGGGGGCTCAGGCCGGTGACATCCTCAATGGCGGCTGCCGCGCCGTCTCCAGCCGCGTCGCTTTCCGCAGGGGAGAGCCCGCCCACCTCGGCACTGGGCGCCTGCGGGACCCCGGCCGGGGCCGCAGAGGCGTCATACGTCAGGGTCACCCCGGGGCGGCCCACCTCGACCAGGGCGTCTTCAATGACGGCCGCATAGTGTTTGGTCAGCCACTCGGCCGCCATGTCGCTTGGGACCCGGACCACAAGCTCGTTCCCCGAGTCGCGGATCAGGGCCGTCCGGTCAAACCATGAGAAATAGCTGTGGCGATTGACCTTGGTCTCGATTCGTCCGAGCACCGCATCCCAAACAGTATTTGCCATTTTCGGTTAACTTTCGCACATAAATAAGACAAAACATCTGTTTTCCACAGTCTTTTCCACAGGTGTGGAAAAGTCGGGAATCTAGCATACGCCGGGGCCGCCTGTCTGAGCATGTACATTGACAGCCTTTTTGCCACTCCGATAGCATTCATGTTTCCCCAGAGCGCGAAATAGCTCGGGATGGAGAGATATGAGCGTTACGTTTCAACCAAACAATCGGCGGCGTCGCCGCACCCACGGGTTCCTGGTCCGCATGCGCACCAAGAATGGCCGTCTGGTCCTCAAGCGGCGCCGCGACAAGGGCCGCAAGCGTATTTCCGTTTCCACCCGCTAGGCCGCATCTGCGGCTTGGCATCCGGGACCCTGATGTCGTTGCGGTTCGGTTCGAACGTGCGCCTCAAGGCGCGACATGAGTTCCAGACCGTGCAGACGCAGGGAAGGCGCGCGGCCACCCGGTTTGTCACACTGCTCGCATTGCCCAATCAGCATTCCGCGGATCGCCTTGGTCTCATTGCCTCCCGAAAGTTCGGCAATGCGGTCATGCGTAATCGCGCGAAGCGCCGGTTGCGTGAAATTTTCCGGCAGACGGAACCGGACACGGTTGTGACCCGCGGACTGATGCCGATTGATGTCGTGGCGATTCCCAAGCGCGCGATGCTGGACGCGCCGTTTGCCGTCGTGGCGGCCGATGTCCGCACGGCGCTTGAAGGACTGCGGAAAGGACTCATCACGTGAGCACCTGGTCGCGCCGTTTCGGCATTCTGCTTGTCCACACCTATCAACTCCTGCTGTCGCCTTTTGCCGGTGGCGCGTGTCGTTTTGAGCCGTCCTGCTCCGACTACGCGATTGCCGCCATTGACCAACACGGCCTCCTGCGTGGCCTCCGTCTGTCATTGATTCGTGTCGCGAAGTGCCATCCGTTTGGCCCACACGGCGTGGATCCTGTGCCGCCGCCTCACTGAAACTCCCCATGGAAAAGCGCGTCTTTCTCGCTATCTTTCTGTCGTTCGGCATTCTGGTGCTCTATCAGACCTATGTGGTGCCTCCGCCTCCGCCCCCAACAGCGTCTGTGCCCGTCATGGGAGCGGAAGGCGCCTCGGACCCGTCAACCACGCCGTCATCAGCGACGCCAGGTCCTGCGGCGCTGAGCCAGCCGACCGCCGCAGCCGATGTGCCGGCGACACCGCAGGACACCACGCCCGCGCGTGAGATTGTGGTCGACACCGATCATGTGCGCGTGGTGTTCACCACGGAAGGCGCCGCAGTGACGAGCTGGCGCCTCAAGCGGTACTTCGATTCCCGCGGCGAGCCGCTGGAACTGGTTCCCGCGCAATTGCCCGTCGGCTCGGCTCGTCCGTTCACGCTGGCGACCGATCAGGACCCGCTGTCGGCGCGCCTCGCGTCGGTCAAGTTCAACTCCTCCACCGACGGCACGTTGTCGCTTGGCAACGCGCCCGGCACGCTCAGTTTCGAGTTTGCCGATCCTTCGACGGGACTGATTGCACGCAAGAGTTTCCACTTCCAGCCCGACGGCCTGCCCTACAACGTGACGGTGGACGCGTCGGTTGACGTGCAGGGTGTTGCGCGGCCCGTGACACTGAAGATGGGGCCGTCGCTGGGCCTCGGTTTCGGAACCGGCAGCGCGATGATGCCCAGTTACCCACCCGCCGCAATCTACCATCGCGACAACAACGTGGAACGGCTGTCGCCTGATGACATCACGGCGCAACCCGCCCACGAGGGCGTGATGCGCTTTGTCGGCGTGGGCGACCACTACTTCCTGTCAGCCGCCCTGCCGGGCTCCCGCAGTGTGCGCGTGGAGTACCGGCCGCTCCTGCTGCCCGTTCCGGAACCTGACGCGACGGAAACAGGCGTGACCGAACGCACGTTCGTCGACTACAGCATCGTCACGTCCGGCGCCTTGTCGTTGCCGTTCTACGTGGGACCCAAGGACTTCGACATCCTGCGTGCTGTTGATGGACAACTTGTGCGCGCGATCGACTTCGGCATGTTGTCGTGGCTGGTTGTGCCGCTGCTGCAGGCGCTGAAGTGGATCAACGGCTATCTTGGCAACTTCGGCTGGTCGATCATCGCCCTCACGATTCTGCTCAACGTCATCATGTTCCCGCTCCGGCACAAGAGCATGGTCTCGATGAAGAAGATGCAGGAAGTGCAGCCCGAAGTGAAGGCCATCCAGGAGCGGTACAAGAAGTACAAGATGACCGACCCCGAGCGCCAGAAGATGAATACGGAGATGATGGCGCTCTACAAACAGAAGGGCGTGAATCCGGCCAGCGGCTGTGTGCCGATGCTGCTCACGTTCCCCGTGCTGTTTGCGTTCTACGCCATGTTGTCGGTCGCGATCGAGCTGCGCGGCGCGCCGTGGACGGGGTGGATCACCGACCTCTCGGTCATGGATCCGCTCTACATCACGCCGGTGCTCATGGGCGCGACGATGTTCTGGCAGCAGAAGCTGACGCCGTCGACGGCCGATCCCATCCAGCAGAAGATGTTCCTCTTCATGCCGCTGATCTTTTCGGTCATGTTCCTCTGGGCGCCGTCGGGACTGGTGCTCTACTGGCTGACCAGCAACATCATGACCATCGGGCAGCAGTACCTGACCAACCATCTCATCGGCGCGCCACCCAAATCGACGGGTGGCACGAGTGCGGAGCGCCGCGCGAAGTCCGTGGGCAGCGCGTCCACCGTGAAGTAGAGACAGAGGATTTCACCCATGACCCAGGCTCTTGACGCACGCGTTATCGACTTCATCACCGACGTTCTTGGGGCGATGGGCCTCACACTCGACGTGGCCCTCGAAGAGACGCCGGACGCCGTGCGCGTGAACATCACGGGCGAGGGCGCCGACGTGTTGTTGCGCCGACAGGGAGAAACCCTCGACGCCCTGCAGGTCATCGTCAACACCGCGATTCGGCGTGATGAACGCGGCGACCGCCACTACATCGTCGACGCGCTCGGCTTCCGGAAGGACAAGGACGAGGAGTTGCGCAAGGTGGCCCGCGGCCTGATGCAGATGGCAAAGGACTCCGGCGTACCGCAGGAGATGGGGCCGCTCAACCCGTATGCGCGCCGGCAGGTGCATCTGACCGTCGCAGAAGATCCGACGCTCGTGACAGAGAGCCTCGGGGATGACTTTCTCAAGATTGTGGTGATCTCCCGCAAGTCGTAAGGCCGCGGGCCGGGCCATGGCCTTTTCCACTCTCGACACCATCGTTGCGATTGCCACTCCCCATGGTCGGGGTGGAATCGGCGTGGTGCGCGTGGCAGGGCCTGACGCGGTCTCCATCATTCTCGCCACGACAGGTCTGCACGCGCTGGAGCCTCGCCACGCGACATTTGCGCGCCTCGTGAGTCCCGACGATCTCGGGGTGGTCGATCAGGTGGTGGTGACCTGGTTCCAGGCCCCGCACTCGTACACAGGCGATGACGTGGTCGAAGTCAGCGGCCACGGCAGTCCCTGGGTGCTTCAACGCATCGTCGATCTCGCGTGCGGGCAGGGCGCGCGACTCGCAGAACCCGGCGAGTTCACATTCCGCGCGTATCTGAATGGCCGCATCGACCTGGTGCAGGCTGAGGCCGTGGCGGATCTGATTAATGCCGTCACACCGTTGCAGGCGCGTGTGGCGATGGACCAGCTCGAAGGCACACTCACCCGCCGCATTGCCGCAATCGACGCGGCCGTGTTTGACGTGGTGGCCAAACTCGAAGCATCGCTGGATTTTCCGGACGAGGGGTTTCACTTCATCTCGCGTGCAGAAGCGCGAGCCGGACTCGCCGCTGCGTGTGCCGACATCGGGCGCCTGATCGCCGATGGCCGTCGGGGCCGATTGGTGCGCGAAGGCCGACTCGTTGTCATCGCCGGTCGGCCCAACGTGGGGAAATCGAGCTTGTTTAATGCCCTGGTCGGGGCCGGCCGCGCCATTGTGACGCCCCTCGCCGGCACCACCCGGGATGTGCTGACTGAAGTCGTCGACATCAACGGCGTGCCGATCACCCTTGTGGACACCGCGGGCGTTCGTGAAGCGCTGGACGAGATTGAGGCGGAAGGCGTGCGCCGCGCTCACGATGCCGTGCAGATCGCCGCGCTGACCCTTGTGGTTCTTGATGGCTCGACGCCGCTGACGGAAGACGATGAGAAACTGCTGGCCGCGATCACGTCGCCGTCCATCCTTGTTGTCAATAAATCAGATCAGCCTCGCGTGTGGTCCAGAGTCCAGGGTCCAGGGTCCAGGGTTCTGGAGGTCTCCGCCAAGACTGGCGCAGGGCTCGAGCCGCTGCGCGAGGCGATTGTCCATTCACTTGCAGGCGTCGAAGAGTGGCGCGACACGCCGGCCGTGTCCAATCAACGCCACCTTCAATGTGCGGAGGTGGCGCACGCGGCGGTCGAGCGCGCCATGGCGGCTGCCGAAGCCGGGGCGACCGAAGAGATTGTGCTCGCGGAGTTGACGGACGCCCGTGAGGCCTTGGAAACACTCACCGGGCGTCGAACGCCAGACGATGTGCTGGCGCATATTTTCAGTCACTTCTGCATCGGCAAATGATGCGCACGGATTTTGACGTCATCGTGATTGGCGCCGGCCATGCCGGGTGTGAAGCGGCATGGGCGGCGGCACGCATGGGGTGCCGTGTCGGCGTGTGCACGTTGTCGCCGGACACGGTCGCGCTGATGCCGTGTAATCCCGCGATTGGCGGTACGGCGAAAGGACACCTCGTTCGCGAAATTGATGCGATGGGGGGACTGATGGGCCTGGCGATCGACGCCACGGGCATTCAGTTCAAGTTGCTCAACCGCAGCCGCGGCCCGGCGGTGTGGTCGCCGAGGGCGCAGGCTGACAAACGCCGGTACGGCGCATGGGTGAAGGATGCGCTGTCGGCGGAGCCTGGCATTTCCTGGTTGTTTGAGCGCGCGGCTCGTGTGCTGGTTGAGCAGGGCCGCGTCGCAGGTCTCGAGTTCGAAAACGGCGATCGCGTTGGATGCCGGGCGCTGGTCGTCACCACGGGCACATTCCTGAACGGGCTTGTCCACATCGGCGATGTGCACCGTCCTGCCGGGCGCGCGGGGGAACCGCCCACTCATCAGTTGGCGGAATCGCTGCGCGGGTTCGGTTTTGAGATGGGCCGGCTGAAGACGGGGACACCGCCGAGACTGGATCGAAAGAGCATCGATTTCTCACGATTTACGGAAGACCTCGGTGACGATCCGGCAGTCCCGTTTTCGTTCGAGACCACCACGATTCCGTCAGCGCAGGTGGCGTGTCACATCCTGCATACAACACCTGCGGTGCACACACTCGTTCGTGATCACATCCACCAGTCCCCTCTCTACAACGGCCGGATCACCGGCGTTGGTCCTCGCTATTGCCCGTCGCTTGAGGACAAGATCATGCGGTTCCCGGACAAGGAGCGGCACCAGATCTTTCTGGAACCAGAAGGACTCGACGTGGATGAGATCTACGTCAACGGGTTGTCGATGAGTCTGCCGGCGGAGGTGCAGGACGCGGTCGTGCACACGTTGCCAGGCCTTGAAGATGCCGTGCTCCTGCGTCACGCCTACGCCGTGGAATATGACTTCATTCAGCCGACCGAGCTGACGCATGCGCTCGAAACGAAGCGCGTGCCGGGTCTGTTTCTCGCCGGACAGATCAACGGCACGTCCGGCTATGAAGAAGCCGCAGCGCAAGGCCTGGTTGCCGGCATCAATGCCGCGCGCCGCGTGCAGGGCAACGATTCGGTCGTCCTTGGCAGGGGCGAAGCGTACATTGGAATTCTTGTAGATGACCTAATATCACAAGGTTGCCTTGAGCCCTACCGGATGTTCACATCCCGGGCTGAGCACCGGCTCGCCCTGCGCATCGACAACGCGGACCTCCGATTGACTCCGCTTGGACGCGCTGTTGGCCTGGTGCGTGATACGCGCTGGTCGCTGTATGAATCCAGGCTCGAACGGCTGGAGGCGAACCGGGTTTCGCTTGAGCGCACCCGAGTGCTCGTTGGCGGACTGCACTCATCGGCTGGTGAGGCGTTGGGCCGGCCGACGGTGACCGTGAACGACATCCTCGCCGCGGGATGTCCGCTCAATCTGGATGACACGCGGGAAATCGATCGCGGCACGTTGGAGGCCGAGTGCAAATACCGCGGGTACCTCGTGCGCCACGCCCAGCAGCGCGCCCGCGTTGAGGCGCAGAGTGATCGCGAAATTCCCTCTGACTTCGAGTATGAGGGGATACCCGGACTCTCCAGGGAAGTCGTCGAGCGTTTGACGGCCGTCAGACCTGTCACTCTCGGACAGGCCGGTCGGGTTCCTGGCGTCACGCCGGCTGCCGTCGCAGTTGTGGCTTCGCGGGTCGCCCGTTGGCGTCGGCCAGCGAATCGACCGACAATGTGAAGCGTGGCCGAGCGCGAGACTCTCAACCGCCTCTCCCGTCGGCTCACCAAGGCAGGAGCGGATGTTCCGTCGGAGTTGTTGTCCGACCTGGCGGCCTACGTTGAGCTCCTGGCCAAGTGGAACAAGAAGATCAATCTCACTGCCCTCCCGGTGGCTCCCCTGTCTGACGATGCCGTGGATCGGCTGATTGTTGAGCCGGTCCTTGCCGCACGCCGGGTGCTGGGTGGGGATTCACTGGTTATTGACGTGGGCAGCGGGGGCGGCTCGCCGGCAATTCCGTTCATGCTCGCTGCACCGAACATCCGCCTGGTCATGGTGGAAGTGAAGGTGCGCAAGTGTGCCTTTCTCCGCGAGGCGCTCCGCCAGTTGGCGTTGGATCGTGGCTCCGTTGAAAACTGCCGGCTCGAGGAGCTTCTTGCCCGGCCAGAACTTCATGAATCCGCCGACATTGTGACCGTGCGCGCGGTCCGCCCTGACAAGAAGCTCTTCAACGCGATGCAGGCGTTCCTCAGGCCCGGTGGAAGGCTCTTCATGTTTGGCGCAGAATCCTCAGCCAAACCCGAGTTCTCCCCGCCCTTCACCTCCGGCCACATCGAAGTCCTGTTGCCCTCAATCGGCAGCCAGCTCGTCGTCCTCAACAAGAACAACAGACTTTTCTAGTCCGCCGGTTTGTAGTCCGCAGTTCGCCCCATGTTCCACGTGGAACAACCCGGACCGCGGACCAGCGGACAGTACGGTAGAATCCGGTGTTGCTGATTGAGTCGCTTTAAATTTTTATCTCATATGACCAAACAAACAAGAGTCATCGCGGTCTCAAACCAGAAGGGTGGCGTCGCAAAAACGACAACCACCATCAATCTGGCGGCCTCCCTGGCCCTCGCCGACCAGCGCGTGTTGGTCATTGATATGGACCCGCAGGCGAATCTGACCTCCGGCGTCGGACAAAAAGATCAGTCCACCGAGGCCGGCACAATCTACGACGCACTCACGTCCGACGGCATCGTCGCGCGCGACTTTGTCCTGCCCACGGCCATCGAGAACCTGTGCCTGGTGCCGGCTGACCGGCACCTCACCGGCGCCGAGATCGAACTGGTCTCGATGCCCGACCGCGATCAGCGCCTGCGGAAATTCGTCAACGCGTTGCGCGGGGAATTTGACTTCATCTTCATCGACTCGCCGCCGTCGCTGGGGTTGCTGACGCTGAATGCACTCGTCGCCGCAGACAGCGTGCTGATTCCGCTCAACTGCGAATACTTCGCACTCGAAGGCATCGCCGACCTGATGTCCACACTCGATCGTGTGCGCGAATCGTTGAATCCGACCCTCAGCGTCGAAGGCGTGTTGCTCACGATGTATGACGACCGCACCAACCTCGGGCAGCAGGTCGGTGGCAATATTCGCGAGTACTTCGGAGACAAGGTCTTCACGACCGTGATTCCACGCAACGTCCGTCTCGGAGAAGCGCCGAGTCATGGCGTGCCAGTCATCGTGTACGACGCCAGGTCGCGCGGCGCAGAAGCGTACGTCGCCCTGGCCCGCGAATTTCTGTCCCGCGAAAGGAGCGCCTAAATGGCCACCAAACGCCCGGCTCTTGGACGCGGTCTCAGCGCGCTGATTCCCAACACCGCACCACCGCCACCCCGTGAGCCCGCGGCCGGCGATCGCCCGCGCGCACAGGAACTCGACATCGACCTGTTGGTGCCGAACCCGCGCCAGCCCCGGCTGCAGATCGATGAGGCGAAGCTCGAGGAGCTCGCGCAGTCCATTCGTGCCAACGGCGTGATCCAGCCCATCGTTGTCCGCAAGGCGGGTGACCAGTTCGAAATCGTCGCCGGTGAACGGCGGTGGCGCGCATCACAGCGCGCCGGTCTGCTGAAGGTGCCGATCGCCGTGCGCGACGTGCCCGACGACAAGCTGCTGGAAGTCGCCCTGATCGAGAACATCCAGCGCGAAAACCTCTCCCCCATCGAAGAAGCGCAGGCGTATCGCCGGCTGACAGACGAGCTTGCGATGTCGCAGGACGCGATCGCCGCACAGGTCGGCAAGGATCGCGCGACTGTCGCCAACTACATGCGCCTGCTGCGGCTCCCCGCCGAAGTGCGCACCGCCTTGAACGAGGGCGCGCTCTCGATGGGCCACGCGCGCGCGCTGCTCTCGCTGGCCGACGATGCCGCGCAGCGACGGGTGGGGCGGGATGTGATCGCTCGCGGGCTGTCCGTGCGCGACACTGAAGCGCTCGTGCGCCGAGAAGTCGACGCAAAACCAGATGCCACGTCGAAGCCGGAACCACCGCGGGTCGATCCCAACACGCGCGCGGCAGAAGACCAGTTGAAGCTCGCCCTCGGCACCCGCGCTCGCATCATCCGCAAGGGCAAAGGCGGCCGCATCGAAATCGACTTCACCAGCGAAGACGAACTCCAGCGCATCTTCGAACTGTTGACCGAAGAGTAGTCATGGAAGCGAAGCGATTAACTGAGTACGCGGACTGCGCAGGTTGCGCCAGCAAGCTGGGCCCCGCCGAACTTGATGCCGTGATGGCCGGCCTGCCCTTCGCGCATCACGACGATCGCGTGCTCGTCGACTTCCGGACGGCAGACGATGCCGGGGTGTACAGGTGGTCGGACGACTCCGCCCTCGTTCAGACTGTGGACTTCTTCACGCCGATGGTGGACGACCCCTGGGTCTTCGGCCAGGTCGCCGCCGCGAATGCCTTGAGTGATGTCTACGCCATGGGCGGCGTGCCCAGGACCGCGCTTGCCATCGCGGCGCTCCCCAAAGATGGTCCGGCCCCCGAGGTCGTTCGAGAGATCTTTCGAGGTGGCTCCGACAAACTGCGGGAAGCCGGCGTCGCCCTGCTCGGCGGCCATACGGTCACCGACCCGGAAGTGAAGTTCGGCTACTCGGTGACTGGCCACGTGCATCCCGATCGGGTCTGGAAAAACTCCGGTGCCAGGATTGGCGATGTGCTGGTCCTGACGAAGCCGCTCGGCACCGGGATTATTGTCAGAGCCACAAAATTTGGTCGTTCGACGGAGAGTCAGCTCTCTTCGGCGCTTGAGTCCATGCTTGGATTGAACTCGACGGCTGCTGAGGTTGCCAGGAACGCGGAACCAGGCCAGATTGGCGCATGCACAGACGTGACCGGGTTTGGTTTGGCAGGTCATGCGACCGAAATTGCGCTCGCTAGTGGCCATACGCTCGAGTTCACGGTTGACGCCCTGCCGGTTCTACCCGGTGCGCTGGACCTCGCCATCCAGAACCTCCCGTGTGGAGGCAGGTCGAATCAGCGTCACTACGACCGGCTGAAGGTCGAACCAGGCGTCCGCCACGAGCTCTTCCTGTTGTGCTGCGATCCCCAGACCTCCGGCGGTCTGCTCTTTACGATTGCGCCGGAAGCCGTTGACGGGTTCATCGCCGCCCAGCGTGCGGCCGGCGTTCCCGCGACGCGCGTCGGCGAAGTGGTTCCCCGATCAGCTGACGGAGGCCTGGTCCGGCTTCGCTGACCGTTTCGGCAATACCGAATGTACATGGTATAAATGTGTGTTTTGCCGGGGCCCAATCGCCCCGGCGGAGGCCCCCAACGCTCATGAGTGCACGTTCGGCCGCCCGGCGATACGCCGCGGTCCTTTTTGAAGTCGTCAACAAGACCGGCGATGTGTCGCGTGCCGAGCGCGATCTCAAGGCGTTTGTTGATCTGGTTGACGGCCACGCGCAGCTGCGCGGCGTCCTCGCCTCACCCGCCGTGTCGGCCGCGCAGAAAAATGCCGTGCTGACGCAGGTGTTGGATGCCGCCGGTGATTTCAGCGTCGAAGTGCGTCGTCTTGTGTTGATGCTCGCCGATCGCAACCGGCTGGGCAGCCTCACTGATGTGGCGCAGGCGTTCACCGCGCGGGTCATGGAACATCAGAAGATCATGGACGCCCAGATCGTGACCGCGACGCCGCTGCCGGACGGCCAGCGCGCGGCGCTCGCGAAGGCGTTGAGCGCGGCATCGGACGCCGACGTCCGCATTCAGGAATCCGTCAATCCCGACATCGTTGGCGGCATCATCGCCCGTGTCGGCAGCGTCGTGTTCGACGCGAGCCTCACCCGGCAACTCGAGAAGATGCGCCAGCGCCTGCTGGCCCAGGCGTAAGAACAACTTCAGGAAACGTTAGATGCAGATCAAGGCCGAAGAAATCTCCAAAATCATCCGTGACCAGATTGGCAACTTCAGCGTCGACGTGGACGTGGCCGAGGTCGGCACGGTCATCTCGGTGGGCGACGGTATCGCGCGCCTTCACGGCGTGGAACGCGCCATGGCCGGCGAAATGCTCGAGTTCCCGAACGGGCTCTTCGGCATCGCGCTGAACCTTGAAGAAGAAAGCGTCGGCGCCGTGCTCCTGGGCCGGTCGACCGCCGTCAAGGAAGGCGACACCGTCAAGCGCACCGGCCGCATCATCTCGGTGCCGGTCGGCGACGCGATGCTCGGTCGCGTCGTCAACTCGCTCGGTCAGCCGATCGACGGCAAGGGCCCGATCGCGACGAAGGAATTCCTGCCGATCGAACGTCTCGCGCCCGGCGTCGTTGATCGCCAGCCGGTCAAGGAGCCGATGCAGACGGGCCTGAAGGCCATCGACGGCATGGTGCCAATCGGCCGCGGTCAGCGTGAGTTGATCATCGGCGACCGTCAGACGGGCAAGACCGCCGTCGCCGTCGACGCCATCATCAATCAGAAGGGCCTCGACGTCATCTGCATCTACAACGCGATCGGTCAGAAGCAGTCGACCGTCGCGCAGGTGGTGCGCACCCTCGAAGAAGCCGGCGCGATGGAATACACCATTGTCGTTTCGGCCGGCGCGTCGGATCCGGCGCCGATGCTCTACATCAGCCCGTACTCGGCCTGCACGATCGGCGAGTACTTCCGCGACAGCGGCCGTCACGCCCTCGTGGTGTATGACGACCTCTCCAAGCACGCGCAGGCCTACCGCGAAATTTCGCTGCTGCTCCGGCGTCCGCCCGGCCGCGAAGCGTACCCCGGCGACGTCTTCTACCTGCACTCGCGTCTGTTGGAGCGCGCCGCGAAGATGAACAAGGAACTCGGCGGCGGATCGCTGACAGCGCTGCCGATCATCGAAACGCAGGCCGGCGACCTGTCGGCGTACATCCCGACCAACGTCATCTCGATCACCGACGGCCAGATCTTCCTGGAAGCCGACCTGTTCAACCAGGGCTTCCGCCCCGCGATCAACGTCGGCAACTCGGTGTCGCGTGTCGGTGGTTCCGCGCAGATCAAGGCGATGCGCTCGGTCGCCGGCACGCTGCGTCTCGACCTGGCGCAGTACCGCGAACTCGCGGCCTTCGCACAGTTCGGCAGCGACCTCGACCCCGCGACGCAGAAGCAGCTCAACCGCGGCCGTCGCCTCACGGAAATCCTGAAGCAGCCGCAGTATCGTCCGCTGCCCGTCGCCAAGCAGGTCGCGATCATTTTTGCCGCGACCAACGGGTACCTCGACACCGTGGCCGTCGACAAGGTGCACGCGTATGAAACGGAACTCTACCGGTTCCTGGAAACGCAGCGTCCCGACGTGTTGACCTCGATCGCCGAGAAGAAGGTGCTCGACGACACGATCAAGCCGGCGTTGCAGGCCGCCCTCGAGGAGTTTGGCAAGCAGTTCGCTGCGATGGCCTAACAGACCATGCCCTCACTGATTGACATGCGTCGGCGCATTCGCGCCGTCAAGAACACGCAGCAGATCACGAAGGCCATGAAGATGGTCGCCGCGTCCAAGCTGCGTCGCGCGCAGGAACGCGTCGTGGCCACACGGCCGTTCGCCAAGCAGGCCAAACACGTGCTGGCCAGCATCTCGGCGCGCGTGGATCAGACCAAACACCCCCTGCTGGTGCAACGCGACGGCGTGAAGACCGGCAAGACGATGCTGATTGTGTTGTCGAGTGATCGCGGTCTCTGCGGCAGCTTCAACACGAACATCGTCAAGGCCGTCGGCCAGTTCCTGCGCGACAACCCCGGTCGCGAAGTGTCGCTGGGCCTTGTCGGGAAGAAGGGCCGCGAGGCGCTGGGCCGTCGTGGATTCCCGATCCGGTTCGAATACACGGCGTTGCCGAAGGTGATCGGCTTCGCGGAAGCGGAAGCCGTGGCCGCGCCGGCGATCGAGGACTTCATCAACGGCAAGGTCGACAGCGTGCACCTGGTCTACAACGAATTCAAGTCGGTGATCGCGCAGAAGCTCGTCGTCGAGCAGCTGCTGCCGATGGCGCCGATTGAAGTCGAGAAGGACGCCGCTGCCGGCATTGAATATCTCTACGAACCGTCGCCGCAGCAGATCTTCGACGAACTGCTGCCGCGGTTGGTGGAGGCGCAGGTGTTGCGCGCGCTGCTGGAATCCTCGGCGGCCGAACACGCCGCGCGCATGACGGCGATGGATGCCGCCACGCGCAACTCGGCGGAAATGATCGAAGGCCTCACGCTCACCATGAACAAGGTGCGGCAGGCGGCAATCACCCGGGAAATTATCGAAGTCGTGTCTGGCGCACAGGCACAGTAGTACAAGGGATACAAGATGGCAGTCGCAGAAGCAGTCAAAGTCGGCAAGGTTGTTCAGATCATCGGCCCGGTTGTGGACATCGAGTTCGGTGGCGGGCACCTGCCGCCGATCTACAACGCCGTCCGCATCACCGGCAAAGCCGGCGATGTCGAGGTCGACGTCATCGTCGAAGTCGAGCAGCACCTCGGTGAAAACCGTGTGCGTACGGTCGCGATGAAGCCGACCGACGGTCTGCAGCGCGGCATGGTGGCCACCGACCAGGGCGGCCCGATCTCGATGCCGGTTGGTCCCGAGACGCTTGGGCGCGTGCTGAACGTGCTGGGCGAGCCGGTCGACTTCCCGGATCGTCCGGTCAAGAGCGAGATTCGCTGGCCGATTCACCGCGAGGCGCCAAAACTCGAAGAGCAGTCCACCGAACTGAAGATGTTCGAGACGGGCATCAAGGTTGTTGACCTGCTCGAACCGTACCTGACGGGCGGCAAGATCGGCCTGTTCGGCGGCGCCGGCGTCGGCAAGACGGTCATCATTCAGGAACTGATTCATAACATCGCCATGAAACACGGTGGCGTGTCGGTGTTCGCCGGCGTCGGTGAACGCACGCGAGAAGGCAACGACCTCTGGCTGGAATTCCAGGAGAGCGGCGTTATTGATCCGAACGACGCCGCGAAGTCGCGCGCCGCACTTGTCTACGGACAGATGACCGAGCCGCCGGGTGCGCGTCTGCGCGTCGCGCTCTCGGGCCTCACGGTCGCCGAGTACTTCCGTGACGCCGAGAACAAGGACGTGCTCCTGTTCATCGACAACATCTTCCGCTTCACGCAGGCCGGTTCCGAAGTCTCGGCGCTGCTCGGCCGCATGCCGTCGGCCGTCGGGTACCAGCCGACGCTGCTCTCGGAAATGGGCGAACTGCAGGAACGCATCACGTCGACCCGCAAGGGCTCGATCACCTCGGTGCAGGCCATCTACGTGCCCGCCGACGACTACACCGACCCCGCGCCGGCCACCACGTTCGGCCACCTCGATGCGACGACGAACCTGTCGCGTGCGATCGCGGAACTCGGCATCTACCCGGCCGTCGACCCGCTCGCATCGACCTCGCGCATTCTCGACCCGCGCGTCATCGGCGACGAGCACTACAACGTCGCGCGCTCGGTGAAGCAGATTCTGCAGCGTTACAAGGACCTGCAGGACATCATCGCGATTCTCGGTATCGACGAACTGTCGGAAGACGACAAGCTCACTGTGTCGCGTGCGCGAAAGATCCAGAAGTTCCTGTCGCAGCCGTTCTTCGTCGCTGAACAGTTCACAGGCCTCAAGGGCGCCTACGTGCCGATCGCCGAAACGGTGCGCGGCTTCAAGGAAATCGTCGAAGGCCGCCACGACGACATTCCGGAGCAGGTGTTCTACATGGCCGGCACGATCGACGAAGTCATCGAACGATCAAAGAAGCAGTAAATGCGACTCGAATTTGTCACCCCGGAACGTCTCATCGCCCACGAGGAAGTGGACGAACTCCAGCTGCCAGGCGAGGAAGGCTCCCTTGGTGTCCTTCCCGGCCACACGCCCATGCTCGTGGCCCTGAAGGTCGGCGAGATGTGGTACCGCAAGGGCTCGGAGAAGTTCTTCGGTTACGTGGGGTTTGGCTTCGCGGAAATCCTGCCCGATCGCGTCACGATTCTGGCGCGCATCGCCGAGAAGGCGGACGACATCGACCTCCAGCGCGCCGAAGCGGCCAAACGTCGCGCTGAAGAACAGCTCGCCGAAGTGAAGCGGTCCGGCAACGAGGCGGACTACGAGCGCGCCCGTCTGGCGCTGCTCCGTGCGATCACGCGACTCCAGGTGTCGCAGCACGCTCGACGTCGCTGACACTGATGGTGCAGGTGTCTTCGGCCGCCGTCACCCATCCGGGTCTGCGACGGGAGGGTAACGAAGACGCCTTCCGTGCACGTCCGGATCTCGGCCTCTTCATCGTCGCCGACGGCATGGGCGGCCATGAGGCCGGCGAAGTCGCTTCAGGGCTGACCGTCAAAGTGGTGGAGTCGTTCATCAGCGACACCCGCGATGCGGATCTCAACCAGACCTGGCCGTTTCCCTACGAGGTTGCTCGCTCCCTCGAAGCTAATCGCCTGATCGCAGCCTTCCGGCTCGCAAATCGGCGCGTGGCGTCAGCCATCACTGACGATCCCGCACTGAAAGGGATGGCGACGACGGCCGCCGCGATTCTGTTAGGACCGGAGGGGCACCTGCATGTCGCGCACGTGGGCGACTCGCGCGTCTATCTCCTCAGAAAGTCCAAACTTTCACAGGTCACCAACGACCACTCGTGGGTTGGCGAGCAGGTGCGCGCAGGCCTTCTGACGGACTCCGATGCGCAGCGTCACCCCTGGCGCAACGTCGTGACGCGTGCGATATCCGGCGGTGACGATCCCGAGGTCGAAGTGGCCGACGTGGCCATCGAAGTCGGGGATCTGGCCATGATCTGCTCAGATGGCCTGTCGTCTGTGGTGTCGCTCGACGCCATAGAATCAATGCTTAATACCCCGGGGTCCTCGGACCTTGAGGCCGTGGCCTCCGCGCTGATTGATGCCGCGAATGCGGGCGGCGGACCGGATAACATCACCGTCGTGCTGGTGCGGGTGGATGCTCGATAACCTGAGGAACCTGGTGCGCTACCGTGGGCTGATTCAGAGCCTGGTGGTGCGGGATCTGAAGGCGCGGTACCGGGGAAGTTTTCTCGGATTCTTCTGGTCCTTCGTGAATCCACTCATGTTGTTGCTCATCTACAACTGGGTGTTCACCTACCTCCTTGAAAACCGGTCAAAGGATACGCAACCTTACGCAGTGTTCATGTTTACCGCGCTGTTGCCATGGACCTGGTTTCAATCCTCGCTCAACGAGGCAACGGGTTCGCTCATCTCCGGCGGGAACCTCATCAAGAAAGTGTTGTTTCCGGCCGAGGTGCTTCCGATCGTCACAGTCCTCGGCAACATGGTTCACTTTGTTCTCGGTCTGCCGATCCTGGCCGCGTTCATGGTGTGGTACCGCGTCGTACCTGACTGGCCACAGCTTCCCTGGTTCCTTGTGATCGTCGCTGTGCAGTTGGTGTTTACGACGAGCCTGGCGCTCATCCTTTCTGCACTGGCGGTGCACTTCCGCGATGTCAAGGATCTCGTGTCGAACTTGTTGACGTTCTGGTTCTTTGCGACGCCAATCATCTACTGGTACGCGGATGAGCGGTTCGAAGGCTACAAGTTCTACTTCGACCTGAATCCTTTCTCGCATCTGGCGATCTCCTATCAGGAAGTCCTCTTCTTTCAAGGTGGATTTGGCCACTGGAAATGGCTGCTTGCGATGGGAGGCGGCTCCGTGCTCCTGTTTCTGGGAGCCTACTGGGTCTTCGACCGGCTTCGCGACTCGTTTGCGGAGGCAGTGTGAGTTCCCCTGCGATCGAGCTCGTTGACGTCTCGAAGATCTACCGGCGGTATGGCGGCCGGCAGTTCTCGACGCTGAAAAGCGCACTCCTCTCTGGTGACCTCGCCAGGAAGCTGAAGCCCGAGGAAACCTTTCAGGCGCTCAAGAACGTGTCGTTCAGTGTGCCGAAGGGCTGCACTTACGGTGTGGTCGGGCGTAACGGGTCAGGCAAGAGTACGGCGCTGAAGCTGGTGGCCGGCATCACGAAGCCCACATCCGGCACCGTGACCGTTGACGGTCGCATCTCGGCGCTGATCGAACTGGGCGCAGGGTTCCACCCTGAAATTTCCGGTCGCGAGAACGTCTTCATCAACGGCATCATGCTTGGCCTGTCGAAGCGGGAGATTGAGCAGCGCTTCGACCAGATCGTCGAGTTTGCCGAGCTGACGGAGTTCATTGACGCGCCGGTCAAGACGTACTCGTCCGGCATGTACATGCGGCTCGGATTTGCCGTGGCCATTCACGTGGATCCCGACGTGCTGCTTGTTGACGAGGTGCTGGCCGTAGGCGACGAAGGCTTCACGCACAAGTGCCTCGACAAGTTCGGCGAGTTCCGGCGTCGCGGCAAGACGATCCTTCTGGTCACCCATTCGCTGGGTCTCGTGGAGCGCTTCTGCGATGAGGCCGTCTGGCTCGACGGCGGCGAGAAGAAAGCCGAAGGCGATCCCAAACGCGTCGTCGGCGTGTATGTGACGGATGTCTCGAAGCAGGAGGAGACGTTCCTTGCGGCGACTGACGCGAAGGCCAGGGACGAAGCGGGCGGCGCAGGGCAGCCTGAACCCGAGAAGCCCGCTGCGCCTGATGCCATCCCGGAAAACATGAACGCGGCCGGCGAAGGCCGCTGGGGATCGGGTGGCGTGCAGATCACGTCTGTCGAGTTCCTTGATGCGGCCGGCGCGCCGACCCAGGTGGTCCAGAGCGGCGAGTCGCTGCGCGTGGCCCTGGGCGTCAGAGCATCAACGCCGGTGAAGGATTTTGTCTTCGGCTTCGGCATCTTCACGGCCGACGGTGTCTGGGTCTACGGCACCAACACCGACATCGAGCAGTACGTGTCCGACCACCTCGAAGGTGAGGCCACGGTCAACCTGCTCCTCGAATCACTCGACCTGGTTGAAGGCACCTACAAGCTCGACGTCGCCGTCCACAAACGCGACGGTGGCCCCTACGACTACCACCGGCTGCTCCACACCTTCCGCGTGAAGTCCCGCATCAAGGACGCCGGCGTGTATCGTCCGAAACACAGCTGGACGTTTTCGGATGGCGTGAAGTTTAAGGCTCCCGAGTAGGTCGCTTCAGGGGTTGGTGGGGAGGCTGGCTGGCCTCCGGCTCGACTCCGCGGAAGAACGTCACTCCAGGGGCCACCCCCTTCCGTGACGTTCTTCGGACTTCGCTCCCGCGTCGCTCGCAGTCGGCCAGCCACCCTCCCCACCAACCCCTGAAGGGGGTCTGTCCTGAGAACCTTCCGCGAGTTGGGAACGAGACGCCCGTATAATCCGACCGTGCGCTACTGGTGGGTGAACCAGAACCAGACGTACGGCACGGAGCTCAAGGGCAACTTCCTTTGGTCTCCCAAGACCCGTAGCGATGGATCACGCAACGAGTTCTACGACAACATGCGTCTCCTGGAGCCAGGAGATATTGCCTTCTCCTTCAAAGACACCAGGATTCAGGCACTGTCGGTAGTCACCGGGCGCGCACAGACCGGACCGAAACCCAACTTCGGGACTGCCGGCATGAACTGGTCAAAGGAGGGATGGTTTGTTCCAGTCTCCTACTGCGAGTTTGAACGGCCGGTTCGACCTAAGGACCATATCGAGGAACTTCGTCCGTTTCTCCCATCGAGGTATTCACCCCTTCAACACAGTGGGAACGGCTTGCAGTCAATCTATCTCGCTGCGGTTCCCGAGCAGCTAGCTCAGGCGCTCATTCAGTTAATCGGCTACGACCAGTTCGAGGAAGCGCTCGCCGCTGTCACCGGATTTCCGAACACGCCTGACGAGGAACTCCAGGACGACCCGGAGACACTTGCGAACCTCGGCCCTACTTTCAGGGAACAGCTCATCAAGGCGAGACGAGGTCAAGGCGTGTTCAGGGCCAATGTGCTTCTAGTCGAACCTCATTGCCGCGTGACCAAGGTCAGCGATCCAAAACATCTCAGGGCCAGCCATATCAAGCCTTGGAAGGACTCGACAGATACAGAACGACTCTCTGGGGAGAACGGCCTCCTCTTGTCTCCTCACATAGACCACCTGTTCGACAAGGGCTACGTGACGTTCTCGGCGGACGAACAACTGCTCGTGGTTCCTGCCGTCAGGTCAGAGCTTCTGGATAAGTGGGGAATCGACGCCGGTGTTCGAGTCGGCCAGTTCAACAGAGACCAACAAGGGTTTCTTGATTATCACCGAGTGAACATCTTCGGGCGCGGCAGCTCCTGATTGTCGGCGCGCTCAAACCCAGCGCGCCCTACACGCGACGATGTTATCGTCGTCGGCGGAGAGAATGCCGTGATGTTCTTCGAGGAATGGCGCCAACAAGTCGAGGCGCTGTGCGTGAGCCACTTGGCGTGCGCTTGGGACGACTTGTGTGGCGAGGTCGCTCCGCTTGAGTCGGCTTTCGAAGC
>VFZF01000002.1 GCA_016871335.1 Acidimicrobiia bacterium
CATCACACAGCCCCAGACCGATCCCCCCCTGATTGGTAACCACACACACCAGGTAGCCGGCACGGTTGAGCAACCGGATGGCATCCATGGTGCCGGGGAACCAGCGTACATCCTGCAGCCGGCTCAGATACCCGGTTTCGTGGATCATCGTGCCGTCGCGGTCGAGGAAGACGGCAGTCCGCAGTCCGCGGTCCAAGGGCACGTCATCAATAGTCACGAGGCGGCTCCTGACGGGGTGAAGGCGAGGTGTCTCGAGGCGGCGGCAAACACCTGATCGGTGGTGATGCGTGTCATGCAGCGGTGATCGATGGGACAGTCGCGGAGGTGGCAGGGGCGGCAGAAGACGTCGGCGGTCAGCACCTCGCCGCGGCCGAGGGGACGCGTGACGCGTTCGTCGGTGGATCCGAAGATCGCCACCACCGGGCGTCCGGTTGCAGCAGCGACGTGCATCACGCCGGAGTCGTTCGACACACACACGCGGCTGAGGGACGTGATGGCGACAAGGGTCGCGAGATCCGTCCGGCCGATGAGGTTGACGACGCCGTCGAGCGCGGCCGGTGCGTTGGCACGCAGCCAGGTCTCGATCACACGGCCGGCGTCCTTGTCGTGGCCGGCGCCCACGAGCACACACCGCGCATTCCGATCACGCACGAGTCTCGCGACCAGTTCCGCCACCCGCGCGGGAGGCCACTGCTTCGCCTGACCGTACGCAGCACCGGGGGCGAGGGTGATCACTCGCGTTTTTTCGGGCTCGGCGCAGCCGATGAGGGCCAGCGCCTTCGCGCGCGCGGCCGCGGACGCCGCGATTCTCGGCGCATCGTCATCTACGGGGATGCCCAAGCCGCGAACCAGTTCGCGGTAGTACTCAACGTGATGTGTCGGTGCACGGTGCTGGGCGCCCGCTTTGCGGGTCAACACCCCCCCTCGAGCTGCCTTTGCGTAGCCCCAGCGTTCCGGAATGCCGGCGCGGCGGAGTTGCCATGCGGATCGGAAGGAGTTGGGGAACAGGATGCCGAGTTCGAACCGGCCGTCGCGCAGAGTCCTGATGGCGTCGCGATGGGCGGAGGGCATCACGATGACCTCGTCGGGGTTGACGCCGGTGTCTTCCCGAAAAAGAGATGCGACGGCACCGGGTGCGGCGATCGTCAGACGGGCGCTCGCGAAATGACGCCGGAGCGCGGACATGGCGGGCAATGCAAGCACCGCATCGCCGAGCCAGTTGGGTGGACGGACGACGAGTCGAGAGACGACGGTGTGATCGGGCGGGATCATTCCGTGCTCTCCTCGGAACTTGTCGGATACATGCCGCCGACCGGCTCAGGGCCGGTGACATCCTCGCGCCAGCGTCGGTGCATCCACAGCCACAACTCGGGATGTCGTCGCACGTACATCTCAAGCACATCGGTGCAGCGCTGCGTGAGCTCGGTGATCGGATCGGGCGCGTCCGCCAACGGCGGCTCGACGGGATGTTCGTAGACCAGCCGGTACCGTCCATCAGACATCGGCAGCGCGAACAGCGGAATTACCGGCGCACCGGTGCGCAGGGCCAGCGACGCCAGCGCGGAGGTGGTTGAGGCAGGCCGGCCGAAAAATGTGACCGTGACCGCGTCCACCGGCTGGATGTGCTGGTCGATCAGAATCGCCACCCCTTCATTCTGCTGCAGTGCACGCAACACGCGACGCACGGCGCCACGCCGGTAGATCACATGGTTGCCGTTCGCGGTGCGAATGCGCTCCAGCAGATCGTGCAGGTATGGATTGTCGAGTCGCCGGGCGAGCACCGAAATCGGCGGCAGGAACAGCGGCTGTGCAATCCCCTGCAGTTCCCAGAACCCGAAATGCCCGGCGACGAGCAACAGCCCTTTGCCCTGGGTGAGCGCCTGCCGCACGCGGTCGTCACCATCAACGATGATGCGCGCGCGAATTTGATCGGGCGTGAGCGTGCTGAACTTCAGGAGGATCGTGAGCGAGCGGCCGAAGTGCGCAAAGGTACGGCGCGCGATCCGCCGGCACTCGGCTTCCGACTTGCTGGGGAACGCGGCGCGCAATTGCGTGAACGCGAGTCGTCGATGGCCGGCGTCCACGGCCCAGAACGTCCAGCCGATCGCGGTGCCAATGGCGCGCACAAGGCCGTCGGGGCACAGGCCGATGATCGCACGCAGGATTGCGACGATGGCGTACTCGAGGCGGTGCTGGAGCGACCGGAGGGTCACGGGTGACCTCCGGTCGCGGGGCGCACGCGCTCGCGGAGCCACGTGTCGAAGCTCGGCCCGTTGTCGTCGGCTTCGATGGTCACGGAGTGGCCGAGGACGTGGACGTCGAACGGCAGCGGCCGGAACGGCCGCAGCCGTTCGGCGTCCTTCGCCGTGGTGAGCACGGCGACGGCGTCGGCCGCGGCGGCCTCGCGCGCGAGGCGCACGACATCCGCACGCGTGTAGCGGTGGTGGTCGCCGGGCGTCCACTGGCCGGCGACCACGTAGCCGGCGTCGGCGGCCGCGAGCGCGACGCGCTCGGGGCCGGCGATGCCGGCGAGCACAAACACGCGCGCGCTGGCCGTCAGGTCGGCGGGCGCGTGCGTGTGGCGGCGGAGGCGGAAGACTGGTCCGCCGAAATGAGCTCGGAGGCGATTTCGGTCGAAATCGCCTCCGAGCTCGTCAACCACGGTTGCCGTCGCCCGCCCCAGCGCCGACGGCGACTCGCGCAGGCGGCCCAGTGGCACCCGGCGACCGGTCAGGTCGCCGGGTGCCACCAGTACCAGATCCACGTCCCGGCGCATCTCCCGATGCTGAAACCCATCGTCGAGCACAACGGCCGTGGAGCCCAGCACGTGCTGCGCGAGCGCGGCAGCGACGGCCCGCTGGTCGCACACAAGCACGGAAATACCGAGCAATTCGCGCGCGAGCATCAGCGGTTCGTCGCCGGCCTGGTCCAGGTCGGCCAGGATGTCGGTGCCGTCGCTGACCACCGTGACCCCGTCGGCGACCACCCGCCGGCCATATCCGCGCGAAAGGATCGCCACGCGCTCGCCCATCGCCTGAAGGGTGCGGGCCACAAAGGCCACAGTCGGGGTCTTGCCGCGCCCGCCAAAGGCGATGTTCCCGACGCTGACGGAAATGAGCTCGGAGGCGAATTTCTCGAAATTCGCCTCCGAGCTCATTTTGCGCGCCATGGGCGCGGGCGCGAAATCGGTCACCGGGCCACCACCAGCCGCGGGCCCGCGGGGGGCAACAGCGCGGCCACCGCGGCGAGCGTCTTCGGACGCGCGCCGCGGTTCGCCTCCACCAGCGTCCGGGCCGAGGCGCCCAGCCGGGCGCACTCGGCCGGGTCGCTGACCAGCCGCACCAAGGCGGTTGCCAGCTCCGCTGGCGACCCGACCTGGACGGCGGCGCCGGCGTCGAGGAACGTCTGCGCAATCTCCGCAAAGTTCGACATGTACGGGCCGAAGACGATCGGCTTGCCGTGCACGGCGGGCTCGAGAATGTTGTGGCCGCCGTGATCGATCAGACTGCCGCCCACAAACACGGCGGTCGCCACCTGGAACAGATGCGCGAGTTCGCCGATGGTATCGAGAATGACGACGTCGGCTTGCGGCTCGCTGTCGACGACGAGCGACGACCGGCGTACGACGCGATACCCTTCCGCGCGCGCAAGCGCCTCGGCCTCGTCAAATCGTTCCGGCTTGCGCGGCGCCACAATCAGCATCGTTGCCGGATGCGTGCGACGCACGGCAGCAAACGCCGCGAGCACCGGCGGTTCCTCGCCCTTGAGCGTGCTGGCCGCCATCACCACCGACCGCCCCTCCGTCATGCGGAAAAACCGAAGCACACGACCCGCCCC
The DNA here is from genome assembly GCA_016871335.1 of Acidimicrobiia bacterium. Taxonomy (GTDB): domain Bacteria; phylum Acidobacteriota; class Vicinamibacteria; order Vicinamibacterales; family SCN-69-37; genus SYFT01. The sequence goes on from VFZF01000002.1 coordinate 3,838, forward strand.
ACGTCCGGCTGCCGCAGAGGGCGACTCCAGGGACTCGAACTTGAGGCTGCCGGTCACCGTGACCCGCGAGGGGTCCGCGCCGATGTCGATGATGCGACGCGCCGATTCGTCGCTCTGCATACAGCACTGGTCCACGTGCGCGAGCACCTGGCGGAAGAACCCGCGCGCCATGCGATACCGCGGGTACGACCGCGACGAAATCCGGCCGTTGACCATCAGGGTCCGCACGCCATCCCGCTTGCAGGCACGCAGCAGGTTCGGCCAGATCTCGGTCTCCATCATGATGAACAGCCGCGGCCGCACCAGCCGCATGGTCCGATTCACAAAGACCGGGAGGTCGAACGGGAAATAAAAGACGGCGTCGACCTCGGTCAGCCGCTCGCGTGCAATCTGCTGACCGGTGATCGTGGTCGTGGACAGAAAAATCTTCAGGTCGGGATACTGCTTCCGCAGGTCGGGCAGCAACGCACGGACGGTCAGCGCTTCCCCGACCGACACCGCATGGATCCAGATGGACTCGTCGCCATCCAGGTTGAACGACACGGGCAACACGCCCATGCGCTGGCCGACGCTGCTGACGTATTTGCCGTGGCGCAGCGCCTGATACAGGAACCAGGGAAACAGGGCCACCGCGAGGACCAGGATGGCCAGTGAGTAGAGGGCGTACACAGTCAGAAACTATAAGACCTCTTGCGAAAAAAAGGCGGCGTATAATCGCCGTCTATGGCGATCAAGGTCGGCATCAACGGGTTTGGACGAATCGGCCGCAACATCATGCGCGCGGCCATGGCGTACGACGACATCGACATCGTGGCGGTCAATGACCTGACCGACGCGCCCACGCTGGCGCACCTGCTCAAGTACGACTCGCTGCTGGGCAACCTGAAGGCGGACATCACCGCCTCGGGCGACACCATCACGGTGGACGGTGACGCCTTCAAGGTCCTCGCGCAGAAGGACCCCGCGCAGCTCCCCTGGACGGCACTCGGCGTGGACGTCGTGTTCGAAGGCACCGGCCGGTTCACGAACCGCGACGATGCCGCAAAACATGTGACGGCGGGCGCCAAACGCGTCATCGTGACCGCCCCGGCCAGGACGCCGGACGTGACGGTTGTCATGGGGGTCAACCACGACGCCTACGACCCGTCCAAACACCAGATCATTTCCAACGCGTCCTGCACCACCAACTGCCTCGCGCCGGTGGTGAAGGTGCTGCACGAGTCCTTCGGCCTCAGGAGCGGCTGGATGACGACGGTGCATGCGTATACGAACGACCAGAACCTGCTCGACCTGCCGCACAAGGACATCCGGCGGGCGCGCGCAGCGGCGCTGTCGATCATTCCAACGACCACCGGCGCGGCCAGTGCGGTCGCCGAAGTGCTTCCCGCGCTGAAGGGCCGGCTCGACGGCATTGCGATGCGCGTCCCCACGCCGAACGTCTCGGTGGTGGACCTCAACGCGATCCTGGAAAAGGACGCGACGGCTGAGGAACTCAATGCGGCGTTCAAGGCCGCCTCCGACGGTCCGCTCAAGGGCATCCTCGAATACGTGACGGCGCCGCTGGTGTCGATCGACTTCCGCGGCAACCCGCACTCGGCGATGCTTGACGTCGCGTACACGAAGGTGATGCACGGCAACTTCGCCAAGGTCATGGCCTGGTACGACAACGAGTGGGGCTACTCCAACCGCTGTGTGGATCTGCTCCGCTTCATGGCGTCCAAGGGACTGTAAGACCTCATGCACACCCTGCGGGACCTCAGCCTGTCGGGACGCCGCGTGTTCATGCGCGTGGACTTCAACGTGCCGATCAAAGACGGCGTGATCGGCGACGACACGCGGATCCGGTCTGCGGTACCGACGATCCAGCTGGCGATCGCCCGGGGCGCGACGGTGATTCTCGCGTCGCATCTGGGACGGCCGAAGGGCACGCCCAATCCTCAATTCACGCTGCAACCGGTCGCGACGCATCTGGCGGGTTTGCTGGGACGTCCCGTCGCGTTTGCTCCCGACTGCATCGGTGATGCGGCGGCGACCGTCATTGCGGCGAATCCCGGCGGCGTGGTCCTGCTCGAGAATCTGCGGTTCTACAAGGAAGAAGAAGGCAACGACGCCACGTTTGCGCGCGCACTGGCGGCGCTGGCGGACGTGTACGTGAACGATGCGTTCGGGGCTGCGCATCGCGCGCATGCGTCCACCGAAGGCATCACGCATCACGTGAAGGAAAAGGCCGCAGGCCTCCTGATGGAGGCCGAGGTCACGTATCTCGGCAAGGCGCTCCACCATCCGGACCGTCCCTTTGTGGCGATTCTTGGTGGCGCGAAGGTCTCGGACAAACTCGAGGTCATTCAAAACCTCCTCGGCAAGGTGGACGCGCTGCTGATCGGCGGCGCGATGGCGTACACGTTCCTCACGGCACGCGGCATTGCCACGGGCACTTCATTGGTCGAAGCGGACTTGATCGACACTGCCAAACGTCTCGACGCTCTCGCGCAGGAACGCGGCGTCCGGCTCGAACTGCCCATCGACCATGTAGTCGCGCCCGCGTTCGCGGCGGACGCCCCGACACGCACGATCGATATCGATTCGCCGTCGTTGCCGACCAACGGCAACATCGGGACGGACATGGGACTCGACATCGGTCCAAAAACCGTGGCGCACTATCGAGAAATCATTGCCGCTGCGAAGACCGTTGTGTGGAATGGCCCGATGGGTGTGTTCGAGATGCCGGCGTTTGCGGCGGGCACGATGGGCGTGGCGCAGGCCGTGGCCAACGTCAGCGGGACGACGATCATCGGCGGCGGCGACTCGGTCGCGGCCGTGGCACAGGCCGGTGTGGCTGACCGCATGACGCACATCTCGACCGGCGGCGGCGCGTCGCTGGAATTCCTCGGCGGCCGGACGCTGCCAGGGGTGGCGGCGCTCGCATGACCCGAACTCCCGTCTTTGCGGCGAACTGGAAGATGCACAAGACGGTGGTCGAGACCGTCGCCTGGATTCGCGAATTTGCGGCGTTGTCGAAGACACTCCGCGCCGACGCCGCCGACATCATCGTCGCCCCCCCGTTCACGGCCATTGCGGCGGCGGCAGAGACCGCGCGCACGGCGCCGGTGTCGGTCGCAGGACAGGATCTGTATTTCGAGCGTCAGGGCGCGTTCACGGGGGAAGTCAGCGGCGCGATGTTGAAGGATGCGGGCGCGGACTTTGTGATCATCGGGCACTCCGAACGGCGCCGGTTGTTTGGCGATACCGATGCGTGGGTGAACCGCAAACTGATCGCGGCCCGGCTCGCCGAACTCACCCCCATTGTCTGCATCGGCGAAACACTTGAGGAGCGCGAAGCCGGGCAGACGCTTGACGTGCTTGACCGCCAGCTCACGTCCGGACTTGATGGGTCGTCCGGCGACCAGATTGCGTCCCTCATCCTGGCCTACGAACCCGTCTGGGCGATTGGGACCGGCAAAAACGCCACAGCCGCCGAGGCCGGCGAGGCGCACACCCACATCAGGAAGCGCCTGCGGGAGTGGTTCGGCGGGGCCTACGGGGACCGCTGCCGCATCCTCTACGGGGGGTCGGTCAAATCCGAAAATATCCGGGAACTCATTGGCCTGGAAGACGTTGACGGCGCCCTGGTCGGCGGCGCCTCCCTGGAAGCCCGCTCATTTGCGGCTATAATCAGCGTCTTATGCTCTTCACGCTTTTCCTGACCGTCTACATCATCGTCTGCCTCCTCCTGCTGGTTGTTGTGTTGCTGCAGCAGGGCAAGGGTGGCGACATTGCGGCGGCGTTCGGCGGCTCCAGCAGCCAGGCGGCCTTCGGGGCCCGGGCCGGCGCGACGGTACTCACACGCGCGACCACGATTCTGGGTGTGTTGTTCATGCTCGGATCGCTCGCCCTCGCGATCATGGGATCGTCGGGTGGCTTCGGCAGCTCGGTTGTGAGCGGCGTCGGGGCTCCTCCGGCTGCCTCGACTCCGGCCACCGCGCCGACCACCGACCCATCCGCGCTTCCGCTCGCACCGGCGACCACGCCGGCGCCCGCCACGCCGCCGACCGCGCCGCCTGACGGTGGACGAGGGGGCGGACTCTAAGAGCGGTTCAGGGTCCAGGGGCCGGGGTTCTCAGGGGCGCGCTGACAACAGCGCGCCTCTTCTTTTTTGTGGATGCCCGCCTTCGCGTACGCCGATGGCTCGCCAGCCGTAGCTGCGAGCGAAGCGAGCGATAGCGAAGGTTGGTGCGGAAGGGGGGACTCGAACCCCCACGCCCTTGCGGGCGCCAGCCCCTCAAGCTGGTGCGTCTGCCAATTCCGCCACTTCCGCGTGGGGTAGCTGAGCCACTGAGTATACGGCAAATCTGGTCCGGTCTGTCCCGACAGGTACAATGGCCTGTTGCCATGCCTCTGTTAATCGCCGACAAGTTGTCGCACGCCTTCGGCCATCTGCCGTTGCTGGTGGATGGGTCGTTGCAGATCGACGCGGGCGAACGCATCGCGATTGTCGGGCGCAACGGCACGGGCAAGTCGACGCTGTTGAAGATTCTGGCCGGTGATATTGCGCCGGATGCGGGCACGGTGTGGACGGGGCCGGGTGTGAAGGTCGCGCGGCTGACGCAGGATGTGATCGACGCCGGTGAAACCGCCACCACCGTGCGCGGTGTCGTCTCTGAAGGCCTCCACGAACTGGCCGTGGCCCATCACCTTGAAGATTGGGAACAGGAACAACTGGTCGACCAGGTGATGAAACGCCTGGACCTCGATCCGGATCGGCTGATCAGCACCTTGTCGGGTGGATGGCGGCGACGCGTGACGCTGGCACGCGCACTGGTCGTCCAACCAGATCTGCTGCTCCTCGACGAGCCAACGAACCACCTCGATATCGACACGATCACGTGGCTGGAATCGTTGCTGATCGGATTCGCCGGCGCCGTGGTGTTTGTCACACACGACCGCGCGTTTCTGCAGAAGGTCGCGACACGTCTGGTGGAACTCGACCGTGGTGTGCTGACGTCGTACGGACGAGGCACGTCCATCAAAGGCGCACCGGCATGGCCGGTGTACGAAGAGTATCTGCGCCGCAAGGAGGAAGACCTCGCGGTCGCCGAAACGGCACACGCGAAGTTCGACAAAACACTCGCGCAGGAGGAAGCCTGGCTCCGCCGAGGGATCAAGGCGCGACGCACACGCGATGAAGGCCGCGTCAAGGCGCTGATGGCGATGCGCCAGGAACGCGCGGCGAGGCGTGATGTGCCCGGACACGTCACGCTCACGATCGAATCTTCGGGGCGTACCGGGCAAACCGTCTTTCACGCACAGGACATTGCAAAGCGTTTCGATGTTCCGGTGGTTCACGACTTTTCCACTCGCATCATGCGGAAGGACCGCATCGGGTTTCTCGGGCCGAATGGTGCCGGCAAGACGACGCTGCTGAAGATGCTGATTGGGGAACTGGAACCCGACAGCGGCACGGTGGAACGCGGGACGAACGTGCAGATCGCGTATTACGACCAGCAACGCGAGCAGCTGGATCCCGAACGCACGGTCGTGGACACCGTGGGTGACGGCAACGACTGGGTGACCATCAACGGGCAGAAGCGGCATGTGTTCAGCTACCTGGAGGACTTCCTGTTTCCTCCAGAGCGGGCGCGGTCGCCGGTGAAGTCGCTGTCGGGCGGCGAACGGAATCGCCTGCTGCTCGCGCGCCTGTTCACGCAGCCGGCCAACGTGCTCGTGCTCGACGAACCGACCAACGACCTCGACCTCGAGACACTCGAACTGCTCGAAGCCCAGCTCGTCGACTTCCCCGGCACTGTGCTGCTCGTCAGCCACGACCGCGAATTCCTCAACCGCGTCGTGACGTCCACGATCGCATTCGAAGGCCACGGCGTCGTGCGCGAGTATGTTGGGGGGTACGACGACTACCTGAGACAGACACAAGGGGTCCAGGGTCCAGGGTCCAGGGTCCAGGGTTCCACCCAACCTCATTCAACCTCACCCAACTCCACCCAGCCCGTCCGCCGTAAGCTCTCTTTCAAAGAGCAACGCGAACTCGACGGGATGCCGGCAAGGATCGAAGCCGCCGAGGCTCGGCAGCGGGAGTTGGAAGCGGCCATCGCAGCGCCCGAGTTCTATCGCAGCGGTGCGAAAGCGATTCAGGACACGCTCGCGGAGCTCGAGACGATCAAGGTCGAGCTCGACGTGCTGCTGCATCGGTGGACGGAGTTGGAAGAAAAGCACTAGCGGTCGGGGGGCCGGGGGCCAGGGTTCGGGTCCACGGGGTCTCGGGGTTCAAACCAAATGCCCAGCCGCCCAGCTACTCACCAGCCCAACCAGCCCCAGCCCAACAGAACGTCAGGTCCGTGGGCAGTCTGATGTTCATGGCTTGCTCGGGCGTGAGCACACTGAGCGCGGTGGCCCAGGCGTCCGCGGTGGCGCCGTCTTGGGCGCGGACGTGCACGGTGCGGTGATTGGTCAGGCCCAATCCGGTGCGCGGGTCCACGACGTGTGAGTAGCGCACCCCGTCGATCACCACAAACTGCGCGGTGGCGCCGGAGGTGGCGAGGGCGGCGTTGGCGAGGGTGGTGGTCCTGGCCCGCTCAAGTTCAGCGGGCCCTACGCCACCTACGCCACCTACACCACCTACACCACCTACACACGTCGTTTGTACCGTCCAGCCCGGCGATCCGCGCGGGGGGTCGCCGGCGACGATGTCGCCGCCGGCTTCGATGAGCGCGCGGGAGACACCGTCGGCGCGCAGGGTGTCCATCGCGCGCTGGAGGATGTAGCCCTTGGCGATCCCGCCGAGGTCGAGTCGCATGCCGGCGACGGGCAGGCGCGCGAAAAAGGCACCCGACGCTTTTTCCAGATCGAGGCGCGACCAGCCGACCAGCGCGCGGGCGGCCGCCAGATCGGCGGTGCCAGGGAGCCGGCCGGTGTCGCGCGATTCGCGCCACAAGGCCGACAACGGCGCGACGGTGGGATCGAACGCGCCATCGGTCGCACGGGCGACGTCCACCGCCTGCGACAACACGGCGAACACGTCTGGATGCACCTCCACCACATGCGGCGCGGCGCGCTCGATGGCGCGCAGGTCGCTGTCGGACCGATAGTCGCTGAGCCGCGCGTCGAGCGCCGCAATCGTCGCAAACGCGGCCTCCCCCGCCCGCCGCGCCGACATGTCATCAGGCGCCTGCATCACGATCCGTACTTCCATCCCCATATGGACCTGGCGATAGACGTAAGATTTACGCGATGACGAAGACGGCAACGTTGCGCAGGCAGACACGAACGCAACGCACAGCAGTGCTCTGGTGCGCCGGTGCACTGGTGCACTGGTGCACTCGTGCACTCCTGCTCGTCGGCCTTGCCGCCCCGGTGCTTCTTGCCAATACACAGCCCTCAACGTATCGCGAAACGATCGCGGGCACGCTGGTGAGCTTTGCGATGGTCCAGGTGCCGGGCAGCGCGACGCAGCCGTCCTTTTACATGGGCCAAACGGAAGTGACGTGGGACATGTACGACGTGTACGCGCTGGGCCTGGATACCGATGCGCCGAAGCCGGCGGGCATCGACGCCATCGCGCGCCCCTCGAATCCCTACGGCGCGCCGGACTACGGCTGGGGACACGCGGGCTACGCCGCAATCAGCGTCACGCGGCATGCCGCCGAGTCGTTCACGAAATGGCTTTCCCTCAAGACGGGACGGGAGTATCGTCTCCCCACCGACGCGGAATGGCAGCACGCGGCGAATCTCGCCTGGCAGGGAAAGACCGCCGACGAGATCGCGTGGCACGCCGGAAACGCGGGTATGGTGACCCGTCCGGTGGCGCAGAAGGCCCCCGACGCGTTGGGATTGTTCGACCTGTTCGGCAACGCGGGGGAATGGGTGCTGACGCCGGGCGACACACGCGTCATTCGTGGCGGCACGTATCGCAGCGGCCCGGATACGATCGGCCCAACCGCACGCGCTGAGCAGGACGAGACGTGGAACGAACGGGACCCGCAGCTGCCAAAAAGTAATTGGTGGTTGTCAGACGCGCCGCACGTCGGGTTTCGAGTGGTGACAGGAGCAGTGAAATGACTGAGATCAATCGACGAAGCTTCATTCAGACAACGGCCGCGGCGGCGGCGGCGATGGCGTTCCCCGGAAGCATCCCGCTGATTGGACTGCGCAAAGGGTCGGACACGATCCGCGTGGGCTTGATCGGTTGCGGTGGACGCGGCACGGGGGCGGCGCTGGATTGTCTGCGTGGGTCCGACGGCGTTGAACTGGTCGCGATGGGCGACCTCGCGCCGGATCGGATGGCCAGCAGTCGCGCGGAGTTGGCCAAGGCCACAGCGAGCACTCCGGCGCTGGCCGCGAAATACACGGTCACCGACGACATGACCTTCACGGGCTTCGACGCGTACAAAAAGGTGCTCGCGACCGACGTGCAGCTGGTCATCCTCGCCACACCGCCCCACTTCCGCCCGACACATCTCGCAGCGGCGGCCGAAGCCGGCAAACACATCTTTGCGGAGAAGCCGGTCGCCGTTGATCCGGCCGGTGTGCGCTCGGTGCTCGCCACCTACGAACTCGCCCTGAAGAAGGGCCTGGGCATCGGCGTCGGCACGCAGCGTCGCCATCAGGCGGACTACCAGACGACGATCGAACGGATCAAGGACGGCGCCATCGGCGAGATCGTGTCCGGTCAGGTGTTCTGGAATCAGGGCGGCCTCTGGAATCGCGACCGTCAGGCGACGTGGACCGACGCCGAGTGGCAGTTGCGCAACTGGCTGTACTTCACGTGGCTCTCGGGCGATCACATTGTTGAGCAGCACGTCCACAACATCGACGTCGCGAACTGGGTGCTGGGCGCCACGCCGATCAAAGCGACCGGCGTGGGTGGACGACAGTTCCGCACGGACCCGAAGTTCGGGCACATCTACGATCACTTCGCAGTCGACTTCGAATACGCCAACGGCACGCGCATCCTGAGCATGTGCCGGCAGATTCCCGGCACGGCGAACCGGATCGGCGAAAACTTCATCGGCACGAAGGGGCAGTCCAACGGGTTCAGCCGTATCACCGGGCCGAATGCCTGGACGTTCACGCGTCCGGAGGGCGCGCCGCGCATCAACGGCTTCCAGCAGGAACACACCGATCTCGTGGCGAGCATCCGGTCCGGCACGCCGTACAACGAGCTCAAGGGCATCGCCGACTCCACGCTCTCCGCGATCATGGGGCGCGAGGCCGCGTACACCGGTCAGGAGATCACCTGGGATCAGGCGCTGGCCGCGCAGCAGGACCTCACGCCGCCGGTCGGCCACGCGGCCTACGGCCCAATGGACGTCCCGCCCGTCCCTACGCCCGGGCGCACCAAGCTGGACCGGGCGTGGAATGAGTGAGGTTGGGTACGTAGGGCGCGCTGAACTCTAGCGCGCCGTGTTGGTTGGGTAAGGTTGGGTTCATGAAGCGACGAGAGTTTCTGCGGACGGCCGGTATCGCGGCGGCGGGGTTGGCGCTGTCGGGGCGTGAGGCATGGGCGTGGCGGCAGCAGCAAGCGGCGCGCACGTTCAAGCTGAAGTATGCACCGCACTTCGGGATGTTCCGGGAGCACTCCGGGCCCGATCTGGTCGCGCAGCTCGAGTTCATGGCGGCGGAAGGGTTCGCCGCGCTCGAAGACAACGGCATGCGTGGCCGCACGGTCGCCGACCAGGAACGCATCGGTGCTGCGCTCCAGCGGCTGAAGATGACGATGGGCGTGTTTGTGGCGCATACGATCAACTGGAATGAGCCGACGCTCACGTCCATGAATGACGCGCCGCGTGATGCGTTCCTGAGGGAGATCCAGGAGTCGGTCGAGATCGCAAAACGGGTCGGTGCGACGTGGATGACCGTCGTGCCCGGGCATGTCGACCGGCGGCCGCACATCGACTATCAGACCGCGCGTGTGGTCGAGACGCTCAAGCGCGCGTCCGCCATCCTCGAACCTCACGGCCTGGTGATGGTGCTCGAGCCGCTCAACACGCTGCGCAACCATCCCGGCATGTTCCTGACGTCCACGCCGCAGGCCTACCTGATGTGCAAGGCCGTGGCGAGCCCGTCCTGCAAGATCCTGTACGACATCTACCACCAGCAGATCACCGAGGGGAACCTGATCCCGAACATCGACCGGGCCTGGGACGAAATTGCCTACCTGCAGGTCGGCGACAACCCCGGCCGGAACGAGCCAGGGACGGGCGAAATCAACTACCGGAACGTGTTCCGCCACATCCACGGCAAGGGCTTCACCGGGGTGGTCGGGATGGAACACGGCAACGCCACCCGCGGCCGGGACGGCGAGCGGGCCGTTATTGAGGCCTACATACAGGCAGACAGTTTCTAGTCCGCGGTCCGCGGTACGTAGGGCCCGCTGAACTGCAGCGGGCCGCGCTGGCGCGCTGAAATTCAGCGCGCCCTACTAGTGCGGGGTCTTGACACCGTCGTTACGAAGGCATCTACTTCTCCAGACTTAGTTCACTGGCTTTAGGAAGTCAGATCCGAGGAGGAAGAGTGATGCAATTTCGGCGTCTCTGTGCGCTGGCGCTGGTCGCGTTTGGTGCCCTGACCGGCCCGGCGTTTGCCCAGTCTCAGGCGATCAACGGCACGATTGAAGGTACGGTCAAGGATGCGTCCGGCGCGGTCTTGCCGGGCGTCACTGTGACGGTGACAAATACCGACACGGGCACGCAACGCGTGGTCGTGACCAACGAGACGGGCGTGTTCCGGGCGCCGTTGCTCCAGCTGGGCCGGTTCACGGTCACGGCGGAATTGTCGGGCTTCTCGAAATTTGAACAGAGCGGGATTGGGCTGGTCGCGGGCCAGACGGTCGTGCTCAACATTGCGCTGCGCGTGGGCGGCATGACCGAGTCGGTCACCGTCAGTGCCGACGCACCGGTCGTGGACCTCGGCAAGACGGACGTCGGGCGCAACATCAACGCGCGCGAAATCGCGAATCTGCCGAACGTCTCGCGCAACCCCTACAACTTCGCGCTGCTCCAGCCGGGCGTCACCGGCACGGAGAACAGTGAGTTCGGCGTGCCGCGTTTCAGCGTCAACGGTCAGGCGCTGCGCGTGAACTACCAGGTGGACGGCAACACCAACACGCAGCAGGACCGCGCGGGTCTGCGCATGATGCCGATGTCGGAAGTCATGGTGCGTGAAGTGCAGGTCGTCACGTCCGGCTTCGCGCCGGAGTTCGGCAACACGACGGGGCTGGTCTACAACGCCGTCACGCCGTCGGGCACCAACACCTTCCGCGGCGACGTCGGCTACCGCTTCCGTCAGAAGAAGTGGTCCGCGTTCCCGTTCTTCTTCCAGGGTCCGAAGACGGATGCGACCCGTCCTGACAACTCGCTCGACATCGCCACGGCGACGCTGGGCGGCCCCATCGTGAAGAACTCGGTGCACTTCTACACCGGGTACGAACGCACCTACCGCGAGATGCCGCGCATCATCAACATCGATCCGGGCATCGCGGCGCAGGTGGGCATCGCGGCGCAGCCGCAGGCGGTGGACGCGTACCAAAAAGTGCAGTTCCTTATCGCGAAGGTCGACTGGCAGGCGACGCCGTCGCAGCGTCTGACGGCGCGCACCAATCTCTTTGAGAACAGCAACCCGCTCAACCAGGGCGGCGGCGGCAACACCGCGCTCGAGCGCTCGGTGGACTTCGCCGACAAGATGTACTCCCACGCCGTGCAGTTGGTCTCCACACTCGGCGCGTCGAACCTGAACGAACTCCGCCTCCAGGTGGCCCAGCGCCATCAGCAGCGGTTCTCGTCGGCCGGTGCGGGCACGGGCGTCTCGGTCAACATCAACGGTGGTGTCGTGGGCGGCATCAACAACAACATCCAGTTCGGCAAGCCCACCGGTGACGGCGAAGACTTCATCCAGCGCATCTACCAGGTCGTGAACAACTTCACCTGGCTGCGCGGCAATCACAACTTCAAGGCGGGCTTTGACTACCGCTTCATCGATGACTACCGCGCGGTGCCGCTGCCGGCGACCTACACGTTCCCGAACGTGGCGGCGTACCTCGCGGCCAAGAGCGGCGCCAACCCGAAGGGCTACACGTCGTTTGCCCAGACGGTGGCCATCGAGCCGACGTTCGACATGACCAACGGCGGACTCTCGGCCTTCATCCAGGACGACTGGAAGGTCACGCCGAACTTCAAGCTGCTCTACGGTCTGCGCTACGACCTGAACCTCTACAACAAGGGCATCGCCGGGTCGCCGTACTCCGAGAAGTTCAACAAGGACGGCAACAACATCGCGCCGCGCGCCGGCTTCGCGTGGACGCTCGACGAGCAGGGCAAGTCGGTGCTGCGCGGCTCCTCGGTCGTCATGTATGACCAGATGCTGCTCGCGATCATCGAGCAGGCGTACACCAACAGCGGCAACCCGCGCCGCGTCTCGGTGACGCTGTCGCCGACGGCCGCCAACGCGCCCAGCTTCCCGAGTGTGCTGACGACGGCGTCGGGCACGCAGAGCACGATCTTCGCCATGGATCCCAACTTCGTGTCGGGCCGCACGTGGCAGAGCAACCTCACCTACGAACGCGCGGTGGGCGCCAACTACTCGGTGTCAATCGGCGGCATCTACGCCCGAGGCTGGGACATGCCCGTCATCAACGACGTGAACCACATCAACCCCATCCGCACCCTGGATGACGGCCGCGGCGTCTACAGCACGGCGGTCAACGCCTCCACGCGCCTCGATCCCCGCTTCAACAAGGTCCGCATGGTCCAGTCGGTCGGCGAGTCCTGGTACAAGGCGATGACGCTGCAGTTCGGCAAGCGCTGGAACGGCAGCCTGCAGTTCGACATCAACTACACGCTGGCCAAGGGCGTCGATACGGCGCCACTGGGAGGCAACATTCTCTCCGTCCAGGGTGATGCGGTCCGCTCGGATCCTGCCAACCTCGCGCGCGACAAGGGCCCGAACTCGCTCGACGTCCGCCACACGCTCAACGGCAGCGTCGTCGCCCTCTCGAACTGGAACATCGCGAACCGGATGTGGCATCACATCCTGAACAACAACCAGGTGTCGTTGTTCCTCCAGCTGAACTCGGGTCTGCCCGTGCAGATCCAGGGCAACGCGGACCTGAACGGTGACGGCAACGGCGCGAACGACCGCCCGCTGAACAGCACGCGCAACTCGCTGTACCTGCCGGCGCGCTACAACGTGGACGCGCGCTTCTCGCGGTTCTTCAACCTCGGCTACCGCAACACGCGTCTCGAAGTGCAGGCCGAGTTCAAGAACCTGTTCAACACGGAGCAGATCAGCGGCGTGCAGACGACCTACACGGTCAATGCCACGACTGGTGTTCCGACCGTCGCGTTGCCCGCCAACGGCAACGCCCTGGTGCCGACCAGCGGCTACGAACAGCGCAAGTTCCAGCTCGGCTTCAAGCTGTTCTTCTGATTTCCACACACCGGCAGGGCGGGCGGCACCACCGCCCGCCCTGCCGGGCACTCTCGTGAAGCCCCGTGTGTCCCGCTCCTCCCTGCTCACACTGCTCGCTGTTCTGATCGCCACGATCGGCAGCTCCGCGCAACCGGCCGCCCCGCGCACCCTGTCCATCACCATCGCGCGCCATCAACCAGGCGCCCCCATCACGCTGGGCGTGCCGTTCCCCAAGGGCGCGCTCCCCTCACCTGACCATGTACGCGTCGTGGACGCGGCCGGCCGCGAAGTGCCTGCCCAGGTCACCGAAGTCACAACGTGGGAGCCTGCCGACCCGAGCGTGAAGTGGGTCTGGGTGTTCTTCTTCGCTGGTGAGGCGCCTCGGTACCAATTGGAGTTCGGCCCGTCCGTGCGACGGACGAAGGTCGCGGCGCCCATTGAGGCGCTCAACAACCCGCGCGCGGCCGGGCTTGCCGAAATCACCACCGGCCCCCTGCGCGTCGTCGTCCGCCAGGGCGACACCGGATTTCTGACCTCCGTGCAGCTCGACATCGACGGCAACGGCTTCACCGACGCCGATGAAATCGCGAGCGGTCCCGCCGCGCGCGGCTCGTTTGCGGACGTGCTTGACGATGCGGGGGTGGACAGTTCGAAGGCGACCGTGCTGCGGACCACACTCGAGCGCGGCACCGGGCCCCTTCACACGGTGCTGCGTGTGGACGGCGAGTACCGATACGGACGCGGCGACAACGAGACGTCCCCCTTTGTGACGCGCATCCACGCGTACGCCGGACGCACATACATCCGGGTGCTGCATACGTGGGTCTACACCGGCACACCCGATCACCACCGTCCGCAGGAGGGTGACTATCCCCACGTGGCGACACAGGGTGAGCGGCTGATCGTCACCGACCCCACCGATACAGGATGGACGCGGCCGAACGACCAGCTGCAGGGCCTTGGCCAGTCGCTGACGCTCCGGCTGAACCGCGGCGGTCTCTCGCCTGTGTCGCGCACACAACTCAACGCCACGCCCGGTGCGCCAGGATGGGTGCATGTCACCGACGGGCAGCGCGGTGTCGCCGTCGGCCTTCGGCATTTTGTCGAGGAGTACCCCAAAGAGCTGGCGTTCGACCCGGCTACCGGCGCGATGACCGCGTACTTCTGGTCGCCTCGGGGCGGCCCCATGAGTTTTGCCCGGTCGTCGAATGCGCCGGCCAATGAGGGCGCGGTTGAGAACTGGGCCACCGGCCTGGCCAAGACCAGTGAAGCCGTGTGGTTCTTCCACGGACCCGGTACCACGAGTGACGACGTGCGGCGCACGATGCAGCTGGCGATCGCGCCGCCGGTCGCACATGTCGAGCCGGCGTGGTACGGCTCGTCCGGCGTCTACGGCGACTTTGCGCCGCGCTCGTCGCAGGAGCCGGAACTGCAGCGCGCGCTCGATTACAAGTACGACTGGATGCGCTTCAATCAGACGCGTGAGCCGTGGTTTGGCGCGTTCAACTACGGCGACATGATGAACACCTTCGATGGCACGCGATGGAGCGTGTACGGGCATGGCGAACCTGCGCAGGATTTCATGTGGTGGCTCCAGTTCATGCGCACCGGCGACCCGAACGTCTTCGACACGGCGCAGGCCTTCAGTCGCCATCTGATGGATGTCGACAACACCCACTGGCCGAACGGCCCGGTGTTCCTCGGAGACACGAACTACCCGATGGACTGGTGGAACACGCGCACGGCGCCGAAGGCCACCAAGTATCTCGGCGTCGGCCGCCGGCACGCCGAGCAGCACTGGATGCACGTGCTCAGCGCGCACGTGTGGGTGCAGGGCTGGATGGCGTCCTACTACCTGACCGCTGATCAGCGCGCCCTCGACGTGGCGCGTCTCACCGCCGACATGCACCTGCGCCGCCTGTGGGGCGATCATGAACTGACCGGGCGCCGCCTCTACCTCTCGATCTGGAATCTGGCCGAGGTCTGGGACGCCACCAAGGACCCGCGCTACGCGCAGGAACTCGAGTTCCGCGTCGCGCGGATGCTCCAGCTGCAGCGTGAACAGGCCGATCAGCTCGCGCTCGAGCGGTACGGGTACGCGAACGTCTATGCGACGCATGGCCTGTGGAAGTACTACACGATGACGGAGAGTGCGCCGGTGCGTGCCGCGCTCATCCGCAACGCGCGGGCCGTGCGCGACATTCCGCCGCTCAACCACATGATGGAGTCGTACCTCGCGACGATTCACGGGCTGAGTCTCGGCTACCGCCTCACCGGCGAACAGTCGTTTGTCGAGGAGATGCAGCGTCGCCTTGCGCCGCTCCGCGTCGACGCGCTGCCTCGTCCCATCGGCGACACCTGGACGCGCACGGACCTGTTCGCGGCCCTCGAACGGGCCAGCCGCCTGCCGGCCGATCCCAATCGCCTGCGGCCCAACGCGGCCAACGAATACACGGCCGCGCCCGCGCCACGCCGGGCGATCTGGTCGTTCACCAACGGCCTTCGCGTGTTTGGATGGACCACGGCCTACGGGGTCCCGTGGGCGATCTCAGTGCTTGATGAGGTCCAAGGGTCCGGGGGCCAGGGGCCAGGGGCCAGGAGTCCGGAATAAGGAGAAGACGATGACTCGACGGTTGATTCGATCTGCGCTCACAGCGGCGGCTCTTGCCGCCACGATGTTCTGGTTCACGCCCACGGTGGCCACCCAGGTGACGCCGCTGGCGCACGACAGTGGGCCGGTCGGCCTCGGACTCGCGTTGCGGCAACTGCCCAACGACGGCTCGGTGCTCTACGTTACGGCGCATCCTGACGACGAGAACAACGGAGTGCTGGTGGCGCTCTACCGTGGGCGGGGGTTGAAGACATCGCTGCTGACGGTGACGCGCGGGGACGGCGGGCAGAACGAAATCGGGCCCGAGCTGTTCCAGGCGATCGGCATCCTGCGCACGGAGGAACTCGCCGCTGTGCACCGGTTTGACGGTGCGGATCAGTACTTCACGCGCGCGTATGAATTCGGCTACTCGTTCAGCGTCGAGGAAACATTTGAGAAGTGGGGCAAGGAAGAGATTCTGCGCGACGTCGTGAAGGTCATCCGGATGACGCGGCCGGACGTGATCCTCACGATGAATCGTGATGGGCAGGCCGGCGGTCAGCATCACATGGGGTCGGCACGGCTCGCGCATGAGGCGTTCCGTGTGGCGGCCGATCCGGCACGATTCCCTGAACAGCTGCAGGCGGGCCTGCGGCCGTGGCAGGCGCGCAAGGTCTATCAGGCCGGTGGCGGCAATCCGGGTGGTGGCGCTGCGCAGTCGTCGGCCGGTGGCGCCGCGCCGCCGCAGGCGCCCGTGCGTGTGCCCACCGGCGACGTCGACCCGCTGCTCGGCATGTCGTGGGCGCAGTTTGGGCAGCGCGCGCGCGCGATGCATCTCTGCCAGGGCATGGGCCAGATGGAAACACGGCCCGGTGACACCGGCGGATCGTTCTCGTTGTACGACGCGGCGCCGGCGGTGACCGGCACCGAGGACGACATTCTCGACGGGATCGACACGACGGTGCGCCGCATGGCGCGTTTTGCCGCCGGCCAGGAGTCGGCGGTGCCGACGCTCGGCCGCGACCTCGACGCCATCTACGCCGCGTCACGGGACGCGCTTGACGCGTTTGATCTGCGTGCGCCGCACCGCACACTGCCCCACCTGGCTCGTGGCCTCGGCCTGGTCCGCGCCGTGCGCACGACGGTGACCGGCAGCACGTTGTCGCCTGATGCACGCGAAGAACTGCGGTGGCGGCTCGATCGCAAGGAGCAGGACTTCCTCACGGCGCTGCAACTCGCGCAGGGACTTGTCGTGCACGTGACCGTGCCGGATGGCAACGTGGTGCGTGGACAGACGTTTGAAGTGACGGCGCAGATCTTCAACACCGGCCCCGAGCCGATGACGGTGGATGACGTGGCGCTGCAGGTGCCGCGGGGCTGGACGGCTACGCTCGCGCAGGGCCAGCCCGGACCGCTCGCGTACAACGAGGCCGCGACAGTCATCTACAACGTGACGGTCGGACCGAACGCGCGCTACTCGCAGCCCTACTGGAAACGGTCCGGCGCGAAGGGCCCGGGCAGCGACCGCTACGACATTGAGATCCCCGAGCATCATCTGCTGCCGTGGAGCCCGCCTGACGTCACGGCCACGGTGCGGTACACGGCCGGCGGCGCCAGCGCGTCGCTCTCCTCACCGGCGTACTACCGGTACGACGGTCCGTGGGTCGGCGGCGAAAAACAGAAGGTCCTCAACATCGTGCCGACGGTGTCGGTGAAGCTGAGTCCGTCGATTGCCGTCGTGCCGCTGGCGGCCGGCGGCCAGAAGAAGGAGTTCCGCGTCTCGGTGCTCAACAACGCGACGACCGGATCGGCCGTGCGCGTCTCGATCGAGACGCCTGCGGGCTGGACCGTCGAGCCCGCCTCAACGACGTTGAACTTCTCAGTCGAGGAAGAAGAGATGTCGGCGCAGTTTTTTGTCACGCCGCCTGCGCGCGTCACGCCCGGCGAGGCGCAGATTCGTGCCGTCGCCGTGCGGGGCGACGAAACCTTCCGCGAGGGCTACCAGGTCATCGCCTACAACCACATCCAGACCCGGCATCTCTTTCATCCGGCGGTGTCGCAGGTGAAGATGATCGACGTCGCGGTGCCGCGCAACCTGCAGGTCGGGTATGTGATGGGGTCCGGAGATGAAGTCGCGGATGCGATCCGTCAGCTCGGGGCCACGGTCACGATGTTGTCGCCCGAGGACGTGGCGTTTGGCGATCTGTCGAAGTACTCGACGATCGTGATGGGCATCCGCGTCTACGAAAAACGTCCGGACGTGCGCGCCTACAACCAGCGCCTCTTCGACTTCGCGCGTCGTGGCGGCCACCTCGTCGTCCAGTACAACAAGACGGCGATGAACCAGCTTGGCGGTGGCCAGGCCGGGCCGCCGCCGGGACAGTTCACCGGTGGTGGAGGCCGTGGCGGCCGCGGTGGCCGTGGGTCCGCACCGCCGGTCAGTCCGTACGTGCCGTACCCGGGTGGCATCACCAGCAACCGCGTGACGGTGGAAGAAGCACCGATCCGCGTGCTCGAGGACGGCACGACCGAACTGTCGCGTCCCAACCGCATCACCGCCGCCGACTTCGAGGGCTGGGTGCAGGAGCGCGGCCTCTACTTCTTCGGCGCCAACGATCCGCGCTACACCGACATCCTCGCAGCGTCCGATCCGTGGGCGTTCAACCCCGGTGAAAAAACCGGCATGTTGACCGTCGCCCAGCTCGGCCAGGGCACATGGACCTACGTGGGCCTGGGCCTCTGGCGCCAGCTGCCCGCGGGTGTACCGGGGGCGTACAGGATTCTGGCGAACTTGATCCGGTGACCTCGTAGGGCGCGCTGAAGTTGAGCGCGCCGTCTGGCCCGCTCCAAACCAGCGGGCCCTACGTACATGGAGACAAGCCGCCACTCCCGGCTCTCCATGGCTCGTTGTGAAGCTAACGGCTAGACTTAGGCTGATGTTTGCTTCGTCGCGGGGCGGCCTGGCACAACCGGGCGCACCGCCCCGCGCCCTGCGCTGGATTCTGCTGATTGTGCTTCTCGACATGGCCGGGCTGGGTCTTCTCAGCCCGGTCATTCCGACGATCGTCGGCGGGTTCCGCACCGACGCGCTGACGATCGGGTTGCTGCAGACGATGTATTCGTCGGCGCAGTTTTTTTCCAACCCCCTTCTTGGGGCGTGGTCCGACCGGTTCGGCCGGCGTCCGATTCTGCTGACCGCTTTTCTCGGGTCGGCCATCACGTACCTGGTGTTCGGCTGGGCCCCGGCCTTGTGGGTGCTGTTTGCCGGCCGTCTTGTGGATGGCCTGACGGGGGCGAACATCGGCACCTCGCAGGCGTATGTCGCCGACATCACGTCGCCTGAACAGCGGTCGCGCGCCATGGGGCTCGCAGGCGCCGCACTCGGGGTCGGCTTTGTGGTCGGTCCCCTGATCGGCTACGTGCTGGCGCGGCTCGGGTATGCGCCGTCCACCCAGGTCTTCCTGGCGGCGGGACTGGCGCTCTTCAGCATGGCGCTCGCGTGGTGGCGCCTGCCGGAATCCCTGACGCCGGACCGGCGTGTGACGACGCCGGTGCGTGCGGCCGACCTGAATCCGTTTGCCCCGCTCCGGCTGGCGATTGCCCGCGGCCCGCTGCGGGCGCTGCTGCTCGCCACGTTCCTGTCCAACCTCGCGATGGCCGGCTTGCGGTCACATTTCGCGTACTTCGCGGGCGTGCAGCTCGGCTTTGAACTGAGCCGCATCTACGGGGTGATGGGGTTTCTCGGCGTGATGATGATCGTCGCACAGGGCGGACTTGTCCGGCGCGCGGTCGAACGCTGGGGTGACTCCGGCACGCTCCTGCTCGGGCTCGGCTTGTCGGCCGCAGGGTTTTTTGGCCTCTCACTCGCGGCCAGCGTGGCGCAGGTCTACGGCATGGTGGCCGTCCTGGCTCTGGGCGTCGGCCTCAGCCTGCCGACCATGGCGTCGCTGGTGTCGCAGCGGGCGGCCTCCTTCGAACAGGGGGCGATGCTCGGTGCGGCGCAGGCGGCCGCGGCTCTCGGCCAGGTCATTGGTCCGCTGTGGGCCGGGCTGACGTTCGACCACGTGAGTCCGGGCGCGCCATTCAGCAGCGCCGCCGTGTTCGTTGCGGCGGCGTGCGTCGTCGTCCTGATGAGCCGCCGCCAGGTGGCGTGACGCGTTATCCTTTCCATCATGTGGCCGTGGCCGTTCGACGTCGTGCTGCTCGCGCTGACGGCCCCCTTCTGCCTGTGGCTCGGCATGGTCGCCCTCCAGCGCCGCCGGGTGCCCGGTTCGGCCACGTTTGCGTGGCTGACGTTGTCACTGGTGGTGTGGACGGGGCTCAGTGCGGTGCATCGCCTGCCGTTGTCGCTGGACGTGCGTGTGCTCGTCGCGCAGTTTCAGGGGATCGGCATCGTCGGCGTCGCGCCGCGTCACACTTCGCACCGGGCCTGGAGCGGTTGCCCAGGTCGTCCGGCGAGCGGCTTGTGCCCATGACGCCTCTGCGGTCTGGACGCTACGTCTTCGTCGAAGTGCGCGACACCGGAGCGGGGATGTCGCCGGAGACGACGGCGCGCATGTTTGATCCGTTCTTCACCACAAACACCACGGGCCGCGGGCTGGGACCGGCGTCGGTCCAGGGCATCGTCCGCAGCCATCGCGGCGCGTTGGGCGTCGACAGCGTCGAGGGGCGAGGCACGACGATTCGCGCCTGGTTTCCGGCGGCCTGACGATGCCTCCGGTGGGCCCCTCGGGATTCACGCTGCGCAGTCTGGCGGACCAGGCGTTCAGCCGCACGGCCGGTGCGCCGCTGATTGCCGGCAATGCCGTGCGCGTGCTGCGTGATGCGCGCGAAAACTACCCGGCCTGGGAAGCCGCGATCCGCGAGGCGCACACGTCGATTCATCTTGAGATGTACATCATTCATGACGACCGGGTCGGCCGGCGCTTCATGGACCTGCTGGCCGCGAAGGCGCGTGAGGGCGTGGCCGTTCGTGTGATCTACGACTGGTTCGGCGCCGGCGTCAGCCGGCTGCGCGGACTGTTTCGTTCCCTCGAACTGGCCGGCGGCGAAGCGCGCGTGTGCAACCCGCCGTCGATCAAGGCGACGTTCGGCTTCATCCGGCGCAACCACCGCAAGCTGCTCGTCGTCGACGGGATGGTCGCGTACATCGGCGGTCTGTGCATCGGCGAAGCATGGGAGGGGATTCCGTCGAAACGGGTGGAACCCTGGCGCGACACCGCGGTGGAAATTCGCGGACCCGCAGTGGCGCACGCCGAGGAGTCGTTCGTCGAAAGCTGGCGATGGTGCGGCGGTGACCTCACCGGACTCGGCGCAGACGCACGGATCACGCCTGCCGAAGCAGGCACGGTCAGCCTGCGGATTGTCCCCACCGAACCGTTCTCCGCCGACATGCTGCGGCTGGATTTGCTCATCGCCTCCGTCGCGCGAGAGCGACTGTGGATCACCGACGCGTATTTCATGGGGCACGGGCCATATGCCTCCGCGTTGACACGCGCGGCGCAGGATGGCGTCGATGTGCGCCTGCTCCTGCCGCATGGCAGCGACGTGGGGTGGACGGTCCCCGTCTCGCGGTCGCTGTATCGATCGCTGGTGGACGCCGGCGTACGCGTCTACGAATGGACCGGATCGATGATGCACGCCAAGTCGGCCGTCGCGGATGACCGCTGGGTGCGGATCGGCTCGACCAACCTCAACATCAACAGCTGGCTCGGCAACTGGGAACTCGACGTGGTGATCGAGGACACGGACATTGCGGCAACGCTGGACGCGCACTTCCAGGAAGACCTCGTCTCAACCACGGCGATCTCGGTCGGGCCCAGGGGCCGTTTGATGGTGTCGCCCGCGCCCCGTCGTGGCCGCGCGCGCCAGTCGGCCCGCCGGGTGGTCCGCGAGGTCACCGGTGTCGCACGCAGCCTCAGCGCAGCCGTCACCGGCAGCCGTCCCCTCGAAGACTTCGAGGCCGGCCCCCTGCTGCTCCTTGGCACCACATTCCTCGTTCTTGCCGCCATCGGGTTGTGGGAACCACGCGCGGTGGCCTGGCCCATCGGCGCGATCTTCGTGTGGGTCGCGATCACCATGCTGATCGACGGCTGGCGGGCGCGCGCGCGGAGGCGAGAGCCATGACGCGCCCGGTGGTGATCCGCACGCTCGTCCGGTACCGCCAGGGTGATGGTCCCGGCCAGCCCGATCAGGATCTGGTCGCGGTCGAATCTCCGCTCACGCTGCGCATCCAGCCACCGGCCGGAGCCCCCGTCTCCCTCGGCATCCTGATGCGCACGCCGGGCGACGATGAAGACCTGGCGGTGGGGGCGTTGTTGGCGGAGGGTGTCATCCAGTCGATGGCTGACGTGCAGCGCGTGCACGTCACCATTGCGCCTTCCGGTCCGACAGGGAGCGTCGGCGTTGGCGACGAGGTGGTGGTGGATGTCGCGGCGACGGCGCGTGTCGACGCCGCGGCCGGTCGCGGCAGCGCGTCCACCAGTGCGTGCGGCTTGTGCGGCCGGCTTGAAGTGCTCGCGACCGACACCTCGACGGCGCTTTCGACGACACGGGAGACGCCGATGGTGACTGCGGAGTGCCTCTCGGCGATACCCGATCAGCTGCGGGCGACTCAGGCTGCCTTTGACGACACCGGCGGGCTGCACGCGGCCGGCCTCTTCGAGGCAGACGGCACGTTGCGGCTTGTCCGTGAAGATGTCGGGCGTCACAACGCGGTGGACAAGGTGGCCGGGGCCCTGTTGCGGCAGCAGGCGATCCCGGCAGCCACGCCTGTCCTGGCGGTCAGCGGCCGGGTGGCGTATGAAATTGTCCAGAAGGCGGCGCGGTGCGGCATCCCGGTGATTCTGGCGGTCGGTGCGCCGACGGACCTCGCGGTGGATGCGGCGAGATCGGCCGGCATCACCCTGGTGGGGTTCGCCCGGGAAGGCCGGTTCAACGTGTACACGTGGCCTGGCCGGGTGGTGCGGAATAGTCCGCAACCGTAGCGAATGGGCGGGTGGGTAACTGGGCGGGTGGGCGGATGGTTGGCGGGTGGGCGGGTGGCACTGATCCTGCAGCGTGAACGTGTGCGACCGATCCATGGCTCTTCGCTCACTCCTCATCGGCGTCGTGTTGGCCTGGTGCACCAGTCTCGGATTGGTGTCGGCAGTCCCGTCCACGGGTGCAACTCCTCCAAGTCCCCCGCCCGGCGCACAGGTTGTCACGGCCACCAGCGACGAGTGTCTGGCGTGTCACAGCGAATCCGTGGATGGGTCGCGTTTTGCGGAGTCGATTCACGGCGCGCTGGGCCTGAGCTGCACGACGTGTCACACGGATCTGGAAGGCAAGGAACTGCCGCACGAGACGCCACTGGCCACGGTCACCTGCGCCACGTGCCATGAGGACGCAGTCGCCGCGTTCGACAAGAGCATCCATGCCGCGGCGAAACGGAAGGTCAGCGACAGTCCGGCCTCCGGCCGTGCCGGTGGTACGGCGGGTTCATGGGGCTATCAGGTAAACTTTGCGGGCGGGTTGGGCAGTATTTCCCACCATGAGCTTCATGACGACCTCCTCCACGGTTCTCGGTCCCCTCGAATGGCGGGTGCTGGATGCCCTGTGGCGCCGCGCTACGCCAGGCACGGTGCGCGACCTCCAGCCCGATTTTCCGGAGATCGCCTACACCACCCTCATGACCACCCTCGACAGGCTGCACCGGAAGGAAATCCTGGCCCGGACCAAGGCAGGCCGGGCGTTTGTGTATGCGCCGCGGCAAAGCCGCGCCGCCTTTGACTCCCACCGCGCGACCCGGGCCCTGCTGACGGCGGTCGAACGCGGCGGCGGAGCGCGTCCCGTCCTGTCGTGTTTTGTGGACGCGATCGGCAACCACGACGAGGCGCTCCTGGCGGAACTGGAGTCGCTTGTGCGCGCGCGCCGGGCCGAGCGGGAGTCATAGTCCCAATCCTGATGAACGTACTCCTCCGGTGCGTCGTGTTGGCCCTGGCCGCCTTCGGCATCACCTTTGTGGCGGTGTCCCTGGTGATCGCCGCACGCTGGGCGCTCCGGCGGCCCGACGGCCCGGCGGCCTGGCGCGCTGACCGGCTGCTGCACCTCCGGCTTCAGCCGGCATTCTGGGCCCTCGTGGTGCTCGCCTTCTCCATCGTCGGCCTGTACCGGTTTGAATCGCGCGAAGGCGATGAACTGCTCGGACGGGTCTTCTGGTTCCTCGGAGCGTTCGGCGGGACCCTGCTCCTGGTCGCCATCGGGCGTATCGCCCGCATGCAGTGTCGCACGAGGCGCCTGGCCAAGGCGTGGCTGGCCGACGCCACGCCCGTCACCCTCGCCGGTCTCCCGATTCCGGCCTTCTCCATCAACACCGGCTACCCGGTCGTCGCCGTCATCGGCGTGCTGCGCCCACGGCTGGTCATCGACCGCCTCGTCCTGCGGGCGTGCGCCGAATCTGAGTTGCAGGCGATACTGGCGCACGAACGTGGCCATGTGCGGCGCTGGGACAATCTCCGTCGCCTCGCCTTTGCCGCCGTGCCCGGCTCGTGGGGCGCCCCCGGACTCGCCCGCGCCTGGCGCGACGCCACGGAAGAGGCTGCGGATGACCTGGCCGCCGCGAGCGCAGATGACGCGCGGTTCCATCTGGCGACTGCGTTGCTCCGTGTGTCGCGGCTGGCACCGCCGCGCGACGAGGCCAACTGGCACGTGCACCTGCCCGCCAGCGCGCTGTATCGCGGCGACTCCATCGAACATCGCGTCCGGCGCCTGGTGGACGGCTCCACGGCCGGGCCCCTCCGTGACCGCTCCTGGGCCACCGTCCTGGGTGCCCTGGTCATCGCGACCGCCTTCGCCCTGCAACGCGAGATTCACGACGCCATGGAAGTGGTCGTCGCCGTCCTTCCATAAATCGCCCGGTACGGCAGTTGGTAGTAGCGACCGCCCCCCTCTACACTCGGCCGATGCGCACCATGCTGGCCTGGCTGTTGATTGTCCTCGGTGCGGCAGCACCCGCGTGGGCGTCGCCGGACTTCCGCGGGCGGCTCGTCCACAAACAGGACGGGCGGCCCATCCCCGGCGCTGAAGTTCTCATCGTCGGCCTGACCGGATCAGTGAAGACCGACGCGGACGGCCGGTTCTCCTGGAATCCCACGCCCGCGACACCGTTCGACGTGCTCGTCGTGCTTCCGGGTGGCCGGGTCACACGGCCCACGATCGTGACGGCTCACAACTGGTCCGCCGTCCTCACCATCGAAATCGAATCCGTGCTCAACGAGGAAGTCACCGTCACTGCCGGAGTGGCCCCAAGCATCGACGCGGCCGCGGGCGCGGGGATGACGATGCTGACCGCGAGGGATATTGCGCTGCGCCTGCCGAGCAACCTCAATCAGGCGCTGGAGAACGTGCCGGGCGTGAGCCAGGTGTCCGAGGGCCAGGCGGCGGTGCCTGCGGTACGTGGTCTGGCGCGTGGACGAACGCTGATTTTGATCGACGGGGCGCGGGTGACGTCCGAGCGGCGCGTCGGTCCGAGCGCCACGTTCCTCGATCCCTTCTCGATTGATCACATCGACATTGCACGAGGTCCGGGATCAGTCGCGTACGGGTCGGGCGCGTTTGGCGGCGTGATCTCGGTGCGCACGCGGCGTCCGTCGATGAACGCGGGATGGACAGGGCGCGTCACCGGGTCGCTTGGCGGCGGCGTGCCGGAGCGGCGCGGCGGCTTCGAACTGGCGAAGGGCTACGGCACGGGCGCCGTGCTGCTGCAGGCCCACGCGCGCACGGCCGACGACTACGCGGGGCCCGAGGTGACCGTTGACAACTCCGGCTGGTCCGACCGCGGGTTCCTGGCGCGTGTAGATCAGCAACTGGCCGGCGGCGTGCTGTCGGCCTCGTGGCAGAGCGACTTCGGGCGTGACATCGAACGGCCCCGCAACAACTCCGCCGCCACGCGGTTCTACTACCCGTTCGAAGATTCGCACCGCGCGACCATCACCTTCGAACGCAGCCGTACGGGCGCGTTTGATCAGGTCAGGCTGCAGGGGTTTGTCGGACGGTTTGCGCAGCGCACCGACCAGGATCGTGTGGCCACCGCCACGGTCACGCGCCGCATTGAACGCGGAGAGGTGGCGGCCAACGACTTCTCGATGCGCGCGAGTGCGGAGAAGGCCACCGGCCGGATGCGTCTGGAGCTCGGCTCCGAAGTGAGCGGCCGGTTCGGCCTTGAGGCCGAGGACAGCACGATCACGTTCTCCTCGACCGGTGTGCAGTCATCGATCACAACCACCATCTCCACGGAATCTGTGCGCCGGGTCGACACCGGCCTGTTTGTGCAGGCGGACATGCCGGTGGCCGCGCGCGTGCTCGCTGCCGCCGGTGCCAGGCTTGATGTGGTGCGGACGACAAATCGTGGCGGCTACTTCGGGGATCGCTCGATCGCGCATCAGGCGCTGGCTGGATTCGGGTCGCTGGTGATTGGACCGTTCCAGGGCCTCACGTTCACCGGCATGGTGTCGCGCGGGTTCCGTGATCCGACGATCTCGGATCGCTTCTATCGCGGCCCCACCGGACGCGGCTACATCACGGGCAACCCGGATCTGCGTCCGGAAACCAGTCTGCAAACCGATCTCGGCGCGCGGTACAGCGCAGGTCCCGTGCGCCTCGCCCTGTACGGCTACCGCTATCGCATCACCGATCTCGTCGAACGGTACGCCACGTCCACGGACTTCTTCTTCCTCCGCAATCGCGGGCGCGCGGACATCACCGGCGTGGAACTGGAAGTGCAGGCGGAACTCGGCCGCGGACTGTCCCTCGACGTGTCGGGCCAGCTCGCGCGCGGCAAGGCGGTGCCGGAAGATACGTGGCTCGACGACTTGGCCCCCGATATGGTGATGGCCACGCTCCGCAAACGGATTCGCGACAACGCGTCCGTCCGCATCCGTATGGCGGCCTACCGCGCTGATGCACGCCCTGGTCCCAGCGAGGTCGAGGCCCCGGGGTATCGCCTCGTCGACGCGGGGGCCAACTGGTGGCTCACGCCCCACCTCGAACTCCGGCTCATCGGCCGCAACCTGTTCAACGCGGCCTACTTCGCCAGTCCCGATCCGCGCTGGGTCTACGCTCCCGGTCGTCACGGCTCCCTCACCGCCGTCGTCCAGTTCTGATTTGCGCCTGCTGGATCTCTTCCGTCGCCGCATCGCTGCGCCACCACAGGTCACCGAGTGGTGGAAGGCGGCCACTGCCCTGACGACGGCCCCGGCCGTTGACGGCGTGGCTGCGCTGAAGGCCTCGATCGTGAGCGATGAGGAGGCGGCGCGTGTGACGGACGCGAAGCGGGATCTGCCTGTGCTGACCACACAACACCGCGTCATCGGCACCGACACCTGAAGGGCCGCCTGCGGGTGCGGATCCGGCGCAACACCTTCGAGAACCCTGCACCCAGCACCTCGAACGGCACCATGAACCATGAACCGATGAACCATGAACCCCGGAGGTCAGTCATAATGACCGACGGCATGCCCGTTGTTCTTGGCTCTGACATCCTCGCTGACCGCGCCCTGCTGAAAGGCCGCACGGTCGGTATTGTCTGCAACCCCGCGTCCATCGATTCCCGGTTCCGGCACGTGATCGACCGGCTGACCGCCGCAGGTGTACACGTCGGCGCGATCTTTGGTCCGCAGCATGGATTCCGATCCGATCTGCAGGAGAACATGATCGAATCGCCGCATGGGGAGGATGCCCTGCGCGGCGTGCGCGTGTATTCGCTCTACAGCGAGACGCGGACCCCCACGCCGGAGATGCTGAGCGGGCTCGACGCACTCGTCATCGATCTGCAGGATGTGGGTACGCGGATCTATACCTACATCTACACGATGGCGAACTGCCTGACGGCGGCGGCCGCACAGCACCTGCCGGTGGTCGTGTGCGATCGGCCGAATCCGATAGGCGGACATCTGGTCGAAGGCCCGATGTTGTTTGACGGCTTTCAGTCGTTCGTCGGCCAGTACCCGATTCCGATGCGGCATGGAATGACGATTGGCGAGTTGGCGAAGATGTTCAACGAACACTTCCACATCGGAGCCAAGCTCGAAGTCGTGGCGATGCAGGGGTGGATACGCTCGCAATGGTGGGACGAGGTCGGCATCCCGTGGGTGCTGCCGTCTCCAAACATTCCGACGGTTGAGAGCGCGATTGTGTATCCGGGCGCGGTGTTGTTTGAGGGCACCAATGTGTCGGAAGGCCGCGGCACCACGAAGCCGTTTGAGCTGTGTGGCGCACCGTGGGTGACGTCACCTGAGCGCTTCGCCGCCGACCTCAACGCACGCCGGTTGCCGGGTGTGGTGTTCCGGCCGCACGCGTTCGAGCCGGTGTTCCACAAACACGCCGGCGTCCTGTGTGGCGGCTGTCAGATTCACGTGACCGATCGCGAGACCTTCCGCGCCGTCGAAACCGGCGTCGCGCTCATCGAAGCCTTCCGCGCTGCGGCCCCCGATCAGTTCGCCTGGCGCGAGCCGCCGTACGAATACGAATACACGATCCCGCCGATCGACATCCTCTACGGCTCAGCCGCGCTGCGCGAAGGGCTCGAAGCCGGTGCGGTCACCGCCACGCTCGCACGCGCGTGGCCTGGGGAGTGTGCGAGCTTTGGGGCTGTTCGCGCTGGGTATCTGCTCTACTGACACCGGAACCTTGAACTTGCACCATGAACCGCAGGCTTCAAGGTTCCCGGCCCGCTCCAGTTCAGCGGGCCCTACGGGGGTACGTAGGGCGCGCTGGGCTTGAGCGCGCCATCGGCGTGCCTGGTTCAAGGTGCCGGGCGTAGCCCTCCGAACCCCGCACGCAGAACCAAGCACCCAGCACCCAGAACAGCACCATGAACCGATGAACCGATGAACCATGAACCGCAGGGTTCAAGGTTCCCGGCCCGCTCCAGTTCAGCGGGCCCTACGTGCGACCGCGCGGGCCCTACGCGGGTCTACGACCCCGGAAGCCCCCTCACATGGAACGACTCGGCCGGCCCGACGGCGGTGAACGTGCCGTTCACGATCTTGCCGATGGCGGCCGTGTAGCGGCCGTGCGCCACGGGCGCGCCGCCACCGCCGCCACCACGACCACCGCCACGGCCACCACGGCCGGCTGCGGCGGCGTCCGCGCCCGCCGGTGGTGCCGGCGGCGCACTGGTCAGGTTCCAGACGACGCGCTGGACGCCGGCGCGGTTGTTGAGGTCGAGACGCCGCACAACGTTGCCGGTGGTGTCGGAGATCTGAATCGCCCACTGGGTGCCCGGCGCTGCCGCATCACGCAAGTGGTAGGTCATGATCGCGCCGGACGGCGGATTGGGCGCCGTCCAGTCACTCTCGACCGCGCGAATCTGGTTCTTCATCGGGAACTGATACGCGTGGCGCAGCGGGAAGATCCGGGCTTCCTCGTTCATCGCCTGTGCGGTGACGCCACGCAAGGCGCTGTAGTCGTCGAGCACGTAGAAGCTGCGGCCGAATGTGCCGAGGGCGAGGTCCGACTCCCGCTTCTGGATGTCCATGTCGCGAATTTGTGCAGTAGGCAGGCCGCCGCGCAGCTGCGTCCAGTGACGGCCTCCGTCCACGGTGAAATACAACGCGAACTCGGTGCCCACAAAGATCAGATCGCCGTTGAGGTGGTCCTGATTGACCGCCCACACGCCGCCGCGCGCCGGCAGGTTGCCGGTGATGCTCGTGAACGTGCGGCCGCGATCCGCGCTCCGCAGCAGGTACGGCTTGAAGTCGCCGCGCTGCCAGTTATAGAGCGCGACAAACACCACGTTGGAGTCACGCGGTGAGGCGGCCACGTCACTCACATAGGTGCCGGCCGGTACGCCGGGGAACTGGTCCACCTTCCGCCAGTTCAGGCCACCATCTTCACTCACCTGCAACAACCCGTCGTCGGTGCCCGCATACAAGAGGCCTTCGAGCAGCGGCGACTCGTCCATCGCCACGATGTTGCTCAGGGCCGTGGTCGCGCGGTTCCAGGAGACGGTCGTCGCCGGATTCCAGAGCTTGCCCATGATCGGGATTTCTGACGGGTCGAGATTCCGGGTCAGGTCGCCGCTCACGCGGGTCCACGAGTCGCCGCGGTCGTCGGTGCGATACATGAAGTTGGTCGCCCAGTAGAGGCGCGTCGGATTGTGCGGACTCACAAAATACGGCGTGTCCCAGTTCGCGCGCTCGTTCGGGAACCCGCCACCGCGACCGCCCGTGGCCGCAGGGATCGGGGTGCCGTCCATCGCCCGCGTGTTCGTGGGATTCGGACGGATGTTGGTGGTCACGCCCGTGCGCAGGTCGAGGCGCTGCACGTTGCCGTTCTGCGAGGTGGCATAGGTGAAGTACGGATCGTCGGGATCACTCCTGGTCGTAAAGCCGTCGCCGCCACCCGTGCGATACGCGTCGCTCGTGCGAATGCCCACCTGATTCTGCGTGCGGTGCGGGATGCACATCGAGCCATTGTCCTGGGTGCCTCCGCACACGTTGTAGAACGGCGTCATGTTGTCCACGGACACGCGGTAGAACTGCGAAATCGGCAGGTTCGTGAAATGCCGCCATACCTTGCCTTCGTCGTACGTCTCGTAGAGACCACCGTCATTGCCAAGCACGATGTGATTGCGATCGTTGGGATTGAGCCAGATCGAGTGATGGTCGACGTGCACGTCCGGCGTCGGGAACGTGCGCCACGTGCGGCCGCCGTCGGTGCTCCATTCCAGCTGCGTGCTCATCGCCCACACGGTGTCGGGACGAATCGGATCCACGAAGAACTCGTTGTAATAGCCGGGGTCGGCGTTCATGTACCACGCGCCGCCACCCTGCGGCGCCTCATCGTCCCCGCCGGCGCGACCACCCGCTTCGACCGCACGGCGGCCGACACGCGCCCATGTGGAGCCCGCGTCATCCGACCGGTAGAACCCGCGGTAGTCGGCGAGCGCTTCGATCATCGCGTAGACCCGGGTGGGTTTGACCTTGGCATCGACCTGGATGTTGATGCGGCCCACATCGCCGGGCGGCAGGCCGGTGGTCAGCTTCGTGAACGTGCGGCCGGCATTCGTGGACTTGTAGATCCCGCTCTCGGGACCACCGCCGACAAACTGCCCCGTGGCGCGGCGACGCTGCCACATGGCGACGTAGACCGTATCCGGGCTCGACGGGTCGATGATCACCTGGTTGGCGCCGGTGTCGGGACCGATCGTGAAGATCGCATTCCACGTCTTGCCGCCGTCGGTCGTCTTGTAGAGGCCGCGGTCGCCGCCTGACGACCACAGGGGGCCCTGCGACGCGACGTAGACGACGTTCGAATCGCGCGGGTCGATCTGGATGTTGCCGAGGTGTTCGGAATTTTCGAGGCCCATACGGGTCCACGTCACGCCGGCGTCGGTCGACTTGTAGATGCCGTCGCCGTACATCGAGCTGCGCGGGTTCGAGTCTTCCCCGGTGCCCAGCCACACGACGTTGGAGTTGCGCGGGTCGACCTTGATGCAGCAGAGGTTGAAGGACCCGCCCCGGTCGAACGTGGGCGTCCAGGTCACGCCGCGGTTCATGCTCTTCCACACACCGCCTGCGGCTGTCGCCACGTAATAGATGTTCGGATTCTTCGGGTCGACGTCAAAATCCGCCACGCGACCGGTGGTCAGTGACGGGCCGATGCCGCGCAGTTCGA
Organism: Acidimicrobiia bacterium; assembly: GCA_016871335.1. GTDB lineage: Bacteria > Acidobacteriota > Vicinamibacteria > Vicinamibacterales > SCN-69-37 > SYFT01. The sequence continues at coordinate 35,501 of VFZF01000002.1, forward strand.
GCCCCTCGAACACGGCGGCGTTCAGCCGATCATTGGACGGCGCCTGTTCGGCGAACAGTCCGACGGCGACACACAGGGCGACCGTCGAGGCGACGACGGTGATACGGGATTTCATATGGGAGATACCTCCTCAGGCACCGGGATTGTGGCATATTTCTCCCGTCATGAAACTCCCCTATCGCCTGGTCCTCCCTGTCTTCCTGTTCCTGGTCGCTGTCCTCCCCGCTGACGCACTCGCGCAGCGCGGCGGTGGCGGCAGCGGCGCGCCGCCGATGCGTCCCAATACTCCCTTCGAGGATTTTGTCGAGGCGCTGCGGCTGGACCTCGACGACCAGGTGCCACCGGTGCAGACGCTGATGGTCGCCGGGGCCAAGGACACCGCTCCCCTGGTCAGTGAGCTCTTTCAGATCCGCCAGCAGATTCTCAACGCCGAGTTGACCAATGATGCCGCGGCGAAGGCGCCGGCGCTGCAGGCGTATGTCGCCGGATCAACCAAGATGGCGGCGGCGGAGGCGGCGACGTTCGCCAAGGTCTACGCGCTGCTGCGGCCGAACCAGCAGTCGCGGGCTCCCGGCGCATTTGCGCAGATGGCCGGCTTCTTCTTCCCCCCGGCCAACCCCGGCGCGGCGGGACGCGGGGCCAGCGGCGGTGCGCTCGGGCGCCTCGACATCCTCACCAATCTCTTCACCCTGACCGGTGACCAGAAGAAGGAAATCCGCGGCTGGCTTGACGAAACGCACAAGGCGGCCGCGCCCGCACGCAAGGGCCTGGTCGAGACTCGCGCAGCACTGGCCAAGGCCATCCAGTCGGGTGCCGACCAGGCCGCGATCGATGTGGCAGCCGCCGCCTACGCGGTGCATGTGACGACGATGACGGATGCGGAGATGATGGTGCTGTCGGCCATCATCAAGAAGCTGACGCCGGAACAGCGCGGCAACCAGCGTGCCGTCTCGACGGCGTTCAGCCTGATGCGCGGCTTCTTCGTCAACGACCGCCGTTGGGACATCGTGCCGGACGGACGAGCCTACTGAACTACGGGTTCATGGTTCATCGGTTCTTGGTTCATGGTGCCGGGTTCATGGTGCCGGGTTCGGGGTACGTAGGGCCCGCTGAACTTGAGCGGGCCATGCGCGCCAGAGCCGGCAGCGTGCAGCAAATCTGCGGGCGCTTGAACACAGGGAAATAGAGAGAGAACCCCGCACCAAGAACCCCGTACCGAGAACGCAGAACCCAGAACGGCACCATGAACCATGAACCGATGAACCGCGGTTCGTGGTTCACGGCGCGCATGGCCCGCTCAAGTTCAGCGGGCCCTACGTCGGCAGCGGGTCCTACTGCCCGCCGCCCGCCAGCACCTTCCAGGACGCTTCGTACGCGTCCACATTCGCCATCGTCACCACATCCACGCCGGAGTTGACGATCGTCGTCGCGGGGGGATTGCCGTTTTTGATGCCGTGGAGGATCTTGATCGGTTCCTCGCCCCAGCCGAAGTACTTCTGACCGAGCAGGATTTGCACCTTGCCTTCGCGCAGGAGCGAGATGGCGGAGGCGACGGTGTCGAATGAGACGAACTTCGTCGTCGGAGGCACAGGTGCGAGCGCGTTCGCGCTGAAGACGGGCCAGCCGCCGACCGAGATCCACGCCCCGAGGTCGGGATAGCGGTTGGTGCCGGTCGCGATGATTTCGCCAGTGCGTACACTGTCTTCCTTGATGTCGTAGGTTTCGATGACGGTGATGCCCGGATACTTCGCCAGCACCTCGCGGGCGCCGTCGAGACGCCGCTGCAGGTTGTTGGCGCCGAGACTCGTGATGAACGCCACCGCACCCTTGCCGCCGAGCAGCTTGGCGGTTTCCTCGCCCATGATCTGGCCCGACTCGAAGTCGTCCACGCCGTAGAACGCGACGCGTTTGGACTCCGGCGCATCGGAATCCCAGGTCACGACAGGAATGCCGGCCTCCACGGCGCGGTCGATCGTCGAAGCGAGGAATGACGCGTCCAGCACCGAGATCGCGATGCCGTCCACCTTCTGCGTGATGAACGACTCGAGGATCTCCTTCTGACGCAGGGCGTCCGGCCGGTCGGGTCCGCGGTAGATCACCTCGACCCCCAACGCCGTCGCCGCACGTTCGCCACCGATGCGCGCGTAGTCAAACACCGGAATATCGAGCGACTTGGGAATCAGTGCAAATCGCAACTTCTTCGGCGCATCATCCGTTCCCCCGCCACACGCCACCACACCCAACACCAGCAACATGCCCGCGAGCACGACTCTTTTCATCTCACTCCCCCAAATCAGCCCATCCGCCCATCCGCCCATCCGCCCAGCTGCCCAGCTACCTGGCTTTCCTCACCATCACCTGATCCATCACCACAATAACGATAACCGCGAGGCCGACGATGACGCGATCGTAGAAGGTGGCACCGGGAATCTGCGGCAGTGCGTTGCGCAGCACGCCGAAGATGAGCGCGCCGAGGACGGCCCCGGCCACTGATCCACGCCCGCCCGACAAGCTCGCGCCGCCGACGACGGCCGACGCGATGATATCGAGTTCGTAGCCGTTGGCGAGGTCGGCCTTGCCCTGGCCCTGGACAATCGCGAGCACGACGCCCGAGGTCGCGGCCAGGAGCCCGGCGCTCACGTAGGCAGTGGTCTTGACCAGACCGACACGGACGCCCGAAAACAACGCCGCCATTTCATTGCCGCCAACGGCGAAGATCGAACGCCCCCACTGGAACTGCTTCATCACAATCTGAAACACGACCACGAGCACGACCATCACGATCGGGGGCACCCAGTCGATGGGCACACCGGCCACGGTCCAGTTGCGCGGCAACCTGGCGGACAAGTCGTAAAACCGCGCCTCCGTGATGATGAAGCCGACACCGCGCCAGATGCCCATCACTCCGAGCGTCGCAATGAACGGCGGCAGTTTCAGACCCACGATCAGCCATGAGGACACCAGCCCGGCGGAAAGTCCGACGAGCAGGCCCATCATCGCGCTCGGGAACAATCCCCAGCCGGCCTCCACAAAGAAGTAGCCGATGACGACGCTGGTGAGGCCGATGACCGCACCTGAGGCGAGGTCGATCCCCCCGGTGATGATCACGATGGCCGCGCCGATCGCGGCAATGCCGTAGATCGAGGAGTACTTCAGGATGAGCATGGCGTTCCCGACGTTCAGGAACGGGTGCCCCCCGGACTCCGGCCACAGGTACCACGTGAAAAACACGACTTCGAGTACGAGGATGACGAGCGTGCTGAATTCGCGTGCGCGCCAGATCGACGTCATGATGCAGCGACCTCATGTGTGGCCAGTTGCATCACCTGTTCCTCGGTCGCGCCGGCGCCCGGCACGATCCCGCGCACGTGGCCCTCGCGCATCACCAGCACCCGGTCGGCCAGGGCCAGCACCTCGGGAAGATCACTTGAGACCATCACACATGCCATGCCGCGATCGGCCTCCCGCCGGATCAAATTATGAATTTCGAACTTGGCGCCGACGTCCACTCCTTTGGTCGGCTCGTCGAGCAACAGGACCGAGGGCTTCGTGGCCAGCCACTTGCCGATGACGATTTTCTGCTGATTGCCGCCTGAGAGGGCATCGGGCGTGACGTCGAGATTCGGCGTTCGAATCGCCAGCGCGTCCGACTGCGCCTGTGCGGCGAGCTGCTCCGCCCCGCGACGAATCACCTGTGTGCCGGAGGTGGCCGCCGTAGGCAGCACAAGATTGTCGCGAATCGGCAGATTGAAGCACAGCCCTTGACGCTGCCGCTCTTCCGGTACGAGCGCGAGCCCCGCACTGACGGCCTCTGCGGCTGATGTCGCGGTCATCGGCCGGCCATTAGTCATGATGCTGCCGGCGGATAGAGGCTCGAGCCCGAAGAGGGATTCGAGCAGTTCAGTTCTCCCGGACCCGACGAGGCCGAAGATCCCGAGCACCTCGCCCCTGGCCACCTCAAACGAGACGTCGTGAAACACATCCGCCCGCGAGAGCCCGCGCACCGTCAGTGCCGGCGTGCCGACGGCGGCCGGCACCGCCCGTGCCGATCGGGCCGGCGGTTCGCGCCCGACCATCGCGCGGACGATGTCGTCGGCGGAGGTCGTTGCGCGCTCGAAGGTGTCGACGTACCTGCCGTCGCGAAGCACGGTGATGCGGTCACAGAGCCGATACACCTCGGGCAACCGGTGCGAGACAAACAACACCGTGACGCCCGTGCGCCGCAGCGCGGTCACCACGGTGAACAGGTGGTCCACCTCCGCGTCGGTCAACGACGTGGTGGGCTCATCGAGCACCAGCACACGGCACTCAAAGGCCAGCGCCCGGGCCACCTGGATCAGCTGGGCATGCGCCGTCGACAGGAGTTCCATCGGCGTGTCCGGCGTCGCGGGCACGTGCAGGCGTTCCAGCAACTCGCGTGTCCGGGCGCGCATCGCGGGTTCGTCGAGCCGGCCGAACGATCGCGTCATCTCACGACCCGCAAAAATGTTGCCGCTGACCGTCAGGTTCGGGAACGCGAGCATCTCCTGATAGACCATGCCGATGCCGTGTTCCAGGGCTTCGCGGGGCGACGCGCTGTCGAGCACCGCGCCATCAAGCCGGATCGCGCCCCGATCCGGGCGCACGATGCCGGCGAGGATCTTCAGCAGCGTGGACTTCCCGGCGCCGTTTTCGCCCACCACCGCGTGCGCGTCACCCGACGCCACCGAAAAACTGACGCCCGACAGGGCGCGCACCGCGCCGAAGGACCTCGAGACGTCCTGAAATTCGAGTCCAATCCCGGTCATTGTCAGGCGGCATCGTATACGATTCAGTCCGCGGTCCGCGGTCCGCGGTCCGCAGTCCATGAGGGTTGTCATGAAGAGAGCACTTGTTTGTGTCGTGGGCGTGCTTGCCATTGGGTGTGGTGGCGGGGAATCATCGGACTCCATGACCCTGACGCCCCCGCGTGTGACCAAGGCCGACTTCGGCACGACGGCAGACGGCAAATTTGTCGAGGCCTATACCGTGCGCAACAGCAACGGCATGGAGGCCGTGATCCTGACCTACGGCGGGATCATCCAGTCGCTCAAGGCGCCCGATCGCACCGGCGCGTTTGACGACATCGTCATGGGCTTCGACACCATCGCGGAGTACGAGAAGGGCTCGCCGTATTTCGGCTCGCTGATCGGCCGCGTCGGCAACCGGATCGCCAACGGGTCGTTCACGCTGGATGGAAAGACGTACACCCTCGCCAGGAACAACGGCCCGAATCATCTGCACGGCGGCGTCAAGGGCTGGGACAAGCTGATCTGGGCCGCCGATCCGTTCCAGGACGAAACCGGCGCCGGCGTGCTGCTGACGCTGACCAGTCCGGACGGCGACGAAGGGTACCCGGGGAAGGTCACCGCCCACGTGAAGTACACCCTCACACCCGACAACCGCCTCATCGTCGACTACCACGCCACGACGGACGCGCCGACGATCATCAATCTCACGCAGCACAGCTACTTCAACCTCGGCGGCGCAAAGACGACCGATATCCTGGGCCACGAGCTCATGATTAATGCCGACCGCTTCACGCCGGTCGACGCAACGTTGATTCCGACTGGTGAGCTCGCGCCGGTCACCGGCACGCCGTTCGACTTCCGCACGCCCACAGCGATTGGCGCGCGCATTGACGCGGATGACGCACAGATCAAACACGGCCCCGGGTACGACCACAACTGGGTGTTGAACCGGTCAGGTGATGGCCTGCAGCTGGCCGCTACCGTGTACGAGCCTGTCACGGGCCGTACCCTCGAGATTCGCACCACCGAGCCTGGCCTGCAGTTCTACGCCGGCAACTTCCTCGACGGCACGCTCACCGGCAAAGGCGGCCGCGTGTATCCGCGCCGATCAGGCTTCTGCCTCGAGACCCAGCACTTCCCCGATTCGCCGAACCAGCCGTCGTTTCCGTCGATCGAACTCCGGTCCGGAGGCGAGTACAAGTCGCAGACCGTGTTTGCGTTCGGATCGCGATAGTTGGGATTTTTCACAGCGAGACATGGAGGCTTTTTTTGTAAAAGCCCTCCATGCCTCGTTGTGAATCAAGGCTCCTTATCGTCTGACTTCACGCCCGTGGTACACATCACCAGGAATGTGGTGGCCGGCGTAGACGCGGCTGAGCAGGTCGAACAACGCCGGGTCATAGGCGCGCAGGGAGTCGGGCGTCCACAGGCGTTCTCCGGTGGGCGCGTTCCACGCGTAGTTGGACCAGAACCACCACTGTGAGCCTTCGGCCCAGTACTCGGCGACGGTGTTCTCCGCGTAGTGCCCCTTGAAACGGCCCGCCGCCTTCGCGGCGTCGTACGCGCGCTGGATTTCGGCATGGAACGACGGGTCGGCCGTGCGGAGCGCGCTCATGACTCCGTGTGAGAACTCGTGCACGAGGATGTGTTCACCGTAGTAACGCGTGCCGGGCACGCCGAGGATGTTCTCCTCCCCCGCCGTCGTGTATCGTCCGCCCAGACCACGTGCCCGTCGATTCCAGTATTCAGCGTCGGTCATCGAGGCAATACCGCCCGGCTGGTTGTACTGCTCGCGCTCGCGCGGCGTCAGACGACGGTCGTCGATCGCCGGCTTCCTGTAGTCGCGGTACTCGGGCAGGTCCGCCTGCCCCTGGAAGCGGCCAATGATGCCGACGCGGTAGCCCTGGCGCACCATCTCGGCGCGCACGTCGGGCCGCTTGAGCAGCATGTAGTTCACGATGTCGCGCGCCATCAGCAGCGCCGTGTCGTCGACCACGCCGGACGCGATGATGGGGATCCCAAACGCGTCCGTATGTTTTTCGTAGAACGGGTCCAGCTTCAAGGCGGCTGGTGGAGACCCAATGGTCCATGCGGCAAAGGAGGCGGCCAGCGGCTCGGTGACGCCGGGCTCGCCACATGGCGGAATCCGGAACGCGCCGATCCTCGACGAATAGTTGGTCGCGCCCGCACGGTAATAGTCGCCGACATACCAGATCGTGCAGTCGTCAATCGGGTCAATCGCGGTCTGCGTGTAGTCCTCCCACCGCAGTCCATACGTTTGTGCAGCCTCGCCTTCCGCGAGCACGGCCTCACGCAACCCCAGCACACCCGGCGGGTCGGTCGGGCGTCGCGCGGCAAATCGCTGGCCGGCAAAATGCGGCGTCCCGCCAAACGAGTACCCGATGCCGATGTTGCCGAACCGGTCCATCGCGGGACTCGCCATCCACCGATAAACACCATCGGGCGCGTACGTCCCCTGCTGATGCAGCCGTACCGACCGGTCCTCATTGACGCGGAACTCGTACCAGCGCACGCCACCGGCCGCCGCGTCCGTGTTCACCGAGTGCACCGCCACGATCGATTCGTGGGTGGCGCCGCCATGTGACACGTGGCGATACACCACACGCGCCATGAGCTTGTCACCCTGCGCATCCAGCCGGCGGTCCGTCCCCGGCTGCGGGACACAGGTCGTCAGCTGCCCGGCGCAGAGGTATTGATACGGCGCGACGGGAATCTTCGTCACTGGCGTCAGTCGCGTCTTCGACGGGTCCGCCCAGTCGACATGAAAATTCCACAGATACACGCCATCGTCATCCACGTCGCCCTTGAGCTGTGAACCACCGGTGGCGAGCACCGGATTCGGCGCACCCGGAGGCGGCAGACGTGTACCGTCGAGATCGGCGTTGTTGAGGAAGTTGACGTCGTTGATGATGAGGCACTGCTCGGTGGCAGGCTCGCCGCGCAACATCCGCTGGCGGTCGACCACACACGCGTGTTTCTCAATCACTTCATCGCCCGTGCTCGTCGGCACGTAGTACCCATCGGGCCACACCGCAGGACGCGGGTAGTCCGGAAACAGGGGCCGCAGGAACTCATACCGGTAGTACTCCCCGAGCGGGTCGTCGGTCACGCTGATCGCGTAACACATCGAATAGGGGCCGGTGGCTGGGGCAGGTTGGGTGGGGTTGGGTGACGGTTGAGGCGGGTTGGGTTGGGTCGGGTTGGGTGGTGAGGGTGGCATCCTGGTGGCGGCGCCGGGTTGGCCGGTGACGCCCGGGGTGCTGACGATGGCGCGATCGGATGCTGACGGCACGGGTGGCTGATCGGCACGCGCCGCACTGCGGCGGAAAATCGGCATGACGATGAGCCAGCGGTTGGCGAGCTGGTCGTACCGCACGACCGTGTCGCCGTTGTTGCGCGCGTCGCAGGTGCCGGTGAAGCCGGCGAACACGGTGTTGTTGGGCGCGGATCCCCACAGCACCTTTCCCTGTTTGTCCCACACGGCCATACGTGTGTTCACCGAGGCCATGACGTGTCGAGACCCGACGGCCAGACTGTTGTCCGACGGATTGCGGAGGGCGCCGGGTCCCTGCTGACCTTCGAAGCTGACACCGAGACCTTCGAACTGCCGCACCAACTCCGGGGCCAGGCCCGTGCCCATGGTGGTTTGCTCGATGGCGGCGCCGGCCGCGTTTTTCGGCGCTTCAGCCGGCTTGCCTGTCGGGGCCGGCGGGGCCTGCATTTCTCCAGCATCGCTGGCTCCGGCAGAGGCCGGAGCGTCACCGGCCGTCAACGCATCCAGGCGAGGCGATCGATCGTGAGCCAGCGCCGGCCGCACCGTAGCGCCGCGCACGGCAGAGGGCACGTCCGCGGTCAAGGTGCGCGCCGCCGGCGCGGTGCCGGCCAGGACCAGGGCTATGCCAGACAGCAACATCCAGGAGGGTTTCATGCGGGGGAGTGTGGCACAACACAGGCCTACCGGGGTTCATGGTTCATCGGTTCATGGTTCATGGTGCTGTTCCGGGAACCAAGGTTCCGGGTGCGGGGTTCATGGTGCGAGGTCGGTGCTCGGGTTCCGGCAGCACGGGAACCCAACACCCTGAACCACGAGCCCAGCACCCAGAACGGCACCGATGAACCATGAACCGATGAACCATGAACGTTCAACGCGCCCCACGTGCAGTCTTTTCAAACTCCGCATACCGCCCTCGAAGTGCGCGGTAGATCTCGACTGCCTCGGGCCGAGGTGTCAGCGCCCTTCCTGCGGGCTGACCGAGGTCGCGCGTCACGTCGTGCCACGACAGCGGCTCGCCCGATGCGGCGGCGTCGGCGTGCCAGGCCCGCAGGGCGGCGCCGAGGCAGGCGGAGTTGCCGACCTGCAGCCGCCTGACGCGGGCGTTGAAGACGTCGGCCATGACCTGCAGGATGTCGTCGTTGACCGCGGCACCGCCGGTGGCGTGGATGTCACGCACGTCCACCCCCATCCAGGCGGAGTGGTTGGCCATCGCCATCATCTGCGCCTCGACCACCGCGCGGACATTCGCGGAGGCGTCGGCCGGATCCAGCTCGCGCCGATGCACACCGGGTTCGCGGACGTCGGGCGTGATCTCCGGATCAAACCACGGCAGCATCAGCCGCCCGTGATTGCCCGGCGGTGTCGATCGGAGCGCGGCGGACACACCGGCCCAATCAAGGCCGTACTCGTCGCGCACCCGTTCGCGCGCGAGCGAGCCGTTCTTGAACACCGTGATGCCCATGAAGTCGCCGGTCGGCGCTCCGAAGACATGGCCGGTACCGCCGTTGTCCACGCGTGGCTCGCGCATCAGTCCGAAGATGGTGTCGCTGGTGCCCAGCGATACGGCCACACGCCCTTCCTCAATGAGGCCCGTGCCAATCAGACTCGACGGATTGTCCCCGGTCCAGACCACGACTCGCGCAGCTGGGAGGCCGAAACGCGTCCGCCAGTGAGGCGCCACAGTCCCGATCACGGTATCGGCCGGCACGATCAGCGGCAATCGCGTCGCCAGGCCGGGGGCAGTCGCCTCCACGGCGTCAGGCCACCACGCACGCGTGGCCAGGTCCATGAGGTTCATGCCGCTCGCGTCACCGGGTTCGAGCGGCGCGTCACTTCCGATCAACTGCGACGCCAGAAACGAGCTGACCAGATGCACTCTCGTCGTCTCCGCGTACGCGTGCGGATCGGTCTCGGAGAACTTCCGGATCTGCGGCCCGGTGAACCGCTCGAACACCCGGGACCCCGTGCGTGCAGCCACCACGGCCGCCCCACCAAGCGCCGCGGTGATTTCGGCGCACTCATCGCGGGTACTTGTGTCCATCCAGATCGGTGCCACGGCCCGCGAAAAGCCACCGTCAGCCGCGAGATACACACTGCCGTGCTGTTGCGCGGCGCCGGAGATGGCGCACAACGTGGAGAGATCCTGCCCACGTGCCGCAAGCGCCGAGAGCATCTGCTCCAGCGCGTCCACCCACATCGCCGGCGGCGACACCGCAACCGCGGGATCGTCCGACGGCAGCACGCCGTGGCGGGTGCCATATTTCGGCAGTGCGTCATCAAAGACGATGGCGTGCTCCCACGCCACAGACGCGCAACCGTCCGCCACACGGACAAGGACCGCGGACAAACTCTGCGTCGAACTATCCAAGCCCAAGTAGGACTGGGGACTGCTCACACGGCTTCCCAGCGGCCGGACTGTGCCGATCGGAACACAGCGTCGATGATCTCCATGTTGCGAACGGACATTTCGAGCGGGTACGGCGGCGGGGTCCTGGTCAGGATGGCTTTTGACAACTCATCCCCCTGGATGCGGTACTGGTCGCACGTCTCACACGACAACGTCTCGATGTGCCCCCCCGACAAATCTCCGCCGTCGTCCATCCACACGCGGCAGGGACGGTCATTGGGCGCGTTGAACGGAATCTCCACTTCCAGTCGTTTCCGGGTACCGAGAATCTGCACACGCTGATACGGCACCACACGGGTGCTGCACAACCCAATCGCCTGCCCCTTCGGATAGTCGAGGATCATCGACGTGAGGATGTCCACGCCTGACACCGGATCACGCTCCAGCGTTCCCATCACACGCGTGGGCTCGGCGCCAAACGCCATGCGCGACGTGATGATGAGGTAACACCCGATGTCCATCAGGCCGCCACCGCCCCACTCGGCCACGTTCCTGATATTCGAGGCATCGTCGCTGTAGTAACTGAAGACGCCGCTGTACCCACGCACCTCGCCAATCGCGCCGGATCGACAGAGCTCCACCACGCGTTGCCACTGCGGGTGCGTCCAGACCATGAAGGCTTCCTGAATGGTGACGCCCGTGCGATCACGAATCGCGAGCAGTTCGCGGGACTCCGCAGCGTTCAGCCCGATCGGCTTCTCGCACAACACGTGTTTGCCGGCTTCGGCCGCTGCCTTCGTCCACGGCAGATGCAGGTGATTCGGCAGGGGGTTGTAGATCGCGTCCACGTCCGGATCCGCAATCAGCGCCTCATAGGAACCGTGGGCCTTCGGAATGCCGAGTCGCGTCGCCATCGCGCGCGCCTTCTGCCCATCCCGAGACGCCATGGCGACCACCGCGGTGTGTGCGCCGCCCTGCATCGCCGGAATCACCTTCTCCACCGCGATTTTCGCGGCGCCCAGCACACCCCATCTCACTCGTGAATCACTCATCCTGGCATCCTGCGTCGAGAAGGGAATCCACATCATGGAGAACGTTGAGGGAGCGGCGTGGTTCACCCATCTACGGCGTTATCTTGCCCCATTTTCGACAGCCGTGCGAAGTCTGGTAGGCTTCGTGCGGAGGATCCACCGTGCGACGACTGGTGATGACAACCGGAGTGCTGCTGATGGCAATGAGCGGGAGCGGAATGGCACAGGGGCAGTTGCCCACCAGACGTGTGCTCACGTTGGAGGCGGCCACGCGCGCCGCCAACGCGGCCGAAGCCGAAGCGCGCAGGAACAACTGGGCGGTGTCGATCGCCGTGCTCGACGATGCGGGGCACCTGATCGTGTTCCGGCGCATGGACGGCGCGAAACTTGTCGCGACCGACATCGCCATCCGCAAGGCGAGGACGGCGGTCTATTTCCAGGGCGAGACCAAGGCGCTCGAGGCCGAGGTGGCCGGAGGCCGCACGGCGCTGCTGCCCATCGAGGGCTTCATGCCGCTCGAAGGCGGCGTGCCGATCACGTCAAGTGGTCAACTCGTCGGCGCCATCGGCGTCAGTGGTGTCACCGGCGCGCAGGACGCACAATGCGCACTCGCCGGGGCCGCTGTGATCAAATAATCGTTCACAACGAGACGTGGAGGGTTGAGAGGTTTCTCTCCAGAGTTCTTTCCTTCAAGAAGAACCTCCCAGCCCTCCACGTCTCGCTGTGATTTTTTTTGTCAGGCTCCCGCGAGCGACAGGAGTGTCGCGAGCGCGATTTCGATGCCGCGCAGACTCGGCACTTTGTCGACCGAGATCCATTCGTCGAGCGCATGGGCGCGGCCGCCGCGTCCGCCCGAGTCCACGGTGATCGCCGGGATGCCGAGGCTGATCGGGATGTTCGAGTCGGTGCTGCTCCAGCTGTAGGTCGGGCGGCCGCCCGCAGCGCGGATCGAGGCCGACGCGATCTGCACAATCGTGGAAGTGATGGGCGTCTCGCCCGAGGGACGATCGCCGATGAGCGTGATGTCGGCGGTGATCGGTCCCTGCGCGGTCGACCGGGCCTTGTTTTCCTCCTGCACGGCCTCACTGATGAGCGACATCAGGCTCTCGTCGAGCTTCTTGAGTTCGGCCGGCGACTCGGAGCGCATGTCAAGTTCCATCCAGGTTTCAAACGGAATCGAATTCACCGACGTCCCGCCGCCGACAACGCCGACGCTGTAGGTGGTCTTCGGCTTGTCCGGCACCTTCAGGGTGCCGAACTTCTGCATCGCGCCGGCCATCGCAAACGCCGGGTTGACGAGTCCGAACGCACCGTAACTGTGGCCACCCGGCCCCTTGAACGTGACGCGATACCGGCGGCTGCCTACGCCACCGTGCGTGATGTTCGCGCCGCCACCCGCGCCATCCACGGAAATGAACATCTGGATGCGGTCCTTGTACTTGCCTTTCCCGAACAGGTACTTCACGCCGCGCAGGTCGCCCTGCCCTTCCTCGCCGACGTTGCCGATAAAGAGGATGTCGCTCTGCGTCCGGATGTTCGCCTCGTTCATCGCGCGAATCATCGCGAGCAACACCGCCAGCGACCGGGTGTCATCACCGATGCCCGGCGCCGACAAGCGCATGTCTTCGCGCGTCACCGTCACGTCGGTCCCTTCAGGGAACACCGTATCAAGGTGTGCGGCCACGGCGATGAGTGGTCCGCCACCCGTGCCCCGCCACAGGCCCATGACGTTGCCCTCTTCGTCCTGCTCGACGTCGGCCAGACCCGACGCGCGCAACATCTCGAGATATTTTCTTGCGCGCTGCTCTTCCTTGAAGGGCGGCGCCGGAATTTCCGTCAGCGTGATGATTTCTTCGATCAGGCGATCGTGGTCGCGGTCAAGAATCGCGAGCGCCTTCCGGAACCCCTCACTCGCCCGCACCGTCGCAATCGTCGCGTCATACGTGTTCGGAGTCTGGGCGCTCACCGCTGCGCTCACACCGAGAACCACGGCCAGCACTGCTACAGAAGACATCAATCGAGGTTGCATCCACCCATCATACGGTGGGCTGATGGGCAGGTGGGCAGATGGGCAGCCGCCCAGTTGCCCAACCGCTCAGGCCAGGATTTCCCGGATGACGCGACCATGCACGTCGGTGAGCCGCATGTCGCGGCCGTTGAAACGGTAGGTGGATTTTTCGTAGTCGATGCCCATCAGGTGCTGGATGGTTGCGTGCAGTTCGTAGATCGACTTCGGGTTCTCCGCAGCCGCGTACCCGTAGTGGTCCGTGGCCCCCACGACGGTGCCGCCTTTGACGCCGCCGCCGGCAAGCCACACGCTGAAGCCCTTGTTGTTGTGGTCGCGGCCATCCATGCGCTCGGAAATCGGCAGCCGCCCGAACTCGCCGTGCCACACGATCAACGTCTCATCAAACATGCCGCGGCTCTTCAGGTCCTTGATGAGGCCCGCGAGCGGCTTGTCCGTCTCTGCGCAGTGGAGTCCGTGATTGCCCTTGAGATCCCAGTGGGCATCCCAGCTCGGCTCGAAGTTGCCTCCGCCGGAAAAGATCTGCACGTACCGGACGCCGCGCTCGACAAGACGCCGGGCCATCAGGGCCTGACGGCCGAAATAGTCCGTCGGTTCGACACCGACGCCGTACAGATTCTTCGTCGCGTCGGATTCCCGGCTGATGTCAATCGCCTCCGGTGCGTGGGTCTGCATCCGGAACGCGAGCTCGTACGAGTAGACACGCGTGGACAGTTCCGTGTCGAGCGGATGATTGTCGCCGTACTTCTCGTTCATCTCATGCAGCATGCGGAGCCAGCGCCGCTGCTCGTCCTCGGTGCGGTCTGCCGGCGGCTTGAGATCCACAATCGGCGACCCCGTGTCGCGTATCTGCGTGCCCTGATACGCCGCCGGCAGGTAGCCGTTCGACCAGTTGGGTGGCCCGTTGATCGGACCGCCACGGTGATCGGTGAACACGATGAACCCGGGGAGATTCTGGTTTTCGCTGCCGAGCCCGTACGTGACCCAACTGCCCACGCTCGGGCTGCCCGCCAGGATCGTCCCGGTGTTCATCTGAAACAAGGCAGGCCCGTGTGCGGGGCTCACGCCGTACATCGAGCGAATCAGCGCGATGTCGTCCACATGCTCGGCCATGTGCGGAAACAGCTCCGACACCGCGATGCCTGACTGGCCGTGTTTCCTGAACGTCCAGGGTGACGGCATCAACCCGCCGGGGTTGCCCATGACCGTCCGCACCTCCCCCACCCCCTGCATCGTCTCGCCCTGCCACTTGACGAGATCGGGTTTGGGATCCCAGGTGTCGATGTGGCTGACGCCGCCGTAACAGAAGATCGAGATGACGGCCTTCGCCCTGGCCGGAATGGTCGGCGCCTTCGGCGCGAGGGGATTACGCGGCTGTTGACCGAGCAGGTCGGCAAACGCGAGGCCGGCGACGCCGCCGCCGAGCCGTCCCAGCAGTTCGCGCCGGGACCACAGCATCCTTTCAGTGTGTGGGTGGTGTGGGTGGCGTGGGTCGCTCATGGCCGGTACAGAAACTCGTTGAGGTTGAACAGAATGTGGCAGAACTCCGTGAGCCCCTCAGAACTGCCGGCGATGAATTCCGCGCCCTTCTGAAGCTCAAGGGCGTCGGCCGGACGGCCGAGCGCGAGATACACGGCGTGACGCACCTGCTGCGTGGGGTCCGCGCCGGCTTCCGCGCGCACACGTTCGGCGAACCTGCCCACCTGAAACAACACCATCTGGTTGTTCATGAGGATCAGCGCCTGGGGCGCGATCGTCGTGCGGTTCCGCCGGTCGATCGAGTTGATCAGGTTCGGCTGATCAAACGTCTCGAACATCGGGTACCGGATGCTCCGCTTCGAAAACACATACAGGCTTCGCCGCCACGTGGCCGGGTCGGAATCCGGCAGGCCGTCCCAGTTCCGGTTGGAACTCTTCTCGAACAGATCAGGATCGATATACGGAAACATCGCGGGGCCGCCGACCGTCAGGTTCAGGGTGCCGGACGTTGCCATGATGTGATCGCGAATGACTTCGGCTTCCAGCCGCACGCGCGGCATCCGCCAGAACATCCGGTTCTCCGGGTCGATCGCGTAGTTCGCCGACGTGTCGGTGCTCGCCATCTGATACGCCTGCGACGTCAGCATCAGGCGATGCATCGCCTTCATGCTCCAGCCGCGATCCACAAACTCGACCGCCAGCCAGTCGAGCAATTCGGGATGTGACGGCGCCTCTCCCATTTTGCCGAAACTGCTCGGCGTGCGGACAATCCCCTCGCCGAAGTGATGCTGCCAGAGGCGATTCACCATCACGCGCGCGGTGAGCGGATTGTCCTTCTGCACGAGCCACTCGGCGAACCCGCGACGACGCCAGCTCGATGTCGCGCCGGCCGGCGGCGCCGGAAAGGTCCACTCGCCACGATGCGCGACCGACAACACGCCCGGGGTCACGGCGGAGCCGGGCGCGTCGGGACTGCCGCGATGCAGGAAGTGCACGGGCTGCGGCTCCGGGCCTCGCTCGCCGATCGCCCGTGCCGTCGGCAGCCGCCGGGGCTTCTGTCTGTCGAGCGTCGCGATCTGCGCCTTCACGTCCGCATGCTGCGCCTTCACGGCGCCCGGCATCAGTTCGATCAGGTGTTCTTCCCGCACGAGTTTGCGCAGCGACGACAGCCCGAGCGTATCCTCGATCTGCCGTACGTTGAGGCGCTGGCCTTCGGTCCGTTTGTCGGCCGGGGTGTGCCACGCCGTCTGCAGATACTCCGGCAACTTCGCGATTTCGCGGTCGATGATGATCTGGTGGTAGGGCTGTTCGATGTCGGTCTTCTTTGCGCGCAGCGGTTTGAGCTGCGTCTCGATCTTCTGCGTGGCGTCGCGATGCGCGGCGACATCATGCGCGGGCACAAGCGCGTGCTCCACCGCAGTCGTCGGGTAGAAGATCGACTGGATGCGGTAATAATCCATCTGGGGGATGGGATCAAACTTGTGGTTGTGGCACCGGGCGCAGCCGACCGTCATCCCCAGGAACGTCAACGTGGTCGTCGAGACCAAATCGTCCACCGCATCGAGGCGGTTGCCGCCGCCTTCGGGACCGAGCCGCAGGAACCCCGTCGCGATCATGGCCTCGTCGGATTCCGGCGCGATCTCGTCGCCCGCCAACTGTTCCTTCACAAACAGGTCATACGGTTTGTCGGTGTTGAAGGCGTTGATGAGGTAATCGCGATACCGATACATCTCGGGCCGGTCGACATCGAACTCGTAGCCGCCGGAGTCGGCGTACCGCACGAGATCCATCCAGTGGCGTGCCCAGCGTTCGCCGTAGTGCGGGGAGGCCAGCAGGCGGTCCACCAGCCGGAGCCAGGCGTCAGCCGAGCGATCGGCCACAAACGCCTCGACCTCCGCCGGTGTCGGCGGCAGCCCCAACACGTCGAGATACACACGTCGAATCAGCGTGCGCCGATCCGCAGGGCCGACAGGCGTCAGGCCTTTCTTCGTCATCGCATCAAGCAGGAACCCGTCAATCGGATTCGAAGACCACCCCGCGCGAGACACCGTGGGCACCTGATGGCGGACGGGCGCCTTGTACGCCCAGTCGTTCCGTTCCTCCTCCGTGATCGGCCGCAGTTCGCGCTTTCGGAGGTCCTCGAGATCAACAACCGCCCCCCCCATCGCCTCCGGTACGGTCGCCAGCGACCCGCCGGATTCAATCCACAGCTGAATCGTGCGCAGACTGGCCTCGGGCAACTTGTCGGCGTCTTCGGGCATCCACAAGTCGCCGTCGTGCATCACCGCCTTGTAGATCAGGCTCTCCATCGGCTTGTGTGCCACCACCGCCTTGCCGTTGCGGCCACCCTTCTGGAGCCCCTCTTCCGTGCGCAGATCGAGGCCGCCCTCCTTGGCGGGACCGTGACACTCGATGCAGCTCTTCTTGAAAATGTCGTACGCGTCCTTCGCAAGCTGGTCCGCGCTGCGCGGGTCCTGGCCGAGCGCCGACTCCTGGGGCGCACCCGCGCGAAGTGCGACCGCCGCGCCCCACACGAGGGCGACCGCGACACCGCTGACGATACTCCTCCGGCCGAACTTCCGTGGACTCATCCAGACTCCCTGTGAGAGGTGGCTGCATCTTAACTGGTCCGGGGTCCAGGGTCCAGGGTTCCCGAGTGCGATATGTTCTTGGGCATGCGACTGACTGCAAACACCCTGGTAATTGGCGCCACGCTCGTCTGTACGATCACCGCCACCACCTACGCCACCCACACCGCCGACGCCATCCAGACCGCCGCGCGCTGGACGATTCCTGCGACGGCGGCAGAAGAGAAAAATCCGCTGCCGATGAATGCGGCCACGCTCGCGGGCGGCAAGCGCCTCTACGACCAGCAGTGCCTGAACTGTCATGGCGCGACCGGCAAGGGTGATGGCCCTGATGCCGACAAGAAATACGCCGACACGATGGACCTGACGCAGGCCGCACGGGCCGCGCGCAACTCCGACGGGCAGGTGTTCTACAAGATCTGGAACGGCCGCCTGAATCCGAAGATGCCGGCGCAGTCCGCCGACATGACCCGCGATCAGGTGTGGGCGGTGGTGGCGTACGTGCAGAGTCTCCGACAGAAGTAAGCGGTCCAGGGGTCCGGGGGTCCAAAGAATGGCTGTGTCACCACAGGATCCGGCCGGCCGGTTCGAGCAGAGCCTGTTCATCAACGCCAAACCGGCGGCGGTGTTCGCGTGTTTTTTTGACCACGAGGCGCTGAAGGTGTGGTGGCAGGCGTTGCACGCGGTCGTCACGCCGGTGCCGTTCGGCGTGTTTGCCGTGCAGTGGACGCAGATGCCGTACCGCGACGAGGTGCTCGGCCCCCTGGGCGGCGTCTTTCACGGCACGGTCGTCGACGTGCGGCCGGGACAACAGCTGCTCGTCGCGGACTGCTGGTGGATTCCCCCCGAGGGTGACGCACTCGGGCCGATGGCCCTGCACGTCAGCTGTCAACCCGAAGGCGACGGCTGCCGGTTGACAGTCAGACAGGACGGCTACGAACCGTCTCCACGCTGGCGCCGGTACTACGCGGTCGTCTCCCGCGGCTGGCAGCTCTCCCTCACAGCACTGCGTCGCCACTGTGAATCCGGCGGGGCATCACCCCCAGCATCCGTGCCACCAGGATCGCCAGCGGTGCCGCCAGGAAGCTGAGCAACGCGCCCATCTTCGCCTCTTCCAGGTGGATGTTGCCCACCGGGAACGCCGCCGTCGTGAAGAACAACGCGACGGTGAAGCCGATGCCCGCCGCGAGGCCGACGACCAGCATCGCCGAGAGCGTCAGTTCCTTCGCGCGTGTAAAGCCCAACACTCCCGCCAGCACCGCAAAGCCGACGATCCCGAGCGGTTTGCCGACCACCAGGCTGCCAAGCACCAGCCACGTCACTTCGCCGAGTGAGGACAACATCACGCCGGCATTCACCAGACCAAAGGCGAACAACACAATCTGCACCGGGGTCTTCCACCAGTGCTCGAACTCATTCATCGTGTCGTGGCGTTCGGATTCGGCGTCCGCAAACATGCCGAGGTCGTCCTTGGCGTGCGGCATGAACGGCACCACCGCGACCAGCGCCAGCGCCGGATGCAGGCCGCCCACAAAGAGACCGATCCACGACATCACGCCGGGGCCAAGCAGGTAGAGCCAGAAGTTGGCCACACGCTGCTTGCGCATGAACCACGCGAGGGCAATCGCGCCGGCCATCCACATCGCCAGCTGACCAAACGCCAGCGGGCCGCTCGGATAAAACACCGCCAGAATCAGCAGGCCCATGGCGTCATCGGCGATCGCGAGCAACAGCAGGAACGGGATCGCCGGATGCCCCGCAGGAAAGATCACCCGCGCGACCATGTACGAAAACGCGATGTCGGTCGCGCAGGGGATCGCCCAGCCACGCACCACCGACAGGTCGCCGACGACGTAGGCAGAGGCCACATACAGGCCGGCCGGTACCGCCATCCCGCCGATGGCGGCCAGAATGGGCACGGCCGCCTGCCGCGGGGACGACAACGGTCCGCCAGGGAGGGTCGCCTCGACCACTTCCTTCGCCGCGAGCGCAAAGAAGAACACCATGCCGATGTCGTTGACGACAAAGTGCACCGAGTGCGCAAAGTGTTCGTAGCCCTCGTGATTCAGATTGGCCCACACCAGCGCGATGATCGTGCCGGCAATGAGCAACAGCGAGTTGTCGAGAATGAACTGGAGAACTCCGGGCTTCTTCGTCGTGTGTGCCATCGCCTACATCTGCTCCACAGTGAGGTAACTGCTCGCATCGCGTTCCAGTCGCGTGTGCATCGCGACGAAGACGACGGTGCTGCCGGCCGGCACAAGCGCCCGCCCCAGCAGGGTCTCGCGCACGGCTGCAAGTGTCGCGGCCTCGGTCACGACCGCAGTGACGCCCCAGACCAGCCCCAGTCGGGCCGCCGTCTGGGGACTGGCCGTCGCCGCGATGATACGCGCTGACGGCCGCAGGGCCGACAAGAGTCGCGGCGTCATGCCGGCCTTCGTGACGGCGATGATGGCGGACGCGCCGGCGCGCGCCGCCAACGCCACCGCCGCTTCGCACAACGCCAACCCATGCCGGGTCGCGCGCACATCGTCTGCGGGCAACCGGTCGGGCAGGCCTTCGCGAGCCAGCGCACGTTCGGCTTCGCCGATGATCGCCGCGAGGGTCGCCACCGTGCGCACCGGGTGCTGCCCCACGGCCGTCTCACCCGACAACATGATCGCGTCGGCGCCTTCGTCCACGGCGTGGGCGGCATCGGTGACCTCAGCACGGGTCGGGCGCAACGCGGAGCGCATGGACTCCAGCACTTCGGTCGCCACGATGACCGGCACCCCGCGGCGACGGGCTTCGCGGATGACCAGCTTCTGGACGGCTGGCACGGTCTCGAGCGGCAACTCGATGCCCAGGTCGCCTCGCGCCACCATGATGCCGTCGCTCACATCCACGATCTCGCGAATGCGTTCCACTGCACGGGGCCGTTCGATCTTTGCGATGACCGGGAGCCCCGCGGCGCCGGCAGCGCGCACGGCTTCCTTCGCCGTCAGCACGTCCTCCGGCGACTGCACAAAACTCAGCGCCACGGCATCGACGCTCATGGCGATCCCGGCGCGCAGATCCTGGTGATCCTTCTCGGTCATCGCGGGTGTGTGCACGGCGCTGCCAGGCACATGCATGCCCTTGCGGCTGTCGAGCACTCCGCCCGCAATCACCCGCGTGACCAGTTCACCGGCCTTGACGTCGGTCACGCCGACTTCGAGACGGCCGTCGTCGATCAGTAACCGCTGACCGGGCGCCACGGATGTAAACAGCGGTGCAAACGTGCAGCCCACCACACCTGGGCCGTCAGGCGTCTGCCCGAACACGATACGCAGGGTGTCGTTGGCGGAGAGCACGATCGGCTGGGCCAGCCGGCCGGTGCGAATCTTCGGGCCGCCCAGGTCCTGCATCACGGTGATGGTGCGGCCGAGGCGCGCCGCCTCCGCTCTGGCCATGGCACAGGACGCGGCATGGACGTCCGACGCGCCATGGGAAAAGTTCAGGCGCACGGCATCGGCGCCCGCGAGGATGATCTCGCCGATGGTCGAAGGGGCCGAAGTGGCAGGACCCAGCGTCGCCAGAATTCTTGTCCGTCTCGTCGTCACAGGTGCTGCATGCAGCGTACAATCTCCCTTCAACCACGGGCAAGCAAAACCCGCCCGATCTCAGGAGTACATCTCGTGACACGACGCCTGCTCGGACTCACTCTCGCTGGGCTTGTGGTGATGGCGGCGCCTGCGTGCGCACAGTCGTCGGAGGTCGAGGCGCTGCGTCGCGAAATCGCCGATCTGCGCGAGGACCTCGCCAGTCTGCGCGCCAGCCTCGGCCGGGCGCGCCCAGTGATCGATCTGACCGTCGGACACCACAAGGGCAGTGACGAGGCGCGGGTGGCCCTCATCGAATACTCCGACTATGAATGCCCCTTCTGCATGCGGCATTCGCGCGAGACGATGCCGCTGATCGAGAAGAACTACATTGCCACGGGGAAGATCCTCTACGGCTTCCGGGACTTCCCGATCGATCAGCTGCACCCACAGGCGATTCGCGCGCACGAAGCCGCGCAGTGCGCAGGTGAGCAGAACAAGTACTGGGAGATGCACGCGCGGTCGTTCGGCCAGCCGTCGCAACATACACCCGAGGCACTGGAACGCACCGCCACAGAGGTGGGTCTCGACATCAGCGCATTCCGGGCCTGCCTGGCCAGCGGCAAGTTCACGTCGGCGATCCGCGCTTCGGTCGATCAGGCCAACAGCTTCGGCGCCAACGGCACGCCGGCCTTCTTCATCGGCATCATTGATTCCGAGACGAAACAGGTCCGCATCACCCGCGCGATCAGCGGCGCCGTGCCGTTTGCGCAATTTGCGCAGGCGCTCGAAGCCGCCATCGCGCAGGCTAACAGATAACAGTCCGCAGTCCGCAGTCCCTAGCCCCAGGGATCCACAAGCGCCTTCGGGATCACGAGGGACTCCGCGATCCGCAGCGCTTCGTTGATCTGTCCGAGGCCGAAGGTCTGGGCGCCGATGAGGTGCCAGGGCACTTCGTGCTGGTAACGCTCGAGCACACAGAGTGCGCGCAGGAAGTGGCCGACCTCGCTGCCCCAGCACCCGCGGATATCCAGGTGTTTGCGGTTGATGTGTTCGTGCGCGTTGATCCGGCTGTCGCCGGCGTTGGTGTAGTGACCGGCGATCACGTACGCGCCGCCGTTCCGCGCGAGCCGCACACCCTCTTCGAACGCAAGCGCCGAGCCTGCGGCTTCGATGACCACGTCCGCCCCCAGCCCGCCGGTGAGCGCGAGCACCTGGGCCAGCCGCGCATCGGGCGTGGTCGTATCGATGTCAATCACCACGTCGGCGCCCATCCGTGTCGACAGATCCAGACGTGCCGCCGGTCCGCCGATGACGATTACCTGTCCGGCCCCGGCCTTCCGGGCCAGCGCCGCCGCACTCATGCCCACGGCGCCCGCGCCCTGCACCACGACGATGTCGCCGAGCGCGATCCGCGACCGCTCGATGATGTGCACTGCCGTCAGCAGTCCACATCCGCCGCCGATGTACGCGTCAAACGACACGGCATCGGGCAGTTTGGCCACGATGACCCCGGGTTCGAGATAGACCTTCTGCGCCCAGCCGCCAAACAAACCCTCGGTGGCTGAATCGGTAATGCCATACACGCGGCGCGAGGGGCACCGGGTCGGCGTCCGGTGCGCAGTGCACGCGAGGCACTTGCCACAGGTGCGATGCACATCAAAAAACGCCAGACGGTCTCCCTCACGCAGGGGCCGCCCCTCGACGTCGTGCAGCGCCCCCCGCACCTTGTCCAGCGTGCCTGTCGTCACGTGTCCCGGGATGATGGGATACGGGACGCCCGACAGCCGGCCGTGCCACAGATGCACATCGGTACCGCAGACCTCGGACCGCGCGGTGCGCAGCAACGCCCCTCCGGCCGGCAGGTCCGGCTCCGGGAATTCGCGAATTTCCACCGGCACGTTCGGGGCCGGCATGACGGCGGCAAGCACGGATTCTGGCATCCGGTAGACTTTATCGCGATGTCGTCGCCCGCGACCCTTGTTGATGCCGCCACCGCGCTCCGGAACGGTCGTGTGACCGCTGCCGATCTGCTCGAGGCCGCGCTGCACGCCATCCGCCAGCACGACGGGCCCTCACACGCGTTTATCCGCGTCGAGGCGGATGCCGCCAGGCGCGCCGCGCAGGAGGCCGACGCCGAACTTGCGAGTGGTCAGGACCGCGGCCCGCTGCACGGCCTGCCGATTTCGCTCAAGGACCTGATCGATGTCGCCGGCCAGCCCACCACGGCGGCGTCGCGCGTACTCGCCGACAACGTCGCCACACGTGGTGCAGTGGTGACCGCCCGACTGGAGGCGGCCGGTGCCGTCCTCATCGGCAAAACCAATCTGCATGAATTCGCGCTTGGCACCACATCGGAGGACACCGCCTTCGGCATGGTGCTGAATCCCCGCGACCTGACCAGATCTGCCGGCGGCTCCTCGGGTGGCTCCGCCGTGGCGGTTGCCACGGGGATGGGCCTGGCGTCGGTCGGCACCGACACAGGAGGCTCCGTCCGGATTCCCGCCGCCGCCTGTGGAGTTGTCGGCCTGAAACCGACGTCCGACGAGATCCCGGTGACCGGCGTCATTCCGCTCAGCCTCACGCTCGACCACGTCGGCCCACTGACACGCACTGTGCAGGACGCCGCATGGATGTGGTCCACGCTGGCCAATCGTCCCACGCACGCGGTGACACCTGTGGCCCCGGGCGATCTGCGCCTCGCGATCCTCGGTGGCTACTTCGCCGCGCCGCTCGACGAGGAGGTCCTCCACGCTTTCACACACGCCACGGACGCGCTCGCGCGCTCGGGCGTACGGCTTGAAACCCGCGACTTTGCCGACGCGTCACGCATCACCGAGACCTACGTGAACATCGTGCTCCCGGAAGGCGCGTCGTACCACGCACCATGGCTCGACAGTCGCGCCGACCTCTACAGCCCGGCCGTGCGCGACCGGTTCCGCGCCGGACGCGACATCACGGCCGTGGCATACATCGCGGCCCGTCAGCAGCGCATTCACATGCGCCACGCCGTGGAGGCGCTGCTGGATTCGGTGGACGCCCTCATCCTGCCGACCCTGCCGATCGTCGCCCCCGAGACCGGCGTTGCCGATGTCACGATCGGCGACGAGACGATGCCCGTGCGAACGGCGATGCTCAAACACACACAACTCTTCAACATCACCGGCCACCCCGCCCTCTCGTTGCCGCTTGCCACGCCCGGATTGCCGGTGGGGCTGCAACTGGTCGGCGCGCGTGGTCAGACACCGCGGCTGCTCGACGTGGCCGCCGCCATCGAGTCGCTCGTATGCCGATAACCGATCTCTCCGTGTCCGCCGCGCACGCGGCCCGTACCAGCGGGACCACACTCGTCGACGTCCGGTCCACGCCCGAATTTGATCCAGGTCACCCGGCCGGCGCGGTCAACGTGCCGCTGCTGCAGCCGGACGAAGACACCGGCGTGATGCTGCCGAACCCAGATTTCATCCGCGTGATGCAAGCCAACTTCCCACCGGATACACCGCTTGCCCTCAGTTGCCAGACCGGCGGCCGCTCCTCACGCGCAGCCCGGATGCTCGAGGCCTTCGGATTCACCAACGTCTCGAATGTGACGGGGGGCTGGGCAGCCTGGCAACAGGCAGGGCTGCCCACCGAGCAGGGCGAGGGCTACCAGGATTTGCTAGACCGGTGTCAATCGGGCACTGGGGCAATGGGGCAATGAATTTCACTGCCTCAGTGGCTCATTGCCTCATTGATTAGGTCAGAGGTATTTGAACAACCCGCGCAGTGCATCGACGATGACGGAGCCGAGGGCTCGCATGGCGGGAGCCACGTCGCCTTGCGAAAGTTTTGAGACCGAATCAGCCACGGTCACCGGGTCGGTGAGCAGCAACCACACGGTGGCCGCCGCCATCGTAGCGGCCACCAACCCGATGATTCCCATCAGGCTGACGCTCCACCGGGCAAGGCTCATGGCACCGATCAGTCTAGCAGGTCAACACCACCTTCCCGAACGGCTGTCCGGCTTCGAGACATCGGTGGGCGTCGGCCGCCTCAGCCAGTGGAAACGTCCGGTCCACGACGGGCGCATACCATCCGCGGAAGAATCCGTCTGCGGCCTGCAATAACTCCGCCTTCGCGCCCATGTAGGACCCCACACATGTAAGCTGCCGCGCGAAGAGATGCCGCAGATCCAGCGTCGCATCGAATCCGGTTGTCGCACCGCACGTCACCAACCGGCCTCCGGTCGCCAGGCTGCGCACACTGGACGTCCACGTCGCCACACCGACGTGTTCGATGACAATGTCCACGCCGCGGCCGGCGGTCAACGCCTTGACCCGCTTCGGCACATCCTCCACGGACGAGTCGATCACCGCATCCACGCCGAGCGCGAGCGCCTTCGCGCACTTCGCGGCGCCACGCGCGGTCGCAATCACGCGCGCGCGCGCCGTTCGCGCAAGTTGTACAGCCGCCTGCCCGACGCCGCTGCCGGCCGCCACCACAAGCACCGTATCGGATGACGACAACCGGCCGCCGGCGTAGAGCATGTGCCAGGCCGTGAGGAACGTCAGCGGGAACGCCGCTGCAGCGATGAAGTCGATGTGATCGGGAAGAGGCATGACGTTGACCGCAGGCACGGTGACCCACTCGGCGTAGCCACCATCCGACTGGTAGCCGAGCACATCGTAGGCTTTGCAGAGAAAGTCGCGACCGGAGAGGCACTCGAGACATCGGCCACAACTGAGTCCCGGCTGCAGCATCACACGTTGTCCGACGGACAGGCCGGTGACATCCGCTCCGAGTTCCGCAATCGTGCCCGCCACCTCTGCGCCGGAGGTGTGCGGCATCGGCAGTTGCACGCGATCAAGACCGCGACGCTGCCACAGGTCGAGATGATTCAGCGCGCAGGCCTTCACACGGACGACGACCCAGCCGGACTTCGCGTGTGGATCGGGCGCGTCTTCGTACTGGAGCACCTCCGGCCCGCCGTGCGCATGAAACCGAACGCTCTTCATTCGCCCGTCCCTCCCGCCGGGTCGACGTCCTCAATTTCCTCGATCGTCCGGCCGAATTCATCAAGCGCATCACGCCAGGTGGATCCGTCGCCGACCAGCACGATGGTCGCGTCCGACGGCCTCACGTGGCGCACCGCAGCGGCTGACACGTCGGCGGCCGTGACGGCTTCGACACCGGGAACGTATCGCGCAAAGGTGTCCTCGGGCAACCCAAACGTGGCGAGTCGGACGGCCGCATGCGCGAGGTGCGCGGGCGTTTCGAAATGGCGGACGTACCCGCGCGTGAGCGACGACTTGGCGCGTGCCAGTTCATCCCCCTCGGCGGGGCGCGCGCCGCCCACGGCCGCAAACTCGGCAAGGATTTCGCGCACCGCCAGCGGCGTCGCGTCCGCCTGCACGGCGGTGTCACACGAAAACGCACCGCCGGCGACGCGGAAATCAAAGCCCGTGTGGGCGCCGTAGGTCAGGCCGCGCGCCTCGCGCAGATTGAGATTGATGCGGCTGGTGAACTGGCCGCCGAGCACCGCATTCAGCGTGACGAGCGCGTGATATGCATCCACATGGCGCGATGGCCCGAGATGCCCGACGCGCACTTCGGTTTGCGGCGACCCCGGACGATGCACCAGCCACAATTTCGGCGGCTGGTCGACCGGCACCACCGGCGCGGGCGCGGCTACGTGGCTGGCGACGGCCGACCAGCGGCGGGCCTGACGGGCGACGACCTCCTGCACAAGGCCCGCCTCAACATCTCCGGCGACAATACACGTCGACCCGACCGGCGTGACCACACGTCCGTGACACGCACGCACGTCATCGAGCGAGAATCCCTCAAGCGCGGCCGTGGTGCCGAACGTGCTGTGGCCGTACGGATGCGCACCGAACACTCCGCGCAGCAACGCGCGGTCGGCGATGGCGGACGCGGAACTGCGCAACTGCCGCAGCCGGTTCAGGCGCATCTCCACCACACGCAGGAAATCGCTCTCCTCGAACCGGGGACGCGCGACGATGTCGAACAACAATTCCACAGCGGGTTCGAAACACCGCGAGAGCACCGTCAGCGACAATGTCGTGACATCCGGCCCGATGTCCACGGAGATTTCGGTACCGAGCGAGGCAAAGGCGGCGGCCAGACCGATGGCGTCCCGGTCGCCGGCGCCCTCATCAAACATGTCGGCGACGACGCCCGCGAGACCGGGCTGGTCCTGCGGATCGTGCCGGGAGCCAAACGGCACCGCGAGGGCAACCGTCGCCACGGGCAACGCCGTATGGGGAATGCTCCAGACCTGCAGGCCGCTATCGAGCGCGGCCTTCTGCAGCGAAGGAAACCTGACGATCGATGGCTCGCCGGGGTCGGGAGGCGTAAACCGATTGCTCATACCGTGAACGTCGCCGCCCCGGAGTCAGGGAGCGCCAACGCCACCCGCCCCGTGGGCACCACCGACAACGTTGTCGCGAGCGACGGGTCGAGCCACCGCGCAACCGCGTCTCGCACATCGACGGGTGTCAGCTGCAGGTACCGCTCCAGATCGTCGCGGAAGTACGCGGGTGACCCCATGTAGACGTTGTAGGCGTTGAGCTGATCGGCCTTGCCGCCGAACCCGCCCAGCGTCTGCAACCGCGACATGAACGCGCTCTCCGCCTGCACGCGCGATCGTTCCAGTTCCTCCACCGTCGGTCCGTCAGTTGCCAGCCGCGCAATCTCGGCCATCACCGCCTGACGCAGTGCCTCGAGCGGCACGTCCGGCGCGGCCGTGGCCACCACCTGGAAGAGACTGCCAAGTTCGCGCGAGCCCTGCGCCGCCCCGAGCTCGGCAGCTCGTCGGCGGTCGTGAATCAACGTGCGATAGAGCCGCGACGTGCGCCCGTTCGCCATGATGTCCGCCGCCACATCCAACGCGGCATCGTCGTCGCCGAAGAGCGGCGGGGACGGCCACAGCAGATACAGACGCGGCAACTCCACCCGGTCCTCGAGCATGAGACGACGCGCGACGGCGGCAGCGGGCGCAGCGGACACCGGCGCGACCGGTGGCCCCTCAGGGATGTCCCCAAACAACCGTTCGGCCATGCCGAACGCCATCTCCACGTCAATATCGCCTGCAATCGCGAGCGAGGCGTTCCCGGGGTGGTAGTACGCGGAAAAAAACGCGCGCGCATCCTCGACTGTTGTCGCGCGCAGATCCGTGGGGTAGCCGATCGTCGGCCAATGATACGGATGGTCGACCGGATAGATCGCTTCCGACAGGGCGAAGTAGGCCAGCCCATACGGACGGTTCTCGTAACTCTGCCGGCGTTCGTTCAGCACGACTTCGCGCTCGGTCTCGAACCGCTCCCCGGTCAAAGCGGGCAGCAGCCAGCCCATGCGATCCGCTTCCATCCACAGGGCGAGTTCGGCGGCGCCGGCCGGCACCACCGCCCAGTAGTTGGTGCGGTCGGCGCTGGTGGATCCATTCAGCGAGCCGCCGGCTTCCTGCAACGGTTCAAAAAATCCGCGCGGCTGATGTTCGGCGCCCTTGAACATCAGATGTTCAAACAGGTGCGCCAGCCCCGTACGGCCGGGCCGTTCGTTTTTTGATCCGACGTGGTACCAAAGGTTCACCGCCACCAGCGGCTGGTGACGGTCCTGATGGACGATGACGTCGAGTCCGTTCGCGAGCGTACGCTTCGTGAACGGAATCAATTGACCTGCGTCAGGGGAATGGCCTTGCGGGCGTAGGACGCGATCGACACCTGCTGCGCCACCCGTTCGGCCACCGAGATCAACGCGAGGGCCGCCGGCGACTCCGGCATCGAGACCACGACCGGGGTGCCGGCGTCACCACCCACGCGCACCGGCTCGGAGAGCGGAATGCGGCCGAGGAACGGGATCCCGAGTTCGGTGGCCAGGCCTTCCCCACCACCCTTGCCGAAGATGTCGGCTTCGCGCCCGCAGCCGGCGCACACGAAGTGGCTCATGTTTTCGATGAGGCCGATAACCGGAATGTTGAGCTTCTGATACATCTTCACCGCGCGGCGCGTGTCGGCGACCGACACGGTCTGCGGCGTCGTGACGACGACAGCCCCCGCAACGGGCACGGTCTGACTCAGACTGAGCGCCACGTCGCCCGTGCCGGGCGGCATGTCGACGACCAGGTAGTCGACGTTGTCCCACTTCACGTCGCGGAAGAACTGCTGAATTGCGCCGTGCAGCATGGGGCCGCGCCAGATCACCGGCGAGTCATCCTGCGTCAGGAACCCCATCGAGACGGCCTGCACGCCATGCGCCAGCGCCGGCTGAATCTTGTCGCCGTCCTGTTCGAGTCGCCGCCCTTTTTCGAAGCCGAGCATGATCGGAATATTCGGGCCGTACATGTCGCCGTCGAGCAGCGCGACGCGGCTTCCGGCACGGGCCAGGGCCACCGCGAGGTTCACGGCCACGGTCGTCTTGCCCACGCCGCCTTTGCCGGCGCCGACCGCGATGATGTTCTTCACGCCGTCGACTGCGGCACGTCCGGCGTCCGGCCGCCCGACCGCGCGCACCTGCGACGTCATCTGAATGTCGACCTGGGTCACGCCGGGCAGCGCACTCACGGCGGCACGGGCCTGCTCCCGCAGCAGATCCTTCACCGGACACGCCGGCGTGGTGAGTTCCACATCAAAGGCGACGCGGCCCTCGTCAATGCGGATGTTCTTGACGAACCCGAGGGTGACGATATCGCGGTGAAGATCGGGGTCCTGCACCACGCGCAGGGATTCCAGGACGGACGACTCGGACACAGCCATGTCGTCGATTCTATCTGCTGGACATCGTGTGTGCGAGGTCTCCGACGCAGGGCAGCCGGTACGCCTCGCCCGACACGGCCTTCACAATCAGCAGTCCCCACAGACAGAGCCCCACCATCGTGCAGAGGCCGACCACGGCCCCGACATCGCCGATGATCGGGACGGCCGGCATCAGGATGTAGATGAGCGCGACCCAGGGTGTCGGGTCCGGTTTCATGCTGGTGCCATCCGCGGCGCGTGGCCGAAGACCTGGCGCGCGTCGTTGTTGAGCAGGACCCAGAAGGTGTAGACGGCGAGCGCCGACCCAAACGGTACGAGCAGAAGATTCGGCACGGCAAGGACCAGGGCGGCCAGCCGCGCCCAGCCGCGGAGACGACGGATCCCCCAGCCGATGCCCGCGCTGACGGCGCCGCCCGCAAACAGGACAACCCCGACGGTCACGAGCACGCCAACGGCGACCGGCACCTGCCGGGCGGCGAACGCCAGAATAAAAAGGGAGGTACCGGTCAGCAGCCCGAACGCGCCCCAGACCAGATGTAACCAGCCCAGGACGTCAATGTGCAACCGCATGGACCACGGACGTCATCGGGCGCCGAGGGTCACCATGAGTTCGCGGCGCTCCGCGTCAGCCAGGCCTTCGAGGTCGAGGGTGTTTTCGCACTCGTCGCACAACAATTCGAACAAGGCCGGCCGGCCCTCTTCGAGCGGCGGCTGCACCTGACCATCAGCGACGCGCACCAGATGCATCTGGAGGGTCTTGGCCAGGAAGGTTTCCGTATTTCCACAATTCGGACACGTGAGTGACATTGAAATGAGT
This sequence comes from Acidimicrobiia bacterium, assembly GCA_016871335.1. Classification (GTDB taxonomy): domain Bacteria; phylum Acidobacteriota; class Vicinamibacteria; order Vicinamibacterales; family SCN-69-37; genus SYFT01. The sequence goes on from VFZF01000002.1 coordinate 66,166, forward strand.
GTATCTCAGTCCCCCGGCGGCAGGTACACGACTTCTCCACGAATTGGTACATCCCCATACTGCGCCCGCAGGGCCGCCAGGTAGGTGTCGACCTGCGCCTGATGCTCCACGCGGGGGCGACCGGTCTTGATCTCGACCACCGTCATGGCGCCCGCAGCGTCCACGACAAGGCAGTCGATCGTGCCCCGGACCACATCGACCGCCCCGGGTGGCCGCCACGAAAAGGGAGTCTCGTACCAGCAGGTCCCGCCGGCCAGCAGGTCGCCCAGCCGTGTCCGATTCCGCAAGGCCTCGGCCGCGCACACCACGTCGGCCCTCAGCGAGGGCATGTCGTGCACGTCCACCAGCGCCTCCGGCCGCACCAGCCGATCGTACGCGTCACCCCACTCCTGCGTTGTCGGCTGCCGGCTGCCCGCCCACTGCAGCAGGCGGTGCACCAGCGTACCGGCGATACGCTCTTCGGTGCGGGACAACGTCGGTGAAGGAGGGCGCGCTGGGGTTGAGCGCGCCTCGGTCGCCGGAGATGGTTGAGTAGGGTTGGGTGAAGGTTGGGTCGCCAGTACAACACCCCCGAGCGCCTTGAGGGGCGTGCGATCCAGCGCGGGAAACGGTCCTTCGGTCCCGGTCCTGATCGTCGCGTCCTCGGCCGCCACAGGACGACACACGCGGAACGCGAACTGGCGGCCTCCGGCATCCCAGAACACCTCGGACGTGTCGGCGGAGGCCGACGCGGCCTTGGGGAACACCTCGCGGAGCGACGCCGGGAACAAACCAGCGAGGCTCCGCGCTGCATGCTTCAAGTACCCGTCTTCATCGACCTGTGCCGACAGGTAGAGGCGGTCGCGCGCGCGGGTCACCGCCACGTACAGCAACCGGCGGAGCTCTTCGGCCTCGCGTCGATCCTCCAGCTTCGTGCCGTCCGTGGACCGGAAGGCCACCTCGGGCTCGCCATCCACGCTGCGGTCGATGACGCTGATGCCCTGATGCCGCCCGCGTCCCGGATTCTGCAGGTTGACGACAAAGACGACCGGAAACTCAAGGCCTTTGGCCGCGTGAATCGTCATGAGCTGGACACAGCCGCGGGCCTCGACGACCGCATTCGACTCGTCACCCGCGCGCAACGTCTCGAAGTACTCCGCCAGACGGCCCAGCGTCGCATAGCCTCGATTTTCAACACGGCGAATCAGACTGCGCACCTTCTTGATGTTCTCGCGCGACTGATCCCGCCGGCGCCCCTGGAGTTCTGACGCATATGCCGACTCGCGCATCACCACGTCGATCAAGGCGCCGGCCGGAATGCGATCCGCCATGGCGATCCAGCGCTGCACGTCACTCACCGCGCGCACCAACAGCCGCTGATCGTGGGCATCAAGCCCCTCGGGCACCGGGGCAGCGCCGGTCAACACGGCTGCAATGTGTGGCGCCAGGCGCGCAAACGCTGGATCTGACAGACGAACAAACCGTGACCGCAGGAATTCCACCGCTCGCAGATTCGAGTCAGGCTGCGAGAGATACCGCAACACGGCTTGGAGGTCCTGCACTTCCGGCGCGTCAAAGAACCCGAGACCCTTGTAGACGTACGTGCGAATCCCGCGCTTCTCCAGCGCGTCCTCAAAGACCTGATGCCCGGCCCTCGCCCTGAACAAGATCGCCACATCGTCAGGTGTCGCCCTGCGTGAGGGGCCATCCTTGTCGCGCACCATCGTGTGCGCCAGGATGTGCGAGATTTCACTGGCCACGGCTTCGGCGGATGCCTGAATCGACGGCTGCGCCACCACACCGAGCACGGGGTGCCCGTCGCGGCGCGCGCCATCCTCGACGGCCTCGACGGGGAATCGATCGCTCTCGCGATACGCGAATCGCTCGTCGAGATCGGGATCGCCTTCCATCGACGATGCCAGCGTGTTCACAAACGCGAGGAGACCGGACACCGCGCGGAAGTTTGTCGAAATCGCCTGACGCACCCGGCGGCCCGGGCGCAGTGCTGAAATCCGTCGCGCCGCTTCGTCCAGGAGCACCACTTCGGCGTGGCGGAAGCGGTAGATCGATTGTTTGCGGTCGCCGACAATGAAGATCGATGTCGGGCCGTCGACGACGCCCTCGCCTTCCCCCCACGCGTCAACCAGCAGATTGATCAGACGCCACTGCTGGCGGCTGGTGTCCTGGAACTCATCCACGAGCAGGTGGTGATACCGCGACTGCAGTTTCAACCGGCTCCGCGCGAACTCTTCCTGCCGCGACAACAACGTCACCGCCCGGTCGAGCATCCCCGCGAAGTCCAGCACCGAGTGTTCATCCAGCAGGCGCTGGTATTCCTTCACGACGATCGCGAGCAGGGTCTGAAGGCCAAGCGCCAGCAGGCCATCCACCTCGCGCTCGAGGTCGGCGATCGCGGCCGCCACCGCCGGCGTCACCACACCAAACGCCGCCTCGTGCCGCTTCTTGGCGGCCGCATTCGCGAAATGCCCGGCTTTGGCGAACGACGGCAGCCGCTTGCGCGGTTCCCCCTTCTGCGTCAGGAAGTATTTCCCGAAACGGCGCTGCAACTGCGGCACCTCAGCGACGGGGAAGGTCTCCCGCGGGGCGATGCGGGCCAAGTCGGCGGCCACCCACCGGAACTCCGGCGTCCCAAGTGGTCCGTCGGTCACGAGCGACGGCTGTCCGGCACAGGCCGCGCGCAGCCGTTCCACAAACGCCTGCGCCACATCGTCGGCCGATCGGCGCACGACCTTGCGCTGCACAAAGGACGCGATGGCGGGTACGGTGATGTGGCGGCTGTCGAGCAGACGCGAGAGCGCGATGCGGAGAGTGCGCGGCTTCACGCGCGTGAAAAGCAGGCGCAGCGGTTCCTGCCTGGTGAGCAGACCACGCGCGATCCGGAACGTGACGTCAAGCGCCTCGGCGGCAAACCGGGCCATCTCGGTTTCGTCCGCAATCTCGAACCCCGGATCGACATCGGCCTCGAGGGGAAACTCGCGCAACAGGCCGAAGCAGAACGCATCGATCGTCGCGATTTGAATCTCGGCAAGCGTTGCGGCGGGTTCCGTCTCGCGCAGTTGCACGAGGATGCGCTCGCGCATTTCGGCGGCGGCCTTTCGCGTGAACGTGATCGCCAGAATGTTGCGCGGCGAGGCTCCGTCACGAATCAGGCGGACGTACCGATCGACGAGCACACGGGTCTTGCCGGTGCCGGCCGACGCCTCGAGCACCACGTGTTCGCCGGGATCGACGGCGAAGTCGCGCGCGGCCTGGTCGGGCGGATCCACCCGCGCCTGGGCTGGACGATCCGGCGGCGGATTAAACAGGCTCTGTTGCATCATCCTCCCACGTGTATTCCTTGCGGCAGACGCCGGAGTACCGGCACCACTCACATTCACTGGTGTCCTTGGGCCGCGGCGGGAACTGCCCCGCTTCGATGCGCCCGACCACGTCGGCGAAGGTGGCAGCACGCGCCTTCACGGCAGCAGCGACCGACTCGTCCCTCGCGCCGATCGATCCTTCGAGTTTGTATTCGTCGCCGAACGCCAGGTACGACGCGGCAGCGATCGGATGCGACCGGCCATCGGCGGCTTCGAGGTGCTGCTGCACCGCGTGCGCGTAGGCAGCGATCTGAATCGACGTCGCCAGGTCCGGCATGCGGCCGAGCTTGTAGTCGATGACACGCAGGCGGCCGTCGGCAAACACGTCGATGCGATCGGCTTTGCCGTTGATGGCCACGCTCACCTGGTCGAGGCCGTCGAGCCGCGGAAACTGGAACGGTCCGACGATCTTCTCCTCGAGGAGGCGTTGGACGACGGGGTCGTCGGACTCGGCCTCGAGCTCAAAGACGCGCTCGGCGACACCACGGGCGACCAGGGAGCCGAGGAGCCGGGTTTCCTCGAGCACGCGATCGGCCTCGGGCAGCCGCGCGAGCGTCCCGGACGCCAGGGCCGTGAACCGGGCCACCGCTTCGGGCAGCAACGCGGGCGTGATGCTGCCGTATCCCGCGTCCTGCCAGTCGCGATAAAAACGCTCGAAGAGATCGTGCAGCAAGGTGCCGCGCTCCAGCGGCGTGAGGCCGGCGGTATCCTCGCGCTCCTCGGGCAACTTCAGGACGGACTCCGCGAAGTACTTGAACGGGCACGTCACGTAGCGGTCGACACGGCTCACCTTGTACTGCTGGGCGTCCTGTGGATCGGACTGGCCGCGGTACCTCGGTTCAGTCAGCGGTGGCCGCGACCGCCGCGCAAGCAGCCAGGACAGGGGCACGGGCTCCAGCGTGTCTTCAGCCGCATGGTCCCCGCTGAGGACTTCGTCATCAAAGATGGCGGCCGCCGCCGGCGCTTCCCCGTCGATCGCGGGAAGACCACGCACCACGTCCACCATGGGCGACAGGCCGACAACCGCGTCGGCGTCGAGCTGGAACGCGTGCACATGCAGCGTCTTGGCGGGCAGGCCCGTCAGGTCGCGGAAGGCCGCGAGCTGCGCGGCGGAGTGATCCGCGTCCTGGGGCCAGCCAAGCGACTTGAGCAACCCTGACGTGTAGAAGATGTTCCGGCGCTGGCGCTCGGGCCAATCAGTGTCCACCAGGCCGAGGATGTGCACATGATCAAACTCGCCGAAACGTGCGGCCACGGCGTCGACGAGATGCACACCGGCGCGATCACGCGAGGGCGCAAAGGTCTGGCCTTCGATGCGATGGCGAATCACGGCGACGAGCGCCTCAGGGGTCCTGGGCCGATCGTCGTGCCGCCGGCACGCGTCGGTCACCCCATCAAGCGCACCGAGCACCGCCCCTCGCGCGCGCAAGGACGACTCGCGCCACTCGGCTCCCGGGGCAGGCCCCCGTTCATGACGTCGAAGAAAGCTCGATACCGCCAGCAGTTGCTCCGACGCGGACGCCGCTGTTCGGAACACGTCGAGCGCCTCAGCCAGTGCGACCGCGCCGCGCGCCGCCCGTCGCGCCGCGGCAGCGTCGACACCATCACGTCGCGCCTTGCCGTCGAAGTACCGGTCTGTTTCGTCCACGTACGTCGTGGCCATGCCCGTCGCGCGTCTGGCCATCAGGACGGCGTCCAGCGCGGTCACCTCCGGCAATGCCACCGGCTCGTCCTCCACCTCGATCCGGAGCCACGGGGATCGCAGGAGCGCCACCACGGATTCGCGTGTGCCTCCGGTGCGCGCGACGACAAGGACCAGATCCAACAAGGCCGCATAGGGTTCGCTGGCCAGCGGCAGTGCGTCGAGCGCCTGACAGGGGATGCGCGCGTCAGCCAGAATCTGACGCGTCAGATACAGATACGGCAGCGGCCGCTGCACCACCAGCGCGGTCGTCGCGAGCGTCGCGTCCGGTCGCGGCGTCCGATGACGGATGAGGCGCGCGACATCGCGGACTTCCTCCTCGCGATCCCGGCTGATCCAGCACCACGACTCGCCGTCACGCACCACGACCGGCGCCCAGGGCTGTCCCGGTTCCCGCACTTCCTCGATGCCGGGCAACTCGCGTTCCAGTCGATCGCGGAATCCGGCGTCGTGCAGTTCGTCCGTGACCACGACGTCAATGCGCAGGCCGGCACAACGGCCCAGCAGGTCAAAGTCCGCCGGCCACAGACCGCGCGGGTCTGATGGATGATCGGCCACGGCGACGACCACATGGTCATGCGGAGGCACAAAGCCCGGACGCAGGAACTGCTGGAGACATCCGTGTTCGTCCACCGCGCCTGACGCCGCCACAAGGCGTTCGTACTTCAGGAACGTCAGCGCCAGAAACGCGGTCTGGTGAATCAGACTGTCGGTGCCGCGGTCGAACCCCCGCTCGCCTTTGAGTTCCCGGAGCAGTTCGCGTCGCAGGCGGCCGACCGTGCGCTGTCGTCGCCGCAGCTCATCGTAGAAGTCCAGCATCGCGCCAACGAGTCCGGGCCGCAGATGGAACGGCGCTTCGCGCATGCGTGGTCGTGCCGCAGTGGCTTCAGCCGACACCGCCATGAGCACTTCGCGCTCGACCCGGCTGAGCACACGCGGCGCGTCGGGCAGCGCGAGCATCCAGCGCGACATCCACTCATCACGCGTGACGAGATCGGGCAGGATCGCCGTGGCCGCTGCGGCGCCGTCGAGGTGCGACTCGATCGTCTGCCGAAGCAACTCCACCGATGCGCGCGTCGGGACGATCACCAGTCGACCCCGCCGCTCAGCGAGGGTGCCGTCGGTGGCCAGGCGCACACAGGCCCGACGGAAACCGGCGACGTCCGTGGTTCTGACGAGGCGGCGTGTCATCGCACCTTCCGGGGATTCAGTGCCGGGACCAGATCGCGCCGGGCCTGGGCGAGCAGCAATTCCGCGCCCGCGATGGCCGCGGCGGCGTTCCCTGCGATCTCCGGGTTGCGCGCCACGGTCAGCCGCTCACCGAGTTCAAGACCCACACGCGCCATCTGCACAGCACTGCGGAATACCGCATGCACGTCCGCCAGTTCACGCACCGGCCGCAACGCCGCCAGCGCCGCCTCAAGGCCGGCAAACCTGCGCGCGGCCCGATCGAGAGCCGGGCGCTGTGGAGTCACGCGATCGCGAAGACTGTCAAGCACAGGGCGCTGACTCACCCATCCATCCAACAGCGGTCGCAGCGCCAGTTCGTAGGCCAGCAACTGCGACTTCACCTGCTGCCACCGGACAAACGCCTGTTGCTGCGTCGTCGCCATCACCCGTTCGGATTCGAGGCGGCGATTGAACGCCGCCATCTCGCGTGGGCGCCGTGCTCCCAGCTGCTGATCTCTCGCGGCAACATCCCGCTGGAGACGTTGAATCGCGCTCGGTCGTCCCTGTCGCACCGCGGCATCCGACCGGGTGATCGCCTCATCGAACAGGGCGCGGTACTCACGTTCACTCGATTCTTCCGCGCGCCACGCCGCGTCCACACGCGCCCTCAGGCCGGCCGGCACCACACTCGCGGCCGCGACGCGACGGGCGGATCGCAGAATGGCCAAGCGTTCGGCCGCCGCCTGCGTCACGGCGGCAGACGCCAGTGCCGTTTCAAGCGATTCGGCAACATCTGGTGCCGGCAGGATCGGCACCGATGCCACCGGGGCCAGATTTGCCACCAGATCGAGTGAAAACGTCGTCTCACCCGCTGCGATCCGCAACTCCGCGATCACGTCGTCGAGCAACGCCACGAGCTGACGTGTTTCCTCGGTCTTGTACCCGAAATGATCGGCCGACCATCCCGCCAACCGCGCGCGAGCCACCTGAGCGATACCAAGACGACGGTCGCGATCGGTGCTGCGCTCCAATTCCGCGAGCACACGCGCCAGCTCGGTCGTCAGTTCGGCGTATTCCCGATCCCCCCGCGTGGCGCCATAGTGGGCTGCGCGCAACACATCGGCATAGGCCGCCGTACGTGCCTCGTTCACAAGCGCGCGTGGCACAGTCAACACATCAAACGACTCGGCCACATCACCGCCGCCCAGTTTCACCACACACACCAGTTCCTGGGGCAACCAGGCACACTCCCCGTGGGTCAGGAGCACACGATCATCCAACAGGAACACGCGAGACTGAGCCGATGGGCTGGTGGGCGACTGCCAGGATGAGCGGATGGACCGATGGGCGTGTGGGTGGCTGCCGCCCAGCATCCCTGTCCACACGAGTGCCACCGCCGCAATGCCGATCATCCCCAGTCACTCTATCCGCCCAACCACCCATCTGCCCACCTACCCACCTAACCCATCCGCCCATACACCCACCCGCCCATCGGCCCATCCGAGTGGTGCATGTGCAAAACCTGTGGATGACATGTGCATTAGCTGTGGATGCGCTGTGCATGTGATTAAAGTCGATCGGTGTGACAGAGGAGGACCGATCGACCTGCCACTTTCGTGTGCAGCTTCGTACGCGGCTTCGCTTGCGCGGGGTGCGAAGGACCACGACAATCGTCGTCCGACTGTGACACCAGTAACCACCTCCCCCACCCTCGTGCGTTTTGAAGACACCATCAACGGCCGGCCCATCCTGATTGAGGTGTCGTCGGTCGGGCGGGACCGGTGGCGGGCACAAATTGCCCGAGTACCTGGGGGCCGGACCGCCCTGATGCCCTTCTACGGCACTACGCCCGTTGAGGCCGCCGAACATCTGAGTGGATGGCTGACGAAGGCGTCCAGGCGGCTATAGTAGGCGGATGCTGAAGGCGTTTCGCGGCACGGCCGCCCTGGTGGGTCTTGTGGTTTTGAGTTGGCCGATCGAGAGCGCCGCGCAGACACCAGCGCCGCCCCCACAACAACCCGCCACTACAGCACCGGCGGCGCCGTTGCCAAAGGTCGTTCTGTTTGCCACCGGCGGCACCATTTCCAACCGGGCCGGGGGCCGGCTGACGGTCGACGAACTGATCGCCTCGCTCCCCAACCTCACCAGATACGTCCGGCCGGAAGGCATCCAGTTCGCCAATACGGCCTCGAGCTCGATGACACTGGACCAGTGGCTCGACCTCTCGAGACAAATCAACGCCCGCTTCAAGGCCGACCAGGACCTCGCCGGTGTGGTGGTCACCAGCGGCACCGACACGCTGGAAGAACTCGCGTACTTCCTCCACCTGACCGTCCGGGATGAACGACCGGTCGTGGTGGTCGGTTCGATGCGCAACCCGAGCACGCTCGGGTACGAAGGCGCGGCCAATCTTGAAGATGCCTTCCGCGCGGCCGGCGACCCGATGTCGCGAGGCATGGGCACGGTGGTCGTCCTCAACGACGAGATCAACTCCGCGCGGGAGGTGACCAAGACCGACGCCCTCAGTCTGGACACCTTCCAGTCGGGCCGATATGGCGTGTTGGGAGTGGTGGACTCAGCCGGCGTCGCGTACTACCGCCGCACCGTACGTCGTCACTCCGCAAGAAGCGAATTCGACGTGGACGCGATCAAGACGCTGCCGCGCGTGGACGTGGTGTACACCTATCAAGGCGCGACCGGAGACGTGGTGCAGGCGGTCGTGGACGCCGGTGCCAAGGGCGTCGTGATGGCAACTGCCGGCGCCGGTGCGACCAGCGGCACGCAAGGCGAGGGTACGTCCTACGCAATCGGCAAGCAGGTGTTTGTCGTGACGACGACCCGCGCCGGCCAGGGCCGCATTGCCGCCGGGGGCGGGGGACGCGGCGGCAACGCACCTACTTACCGCATCGCGGGCGATGACCTGACGCCCATCAAGGCCCGGATCCTCCTGATGCTCGCCATCGCCACAACGACCGACGGCGCAGAGATCCAGCGGATGTTCAGAGAGTACTAACGCTTTCAAGTGCTGGGTGCTCGGTGCTCAGTGCTCGGTGCAGATGCACCGTGCACCGTGCACTGTGCACAGCACTCAGCACCAAGCACATAGCACCCAGCACCGCCGTTGACATATAATCAGGGACTCTGAATGTGGGCCTGTGGCGCAGCTGGGAGCGCGCCTGAATGGCATTCAGGAGGTCACCGGTTCGATCCCGGTCAGGTCCACCAAATCCCCCCTTCTTGACTTGCCCCCGTTGCCGTGCCTAGACTGGCCGCCGGATCTCATTGAATCAATGGGCCCCCGCGGGCCTCGGAGGACACAATCATGCCCAATGGCACGATTGCACGGCTGTTGATCGACAAGGGTTTCGGGTTCATTCGTGACGAAAGTGGCGTGGAACACTTCTTCCACCGGTCTGCCATTCGTGGCGCCGTCTTCGAACTGCTTCGTGAAGGGCAGCGCGTGGATTTCATTGTGGAGGACTCTCCCAAGGGCCCTCGCGCCGGTGAAGTGCGCCTGCTGGACGAATAGTCGGTCCCGTCTCCCCCACCCATCCCCCTGATCATTCGATCGCGTAAATGGCGGCTCGTGCTGGGCTCCGGGCTGTTGCTCGGAGCCGCCACGATGGCAGGCGCCAGCCGGCTTCTGGTTCGCGTCGACCCGCTCGATTCCGCCATGCCGGCCGACGTCGTGTACGTGCTGGGCGGATCCCGGGTAGATCGCTGGCTTGAGGCGATCGAGATTTACAAGGCCGGTGGAGCCCGGCGGATTCTCATCAGCCGACGTGGCACGCACCCTGATGATCGAACAACTCGGGATACCGGCCGAGGCCGTGGACATCCTGCGTGACCCGGTCGACAACACCGCGCACGAAGCGGAAATGATCGAGGCCCGCGCGCGGCGCGACGGCTGGACGAAGATCGTGGTCATCACCACGCGCGCCGCCACCCGCCGCGCCGGGTACGCGTTCCGCCGCGTGCTGGGGGACGACATCGAGATCGTGATGCGGGATACCCGGTACGACGACTACAACGCCACCTGGTGGTGGCGCACCCGCGGCGATTTCAGGCAGACGTTTTTCGAGTTTCCGAAGTTGATCGCGTACTGGCTCGGTCTGGGCGCCTGATAGGCTTGTAGCCGGAAGCCCCCGGGGCCCGGTGGCCCTCCCGGTCTTCAAAACCGGTCGCACCCCACCTCCGGTGGGGTGGGAGGGTTCGACTCCCTCGGGTTTCCGCCACCTAAAACCAATCGACCGACACGTCCAACAACGTGGTGACCGTCAGGTCTGCACCGGTCGCGCGCAGGACATCCTCCGCATACATCCCCGTGGCCACCGCGATCGCCCGCGCGCCGTGCGCCTGCGCACAATCCACATCCAGTGGCGTGTCTCCGATGACGACGATGCGATCGGGCGCAAACGGCGCATGCCCACGCTGCGCGGCTTCGGCGACCGCGATGGGCACCAGCGCCCGGCGCTCGGTATGGTCGTCGCCGAAGGCGCCAAAGGGAAACCGATCCCACAGTTCGAAGTGCCTCAGCTTCAACGCCGCGCCGGCGACAAAATTCCCTGTCAGCAGACCAGTCACCACGTCCGTGCGCGCTTCAAGTGCGGTGAGCAGATCGTGCACGCCCGGCAACACGCCCATGGGACGTGAGGCCGGATCCGCCAGCGCCTCGGGCAACCGCCGGCAATATTGATCCCGCACGCGGATGATGGTGTCGGTCTCGGCGGGCTGTCCGATCTTCTGCAAGACCTCGGACACGATCGCGCGATCGGTCCGGCCGGCCACCGGCACACCGTCCAGCGCATCAGGCGCGCCGAACAGATCCAGAAACGCCCGGTTCATGCCACGCACGCCGGCACGTCCGGTCTGCACGAGCGTGCCGTCAATATCAAACAGGACCAACGTCACCATAATTGCCATCCGGACCGTGCGGGCTTCAGGTCGCCGGTGCCCGCATCAAGCTTCAACACCGTGCCCCCCAAGGCCTCGACAAACGCATCGTCTTCGCTGAGCGCGATCCAAGCCAGCGACCGATCATCGGCGATCGTCACCAGGCTCCGGCCGAGCTGCGCGGCGTCAGCGGGCGTCAGCGGCGCCGTAACGTGTTCCAGGACCAGCAGCTGCGGAGACACCGCCAGCGCACGCGCCAGGTGCAGCCGCACGCGATCGGCCGGTGACAGCGACTGGACGGACGCCGACAGTCGCTCACGCCCCAGCCCGACCTCGTCGGCCAGATCGGCCACGGCCCGGCGAATTTCCTCCGGTACGGGAACAATCGAGAGCGTGAACGGCAACGCGAGATTCGCTTCGATGGTCATCGTGTCGAGCAGCACCGCGCGTCCGGTAACCATGCCGAACAGGTCCAGCGACTCGAGCCACTCGGTATCGGTGGCGATGTCGCGGGTGTCGCGGCCCGCCACGGTGACGATCCCCTGGTCAGGAAGTGCCGCACCGGTCAGCAGGAGCGAGAACATCTCGGCGGCGTGCGCATCAAATCCCCGCAACGTCACACGCCCGCCCGGCGGCAGTTGCCACGCATTGACGCGCAATGGGCGCAGGGCCCCGAACTGTTTGCGGATCCCGGCAACCTCAATCAGCATGGATCGCGATCCACCCCGCACGGTCCGCCAGCCGCGCGTATTCGGCGGCCGGCAGATGCACGTGGCCAAAGGCTTTTTCGCGCGTGCTGCCCACGCCATGAAAATCGGATCCCCCGGTGATGAGCAATCCGAGCGACCGGGCCATCTGCCGGTACCGCGCGGTGTCGATCGGATCGTGATCGGGGTGATACACCTCGATGGCCGGCAGTCCGGCCTCGACCAACCCGGCTATCAGATGGTCCCGCTGCGACTTGCCGGGATGCGCCAGGGATGCGACACCACCCGCGCGCGCGATCAGCGTGACCACGTCGACCGGCGACGGCCCGACACGCTCGATGAACGCGGGCTTGCCCTCACCGAGATACCGATCAAAGGCCTCGCGGATGTCCGCCACGTGCCCCGCCTTCGCCAACGCCGCGGCGGCCATCGGACGTCCCATCGCACGCCCGGCCACTCGTCCCGCGTCCTCGATCGCGTCGGCCAGATTCACGGGGACACCCAACTGGGCCAGCCGTGTACCGATGTCGTCGAGCCGGCGCCGGCGGTCTGCGCGCTGGGTGGCCAGGAACGCCTGCAGTTCGGCATGCGCCGGGTCAAACCCGTAGCCGAGCATGTGCACATCCCGGCCGGCATCCACCGACGTGATCTCGATGCCCACGTGGCACGTCAGACCCGCCGCACGCGCCGCCGCACGGCACGCGTCCACGCCGGCCGTGGTGTCGTGATCGGTCACCGCAATGATGCGCAACCCCTTCGCGGCCGCCTGGGCGATGAGTGCCTCGGGAGTGGACCGCCCGTCGGAAGCGGTCGTGTGCATGTGGAGATCGATCATCTTCGCTTCGGGCCCGCCGCCTGACGCTCCACCAGACTGCGGTACTCGCGAATCAGCAGATCAAGGTGTTCGCGCTCCTCGTCGGCAAACTCCAGGAAGATCTGTTTGCCTTCGGATTCCTCAAATCGCTCGCCGTACCGCTTGAAGAACTTGTGTGATCCCCGCTCACAGCGAATCCCGATCAGCAGCGCCTGCCGGTCGTCGACGCCCTTGACGAGTTCTTCGGTGCCCGCCGCAAAGATGCCGTTCGCCGCGCCCTTGAAAAACAGGAACGTCGGATGCGCTTCCAGCTCGGGATCTGCCTTGACCAGCTGCCGGTACCGGCGCTCCAGCGTCCCGAGGTGCTCTTGCTCCTCCTCGGCGAGCCGCTGGAAGACTTTCTTGCCCCGTGCATCCTTTGTGAGGGCGGCCGCGCGCGTGTAAAACTCCAGCCCGCTGCGCTCGGTCGCAATGGCAATCCGCAACGCGTCGCGCGCAAACAGGGCGTCGGTCGGCGCCGCGATGCGCTCCGGCTGCCGCCCGGCCTGGCAATCCTCGCAGGTGCCGTAGATCTGCAGCACGCTCTGCCGCGGCGAGAACCGGCGCGCCTCTGCAATCTCCTCGATCAACGCTTCGATGTCGGAGCTCAGAAACTCAAACGACTGATTGCAGGTCTTGCAGATGAGATGAAAGTGGCGCGGATGCCGGTACGAATGTTCGTAGCGGAACCGCCCTTCACCAAAGTCCACCTTCTGGGCGATTCCGGCGTCGACCATCCACTGGAGGGTGCGATAGATCGTCGCCCGGCTGATGCGCGCGTCTTCCGCGCGGATCAGTTCCACCAGCTCGTCGGCGGCCAGATGGCCCTCCTGACGCAGGAAGATTTGGACAATGACGTCGCGTTTGCCGGAGCGGCGCCCCCCGGCGGGGCGCAGCTGCTCGACAAACTCCTTGGCGGACTGCATGGACCGACCGTCCGGCCTACGCGCTGAACGACGAGCCGCAGCCGCAGGTGGACTTGGCGTTGGGGTTCTTGATGGTGAACCCGCCACCCATGTTGTTGTCGACGAAGTCCACTTCCGCGCCGCTCAGGTACCGGAGGCTGATGGGGTCCACTAGGAGCTTGACGCCGCTGACCTCAAACACCTGGTCGGACTCGGCATCCCCCTCGCCCTCATCGATCATCAGGCCGTACTGGAATCCCGAACACCCGCCGCCCTGCACAAACACCCGCAGCCCCGCGCCCAGGCGTCCCTCTTCCACGAGCAGCTCGGAGATGCGCGACGCCGCCGTTTCGGTCACGTTAATCATGTCTTCGATTATACCGGGGGGAGTCTCCAAGTAGGATCCAGGGATGACCTGGCCCGTTTTGCTTGCCGGACACTGGACCACCCTTCCGACGCCTCTGGAGGTCCGCAGCCCCTTTGACGACCGCACCGTCGCCATGACCTCGGTCGGGACCGACGCCGAGGTGGAGGTGGCGATCGCAGCGGCGGTCAGCGCCGCCCCCATCATGCGCGCCTGGCCGTCACACGCGCGGGCCCGAACGCTTCGGGCTGTCGCCCAGGCCCTCCGGGCGGACCCGGATACCTTTGCCCTTCCGCTGTCGGATGAGGCCGGCAAGCCCCTGCGCGACGCCCGGCTCGAAGTCGAACGCGCCGCGTTCACGTTCGACACGGCCGCCGACGAAGTCGCCCACATCGGCGGCGAGGTGCTGCCGGCCGACATGATGCCGCACGGGGACGGGCGGCTGGCCCTCACGCGGCGTGTCCCCCTGGGTCCCATCGCTGCCATCACGCCGTTCAACTTCCCGCTCCTGCTCACGGCGCACAAGCTGGCTCCGGCGCTCGCCGCCGGCAATCCCGTGGTGCTCAAACCCGCCACCAAAACGCCGCTCTCGGCCCTCGGCATCGCGCGGCTTCTGCACGACCACGGCGTGCCATCAGGCGGACTCAGTGTGCTGCCGCTCACGCGCGGAGCGGCCGACCGCCTGGTCACCGATGATCGCTTCCGCCTCCTCACGTTCACCGGGTCCGGCGCCGTGGGCTGGGACATGAAGGCCAGAGCCGGCCGCAAACGTGTGGTCCTTGAACTGGGCGGGAACGCGGGCGTCATCATTGACGCCTCGGCTGACCTCGACCTCGCCGTCCAGCGCGTGGTGGCCGGCGGTTTCACCTATGCCGGGCAGAGCTGCATCTCCGTGCAGCGCGTGTACGTGCACGAGTCAGTCGCCGACGCGTTCGCCGCCAGACTCACGGCGGCAGTGGCCGCGCTGAAGGTGGGTGACCCGCGCGACCCCGCCAACGACCTCGGCCCGATGATCACCACCGGCGACGTCGATCGCATCGACGAATGGGTCCGCGACGCCGTCGCGGACGGCGCCCGGGTGCTGACCGGCGGACACAAACTGTCCGCCTCGATGTACGCGCCCACGGTCGTGGACAACATTCCGGCGTACACGTCGCTCTGCCGCGACGAGGTGTTTGCGCCGATCGTGGGGTTGTATCGGTTTGCGAAGGTGGCAGAGGCGATCGCCGAGGTCAACAATTCGCGTTACGGACTGCAGGCGGGAATCTTCACCGAGAATCTCGGCGCTGCACTGGCCGCCTTCGATCGACTCGAGGTCGGCGGCGTGTTGATCAACGATGTTCCCACCTGGCGGATGGACTCCCTGCCCTACGGCGGCGTCAAGGACTCCGGCACGGGCCGTGAAGGCCCCCGGTGGGCGATCGAGGAAATGACCGAACTGAAGATGCTCGTGATTAACCAGCGATTGGAGCGCATGTCGTGACCGACCAGGCGGTGACAAGGCTCTGGAACAAGGACTTGTCGGTGTTCACGGTGGCATCCGATCCGGCAGTGCGGGGGGCCATCGACCATCGGCTCGGCTGGCTCACTGCGCCTGCCGCGATGCGCGCACACCTCGACGACGTCACGCGTGTTGCGCAACAGGTACAGGCTGACGGCCTCACTTCACTCTGTCTGCTCGGCATGGGCGGCAGTTCGTTGTGCGCGGAGGTCCTGCGCCAGACGCTCTCGCCCACAGCCACGCGCGCACACGTGCACGTGCTCGACACCACCGACGAACGCGCCATTCGACAGGTGTCCGACACCCTCACCCCCGCCACCACCCTCTTCATTGTCGCCAGCAAGAGCGGATCGACCATCGAGGTCACCGCGCTGGAGGCGTACTTCCGTCAGTGGGTCGCGAACGCCGGTATCACGTCACCGGGACGGCACTTCATTGCGATCACCGATCCGGACACGTCGCTCGGTGCACATGCCGACGCACACGGCTATCGACACACGTTCATCAATCCCGCCGACATCGGCGGACGATTCTCGGCGCTGTCGTTGTTCGGACTGGTGCCGGCCGCACTGATGGGGATCGACCCGGCGTCGCTGCTCGACTCGGCGGACACGATGGTTGGTGCCTGCCGACTTGATGGCGAGGACGCGGATGACAATGCCGGTGTGGTGCTCGGCGAATTCATGGCGACACAGGCGATCGCCGGCCGCGACAAACTCACGTTGCTGCTGCCGGACTCGATGGCGGCCCTTGGCCTGTGGGTCGAGCAACTGGTCGCCGAGAGCACCGGCAAACTCGGCACGGGTGTGCTGCCGATCGTGGATGAACCTGCGACCTCCGACCTCGCCGAGTACGGGTCCGACCGCGCCTTTGTCCTCGTCGCCGACCTGGCTGATGCGACGGCCGTCGCACGGCGACAGACGCTGGCCGCAGCCGGCCATCCCGTGCTGCATCTGCAGAGCACGCCGGCACATCTGGGCGCGGAGTTCTTCCGGTGGGAATTCGCCACCGCCATCGCCGGCATCCTGCTCAACGTCAATCCGTTTGATGAACCCAACGTGCGCGATGCGAAGTCCCGCACGCAGGCGCTGCTCTCCCGCGGCGAGTCGCTACCGGTGGATCCGCCACTCGTCGAGCGGCACGGTGTACTCTGGCGCTCGTATCGTCCCGATGGGGTCAACCGCGCCGGCGGCTTCGTGGCCATCCTCGACTACATGCCGCAGGATTCCGGTCGAGAGTCCGCCGTCTCTCGTGTGCGTGCGGCCATTCGCCGCCGCACCAAAGCGGCGACGACGTATGGCGTCGGACCGAGATACCTCCACTCCACCGGGCAATTCCACAAGGGTGGCACCAACGCCGGTCTGTTCCTGCTGCTGACGGCCGTTGATGCGACGAAGACACCGGTGCCTGGAGAGGACTACACGTTCAGCCGGCTCAAACATGCGCAGGCTCTCGGCGACTACGAGGCGCTGTGTGCGAACGGCCGGCATGTGGTGCACATGCACCTGGCCGACGCGCACGCGGATGGGTCACAGGCGCTTGAGCGGATGGTCGATGCGGCACTGGCGCGATAGCATGACGACCCAATGGCGCTGACACTCAAGGTTCCGCACACACTCACGCTCCTGTTTCTGCTGATGGCCACGGCCATGGCGGCGACCTGGGTCATTCCGCAGGGACGCTTCCAGACGGCGGCCACCGCCAGCGGACGGCAAGCCGTGGTACCAGGCACATTCGAACTGACCGCGGAGCGCACGTGGTTGACACACTGGGACCTGTTCGTCGCCGCGCCCCCCATCCCGTACGACCACTGGGTCCGCTTCTGCGCGCCGCTGCTGCTCAAGTGGCTCTTGCTCGGCGCGCTGGTCCTCGTGTCAGCAGTGATTGTGGGGTTCTGATGTCAGAGATCACGCGTCGTACATTCACACGGCAGGCTGTGGCCGCAGGCCTGGGTTTGGCCTTCAGCACACCGCTGGCCGCACAGCGTGGCGGCAATCCCATCTTCGAGGGGTATTACGCGGATCCGGAGTCACGGGTGTTCCCGACAGGGCCCGGCGGTGACGGGAAACCGACGTACTGGATCTATCCGACCTTCTCGGCGCCGTACAACCAGCAACTCCATCTCGATGCCTTCTCGTCGCCTGATCTCGTGACGTGGACCAAACATCCGCGCATCCTCGATGCCGCCAACGTCACGTGGGCCAAACGTGCGATGTGGGCACCGACGATTCTCCATCGCGGCGACTGGTACTACCTGATCTTCAGCGCCAACGACATCCAGAACGACGACCAACCCGGCGGCCTCGGCGTGGCGCGCTCGCGTCGGCCGGAGGGTCCGTTCGAGGACATGCTCGGCAAGCCCCTGATCGACAAGTTCCACAACGGGGCACAACCGATCGATCCGTACGTCTTCGAAGATCAGGACGGATCGATCTACCTGATTTACGGCGGATGGCGTCACTGCAACATCACCCGGCTGAGCGACGACCTGTCGCGAGTGGTACCGCTCGCTGATGGCACCCTCTTCAAGGCAATCACGCCTGAGGGGTACGTCGAAGGCTCGTGGATGCTGCGGAAGGACGACAAGTACTACTTCATGTGGTCCGAAGGGGGCTGGACCGGACCGAACTATGCGGTCGCCTACGCCGTGGCCACATCACCACTCGGCCCCTTCGTGCGCGCCGGGCGCATCCTGCAGCAGGACCCGGCCGTGGCGACCGGCGCGGGCCACCACTCGGTGCTCCGTTCCCCCCGCTCCGGCAAGGACTACATCGTCTATCACCGCCGCCCACTCGGACAGACCGACCGCAATGCGCGCGTGGTGTGCATCGACGAACTGCGGTTCTCTTCGAGCGGCGTCATTGAGCCGGTCGTGATCACGCACGAAGGCGTGGAGCGCGATCCAGCCCCCCATGACTCGTTGTGATTTCGGCTACCCCTTGAGCACCGACAGGCGCTTCCCGGACTCCTCTTCCACGACCTTGTGGAGGCTGTTGCCGTGCGCGTCCATCGTGACAATGGCCGGGAACTCCTTCACGCGCAGATGCCACATGGCCTCGGGCGTGCCGAACTCCAGCAACGACACATCGTCCACGCCCTCGATGCAGCGTGCGTAGAACTGGGCGGCACCGCCGATCGCGTTGAGATACACCGCGCCGTGTTGTTTCAGGCCGGCTGACGTCTTCGCGCCCATCCCGCCCTTGCCCATGACGACGCGGATGCCGAACTTGCCGATGATGTCGGCCTGATACGGCTCCTCGCGCATGCTGGTGGTCGGACCGGCGGCGGTCACCGACCAGGTATCGCCGTCCTTCTTCACCACCGGACCGCAGTGATAGAGCACACCGCCGTTGAGATCAACCGGCGCATCGTGATGCATGAGGTGATGGTGCACCGCATCACGACCGGTGTACATCTTCCCGGAGATCAATACGACATCGCCGACCTTGAGGCTGCGGATCGTGGCTTCGTCGATCGGCGCCTGCAACACCACTTCCCGGCCCGTGCGCGGGAAGCCGCCGGCTTCGCCCGGCTTCAGCATCGGCGTCGAGGGCACTTCGGGATCGCGGTACAGCCACTTCGTGATGGCACCGGTGGTCGCGTTCACGTGCACACCGAGCCGCCGGAACGCCCAGCAGTCGTACGCCACAGAGACAAAGAAGCTCGCGGGCAGCCGGTTCAACGCGCCGATCTTGCACCCGATGAGCGACGTCTCGCCGCCGAATCCCATCGTGCCGATCTGGAGCCCGTTCACCGTCGCCATGATCTGTGCTTCGAGTTCTGCCAGCCGCGGATCGTCGTTCACATCGTCAAGCGTCCGGAAGAGCTGCTCCTTGGCGTACTGGTACCCGGCGGTGCGATCACCGCCGATACAGACGCCGACCGCGCCAGGGGCGCAGCCCTTGCCCTGTGCCTTCCACACCGCGTGCAGGATGCACTTGCGCACGCCCTCGAGCGAGCGGTCCGCACGGCCGAGATGGTCAAGCTCAACCGGCAGCGCATACTGCGCATTGACGTTTTCGCAACCACCACCTTTGAGCAGCAGCTTCACTTCGATGTCGTCGCGGTCCCACTGGTCGAAGTGGATCACCGGCGTGCCGGGGCCGAGGTTGTTGCCGCTGTTCTCGCCGGTGATCGAATCAACCGAATTGGGACGGAGTTTGCCGCGCTTCGTCGCTTCCGCAACGGCGTTCCGAATCTGGTCACGCACCCAGATCTGACTGACGCCCACGGGCGTGTGCACCTCAAACGTGGGCCACCCGGTGTCCTGGCACAACGGCCCCTCGCAGGATGCGGCCTGGTCGATGTTCTCCGCAATGACGGCAAGCGCCTGCGCGCCGCGTGTGCCCGGGGGTTCCTGTCCCATCGCCTGCCGCATCGCCGCCCGGACGTCCGGGGGCAGATCGGTGGCGGTGCGGGTGATGAGTTCAACGATGCTGTCGAAGAATGCGGAGGCCATGACGTGAGTTTACTTCGGAGCACGCGGGCGACGTTGGTCTACGATATGGGCGTGCGGATGACGATGCTGAGCGCGGTGCTGGCGGGGGTGTGTGTGGTGGTGTCCGCCGCGCCGCAACTGCCGCGCCCGGCGCACGGCCGGTTGTTTCCGCCCGAGAAGCTGGGCGAACTGGAAGGGCCCGATCGCGACGAGTGGCAGCAGCCCGAACGCATCATGGATGCGCTGGCGATCGCTGACGGGTCGCGCGTCGGTGACATCGGCGCCGGCGGCGGCTGGTTCACCGTGCGGCTGGCCCGGCGGGTCGGGCCGAACGGACGCGTGTTCGCGGAAGACATCCAGCGGCAGATGATCGAGTCCATCCAGCGCCGCGTGGCGCGTGAGGGACTGCGTAACGTGGACCCCATTCTCGGCACCCCCCTGGATCCGAGGCTCCCGACCGGCCTTGATGCGGTCCTGATGGTGGACACATACCCGCAGTTGGACGACCCGGTCGGCCTGATGGCCCACGTCCGCCGCGCGCTCAAGCCGGGCGGCCGGCTCGGGATCGTCGACTTCAAGAAGGACATCCTCGGGCCCGGTCCCGATCTCGACGAACGACTCGAGCCCGAAGTCATCATTCGCGACGCCGAACGCGCGGGCCTCCGGCTTCACGCGCACGAGACGTTTCTCCGTTACCAATACCTCCTGGTGTTCACCCCGCGCTGATGTCGTCACTTCCCGGGTTCTTCCAGACGTATCAGCCCCCGATCGCGCGTGCGCTGGAGGCTTTTGTCCCGGCGTCCCCCGGTGGCCCCGTCGTGGACGCCATGCGGTACACGCTGCTCGCGCCGTCCAAGCGCGTCCGCGCAGTGCTCGTGCTCCTGTCCGCCGAACTCTGCGGCTCCTCGTCGCGGGCCATGCCGGCGGCCTGCGCCGTCGAAGCGATTCACGCGTCCTCGTTGATCCTCGACGACCTGCCGAGCATGGACAATGCGCCGCTGCGAAGAGGTCGCGCATCCGCGCACATCGAGTTTGGCGAAGCCGTGGCAATACTCGCGGCGTTCGGGCTGCTCAACGACGCGTACGGCCATCTGGCGCGCGCCTATGAACCGGCACTCGCCGCGCGCATCACGGCGCTGTATGCCGATGCCGTCGGCCTCGACGGGCTGGTGGCGGGTCAGGCGGAAGACGTGCTTGCCACCGATCAGGGGCTGACGTTCGACACCCTTGAGCGGATTCACCGGCGGAAGACGGGTGTGCTCTTCAGTGCAGCCGCCACCGCCGGCGCATTGTCCGCAGGCGGCTCCGCCGACGACATCGTCGCACTCACCGCGTACGCGAAGAACCTCGGTCTCGCGTTTCAGATCGTGGACGACCTGCTCGACGTCACCGGCACACCGGAGGAGACCGGCAAGGCCGTCAAGAGCGACGCCCGCAAGACCACCTTTGTCTCGTTCAGCGGCGTGGACGGTGCGCGTGAACTCGCGCTTGAACTGTGCCGCACGGCCACCAGCGCGCTGGCGCCGTTTGGACGTCGCGCGACACACCTCGCCGCACTCGCCGACTTCGTCGCGCAACGGAGACTGTGACCATGACCGCCGGCCCGCCGACAGGTGATGTGGATGCCCTGCGCGAGCGCCTGCGCGCACTCGGGTACCTCGACGCACGCGTGGATCGCTTTGTCCTGGGCGGCGCCGCCACGCGCGGCCGCGCCGTCTCACTCGCCGTCGCGGCGTCGCTCCGCATCGGCCTGCTCGCCGGCGTGTTGCTCGGGCCTGCCGCCGTCATCGGGCTCGCCACGCGCGCGCCCGGCCTCGTCACCAGCGTGACCGACGCTCTGGTCCTTGCGGCCTATCTCACCGTGCCGTTTGGCATCGCATCCGCGCTCCTCGCGTGCGTCGCGATCCTGACCGCAGGCTGGCTCGCACGTCAGAGCGCATCTGATCCCGCCTTCGCTGCACGTGCGCGTCGTGCGGCGATCGCCGCCGGCCTCTTCGTCGCCGCCGCGTGTCTTGTGTATCTGACGTTATGGTGGCGCGCTGCCGTCCCACCCGGGGCGTGGGGCGCACAATTGCTCGCGCTCGCCGTCGCGGCGTCGATTGCCATCCTCATCGGTCACGTCGTCACGATCAGCGTGCTCGCCTATCTCGTGCGGCTCGGCTTGTCCGGATTACCCATGGGCTCCCCTCTCTCATCCCTTCGCGTCGTCGTCCCCCTCGGCGTGATGGCTCTCGGCGGTGCGATGGTGCTGCTCCGTGCGTTGGCGCCCCAGGCGGACCCAGTGGTGCAGACCGCGCCGCTGACGGTCGTGCCGACTGGTGTGCGTGTGGTCGTGGTCGCCGTGGATGGGGTGGATGTGACAACCCTCACCCGCCTGCGCAGCGGCGGGAACCTTCCAACCTTTGATCGACTTCTGGGAGGAAGCACCGCTCCGCTCGCCGTAAGCATCGACCGCGACCCGGCGCAGGTGTGGACGACGCTGGCGACGGGCCAACCGGTGGAACGCCACGGCATCCGCGCGCTTGAAGGCCGGCAGCTCGCCGGGGTTGAAGGCCGCGTCGGTGCGGGATCGCGGCTGACGACGGCCACCGACCTGCTGCGGCTGACGCGCCCGACGATCGCGTCCGGTGATGACCGCCGCGTGCCGACATTCTGGGAAGTGGCCGCGACTGCGGGTCTGCGCACCGCCGTCGTGCATTGGTGGGCGACGTGGCCCGCCACGGAAGCCTCGCTCGCGACCGTCCTCTCCGATCGCGCGATCCTTCGACTGGAACAAGGCGGGGCACTGGCCGGAGAAATGGCGCCGGCGGGTGTGTATGAGCCCCTGCGCCAATCCGCCGCGTCGAGAACTGCGCGTGTCGATGCACGTGTTGCAGGCGTTGCGGATGGACTCGCGCCGGATATCGCCGCCATCGTCGACCGATCCGCGCGTCTCGACGCCACGGTGCTTGATCTGGCGACGGATGCGGCGCTGGGCGGGCAGGATCTGTTGACGATGTACCTGCCGGGGCTCGACATCGCGCAGCACGCGCTGTTTCCGGAATCACCCGCGGAGTCCCTGGCCCCGGCTGCTGCGGCCGAACGGGTCCGGGCGCTCGACGGGTATTACGCGTTTCTGGACCGCGTGATCGGTGCGACCGTACTGCGGGATGCCCCGCCCTCGCTCGTGACGATGCTCGTCACACAACCGGGTCGCGTCGCGGTCGGTCCCGCCACGGCGAGCGGATCCGTGCTCGCGCTGGCCGGTCCCATCGCCGCGACCGGTCACGTCGAAACGATGGCGCTGTCCGCAGAAGCGCTCGCGCCCACGGTGTTGCGTGTGCTCGGCGTACCGGTGGCAGCAGACCTGGCCGCGACCGCTGCAGACGCTCTTGTCACGCCGGCGTTCATGCAGGCATTCCCGGTGCGTCCGGTCGCCACGTATGGAGAACGCCGGACGCGCCCTGCGGCGTCAACGGGACAACCGCTCGATCGGGAGATGATCGAGCGGATGCGAAGTCTGGGGTACGTGCGGTAGGTTACTGACGCAGGAAGCGCGCTGCACGCGGCAGCAACAGCGCGGCGATGGCGACTTTGGCGAGGTCAGCCACGATGAACGGAGCAATGCCCTGCGCCAAGGCCGCACCAAACGTCGGCACAAAACGCGAGAGCCACGCGAAGCCGCCCATGTAGATGACCGCGAGACCGGCGAGCAGCGCCACCGAGGCGCGCACAATCGACCGATCCCAGCCCCGCTCGGCCAGATAGCCGGCGGCAAACGCGGCCATCGGATACGCCAGCAGGTAGCCGCCGGTTGGTCCGAGCAGTCGGCCCGCACCGGGCGGCAGCACCAGCGACGGCGCAAACACCTGAAGCCCCGCCACGCCGGCGGCCAGATACGCCACCTGCGACGCCGCGCCGAGACGCGATCCCAGCACGGCTCCGGCGAGAATCACCACCAGCGGCGTCAACGTGAAGGGGACCGCCGTAAAGGGGAGGACCACCGTGAACTGCGCAGCTGTGGCCGTGGCCGCGACTGCCAGGGCGACGGCGGCGACCCGAACCACCGGCGCGAGGCTGGCCGGCGTGGACGCGCCAAGTGAAGATTCAAGCATTGAGCCGCGAGCAGTGAAAGCTGACATGAGGGAGAATTCTAAGCGAATGGTCGTTGCACTGACAATCGCCGGCAGTGATTCCGGTGGCGGCGCGGGCATCCAGGCCGACCTGAAGACGTTGGCCGCGCTGGGCGTCTACGGCACCTCGGCCATCACGGCCATTACGGCCCAGAACACCCGCGGCGTGACCGCGGTACAGGCGCTCGAGCCGGCCATGGTGGTCGCCCAAATCGACGCGGTGGCGTCGGATCTTCGGCCGGCGGCCACAAAGATCGGCATGCTGGCCAATGCCGGGATCATCCACGCGGTTGTCGAGGCCCTGTCCCGCCTCCAGCTTCCCAATGTGGTCCTTGACCCGGTGATGGTCGCCAAAGGCGGCGATCACCTCCTGGATCCCGCCGCGGTCTCCGCCCTGCGCGACGCGCTGGTTCCACTCGCCACTGTGGTGACTCCGAATGTGCCGGAGGCCGAGGTCCTCACTGGTCTCACCATCGTGACGACCGCCGACCTGCACTCGGCGTGCCGGCGACTGGTTGGCCTTGGCGCCCAATCCGTGCTCGTCAAGGGCGGTCACCTCAAGGGGTCCGCCACCGACGTCTGGTCGGACGGTTCGCGGTTCGTGGAACTCTCCGCCGAACGCATCGACACCGCGCACACTCATGGCACCGGATGTACGCTGTCGTCGGCCATCGCGGCGGGACTCGCGCGTGGGCTTGAGATTGAGGCGGCCATCCGTGCCGCGAAGGACTACGTGACCGGGGCGATTCGTCACGCCCCCGGGTTGGGCGGCGGCCACGGGCCGCTTGGGCACTTCTGGCATCTGACATCTGGCATCTGACATCTGACGGCGGGACGCACCTATGTTTTCAGCAGAGACCTATCAGCAGCGGCGGGCACGACTGAAGAAGGACATCGGGTCCGGGCTGGTCCTCTTCCTCGGCAATGACGAAGTCGGACGCACCTATGCGGCGTCCGTGTATCCGTTCCGCCAGGACAGCACGTTCCTCTATTTCTGGGCGGTGGATCAGCCGGGGCTCGCCGCGCTCATCGACGTCGACGCGAACACCGACACCCTCGTGGGTCAGGACGCGACGATGGCGGATGTGGTGTGGTCGGGGCCGATGCCCACGCTGGCCGCACGTGGCGCGGCGGCAGGCGTCACCCACACGATCACGCCGGCCGTATTGCAGCAGCGGCTGACGGCCGCGCTCGCGCAGGGACGCACCGTGCACTACCTCGCGCCGTATCGTTCGGATCACACCGTGAAGCTGGCGGCGTGGCTGGACCTCGCGCCCGGTGAGGTGAAGCCCGGACGATCGGAGGCGTTCCATCGCGCGGTCATCGCGCAACGCAGCTACAAGAGCGCCGAGGAACTGACCGAGATGGAGCGCGCTGTAGGTGTGTCGCAGGCGATGTACGCCGCCGCGATGAGCGCGGCGAAACCCGGTCGCTACGAATACGCAATCGTCGCCGAGATCGAGCGTGTGGCCGTGGCGTCGGGCGGCACGTTTTCGTTCCTTCCGATCTGCTCGGTGCACGGCGAGACGCTGCACAATCCGTACTACCGGAATCAGATGCGGGCCGGTGATGTGCTCGTGCTCGACTCGGGCGCGGAGACGCCGAATGCGTACGCGTCAGACATCACCAGAACGCTGCCAATTGGCGGACCGTTCACCACGCAACAGCGCCTGCTCTACGACATCGTCCTGCGCTCTCAGATGGGGGCAATCGCCGCCATCAAGCCTGGCGTGGCCTATCGGGACGTCCACCTTGGCGCCGCGCGTTCGATGGTGGTCGACCTCACGGCCGCGGGCCTGATGAAGGGCGACCCCGACGCCGCCGTTGCGGCCGGTGCCCACGCGCTGTTTTTCCCGCACGGCCTCGGCCACATGATCGGCCTCGACGTACACGACATGGAAAACCTCGGCGAGGAGTTTGTCGGCTACGGCGCCGGATTCACGCGGAGCACGCAGTTTGGTCTCGGCTACCTCCGCCTCGCCCGCACGCTCGAACCCGGCTTCGCCCTGACGGTGGAACCCGGTCTCTATTTCATTCCAGCGCTGATCGATCAGTGGAAGGCCGACGGCACCAACGCCGCGTTTCTCAACTTTGCGGAAATCGAGAAGTTCCGCGATGCGCGGGGGTATCGCGTCGAAGACAACGTCGTGGTGACCACGGATGGCTGTCGCGTGCTCGGCCCCGCGATTCCGAAAACCGTGGCGGATGTGGAAGCCGCCTGCGCAGGCTGAACCGAAGCCCTGGGCGGACCAAACGGAGCCCAGGGGCTTCAGCCCCTGGGTCAGCCCTGTCTGACCAGGCTCCCCACATACCCACGCAGCGCGACTGCCATCACGGCATTCGCCACAAGTGCCACGGCCGTCACGGCGACCGGCAGGTCGCGCATCAGCCAGACACACAGCGCCACCGCCACGACCGCGTAGGCGTACAGCACGATGCGCCCGGCCCCTGTCACACGTCGCGGCGTGGTGTGGCGGACGACGTCCTGGGCGAACGTCGGCGAGGCCACCGGCGCCGGATCGGACATCGCGGCGCGCAGGAGTGCATCCATCCCATCCATCCCGTCCTTCAGTTCATCGTCACGCATGGATCCCCCGCTGTTGCAGCATCACGTGCAGCAGTTTGCGCGCGCGGTGCAGGTACGACTTCACGGTGTTTTCCGGTGTATCGAGCATGAGCGCGATCTCGCTCATGCTCGCCCCGAGCCAGTAGTGCAGACGTAGCGCCGATTGATAGATCTCCGGCAGTTCGTGCACACACGCCAGCACGAGCGCGTGCCGACGCGCCGCATCAAGTTGCCGGTCGGCGGATGGAGCGTCGCCCGCCCGTGTTGCGAGCACATCCGCGGGGACGTGCGGCGCGCGATAGCGCATACGCGCCTTCACATTCAGCGCGTGGTTGAACGTGATGCGATACACCCAGGTGCCAAAGGCCGCGTCGCCCCGCCAGGTCGTCAGCGCATGATGGATGCGCACGAACACCTCCTGGGCGACATCCTCGGCATCCGGCGCGAACTCCTGGCCGAGGATCGACACCACGAGCCTGAACACGCGGTCCTGGTAGCGGTGCACCAGTTGGCCAAACGCGTCCTGATCCTGATGATCGCGACAACGGATGACCAGTTGGTCGTCAGTGAAATCGGTCACGGACTGCGGCTCAGCGGGACCGGCGGTTGCCGAGACTGTTGCCCCACATCAAGCCGACACCGAACAATAACAGCGGCATGGGCAGCGGCCAGAGGGGGGTGCCGTCGAAGTTCATGCCGGTCAGCCCCATGGCCAGCATCCCACCCAACCCCATCGCGACCCATGCCACACCGTGAATGAGCAACTCCCGCGGATCCTCGGGAGCCTTCACAGGCTCAAGGGGCAACTCGGGTAGCGGGAAGCCCTTTTCCATCGCGATCAGCCGCTCCTGATGGATGATCTGCATCCGGCGCTCACGCTCCCGGCTCCGGAAATACCACCAGGCCACAAGGGCCCCCACGAGGGCCAGCACAATCAGGGCGTCAGGAAATGAATGCGTCGTGTTCATGCCTTTAAGACAAGGTCAGCCGCGATCCGGTTGCGGCGGGCGCAGTGTAGCTGAGGGGAAGCCCTCGGTATACTGATGCGATGCTCGCGGTGACCCGGGACCCACTGTCGATAGACGCGCTGACGACGGCGGTCGAGGCGGCGGTCCGTGCCCGAGGCGAGGGCTGCGGCGCGCTGGCGTCCTTCCTCGGGGTTGTACGGGCGACGCACCAGGGGCGGGCCGTCCGGTACCTGGAATACGAGGCGTTCGACGCGCTCGCCGTGAAGACCTTCGCGCAGATTCGTGATGAGGCCCTCGCCCGATGGCCCGATGCCGAACTGGCGTTGGTGCACCGGGTGGGACGCCTGGAGATCGGCGAGGCCAGCATCGCCATTGTTGCAGCCACCGCGCACCGCGCTGATGCGTTTGCGGTCTGCCGCTACGCCATCGAACGCGTGAAGCAGATCGCGCCCGTGTGGAAACACGAGTACTTCGTCGACGGCGATGCGTGGGTCGAAGGTGCCGTCGCGGACCCGGAAGACGCCGACGCCCGCGAGAAAGCGATGGCCATCGCATGCGCGTAACCGTGCGACTCTTCGCCAGGCTCCGTGAACTCGCGGGCCGCGAGGTGTGGACCACCGAGGTCCCGGCCGGCGCCACCGTGGCGGACGTGTGGGCAACCGTCACGCAGGCGCATCCTCCGCTCGCGCCGTTCGACCGCGCCGTCTCGTGCGCGGTGAACGCGAATTTTTCGCGCATGTCCTCCCCTCTGCAGGAGGGCGACGATGTCGCATTTTTGCCGCCGGTGTCCGGTGGATGATGAGAGCTGAACGCGCATGACTCCGCAAGTCCTCGACAAACTTCGTTCCCTGGAAACCCGCTACGAGTCCCTGATGCAACAGGTGTCGGACCCGGCGGTGCAGGCCGACGCGACGGCGTATCGCACACAGTCCAAGGCGCTGTTTGAAATCCAGCCGACGGTGGAGGCGTTCCGCGAATGGCTCCGCCTGGACCAGCAGGCCGCCGAAAACCGTGACCTCATGGCCGGCAGCGACGCCGAGATGGCGGCCCTCGCGAAGGAGGAACTGCCGGGTCTCGAGAAGCAGATGGAGACGCTGGAGGGTGAGCTTCGGGTGATGCTCGTCCCGCGTGATGCGAATGACGACCGCAACGTGGTGCTCGAAATCCGCGGCGGCACCGGCGGCGACGAAGCCGCGTTGTTCGCCGCGGACCTGTATCGGATGTACACCCGGTACGCCGAGCGGCAGGGGTGGAAGATCGACGTCCACACGATGAGCGAAAACGGCATCGGCGGCCTGAAGGAAGTGGTCGCGTCGATGGAAGGCAAGGGTGTGTACGGCCAGCTCAAACACGAGAGCGGCGTCCATCGTGTGCAGCGGGTGCCGGCCACCGAAGCGGCCGGGCGCATCCATACATCGACGGCCACCGTCGCGGTGCTCCCGGAAGCGGAGGAAGTCGATATTCACATCGATGCGAAGGACCTGCGCATCGATACGTTCTGTTCGAGCGGCCCCGGCGGACAGAGCGTCAACACCACGTACTCCGCGGTGCGCATCACCCACCTGCCCACCAACACTGTCGTCTCCCAGCAGGACGAAAAATCGCAGATCAAGAATCGTCAAAAGGCCATGAAGGTGCTGCGATCACGGCTCTACGAAATGGAGATGCGCAAGCAGCAGGAAGCCATCGCGAAAGAACGGCGCGGCCAGGTCGGGACGGGTGAGCGCTCTGAGAAGATTCGCACCTACAACTTCAAGGACAACCGGATCACCGACCACCGCATCAACTTCACGATGCACCAGCTCACCGACGCACTCGACGGCGACCTGACGGAACTCATCAACGAAATCAAGCAGCACGTGCAGGCCGAAAAGCTGAAGCAGGCTACCGAGTCGGAGTCGGCGTAATGCCGAGCGTCGCCGCGACCGTCGCAGCGGCCGCGGCTCGACTCTGCGCGGATGGCTTCGCGCCAGACGACGCCGACCGCGACGCCGCAGTGATTGCTCGCGGCGTGCTCGGCTGGTCGCTCGCGGACTGGCTCTCCCGTCGCCACGAAGACTCACAACCTGCGTTTATCGCCACGTTCGACGCGTTCGTGACCCGTCGCGCGACAGGCGAACCCGTGGCGTACCTGCTCGGCACGCGCGAATTCTACGGCCGAGACTTCATCGTCGAACCCGGTGTGCTGGTGCCGCGGCCAGAGACCGAACTGCTGATTGACACTGCACTCGCATGGGTTCGCACTACGGGTGCGCATGCGGTGGCAGACGTCGGTACCGGCACCGGCTGTGTGGCCGTCACGCTGACGCTTGAACATCCGAGTCTGTCGATCCTTGCGACCGATTGTTCGGCCGACGCCCTCGCCATCGCGCGACGTAACGCCGCCGCACTCGGCGCCTCGTCCATCGAGTGGCGGCTCACCGACCTCCTCGATGGGGTCCAGGGCCCCGTGGACCTGGTCGTGTCGAATCCACCGTACGTCCCCGAACGCGACCGGGAGTCACTGCAACCGGACGTGCGCGACTTCGAGCCTGCGCTCGCCCTCTTCGGCGGCCCCGACGGCCTCGATGTTGTCCGCCGCCTCATCCCCTCCGCCCACGCCCGCCTCATCCCCGGCGGCGCACTCATGATGGAGGTCGGCATCGACCAATCCCCCTCCGTCACCCACCTCCTCGAAGCCGCCGGCTTCTCCGACATCACCTGGCACCCCGACCTCCAACACATCCCCCGCGTCGTCGCCGCAAGGAAATGAGCTCGGAGGTGATTTCCGGAGAAATCACCTCCGAGCTCATTTTTTCGGGGAATAATCCTACCCATGGACTCGTGCTTGTTTTGTCGCATCGCCGCCGGTGAGATTCCGGTAACGAAGGTGCATGAAGACGATGACCTGCTCGCGTTCAGGGACATCAATCCGCAGGCGCCGATGCATGTGCTGGTGATTCCGAAGGTGCACATCGCGACGGTGAACGACCTGACGCCGGCACACGAGGCGCTGGTGGGCGCGATGGTGCGGTGCGCGGCGCAGGTCGCAAAGGACCACGGGTTCGACGCGTCGGGATACCGCACGGTGTTCAACTGCAACGCAGCCGCGGGACAGACGGTGTTTCACATCCACCTGCATGTGCTCGGCGGACGCACCCTGAGGTGGCCACCAGGCTAGAGCAGGGCTGCCAGTTGCGTGAGCGACTGGATGACGGGGATCGACTTGTCGAGGTCCGTGGCTCTGGCGTGGCGGTCGAGCAGGACGCCGCGCATGCCGATCTGGCGGGCGCCGAGAACGTCGTGGGTGAGGCTGTCTCCGACCATGACGGCCTGGTCCGGTGAGACCTGCATCAGGCCGAGGGCCTCGTGAAAGATGCGAGGGTCGGGTTTCATCACGCCGAACTCGGAGGATGAGACGGTCACGGTCATCACGCCGTCGAGATCAAAATGCCGGCCGAAGGTGCCCAGCGGCCTGTGGGAGTTGGAGATCAGTCCCATCCGAAGGCCCTGCCGCTGGAGCCCCCTGAGGGTCTCCGGCACGTCGTCGTACATCTCGAAGTGGTGGTGGTGCGCCCAGTCGTCGTAAATCTCGCGCGCGGCCACGACGACACCCGGGCCGGTGCCCCCCATCAACTCGATAATCCGGCTCGTGTATCGGACGAAGATCTCATCGTGATACCGCTGGTCGGAGGTATTGAGTACCTCGGCCGCAGCGGCCACCGCCTTCTCAAACGCGGCTTCGTCCACGGGCACCCCGTGGCGCACACACGTCTCGACATACCCTGGTCCGAGGAACCGGCGGCCGGGGCGAATCAGGGTGAAGTCGACGTCAAAGAAGACGGCCAGGGTATTCACAGCGGGTCTCAGGGTGCGCGCGAATATAGAATAGGGGTTTACATCAGCCATGCGCGACTGGAAAGACACGCTCAATCTCCCCCGGACCGACTTCCCGATGAAGGCGAACCTGCCGACGGCCGAGCCGGCAGCGATCGCCCGTTGGCAGGAGACGAAGCTGTACGACGCAGTTCGCGCCCATCGGCACGGAGCGCCCCGTTTTGTCCTGCACGATGGCCCTCCGTACGCCAACGGCGAGATCCACATCGGCCACGCGCTCAACAAGATCCTGAAGGACTTCGTCGTCAAGTCGCGATCGATGGCTGGTTTTGATGCGCCGTACGTGCCCGGATGGGACTGCCATGGTCTGCCGATCGAACTGAACGTCGAGCGTGAACTTGGTCCTGCCGCCAAGGACCGATCAATCGGCGACTTTCGTCGCGCCTGCCGCGCCTACGCGGAAAAATTCGTCACGTCCCAGCGCGCCGACTTCGAACGCCTCGGCGTGCTCGGCAACTGGGATGCGCCGTACCTCACCATGCAGTTCGGCTACCAGGCGGCGATCGTGCGCGCCCTCGGCAGGTTCGTCGAACGGGGCCTTGTCTACAAGGGCAAGAAGCCGGTGCACTGGTGCCTCCGCGACCGCACGGCTCTGGCCGAAGCGGAAGTGGAATACGACACGCACACCTCCCCGTCGATCTTCATCGAGTTCCCGCTCGCCGCCGACGACACGGTGCTCGCGGCGCAGGTCCCGGCCGTGACGGGCCGTGACGTCACGGCGCTGATCTGGACGACGACCCCGTGGACGATTCCGGCGAACCTCGCGATCGCGTTCCATCCGGACCTTGAGTATGGGGCGTTCGACTTCGACGGCCGGCTGGTGATCCTCGCCACGGAACTGGCAGACGGCGTGTCGACGCGCACCGGCCGTGCCCTCGGCGCCCCGGCCGCCACGTTCAACGGTGCGCAGCTTGAAGGCGTGCGCTTCCGCCACCCGCTGTTCGACCGCGATTCAGTCGGCGTGCTGGCGGACTACGTCACACTCGAGCAGGGCACCGGAGCCGTGCATACGGCGCCTGGTCACGGCACCGACGACTTCAACACCGGCGTGCGCTACGGCCTGCCGATCACCACGCCGATCGGCACCCACGGCCGGTTCACTGAGGACACACCGATCGTCGGCGGCCTGAAAGTCTTCGAAGCGAACCCGGTCGTCGAGGCCGCACTCGCAGAGCGCGGACGCCTGTGGCACCGCTCCGACTTCGAGCATTCGTATCCCCACTGCTGGCGCTGTCACCAACCGGTGATCTTTCTCGCCACGCCGCAGTGGTTCATCTCGATGGACGGCCTGAGAGACGACGCCACGAAGGCCTCGGATGCCACCGCGTGGCATCCGTCATGGGGTCGCGAACGGATGACGGGCATGTTTGCGTCGCGCCCCGACTGGTGCATCTCGCGTCAGCGCGCCTGGGGTGTGCCGATTCCGGCGGTCACGTGCACGGGGTGTGGCCACTCGCATCTCACCCCTGCACTGGTCGAACGGGCAGCCGCGGTATTTGAGCGCGACAATGCGGACGCGTGGTACGACGCCCCGCTCGAGACGTTTGTCCCGGCTGACTTCCGCTGCGACAGCTGCGGCGGCTCGTCCTTTGAGCGGGAGCGCGACATTCTCGACGTGTGGTTCGACTCAGGGTCGAGCCACGAGGCGGTGCTGGCCCAACGGCCGGAGCTCCGCTGGCCGGCGGACCTCTATCTCGAGGGAACCGATCAATATCGCGGCTGGTTCCAGTCATCGCTTCTGGTCGGCGTCGGCACCCGCGGACGCGCACCGTACGACGGCGTGCTCACCCACGGCTTCGTGGTCGATACCCACGGACGCAAGATGTCGAAGTCGATCGGCAACGTGATCGCGCCGCAGCAGATCATCAAGGAGAGCGGCGCTGACGTGCTGCGCCTCTGGGTCGCGATGGTGGACTACCGCGACGAAATTCGGCTCGGCAAGGAAGTGCTCGCGCGCACGGTGGAGGCGTACCGGAAGATCCGCAACACGTTCCGCTACCTGCTGTCGAACCTGTACGACTTCGATCCGGCCGTGCACCAGGTGCCTCATGCGCAGATGCACAGCGCAGATCGGCACATCCTGTCGCGGTACACGCGTCTTGAGCGGACGGTGCGGGCCGAATACGACGCGTACGACTTCCAGGCGCTGGCACACGCGGTCAACGAATTTGTGACCGTCGAACTCAGCGCCCTGTACCTGGACGTCTCGAAGGATCGCCTCTACACGTTCCGCGCCGATTCCCCGGAACGCCGATCCGCGCAGACGACGCTGTATGTACTCGCCGACGGTCTCGCGCGCCTGCTCGCGCCGATCCTGTCGATGACGGCCGACGAAATCTGGTCGCGACTGCCCGGCACACGCGAAGCCTCCGTGCACCTCGCGGACTTCCCGAGCAGCCCTCAGTCGTGGATCGACGAGTCCCTGGATGCGCACTGGGACGCCCTCTCGGACGTCCGGCGCACGGTGAACGAAGCGCTCGAACGGGCGCGCGCGGAGAAGACCATCGGCGCGCCTCTCACCGCGCACGTGACGCTCACGGCCGGAGGCGATCTCCATCGGCTGCTCACAGGCGCTGAAGCCGACCTGCCGATGTTGTGCATCGTCTCGGCGGTCACGTTGCGTGAATCCGCCGACAGCCCGCTCGTCGTCGAGGTCGCTCATGCCTCTGGTGACAAGTGCCCCCGCTGCTGGCGCTTCGTCCCGGCGCTGACCGGTGGTGGCGACGATGCGGTGTGTGACCGGTGCGCGGATGCGCTGGAACCCGTCGCATGATGGCGCGTCTGCCGGGTCTGCTGTGGGTGGTCCTCACACTGGTGCTCCTCGATCAGGTCACCAAGGTGTGGGTGCACGCGACGCTTGGGCTCTACGAGAGCATGACGGTCATTCCGGGCCTGATCGACCTCGTGCATGTCCGCAACGAGGGCGTAGCGTTCGGGTTGCTCAACAACCTGGACCTGCCGTACAAGCCGGTCCTCACGACGGGCCTCGCCAGTCTCGCCCTGGTGGGCATGGTGTTCTATTACCGGCAGCTGCAGCCGCATGAACGCATTGCGCGGCTGGGCGTGGCGTTCATCGCCGGCGGCGCCATCGGCAATCTGATCGACCGCGTGCGGCAGGGATACGTCCTCGACTTTGTGGACGTCTACTGGGGCACGTGGCACTTCTGGGCTTTTAATGTCGCCGATGCGGCGATCAACGTCGGTGCGATTCTGGTTTTTGCAGACCTTCTGCTGGTGAAACGTCATGTACCCGATTCTGTTTAATGTTGGCGACTGGCCTGTCTACTCCTACGGGGTGCTGCTCGCAGCGGCCTACCTGATCGGCCTGCAGCTCGCGGTGGTGCGCGCGCGCAAGGCGGGGGTGGATCCGGCGCGAGTCATGGACCTCGGCATCTACCTCATCATCGCGGCGCTCGTTGGCGCGAAGCTGATGCTCATCGCCGTGGACTGGGACTACTTCCGTCAGCAGCCGCGTGAACTGCTCTCACTCGTGCGGGCGGGCGGCGTCTTCTACGGCGGCCTCATCGGCGCCGTCCTGGTCGGTCTGGTGCTGGTGCGACGGTACAAACTCAACGTCTGGGCCACCGGCGACCTCATGGCTCCAGGCATCGCCCTCGGGCACGTCGTGGGCCGCTTCGGCTGCCTGCTGGCCGGCTGTTGTTACGGCCGTCCCACGGATGCGGCCTGGGGCATCACATTCACCAATCCGATCGCGAACGCGAACGTCGGCACGCCGCTGAATCTTCCGCTCCACCCGACGCAGCTGTACGACGCGGGTGCGGAACTCCTGATTCTCGGTGTGCTGCTGCTGACCGAGCGCAAG
Organism: Acidimicrobiia bacterium; assembly: GCA_016871335.1. Classification (GTDB taxonomy): domain Bacteria; phylum Acidobacteriota; class Vicinamibacteria; order Vicinamibacterales; family SCN-69-37; genus SYFT01. Next base: position 101,403 of record VFZF01000002.1, read on the forward strand.
GGCAAGCCGTTTGCCGGCCGCACGTTCTGGCTCTACATCGGCCTCTACGCCATTTCGCGGTTCATCATCGAGTATTTCCGTGGCGACATTCAGCGCGGATCGATCGGCGACATGTCGACCTCCCAGTTTGTGTCCCTGCTGCTCGTGCCGACCGCGCTTCTGATGTTGTGGTACCTCAAGCGGCAGCCGCAGCCGACGGCGGCCTGACACGATGTCCGGACTGACGAGACTTGTCGCCGAGCCGGCCGACGCCGGGCTGCGACTCGATCAGTTCATCACCTCGCGCCTGCCAGGCATCTCGCGATCGCAGGTCCAGCGCCTGCTGCGCGACGGCCGCGTCACCTCCGAGCCCCACCCCGCGAAGCCCGGCCTCGTCGTGACCGAAGGCTTGCGCGTCGACGTCGACGTGCCTCCTCCCATGCCGGCCACACCAGGAGCCGAAGACCTCCCCATCGAGATCCTGTACGACGATGAGGACCTGGTGGTGATCAATAAACCCGCCGGGATGGTGGTGCACCCGGCCGCAGGTCATGCACATGGCACGCTGGTCAATGCCCTGCTCCATCACGTGAAGGGCCTCTCCGGCATCGGCGGCACCGAGCGGCCCGGCATCGTGCACCGCCTGGACCGCGGCACCTCGGGCATCATGGTCATCGCGAAACACGACACCGCGCACCGGAACCTGTCCGCGCAGTTTCACGACCGCGTGGTGCGCAAGGAATATCAGGCCGTGGTGTGGGGCACCCCGGAAAGAGGCACGCGGTATGACAACCCGATCGGCCGCGACCCCAACAATCGCAAACGGATGTCGAGCCGTGCGAAGGGCGGACGGTCGGCGTTGACGGACGTGGTCAGCGTGGAAGTGCTTCGCGGCGTGTCGTTCGTCACGTTGGTGATCGGGACCGGACGCACGCACCAGATCCGTGTGCACCTCGCGGAGGCGAATCATCCCCTCGTCGGCGACGAGCTGTACGGCGGCGTACGCAAACGCCTCCCCACACACCTCGCCTCACTCGCCAAACTCACCCGGCCGTTCCTGCATGCCGCGCGATTGTCGTTTGCGCATCCGCGTGACGGTCGCACGATGGATTTCAGAGCGGACCTTCCGGCGGATTTGGCGCGCGTACTGAAAGCGCTTCGGCAGGCCAACAAGAGGAGCTGACGTGGCGGCAGAGGTGATGTTCACGGGGCGCGTGATTCGCGTTGAACGCGAGGCGGTCGTCCTGCCCAACGGCCGGACGACCACCATTGAGGCGGTCCGGCATCGCGGCTCTGTTGTGATCCTCGCACAGCCGTCGCCCGACACGGTGATTCTGATCCGCCAGTACCGTCCGGTGATCGATCGCTGGATCTGGGAGCTTCCCGCGGGCAGCCTCGACCCTGGTGAGGCGCCGGACGCAGCCGCGGTGCGCGAGTGTGAGGAGGAAACCGGCCAGTCGCCGCAGCGGGTCACCCTGCTCGCATCGTGGTACCCGACGCCCGGCTTCTGCGACGAGATCATGCACTTCTACCGGTGCGAGTCACTGGTGCCCCCACCGGGCCCGGTGCATCAGGATGAGGACGAACAGATCGAGCCTGCTGTCGTCACGCTGGACACGTTCGCCGAGATGATTCGCAACGGACGTGTCGCCGATATCAAGACGGTCGTCGGTCTGCAGTTGCTCAGACCAGCGTCAGTGACTGGCGCGTCGTCGCCGGCGTAAGCGCGAGCGCGAGCACTTCATCCACTTCGGTCACAAAGTGCACCGTGAGCCCGCGACGAATTTCGTCGGTGAGGTCCTCGCGCACGTTGGTCTCGTTCTGCTTCGGCAGAATGACCGTATGGATGCCATGGCGGCGGGCGGCGAGCACTTTTTCCTTGATGCCGCCGACCGGCAACACGCGGCCTGACAACGTCACTTCGCCAGTCATCGCCAAATCACCACGCACCGGACGGCCTGACAACGCCGAGGCCAATGCCACCACCATCGTGACGCCAGCAGAGGGGCCATCCTTGGGGATGGCGCCGGAGGGGACGTGCAGATGGATCTCGGCGTCCTTGTAGAACTGCGGATCGACATTGTACATCGCGGCATGCGCGCGGAACCATGACAACGCGATGCGCGCCGACTCCTTCATCACATCGCCGAGGGACCCCGTCAACGTCAACTGGCTGCCGCCGACCATCCGGGAGGCTTCGATGAGGAGGACGTCGCCGCCCACCGGGGTCCAGGCCAGGCCGATCGCCACACCGGGATCCTGCGCGCGATTGGCGAGCGCCTCATCGAGGTGACGAGGCGCCCCAAGGAAGTCCTCAACCAGGGCGACGGTGATGGTGACCGGGGCCTCGTCGCCTTCCGCCCGACGCCGCGCCACCTTCCGGCAGACGGAACCGATCTCGCGCTCCAGATTGCGCACGCCAGCTTCGCGCGTGTAGCCGCGAATGATCGCCGACAGCGAGTCGTCGGTGAAAAGGATCTGCTCCGAGGTCAAGCCGTGATTGGTGACCTGCCGGGCGACCAGGTGATCCTTCGCGATCGCCAGTTTTTCCCGCTCGGTGTATCCCGCGAGATCGATCACTTCCATGCGATCGCGCAGCGGAGCCGGAATGGTATCCAGCACGTTCGCGGTCGTGATGAACAACACCTCGGACAAATCGAATGGCACGTCGAGATAGTGATCGCGGAACGCGTTATTCTGCTCGGGGTCGAGGACCTCGAGCAGGGCCGACGCCGGATCCCCCCTGAAGTCGTGCCCCAGCTTGTCGATTTCGTCGAGGATGAACACCGGGTTCCGGACGCCGGCGCGCCGCAGGCCCTGAATGATTTGCCCCGGCAACGCGCCGATGTACGTGCGGCGATGTCCGCGAATCTCGGCTTCATCGCGCATGCCCCCCAGCGAGACGCGCACAAACTTCCGTCCGATGGAATTCGCGATGGAGCGGGCCAGCGAGGTCTTGCCCACGCCGGGAGGGCCGGCGAAGCAGAGGATCGGCCCCTTCACGTCCGGCTTCAGCTTGCGGACGGCCAGATATTCGAGGATGCGATCCTTCACGCGCTCCAACCCGGAGTGGTCGGTGTCGAGCGTGGCCTTGGTGTGCGCGAGGTTGATGGACTCCTCACTGCGCGCGGTCCATGGCACGGTGACCAGCCAGTCGATGTACGTGCGCGCCACCGTGTATTCGGCAGCGGCCGGCGGCATCTTCGACAAACGGTCCAGCTCGCGTTTGGCGTCCTTCTTCACCTCGTCCGGCATGCCGGCGGCTTCGATCTTTTCGGCCAGCTCGTCGATCTCCTTCGCCTGATCGTCGCCTTCGCCCAGCTCACGCTGAATCGCCTTCATCTGCTCGCGCAGGAAATACTCGCGCTGGTTCTTCCCGACTTCCGACTCCACCTGCGACTGAATCTTGGAGCCCACCTCAAGGACTTCCAGTTCCTTCGTCAGGACACGATTCAGCCGATCCATGCGTTCACGCACGTCGGCAGTTTCCAGAAGTTCCTGTTTGCCGACGGTGGGAACGGTGCTCAGACTCGACGCAATAAAATCGGCAAGACGTCCCGGCTCCACGATGTTGGAGACCAGCGTGGACAAATCCTCCGACAGCACCGGGGACAACTCGACAATGTGCTGGAAGTTGGTGCGGATGTTCCGCACGAGCGCATCGATTTCGACGTTCCCGGCTTCCGCGACGATGTCCGGCAGTTCGGTGATGCGGCCACGCAGGTACGGCGTCCGTGCGGTGACCTCGTCGAGCCGGATGCGGTGCAGGCCCTGGACGATCAGGCGCAGGCTGCCGTCCGGCAGCTTGAACATCTTGTGGATGTGCGCAAACGTGCCGACGGGAAACAACGTGTCCTGCTCGGGCTCTTCATCACTGGCATTGCGCTGCGTGAACACGGCAATCTGCTTGTCGCCCGCGATCGCATCGTCGATGAGCGTGACGGAGCTTTCGCGCGCCACGGCGAGCGGCATGAACGCGTTGGGAAACAACACCGTGTCCCGAAGCGGCAGGATCGGCAGTTCCGCCGGTACCTTGTCAGTCATGACCATCCACCTTCACTTCCGTCAGCACAAAAAGCACAGGCCCCGCCTTTCGGCGGAGCCTGTGAAGAAACACGCCGGGCCCAGAAGCCTTAGTTCATATCGAGCATCAAGCCCGACGACCGGCGATGTGTGAGCCGCTTGCGGCGTTCCGCCACTTCGCGAGCCTCTTCGCAATCCTTGCAACGGACCGCGAACGGGAGCGCCCGGAGGCGGCGTTCGGAGATTTCGTCGCCGCACTCGAAACAATCGCCGAACTGGCCACTTTCGAGCCGCGCGAGCGCCTCCTCGATCCGATGGAGCGTTTCCGACTTCATCTGGATCAGGGCAAATTCGATATCGTCCTGGATGTCGGCTTCTGAGGTTTCAGCAGCATCCAGCACACCCTTCCCATCGGCGGCCCCGCCTTCGGCGCGAACGTCACGCATTTTCTCCTGCACCTGCGCAAGAATTTCACGCCGACGCTCTTCGAGAATCCGCTTCAGTTCGACATATCGCTGCCTGGTCGAATCCGTCTTTGTGGCCTTTCCGGCCGCCTTCCGTGGGATTGTTTGTGCCTTCATGATTGCTCCCTTCTCCTCCGCTACCGCTCTGTGCAGGCCTTTAGCTTGCAAACAAAATGCCAATCGTAGCTCAATCCTCGGCTCCCGGTAAAGTCCCCGAACTGTCCTCGCCTTCCCTACGGGTTCCGGCGCCCACTGGATGCCGAGGCGATGGTGCGGCTTCGATGTAACTACAAGGACAAGAAAGAGTTACATCTTGCGCCCTAGTAGAGGACTTATTAGGTCCGCCTTGGGTTGCTCCGTTAGACGGAAGGAGGGGGGCGGCGGTTCTCCGAATAAGTGGACACAATTTGTCACCGGGTCGTGACGGGCTGTCGCGTAACTACTGCTATACTCTCCGGTTTGGAGAATGAGTTTTATGGCCAAGCAATGTGAAGTCTGTGGCAAGAAGCCTGTGATGGGTCGTCAGGCGAGCCATGCCAACAACGTGACCGCCCGCCGGTTTGAACCCAACCTGCAGTCGGTGCGTGCGGTCGTCAACGGCGCAACCCGCCGTGTGCGCGTCTGCACCCGCTGCATCCGGTCGAACAAGGTCGTCAAGGCGGCGTAACGCCAGCGATGGCCACCCCGCTCGTCGAGATTTCGACCTCGGAAGCTCCCGCCGCGATCGGCCCGTACAGTCAGGCTATCAAGGTGGGCGATTTCCTGTATTGCTCTGGGCAGATTCCGCTCGACCCCACGACCGGGACCATTACGGAGGGTGGCATTACGGCGCAGACCCACCAAGTCCTGCAGAACCTCGGGGCGGTCCTGCGCGCTGCGGGTGCGTCGTACGACCGCGTGGTCAAGACCACCGTGTATCTGGCCGACATGGGGGATTTTGCCGAAGTGAATGAGGTCTACGCCGGGTATTTTTCCGCCCCAGCCCCAGCCCGCGCTACCATCCAGGCGGCGGCCCTTCCCAAGAACGTCCGCGTCGAGATCGACGTGGTTGCTTACTTGAAATGAGCTCGGAGGCGATTCTTTCGTCTCCGAAACCGATCCGTGGCTTGAAACCGACCTCGATCGAGCTTGGGACGAAAGAATCGCCTCCGAGCTCATTTGGATTAGCGGCTCGACCGCTCCACCGCCAGCACCCCATCAATTCCTTTCAGCGCCTTGACCACGCGGTCGAGGTGTTTCACATCGGTGATTTCCACCGTCATGCGGATGGACCCTCCGCCGTCGGCGTCCGACGTCGCCTCGACGTCGCGAATGTTGGTGTTGATGCCGGCGATGCGGGTGCTGACGTCCGCGAGAATGCCGCGGCGATCGGCCACGTGGATCTTCAGCCGCACCACATACGGCGCAGCGTCGCCACCTTTGTCCCACTCCACCTCAATACGGCGCTCGGGGTCGTAGAGCAGGTTCACGACGTTTGAACAGGTGGCGGCGTGCACGGACACACCCTTGCCGCGCGTCACGTAGCCGACAATGCGCTCGCCGCGAATCGGGTTGCAGCATCGTGCACGAAACACCATCAGATCATCAATACCCTTGACCGTGATCTTCGCATCGCCAGTCCCCAGCACACGCTTGACGACACTCGCGATGGCGCCGTCCGGCGGATGCTCACGCAGAGCGTCCTGGCCGACGAGTTTGGTGAGCACCGCGCGAACGGTCAGTTTGCCGTAGCCGATCGCCGCGTAGAGGTCGTCGACCCGTTGGGCCCCGAAGTCGAGACCGGCCTTCACGAGGGCCTCGGGTTCCACGAGCACCTTGTCGATGTTGAACCGGCGCACATCCTTGTCGAACAGACGTTTGCCCAGGTCAATGCTGCGCGCCTTCTCCTGCGTCTGGATGAAGTGCTTGATCTTGTTGCGCGCCCGCGACGTCTGCACAAACGTGAGCCAGTCGCGGCTCGGCGTATGGCCGGCCTGCGTGAGGATTTCGACGATGTCGCCGTTGGAGAGCCGGGTGCGCAGCGGCACCATGCGCCCGTTGATGCGCGCCCCCACACACTGGTGACCGACGTCTGTGTGGACCGAATACGCAAAATCCACGGGCGTCGCGCCCTGCGGCAGCGACTTGACCTCGCCCTTCGGCGTGAAAATGTAGACCTCGTCCGGATACAGCTCGACGCGCAGGTTCTGCAGGAACTCGGCCGGATCACGGACGTCCTGCTGCGACTCAAGCAGCTGCCGCAGCCACGTGAAGTACTGTTCGTCGCGCTCGGCGCCGACGCGACCTTCCTTGTATTTCCAGTGGGCCGCAATGCCCTCCTCCGCCACGTGATGCATTTCCTCTGTGCGGATCTGCACCTCAAACGGCGTGCCCTTCGCGCTGACCACCGAGGTGTGCAGCGACTGGTAGCCGTTGGGGCGCGGCATGGCGATGAAATCCTTGAAGCGGCCCGTCACCGGCGACCACGTCTGGTGAATGATGCCGAGAATGCTGTAGCAGTCCTTGACCGCGTGCGTCACGATCCGCAGGGCAATGAAGTCGTACACCTGTTCGAGCCCGGCGTTGCGGCGCTTCAGTTTCTGGTGGATCGACCAGAGACGCTTGATGCGGCCGTCGATCGACACCACGGGAATCTGCACGTCCGCCAGCTTGGCTGCCAGCATGACCCGCAGCTCCTCCATCAGCACCTCGGAGGCCTTGCGGCGTGACTCCACCTCGGTGCGAAGCTTCTGATAGGCCTGCGGCTCCAGGTGCCGGAACGCCAGCTCCTCGAGCTCGTTTTTCACCTTGCTCATGCCCAGCCGGTTGGCGATGGGCGCGTAGATGTCCCGGGTCTCCTGGGCGATGCGGACCCGCCGGTCCTCCGGAAGGTGGTGCAGTGTCCGCATGTTGTGGAGCCGGTCCGCCAGCTTCACCATAATCACCCGGACGTCGTCGACCATGGCCAGGAGCATTTTGCGGAAGCTTTCGGCCTGGCGTTCCTCACTGGAGGCGAACGGGAGGCCGGACAGCTTGGTGACGCCCTCGACCACGTGGGCGACCTCCTGACCGAACAATTCTCGAATCTTCTCGATGGAATTCGGGGTGTCCTCGACGATGTCGTGGAGCAGGCCGGCGGCGACGGCGACGACGTCCAGGCGCTGATCGGCCAGCAAATCAGCCACTTCCAGCGGATGCACCAGATACGGCTCCCCCGATCGACGGACCTGTCCTTTGTGCTCGTAGGCCGAGAACACGTACGCCCGGCGGAGCAGTTCGGTGTCGGCGTCCGGATTGGACGTCCGCACCTTGTCGATGAGGTCTTCGAACCGAATCATTCTCGTGGTGTCTAACCGAAATAAGGATACCCTTACGAGCCTTGACGGTCGTTTTGGGGGTTCACTATACTGGCGGGGTTTCGGCCACAGTTTCGCCCTGATTTGAGGAGCCACATGCAGTCTCGATTCACCTCGCTTCGCGTTTTTGTCCTGGTGCTCCTGGTGGGCGTGTCCGCCTCCGCCTGCGGCAAGTATTCGATCGGCAACCTCCGGATGCTGATGTCCTTCAAGGAAGGCAACGTCCTTTATGGCAAGGCCGACTTCACGAAGGCCGCCCAGTCCTACGAAGAAGCCGTGAAGCACAATCCCGACTTCGGGATCGTGTATTTCTTCCTCGCCAACTCCTACGACAACCTCTCGACGAAGTCCTCGGGAGACGCTCGGGAGGAACTGCTCCAGAAGGCGGTCGACAACTACAACAAGGCCATCACGGTCATCAAGGACGAGGAACCGTCCGGGGCACAGATCCGCAAGTTGTCCTATGAATACCTGATTGCCGCCTACGGGCCGGACAAGCTCAACGACTTCACACATGCCGAGCCCATCGCGAAGAAGCTGATTGAGATGGAACCCAGCGAACCGAGCAACTACCGGACGATGGGTGACCTCTACGAGAAGCAGGGCATGTACGAAGAAGCCGAGGCCTACTTCCTGAAGAGCGTGGAAGTGCGTCCGACCGACGCGCTGGGCTTCAGCGTGCTGGCCGGCTACTACAACCGCCAGGGCAACTTCGAGAAGACGATGGAAGCGTGGGAAAACCGGGCCAAGGCCGAGCCGAACAACCCGGAAGCGCACCACACCATCGCGCACTGGCTCTGGGAAAAGGCGTTCAAGGACTACACCATCACCAATGCCCAGAAGCGTGCCTTCATCGAGCGCGCCCTGGCTGCCGAAGACACGGCCTTGGGACTGCATGCCGACTACGTCGAGGCTCTGACCTACAAGAACATCCTGCTCCGCATGAAGGCCGGCATGGAGCGCGACCGCAAAGTCATCGACGCCTTGATCGCCGAGGCTGACCGGCTCCGTAATCGCGCCATGGAGCTCTCCAAGGCCCAGGCAGCGGGCGGCGGCATCTAGCCCCTCCCCGGTCAGTCGACCCTCTCAAAACGCGCCCAGGGGCCTCCCTGGGCGCGTTTTGTTTTAGGGGGGTAACGTCGGGCGCGCTGCACTTGAGCGCGCCGCGGTTATTGCAGGTCCAGGGTCCGGGGTCCAGGGTATGGGTCCTCGCAGGGCCGCCTGGGTTTGAGGCGGCCTTTGCCGGTCAACCAGGTCCAGGTGTCCGTGGCTCGCACGTGCCGGAAGGCCCCTGGGACCTGTAACCCCAGGGCCCCGAACCCCTGCCCCTGGACCTGCAATGGCCGCCTCAAACCCAGGCGGCCCTACGAGGAGTCCCCCCAATAAAAAAGCGCGCTCAGGATGAACCTGAGCGCGCTCGGAGAGCCGACCTGAAGGGGTGGGCTGTGTGCTTAATTGCCGCCGGCGGCGGACTGCCGCATGCCGTCGGTGACGATCCCGACCTTGGTCACCCCGGCGCCGGAGGCGGCGTCGATGATGTTGACGATCTCGCCGTAGCGGACGGAGCCGTCACCAATGATGAAGACCGTCTTCTCGTTCCTGGTCTCGAACAGGACCCGCAGGTGCTCCTGCAGCCCGGCAATGTTGACCTCGGTCTTGTTCACGGTCAGGCGTCGGTCGGCGGTGTAGTCGATGACGATCTGCCCGAGGACCTCGGCCGCTTTCGACGACTTGTTGACCTCAAGCGGCAGGTTGATGTCCTGCCCCTTCTGGGTCAGCGGCAAGGCGGCGATGAAGATGACCAGGAGCACGAGCAGGACGTCGATGAGCGGCGTCATGTTCATGTCCGATGACGCCTGCGCCACCGAGACCTTGACGTTCTCTTCCGCGCCATGGTGCTTGTGTGCGTGCGCCATCAGTTCCCGCCTCCCTGGGCCACGTTGCCCCCGCGCTCTTCGGTAATCAAGCCGACGCTCTCGATGCCGGCGCCGCGCAGCGCGTCCATCATCTTCATGATGGACGAGTACGGGGCATTCTGGTCGCCCTTGAGGTAGACGACCTTGTCGGCTTTGGACTCAAGGGAGGCCTTGAGCCGTTCGATCGCCTCGACCTCATTGACCGGCAGGGCATTGACGTAGAGCTGGCTCTGCGCGTCGATATGCACGACTGTCTGATCCGCCGTGTCCGGCTTGTCGCCGGAATTGTCGGCTTCAGGCAACGCGACATCGACGCCCTTCTGCATCATCGGCGCGATCAACATCACGATGATGAGCAGCACCAACATGACGTCGACCAGCGGCGTCACGTTGATATCTGATGTGGGGCCGCCCTTGGCGCCCCCGGTGGACATCGACATGTCAGACTCCCTTGTCGCGTACTACGCGGTCTTCTTGATGAAGTAGTCCACGAGCTCCGACGACGAGTTATCCATCTCGACGTTGAAGTACTCGAGGCGCCCGGTGAAGTAGTTGTAGAGCATGACGGCGGGGATGGCCACGAAGAGGCCGAGCGCCGTCTTGATGAGCGCTTCCGAGATACCGGCCGAGACGGCGCCGAGACCCGCCGAGCCCGTCGCACCGATGCCGTGGAAGGCGTTGATGACGCCGATGACCGTGCCGAGCAGACCGATGAACGGCGCGGTCGCGCCGATCGTCGCCAGCGCGGGAATGCCCTTCTTGAGGTCATTCGCGGTCAGGGCCGTGGCACGCTGAATGGCGCGGCGCACCGTGTCGACCACGTCTTCGCGGCTCAGCGTGGCGCCGGAGTCCATCTGGAACTGGTACTCCTGGAGACCCGCAAGGACGACCTTGGCGAGATGGCTGTACTGGTAGGTCTTGGACTGCGAGACCGCGAGGGCGTCCTTCAGACGGCCTTCCTTCAGGTGCTTCGCCACCTGGGGCGCATACAGCTTGGACTGCGATTGCGCCATCTTGAAGGTGTAGTACCGCTCGATGGACACACCCACCGACCACATCGACATGAAGACCAACACAAACGCGAGGGCCTTGGTTGTCGTGCCCATCGAGTTCCACATTGCGATTAGATCCATCCCGCCATCCATGAACAGCCTCCGAAACTCTCTCTACGTGAATTAAAACAAACGAACTGTGAACACCACGAAACGTCGAACCGAACTGATACCTACTGCAGCGTGAAATTGACGGTGACCGTCATGATGACCGGCACCTTCTGGCCATTCAGCTCGGTCGGCGTGAACCGCCACTGGCGGACCGCTTCAAGCGCGGCCTGATCCAGGAGCGCCACCGGCCGAATCACGCGCGCGTCCGTCACCGTGCCATCGACGCCAATGGTGGCTTCGATGATGACAATGCCCTGCACTCGCGCCGACTGCGCGATGGGCGGATAAATCGGACGCACGTCCCTGATCTTTTTCGGTTCCTTGATCTGACCACCAACACGCACCGGCTGTGCGGGCGGCGGGGGTGGCGGCGCGGGAATACCACCCACCACACCACCCACGGCACCGCCGGGGATGCCGCCGGCGACACCACCGACCACACCGATCGAACCGGCGGCCGGACGAGGCGGCGGTTCAGGCGTCACTTCCTTCGGGGCCTCAATCGGCGCGGCGACCGGATTGACATCCGGCGTCGGCGTCGGCGGCGTCGGAGCCGCGGGAGGCGGAGGCGGCGGAGGGGGCGGCGGCGGAGGCGGCGGCAACGCCACAAACGCCATCACCGACTGCGGCGTCGGCAACACGTCAGATGCCAACAGCGGAATCACGATCATTCCAGCCAGAATCAGCGTGTGCACCAGAATCGACAGCGGCACGGTGTACCACTGCTTGGTTCCAAGTCTGACCTTGGGGTCACTCACGTCGCCGAACATTTGACCTGGCACGAATACCTCCTGCCTTGCACTTTCTTCAATGACCTAACGAAGGCCGGGATTATAGTCACCCGCGAAAAACGGTGTCAACAAACGGACGCCGGATTTGGCGGCTTACCGGGTTAGACACCAGTTCCAGAAAAATGGCTCGGCGGCGTCGGACCGCTCTGAACCCGCCCCACCAACCCCATCCCGCCGGTCAAAAACACCCGGATGCCCTGCTCCACGGTGAGGTCCGGATACTGCACCCGCTCCGCCGGACACACCACAACATCCCCCAGATACAGGTGGTTGGTCGGCACGTACACCGCGGCAAACGCTTCGGGCCCCTGGCCCCGGTCGAGAAAAAACTCCCGTGTCAGGAACCCCAGCAGAAATCCGCGCGACGGGTCCTCGATCATCACCACCCGCTTGAATCCAGACTCGTTGTCTGGGGAAAACGCGAGGATCAGCTGCTTTACCGGAGCGTAAATCGTGCGAAACACCGGCACGTGCATGAGAATCTGCTCACCCCGGCCCAGAATCCGCCGGCCAATCACGTTGGTGGCCACCGCCCCGATGAGCAGGACCAGCGCCAGCGTGGTGACCACACCCAGCCCCGGCACGTGTGTGCCGGTCCACCGCACCCAGAACCCCTCCGTCAGGCCATCCACCACACGGAACATCCACAGCAGGGCCGCCACGCTGACAACCAGCGGCACGGTCACAAAAAAGCCGGTGATGAACGATCGGCGGAGCGAGGACATGGGGGACCCGAGCATTTTACAACGAGTACAACGAGTAGAACAGCAGCGCGGCAATCACGAGTCGATACCAGGCAAACACATCGAGGCGATGGCTCACCAGGTATTTCAGCAGGAAGTTCACCGTCAGGTACCCGACCGCCGCCGAGCTGAGAAATCCGACGGCAAACAGCTGCAGGTCGTGCGGCAACAGTTCCACTTCCCGCATGTCGAGCGCCTTCTTGAGCCCGGCGCCGCCTATCGCCGGCACACTCATGAGAAACGCAAACCTTGCGGCCGCCAGCCGATTCAGGCCTAGCAGCATCCCGGCCGTGATGGTCGCGCCCGACCGAGACACCCCGGGAAACAACGCGCAGACCTGCGCGACGCCAATGAGCACCGCGCCGGTCATCGTCAAGGTGGCTTCCGTGCCCGTACGCGGCCCAAGGCGCTCAACGAGGAATAGGAGGCCCGCGCCGATGATCAACGTGACGGCGATCACGTTGGGATCACGGAACGTTTCGAACCACGACTCAAGCGTCAGCCCCGCAATAACCACGGGACCGGTAGCGGCGATGATGAGCCAGATGCGGCGGCCATCAGGACCCGGTGTGGCGGAAAACGCGAACGGCACCGCGCGAACCATCGCGAAAATATCGGCGCGGAAGAACCACAGCACCGCCGCGAGCGTGCCGAGGTGGCAGGCCAGGTCAAACGGGAGACCCAGCGCGCCCGCGTCCCATCCCAGCGCCCATCGCGCCAGGATCAGGTGGCCGGAACTCGAGACGGGCAGGAACTCCGTGAGGCCCTGCACCACCCCGAGGACAGCCGCGTCAAACAGTGACACCGACTAGGACTGGGCCTTCACCCTGGCCCGCGCGGCACTGCCGGCCGTCGGCGCGGGTTTCGTCAGCAACAGCGCAATGGCCGCCGCGATGAACACGGTGGAATACGTGCCGCTGACAATGCCGACCAGCAGCGTGAACGCGAAGCCTTCAAGCGCCTCGCCGCCATACAGGTACAGCCCGGCCACCGCCAGGAACGTGGTGCCGGCCGTGATGACCGTGCGCGACAACGTCTGGTTGACCGAGGTGTTCACCAGCGGCTCCAGCGCATCCTTGCGCATCACCCGGGCGTTCTCCCGGACGCGGTCGAAGATGACAATGGTGTCGTTGACCGAGTAGCCCGTCATCGTGAGCAGCGCGGCAATGATGTTCAGCGTCAGTTCGTAGCCGAACCAGTTCAGGAACACCAGACAGATGACCACGTCGTGCAGCGTCGCCACGATCGCGCCGGCGGCGAACGTGAACCGGAACCGCAGGCCGATGTAGATCATGATGCCGGCCAGGGCGGTCAACGTCGCATAGATGCCCTTCTGCCGCAGGTCTTCACCGATGGTCGGACCGACGATGTCGGTGCGCTCCGGCGTGAACGTGCCGATGTTCGCCGCGCGAATCAAATTCAGCACGGAGTCGGCGGCATCGTCGAGCGTCTGGCCCGATTCCACCTCCAGCGCCTGCGGGAGGCGAATCAGCACCATGTTGTCGCCGGCGTTGCCGTACCGCTGCACCGACTTGTCGCCGGGCAGCGAAGCCAGAGCGCCACGCACCGCGTCTTCGGTGACCGGCTGGGCAAACCGCAGCACCAGTTCCGTGCCGCCGGTGAAGTCGATCCCGAGCTTCGGACCGCCCTGCGCCACGATCTGCCCGAGGCCCGCCACGATGACCACGGTGGAGAGCACGATGGCGTGCCAGCGCCACTTGATGAAGTTGATGTTGGTCTTGCCGAGAATCTGCATGGGGGTTCCGGGGTTAGATGCTCAGCCGCGCCGTGCCCGGCTTCCGCGACAGCGAAAGCTCGAACAGGGTCCGCGACGCGAACACGGCGGTGAACACGTTGGAGATGAGACCGAAGAACAGGGTGGTGGCAAAGCCGCGCACGGGGCCGGTGCCGAACTGGAAGAGGAACGCGGCCGCGATGAGCGACGCAATGTGCGTATCGAGAATCGTCACGAACACGCGATCAAACCCGGCAGCCACGGCCTGCCGTGCGCCCTTGCCATTGGCCATTTCCTCCCGGATGCGCTCAAAAATGAGCACGTTGGAGTCGACGCCCATGCCGATGGTGAGGATGAAGCCGGCGATGCCGGGCAACGTCAACACGGCACCGACGTACGCCATGAAGCCGAGCAGGATCATCAGGTTGAGTGAAATGGTGATGACCGCATTGATGCCGGCGAGTTTGTAGTACGCCAGCATGAACAACGCGACCAGCACGAGGCCGGCCAGCGACGCCTGCACACCGGCGTCGATCGAATCCTGTCCGAGGCTCGGGCCGACGGACTGTTCGTACTGCGGGGTGAGCGACGCGGGCAGCGCGCCCGACCGCAGCACCATCGAGAGGTCCGTGACCTCGCGCTGCGTGAAGGTGCCGGTGATCTGCCCCTCGTTCGAAATGCGGCCTTCAATGACCGGCGCGGACTCGACGCGGTTGTCGAGAATGATCGCCAGCTGTCTGCCGATGTTGCTGCCGGTGATTTCGCCAAAGCGGCCCGCCGCCTGGCTGTTGAGCGTGAAGCTCACCGCCGGCTGGTTGAAGCCGTCCACCGTGGCGCGCGCGGTGCGCAGATCGTTGCCGGTCACGGCCGCGAGGCGGCGGACCAGGTAATACGACGGCACGCCGGGCTGCCCTGGCGCCGACGCCGACATGCCGGGCACCACTTCCATGTCCGGCGGAATCTGACCACCGGTCGCCTGCAGCAACGTCGCCTGATCGGGCGCCGGGCCCTGTTCCACGAGCTTCAGTTCGAGCAGCGCCGTGCGGCCGATCATCTCCTTGGCGCGCGGAATGTCGCTCACGCCCGGCAACACGACCACGACCTGATTGCCCGCGTCGCCATACGGCGCGACGATGGGTTCGGAGACGCCGAGTTCGTTCACGCGCCGGTCGATCGTCTGGATGGCCTGCGCGACGGCTTCGCGGCGGCGATCCACGGCGATGTTCGGCTTCATCCGGAAGGTGTACGACCCGCCCACGCCGGCTTCCCGATCGAAGGTCAGGCCGATCTGGTCCTGCGCCAACTGGCGGAACTGGGCGTCGCGGTCGGGCGCGACCCCTTCCACGACAAAGGTCGTCAGGTCCACGGGACGCACGCTTGAGGTCGTCACGCCTGCGGCGGTCAGCGACTCCTGCAGCTGGGCGGCCGTGGTTTCGGTTTCGTACGTCAACGCCTCTTCGGTGTTGACGCGCAGCACCATGTGGATGCCGCCCTGGAGGTCCAACCCCAGCTTCAGCCGGTCCTCAGGGGGATAAAACGCAGCGACGGCCAGCGCGGCCGTGGCAATGATGACGACAACTTTCCAACGAAGGTTCTTATACATGGTTAAAGACCGCCGGCTTCCTTGACGACCGGCTCCTGCCCCTGATAGCCGCCGACCGCGGCGCGCGCCACTTCAATGCGCACCTTGTCGGCAATCTGAATCTGGACCGACGCGTCGGTCAGCTTCGTAATCTGCCCGTAGATCCCGCTGGTGGTGATGACCTTGTCGCCCACCTGCAGCGCCTGCTGAAACTCCTGAATCTTCTTCTGTCGGCGTCGCATTGGCAACAGGACCAGCAAATAGAAGATGCCGAGCATCAGCGCAAAGGGGAACAGCTGCACCCAGATGCTGGGCTGGCCCGCCTGGGGCTGGGAGGCGAAGGCTAGAACGAGTGGAAGTGTTTGTAAATCAATCATTTAGGGGCACACGCTGGCGGGTGAACGTCTGATGGAACGCCTGTCTCAACTCGTCGAACGTTCCGAACTCAATAGCGTTCCGAATCGACCGCATGGTGTCAAGGTAAAAGTGGAGATTATGCACCGTATTGAGGGCGGCGGCCGTCATCTCTCCCACCATATATAGATGTCGCAGGTAGGCCCGGGTGTGCCGCCGGCAGGTGGAACAGGTGCAATCCGGGTCGGGCGGACTGAAGTCCTCGGCGTAGCGGGCGTTTTTGATGGCGATCACGCCCCGCCGGGTCAGGAGCTGCCCGTTTCGGGCATTCCGGGTCGGCAGGACACAGTCGAACATGTCGATCCCGCGGGCGACGCATTCGATCAGGTCGTCGGGCATCCCCGTGCCCATCAGATACCGCGGCAGGTGCTCGGGCAGCTGGGCTGCCGTGTGCGCCACGACGTCATACATGACGTCCACCGGCTCCCCGACCGACAACCCCCCAATCGCATACGCGTCGAACCCGACGGCGAGGGTGCCCGCCACGCTGCGATCGCGCAGGTCGAGATGGGTGCCGCCCTGGATGATGCCGAACTGGGCCTGGCCCGGCGTGGCGCGCGGCACGTCGGGCGCTCGTCCCTGTTGCAGCGCCTGAAAGCGATCGCGTCCGCGCCGCGCCCAGCGCAAAGTGCGCTCCATCGCTGCCTCCACCACCTCGCGGTCGGCGGGCCACGGCGCGCATTCGTCAAAGACCATGGCGATGTCGGATCCCAGACGCGCCTGAATGTCGACGACCGACTCCGGCGTCAGCAGATGCGCGGCGCCGTCGATATGCGATCGAAACGCCGCGCCCTCTTCGGTGATCGTGCGGCGTCCGGCCAGACTGAAGACCTGATACCCGCCCGAGTCGGTGAGAATCGGCTTCTGCCAGCCCATGAACTGATGCAACCCGCCCGCGCGCGCGATGAGCGGATCACCCGGCCGCAGATGCAGGTGATAGGTGTTGGCGAGAATGATGTCCGGATCAAGCGCGTCCACCTGATCAAAGGTCAGGCCCTTGATCGCCGCACGCGTGCCGACCGGCATGAACGCGGGCGTTTCGATCACGCCGTGCGGCAACGTGAGACGTCCACGCCGCGCGCGACCGTCGGTCGCTGTGACCGTAAACGAAAGATCCACTGAAGCCAGCTTATAATGCCGACGCGTGAAACGCTTACGGATCGGCATCGTCTACGGCGGACGCTCGGGCGAACACGAGGTGTCGATCGCCTCGGCGGCGTCGGTCTTTGCGAATCTCGATCGGACCACATACGAACCCATCGCCATCCGGATCGAAAAGGACGGCCGGTGGATGTTGTCGGACCGGCCGCCGTCCGCCCCGTCGGCGGCCGATGTCATCGATCAGATGCGGGACGCCTCGAGGCTGCGCGGTGGCCGCGAAGTGCTCCTGCCCCCGCGGCCCGGCGACGACACCCTCGTGCTGATCGATCGGCGGCCCGCGCGCGGCGACGATGAAGGCGCGGCGGTGCTCACGGGCCTCGGGCTCGATGTGATTTTTCCCGTGTTGCACGGCCCCTTTGGCGAGGACGGCACGATTCAGGGCCTTCTTGAGATGGCGGGCATCGCGTATGTCGGCTGCGGCGTGCTGGCGTCAGCGGTCGGCATGGACAAGGCCACATCCAAGGTGCTCTTCAAAGCGGCCGGACTCGCGGTCGCCCCCTGGGTGGTCGTGCGTGCCGAGGCCTGGCAGGCCGACCGCGACGTCGTCATGCGCGAGGTCGGCGAGGCGCTGACGTATCCCCTGTTTGTCAAACCCGCAAACCTGGGATCGAGCGTGGGCATTTCAAAAGTCACGACGGTCGACGACCTGCCGGCGGCGATCGAACTCGCGTTGGCGTTTGATCCGAAGGTGGTGGTGGAGACCGGCGTCAAGGACGCCCGAGAAATTGAGTGCGCGGTGCTCGGCAACGAGTCGCCGGTCGCGTCGGTGCCCGGCGAAATCATCCCCGACGGCGAATTCTACGATTACGACGCGAAGTATCTGCGCAGCGGGTCACGCACCGAAGTCCCGGCCGCGCTCACGCCGAAGATCGCCGCCGAGGTGCAGCGACAGTCGATCCGCGCGTTCCAGGCGATCGAAGGCTCGGGGCTCGCGCGCGTGGATTTTTTCCTGTCGGGGACACACACGCTGGTGATCAACGAGATCAACACGATGCCCGGCTTCACGACGATCAGCATGTATCCGAAGTTGTGGGGCGCGAGCGGCGTCGACTACAGCGCGCTGATCGATCGGTTGATCGCACTCGCGCGCGATCGACACGCGCGGCAGCAACAGCGCCGCACCTCCGCGTTCTGAACACGCGCTGATTACGCGCGGACCGCGCCCCCCCCGATATCATTTTTGACAGCGTCCCGCATTTTGTGCTTGACACCCTCGTATCTCATCCCTAATCTACATCTTGCGTGACGAGGAATCACTCAGCCCATCTATTGGGTACGGTTCGTTGGAGCGCACCAGGCCGATAGGGACTGGTCGCGGGTGCGGCGGTGAAGCCGACACCCGTTTTTTGTAGAGATGCCAGACACGTGTTGTTGCCGTGTCTGCCACGAGGCGAGAGCGCCACACGGCGGGTCAGGCGTGCCGAAAGGCCGCGACGG
This sequence comes from Acidimicrobiia bacterium, assembly GCA_016871335.1. Lineage (GTDB taxonomy): Bacteria > Acidobacteriota > Vicinamibacteria > Vicinamibacterales > SCN-69-37 > SYFT01. The sequence continues at coordinate 120,146 of VFZF01000002.1, forward strand.
CTGCGGTGAGGATGAGCTCACGCGATCCCAACTGAAGGGGGGGACAATCACATGGCCAAGAAAGCAGCCAAGAAGGCAGCGAAGAAGGGCGGCAAGAAGCGCTAAGCGCTTCTCCACCTGTTAAGAGAAAAGGGGGCGACTGTCGCCCCCTTTTTTTCCACGCGTGACGCCGGCGTTCAGCGCAGCGTCACCCCATCCCAGATGCGGATGCGTTCGATGATGTCGTCCGAGCCCAGGCGGTCCACGACGTCCATTCCCTTCAGCACTCGGCCGAAGACGGTGTACCGGCCGTCCAGATGGGGCTGCGGGGAGTGCGTGATGAAAAACTGGCTGCCGCCGGTGTCCCCCCAGGACAACGCCATGCCCACGGTGCCGCGCGTAAACGGCAACGGACTCAGCTCGTCCCCAATCGAGAATCCCGGCCCGCCGAGGCCGTCACCGCGCGGGTCGCCCGTCTGCGCGACGAAATTCGCCACCACGCGATGCCACCGCAGGCCATTGAAGAAACCGGCGCGGGTCAGGTCGATGAAACTGGTGGTGGTCAGAGGGGCTTCCACCACGTTGAGTTCGATCTCAATCACGCCGTAGCGGGTTTCAAGCAACGCCACGGGTGAAAACTTCGGGCGCAGCAGCGCCGCCGATTCGAAAAATTCCGGCGGATGGCGCAGCGGTGCCGGACGGGTCGCGGCGTCACGGCGTCCGACCAGAGTGGTCGCCCGCACACGGACAGCCCAGTCCCGATCCGCGAGTGCGCGGCTGACCAGCGCGTCGGCCTCCGGTCCGCCAATGGCGTGCGCCGCGACGACTGCGGCCGCGCGCGCATCAAAGGCGGCATCACTCAGCCCGCGTTCGTACGCTGTGGTCAGCGCCGTGAGGGCGCCATCAGGCCTGACCTCGCCGACCAGCCGCGCCGCCGTCGCACGCAGCGCAAAATCGGGCGCGTCCAGCGCATCAAACAGCCGCGATGTCAGATCGGGTGCGCCGACCCGGACAAGCGCCTCCAGGGCCGGTCCACGCACCCGCTGGTCCTGATCCTCCACCAGATCGAGAATCGCCGACCGCACCTTGTCCGGTTCCAGTCCGGCGAGAACGCGGGCCAGCGCGGCGCGCACACTCCACTCCCGGTCCTCGGGCAGGCTGGAGATGACGAACACAAACGCTTCGGCATCCAGCCGCGCCGCCGACGCCAGCGCGGCGGCCCGCACCTGCGGCCGACGGTCGGTCACCCGATCGACCATCACGTCGAACGCGCGCGCGTCACCCGTCGCCGCCAGCGCCGACAGAACTTCGAGCGTAAGCACCATCGACAGATCGCGCGCCTTCAACAGCCCCGACAGGATGTCGAATGCCTGCGGCACACCGGGACGCCCCAGCGCACGAATCGCGGTCACGCGCAGCCGAGGATCCGCCGCGGCGTCCGCCGCAAAGCGCTGCGCCATCGCCACGCCGGCCGGCTCCGCCGCCAGCGCGCGCAGCGCAAACGACGCCGCATACGCGCCCGAACTGCGCAACAACGTCTCGAGCGACGCGGAGGCGCGAGGGTCTCCGATGCGCTGCAGCGCAAAGGCGACCGGCCACCACTGCGAGACAGGACGGCCGTCCGGTCCGAGCGCGACGCGCGCCAGCGAGTCGTAATGGCGGAGACGCACCAGCGCCAACAACGCGAGCCGACACGCTTCGGCGTCTGCCGACTGGGGGGCCTCATCATCCGGCGCGATCGCCGCGATCACCGCACCACATCCGGCAAACGCATCACCAACCGCCGTCGCGGCGGGCACCCAGATGTCGCGCGGCCCGCCCGCCTGTGCAGCGATCAACCCAAGGGCTTCCGCAGCCCGTCCCCGCACACGCGCATCCACATCCGACAACGCGGCGCGCAACACCTTGTCGGCGCCGGCATCCCCAATCAGTCCAAGGGCAAAGGCGGCCGACGCGCGGACGTCCACATCCGGGTCGACGAGCAGCGGGGTGACAAGTGCGATCCCGTCGGGCAGCCCGATGCGGCCCACCGCCAGGGCGGCCCGTCGCCGCACCGCCGGCACGGCATCGGCCACCAACCGCTGCAAATCCGCCGCGGGCACGGCCGGATCCGCGAGCCACCGCTGCGCCTCCAGACGCAGAATCCACGCCACACGCTGGTCGAGCGAATACACGGGAGCGGCGGGCGCCGCCGGCGCCACCACAGGCGGGGCCGACGCACAGGCCGAGGCCAGCACCACACCAGTCACCGCGACGATCACCGGAACGCGAATCAGTCCCACGTCCCTATCGTAGTCCGACTGTTATACTCGCGCCGCCGTGGACTTTCGGTATCTCGCGATAGAAGGACCTCTCGGGCTCGGCAAATCCGCGCTCGCCGAGCGGCTGGGGGCACGTCTGGATGCCACCGTCGTGCTCGACGAACACGACAACCCGTTCCTCGCTGACCTCTACGCCGGACGAGCCGGCGCGGCCTTCCAGACCCAGTTGTTTTTTGCGCTGGCCAGGCACCGGCAGCAACTCACCCTGCGGCAGGGCGACCTCTTCAGCCAGGTAACCGTCTGTGATTACCTTTTTGAACGCGACCGCATCTACGCACACCTGACCCTGGATGACAACGAGCTCTTCCTGTATCAGCGTTTGTTCGATCTGTTGTCGCGCGACCTGCCGACGCCCGACCTGGTGATCTACCTCCAGTCCCCCACCGACGTGCTCAAACGCCGCGTACGGAACCGCGCGCGCGACGATGATGACGACCCCGTCCCGCTGCCGGGCGACGCCTACCTGGCAGAGGTCAACGAAGCCTACAACCACTTTTTCTTTCACTACACGGCGACGCCGCTCCTCGTGGTCGAGACCTCGCAGTTTGATCTGTCGTGGGGCGACGAGGCCCTGGACGACCTGCTGCGCCAGATCCGCTCCATGAGCCGAGGGACGCGCTACTACGTGCCCAGAGCCTGATACAGTTCACGTATGGCGTGGTTCAAGAAGACCCGCAAGCCCATCGAGCCGCAGACCGACAAGTCCAGTCGCGTCCCGGAAGGGTTGTGGATCAAGTGTCCCTCGTGTGGACAGGTCATCTACAACAAGGAACTGACGATCAACCTGCAGGTGTGCCCGAAGTGCGCCCACCATTTCCGGATGAACGCCGCCGACCGGCTGGCGATGCTTTTCGACGACGGCCAGTGGACCGAACACGATGCGGACCTGCGGTCGACCGACCCGTTGTCCTTTACCGACACCAAGCCCTATCGCGCGCGCCTGAAGGCGAGCATCGCGTCAACCGGACGCAACGACGCGGTTGTCTCGGCCAGCGGACTCCTTGACGGCATGCCGGCCGTCGTCGCCGCGATGGAATACGGCTTCATCGGCGGCAGCATGGGCGTGGTGGTCGGCGAAAAGATCACGCGCGCGATCGAGATGGGGATTGCCCAGCGGGCCCCGGTCATCGTGGTCTGCTGCTCGGGCGGCGCGCGCATGATGGAAGGGACGTTGTCGCTGATGCAGATGGCCAAGATCAGCGCGGCGCTCGGCCGGCTGGATCGCGCGGGGCTCCCCTATCTGTCCATCATGACGGACCCGACCACCGGCGGCGTCACCGCCAGTTTTGCGATGCTGGGCGACCTGCATATCGCCGAACCCAAGGCGTTGATCGGGTTTGCCGGCCCGCGCGTCATCGAGCAGACGATTCGTCAGAAGCTGCCTGACGGCTTCCAGCGCGCGGAGTTCCTGCTTGAGAAGGGCATGATTGACTACATCGTGGATCGCCGCGAGATGAAGGCGGCGGTGGCGCACAGTCTGCGGATCATGATGGGACTGCCGCCCTCCGCGCGTCCCGTGGCGTCGGCGCCCCCCGCGGACGCGTAGAGGCCGCCGGACCGTGCACGTCCGGGACTGGCTGTTCTCGCTCGAAGTGGTCGGCATCAAGCTGGGCCTGTCCCAGATCCGGCGACTGCTTGAGGCGCTCGACCATCCCGAGCAGGCGTATCCGTCGATCACCATCGCCGGCACCAACGGAAAAGGCTCCGTGACAGCCATGGTGGAACGGGGCCTGCGGGCCTCGGGGCGGCGAACGGGCCGCTACACCTCGCCGCACCTGATCAATATCGAGGAACGTATCGCCATCAACGGGGTGGCGATTGCGCCGGAGGTGTTTGACCGCCTGGTGCTGGAGGTGCGGACGGCCGCCGCCGCGCTGGACGCCCCGCCGAGCTTTTTTGAAGCCACGACCGCGCTCGCGCTGCTCGCGTTTCGCGACGCCGGTGTCGACATCGCGGTGCTGGAAGTCGGCCTTGGCGGGCGCCTCGATGCCACCAACGCCGTGGACGCGTCGCTGGTCGCCATCACGGCCATTGACCTCGACCATCAGGAACATCTTGGGCACACGCTGACGGCGATCGCCGCCGAAAAGGCGGGCGTCATCAAAGCAGGCGCAACCGTCGTCGTCGCGCCGAACCCGGCCGACGTGGAGGCGGTCATCCACGCGCACGCCCGCGCGCATGAGGCCACGGTGGTCGCGGCGCTGCATGGTGTCTCGTGGAATGCCGTGATCGGCGCGCGCGGGTCACGGCTGACGCTGACCACACCGACGCGCGCATACGGAGAGTGCCTCCTGCGTCTGAGCGGACGGCATCAGATCACCAACGCGGTCGTGGCGGTTCGTACGCTCGAGGCTGTCCCGGATGTGCCGGCAGCGGCTGTCACGACCGCGCTCGCCGACGTCGAGTGGCCGGCCAGACTTGAGTGGCTGCAGACGGGAACGACCGACGTGCTGCTCGACGGCGCACACAACCCGGCCGGCGCCGGAGCCCTGTCGGCTTTTCTGGCGGAGATGGTCGGCCACCCGGTGCCGATGGTCCTGGGCGTGATGGGCGACAAAGCTGTCGAGGACATCGTCGCCGCGCTCGCGCCTGCGGCCTCCCACATCGTCACCACCGCCGCTCCGTCACCGAGAGCGCTGTCGCCAGACGCGCTGGCCGCGACGTGCCTTCGTGTGGCACCGGACGTGCCGATCGCGGTGGACCCCGACGCCGCGCGCGCGCTTGCCACGGCCGCCGCGCATGGCGCGCCTGTCGTGGTGGCGGGATCGTTGTATCTCGCCGGGCATGTGCGACAGGCGTTGACGAGGCGAGCGTGATACGGTGTGAGACCATGCGTCTGATCCTTCTTCTGGTCATGGTCCTCGGGTGGTCAGCGACGGCGTCGGCGCAACAGATCACAGTTGGCGGATGCACATTTGTCTTCGACAGCATCACATCCGTGCCGGATCCGAAGGACGACAAGAAGGTTCTCCGCGTGGAATACCGGGGCTTGGGCGGCCAGCCCGTCGAGGCAAAGTGCCCGGATGCGCAGGTCTTTGCGCAGGAGATGGACTACTCGGAGGTTGAGGGCCGGCTTGATCTGCGGGGCCAGGTCGTCTTCCAGCAGGCGGGCGCCCGCATCACCGCGGCCACCGGCACGTTCGATCTCAAGACGCGCAACGCCGTGTTTGAGCAGGGCTCCGGCACGCTGCTGCTGACGGACCAGCAACTGGACCGCAGCCTGTTCGGCTCCATGGAGCCCGAGGCATTTTTCACGGCCGCGCGGATCGAAAAGACCGGTCCGCGCAGCTACCGGCTGGTCAAGCCGACGTTCACGACGTGCGTCCAGCCCAGCCCTCGCTGGCAGATCAAGGCAAGCAGCATGACGCTGACGATCGATCGCTACGCCGTCATGCGCAGCGCGGTGCTGCAGGCGAAGGACGTCTCGGTCATGTATCTGCCGGTGTTTTATTACCCGATTCAGGAGGACGACCGCGCGACCGGCTTCCTCATGCCCGGGTACGGTTCGTCGACGTATCGCGGCTTCACGCTCAGCAACGCCTTCTTCTGGGCCATCAACCGCAGCTCCGACCTGACCGTGTATCACGACTGGTTCACGAAGAGCGGCCATGGCGTCGGCGCCGACTACCGGTATGTGGGAGCCGCCGGCTCGGCAGGCAACGCGCGCGTGTATGCGATCGACGAGCAGCAGTTGCTGAGCGACGATGGCAGCAGCGTGATCTCACCAGGCAGACGGTCGTATGAATTTCGCGGGAACCTCACACAGGCCTTGCCCGCCGGCATCCGGCTGCAGGGCCGGGCCAACTACTTCACGGACGTCGCGACGCAGCAGCTCTATCAGACGGACCTGTCGGCGTTCACGAACCGGTCACGGTCGTTCGGTATGGATGCCACGGGCGCATGGGGCCGGCTGCGCGCCTCCGCACAGGCGGAGCGCAACGACGTCTTTTACGGGTCCATCGCCGCGAGCACGCGTACGCAGCCGCGGCTCAACCTGAGCATCACCGAAGCCCCCATCGGCCGCACGAAGGTCTACGCCGGCGGCAGCTTCGACACCTTGAGCCTGGTGAAATACAGCGACGTCGACAGGCCGGAGACCAGACAGGGCATCTTCCGCACAGACGGTCAGATTGCGGTCCGGGCCCCCTACTCGCTGGGGGCCGCGTTGACGCTGACGGCCGGGCTGATCGCGAGACGGACCGACTGGAACGCGCGGCAGGATCCGGAGACGCAGGCGCGCATCGACGAACCCCTGTCCCGCCAGTTGCTCGAAGTCCAGGTGCGTGCCGTGGGCCCCGTCTTCAGCCGCATCTACAACACCGAGGGCAGCGCGTGGGTCGAACGCGTCAAACACGTCATTGAACCCTCCTTCACCGTCATGCGGCGATCCGCGTTTGATGCGTTCGAGGAGGTGATTCCGTTTGATCCGTCCGTGGACCTGATCGTCGGCGGCACCTCGCTGACGTATGGCGTCACCAACCGGATTCTCGCCAGAGTCAGGCAGGCCGACGGAGCGCCGGCGATCGTGCGGGATCTGCTGAGCCTCGACGTTCAGCAGACCTACCACACCAACCAGAAAGCGACGGTGTACGACCAGCAGATCTTCGGCGGTCTCGGCGACCAGTCGTCACAGCTCCCGCCCGAGTCCAACTTCACCCCGGTGCGTCTCTCGCTCAACGTGACGCCGTCGCCCACCATCAGCGGCCAGTTCGGTCTGGAATACGACACCACGTTCAAGGCCGTGCGCAGTTATCGCGCGGCGGCCAACATCACGCAGCCGCATTTCGACTTCACGGGCTCCTGGACCAAACAGCAGGTCATCCCCGGCCTGGCGGGGTATTCAGCGACCTACGCCCCGCATTCGGTGTCGTTCTCGAGCCGCGTGCGTCCGGCCGGCGATCGGGCCTCCTTCTCGTACTCGACGATTCTGGACATCTTCAACGACCGCATGCTGCAGCACCACTTTGGCGCGGTCTACAACGCCCAGTGCTGCGGCATCAGCCTCGACTACCTCTGGCGCAATCTGAGCCATTACGGACTTCGCAACGACAAGCGGTTCAGCGTATCCATCAGCCTGGCCGGCATTGGCTCGTTTGTGAATCCCCTCGGGGTCTTCGGCAATAATGGTCGCCAATGATTACGGTTCTGGTCACCGGCGGTGCCGGGTTCATCGGGTCTAATTTTGTCCGCTGGGCCCACGACACCCATCAGGACTGGCACATCACCACGCTCGACAAGCTGACGTACGCGGGCCGCCTCGAGAACCTCGAGGCCGTGATGCACAGCCCGCGGCACACGTTTGTGAAGGGCGACATCGCTGATGCGGCCGTGGCAGCGCCGCTCGTGCAGGACGCCGACATTGTGGTGCACTTTGCCGCTGAAACCCATGTGGACCGATCCATTCAGTCCGCAGCCGACTTTCTGACGACCGATGTCATCGGCACGTTTGTGCTGCTGGAGGCCGCGCGCCAGGCGCCGCGGCTGCGACGGTTCGTCCAGATTTCCACGGACGAGGTGTACGGCAGCGTGCCCACGGGGCACAGCGTCGAAACCGACGAACTGCGTCCGCGCAATCCCTATTCCGCGAGCAAGGCCGGGGCGGACCGGCTGGCGTACAGCTACTGGGCGACCTACAACGTGCCGGTCGTCATCACGCGCGCGTCGAACAACTACGGCCCGAATCAGTTTCCGGAGAAGGTCATCCCCCTGTTTATCACCAACGCCATCGACGGCGTCCCCCTGCCGCTGTATGGCGACGGCCTCAATGTGCGCGACTGGCTCCACGTGGATGACCATTGTCGCGGAATCGATGTGGTCATCGACCACGGCGTGAACGGCGAGGTGTACAACATCGGCGGCGGCAACGAGGTGAAAAACGTCGACCTGACGCACCGCATCCTCGAGTTGATGGGCCGGCCGCAGACACTCATCCGGCCCGTGGCCGATCGCCCCGGGCACGACCGGCGGTATGCGCTCGATACGCGGAAATTGCAGGGACTCGGCTGGGCGCCGACCGTGCCGTTTGATGCGGGACTTGCGGCCACAGTGCGGTGGTACACCGATCACGAATCGTGGTGGCGGCCCATCAAGGACCAGGACGCCGCCTTCAAGGCGTATTACGCCGCTCAGTACGGCAACCGCGCAAAGGCCTGACCGGTGACCGCGACGGGTCCGACCGTTGTCACCGGCGCGAACGGCTTCGTCGGACGCCACCTTCTCGCCGCGTTGCACGCCAGGCACACCCCGAATCTGATCGGCTGGCATCGGCGTCCACCGGCTGCCGGCGGCCCCGTCGCCGGCGTGCGCCTCGTGGACATGCTCGATCGCGACGCCGTGCGACGGGCGATCGCCGACGACCGGCCCGCCCGCCTCGTCCACCTCGCCGGCGCACCACACGTCGGTGATGCGTGGCGCAATTCGCTGCCGACGCTTCAGGTGAATGTGCTGGGCACCCATCACCTGCTTGAGGCCATTCGCCTCGAACACCCATCGTGCCGCGTGCTGGTGGTGACGTCCGGCATGATCTACCGCGCCGGGGACGCGGCGCTGGCGGAAGACGCGCCGTTGGTGCCCTCCAATCCGTACGGGCTGTCGAAACTGGCCCAGGATCAACTCGCGCGGATGACGGCCGAACACGACGGGCTCGATGTCGTCGTGGCGCGCCCGTTTAATCACGTCGGCCCAGGGCAGGATCCGAGCTTTGCGGTCTCGAGTTTCGCGCGACAGATTGCGATGACTGAGGCGGGCCTCGCACCGCCGCAGCTCAAGGTTGGCAACCTCGACGCGCAACGGGACCTCACCGACGTGCGGGACGTCGTCGCCGCCTACATCCGGATTCTTGATGCGGCACCACGAGGCTCGGCATTCAACGTGTGTTCCGGGCGGGCCCACCGCATCGGCGACCTGCTCGACAGGTTGCGTCGCCTCTCGCGCGTCGCCATCTCGACGATCCCGGATCCCGAGCGCATGCGGCCAAGCGACATTCCGCTCCTGCTCGGCAGTCACGACCGGCTGACACGCACCCTCGGGTGGGAGCCGGCGATTCCGATCGACGTGACTCTCGCTGACACACTGGCCTGGTGGAGGTCGGAAGTTGGCGCAACGGTCTGAGGTCCGCCGGCAGACGCTGCACATCGCGGTCGGCGCGATCGCGCTGTCGCTCGCCTGGCTCACCTGGCCGCACGCGGCGCTGATGGCCGTCGTCGCGATCGGGTTCAATCTGCTGATCCTGCCGCGCATCAGTCCTGGCGTCTTCCGCGCCGGCGATCTCGACCGGCCGTGGGCGTCGGGGATCGTGCTCTACCCGCTGGCCGTGCTCGGTCTCATCCTCGTGTTCCGTCATCGACTTGATCTCGCGACGGCCGCATGGGGCGTGCTCGCCGCCGGCGATGGCATGGCGACCCTCGTGGGCACCACGGTGCGATCCGCGCGGCTGCCATGGAACCGTGAGAAATCCGTCGCGGGACTCCTCGCCTTCGTCGTCGCAGCCACTGTCGCCGCCGTCGGACTGCTGGCGTGGACGGCCGGCACACCGGTGTCGACATGGATGATCGTCACGGGCGTACTCGCGGCGCTGGTGGCGGGCCTGGTCGAGACCATTCCCATTCGACTCGACGACAACATCTCGGTGCCGACAGCCGCAGCGGTGGTCTTCTGGTCGGCGACGATGGTGGACGCCGGCCTGGTACTTGAACGATGGTCCGACATCCGGGACATCGTCGCCTACGGGTTGGCGGTCAACGCCGGTGTCGCGCTGATCGGTTGGCTCGCACGCACAGTCACGATCCCTGGTGCCATTACCGGTGCGTGTATCGGCACGGTGGTCGTGGCTGGTGCCGGGTGGGCTGGATGGGCGTTGCTGATGCTGACGTTTCTCGTGGCGTCAGCGTGCACACGTCTCGGCCACGCCCGGAAAGCAGCAGCCGGCATCGCCGAGGATCGCGGCGGCCGGCGTGGTCCAGGTAATGCCATCGCAAATACGGGACTTGCGGCGTGGGCATCAGCGATCGCGATGGGCCTGCAGGATCCCACACCCGCATGGTTGGTCGCGACCGCGGCGCTTGCCACAGCGGGCAGCGACACCGTGGCGAGTGAAATCGGCAAAGCCTATGGAAAGACGACGTGGCTGGTGACGCGATTCACGCGCGTGCCACCGGGCACGACCGGCGCGGTGTCTGTGGAGGGCACGATCGCAGGCCTGCTGTCCGCGGCGCTGTTGGCCGGCGCAGGCGCGTGGCTGGGCCTTGTCGCGGCGTGGACGGTGGCCCTCATCGCCATCGCGGCCACGCTGGCCTCACTCGCCGAAGGCGTGCTTGGCGCCACACTCGAAGACCGGGGTATTCTCAACAACGACACGCTGAACTTCGTGAATGCGTCGATCGGCGCCGCACTCACGTTCGGCGTCTGGCGCTGGTGGGCCTGACATGACCTCGCTCCGACTCTACGCAGAACTGGCGCGCCCCTTCACCCTGCTGGCGCCGGCGCTCGGATTTTTTTCCGGCGCGGTCACCGCCATCGGTGCGGACCCGGTGGACCCGTGGTCGTGGGCGGTGGTGCTGCCTGGCGTGATCGGCGCGGTCATGGCCGCGGTGTTCAACGCGGGCAGCAACGCGCTCAACCAGATCTACGACCTCGAGATCGACCGGATCAACAAGCCGAAGCGGCCCCTCACCTCCGGCCGGATGACGATTGCGCAGGCGTGGGGCTTCACCGTGATCGCCTACACGCTCACGCTTGTGCTGGCCTGGTTCGTGGCGCCGGGCGGCCGGCGCGAGTGTTTCTGGATCGTGGCCATCGCGGTGGTCGCGACCATCATCTACTCGGTGCCGCCGCTGCGCACGAAGCAGCGCGGCATGTGGGCCAACATCACGATTGCCATTCCCCGCGGCGTGTTGCTCAAGGTCGCCGGCTGGTCGGCCGTCAAGACCGTCGTCGGCGTCGAACCGTGGTTCATCGGCGGGATCTTCGGCTTGTTCCTGCTCGGAGCGTCCACCACCAAGGATTTCGCCGACATGGAAGGTGACGCGCGCGGCGGGTGCCGCACGCTGCCGATCATTCACGGCGTGCGCAAGGCCGCGTGGATGATCTCACCGTCGTTCATCCTGCCGTTCCTGCTCATCAACGTGGGCGTCTGGCTCGGAATCCTCACCGGCCACACGCTGCTGCTCCACAGTCTTGGCCTGGGCATGACCGCGTACGGCGCGTACGTGTGTTATCTGATGTTGCGGCGTCCCGAGGATCTCGCCACCGACGAGAACCACGTCTCGTGGGCGCACATGTACCGGATGATGTTCGTCCTGCAGATCGGGTTCGCGCTCGCCTACGTCATCTAGGCTGCCCCCATGCGAAGACGCATGAGCGCTTCAACACGGGCCTTGGTCGGCGGATGCGTGGAGAACAGCGAGGCCATCCCGCCACCCGAGAGCGGCGACATGATGAACATGTGCGCGGTCGCCTGATTGGCGTCCATCGGGATCTGCTTCACGCCGGCTTCGATCCGCTGCAGCGCCTGCGCGAGGCCCATCGGCGTGCCCGCGATTTCGGCGCCCACCCGGTCAGCCACAAACTCGCGCGACCGTGACACGGCCATCTGAATCAGCCCGGCCGCCATCGGGGCCAGGAACATCGTCGCGATCAACACGACGGGGTTGGGCGAGTTTTCACGGTCACGGCCGCCGCCAAACAACATCCCGAACTGCACGAGCATCGTGATCGCCGCGCCGATCGTCGCAGCGACCGAACTGATGAGGATGTCGCGATTCCTGATGTGCGCCAGCTCGTGCGCCATCACGCCTTCCAGCTCGCTCGGCGACAGGAGGCGCATGATGCCTTCGGTGGCCGCGACCGCCGCGTGATGCGGATTCCGTCCTGTCGCAAACGCGTTCGGCGACATGTCGGGAATCACGTAGACCTTGGGCATCGGCAGCTGCGCGCGCTGCGCCAGCCGTGCCGTCATGTCGTACAACATGTGCCCCGGACCAACCGGCTGCGCCTTGTACATCCGCAGCACGATCTTGTCGGAGAACCAGTAACTCGAAATGTTCATCACCACGGCGACGCCGAAGGCCAGCACCATCCCCGCTTCCCCGCCGAACATGCCGCCCACGGCGATGAACAAGGCGCTCAGGGCCGTAAGCAATACCGCAGTCTTCAATCCACTCATGGGGTCACAAATCTCCTGTGTTCTATAATACGGGACAGGATGCGTATTCGATTGGGGGTCGTAGCAGCGGGAAGCGCACTGGCGATGCTGCTGGGCAGCCCGCCTGCGTTCGCGCAGGCCACGCCGCCCCCGCGTCCGCTCCCGTTTCCCACGGCCGGCACCACACCGTCGGCTCCTGCCACGGCGACGCCGCAAGGCCCCGGGGATGCTGCGCTCGGCGCACCGATTTACCCGGCCGCCGTCTTCCTCGAGACGATCGACGCGGGCAAGGGCGGCCAGCAGTACCACCTCTACGGCACCGACGCGCCGTTCGCCGACATCGTCAACTATTACAAGACCACACTCAAGAACGGCGGCCGCGTCATCTTCCAGGCGCCCGCGATGCACCAGTTCGACCTGGGCCGATTCCAGGAGCAGACGATGGCGTATCCGCCGAGTGTCGTGGTAAAGGACTACATGTGGAATGGAGCGACGGGCTACCTCCACGTTGACGGCACGACGTCGCGCCGCTTCCCGACGATCATCCAGATCGTACCCGCCACGGGCAAGTAGCGGCGACTACAGGCGCGTCTTCCGGAATTCGTCGGCCTTCTCCGCCAGTCCCACCGTCAACGCCTGATCAACTGCGACCTGCTGTTCGGCGGCATAGTCGCGAATCTGCTGCGTGATCTCCATACTGCAGAACTTCGGTCCGCACATCGAACAAAAGTGGGCAACCTTTGCGCCATCAGCCGGCAGCGTCTCGTCGTGGTACGCACGCGCGGTGACGGGGTCGAGCGACAGGTTGAACTGATCCTCCCAGCGGAACTCAAAACGCGCCTTCGAGAGTGCGTCATCCCACCCTTGCGCGCGGGGGTGGCCCTTGGCGAGGTCCGCCGCGTGGGCGGCGATCTTGTAGGCAATGACCCCCGCCTTGACGTCGTCTCGATTGGGCAACCCGAGGTGTTCCTTCGGCGTGACGTAGCAGAGCATCGCGGTGCCGTACCAGCCGATCATCGCGGCGCCGATGGCGGAGGTGATGTGGTCGTAGCCGGGCGCGATGTCGGTGGTCAGCGGGCCGAGGGTGTAAAACGGCGCTTCCTGGCACCACTCCAGCTGCTTGTCCATGTTGTCGCGAATGAGGTGCATCGGCACGTGGCCGGGGCCTTCGTTCATGACCTGCACGTCGTATTCCCACGCGATCTTCGTCAGTTCGCCCTGCGTCCTGAGCTCGGCGAACTGCGCTTCGTCGTTGGCGTCGGCGATCGAGCCCGGCCGCAGGCCGTCACCAAGCGAGAAGGCCACGTCGTAGGCCCGCATGATTTCGCACATTTCGCGGAAGTGCGTGTAGAGGAAGTTTTCCTTGTGATGCGCAAGGCACCACTTCGCGATGATCGAGCCGCCGCGCGACACGATGCCGGTGCGACGACGCGCGGTCATCGGGATGTAGCGGAGCAACACGCCGGCGTGCACGGTGAAGTAGTCCACGCCCTGCTCGGCCTGTTCGATCAGGGTGTCGCGGTAGATCTCCCACGTCAGCGCCTCGGGCCGGCCGCCGACTTTTTCCAGCGCCTGATACAGCGGCACGGTGCCAATCGGCACGGGGCTGTTGCGGAGAATCCACTCGCGCGTTTCATGGATGTTGGCCCCTGTGGAGAGGTCCATCACGGTGTCGGCGCCCCAGAGGGTCGACCACCGCAGCTTGTCCACTTCCTCCACGATGGAGGACGACACCGCCGAGTTGCCGATGTTCGCGTTGATCTTCACCAGGAAGTTGCGGCCGATGATCATCGGCTCCAGTTCCGGATGGTTGATGTTGGACGGAATGATCGCCCGACCACGCGCGACCTCGTCGCGCACAAACTCCGCGTCGAAGCCTTCACGCACGGCGATGAACTCCATCTCCGGAGTGATCACGCCCTTGCGCGCGTAGTGCAGTTGTGTAACGGTGCGGCCCGCTGTGGCACGGAGCATCGGGGTGCGCACGCCGCGTCCGGTGTCCTCGACATCGCCGCGCGACAGGATCCAGTCCCGTCGCAGCGCGGGCAGGCCCACGTGGGGGTCGTACCCACGCGGACCGCTGGTGTCATACACCCGGACGGGTGGCTCCTCGCCCGTGAGGGCAATCTCGCGCATGGGCACCTGGACGCCGGCCCCGCCCTCCACGTACACCTTGCGGGACCAGGGGTACGCGAGGTCGAAATCAGCTTCAGTGAGCGGGATGTAGGTCGGCCGTGCCATGTCGGCGACTATACCACCCGCCTTCGGGCGCCGATCAGCGCCCGAACGAGATCCCCACTCCGAACTTCACGCTCGGGTTGTCGATCAGGCCGACCTTGATCTCGGTGAAAACCCCACCCTGATGTTCAAGGCCGAGCAACAGGTTCAGGCCGCCACCGACCAGCATCACCGGGCAAACCCCGTGCCGGGCTTGTGACAGCCTGTTTACAGTCGGCGAAGCACCAGACACTTCAGATACGAGGTCTCCGGTACCCCCAAAAGTACCGGGTGGTCCCGCGCCTGCAGACGTTTTTCCACGAGGACAACCGGTGCCTGCGCATCGGCGGCCGCGCGTTCAATCACTTCCAGAAACAGCGGCTCAGATACGTGGTACGAACACGTGCATGTGATGAGAATGCCACCCGGGCGGAGCAGCTTCAGCGCCCGAAGATTGATTTCCTTGTAGCCGCCGAGGGCCTTCGCCAGCGAGGCCTTGGTCTTGGCGAACGCCGGCGGGTCGAGGACGACCGTGTCGAACCGGGCCTTGCTGATCTCCAGTTCCCGCAACTCATCAAAGACGTTCGCCACGCGCGCTTCGACGTTGGTGAGTCCGTTGCGCGCCGCATGCTCGGCCAGCGCGGCGATGGCCGACTCGGAGCCGTCCAGCGCGAGCACCGACTCACACTGTCTGGCCATCTGCAGTGCGAACCCCCCGTGATAGGAAAACGCGTCCAACGCGCGACCACTGGCATAGGCCCCGGCCGCCAGGTGGTTCTCGCGCTGATCGAGGAACAACCCGGTCTTCTGTCCATGCCGGACGTCCACCCGGTACGCGATGTCCCCTTCCATCACATCGACCAGATTCGGCACGGTGCCCGCCCGTACCTCGACCACCTGGTCGAGGCCCTCGAGAATCCGTACCTTGGGGTCGTTGCGGACGAGGATCCCCGAGGGCTTCACGAGTGCCTGCAGTAACTCGACAAACAAATCGAGGTACCGGTCGGTGCCTTGTGACAACGTCTGCACCACCAGCACGTCGCCGTAGCGGTCGACGATCAGAGAGGGGATCCGGTCCGCTTCCCCGTTCACCAGGCGATACGCCTGGGCACCGGCCGCCACGCGGGTGCGATACGCCACTGCGGCTTCGAGACGTTCAGCGAAAAACGCGCGCTCGTCGCGGGGGCCGTCGCCCAGCATGCGCAGTGTGATCTGCGACGCGCTGCTGAAGAACGCACGACCGAGCGGACGCCCCCGCTCGGAGCGCACATCGACGAGGTCCCCGTGCTCAGCCTCAACGCTGAGCACGTCCGACCGGTAGATCCAGGGATGCCCGGCGCGCCAGCGTTCGGCGCCACGAGCAGCAATAACGGCGGTGGAAGGCACACACGATTGTACAACCCGCTATACTCAAGCGCATGCGCATCGCCCTTGGCGCCGACCATGCCGGCGTGGACCTGAAGGATGCCCTCAAGGCCCTGCTCGACGCGCAGGGTCACACGTACACGGACTTCGGCACACACGGCCCCGGGTCCGTCGACTACCCCGACCATGCGGGACTCGTCGGGCGCGCGGTCGCCGCCGGCGACTACGACCGTGGCCTGCTCGTCTGCGGCTCCGGCATCGGCATGGCCATCGCGGCCAACAAGATTGCCGGTGTGCGCGCCGCCGCCGTGACCGACCCCGAATCTGCGCGGCTCAGCCGTAGTCACAACAACGCCAACGTCCTGGCGCTGGGCGCGCGCCTGACGCCGGAGCCCCTGGCCCGCGACCTCGTGACCATCTTTCTCAACACCCCGTACGAAGGCGGACGCCATCAACTCCGCCTCGACAAGATCACCGCGATGGAGACGCCCGCGTGACGCACCTGACCCAATCCGACCCCGACATCGCCGCCGCCATCCGTCAGGAAGTTCAGCGCCAGGATCACGGGCTGGAACTCATCGCCTCCGAGAACTTCGTCAGTCGCGCCGTGCTCGAAGCCGTCGGATCGGTCATGACGAACAAATACGCCGAGGGGTATCCGGGCAAGCGGTACTACGGCGGTTGTGAATTCGTCGACATCGCCGAGACCCTGGCCATCGACCGCGCGAAGCAGCTCTTCGGCGCCGAACACGCCAACGTGCAGCCCCACTCAGGCGCCCAGGCCAACATGGCCGTGTATCTCGCGATGTTGCAGCCGGGCGACACGATTCTCGGCATGAACCTCGCCCACGGAGGCCATCTCACCCACGGCCATCCGCTCAACTTCTCGGGCAAGTACTTCACTATCCTTCCCTACGGCGTCCGCAAGGACAACGAACAACTCGACTACGACGAACTCGCCGCGCAGGCACGCGCCCATCGCCCGAAGATGATCGTCGTCGGCGCCAGTGCGTACCCTCGCGTCATCGATTACCCGCGTATTCGCGCCGTGGCCGATGAAGTGGGCGCGCTCGTGATGACCGACATGGCCCATATCGCGGGCCTGGTCGCCACGGGTCTCCATCCGAGTCCGATCCCGCACTCCGACTTCGTCACGACGACGACGCACAAGACCCTCCGCGGCCCCCGTGGCGGTCTCATCCTGTGCCGCGCCCAGTTTGCGAAGGACATCGACCGGGCCGTGTTCCCTGGCGTGCAGGGTGGCCCGTTGATGCACGTGATTGCCGGCAAAGCCGTCTGTTTCAAGGAAGCGCTGGCCCCCGAATTCACGCAGTACCAGCAGCGGGTCGTGCGCAACGCCGCCCGGCTGGCCGATCGCCTCGCACACGCGGGATTCCGCATCGTCAGCGGCGGCACCGACAACCACCTGGTGCTCGTGGACGTGTTTTCACGCGGGATCACGGGCAAGGCCGCAGAGGCCGCACTCGGGCGCGCGGCGATCACGGTCAACAAGAACGCGATTCCCTTCGATCAGAATCCTCCGATGACGGCCAGCGGCATCCGGGTGGGCACCCCCGCCGTCACGACCCGTGGGCTCGGGGAATCCGACATGGACACGGTCGCCTCCCTCATCAGCCGCGTCCTGGCGACGCCAGACGATGAGGCGACCGCACGCGCCGTACGCGCCGACGTGGAAGCGCTGTGCCGGACCTTCCCGCTGTATCCCGATCTGGCGCGCTGACCACCAGCGTCGCGGCGGTCTTTGCCGACGACGGTCCGCTGGCACGCGCGTTTGAGACGTTCGAGATCCGCACAGGACAGCGCGAAATGGCGCACGCCGTCGCGCGTACGTTTGACGACGGCGGCGTCCTGCTCGCTGAAGCGGGCACCGGCACGGGGAAGACACTCGCCTACCTCGTGCCGGCAGCAGTGGCCGGCCGGCGCGTCCTGATTTCCACCGGCACCAGAACGCTGCAGGACCAGGTGTTCTACAAGGACATCCCCGCCCTGGCCTCCGCGCTGGGCACCGAGATCAAGGCGGCCTACATGAAGGGCCGGACGAACTTCCTGTGCCGACACCGGTTCACGCGCCTGAGCGAGATCTCCGGGACGTTGCCTGCCGACGAACAACACTGGGTCGAGACCATCAGGGAGTGGCTGCCGGAGACGACCACCGGAGACCGCGCGGAAATCACGGACATGCCCGACGTCCTGCCGTTCTGGGCGGAGGTCACGGCCACCAGTGAGCAGTGTCTCGGGCGTGAGTGCCCGGAGTTTGCGGACTGCTTCATCACGCGCATGCGTGAACGCGCGGACCGCGCCGACATCGTCGTGGTCAACCACCATCTGATGTGCGCCGACGCATCGGTGCGCCAGGGAGACTTTGGCGAGGTGATCCCGGCGTGTGACTTCGCGATCATCGACGAGGCGCACCAGCTGGAAGACGTCGTCACCCAGTACTTCGGGATCGCGCTGAGCACACATCGCCTTGATGACTTTTCGAGGGATGCCGCACTCTCCGTGGGCGCAGTGCCCGCGACCGAGGGACGTGTGGCGGTGGCGTGGCAACACGCGATTGGCGATGTGGACCGCGCCGCGCGGCGGCTGTTCGACACCGCGCGTCTTGAAGTGCGACAGGCGCGCAGTGGCGATCGGCTCATGCTCACAGCGGACATGGCGGACCGACTGAGCCCGGACGCCACGGCGTTGCGCGAGGAGTTGGACCGGTTGCTCGCGGTCGCACGCACGTTGAACCCGCTGCCTGAGGATCTGGCGGCGATCGTGGCGCGCGCCTCGGGCCTGCGTGATGACCTCCGGATCCTGCTGGCCGCCGAAGACCCGTCGTTTGTGCACTTCGTCGAAGTGCGCGGACGGGGAGTGACCTTCCGTGCCGCGCCCATCGACGTGTCCGCGCTGGTGCGTGACAAGGTCATCGGGGAACGCCTGGCCACAGTGCTCACATCCGCCACGCTGACGGTGGGAGGGTCGTTTGCGTACATGCAGAACCGGCTTGGCCTCGAACGCGCGGACACGGTGCGCTTGCCGTCGGAGTTCGACTTCGCGAGCCAGGCGCTGTTGTATCTTCCGCCCGACATGCCCGACCCGCGATCACCGGAGTTCAACGTGGCCGCCGCGGGTGTCATCGCGGAGTTGCTGGAGCGTTCATCAGGACGCGCATTCGTGCTGTTCACGTCCTATGCGGCGATGCGGGATGTGTATGACCGCGTGGTCCCCCACCTCAGCTGGCCGACGTTCCTCCAGGGGGATGCGCCCAGGTCGGCTCTGCTGCGGGATTTTCGCGCAACACCGAACGCCGTGTTGTTCGCCACGGCGAGTTTCTGGCAGGGGGTGGACGTCGCGGGGGACGCGTTGAGTTGCGTCATTATCGACCGGCTGCCGTTTGCCTCCCCGGGTGATCCCCTCGTGGCCGCCCGGATCGGGGCCATCCAGGCCGCCGGCGGCCACCCGTTCCACGACTATCAGATTCCGCTCGCCACCCTGACGCTGCTGCAGGGGCTTGGGCGCCTGATCCGCACGCGCGGCGACCGTGGCGTCATGGCCGTCCTTGACCCGCGTCTGACGAAGATGCCGTACGGCCGCCGGTTCCTCGCCTCATTTCCGCCCGCGCCTGTGTCGAGGAACCTCTGCGATGTTGCCACACTGTTCAAGACCGGATGTTAAAATATCCACGGAGGCTTTCTGTATGACCCGTCACACCTGCATTCGCGGAATCGTTGCGCTCGCCCTGTCACTGGTGGCCACACTCGCTTTTGCCCAGGCCATGGGACAAGTTCGCGGACGGATCGTCGACGAAAAGGGCCAGGGCGTGCCCGAGGCAGAGATTGTCATGGAGTATGTCGGTGACGTCCAGCTGGCGATTTCGTTCAAAGCCAACGTGCGCGGCGAATTCGTGCGGTCGGGCCTCCGGACGGGCCAGTGGCGGTTGCAGGCGACGAAGGGCGACCTCGTCGGTCGGAACAACGCCGTGCAAATCACCATCAGCAACATGACGCAACTCGAGCCGATCGTGCTCAAGGTGCCGGTGGCGACCACCACAGGCACCATCGACACGACCGGGATGACGTCGGAAGAGGTCGAAGCGCGCAACAAATTGATGGAATCACTCAAGGCCGAATTCGCGGCCGGCGACGCGATGATCAACACGGACCCGGATGGCGCGATCGCGAAGTTCATGGCCGTCGCCGAGAAGGTGCCCGGCTGCGGCGTGTGTTACACGCGCGTCGGTGACGCCCAGTTGGTGAAGAAGGACGATGCCGCTGCGGAGACCGCCTTCCTGAAGGCGATCGAACTGGATCCGAAGGCGACGGAGTCCTATTCGGCTCTCGCCGGGATCTACAATCGTCAGAAGAAGTTCAAGGAAGCTAAGGAGATGAGCGCGAAGGCCAACGAGCTGCAGGGTGCATCCGGTGGTGGCAGTGCGTCCGACGTGCTCAACCTCGGCATCATCGCCTGGAATGCAGGGCAGTTCCCGGAAGCCAAGGCGCACTTCGAGAAGGCAACGCAGCTCGATCCGAAACTCGCGGACGCGTTTTTCCGTCTGGGGATGGCCAACATCAACCTGGGCCAGCTACCTGCGGCCGTCACGGCGTTCGAGGAGTATCTCAAGCTCGCCCCAACGGGTGAACACGCAGAAATGACCAAAGGCATTCTCAAGAGCATCAAGGGCGACAGCCCCCGCGCGTGATCAGCGACCAACTCCAGGAGGTGCGCCGCCGCGTTGACGCGGCGGCGGGTCGTCTCTCCCCGTGCTCAACAGCCACGCTCATCGCCGTCTCCAAGACCTTTCCCGAAGCCGCCGTCCGTGAAGCGGCCGCCGCAGGGCAACTCGACTTCGGCGAGAACCGCGTGCAGGAAGGTCTCGACAAGGCCTCAGCCACGGCTGATCTCGGCCTGACCTGGCACCTCATCGGCCACCTCCAGACCAACAAGGCCCGCAAGGCGGCGGCAACCTTCCACTGGATTCACTCGATCGACAGTGTGAGCCTGCTCCAGAAGGTGGACGCCGGAGCCGTTGAGGCCGGCACGACACCCAATCTGCTGCTGCAGGTGGATCTCGCGGGAGAGGAGACGAAATTCGGCGCGCCTCCCGAGGCGCTCTTTGGCATTGCGAAGGCGGCCCTGGAGATGAAAGCCGCGCGCCTGCGCGGCCTGATGATCATTCCGCCTGCCGTGGACGATCCCAATGACGCGCGTCCGTGGTTCCGTCGCCTGCGCGATGTCCGCGACCGTCTGATCGCAGACGGCATTCCGGCGGACGCGCTGCGCGAACTGTCGATGGGCATGAGTCACGATTTCGAAGTGGCGATCGAGGAAGGCGCCACGATGGTCCGCGTCGGCACCGCGATCTTCGGGGGCCGGCCACCAGTGACGACACCATGAGCCCGCGCGTCACCCTCCTGATTGAACATCTCGACCAGTTGTTCACGGTCGCCGGACCGGGGCCACGTGCGGGTGCCCGCCAGGGCGACATCACCGCCACTGCTGATGGCGCCGTCGCCGTCAACGGCGCCACCATCGTGGCCGCAGGATCCACCGCAGATGTCCGCGCGGCCGTGACCATCACGTCGGCCACCACGATTGTCGACGGCCGCGGGTGTTCACTGGTTCCCGGCTTTGTGGATCCGCACACCCACGTCATCTTCGCGGGAGACCGACGGGATGAACTGCGGCGCCGGCTGTCGGGCGCAGGCTACGCGGAGATCGCCGCCGCGGGTGGCGGTATTTTGTCGACGGTGCGGGCGACACGGGCCGCGAGTGAAGAGGCACTCGCCGCACAGACGCTCAGGCGCTTGGCGGAGATGCTCAGGGCCGGCACGACCACCGCGGAATCCAAAAGCGGCTACGGCCTCGACACGGAGACCGAGGTACGCATGTTGCGCGTGTCGCATGCGTTATCCGCGATGCAGCCGATTGAACTGACGACCACGTTCATCGGCGCGCATGAGGTGCCGCCCGAGTACCGCGGCCGGCAGTCCGAGTATGTGCGGCATGTCATCGAGGACATGCTGCCGGCGGCGGCACCACACGCGGAGTGGTGCGACGTGTTCTGCGACAAGGGATTCTTCACGCCTGAGGAATCGCAGGCGATTCTCGAAGCCGGCAAGGCGCTCGGACTGAAGCCCCGCATCCATGCCGACGAACTGGCGGCCAGCGGCGGCGCCGAGGTGGCGGCGGCAGTTGGCGCCCGTTCGGCCGATCACCTGATCTACGCGACCCCACACGGCATTGCCGCGATGGCGGCTGCCGGCGTGACCGCGACTCTGCTGCCGTGTGCGGCGTTTTATCTGAAACTCGGCCAGTTTGCCCCGGCGAGGGCCTGCATCAACGCCGGCGTGCCCGTCGCGCTCGCGACCGACGTGAATCCCGGCGGCGGATTTTCGCCGTCCATGCCGTTTGTGATGACGCTCGCCTGTTTTGCCATGGGGATGACGTTTGAGGAAGCCCTCGTGGCGTCCACCATCAACGCTGCGGCGTCACTGGACCGGCAGGATCGCATCGGGAGCCTTGAACCCGGCAAGCAGTTCGACGCCGTGTTGATCAAGGGGCCCGCGATCAATCTGTTGTGCGCCAATGCGTCGCCCATTCTCACGGTCTACAAGAAAGGTGTCCCATGCTGATCGACCGCACGTTACCGTCATTTCTTGATGCGCTCTCCAGCGCCGACCCTACGCCTGGCGGCGGATCTGCGGCGGCCTTGGTCGGCGCCACCGGCGCGGCTCTGCTCGCGATGGTGGCCGGCATGCCGAAGACGCGCACCAACGCGATTACCGAGCGTGAGGCGCTCGACCAGGCGCACACGGAGCTCATGGCGGTACGGGAGACGCTGGTCGCCCTGATCGATCGCGATGCCGCCGCGTACGACCTTGTCGTCGCCGCGTTCCGCAAGCCCAAGGCGACTGACGAGGACAGGGTCGCGCGCAAGGCGGCGATCCAGGACGCGACCCGCGTCGCGACCGAAGTGCCGGTCGAAACCATCGAGGCCTGCGTGGACGCGATGCGCGCCGGACTCGCGCCGATCGCGCACGGCAATCCGTCGGCGGCGTCGGACGGCAAGGTCGGCTTCAGGCTGCTGCTCGCAGCCGCCCTCAGCGCCAAGGACAACGTCGACATCAATCTCGGCGGGCTGACGGACGTATCGCTGCAGACACGTTTACGGGAAGAGTCGGAGCAGCTGGCCGCGCAGGCCGTGGCGCTGCACGCCGAAGTGCTCGGTTAGCGGACGGTGTTCAGCAGGCGCTCCCACCGGAGTCCTGCGTCGAACGAAAAGTAGATGAAGAGAGCCCGGCCTTTGACGTACGTGGCCGGCAGGAATCCCCAATACCGGCTGTCTTCCGAGTTGTCCCGGTTGTCGCCCATCATGAAGAACTGGCCGGCGGGCACAGTCACCGGACCATAGAACTCGCGCAGGTCGCCGCTGGCGCCAACCGACTCCATCGAGGCAGGACTCGCATAGTACGCCCATGATTCCTCGAGTGGCTGGTCGTTGATGTACAGCACCTTGCGCCGCAGCTCGAGCCGCTCCCCGGGCAGGCCGATTACCCGCTTGATGAAATCCCGTTCCGGCGCCTGGGGATACTTGAAGACGACGATGTCGCCGCGGCGGACATCGCGGATCGGCAGCACCAGGCGTTCCACGCCGGTCGCCGATGGGGCAAAGATCATCTTGTTGACGATCAGGTGATCGCCGATGAGCAGGTTCGGCTCCATCGAGCCGGTGGGAATCTTGAACGCCTGAAACACGAAGGTGCGTACAAACAGCGCGAGCACCACGGCAATAATCAGTGACTCGGCGTACTCACGCACCACCGATTTCTTCACGACTCGGTGCCCACCTTCAGCACAGCCAGGAACGCTTCCTGCGGAATTTCCACGCGACCGACACGTTTCATCCGCTTCTTGCCTTCCTTCTGCTTCTCAAGCAGCTTGCGTTTGCGCGAGATGTCGCCGCCGTAACACTTGGCGAGCACGTTCTTGCGCATCGCCCTGACGGTTTCGCGGGCGACGACGCGGCTGCCAATTGACGCCTGAATGGCGATCTCGAACATCTGCCGGGGAATCAGTTCCCGCATCTTGGCGGCCAGCGCCCGGCCCTTGCCGTACGCGCTGTCCTTGTGCACGACCATCGCCAGCGCATCCACCGGCTCGGCGTTCACGAGAATGTCGAGCTTGACGAGGTCCGCCTCCTGGTACCCCACCACGTGATAGTCGAGTGAGGCATACCCGCGCGAAATCGTCTTGAGGCGATCGTAGAAGTCGAGCACGACCTCGTTGAACGGCATCCCGTACGTGATGACCACGCGGTCGGACTTCAGGTACTCCATGCCCTTCTGCACGCCGCGTTTTTCCTGGCAGAGTTCCAGGATGCCGCCCACGTGATCCACAGGCGTCAGAATCGTCGCCTTGATGATCGGCTCCTCGAACTTAGCGATGCGGCCAGGGTCAGGCAACTTGGAGGGGCTGTCAATCTCCTGCACCATGCCATCGGTGGTGGTGACCCGGTACAACACGCCCGGCGCCGTCGTCACCAGATCCATGTTGTATTCGCGCTCCAGGCGCTCCTGGACGATTTCCATGTGGAGCAGGCCGAGGAAGCCGCACCGGAACCCGAAGCCGAGCGCCGCCGACGTTTCCGGTTCGAAGAAAAATGCCGCGTCGTTGAGGCGCAACTTCTCCATGGCCTCGCGCAGTTCCTGATACTGCGAGTTCTCGACCGGGTACAGACCGGCGAACACCATGGGCTTCAGTTCCTTGAAGCCGGGAAATGCCGCCAGCGCCGGACGCTGCGCGTCGGTGATCGTGTCACCGACCTTGGCATCCGCGACATTCTTGATATTGGCGACCATGAACCCGGCTTCGCCGACACCCAGCGATTCCACGGGCACAGGCTTGGGCGTAAAAACGCCCAGCTGATCGATCTGCAGATCCAGTCCCGCCGCCATCAACCGGATCTTCTGGCCCACACGCATCTCGCCGTCGATGACGCGGGTGAGGATCACCACGCCGCGATAGGCGTCATACCAGGAGTCGAAGATCAGCGCCTTGAGCGGCGCGTCCGGATCGCCGGCGGGCGCCGGCAGGCGGCGCACAACCGCCTCAAGGATGTCGTGCACGCCTTCTCCGGTCTTGCCGCTGGCCAGAATGGCGTGGTCGGCATCGAGGCCGATGATTTCCTCGACCTGCCGCCTGGCTTCATCCGGTTGTGCGCCGGGCAGATCGATCTTGTTGATGACCGGAATGATCTCGAGGTTGTTCTCAACGGCGAGGTACGCATTGGCCAGTGTCTGGGCCTCGACGCCCTGCGACGCATCCACGAGCAGCAATGCCCCTTCACACGCCGCCAGCGACCGTGTGACCTCGTAGCCGAAGTCCACATGCCCCGGCGTGTCGATCAGGTTCAGCATGTACGTCTGCCCATCGTCGGCCTTGTAGGTCAACCGGACGGCGTGTGCCTTGATCGTGATGCCGCGCTCGCGTTCCAGGTCCATGGAGTCGAGGACCTGGGCCTCCATCTCGCGCGCCTGGAGCGCGCCGGTGGTCTCAAGCAGACGGTCGGCCAGCGTCGACTTGCCGTGGTCGATGTGGGCGATGATCGAAAAATTGCGAATCAGGCGCTGGTCCATGTATTCCGGACTCCTAGCGCTGTTCGATCGGCAACACCTGTTGCGGATACACGGGGCCGATGTAGTCGGTGCGCGGACGGATCAGACGATTGTTCTGATACTGCTCGAGCACGTGGGCCGTCCACCCGGAGATGCGACTGACCGCGAAGATCGGGGTGTAGAGATCGATGGAAATGCCCAGTGAACAAAACATCGACGCCGAGTAGAAGTCGACGTTCGGATTGAGCTTCTTCTCGGCCTTGACGACCTGCTCAATGCGCTCGGACATCGCGTACCACTGGGGCTGACCGGCCTTCTGGCCGATCGACTGGGAGAAACGTCGCAGATGCGTCGCGCGGGGATCTTCGGTGCGATACACGCGGTGGCCGAAGCCGGAAATCTTTTCCTTGCGCGCCAGTTTTGCGCGAATGAAGGCCTCGGCCCGTTCGACGCCGGCGTCCTGCCCAATCTCAAGAAGCATCGTCATCACTTCGGCATTCGCCCCGCCGTGCAGCGGGCCCTTGAGCGCGCCGATGGCACCGACGATGGCCGAGTGGAGGTCGGTGAGGGTGGCGGCCGAGACACGCGCCGCAAACGTCGACGCATTCAGTTCGTGGTCGGCGTGCAGCACGAGCGACACGTCAAACGCGCGCGCCGCCAGCGCCGACGGGCGCGTGCCGGTGAGCATGTAGAGGAAGTTGGCGGCGTGGCCGAGTGCCGGATCCGGATCGATGTGACCGCCGCCCGCCTGCATCCGTCCCCACGTCGCGACCAACGCGGACATCTGCCCAGTGAGCCGCACCGCTTTGCGGTAGTTGGCCTCAGGCGTCGAGAGGGCCGTCTCGGGATCAAAGTGACCCAGCATCGAGGTCAGGGTGCGGAGGGCGTCCATGCCATCCACCTGCGGCATCGACTTCATCGCGCGCAGAATCGGTTCCGGCAGGATGCGCGCAGCCGCCAGTTGCGTCTGCAGATCGCCCAGTTCGGCGCGCGACGGCAGGCGCCGGTGCCACAGGAGGAAGCAGCACTCCTCAAACGACACGCCATGATCCATGTCCGCCAGATCGTGAATGTCGTACCCGCAGTAGGACAACACCCCGCGATCGCCATCGATGTAACAGATTGCGGATTCGCCGGCGACGACATCCTCGAGTCCGGCCTTGGGTTTCACGGGTGTGGCGGTCGACATGGGTCCGGACGTCCTTACGTGCAGCTAGTCCGCAATCTGCGGCGCCTTCAACAACACATCGTCACCACACTGCTGGAGCAGCGACATGACACCTGTGTAGAGGAAACCAAACTGGAACAGCACCAGGAACGGCAACGTGCCGTAGATGCCATGGGAGAGGGCGTAGATGACGGTGTAGGTGAAGTACAGCCCCAGCGCCACTTCGATCATCGGCTGTACCGCCATGGTCTGGTGGTACTTCTTGCCCTGCCAGCCGTCCTTGTTGTTCGCAATGCCGTACTTGGCCGTGCGGGCGAACTCGCCGGGACCGCCAAAGAGCGCTTCAAACACCGCCTTGGTGTTGTTGACCGCGAGGCCGATACCGATCGACATGACGATCGGCAGGTATCTCACACGCGCCTTCCAGTCGGTGTAGAGCTCACGCTGCGACACAAGATAGAAGTTGGCCACTGACGCGGTGGCGGCCATGAACAGCGGCAGGTCGATGAGCAGCATCTCGGTCCAGCCCATGTTGTACCGCACCCACATCGCCGGGAACATGAGCACCGACAGCACACACATCAACACGTAATTGAAGTTGGCGGTGAGATGGAAAAACGCCTCGACCTTCACCTTACGTGGCAGGTCCGACGCGAGGATCGCGGGAAGCACCTTGCGGCAGGTCTGGATGCTGCCCTTCGCCCAGCGATGCTGCTGCGACTTGAAGGCGTTCATTTCGACCGGCACTTCCGCAGGGGTCACCAGGTCGGGCAGGAACAGGAACTGCCAGCCGCGCAGCTGCGCGCGATAGCTGAGGTCGAGGTCCTCGGTCAGCGTGTCGTGCTGCCAGCCGCCCGCGTCGCCGATCGCGCTGCGACGCCACACGCCGCCGGTGCCGTTGAAGTTGAAGAAGCAGCCGGCACGGTTGCGGCCACCGTGTTCGAGCACGAAGTGCCCGTCGAGCAGAATCGTCTGGATCTTCGTGAGCAGCGAGTAGGAGGCGTTGATGTGGCCCCAGCGCGCTTGAACCACAGCGACCTTCGGGTTCTGGAAATGTCCGATGGTCTTCATCAGGAAATCCGGAGGCGGCACAAAGTCCGCATCAAAAATGGCCATGAACTCGCCGCGGGCCACCTTCATCGCTTCGTCGAGCGCGCCGGCCTTGTAGCCGGTGCGATCGGTGCGATGGAGATAGTGGATGTCGAACCCGAGCGCCGCATACCGCTGCACGGCGGCCGCCGCGATCTCCCGCGTCTCGTCGGTCGAATCGTCGAGCACCTGGATCTCCATCCGGTCCTTCGGATAGTCGACCTCGCAGACGGCGTCGATCAGCCGATCGACGACATACATCTCGTTAAAAATCGGCAGTTGAATCGTCACCACCGGCAGGTCGGCCATCGGCGGCGGCCCGGGCACCCGATGCTTGTTCTTCATGTACTCGTACACCAGGTAGTACCTGTGCCATCCGTAAATGCCGAGGATGCTCAGGACGAAGAAGTAGGCGACGAGAATTCCGGTTTCGAGTTCCGACATAGGCTGGGGTCCAGACCCAAACTGCGACCCTCTATTCTAACCGGCAAACGGTCCGCTGGTCCGCAGTCCGGGGCTTGACAGGCTCGACGGTAATCGTGAAGGCTATAGTCGTTATCACGAATTACATCCAACCGAAGGAGCTCCCATGACCACCCGGACCGCACCCGCCACCTCGACCTGGACCATCGACGCCTCCCACAGCGAAGTCGGCTTCGCCGTCAAACACCTCATGATTTCGACCGTTCGCGGACGATTCGCGGGTGTCACCGGGTCGGTCACCTTCGCCGACGGCGACTTCAGCCAGGCCGCCGCCGACGTCACCATTGACGCCGCCAGCATCGACACCCGCGAGGACAAACGCGACGCCCACCTGCGCTCCGCCGACTTCTTCGACGTCGAGAAGTTCCCGGTGCTCACGTTCAAGAGCCGCCGCGTGCAGGCGATCTCCGGAGACACGTTTCAGCTCGTCGGCGACCTGACGATCAAGGACACCTCGAAGGAAGTCGTGCTCGATGTCGAATTTGAGGGCACCCAGAAGGATCCCTGGGGCAACCAGAAGAGTGGCTTCACCGCCACCACCAAGATCAGCCGGACGGCGTTTGGCCTCACCTGGAACGCCGCACTGGAAACCGGCGGCGTGCTCGTCGGCGACGAGATCAAGATCTCGCTCGACGTCCAGTTGCTGAAGACCACCTAGACTCGGAGCACTCCATCCCTGTCACCGCCTGACCGCCGTCGTCGTTGTCGACGCCGTCGAGATACAAATCCGCGTCGCACCCCACCGGCCCACTCAGGCAGCCTCCAAGCGCGGCCTCACGAAGGCCGGCATCGCGGAGCTATTCCGGGAGGAAAAACGACGACGCAAACCCGATGCCGACCACCACTACCGCATAACGGCCGCTCACCTGCACACGTCACCGCTCATCACCGCGGATTATCCCCTGAACTCCGTGCGATAATTGCAGGCTCCCCGGATGACCGGGGTACCGGCCCATGCAACCCGCTGTCCTCCGCGCGCTCGAGTTCGATCGCATTCGGGAAGTGCTGGCGTTCCAGACGCTGACGCCGCTCGGACGCGCCGCTGCGCTCGCGCTCGAACCTTCGCCGGACGCGGTCGAGGTCGGCGTACAACTCGACACCACGTCTGAAGCGGTGCGCCTGCTCGCTGACGGCGGATCGCTGTCGATTCAGGCGCCGGAGGCGCTGCTCGACATCCTGGACGCGCTGGCGATCGCCGGGCAACCCCTCGAGCCAATCGCGCTGGTTGGCCTCGCCACGTTTGTGGACTCGGTCGACGACGCCTGTCAGACGATTCGCCGGCTGGGCACGACGGCGCCGCTGCTTGGTGATCTGGTGTCGGCCGCCGCGTCGTTTGCCGACGAGGCCTCACGGACGCGCCGCGCCATCACGCCATCGGGCGACGTCACCGATGATGCCAGTCCCGCATTGCGCGATATTCGTGACGCCTTGCGGCGTTATCGGGCGAAGTTGCGGTCCACCCTCGAGGGACTCACCCGCGGGCGCGACACGGCGAAATATCTCCAGGACCAGATCGTCGTCGACCGCGGTGGCCGGTACGTGGTGATGGTCCGCGCCGAACACCAGCACGCCATTCCCGGCATTGTGCACGGCAGTTCCGCGAGTGGCGCATCGCTGTACCTCGAGCCGATGGCCACGGTGCAGACCAACAACGAGATCGTGGCGCTCGCCGACCGCGAGAAGGCGGAAGTGTTCCGCATCCTGCTCGCCTTGACGGACGCCTACCGCCTGCGCGCCGCCGACCTCGAGCACACGTTGCACGTGGCGGCCGCGCTGGATCTGATTCAGGCCAAGGCGCGCCTGGCACAGCGCCACCAGGCCGTCGCGCCCCGGCTGACCACCGACGGACGGCTGGAGTTTCTTGGGGCCCGTCATCCGTTGTTGGGACAAATGAGCTCGGAGGCGATTTCCGGGAAAATCGCCTCCGAGCTCGTGGTCGCCAACGACATCGTGCTCGTTCCCCCGATGCGGGCACTGGTGATCTCCGGCCCGAACACGGGCGGCAAGACGGTCGCACTCAAGGCGGCGGGACTGCTCGCGCTGATGGCGCAGGCCGGCTTGCACATCCCGGTTGAGCCCGGAAGCGCGTTCACGCCGTTTACGTCGATCTTTGCGGACATTGGCGACGAGCAGTCGATCGCGGCGAGTCTGTCGACGTTCTCCGCCCGCATCGCCCACCTGGTGGAGATGGAGCGCGCGCTGGCGTTGCCCGCACTGGTGCTGCTCGATGAAGTGGGCGGCGGCACCGATCCCATCGAAGGCGGCGCGCTCGGCACGGCGGTGATCGACCATTTCCGCCGCCGCGGCGCGCTGGTCATTGCCACAACACATGATGACGGGCTGAAGACGTTTGCGGCGACGACCGAGGGTATTCAGGCGGCGGCGATGGGGTTTGTCTCCGGGACGTACGCGCCGACGTACCGCCTCCTCTACGGCGCTCCGGGCCGCAGTCTCGCGCTGGAAATCGCGGAACGCCTCGGCATGCCGTCGACAGTCATCGCCGCGGCTCGCGCGCGGCGTTCATCGCGCGAGACCCAACTCGCCGAACATCTGGCACGCGTGGACCAGGAACTCGCGGTCCTCGATCGCGAACGGCAACAGCTTGCGGACGAACGGAAGCGCGTGGCGGACGAACGCGCGAAGATCCTCGCGCGCGAATCACACGTCACCGAGCGTGAGGCAGTGCTGCGCAAACGCCTCGACGACCGCCTGAACGAGAAGCTGCGCGAAGCCCGCGCCGAAGTCGATCGCGTCGTGGCCCAGGTCAAGACCAAGGCTGAGGCCCTGGTGCACAAGGCTGAGCAACGCCCGCTCTCCACCGGGGAGATCGGCCACCTGCGCGTCCAGGGCCGCGCAGCGCTCGAATCCGTCGCTCAACCACTCGTGCCGGCAACCGCCGACACCCACACGCCGTTGGACCGCGCCCCCGAGACCGGCGATCAGGTCTTTGTGCCGGCGTTCGGATCGAAGGGCACGGTCACGTCCGTCTCAGGCAAACATGCCGAGATCGATGTGCGGGGCAAACGGATGAAGGTCGCGTGGCGCGATCTGCAACACGCGGGAAAACGCGAGACGGCCCCACGCTCGGGTGGCGGCGTCATCGTGCCCTCAAGCGCGGGACTCGCCTCCGCCGTGCGCGAGCTGATGATCATCGGCAAGACCGTCGAACAGGCCACCGACGACGCGGAGAAGTTCCTCGACGCGGCCCTGCTCTCCGACAGCCGGCGCCTGCGCATCGTGCACGGGCACGGGACCGGGAAGCTGCGCGACGCGATGACAAAGTACTTCCGGGAACATCCACTCGTGGCATCGGTCAGCCCGGCGCCCGACAACGAAGGCGGCAACGGGGCGACCATCGTGGAGTTGAAGGACTGATGGCGCTTTTTCCGCAGGGCTTCCTCGACGACCTCAAGGCCCAAACCGACATCGTCACCATCATCGGAGAAGTGACGCCGCTCAAGAAGGCGGGCACCAACTGGAAAGGGCTCTGTCCGTTCCACACGGAAAAGACACCGTCCTTCAACGTGCTCAAGGACAAGGGCATCTTCAAGTGTTTCGGGTGCGGCGTCGGCGGCGATGTCCTGAAGTTCATCGAGCTGCACCAGAAGATCACGTTTCCGGAAGCCGTGCGGCTCCTCGCGCAGCGCGCGAGCATGACGATTCCGGAAGGCGTGGATGGGGCCGAGGATCGCGTGGCGTCGGCCGAGCGCGAAGCGCTGGTCAAGCTGCACGAGGATGCCCTGGCGTTCTACCGCGAGCAACTGGACACGCCGGGTGGGGTCCGCGCGAAGCGGGAACTCGACAAGCGGGGCCTGACCCCCGCCAGTGTCGAGACATTCGGCTACGGGTTTGCCCCGGCCGCCGGCCGGGACACCCTGACCAGCCTCTTTGCGGATCGGAAGGTCCCCCTGGCCCTCCAGGTAAAGTCCGGCCTGGTCATGCAGCGCGACGATGGGCGGGTGGTGGACCGATTCCGGAACCGGCTGATGATCCCCATCCGGCGGGATACCGGGTCCCTGGTGGCCTTCGGCGGCCGGGCGATGGACGAGGGACAGGTCCCCAAGTACCTGAATTCGCCGGAAACCCCCATTTATTCGAAGGGCCGGACCCTGTACGGGTTGGACGTGACGAAAGGGGCCATTCGGAAGCACAATTACTGTGTGCTGGTTGAGGGCTACTTCGACCTGGCACAGGTGTGGCAGGCCGGGGTGCAGCCGGTGGTGGCATCCAGCGGCACGGCGCTGACGGTGACCCAGGCGCGGCTGTTGAAACGGTTTGCCCCGAAGATCGTTCTCAGTTTTGACCCGGACGCGGCCGGACAGGGGGCGGCGGCGCGGACGTCCGAGTTGTTGGTCGCGGAAGGATTCCAGGTCAATGTGGCCCTGCTGCCGTCAGGCAGCGACCCCGATACGTTCATCAGGAACGAGGGTGGGCGTGCGTATGTCGAGCGCCTGAAGGGGTCCCGCTCGTATCTGGAGTTCCTGCTCGACCGCGCGGCGGAGCGGGTGGACCTGAACCGGCCCGATGGCCGGCGGACGTTCATCGGCCAGATGCTGACGGTGGCGGCGACGATTCCCGACCCGGCGGCGCGCGATCAGTTTGCGGATCGCCTGGCGCACAAGGCGCGCATCACGGAGAGCGTGGTCCGCGACGAGATTCGGAAGGCGGCGGCTCAGAAGAAGACGGAGCCACCGGCAGTCGCACTCCCCTCGCGGGTGCGGGTGCTCGACGCGGAGCAGGGATTGTTGTGGGCGCTGGTCCATCGGCCGGTTGAGGGCCTCGACGCGCTGGCGCAACTGGAGCCGGATGACCTGATTGGTCTGGTGTCGGCGCCGGTGTTTGAGCTGGCCCGCAGTCTGGCGGCTGTGCCGACCGATGTGTTGCCTGAGTTGCTCAAGGAGCGGCTCAGCGAGGGAGAACAGGCGCTGGTGGCGAAAGCCGCGAGCGCGGAAGCGGCGGCCCCTCCGCCGGATTGTGTGAACGCCCTCAAGCGGCGTCGCCTCGAACGCGAGCGCGCTGAGGTGCAGGACGAGATTGACCGGCTGCAAGCCGGCACACGGGCAGGCGACGACACCGATCGCCGGCTCGCGACGTTGTGGGCGAAGAAGTTGGAGCTGCTGCAGCGGCTCGAAGCGTTGAAGGAGTAGGGACCTTGTCGATTGAGGAAAAGTTTGACGAAATCCGTGCGTTGATGGCGATGGGCAAGGAGAAGGGGTATCTCCTGTACGAGGAGATCAACGAACTCCTGCCCGCCGACGTGACCTCCGCGGAAGAACTCGATGACCTGTTCAGCGCGCTCAACAGCGCGGGCATCGAGGTCGTGGACTCCGAAAAGAGCTACCGCGACGACAAGGGCGGCAGCGCGGACGACACCGAAGGTGGCGGGCCCAGCGGCGACCTCGACCTCACGCCCGGCGTCCTCGACAAGACGAACGACCCCGTCCGCATGTACCTGCGCGAGATGGGCACTGTTCCGCTTCTGACGCGCGAAGGCGAAGTCGCCATCGCGAAGCGCATCGAGTGCGGCAAGCTCACGGTCATGAAGCTGATCTCCCGCACATCGAAGGTGACCCAGGAGGTCATCGAGATGGGCGAGCAGCTCAAACGCGGCGAGCGCACCATCCGCGAGCTGGTCGTCTTTAACGAGGAAGAGATCACGGACGAGAAGCTCGAACGCCGCCGCAAGCAGCTCGAGAAGCAGATCGACGCCGTCCGGCTCGCCCAGGAGAACGCGGTCAAGGTGGCCGAGAAGTTCGCCGACGTCGCGAAGACCGACAAGAAGAAGTACGTCAAGGCCAGCTGGAAGATCCGCCGCGCCAAAGTGGCGGTAACGATCGCCATCCGGAAGATCGAATTCACCGAGATGGTGAAACGCCGACTGATCGACGGCCTGAAGTCGGCCGTGGAAGACATCCAGTGGAAGCAGCGCGAAGTGCGCCAGATCGATCAGAAGCTCGACCCGAAGAGCAAGAAGAAGCTCCGCGAGGAAGAGAAGAAGATCCTCCTGAAGCACAAGGAAGAGCTCAAGAAGGAAATCAAGACGATGGCGCTCAAGCTGGAGCAGCCGGCAGACGACCTGACCTTGATGCTCCGGACGATTCTCGAAGGCGAAGCGCAGGCCGAACAGGCGAAGAAGGAGCTGGTCGAAGCCAACCTCCGCCTCGTCGTGTCGATCGCCAAGAAGTACACGAACCGCGGCCTGCAGTTCCTCGACCTGATTCAGGAAGGCAACATCGGCCTGATGAAGGCGGTCGACAAGTTCGAGTACCGCCGCGGCTACAAGTTCTCGACGTACGCCACGTGGTGGATCCGCCAGGCGATCACCCGCGCCATTGCCGACCAGGCGCGCACGATCCGCATCCCGGTCCACATGATCGAAACGATCAACAAGCTCATCCGCACGTCCCGCGCGCTCGTCCAGGAACTCGGCCGCGAGCCGTCGTCGGAGGAAATCGCGCAGCGCATGGACATCCCCGTGTCGAAGGTCCGCAAGGTCCTGAAGATCGCGCAGGAGCCCATTTCGCTCGAAACGCCGATCGGCGAAGAGGAGGATTCACATCTTGGGGATTTCATCCCGGATACGAACGTCCTCTCCCCCGCCGAGTCGGTGATCAACCTGAACCTCAAGGAGCAGACCGACTCCGTGCTGCGCACGCTCACGCCGCGTGAAGAACGCGTCATCAAGATGCGCTTCGGTGTCGGTGAAGGCTCGGAGCACACGCTCGAGGAGGTCGGCCAGAGCTTCGCGGTCACCCGTGAGCGCATCCGGCAGATCGAAGCGAAGGCGTTGCGCAAGCTGCGTCATCCGTCGCGGTCGCGCCGGCTCAAGCCGTTTCTCGAAGGGCGCTGAGGGCGCGGTACTGTTATTGAGGATTGAGGAAGGAGGATTGAGGATTGGCAATTGTTCAATTGCGGATTGAGGGATTGATCCGACAATTCCCCCATCACATCCTCAATCCAACAATCGAACAATTGCCAATCCTCCCTCCTCAATCCTCAATCCTCAATCCTCAATGCAGCGCCACAGGCGCTGCTACGGGCCCTTAGCTCAATGGTTAGAGCGGCCGGCTCATAACCGGTTGGTTCCAGGTTCGAGTCCTGGAGGGCCCACTAATACCGGCCTTCGGCCGGCCCGTGATTGAGGATTGAGGATTGAGCGCATCAGGCACTGTAGACTAATGCCTGATGCTTGACGCTCTGACTTCTCTAATCGCGCTGCAGGCGCTTGATACTGCGGCGGATGTGGCGCGGAAGCGCGTGGCCGAAATGCCGGCGCTCGAAAAGGCGCTCGACAAGACCATTACCGCGGCGAAGGCGGTGCTGGACGGGGTCAAGGCACGACAGGCCGAGAACGCCGCCGCCGTACGCGCCCTTGAGAAGGAAACCGCCCTCATCGACGGCCGGATGGCCAAATTCGAGGACCACAAGGCGGCGGTCAAGACCAATCAGGAGTTCCACGCGCTGAACCACGAAATCGAGGTAGCCCAGGCCTCGAAGGCTGCGCTCGATGATCAAGTGTACGCGCTGATGGAGGCTGCCGAAGGGCTCGCCGCTGAAAAGGCAGCCGCGGAGGCCGCTCTGAAAGACACGACAGCCGCCGTCGAGAAGGACCGCGTCGCGCTCCGCGCCGAACGGGCCACCCTGGACGCAGAGCTCGCCCGCCTGGCCGGTGAACGCGCAACGGCTCTCCCGGCCATTCCTGCACCGGTGCTCGCCAAGTACGATCAGATTGCGAAGAACCGCAAAGGCCTCTCTGTCTCAGCCATGGTCAACGGCATCTGCACCGGCTGCAACGTCCGCCTGCGCCCCAACGTCGAACAGCAGGTCCGCAAGGGTGATGCGATCACGCAATGTGACTCATGTCAGCGGATTCTGTACTACGTAGCCCCGCCACCCGCAGACGCAGGTCATCAAACAACGAATACGCCACCGGCGTAACGAGCAACGTCAGCATCAGCGACAACGACTGTCCGCCGATCACGACGACCGCGATGGAGCGTCGAGACGTTCCGCGCCGTTCGCGGGCCTTCCCCTCGGGCACGACATCGGCCTTGTCGATGCAAGCAAACTCGCGAGGGCAGTCTCGGGAACCAGAATCGTGTCCTCGGTGCTCTCCGTGACAACCTCGGCGTTCGCAAACGCGGCGGGCCGTAGCGTACCCGTCGGATTCGCGACTTCCGATTCGATGCTCAGTGTTCGGCTCGACTCCTCGATCGCGGGGCTGATCCTCGCGATTCGTCCTGGGTGAGTGGTCGTGTCGCCTTCCAGTCGCACACGGACAGCCAGACCGAGCCGCACAGACGAGGCCTCCCGTTCCGGGATGGACAACCGCAGGCGCAGCGGATGCACCTTCACCAGCGTCACCACCGGGGTTCGGTCGTACCTGCGCCTCCCCCACTTGCCGGCGCCGCCGCCCCACCGCCACACGCCGCCGCCAGAGCACACAGGAGTACCGCCGCCGTGACACGCATGGCGGTTTTCTACCGCGGGGCTGAATCACCCCACCGTGAGCCGCACGTCGCGATGCGCCATGTGTTTCCCGCCAGTGACCGTGACTCGCAGCAAATACTCCCCAGAAGGGAGTGCCTCCAGCGGCAGCTCGTACGGATGATCCACGCCCACACCCGGCTGAAACTGCGCCGCTGGAATCGTCCGCGTCGTCGTCGCCACGACGACGTCGGCGGTGTTGACGACTTCGGTCGTGGCCGTCGCGTCCACTGGAGTACGATTCGCCTGGTAGACACGGAGCAATGCGCCCACGCGGTCGGTCGTGGCAAACGTGCGCACGGTCGTCGGCGCAAACGGCAGCACGTCACTCAGAGCATCGCGACCGCCAATGGGACGGCCTTCGGCGCGGCCGATTGCGAGCCCCGAGAGGGACAACGGACCACGCGCCGCATCCGGCACGGCCACACTGAGGTGCGCCGAACCCGCAGGTCCGGCCACGTCCGGCTGCCCGGACGCCTGCTCGACCGCCACTCGAAAGTTGTAACGCCCCGGCTGCAAATCGAGACGAAACACCACTTCGGCCAGATCGTGCGCCTGCGCGCCCGTCGCCACGGTCAACTGCTGATCAAGCGTCGAGAGCTGGCGTCGGCCCTCGCCGTCATACACAAAACCCCGAACGGTGAATTGTGTCGAGGCGCCAACGACAGTCGGCGTCGGCAACCCAAGGGTGAGTACCACCGGGTGGGTCTTCGCACCGGCACGCACGAGCGCGATCACCGACGCGCGCAGCGGCAGGGCTCCCGCCATCAAGGGCGACGTCGCCGCGTTGAGCAGGCCCGACCCGCGTGATTGCGTCACCGTCCGCCTTGCCTCGTCATCGCGCTCACGGGCGGTTCTGAACGCCCCACTCGACGGCATCACCATCACATCGTCTCGCTGCACCTTCACGTCGGCGAATCGCAGCTTGCCATCGAGCGGGAATTCCTGGCGGTACGCAATCGCATACATCGCAGCGAGCTCTTCCATCACGGCCGGCACTTCAAGCGCCGGCGCGTTGTGCTCGACAATGGCACGGCCGCCGGCAACGCGCGCCAATGTCAGCATGTCTTCGATGTTGTCGCGACGAGTGCGGTTCATCTGAACCTCAAGACCGATCGTCGTGAAGAAGTGGATGGGCACGTGGCCGAGCCGGCTGCCGGCCTGCACGGCGTCAGTGGAGCCCTCGGGGTCTGTATCAAGCAGCCCGGCATCGCGCAGCCAGTACCAATTGGGATCTGCCGAACAGGTCGATGGTCCGATACCGCTGCACCCGTACCCACGCGACGCGACCACCATGATGGCCCGCCTGTAGGACGGAACTTGCGCCAGAAACTCCCGGACGTTCCTGATCGTGCCGGGGGCATTGGGCGCGGCAAAGCGGAAATTCAACAGTGGATCAAACGCTTCGATCGCCGCCCGAAGCAACGTGCGGTCTGCGGTGAAATCCTGACTGCGATCAGTCCGATTCACGAACACCACAGCGGCGAGGTCATCTGGTCCCAGTCCATCAACGATGGCGTGCGCCACCTTCTTCCCCGCCTGCCGGTGCCACGCACCGCCGCTGACATCGTCCAGCACGATCACAATCAACCGTGACGCGGAGACGTCGTTGGTGATGATGTCGCGCGCGGCCGTGGTGTTCCAGGCGGGCCTGGTGAGCGCACGGGCGCCCGTCTCGACCTCGGCGACGGCCTGAATCGACTGGAGTTGCCCCCCGACACGGACCTCAAAATCGTCCGCCGTGAGTCCACGGACCGGCTTCCGCGTGCGGCGATCCAGCACTGTGACATCCACGCGCATCAGGTCCACCGACGCGCGGAACTGCGGCGGCTGCGGTGGGGCCTGCGAAGTCGGAGCTTGCGCCCACACGGCCACCCCGGCGGTCACCACGAGGCACACGAGGACTGCGAACTTATTCACGCGCGTATCTTCCTGGCAGGCTGGCAGGGGGATTGTACTATTGACGGGCCACACCCATGAACGTGCACCTCGTTGACGGGACCTACGAACTCTTCAGGCACTACTACGGCGCGCCGCGGGCGCAGTCTGTAGATGGCGTGGAGGTCGGGGCCATTCGGGGTGTGCTCGGGTCCATCCTGGGCATGCTCGGCGACGGCGCGACGCACATCGCTGTGGCCACTGACCATGTCATCGAGTCGTTCCGGAACGACCTGTGGCGTGGCTACAAGACTGGCGACGGCATCGAGCCGGAACTCTGGGCGCAGTTTCATCCGCTTGAAGATGCGCTCGAGGCGATGGGCATCACCGTGATGCGGATGATCGAGTTCGAGGCCGACGATGGCCTGGCGGCAGGTGCGGCGATTGCGGCGGCCGACCCGCGGGTCAGCCGCGTGTTGATTTGCACGCCGGACAAGGATCTCGCGCAGTCGGTGGTGGACACGCGGGTGGTGCAGTTTGATCGGCGCGCACGCGTGATTCGTGATGCGGACGGCGTGCGGCAGAAGTTCGGTGTGCCGCCCGCGTCCATTCCGGACTACCTCGCGCTGACAGGCGACTCCGCGGATGGGTATCCGGGCCTTCCTGGATGGGGCGCAAAGTCAGCGGCTGCGGTGCTCGCGCATTACGGCACCATTGAGCAGATCCCGGATGACCACCACCAGTGGGCGGTCCAGGTTCGCGGCGCGGCCCAACTGGCGGCCACGCTTGCGGAATACCGGCCGCAGGGGGACCTGTTCAAGCAACTCGCGACGCTGCGCCGTGATGCGGCTGCGTTCCCTTCGGTTGATGCGATTCGCTGGACCGGTCCACGGCCCGGCTTTCCTGCACTTTGCGAACGCCTTGGCGCGACGAGCCTCGCTCAGCGCGCCGCGCGACTTACGCCCGCAACCTGATCGCCGCGACCATGCGTCCCGTCGCCGCCCCCTCAGCCCGATGCGAGAAACACCGGTCAAGGTTGTCGGCCGTGCAGAGACGGGCCACGTGGATAGACGACGAGGGGACGCCAGCAAGGGCGAGCTGGTCCGCGTTGGCCTTCCAGAGGTCGAGCTTCCAGCGCTCGATACCGTCCTGACTCATCCAATCGGACGCGTCCGGGGTCATCGCGAGGAACGCGTTTCGCACGCGACCATCGACCTGGTAACAACACGGACCGATGCTCGGGCCAATGGCCGCCACAAGGTCGGCGGCAGACACGCCCAGCTCTTCAATCGCAGCCACGGTCGCCTGTGCAATTGCCCCGCACGTGCCCTTCCAGCCGGCATGAACTGCCGCCACCACGCGATGCTGACGATCGGCGATCAGGATGGGCACACAGTCAGCGATACGGACCGAGGCCACCCGTGCCGGATCGGTCGAAATGACGGCGTCGGCCTCAAGGTCGGATGCCGAGGGCACGCCCGGATGCACGTGGACGATGACGCGACCGTGGACCTGCTTGACGCGCACGACATCCGATTCACCCACTCCGAACAGGGTCGCGAGCTTCGCGTAGTCACCGACGGGTTCACGCCGGAACTCAAGAGACCGGCTGGAAAACACGTGCTGTGCGACAACCGCGAGGTCGGACTGCTGGAGCACGTCCCCCACGGTTGTCGGATTCCAGGCCCAGGTGGGCGATGGGTCAACCATCGTGGACATCCCAGCACGTGGCGTCCCGGTCCGCCGTTGGTACATCAGACATAAGCGCCACTCTACCCGAGGTTTCCGGCGACATCGCGCTGCGGCGCGGAACTGGTCTCACGTTTGCCTTATCAGGGGTGCCCGGACATTCCGACGGAGGCGCACACATGACCATCACATTTGTTCCGAACGACAAAGGCAATCCCCCCGGCAAGCTGGCCGACGCTGAACTGCACTTTGCGGGAGGCCCGCTCGACGGCCTCAAGCTCATCGGCTTCGGCATCTGGGAGCGCAAGACCGGCGGCCGCAACGTGACGTTCCCGGCGCGCCAGTATTCGATGAACGGGGAACGCCGCAGCTACTCGATCCTGCGCCCAATCGTGGACGCCTCATCGCAGAACGCGCTCCGCGACATCATTCTCGAGGCGTACAAGGAACACGAGCTGGAACTCGCCGAGGCGGTCTAGGTGGCTCGTCGTGGCTGCATGGTGACTTGGGCGCGCAGGCTCTTGTCGAGCTCGGTGCGGAAGAAGGATTCCTTCATGCCGCCGTCGATGATCTGCCACGGCAGGAAGGGATCGCCTTCCTTGTTGCGGTACAGGTAGGCGTCGGCGTCGAGGCGCGACTCTGCCACGGCCGCGCGCCAGTTGCCGCCATTCGCCTCGGCGCGTTCGATGACATCAGAGACACGGCGGTCGCCCAGGGACAACAGGCCCTGATAGTACGAGTGCCGTTCGGACTTGATGTTGAAGTAGACGTTGTCGAGGCCGGACACCAATTGGCGCAGCCGTTTCGACTTCTGGTCAATGGTCGCCGTGTCGGTCATCGGCATCCACTGATACGTCGTGCCCGGCTTCGGGACCAGGGGGTTCACGGAGGCCACGATGCGCCCCACGGCGCCGCGTGCCCTAGCGTACACCATCATGCGATCGCGCATGGCCACCGTGAGATCGCGGATTTCAACGAGGTCGTCGTCGGTCTCTGTCAGGATCCCGATCATGTAGTAGAGCTTCAGATTCTCGAAACCTGCGGCAAAGACCATGTCCGTGCGTCGAAGGATTTCCTCGTTCGTCACTGTCTTGTTGATGACGCGGCGCAAACGGTCGGACCCGGTCTCCGGCGCAATGGTGATCGACCGCTCGCCGCTCTCGCGGAGCAGCCGAAGGACAGGCTCCGTGAGGTCGTCCATGCGTAATGACGCCGGGCTGATGCCGTAGCCCATGCGCACGAGGCCTTCGAGGATGGGCACGATGTCGGGGTGATCACACAGCGCGATCGACACGAGCCCGGCGCGGGTGGCGTGCGGCCGGGCCGCCTCGGCCAGTTCGAGGATGCGCGCAGTGTCAAATGGGCGCACGGGCAGGTAGTTGTAGCCGGCCCAGCAGAAGCGACACATGTTCGCGCAGCCGCGCACCACTTCGATGAGGAACCGCGCGCCGAACTCCGTGTCGGGCGTGAAGATGCGCGTGGAAGGAGGATCCACATGGTCCGTTGCCCTGATGGCGGCTTTCCGAACCGTCGCCGGCGCCCGCGTCCCCGCCTTCGGCGTGATCGCCGCGACGCGTCCGGGGCCGTCGTACGTGACGTCGTACAGACTCGGGATGTAGAACCCGCGTTCCTGGGTCAACCGGTCGAGCAGGTCGTCCCGGTCCGACGCACTGTGCCATGCCTCGACGAGGGCCGGCACCAGCATCTCCCCTTCCCCGGCCGCGATGACGTCGGCGAACGGCGCGAGGGGCTCGGGATTCACGAACGTCACGGCGCCGCCGACCACGATCAGCGGGTCACGATGATGCCGGTCGACCGCCCGCGCCTTGAGACCTGCCATTCGCAACATGGTCAGAACGTTGGTGTAATCCCACTCGAAGGACACCGAGAACGCGAAGACATCGAAGTCCGAGACCGGCGTCTGCGATTCGATGGTGACGAGGGGCTGCCGTCGGAGACGGTCGTCCGTGAGGTCCTGTCGCCCCGGCAG
Source organism: Acidimicrobiia bacterium (assembly GCA_016871335.1). GTDB lineage: Bacteria > Acidobacteriota > Vicinamibacteria > Vicinamibacterales > SCN-69-37 > SYFT01. The sequence goes on from VFZF01000002.1 coordinate 162,573, forward strand.
GAACACCCGCTCACACACCACCCGGTCGTCGGCGTTCAGCAGCTGATACACCGTCTGCAACCCGAGGTTCGACATCCCGACGAAATAGGTATTCGGGAACGCGAGGGCCACGCGCATCCGTCCGCCGTGGGGCTTCCGGACGAAGCCCACCTCTTTGGCGAGCGTCTCGATCGCTGCAGCGCGGCGATCACCGGCCGCGCCGGCGGACGCTTTGCCGCCGTATCGACGTGGAGGGGGACGTTTGGGCATGTGGGTGCGCCACAGACGATCGCGCCGCGTCTGCGACGCAGACGAAGCGATCGGAGATGGCTGTGGAGATTGTACCTGCGTTATTGAGGATTGAGGATTGGGGATTGGGGATTGGGGATTGAGATGAAACTGCCGAACAACACAACGTCGCCGGAGACCCTCAAAGAGCGCCTCGAACAGTTTGCGCTTGGTGTGTTACAGCTGACCGCTCCGATGCTGAGAGAACTCGAGTCCAGGGATATCGCGCTTCAACTCAGGCGATCTGCTTCGAGTGCCTATTCCAACTATGGCTCAGCGTGCGTCGCAAGATCGCACGCGGACTTCACATCGAAGATCGGCATTGCCTACGAGGAAGCCGACGAGAGCCGTCGGTGGTTGCGCTTTCTCAAGAACGCGCATCTGGCGGCGGCCAGTGACGTGGAGCCTCTCCTCGCGGAGTCGTTGGAACTGCGCGCGATTCTTTCCGCGTCACATCTCATGGCAAAGCAGAACCGCGCTGGCAGGCGAGCCCGCTAGTCGGCAGTCCGCCGGTCCGCAGTCCGCCGGTCCGCAGTCAATCCCACAATCCGTCAATCCACAATCCCACAATCAATCCCGCAATCAGCAATTGAAGATTGGCAGCCCAATTGCCAATCCTCAATCCTCGATCCTCAATCCTCAATGCCGGCGGCAGTCCGCCCCGCGCCGCCGGCCTATCCTTCCTGTCGTCGCAAGAACGCCGGCACATCCAGCGCCGACGCGTCGTCGTCGAGCGCGTCGAGAGCGAGTTCACCGCGGCTGGCGGCGGCGGTGTCGGCGGTCGGCGCAGCGGGCGTCGGTGCCGGCGCAAACGCCGGCAGGTCGAGGCCGGGACGTCGCGAGACGGGCAGGGCCGGGCGGATCGCGCCCAGCGGCGCGCCGTTCACGACCTTGCGCTCCTCCTCCAGGATGCGGTGCGCGCTGTAGGCCGTCAGGTCAATCGGCGTCGGGATCGAAGACTGCGCGGCCGGCGCCACGGCATTGTGGGCGTGGTCGAACCCGGTGGCGATGACCGTGATCTTGACCGAGCCTTCCATCTTCGGATCCACCACCGCGCCGAAGATGATGTTCGCGTCCTCGTGCGCCGCGTTGTAGATGATGTCCGAGGCCTCGCTCACTTCGGCCAGCGTCAGGTCCGGTCCGCCCGTGATGTTGATGATCACGCCGCGGGCGCCATCCACCTTCGCGTCCTCGAGCAACGGACTCGACACCGCAGCCGTGGCCGCCGCGGTCGCGCGTCCCTCACCGGTCGCAACACCCGTACCCATGATGGCGATGCCCATGCGGGACATGATCGTCTTCACGTCGGCGAAGTCGAGGTTGATGATGCCGGGCACCAGGATGAGATCCGAGATGCCCTGAATCGCCTGCCGCAGCACATCGTCGGCCGTCAGGAAGGCATCGGACATGCTCGTGTCCCGCCCGACGGTCGTCAGCAGGCGCTCGTTGGGAATCGTGATCATCGTGTCCACGGCGTCCTGCAGTTCCTTCAGGCCGCGTTCCGCCTGCGTGGCCCGGCGTCGGCCCTCGAACCTGAAGGGCTTGGTGACCACCGCAATCGTCAGCGCGCCAATCTGATTGGCGAGACTCGCGATGACCGGTGCCGCCCCTGTGCCTGTGCCGCCGCCGAGACCCGTGGTGACGAACACCATGTCGGCGCCCTGCAGCGTCTCGACAATCTTGTCCGTATCCTCGAGCGCGGCGTCACGGCCGACGTTGGGATCGGCGCCCGCGCCGAGCCCCTTGGTCAGCAGACGGCCCAGCTGAATCTTCACCGGCGCCGGACTGTTCGCCAGCGCCTGCTGGTCGGTGTTGGCGACGATGAACTCGACGCCGCTCAGACCGGCCTGCACCATGCGGTTCACGGCATTGCTGCCGCCGCCGCCCACGCCAATCACCTTGATACGGGCGCCGGCACGCGCCTCTTCGTCGAGAAGGATTCTCAATTTGTCATCTCCCTGTTCCAGCAGCGTCAGTGGATTCATCGAACGATCTCCCCTCGAATCAGAAAAACTCTTTGAACAACGTACGAAGCCGCCCCGTCAGGCGGCCGATGGCCCCGGCGCCCACGCGCTCGGGTTCCTGTTGCAGATTGCGATGCGCGTACATCACGAGGCCCACGGATGTCGCAAACGCCGGGTTGTTGACGTGGTCGGCGAGTCCGCCGACCTCTTCGGGCGCGCCGCGGCGCACCGGAAGGTCGAAAATCTGCTCGGCGATCTCGACCATGCCCTCGAGCATGGCCCCGCCACCAGTGAGCACGATGCCCGAGTTGAGTGACTTCTCAAATCCAGCCTTGCGAATCTCGTCCCAGAGCAGATGACAGATTTCCTCGGCGCGGGGCTGCAGGATTTCCGAGAGGACACGCCGAGGCATCATCCGGGAGCGGCGACCGGCGATGCTCGCCACTTCCATCGTGTCGTCCTCGGGCACCAGGGATGTCAGCGCGCATCCGGATCGGCGCTTCAGTTTTTCCGCTTCGGGAATCGGCATCCGCAATCCGACCGCAATGTCGTTGGTGAAGTGGTCTCCACCCACAGCGAGAACGCCGGCGTGCCACAGGCTGCCGCGTTCAAAGACGGCGAAGTCGGTGGTGCCGCCGCCGATGTCCACCACACACACGCCCAGTTCCTTTTCGTCAGGCGTGAGCACCGCTTCACTCGCGGCCAGCTGTTCCAACACGGTGTCGCCGACTTCCACACCCGCGCGGTTCACACACGCGACCATGTTCTGCATCGAGGACGAACTGCCGGTCACGACATGGACGTTCACTTCAAGCCTGGATCCGGTCATGCCCACCGGCACCGCGATCCCGTCCTGGTCGTCCACGACGAAGTCCTGCGGCAGCACATGGAGAATCTCGCGACCGGCCGGCAGGGCCACGGCGCGAGCGGCATCAATCGCTCTTTTGACATCCTCCCGGGCAATTTCGCGGTTGCGGCCGGCCACGGCCACGACGCCGCGGCTGTTGAAGGCCTTGACGTGCGCACCGGACAACGCGAGATGGACCGTGTCGATCTCGACGCCGGCGGTCAGCTCGGCCTCGTCGAGGGCCTTCTTGATCGCCTCAGCGGCAGAGTCGACGTTGTTCACGACACCACGTCGAATCCCCTTCGAGTCGGCGAGTCCAATCCCGATGATGTCGACCGTCCCGTCGTCCATCATCTCGCCGACAATTGCCGAGATCTTGGACGTCCCCACATCGAGTCCGACCAAGTACCGCTCTCTGCGTCCCATGCGCTCTCCCTACTTGTGATCCTTCAGAAACACCCGGTCGCCGAACCGGAGGTCCACGTAATCCACCAGCCGCCCACGCTCCTCAAACCTGGGCGTCAAATCCAGATAGGTCTGCAGCCGTTCCACAAACTGCGCGTCCCCCAGATGCAGTGCTGTCGTGTCATCGGCGAGCATGACGACGACGTTGCCTTCGATGGCCACGTTGACCTGCGACACCACGCGCTTGAGCTCTGGCCGGACATCGAGCTCCCGGAAAAACCGCGCGACCAGCTGCGCGCGCTTCGGGTCAATCGGGGGGCCTTCCTCGGTCCGCGGCGCCGCCATGCCGTCGACGATCGACAGATCAAAATCCCGGTACTGCGGTCCGTACTCGTCCATGATCACGCCGGCGTCATCGACGAGATACAGCAGCTGACCGATGCGCGCGATCGCGACCGGCTCCCGCTCGACGATGTGCACGTCCACGGTGGACGGCAACACACGACGCAGGGTCACAGCCGCGACCCACGGCGAGCCCAGCAGTGCCGCCCGGAAGCGATCGAGATCCACGAGGAGCAGGCTCTCGCCACGCACGTCGCCGATCAGCGCCTCGACTTCCCCCAGCGTCAGGTGATGGTGCCCACTGACACTGAGATCATCCACGGCGAGAATCCGCGCACCGACCGCACGGGTCGAGGCGAACACGCCGACACCGGCCAGCGCCGCCATGAGCAGCACCACACGGCCGACCTGCCACACGCGCAGCCACTTTCCACGACGGCCCGGTCGCACGTCCGCGCGACGGAACCGTTTGTCCGCGACCGCCGCCGGTGCGGACGGCAATCCCCGTCGCGGCGTTGGCGATGTGCTCACGACACCACCTCCCCGGCACGCGACGCCGAGGCCATCTGCTGGAGCAGCGAGACGACGCGGTCCGCCACGTGCCCGATCGAGCCGGCACCGAGGGTCACCACGAGGTCGCCCGACTGTGCCATCAGCGCCAGATGGCCCGCGAGATCACCCACGGCCGGCACCAGCACCAGTTCCTTCACGTGCGGACGAACCGCCGCGGCAAGGCTGTCGAGCGAGATCCCGGCAATCGGGGCCTCGCTCGCGGCATAGATGTCAGTCAGCACCACCACGTCGGCCAGGCCGAGCGCCGGTCCGAACTCCGCGAGCAGGTCGCGGGTCCGCGAGTACCGGTGCGGCTGGAACGCCACCACCAATCGCCCTGGCGCGCCTTCGCGCGCCGTGCGCAACACCGCGGCAATTTCCGTCGGGTGATGGCCGTAGTCGTCCACGACCGTGACGCCGCTGACCGAGCCGCGGATCTGATAGCGGCGCTCCGCCCCGTGGAAGCCGCGCAGGGCCTCGGCGATGCGGTCAAACGGCACTCCCAGTTCGCGGCCCATCGCAGCAGCGGCGAGTGCGTTGAGCAGGTTGTGTCGCCCGGGGACGCCGACGACCAGTTCCCCGCGTTCCGGCGTGGACCGATCAGTTCCGCTGAATGTTCTGACCTGACATCGCGCTGTCCGGCCGTCGCTGGTGGCGCCTTCGCCGCGCACGTCGGCGGCCTCTGAAAATCCGTAGGTGATGACCCGGCGTGTGAGTCTGGGCAGCAGCGCCGCCACCACCGGATCGTCGATACACGCAATCACCGCCCCGTAAAACGGCACCTTGTTGCCAAACTGCACGAAGGCGTCGATGAGGTTCTCGAACGTCCCGTAACTCTCCATGTGCTCGTGATCGATGTTCGTGATCACGGCGAACGCCGGCGACAGCAGGAGGAACGACCGGTCACTTTCATCCGCCTCGGCCACCATGTACTGGCTGCTGCCAAGCCGGGCGTTGCTGCCGAATGCCGACAAACGGCCGCCGATCACCGCCGTGGGATCGAGGCCGGTCTTCTCAAGCATGAGGGCCACCATCGACGTCGTGGTGGTCTTGCCGTGAGCCCCCGCGATGGCGATCCCGGTTCGCAGGCGCATGAACTCCGCGAGCATCTCGGCTCGAGGAATCACCGGCACATGGGTGGCCCTGGCCGCCAGCACTTCGGGGTTGTCTTTGGCGACCGCAGACGACGTCACCACCACATCCGCGTTACCGAGATTGGCCGCCGCGTGTCCCACGGCGACACGCACGCCGAGGTCGGCGAGCCGGTCGGTGATCTCCGATCGCTTCGCATCGGATCCCGACACCTCGTACCCAAGATTGGCGAGGAGCTCGGCGATACCGCTCATGCCGATGCCGCCAATCCCCACAAAGTGGATCCGTCGTGTGCGCCCAAGCATCGTCGTCATGCGGCCAACTCCAGAAGCCGCGTCACAATCACGTCGGCCGCATCAGGCTTCGCCATTGAGCGCATCGCCGTCCGCATCGCCTCACGTTTCGAGGCATCAGCGGTCAGCGACACGAGCATGTCCACAAACGCCGCGCGGCCGGACTCGGTCGCGAGCGTCTTCTCCTCTACCAGCACCGCCGCGCCCTGTTGCACAAGCGCCATCGCGTTGTGGCGCTGATGATCATCGGCTGCCGCCGGAAACGGCACCAGCACCGCCGGCACACCGAGGGCCGCCAGTTCGGCCAACGTGGTGGCGCCCGCCCGGGTCACCACCACGTCGGCGCGACTCATCTCGTCGGCGACGTAGTCGAGGAAGGGTTCAGCCCGCGCCGGCAGCCCTGCGGTGCGGTAGGCATCACGGACCATTTCCAGGTCCCGTGTGCCGGTCTGGTGGAGGATTTCGAGGCGTGGACACCGCCGTACCAGCTCCGGTGCCGTCGCCACCATGGCCACGTTGACTGCGTGCGCGCCCTGGGAGCCGCCAAGGATCAGCACCCTCGGCGGCTGGTCCGCCGCATGACGTTCCGACCGAGACTGAAGGAATTCCGGACGCACTGGGTTTCCTGCAACAAAGCCCCTCCCGCGAAAGTAGGTCAGCGTGCTGTCATAGGTCACAGCCGCCGCTCGCACAAACGGCGCCAGCCAGCGGTTGGTCAATCCGGGAATCGCATTCTGCTCAAGCACCATCGTCGGCACGCCGCGCAGGGCGGCCATCATGACGATCGGTCCGGAGCTGAAGCCGCCGACGCCGACGACCACGTGTGGTTTGCGGCGGGTCACAACGCGCAGGGCATCCAGGAAACTGATGGGCAGGATCGAGGCGCCACGCAGACGCGCGATCAGCGATTTGCCCTTGATGCCGACACTGCGAATCATGTCGAGGTCGAATCCTTCAGGCGGCACCACACGCGCTTCGAGTCCCCGCGCGGTGCCGGCAAACGACACACGCGCATCGGGACGCCGCGCCAGCAACGCTCGCGCCACGGCGAGGCCCGGGTAGAGGTGTCCGCCGGTGCCGCCACCGGCGATCACCACGGTCAACGGGCGCGGCGTCATGCACGCACCCCGAGCGGATCTTCGGTGGTCACCGCACTTGCCACGCGCTGCACACGGCCATCCGCGTCCACCGCCGACGCGTGTTGGGTGATGTTGAGCAGGATGCCCATGGCAAACAGGCTCACAAGCATTGACGAGCCTCCGTTGCTCACAAACGGCAGCGGAATGCCTTTGGTCGGCAGCAGGCCGATCACGACGCTCATGTTGACGAAGGCCTGTGCCGCGAGCATCGCCGTGAGGCCGAGCGCCAGCAACGAGCCGAATCGGTCAGGCGCACTCATCGATGCCCGGAGGCCTCGCATCGCGATGACGACAAAACATCCCAGGATGACGGTCGAGCCAATCAGGCCCGTTTCCTCCGAGATCACGGCGTAGATGAAGTCGGTGTGCGGCTCCGGAATGTAGAAGAGTTTCTGCACGCCTTCCATGAATCCGCGCCCGAGCGGACCGCCCGATCCGACGGCGATCAGCGACTGCCGCAGCTGGAAGCCGAGACCAAACGGATCCTTTTCCGGGTCCAGGAAAATCATGAACCGTTCAAAGCGATAGCGCTCCAGGTAGATCGCAAGACCAGCCAGCGGCAGCAGGACGCTGATCGTGATCGCCAGGTAGCGGAACGAGAGCCCCGCCGCGAAGACCATCGCCAGCACCACGCCGCCCAACGCAGCGGACGTGCCGAAATCCGGCTGCATGACGATCAGCCCAGAGAACACCGCAACCAGAATCCCCACTGGCAGCAACGCATACGTCAGGTCGTCGATCCGGTGCATGCGGCGCTCAAGCAGCGCCGCCGTGAAGAACACGGCAGTCAGCTTCGCAATTTCAGACGGCTGCAATGTGAATCCGGGAATCGAGATCCAGCGCCTGGTGCCGTTGATCGGCGCAAACGCAAACACGGCGAGCAGGAACACGAGCGTGGTACCGACCAGCGTCCAGATGATCACCGGTTTCTTGAAGACGTGGTAGTCCACGCGCATGCCGATGAGCATCAGCACGAGACCGCCGCCCACAAACGCGGCCTGCTTGAGCAGGAAGCGGTACTGCGAGTCGAATCGGACGTCCGACCACCGCGCCGAAGCGGAGAACACCATCACCAGGCTGATGCCCAGCAATGCCAGTGTGGCCCACAGCAGCCACTTGTCAGATTTCAGCGTTCTCGCCATCGCTACCCACCACTTCCCACTTCTGCACTCACCGTGCAGCACTTCTGCCTCCGCCCTACAGGACGGGGCCCCCGACGCCGACAATAGCGGCGGCGCCTGAGCGATCGACAGTCATCAGCCGGGCCTCGGATAGAGACACCAACCTCACAGGCCGGGGCGGCCTGTGTTCCCAGCGGCTGGCTCTTTACCGCGGTGCCAGTACTGATGACTGTCCATCACTCAGTCGCCGAACCTCCTCCACAAACGCCTCGCCCCGCGCGGCGTAATCCCTGAACATGTCGAAGCTGGCGCACGCAGGCGCCAGCAACACCGTGCCGCCCACCGGCGCCAGGCCCCAGGCCTGCCGCACGGCATCGCCCATGGACGTGGCCTGCCGCACGGGTACGACATCCGACAGCGCGGCGTTCACGAGCGGCGTGGCTTCCCCAATCGCCACCACCGCGACACATCGCGCCTTCACGACATCGCGCAAATCCTCAAACCGGCCGCCCTTGTGTTTCCCGCCAAGAATCACCACCACGTCGCGCTCAAAACTCTCGATCGCACGGGTAGCCGAGACGATGTTGGTGGCCTTGGAGTCGTTCACAAAGGTCACGCCTTCGACCGTGCCCACACGCGCGAGCGCATGCGCCAGGCCATGGAAGCCTTCAACCGCACGCACCATCGCATCGGCGGGCACACCGGCGAGGCACCCGACAGCCGTCGCGGCCAGCACATCGCTCAACAGGTGCCGGCCGGGCACCTGAATCGCAGACAGCGGCACCAGCGGCGCGCTCGTGCCGCGTTCGCGGCGCACAATCGACGGCCCTTCCACGGTCACGCCGTCGGTCACCGGCGCCTGCAATCCGAAGTCGAACCGTCGCGCCCGTGCACCGGCGGCGAGCGCCAGGGCCGCCGGGTCGTCGGCATTGACCACGGCCCAGTCGTCGGCCGTCTGGTTCTCAAAAATCCTCGCCTTCGCAGCGGCATACGCCTCAAACGTGTGATGACGGTCGAGATGATCCGCCGACAGATTCACCAGCACGGCGATCCACGGGTGGAACGTCTCGATGGTCTCGAGTTGAAAGCTGCTCGACTCGACGACATGGACGGTCGCGTCGGTGGACGCGTCCACCTGCGCCGACAAGGCCGCACCGATGTTCCCTCCGGCAGGCGCATCCACACTGCCTTCCGACAACATCCGCGAGGTCAACGTGGTCGTCGTGGACTTGCCCTTGGTGCCCGTAATGGCCACCACCCGCCCCTTGAGCCAGCGCGATGCCAACTCGAGTTCGCCGATCACCGGCACTCCCGCCTCGCGGGCACGCGCGATCGCATCCTGATCGGGCGGCACGCCCGGGCTCAGCACCACCAGATTCGCGCTCGTGAACTGGTCCGGGCGATGCGGCCCGAGTTCGACCGACACGCCGCGCGACCGAAGCGCATCGGCGCCGTCGAACGTGGCCGCTGCGTCCGCAAGTGTCACGTGGGCCCCGCGCGACTGCAGCAAATCAATCGCCGCCAGGCCGCTGCGGGCGGCGCCGACTACGACGACGTGTTGGCCCTGGACGCTGAAGGGAGTCGCCATCACCGCACCTTCAGCGTGGCGAGGCTCAGGAGCGCAAAGATGATCGCGAGAATCAGGAATCGCGTGACCACCTTCGACTCGGCCCAGCCGATGAGTTCGAAGTGATGATGGAGCGGGGCCATCTTGAAGATGCGTTTGCCCCGCAGCTTGAACGAGCCGACCTGCAGAATGACCGACAGGCCTTCGAGCACAAAGACGCCGCCGACGATCGGCAGCAGCAGTTCCTGCTTGATGAGGATCGCCACCGTGCCGAGGGCACCGCCGAGTGCGAGCGACCCGACGTCGCCCATGAAGATCTCCGCCGGGTGACTGTTCCACCAGAGGAATCCCAGGCTCGCGCCCACAAGCGCGCCGCAAAAGATCGTCAACTCGCCGACGGGGAACCGCACGAACAGCAGGTACTCCGACAACTCGCGGTGGCCCATCAGGTAGGCCAACGCGGTGAAAGTGACGGCCGACACCGCGAACACACTGATCGCGAGTCCATCGAGGCCATCCGTCAGGTTCATCGTGTTCGACGCGCTCACCAGCACAAACGCGGCAAACGGGACGTACCACCAGCCGAGGTCGGGGATCCACTGCTTGAAGAAGGGAAACACCAACCGCGTGTTGTAGGCCGCCGGTTCCTGACTGGCCAGATAGATCAACGACACGCCGACCAGCGCGCCAACCACGACCTGCCCGAGCAGCTTGTACCGCGCAAACAGCCCGTGGTGTGAGCGGCGGGCAACCTTGAGGTAGTCGTCCAGAAAGCCGATCAATCCGAACGCGGCGGTGGAGAGGACGGCGATCCAGATGTAGGGATCGGTCAGGTTCGCGAGCAGCAGCGTCGGAATGAACACCGACGACAGAATCAACAGCCCGCCCATGGTCGGCGTTCCCGACTTGGCCTTGTGGGTCGCGGGGCCATCCTGCCGCACGACCTGTCCAATCTGGAACTCGCGCAGCCGCCGGATCATCCACGGCCCCAGCACCAGACCGATCACCAGCGCGCACAAACTCGCAAGCGCCGCGCGGAACGTGATCGATCCGGCCAGCCGGACATCAAAGACCTGATAGACGAGGTGGTACAGCATCAGGCCACCTCTCGCAATCGGGACGCGATGATGTCGGTGCGTGTGCCCCGCGATCCCTTGACCAGCACCAGGTCCCCGGCACCGACCATCGCCGCGACTGCATCGGCCGCCGATTGACTGGTCGCGAACCGGTGCACCTGCTCCGCTGACAAACCACCCGAGCGCGCGCCGTCAACCAACCCGTCAGCCGCGGCACCACCAACGGCGACCAGCACATCGACGCCCGCTGCCGCAGCCGCGCGGCCGGTCGCCTCATGCCACGCCCGCGCGGCGTCGCCCAACTCAAGCATTTCGCCAAGCACCGCGATCCGGCGCCCGTCGCACGGCGTGGCCGCGAGAGCCTGCACCGCCGCAGTCACGGCTGCCGGGCTCGCGTTATAGGAATCGTCGAGCAACCGCGCACCGCCGGCGAGCGTCATCGAGGCGCCGCGACGATCGACCGGTTGCAGGCGTGCGGCTTCCCGCTCGATGTCGGCGACCGGCACGCCACACTCGAGCGCGACGGTGGCCGCCGCCAGCACGTTCAGCAGATTGGCGCGTCCCGGCAGGGCGAGACGCAGGGTCATCGGTCCCCACGGCGTCGTCACCTCCGCCACCGTACCGTCAAATCCGCGGTCTTCGATTCGGCGAGCCTGCACATCCGCGCGCGCATCAATCCCGAACGTCACCGTCCGGCCGACGAAACGGCGCACATGGCGCATGACCAGTGCGTCATCCGCGTTCGCCACCACACGGGTGGCCGGCGTTGCGTCCTCCAGAATTTCGGCCTTCGCCTCCGCGATCGCATCGGCAGTCCCGAAGTGGCCGATGTGGGCATTCCCCACGTTTGTCCAGACACGGACGTCAGGCTGGGCCAGCCGCACCAGCGTCCGGATTTCACCGGCGTGGTTCATGCCGAGTTCGACGACCGCCATCTCCGGCCCCTGACGCAGTTCCAGCAACGACAGCGGAAGGCCGATGTGGTTGTTGAGGTTGCCCTCGTTCTTGAAGACGCGATACTTCGCGGCGAGGAAGGCGCCCGTGGCTTCCTTGGTCGTGGTCTTTCCGGCGCTGCCCGTAATCGCCACGACCTGCGCGCCGGAGCGCACGCGCACGCTGTGGCCCAGGCGCTGCAGCGCGTCGAGGGTGTCGTTCACCAGAATGACGGCTGCACCACCGTTGTCTGCGGGCGGCGTGGACACGAGCACCCCGGCGGCGCCGCGTGCGATGACCTGGGACACAAAGTCGTGTCCATCAAACGTCGGCCCCTGAAGGGCGATGAACAACGGACCGGGCGCGCGAGGCGCCGCCAGCGTCTGCGGCATCGTGCGGCTGTCGGTCGTCACGCGATCGAACACACGGCCACTGTCGCCGGCCAGCAACTGACCTCCGGTGGCCTCGGCCACCAACCCGGCGGTGAGCAGGAAGGCACTCACCGTCACACCCGAGACGTCGCCCGGCGCTGCGTCAATGCCGCCCGCGCGACTTCCACATCGTCAAACGGCGCGACGCGCGCGCCGATCGTCTGCGTCTGCTCGTGGCCCTTGCCGGCAATCAACACGACGTCGCCTGCGCGCGAGGCGCGGATCGCCTGTTCGATCGCCACACGGCGATCGAGGTGCACCAGCAACGGTGTGCCCGATCGCTTCGGCGCTGTCGGGTCGGCGGGCATCACGATGCCGCGCTTGATGTCGTCGATGATGCGCGCCGGATCCTCGGATCGCGGATTGTCGGACGTGAGCACGACCAGATCGCTCAGACGCGCGGCCACGGCGCCCATGAGCGGCCGCTTCGTCTTGTCCCGATCGCCGCCGCAGCCGAACACCGTGATGAGACGCCCGTGCGTCAGCGGACGCGCGGTCTCCAGCAGGTTCTTCAACGCATCGTCGGTGTGCGCGTAGTCCACGACGACCCGCACGTCGTCGGTCGATCCCGACACCACCTGGAACCGTCCGGGGACACCTTCGAGATTCGAAAGTCCGGCTTCAATCGCCTCGCGCGGCAGACCAAGCGCCGTCGCGGTCGCCACCACACCGAGGATGTTGTAGACGTTCGGCCACCCGACCAGCGACGACCGGACGGCCAGCGTGCCCGACTTCGTGGTGACGTCGCAGGCGATCCCGTCGAGGGAGAGTTGGACGGCCTCCGGGCGGACATCTGCGGTCTTGCTGATGCCAAAGGTCACCGGATTCGACACGCGCGCCGCCAGTTCGGCACCGCGGGGATCGTCAATGTTGATGATGGCGGGCGCACCGGCCGGCAGCAGGTCAAACAGGCGCTGCTTGGCGTCGAAGTACGCGTTCATGTCGCCGTGGAAGTCCAGATGGTCGCGCGTCAGATTCGTGAAGATGCCGGCGGCGAACCGGGTGAACGCCACGCGGTGCAGCACCAGCGCATGGGACGACACCTCCATCGCGCACGCGCGGCAGCCACGGGACACCATCTCGCGCAGCAACCGCTGAACTTCACTCGATTCCGGCGTCGTCTGCGACGCATCCACCTCGTCGGTCGGCTGCGGCCCGGTGCGCACCGTCACCGTGCCCAGCCGACCGCAGGGCCAGCCGGCAGCGTCAAACACGGCGGCCAGCAGATATGTGGTGGTCGTCTTGCCGTTGGTTCCGGTCACGCCGACGACCGTGAGGGTCTCACTGGGATGCCCGTGCACGATCGCGGAGAGATCGGCGAGTGCGAGGCGGGCGTCCGGCGTGAGGATCCAGGGGAGCCTCGCACCTGGAGGCGCTTCGCTCGCCGAAACGACGGCCACGGCGCCGGCTGCTTCTGCTGCGGCGACAAATGCCGCACCGTCAGACGTCTGGCCGCGAATCGCCACGAACACTGATCCGGGTGTGACCGCTCGGGAGTCGTTCGTGACGGCGGAGACGACGAGCGAGGCGGTGCCGGCCTCAGTCACACGGTGGCGCGCGTCGGGCGCAAGGGTGCGCGCCGCGGCCACAAGGGCGCCAAGTGTCACTGACGTCCTCCCGGCGGCGCCACCGGGCGCACGCGGTCGAGTTGAATGTAGGTGACGCCGCCGGCATCCACCGGTTCGCCGGCGGCCGGACTCTGTGTAGTCACGATGCCGTCGCCGCGCGCGCGCACCGTGAGGCCCGATCGCGTCAGCACGCGCATGGCTTCGCGAGCGCCGAGGCCCGTCACGTCGGGCATGAGCAACTGCCCGTCGACCTGCCGGATCTGGCGCGCTGCGTCAGCAGCACCCCGGGTGGCGTAACGAGCCGGCACCACGGGGGTCTCCTGCACCACCACCGGGGTGGTGGCACTGACGGTGGGAGGCACGCCGAGATGGCGGAGCGCGGCCTCCGAGAACTGCTGGAAGATCGGTGCCGCGACGACACCGCCGTAATATCCGCCGGCTCTCGGATCATCGACGACCACCAGCACCGCAAGCGCCGGGCGACGCGCCGGCACAAAGCCGGTGAACGACCCATAGTGATTGGCACTCGAATACTGCCCGGCGATGATCTTCTGGGCAGTGCCCGTCTTGCCGGCCACCTGGTACCCGGGGATCGCCGCAGCCTTCGCCGTGCCTCTGACGACCACGTCTTCCATGATGGCCGTGAGCGTCGCCGCGGTCGCAGGGGAGACCGCCTGCCGCAGGACCCGGGGTTCGACGATTTCGCGAACGCCGTCCTTGATGATCGCCCGTACGAGGCGGGGTTCAAACAAAGTGCCGCCGTTGGCGACGGCGGCGGTGGCGGCCACCATCTGCAGGGGCGTCACGGCGACCTGGTATCCCATGGACACGGATGCCAGCGCCGAGGCATTGAGGTGCTCCGGCCGCCAGACGATCCCGCCACTCGCGCCCCGGAAGTCGGGCGCATGCACTTCGCCAAATCCAAACCGGCGCACATACCGATTCAGGCGCTCCGCACCGATTTGCCACCCGGCCCTGATGGCGCCGACATTGCTCGACTTCACAATGACGTCATGAAACGTCATGTGGGCGCCGTAATAGTGCTCGTCGTGAATGGGTTTTCGCTGCGGAATCTTGATGTAACCGGGCGCGGTTTCGATCAGGTCGCCTGGGGCGAGAATCCCCTCTTCAATCGCTGCGGCGGCGGTGACAATCTTGAAGGTCGATCCCGGCTCGTAGATTTCCTGAACCGCCCGATTGCGGCGCAAGTCGGCCTCAAACGCGCCCGGCGTGTTCGGATTGAAGCTCGGATAATTCGCGAGCGCGAGAATTTCGCCCGTGTTCGGGTCCATCGCGACCAGGGTCACGGCGGTGGCGCGATGCCGTTCAGCGCCTGCACGCACTTCGCGCTCCGCGATGTGCTGGAGATACTGATCGATCGTGAGTTCGAGCGTCGCACCGGCCGTCGGTTCCGATTCGACGCGGCTCTGCACGGCCTGGTGTTTGGCATCGGTCAACATCAGCACGCGGCCTTTTTTGCCGCGGATGGTCGAGTCGTACGCCGCCTCGATGCCGCCCTGCCCGTTGTTCTCGCGTCCGACGTACCCGAGCACGTGCGCGCCCAGTTCCTTGTTCGGATAGTACCGGCGGGATTCCGCGCGCACCTCGACGCCGTGCAGCTTCAGCGCCGCAACACGTGCGCCGACCGCAGGCGACACGCCGCGACGGACAAACGCAAAGGCGCTTCTGTTGGCAGCGGCGGCAGAAATGGATTTGATCAGGTCCGCGCGCTCCGTACGGCTGCAGTCGCCGAACACCGCGCACAGATCCTGAATCGTCGCCGCCACGTCCTTCAGTACGCGCGGGTTGACGGTCACATTGTCGGCGTCCACCGAAATGGCGAGCACTTCCCCGTTGCGATCGAGCAGATCGCCCCGCTTTGCCGGGGGTTCATACACCCGCATCTGCTGGTCGGTGGCGACGTCGAGATAGTGCGGGTGCCGCACGACCTGCAGGTACACGAGCCGGGCCTGAATGCCGGCCGTCCAGACGACAAACGCCACCGCCACGAGCAGCAGACGCCGGCGGAAGGCGCGGCGCCACGACGCCTCGAATGCGGCATCGGGCCGGTCGTCGGTCTGCAATGGATCAAGTTCCCGCGGCGCCATGATCCCTCCCCGTTACCGCGCGTGCGCCACAGCGGCCTTCGGGGCCGTCGCGGCTCTGATCCGCTCAAGCAGCAGCGTCTCTGCCGCCGTCGGGTACACCATCTGCAATTCACGCATCGCCCGGCGTTCGATCACGGCCGGCGCGCGCAACGCTTCCACTTCGAGACGCAGGCGTCGGTTGAGCGCTTCTTCGGCGACGTACTCCTTCGCCATCCGCTCGACCTGGTAGCCGGAGTCGATGATCTGGTAGTGCTGCCACGCGGAGAACAGCAGCATGCTCACCACAACGAACCCGCCGCCAAGGGTGCGCACCAGGGCCCGGCGCTGCTTCTCGTCCACGCCGCGGACGACCGGGTTGTTCCGGACGTCCTTCTTGATTGCGTATTCGACGTCGATGCTCATGCCACCCTCTCCACCACTCGCAGCCGCGCACTCCGCGCCCGTGGATTGCGCCCGGACTCGTCGTCGCCCGGCACCACCGGCCGTTTCGTCACCACACGCACCGTGGCGGCGTCGGCCTGTGCCATCCGCCGCCAGGTGTGCTTCACGATCCGGTCTTCCAGCGAGTGAAACGCGATCACGGCCATCCGTCCGCCAGGCGCCAGACACCCTGCCGCCTCTTCCAGAAACGCCTCAAGCCCGTCCAATTCGCCGTTGATGAAGATCCGCAACGCCTGGAACGTCCGAGTTGCCGGGTCCACCCGCTGCCAACCGCCGCCAACCGCCCGCCGCACCACCGTCGCCAACTCACCCGTGCGCAGAATCGGCGCCACCGCCCGCGCGTCCACAATGGCGCGCGCGACCCGCCGCGACCTCCGCTCCTCGCCGAACTGATAAATCACGTTCGCGAGTGTTTCCTCGTCGACCGTCGCCAACCACTCCGACAACGGCTGTCCGGAAGACCGGTCCATCCGCATGTCGAGCGGCCCGTCCTGCCGGAAACTGAATCCCCGCTCCGCGTCATCCAACTGCATCGATGACACGCCCAAATCCACCAGCACCCCATCCACCGCCGTCCGCCCGAGGCCCGCGATCACCTGTCGCAGCGATCGGTAGTCCGCATGGACGAACGTGACGCGATCCCCAAATCCCGCCAGCCGCTCCCGCGCAATCGCCAGCGCGGCCTCGTCGCGGTCAATCCCCACCACGTGCCCGGCCCCGGCTTCCAGCAACGCGGCCGTGTGCCCGCCAAGCCCCAACGTCCCGTCCACGTACCACCCGTCGGCCTTCGGCGCGAGCCACGCGACGACGTCGTCGAGCAGGACCGGCGCGTGCGTGGGCGTCAGATGCCGAACTCCGCCAGCGCCCTGGCGTCGTCGTCGGTGAACGGCTCGCGGTCGAACTTCGCGAGCAGCCGCTCGTGGTTCCACACGTCGAGGTAATCCACCTGGCCCAACACATCGACATCGCCAGCCATGCCGGCGGTGGCGCGCAGTCGCGTGGGCAGCGACACACGCCCCTGACTGTCGAACTCCCCCAACTGGCCGAAATAGTTGACGCGGTCGAGAAACTTCAGGCGGGCCGGATGCGTACTCGGCATGCGACGGAGCCGTTCTTCGACGCCCATCCACACGGGCATCGGGTAAATGCGGACCGATTCGCCGGTAACGCTGGTGACGAACAGAGAGGTGCCGTGTTGCTCCTCCACGAGCGCCCTGAAGGCGTTCGGGATCTTGAGCCGCCCCTTGTCGTCGATCTTGGCGGAATAATTTCCCCGAAGCACAATTTACTCCACTTTGCTCCAGATAGGTCCACACGGATAGTAGGAGCGTACAGGGTGTCTGTCAACGGCAAACTGTGGCAGGAATTAGGCTTACGTCTTTTATTCGCCATTCATACGCCCTTCGTTTTAGGTCATACACCTGCCAGCCAGCAGCTTGCGTTACGATTCGCGGATGGCCACCCCCGAGCAGGTCTCGGTCGTTCTTCCCGCGTTCAACGAGGCAGATGCCATCGGTGACGTCGTGCGCGACCTCGCTGCCTCGGCGCGATGGCACGAAATTGTTGTGGTGGATGACGGGTCCACGGACGGCACGGCGGCTGCCGCGGCCGCGGCGGGTGCCCGCGTCATTCGACAGCCGTACAACAAGGGCAACGGCGCCGCCGTCAAGGCGGGCATCCGCGCCGCAACGGGCGACTATCTGCTGATCGTGGATGGCGACGGACAACACAAGCCGGCCGACGCGGTCCGACTCACCGCCCTGCTGGGCGACTACGATCTGGTGGTCGGCGCGCGCACATCGGAGACACACGCGAGTCTGACGCGGCGCGTCGGCAACGCGGCGTTGAATCGCCTGGCCGGCTATCTCACCGGTCAGGTGATTCCGGATCTGACATCGGGATTTCGCGCGGCGCGACTCGACTATCTGCGCGAGATCCTGTTCCTGCTGCCCAACGGCTTCTCCACGCCCACCACCACCACGCTCGCGTTCATCAAGGCCGGGCACAGCGTGCGATTCGAGCCTGTCGAGGCGCGGCAGCGCACCGGCCAGTCCAAGATCCGTCTGTCCAGTGATGGCGTGAAGTTCCTCGTGATCATGCTCCGCGTCATCACCATCTACAGTCCCATGCGAGTGTTCATGCCGGTCGCCGCGACCGCCTTTGTCCTGGGCGCCGGATATGCCGCCTGGACGATTGCCACGCAGATGCACATCACCAACTCGTCAGTCCTGTTGATCATGTTTGCGGTCGTCGTCTTCCTGGTCGGCCTGGTCTCTGAACAAATCTCGACGCAACGCTTCGATGGCCGCCGTTAGTCCAGCCACACACGCCGCCACGCCGTCGATGTTGGTGGTGATGCCAACCTACAACGAGCGCGCAAATCTGGAACCGGTCGTGGCGGGTATCCTCGCGCATCCCTTCACCCGGGTGCTGATCGTCGACGATGGATCGCCCGATGGTACCGGCGCGCTGGCCGATGCGCTGGCGGTCCGCCATTCCGGGCGCGTCAAGGCAATGCACCGCACCGGTCCTCGTGGTCTCGGGCGGTCGTACATCGACGGCCTTCGGCATGCCATCACCAGCGGCGCTGACACCATCTGCCAGATGGATGCCGACCTGTCGCACGATCCCTCAGCCCTGCCCGAGTTGGCCGCTGCCCTGCAACACTACGACCTGGTCATCGGGTCGCGCTATCTCAACGGCGCGATCAGCGTGGTGAACTGGCCGCTGCACCGCATCATGTTGTCCGCGTTCGCCAACCGCTACATCCGCGCGGTGACGGGTCTCTCGCCGCGCGACTGCACCAGCGCGTACCGCGCGTGGCGCTGCTCCCTGCTTGCGCAACTCCCGCTGCAGCACGCGCGCACCAGCGGGTACGCGTTCCTGCCTGAAATGCTCGTGGAGGCCGTACGGCTGGGGGGACGCGTCGGAGAAGTGCCGATTCTGTTCGTCGAGCGGCGGGCTGGTGCCTCAAAACTATCGCTTCACGTATTGCTTGAATCACTGCTGGTGCCGTGGCTGGTCGTGCTGCGGGGCGGGCGCGTCCGCCGCGCGGACCGGCCGCGTCGCGGATAGAATGTCACGCGTCCGTCATGGCCCAGGGTCTCAGCATCTTCTTCCCCGCGTATAACGACAGTGGCACGATCGCCAGCCTGGTGATCACCGCGCGGGCGTCGGCACAAAAGCTGACGGATGATTTCGAGATTCTGATCATCAACGACGGCAGCGCGGATCATACCGCCGAAATCGCCGACGAACTGGCGCACACCTATCCCGAGGTGCGGGTCATCCACCATCCCGTCAACCGCGGGTACGGGGGCGCGCTGCGCAGCGGCTTCTCCGGGGCTCGCAAGGACGTCGTGTTCTACACCGACGGCGATGCGCAGTACGACCCGGCCGAGCTGGAGTTGTTGTGGCCGAAGATGGTGGACGGCGTGGACGTGGTCAACGGCTACAAGATCAGCCGGTCCGACCCGATGCACCGCATCATCATCGGACGTGTCTACCACCACACGGTCAAGATCCTGTTCGGCCTGCGGGTGCGTGACGTGGATTGCGACTTCCGGCTGATCCGGCGCTCGGTGTTCGAGCGCCTCACGCTGGAACACAACAGCGGCGTCATCTGCCTCGAGCTGATGAAGAAGCTGACCGATGCCGGGTGCACCATCGCCGAGGTCCCGGTGCACCACTACCATCGCGCATTCGGCAAGTCACAGTTCTTCAACTTTCCCCGGTTGTGGCACACGCTGCAGGATGTCCTCACACTCTGGGTCAAGCTGGTCATCCTCGGAGCCCACAGAAAGCGGACGCCGGCATGAGCGACTACCGCGCGTTCTACCCGGGCCGCCGGGTGATGATCACCGGCGGACTCGGCTTCATCGGCTCCAACCTCGCGCGCCATCTGGTGGGCCTGGGCGCCGACGTGTTGCTCGTCGACTCCCTCATCCCCGACTATGGCGGCAACCTCTTCAACATCCACGGCATCGAATCGCGTGTGCGCGTGAACGTGGCGGACGTGCGCCAGGCGACGACCATGAATTGCCTGGTGCGCGACCGCGAGGTCATCTTCAACCTCGCCGGCCAGGTCAGTCACATCGACAGCATGCGGGACCCCGGCACCGACCTCGACATCAACTGTCGGAGCCAGTTGACGCTGCTCGAAGCGTGCCGCCGCCATAACCCCGGCGCCAAGGTGGTCTACGCGAGTACGCGTCAGATCTACGGGCGACCTGAACGGCTCCCTGTGGATGAGACTCACCTGGTGCGGCCGACCGACATCAACGGCATCAACAAGGCTGCGGGCGAGCAGTACCACCTGGTCTACAACAACGTGTTTGGTGTGCGCGCGTGTTCACTCCGCCTCACCAACGTGTACGGACCACGGCAGTTGATTCGTCACAACCGCCAGGGCTTCATCGGCTGGTTCATCCGACTCGCGCTCGAAGGCGGCGAGATCGAAATTTTCGGCGACGGATCGCAACTCCGTGACTTTGTCCACGTGGATGATGCCGCGGATGCCTTCCTGCGGGCTGGCGCCACCGACGCCGTCAACGGCGAGGCGCTCAACGTCGGTGGCCTCGAACCGATCGCGCACAAGGATCTCGTCACCCTGCTGATCGAGGTCGCCGGGGGCGGTTCGATGCGCCTGGTGCCGTGGCCGCCGGAGAAGAAGAAGATCGACATCGGCTCCTTCTTCTCGGACTCCACACGATTCACCACCGCGACCGGCTGGAGACCCGCGGTGTCGCTGCGCGATGGACTCTCCACCACCCTCGAGTTTTATCGTGCGCACCGCGACCAGTACATCGGCGGCGACGAAGCCCCCCCCGTGTCATGAGTACACCAGTCCCGTTCATGTCGTTGGCCCCCGGAGAGGATGCGGCCGACATCCGTGCCGCCATCGATCGCGTCATCGCGCGGGGCTGGTACATCCTCGGCCCCGAGCTTGAGGCGTTCGAAGCCGAGTTCGCCGCGGCCTCCGGCGCCACCCATGCGGTCGGCGTCGGCACGGGCACCGACGCCATCGCGCTGACCCTGCGCGCCCTCGGCATCGGCCCGGGTGACGAGGTCGTCACCAGTCCGCTCTCTGCCGCGTACTCCGCACTCGCGATCATGATGGCCGGTGCCACACCGGTGTTCGCCGATCTCGATCCGGATCGCCTCACGCTCGACCCCGCACGCGTGGAGGCGTCGATCACGCCGCGCACCTCCGCGATCCTCCCCGTGCACCTCTACGGCCAGCCTGCGGACATGGCCGCACTCTCCGCCATCGCCACCCGCCACAACCTCCTCATCGTCGAAGACGCGTGCCAGGCGCACCTGGCCACCGCGGCCGGCCGTCCCGTCGGCACGATCGGGTCGGCAGGCGCGTTCAGCTTCTATCCGACAAAGAATCTCGGCGCGCTGGGCGACGCCGGCGCGATCATCACCAGCGACGCGTCGCTCGCAGAGCGGCTGAGGCGGCTCCGCAACGGTGGCCAGACCACGCGGTATCACCACGCGGAGTTCGGCGTAAACACGCGGCTCGATGACATGCAGGCGGCCATCCTTCGGGTCCGCCTCCCACGACTGGCGGGATGGACGACGCGCCGCCGGGCGCTCGCGACGCGTTACCGCGAAGCCCTGCGCGGCGCGCCTGTGACCGTGCCACCCGAGCGTGATCCCGGGCACGTCTACCACCTGTTTCCGATTCGGACCACCCGGCGTCAGGCGTTCCAGGCCCATCTGCGGAACCAGGGCATCGAGACCCTGATTCACTACCCGATTCCTATTCCGCTGCAACCAGCGCTCGCCGGCATTCCAGGCTCCCGCTGCCCAATCGCGGAGCAGGTCTGCGAAGAAGTGTGCTCACTGCCGCTGCATCCGGCGCTCACGGACGCCGAGGCCGACCGGATCGCCGCCGCCGTGCACGCCTTCGGCTGACCGGCCGCCGGTCCCTTCCGCTCGTCCAAACAGGCGTAGAATATGGGGGACGGGAGTCAATCATGACCATGCAGCGATTCGGCGTTCTGATTGCGGCCGGCGTGTTCGTGTGGGGTCTTGCCGGAGGTGGCCCGGTGCTTCAGGCCACACAGGCGCAGGGCCCGAGGAAGCTCGACATCTCATTTGACAAGGGACTGGTCACGATCGAGGCCCAGAACGTCACGGTGCGGGAGATCCTCCTGGAGTGGGGCCGCAAAGGCGGCAGCCGCATCGTGAACGCTGAAAAACTCGCCGGTCCGGCGCTCCCGTTCGTGGAGTTCAAGGCGGAACCGGAAGTCGTGGTGCTGCGCAGCCTGCTGCGCGACGTCCCTGGCTACGGTGCTGCGCCGCGACTGACCGACGTGGCCGGTGCCTCGACCATTGAGGCGGTCTTCATTCTGGCGACACGGTCGGTGCCGGTGTCCGGAGCGGTGTCGGCCGGTGCGCCGATGCAGTCGAACTCTCAGGTGCAGCAGCTTGTGCCCCAGGGCCCTCCGCAGCCGCAGGCGGCGCCCCGGCCGATCGAGGGTTCGGTTGATTCCGAAATTCTCCCGGTCCTGCCGATGCAGGAGGAATTGCCCCCGACGACGCCCGGCGCGGCCACGTCAAATCCGAATCTGCGAACCGGGCCTGGTGGCACCGTGACGTCGACGATTCCCGGCGTCGTGATTCCCGGCCCGACCACGCCGACAACCAGCGGCACCACACCCCCTCCCACCGGCGGTCGAGGCCGCGGGGGCGGTGGCGGCGGCGTCCCTTCCGTATAATTCACGGGAGAGGGCGCGGCGCAGCACCGTCGGCCTGTCACAGTTATGGCCGACGTTGATCGTTACCGTCCCGAGGACCGCCGCCACGTCGATGCGCTCTACCGGCGTGTCTTCGGGATTGATGCGGCCGACGCGCATCGCCTCCGGTGGGATTGGCAATACAAACTGAATCCCGACATGCCCGCTGACGGGCCCCTGATTTGGCTCGCCCGAGAAGGACAGACGGTCGTCGGTCACTACGCCAGCATGCCGGTGCGCCTGCAGGTGAAGGGCCGTGAAATCGATGCGGCATGGGGCACGGACGTCATGGTCGCGCCAGAGCGCCAGCGACAGGGCCTGGGCGAGTTGTTGTTCCGCACCTGGGATCGGGAGGTGGGTGCCGCACTTGGCCTCGGGCTCTCTGCGTCTTCGTCGCAGCTGTTCACCAAACTCCGATGGCACAACGTCGGGCCCGTGCCCTGCATGGTGAAGCCGCTCACCCGCCGGGCGCTTCGGCGTCCTGAGTGGTCGGTGGGCGCCAATCGGCTATTGTCGGCCCTGACGTTGCCGTGGATACGGCTGGTGGCCCGGTCGCGTCCCCTTCAGGGGGAGGTGCGGACCATCCGTCAGTTTGACGCGCGCTTCGACGCGTTCTGGACGCGTGTCTCATCCGCGTTCGGGATGGTCGTCAAGCGCAATGCTGCGTACCTCAACTGGAAGTACATCCAGGCGCCACATGTGCGCTACACGGTCGCGGTGCTCGAACGCGACGGCGAGCTGTCCGGGTACATCGTGTATCGCCATCTTCAGGAACCCAGGGGCAAGGTCACGCTCGTGGTGGACTGGCTCACCCCCCCTGACGACCAGGCCGCCTTCCTGACACTCCTGCGATGGGTGGATCGCGAGTCGCGCGCCGCCGACTCCGACAAGATTCGGATCTACGCGACGCATGCCGGCTATCGGAAAGCCCTGCGGCAGTCCGGGTACTTTGCCGTCAAGTCCACGATGGAATTTGTGGCAAAGATCAACGCCATCGACGTGCCCTCGGCGTTTTATGCGAGTACTGACATGTGGCACGTCACACTCGGTGATTCCGATCAGGATCGGTGATCGCGGTATGCTTGCGCCATGACCCTCGTTGAACGGATCACCCACGACATCGCGGAAGCCATGCGGCAGCGTGACCAGGCCTCGCTGGGGCCGCTGCGCATGCTCAAAGCCGCGTTGATGAATCGCGAAGTGGAACGGGGCCGGGCGCTGGACGAGGCCGAGTCCCTCCAGGTCGTCAACCAGCTTGTGAAGCAGCGCCGGGACTCCATCGAACAGTTCACGGCGGGAGGCCGGACCGACCTGGCCGACAAGGAACGGGCCGAGGTGACGTTCCTGGAGAAATATCTTCCGCCCTCGGCCGACCCTGCGGCCATTGCCGCCGCGATTGAGGCTGCCGTGGCCGAAACCGGAGCCGCGTCCGCCAAGGACATGGGCAAGGTGATGAAAGCCGTGAATGCGACGTTGGCGGGCCAGACGGTGGACGGCAGGGCGCTCGCCGACGCAGTCAAGCGCCGCCTGTCCGAGGCCAACTAGACGATTGTGGCCGGGAAACATCGCCAAACCATTTCGCAGGGGCCCGAGTCTAAACCCAGCGAAAGGCACGCAAGTGCCTTTCATCCATCCTCCGGGCAGGGGCATCAATCGCAGGGGTTGATGCCCCTTCTTTTTGGGGCGGCTCCCCGGGCCTCCCGTGTCTGAACGCATCGCACGGTCCGCGGGTCTCAACAGTCTGGCCACGCTGTCCAGCCGGTTGCTGGGGCTGGTGCGCGACATGGTCATGGCCGCCCTGTTCGGGGCCGGCATGGTCAACGACGCGTTTCTGATCGCGTCACGCGTGCCGAACCTCGTGCGTGATCTGTTCGCCGAAGGTGCGATGAGCGCCGCGTTTGTCCCCACGTTCACGCGATACCTGAAGACACACGGCAAGGACGCCGCGTGGCGGCTGGGCAATCTGGTCATCAACGCCCTGCTGGTGGTCACCGGTACGCTCGTTGTACTCGGCCTCCTGTTCACGGAGCCGATGCTCCGGTGGCTCGGCGACGAGTTCGAAACCGCCGCAGATGGGGAGAAGCTGGCGCTGACTGTGCAGCTCGCGCGGATTGTGTTGCCGTTTCTTCCGATGGTGGCCGTGGCCGCCGCTCTGGCGGGAATGCTCAACGCCCTGCGCCGGTTTTTTATCCCGGCCCTCTCGCCCGCGCTCTACAACGTAGCGGTGATTCTCAGCGCCGTCACCATGGTGCCGCTGGCGGTCTGGATGGGCTGGCATCCGATTGTCGGATTCGCCGTGGGCACGTTGCTGGGCGGCATTCTGCAGATCGTGGTGCAGCTGCCTTCGCTCCATCGTGAGGGATTCCGCTATCGTCCGGTGCTCTCGCTCAAGGACCCGGCCCTCCGCGAGATGTTGCTGCTCATGGGCCCGGGCACCATCGGAGTGGCGGCGGCGCAGGTCAACCTGCTCGTCAACACCGCACTGGCGGCCGGCATCGACGGCGCGGTCACCTCGCTGCAGTACGCCTTCCGTCTCATGTACCTGCCGATCGGCCTCTTCGGTGTCGCCATCGCCACGGTGTCGCTGCCGGAGCTGGCGCGGCAGGCGACGGCCGGAGCCTTCGGCGAGATGCGGCGGACGTTGTCGGGCAGTCTGCGCCTGATGTTGATGCTGTGTGTGCCGGCCACCGTCGGTCTGATTGCACTGGCCGACCCTATTGTCGCCCTCGTGTACGAACGCGGTGCGTTTGACGCCGCGAGCACGCGCGCCACGGCGGCCGCCCTGATCTTCTACGCCCCCGGCATCGTGGGGTATTCGATCGTGAAGATTGCGTCACCATCGTTCTACGCCCTTCGCGATGCGCGCACCCCCGTGATGGTCAGTCTTGCGACGATCGGACTCAACATCACGCTGAATCTCGCCCTTGTGCGCGTGATGGGCTTCCAGGGACTCGCCCTCGGGACGGCGATCGCCTCGATCTTCAACGCCGCCGCACTGCTCGTGCTGCTCGGCCGGCGGCTGGACGGGCTCGATCAACGACGTCTGCTCGTCGCGTTTCTGAAGATCCTGCTCGCCTCAGTGGCGATGGGTGCGACGGCGTGGGGGGTGTCCGGCTGGTGGACCTCCGTGATCCCGGCGACCTGGCCACACACGCTCGCGGCCCTGCTGCAGGTGTTTGGATCGATCACAGCTGCGCTCCTCGTGCTGGCGGGAGCGGCGTGGGCCCTGCGGTTGCAGGAGTTCATGGATGCATGGGCCCGGGTGATCGGCCGGCTGCGGGGATAGTGGTCTGGTAGCATCGACCTCGTGAGCCGGTTTCCCTCTCCGCCCATGTCGTACTCGATCGGCCCCGGCCCACTGACGCCGGCCGTGAAGGCCATCATCTACATCAACGTCGGTGTGTATGCCGTCCTGCTGATCCTCAGCAGCCTCGTCAACTGGCTCGGGTTGATCCCCGAGTTGGTCGTCACACGCGCCTTTGTCTGGCAGGTAGTGACCTACCAGTTTGTGCACACGGACGTCTTCCACATCCTGTTCAACATGTTGTGGGTCTGGATGTTCGGCGTGGACCTGGAACGCCGGTGGGGCACGATTCCCTTTGCGAAGTACTACCTCATCGTCGGCACCACGGCCGGCGTGGCCACGGTGGTGGTGTCGCTGCTGCCGTTCGCGTGGGCTCAATCGTCGTACTGGGCGGTCACGATCGGCGCGTCCGGCGCCGGTTATGGGTTGATGCTCGCATGGGCCATCGTCTTTCCCCACCGCTCGGTGTATTTTTTCGGCATCGTGCCCATCCCGGCCAGAGTGTTTGCCCTGATTACCGGGGCCATCTCGCTTTCGATGGCCATTTCTTCTGGGGGACACAGCAATATCGCCCACGTGGCGCACCTCGCCGGACTGGGCGCCGGATGGCTGTATTTGAAGACGCCGCGCCCGAAATTCCCCGCGCCACCGCCGCGGCCACCGCGACCCGATTACATCCGTCGCGTGCACTGATCCGCCCTCACGGGCGGTATAGAATTGAAGGCCGAGATGCACACTGCCGCCTCCGCCGATGCTACGTACGAGGGTCTGACGCGCACGGACCTCCTGAAGGTGTACCGCACGATGCTGACGTCGCGTCGCATTGACGACAAGGAGATCCAGCTCAAGAACCAGAGCCTGATCTTCTTCCAGATCAGCGGCGCCGGCCACGAGGCCATCCTGACCGCCACGGGCATGCAGATGAAGCCGGGGCACGACTGGTTTTATCCCTATTACCGCGACCGCGCGTTGTGCCTCGCCATCGGTATGACGCCGCTGGAGATGTTCCTCAGCGCGGTCGGCGCGGCCGACGATCCCAACAGTGGCGGCCGGCAGATGCCGTCCCACTGGGGGCACAAGGCGCTCAACATCGTCTCCCAGGCGAGTCCCACGGGCACCCAGTGCCTGCAGGCAATTGGCTGCGCCGAGGCGGGCCGCCTCTACGAACAGCTCACGGACATTCCAGAGCGCGAACAGAAGTTCAAGACCGACGAGGTTGTGTACGTGTCGCTCGGCGACGGCACGGTCAGCGAAGGCGAATTCTGGGAATCGCTCAACGCAGCCTGCGTCAGCACACTCCCCGTCCTCTTCATGATCGAGGACAACGGGTACGCGATCTCCGTGCCGGTCGAGGTGCAGACCCCCGGTGGCGACATGTCGAAACTCGTCGAAGGTTTCCCGGGACTCAAGGTTCTGCGGTGTGACGGCACCGACTTCCTCGACAGCTACCGCACCGCCGCCGAGGCCCTCGCCTACTGCCGTTCTGGCAAGGGTCCGGCGCTCATTCACGCCAAAGTCGTCCGCCCCTACTCGCACTCGCTGTCCGACGATGAGAAGTTGTACAAGACGCCGGCGGAACGCGCTGAGGAAGCCACGCGCGATCCAATTACGAAATTTGCGGCGTGGCTGCAGGCGCAGGGATTGGCGACCGAAACGGACCTCGCCGCCATCGCCAAGGAGGTGGACGCCGAGGTGCTCGCGGCCACTGACGCGGCCGTGAAAGCGGCGAAACCAGGCAAGGAGACCGCCGGCTGGTACGTGTACTCGCCGGACGTGGACCCGACGAGTGCAGCGTTTGATACGCCGGCCGTGCCGGAAGGCAAGCCCGACACGATGGTCGCTGCGATCAACCGCACGATGAAGGACGAAATGGCGCGCAACCCGCGCATCGTCGTCTTCGGCGAGGACGTGGCGGACGCGACGCATGAGAAAAAACTCAACGAGGTGCAGGGCAAGGGCGGCGTCTTCAAGGTGACGCATGGCCTGCAGAAGGCGTATGGCGGCACGCGGGTGTTCAACGCCCCACTGGCCGAGGCGAACATCGTCGGCCGCGGCATCGGCATGGCGACGCGCGGGATCAAACCTGTCGTGGAGATTCAGTTCTTTGACTACATCTGGCCGGCGATGATGCAACTGCGCGACGAAATGTCGATGATGCGGTACCGGTCGAGCAACTTCTTTTCGTGCCCGATGGTGGTGCGCACGGCGATCGGCGGCTACCTGCGCGGCGGCGCGCCGTACCACAGCCAGTCCGGCGAGAGCATCTTCGCGCACTGCCCCGGCATCCGGATCGCGTACCCGTCGAACGCACAGGATGCGGCCGGGTTGCTCCGCACGTCCATCCGGTGCGACGACCCGGTGTTGTTCCTCGAGCACAAACACCTCTATCGCCAGACCTACAACAAGGGCGAATACACGGGACCGGACTACATGATTCCGTTCGGCAAAGCCGCCGTGAAGCGCGAAGGCACCGACGTCACCGTGGTGACCTGGGGCGCGCTGGTGCAGCGCACGTTGCTCGCCGCACAGCAGGCCGAGAAGGAAGGTATCAGCGTGAAGGTGCTCGATTTGCGCACCATCATGCCGTATGACTTCGACGCCATTGCCGACGCGGTGAAGGCCACCAACCGCCTGATCATCGCGCACGAGGACCAGCTGACCTGCGGCTTCGGCGCGGAACTGGCCGCGCGCACGGCGAGCGACCTGTTCGAGTATCTCGACGCACCCGTGAAGCGTGTCGCGGCCATGGACTGCCCGGTGGCCTACTGCCCCGATCTCGAAGAAGTGATCCTGCCGGGTTCCGCTGATGTGCTCGCCGCGATTCTGGAGACGGCGAAGTACTAGCGTAGGGCGCGCTGCACTTGAGCGCGCCACCCCGGTGGTGTGGGTGGTGTGGGTGGCGATCGCGCCAGCCACTGCGAGCGGCGCCGCACAAGCCACCACCATCCTCCGCCCGTCCGGCGGTCTGTCACAGCAGGTCTGTGACGCCCTCATTGAACCCATCACCCTGACGCAGGGGAGCGACGGCCGCTACCTGCTACTCGACCGTCGGGCACACACGGTGTACGCCGTCGATCGCACCGGCGCGCGACTCACCACAATCCTTGCGGCCGGCATACAGAAGGGTGAGGTGCTGCAGCCGGCCGCGCTCAGTCTTGCACCGGACAACGCGTATGCCATCTCGGACGCCCCGTTTGGGCAGGAGCGGATACAGGTCTACACCAGCGCGGACTCCCAGATTCGTGCGTTTCTCAGGCCCGGGCTGACGACGCCGCGATTGACGATGGGGTCGCTGATTCTGAACGGGGTGGGTTCGCTGCAGTTCACGGGCGCCTCGTTTTTCATCAATGCGCCCGAGTCCGGCGCGCTGATTTCCGAGCTCGATCTGAACGGCGATCCGATCCGTCACTTCGGGACGCTTCGTCCGACCGGTCACGAGGCCGATCGCAACGTCCACCTTGCACTCAATCTGGGTCTCGCACTGCCTGGCCGTGACGGCAGCGTGACGTTTGTCTTCCAGACGGGCGTGCCGCAATTCCGCAAGTACGACGCCACCGGGGCTTTCCTGTTCGAGCGTCACATTGAGGGGTCGCAGCTCGATCCGTACCTGCAACTGCTCCCCACGATCTGGCCCACCAGGAAGATTGGCGACGGCACATACCCGGTCGTGCCGCCCACCGTTCGCACGGCCGCTCTGGACGCCGCGGGCAACCTGTGGGTCAGTCTCGTCGCGCCATTCACATACGTATACGACGCGCGTGGGGACCGCGTGCGCACCGTGCAGTTCGACGGCGCAGGCGGTTCGTCCCCCAGCAGTCTCTCCTTCAGCCGCGCTACCGGCCGCGCACTCGTGTTGCCGGGATGTTATGAGTACGACCCAAACGGGTGAGCAGCTGGGCAGCTGGGCGGGTGGGCGAACACCTGCTCATCCGCCCACCTGCCCATGCGCCCAGCTATCTCGGTCGCAACGTGAGCGTGTGCGCGCGCTCCTTCTCGACACGCAGGCGTGAGTAGACGAGCGGGAAAAACTCGTCGCGCGCCCAGAGGGCGTGCAGGTTGCTGAAGAACGGACTCTCGGGTTGTGCGGACTGACCGGGGACGTTGGTGATGAGCGATCGATCCCAGTCAGCGACGTCGAGAATTTCGCGGAAGCTCGCGCCGGGTGCGGCGACCGTGCCCGTGCCGCCAGGACGTTCGACCGTGGGAAGGCTGTACGCGGGCACGAGCGGAAACGCGAACGACCGCGTGTGAATCCGGCCCCAGCGCCACTGCGACCAGTCGGCCCCCTGCGAGGACACGAGTTGCGGCAGGGCTTTCGCGAGTGTGGCTTCGTGTTCATTGCTGCGTGCGCCAACCGCGCGGGCACCATCGCGTTCTGCAGCCGTCGACAGGCCGCGCCAGACGTCATAGAGGGCACCAGCGGCGGAGTCCACCGTCAGCACGGCGTCCCACGCCGCGAGCACCTGTCGCGCTCGTTCGACATCGGGGATCGCGGACGTCCATCCCCGGAACAACGCGAGCTCCGCCTCGGCGCGCAGATGTTTTGCGTCGAGCTGCATGCGCCGATGGTCTTCGAGCGTGAAGGCCTGTGGTGTGTCGAACAACTGCAGCAGCCGGGTGATCCGGTCGTACGGAAGGTTGGCCGACGACTTGAACATGAGTGGCGGCGCGTAGTCCTTCGGCTGCACATTGTGATTGGCCGTCACGATGAAGCCGCGCTCCGGGTTGAACTCCTGCGGAAGGTCGCGACGGAAGCCGTTCCATTCGTACGCCCCGGTGCCTGGCACGGGGAGCCGGCCCACCCACGACCGGCCGTCCGGCCCCACGGCGCGGCGGTCAGGCGTCAGCGCCGCTGCCATCCACGAAATGTTCCCGTCCACGTCACCGCAGATCAGGTTTTCGCTCGGCGCCTTCCAGTACATCGCCTGCGTCAGAAAGTGTTTGCAGTCGGTGGACTGGGCGAGGCGAAGGCCGCCCAGGTACGGCGCCGTGCCAGGCTCGAGCAACGCGGAGCGCAGCACATAGGCTTTGTGCCGCGCGCGGTCTTCGTAAAACACCGGTCCGTGCCTGGTGAACTTCAACTCGATCGTCTCGGTGGCCGCGCCTTTGACGGGCACATCCTCCCTCACGATCCGCACGGGTTCCCACTGGCCGCGGAACCGCACTTCGTTCGGATTTGCCGGGTTCACATCCTCGACGTACACGTCCTCCATGTCGGTGCCGACGATGGTGAGCCCCCAACCGAGGCGGTCGTTGTGCCCAATGGCCACCCCGACAAACGGCACTTCACCCGATCCGATCACGTTCCAGCCTGGAGCGTTGAGGTGAACCACGTAGCGGAGTGAGGGATGCGTCACCGTACGATGCGGATCGTTCACCACCACTGGTTTCCCTGTCGCCGAGAGTCGCCCACTGACGACCCAGTTGTTGGACCCCGGTGGATCGAGCGGTGTCGACGGTCCGAGCACACTCAGGTCGACACCGCCTCGACCACGGCCCGCTCCCACCCAGTCGCGATACTGCGGAAGGATCTCCGGCGTATTCCCCCCGCGCCCTCCACGTCCTGCACCACCCACGCCACCCACACCACCCCCATTCGTCGAGACGTTCTCATCGATGATCGACAGATTCAGTCCCTGGGGAAGCGCAAGGTCGTCCCACGGATCCGGCGCGCGCTGCTTGTTCGCCGCCTCGCGTCCGAGACGGACGACTTCTCTGGCGAGGTTCAGTTCGGTGTTGGCATCCCCGAAGGTGGCGGTGCGCAGCACGACCGTCTCGGCGGTCCACGGGTCGGGTGTGATGCCCGTGAGCGTGAACTCAAGCGGCAGGTTGGTTTGGTGCGCGGCGATAAAGGCGTTCACGCCGGCCGCGTACGCCTCGAAGATTCGTTTGCCTTCAGGGTGATAACTCGTCCATTCCCGATCGTCCATCGGTCCGCGGTAGCGCAACAGCCGGGCCTGGCGATCGCGGTCGATCGCCTGTGGACCGAGAATTTCAGCCATGCGGCCTTCCTTGTCGCGGCGCCACAACTCCATTTGCCACAGCCGGTCCTGCGCCATGACATATCCCTGCGCGAAAAACAGATCGTCCGTGTTCTGCGCGTAGATGTGCGGGATGCCCCACCGGTCGCGGATCACCTCCACCGGCGCGCGTAATCCCTGCAGGGCCTGTTCACCATCGAGTGTGGCCAGCGACGCGCGCGCCAGTTCCCGGAGTCTGGCGTCCGGCGTCTGTTCCGCCTGCGGGACGATCGACAACACCACGACGAGGGAGACGACGCCAGTCAGAGCGCCGGCGAAGGAGGGTTTCAGTCGAGCCATGCGCGGAAGCTTACCCGACGAGTGGGCCTTCCGTGTTGATGACCAATACCGTGCGGCCGGCCAGCGGCGGCAGGCCACACTGCGCCAGCAAGGCCGCAACGCCCGCGGCACCCGATGGTCCGCTCCGCACGGCGGAGTCACCGGGGAGAGGGCGCGCGAGGCGCGCAATCGCCGCGTCCACTTCGGCATCGGTCACGGTCACGGCATGGTCGAGAGTCGTGTGCAGAATGGGCCACGCGATCGTGCTGACTTCGGCGCACCGCAGCCCCACCATTGATGTCGGCGCCGCCTCCGGGAGCGTCGTGCGGATCCCCGCGTGCACGGATGCGCCCAGACACGCCGAGCCCTCGGGTTCGACGACCACCAGTCGCGGACGGCTCGTGCCGAACGTGGCGTCGAGCCAGCCGGCTACTGCACCTGCGAGGGAACCGACACCCGCCTGCACCATGACCAGCATGCGCTGCGGGTCACCAGCGAAACCGCCCTGGCCCCTCACTTCATCCAGGATGTGCGTGTACCCGGCCATGATCCAGCGGGGCACATCCTCGTAGCCGGGCCACGCGGTGTCGGACACGATCGTCCACCCGTCAGCCTGCGCATCACCTGCCAACAGCCGGACGGTGTCGTCGTACCCCACGGATGTCACCCTGACGTCCGCACCCTCCCCACGCAACGCCTCGACCCGTGCGGGATGTGTTCCGGCCGGCACGTAGATGTGCGCCCGGAGGCCGCAGTCGCGTGCCACCCTGGCCACCGCACGGCCATGGTTACCAGCGGTGGCTGCGGCGAGCGCGGTGACCGGCTGTGGTGACGAGGAGAGCACGCGCGACACGGCGTACCGGACGCCCACGATCTTGAAGGCGGGAAGGCCGAACCGCATGGACTCGTCTTTGACCAGAAGCCGGCCGGCACCGACCGATCGGGCGAGTGCCGGGAGTTCCACCATCGGCGTTGCCGACGTGTCGGCATCACGGTAGAACCGGCGGACATCCGCCAGATCGTCGAAGGTGAAGAGCGCAGGCCCCGTCACACCGTCAGGTGACCCGCCGCCGTCTGTTCATCAATGATGCGGAGGACAAGCGGCCACAAGGCCGGGAGTCCCTCGCGGATGGGGTCCATCCGGCGCAACACCGCGGCCTTCGACACGCCGTGCGCGCGCCACGTGCCGCCATCGTTGATCGCCGTGTTCTGGAGCAGCGCGGCGAACCGGTCGAGGGCATTGGCCATCCGCGCATCCGGTGTGTCCCCCGCCTCAAACTCCTCCCAGAGTCGCCGGAACTCCGGGCCGGGCCCTCCACCGATCAGCCCGAACAGCCGTTCGGCCGCCGCGCGTTCGCGCTCGGCTTTGTCGTGATTGGCTGCGGCATCAAACGCGAACGTATCCCCGGCATCGATCTCCACCAGATCGTGAATCAGGAGCATACGGATCACGCGATCGACGTCCACGCCCTCCGGCCTGTGGCTCGCCAACGTCGATGCCATCAGGGCGATATGCCACGAATGCTCTGCACTGTTCTCACGCCGGGACCTGTCGCCGAGGGTGGTCATCCGCTGTACGGACTTGAGGCGATCCACTTCCCGGAGGAAGACCACCTGCTGCTGCAACACGTCGGACATGGAGTGGTGTCCCTGTCTCCTTATTGCAGAGCCTGCAGCCAGCGAGCCAGCGCAGTCATCTGCGCAGCGGTGAGCTTGTCGCCGAATGCGGGCATGTCGCCGTCAGGTTTGAGTTCCTTCGGTGCGGTCATCTGCCGGACGATCATGGCGACATCCTGCTCCATGCCGATGCCGGTGAGGCCTGGACCTTCGGTCCCGCCGACCGGTCCGAGCACGTGACAGCGGAGGCAGTGACGGTTGAACAGCACGGCGGCTTCCCCATCCTGATTCACCGCGGGCAGGGGGCTGCCCGAGCGGCCGCGTGAGAGCGCCGCGAGAATGGCGGACAGGTCGTGCTGATCGGTGGCCGGCGCCGGGCGCAGGCCCGGAGCAATCATCTCGGGATCGGCAAGGTGTGAGGCCACCCAGTCACGAGGACGCATCACGCGCACGGGGTCAATGGGGCCGACAACGCCACTCGCGTTGTGACAGGTGATGCACGTACCGGTCTGCATCAACACGGCACCGGCCTGTTCCCGCACGTTCCATTCGGGGCCAGATGACGGCGGCTTGTCCAGGGCGCCGAGCACGGTCAAGGTGGTGATGGCCGCGAGACCGGCCGCGAACACACTCAGCAACACCCGGCGTTCACGCAAGCCGCGCGTTCGCGCACGGTCGAGCCATGGCAACAACGCGAGCAGCGTCATGATGGCGCCCGGGATGATGATGGCGCCGACGATTTCCAGCTTGCCCGGGAAGTACTTCAGCAGTTCGAACAAGCCAAGGAAGTACCACTCCGGCCGCGGAATGTAGTCGCTGGATGTCGGGTCGGCCGGCGGTTCAAGCGGCGGCGCCCCCTGCCATGCGAACACCGCCAGCGCGATGCCCACGACCAGGGCGACCGTGAGATCCCGCGCGGCCTGAAATGGGAAGAACGTCTGCTGCTCCCCGGCCTTCGGTGTGATCGGGCCGGAGATGCCATGTCGGCGCATCAGGTAAAGATGCAGACCGATGAGTCCGAACAACACCGGTGGCAACACGAGGACGTGCACCGCATACCAGCGCGTCAGCGTCATTGCGCCGATGTCGGGTCCTCCACGCAAGAGCCCGGCGAGCCACTCACCGACGACCGGTGTGAGCTTGGAGATATTGATGGTGACCACCGTCGCCCAATACGCGCGCTGATCCCACGGCAGCAGGTAGCCGGTGAGTCCGAACGCAAGGATCACGTGAAGCAGCACGAGCCCGACGATCCAGTTCAGCTCGCGTGGCGCCCGGTAGCTGCCGAAGAACACCACACGGATGAGATGCAGAATCGCGGTCACCACCACGAGACTCGCGCCCCAGTGGTGCAGACCGCGCAGCAGGTGTCCGCCCCGCACACCGGTTTCGATGTAGCGGACGCTGTCCCACGCGTGATCGGGCGTCGGCGCGTAGAACATCGCGAGCAGCGTGCCGGTCACCACCTGCAGCGTGAGGCCGAACAGCAGCAGACTGCCGAAGGTGAACCACCACCCTGTGCCTGCGGGCAACTTCTCGTCGAGCAGATGGTGGCGAATCATGCGGAAGCCGGAACGATGGTCGAGCCAGTCGAATACTGCGCGCATCAGATCTCGACCTCGATATCCGCGGTCTCCGGATTGAGCCGGACGGGAATCTTGTGCAGCCCGGTTGGCGGCGGCCCGGAGACGACGTCACCGGCGCGATTGAAGATGCCGCCGTGACACGGGCACTTGTAGTGATCGCCGACGGCGTCCCACGCCACACGGCAGCCCAGATGGGTGCACGTCGCTGAGAGCGCCTGATAGTCCTCGCCGAGCTTGTCGATGAAGACGACGGTCTCCTTGCGCGTTTCGTGCCAGCCGTCCGCGTGGCGTTCAGTCAGCGTGGCGACGAAGGGCCCCTTCGGCGGCAAGTCAAACATGGACGCCGCCGGACGCCAGCGGCGCGCAGCCTCTTTGGTACGCGGCGTGACGACTGCACCGGCCAGGCCTGCGACGCCGGCACCGATCAACCCGGCTCCGGCCAGCACGAGGCGCGTCAGAAACGAACGGCGGGCTTCAGACGGGTGGCTGCTCATGATGATGATGTTCGGGGGAGAGTCCCTCAAAACAGGACGGGCACATACTGTGCGTGGACTCGGCCTCGGCGTTCAGCTGCGCCACCGGTCCGGGCGCGCCACGCTGGGCCGCTGCGCTCATCGGCGTCAGGCAGACGACACAAAAGAGGCCCCCGGCAAGCAGCATGCGCATCGCGCATGAATGTATCATCGTGGGATGCCTTCTTCGTCGCAGACGACACAAACGATCGCCAACCCCCTTCGGCGGAATATCGCCATCATTGCGCACGTCGACCACGGCAAGACCACGCTGGTGGACGCGCTCCTCCGGCAGAGCGGCATCTTCCGCTCCAATGAGCGGGTGGCCGAGCGGGTCATGGACTCGAACGACCTCGAGCGCGAGCGGGGCATCACCATTCTGGCGAAGAACACCGCGGTCCATTACGGCGACCACCTGATCAACATCGTGGACACCCCGGGCCACGCCGACTTCGGCGGCGAGGTCGAGCGCGTGCTCTCGATGGTCGACGGCGTCATGTTGCTGGTCGACGCATCGGAAGGCCCGCTGCCGCAGACACGGTTCGTGCTGCGCAAAGCGCTCGAACGCCGGCAGCCGCCCATCGTCGTCATCAACAAGATTGACCGGCCGGATGCCCGGGCGCAGGAAGTGCTCAACGAGGTGTACGACCTGTTCATCGACCTCGATGCCACGGAGGAGCAACTCGACTTCCCCGTGCTCTACACCATCGCGCGTGACGGCACGGCGACCACGGACATCAACACGCCCGGCGAGGATCTGCGGCCGTTGTTTGATGCCATCATCGCGCACACTCCGGCGCCCCGAGGCCATATCGACGGCCCGCTGCAGGCGCTGGTCGCCAATCTCGACTCCAGCGAGTACCTGGGGCGCATCGCCATCGCGCGCATCTTCCACGGACGGGTCAAGGTGGGCGACCCCATCGCGGTCTGCAAACTGGACGGGGCCCTCCAGCGCACGACGGTCACCAAGCTGTTCACGTTTGAGGGACTCAAACACGTGGACGCCACAGAGGCCGCTGCGGGCGACATCATGGGTCTGGCCGGTATCGAGGACATCATGATCGGCGAGACGATTGCCGACGCCGAGCACCCGGTCGCCATCACGACGATCGCGATCGACGAACCGACGGTCTCGATGATCTTCGGCATCAACACCTCGCCGCTTGCCGGCCGGGACGGCCAGTACGTCACGTCCCGCCAGCTGAAGGACCGGCTCGACCGCGAGCTGATCGGCAACGTGTCGATCCGCGTCGAGCCGACGGATTCGCCGGAAATGATGAAGGTGTTCGGCCGCGGCGAACTGCAGCTGTCCATCCTCATCGAGATGATGCGCCGTGAAGGTTTTGAGCTGCAGGTCTCGCGGCCGGAGATCGTGACACGCGAGGTCGACGGCGTGCGCATGGAGCCGATCGAGGACCTCGTCATCGACGTCGCCGAGGAATTCCAGGGCGTGGTCATTGCGCAGTGCGGCCAGCGCCGCGGCACGATGACCAAGATGGTCAATCACGGCTCGGGCCGTGTGCGGCTCGAGTTCAGCATCCCGGCCCGCGGCCTGATCGGATTCCGGTCGCAGTTCCTCACCGAAACACGCGGCACGGGCATGATGAACCACATCTTTGCGGACTGGGCGCCGTGGTCCGGCCCGATTGCCGCGCGTCCCACCGGCGCCCTCGTCTCCGATCGCGCAGGCGTCGTCACGGCCTACGCCATCGCGAACATGCAGGACCGAGGCGAGATGTTCGTCTCGCCGGGCATGCAGGTGTACGAAGGCATGATCGTCGGCGAAAACTCGCGCAACAACGATCTCGACGTCAACATCGTGCGCGAGAAGAAGATGTCCAACATGCGGGCCTCCGGCGCCGACGAAGCCATCCGGCTCATTCCGCCGCGTCTGATGAGCCTCGAGCAGGCGATCGAGTTCATCAATGACGATGAGCTGGTGGAAGTGACACCGCACAACCTGCGGATGCGCAAGCGGGTGCTCGCCGCGAACATGCGGCCCCGTCGCGAGAGCTAGCGCCGACTACAATCCACGGATGCCTCCTTTCGCGGGCCTCCGCCCGCTGCTGTTGCCGCTCCTGGTGATGGGGGTCGCCCTGGCTCTCTTCCATCTGCGCGTCGGCGCGGACATGGGGGACTTCGACGTCGCGCGATCCGCGGGCCAGCGGGCCCTGAGTGGTGCGCCGCTGTATCCGCCGGGTGATGTGCCGTCACCGTTTGTCCACCTGCCCATCGTCGCGGTCGCCATGGGACCGTGGGCGCTGGCCAGCCACGATGCCGCGCGCATCGGGTGGTACGCGGTGTCCTGCGCGCTGCTGATGCTCCTGCTGCGATGGTCGGTGATCGGCATGCCGGCGCGCCGATGGTCGGACCGGACACTCATCGCCGTTGCCGTGGCACTGCTCGCGAACTATTACGTGACGGAACTGACGCTTGGGCAATCCACCCTGGTGTTGTCGCTGTTGTTGCTGGGCACGGCCGGGGCGTTGCAGGTCGAGGTACCGAAGCTCGCGGCGGGTACTGCCGCCGGTGCCGCCCTCCTCCACCCCGTCGCCATAATTGCGGTCGTGTCGCTCACGCTGACCCACGGCGCGGGTACCGGCGCCGTGAGTATCGCACTCATTGCGGCCGGCCTGCTGCTGCCCGCCCTGCTCTATGGCTGGACCGGCAATCTGGAACAACTCTCCGCCTGGTGGCACAGCACGCCGGGTATCGCCTCCGCCGCCGACAACCTCTCCGTGGCATCCGTCTGGGCGGCGTGGGTGGGATCCGGCCCGCTCGCAGCCGGCCTCGCGACCGTGACCGCGGTGCTGCTTCTCGGCGTGGCGTTCACCGTGTGGCGCCAACGCGCTCACGTGCAGGAACCCGAGTATCTTGAATTCGCTCTCCTGATCAGCCTGCTGCCGCTGCTGGCGGCACACAGCCCGTCCCATCAGCTGATCCTCGCAACACCAGCGCTGATGCTTGTCGTTGATCGGTGGCGCGAACTCCAGGCCCCCTGGCGCTGGACCAGCGTTGGTGCCCTGGTAATTCTCGGAGGCGCCGCTCTGCTCCCCACCAGCTGGGGCCTGCCAACCGTGGCCCTCGTCGCACTCGTTGCCACACTCGCCCAGCTGAGGCTTCGCAGACTCGCCTGACCCCGTGGTGGGCACGAATGTTCCCCCCTGCCCAGCCCCGCGGGCACTTCAGTTCCCACGCCGGGTGGACTTCGAGAACTTCCGGACTTCAGAACCCCGGAACTCCAGGAACTTCGGCACTTCGGAACCCCAAGTCGTCTGGCACGCCCGTTGCTAAATCACCGCCCGGAGGCGGACGTGTACCAGCATCGGCAAATTCACGTGTGGATTTCAGAAAGCGACTATCTCCTGCTGAGGGAGCAGGCGGTTGTAACTCGAGAATCAGTCTCTGCCCTGATTCGTCGGCTGATCAAATGTGAACGGCAGCGGCTGAAGGACGAGGGACCGATGCGGATGACGGCCGCCCAGCCATCCCCGCAGACCACACCGGAAATCCTGGAGTCCTACGCGTCGTCACATACGAGCGGCCCACCCCGGCGACAGATTTCAGCGGTGCCAGCCGCACGTGTGGGAAAGGATCGCAATGACGCGAATGACCGGGCGTCCGTGGATCTACGTGCTCGCGCCAGTCAGTCTGGCGGCGGTCTGCGGTGTGGCGTTTGTGGCGGCATGGCGCCGCCGCGCCTGACTTACACCAATGACCAGTCGGAGTGTGGCCGCTTGTTCCGCACAAGCCAGCCGTAAATGAGGCCGCGATACGTCTG
Source organism: Acidimicrobiia bacterium (assembly GCA_016871335.1). Classification (GTDB taxonomy): domain Bacteria; phylum Acidobacteriota; class Vicinamibacteria; order Vicinamibacterales; family SCN-69-37; genus SYFT01. The sequence continues at coordinate 202,564 of VFZF01000002.1, forward strand.
CCACCGCATGCCTTTGCGTTCGTAGAACGGCGCAAGTGCGCGCTGCAACGCGGGGAGATGGTAAAACGGCACGCCAGGGAAGTAGTGGTGCTCGAGATGCAGGTTCGACGTCAGGAATGCGAAGTTCCAGAACCAGTGTGATCGCATCAACGTGCCCCACTTGGCCGGGTCGGCCGGATCGATGTCGTAGTGCTGCCCGAGCCGATTGAGCGTGAAGGCAACCGGAAAGATAAAGAACACCGGGAAGGCATGCGCGCGAAACGCCGCCGCACCGCCCCAGGCCCACCAGATCCCGCCCAGCACACCCAGGTGACACAGGATCGAGATCTTCCGCTCCCACGCAATCGTGCGCTGCAGATCGGCCGGATACGTGGATGTCTCCTTGAACGCGGCCCTGAAGTAGATCGGAAACAACGCGGGCGTGGCGTACAGGAGCTTGTACCAGCGCGCATTGCGCTTCGGCGACAGGTGGTGACGTTTGGGATCAGCGGTGTCGGATCCCAACTCTGCGTGGTGGTCGAGATGCCAGCGCGTGAACTGGCTCGGCGCAATGCCGCTGGGAATCGCGTAGAGGAATCCGAGCAGACGCTCAATCCGTTTGTGCGGCTTCTGGAACACGAGGTGATGCAACACTTCGTGCAGCAACACCGTGAAATTGAACACGGTGAAGCCCTGCACCACCGCGAGCGGCAGCCAGAGATACCACGTGTCGATGCGAACCAGTCCCCACGTCGCCAGGCCCAGCATCAGGAACTGCCGGCCCGCCACGACAAAGTGCCGCCACGGCATCTTCGTGTGCAGGACACGCATCTGCTCGCGCGAAATGGCCTGCCCGAGCTCGGCCCGCAACGCGGCCGCATGCTGACTGTAGTAGTGCGACATCTATTGGGATTGTAGCAACAGGCGCCGGCCGATCCGAGTCAGGAGCACGCCCGACAACACCGCCGCCGCGCCCAGGATTTTCGTCCAGGTCAAAGGCTCCCCGAGCCACACCCACGCGACCAGCATCGCCACAACCGGCACGCCGTTCGAGTAAATCGAGGTCCGGGCGGCACCAAGGCGCTGCACCCCCGCGTACCAGATGACGTACGCGAGATTCAGCGCCAACAACGCCGACAGCACCAGCGCGCTCATGGCCCACGCGCTCACGGCCGGCCAGTCCACCTGCAGGATCTGCGGCATCGCCATCGCCACATACGGCAGGCCACCCCACACCATCGTCATCCCCGTGACGTACAGCGGGGAGTGCCTGGTGATCAACGACGCGGAGCCGAGCGTGAACGTCGTCCAGCACGCGACGGCGCCCATCACCATGAGGTCGCCGCGCCACGTCGCGCCGCCAAACGACGCACTCGGGCCGACGACGAATGCGATCCCGGTGACGGCCAGCAGCGCGCCGGCCCAGTGGAAACCGCTGATGCGTTCACGGCCCAGCAACGCGGACACGACGGCCAGCACCGCGGGCGTTGTGCCGACGATCAGCGCGGAGTTGGAGGCGGTGGACAGGGCCACACCGCCGACGAAGAAGTACTGATAGCCGAAGTGGCCGACAACGCCGAGCCAGACGAGATCGAACCGATCGCGGCGTGTCAGTTGATTGGGGGTGTGAAGAACGGACGATACGACGTCACCGGCGCGGGCGCGCCGACGGGCCCACTGGATGGCCGCGAGGAAGACCAGCGACGACAGTACCAGCCGCAGCGCGTTGAACGGCTGCGGCGGTACTTCCTCGAACGCCAGCTTGATGACGCTGAAATTGGCCCCCCAGATGAGGACCATCAGCACCAGCAAGGCGTCGATGCGGGTCATATCGAGGTTCCGAAGTCCCGGAGGTACCAAGAACCTCGGCACTCCGGAACTTCGTGTTATTGCACCCGCTTGAACTGCCCGATCGCGTCCTGGATCAGCGCGTCGTTGTCGGCCGCGGAGATGTTCTTCCGCAGCAGTTTCGATGCGATGGACACCGAAAGGTCGACCGCTTCTGTTCGGAGCTGCGCCACCGCGCGCGCCGTCTCGAGCTGGATTTCCTTCTCGGCGTTCTTGACGATCACCTGGGCGTCCTCGGTCGCCTTCTTCCGCATTTCCTCGCGGAAGCGGTCGGCATCGGCCCGGCTGCGCGTCACGATGCCGGCAGCTTCCGTCCTGGCTTCGCTCAGCAGACGCGCGGATTCCTCCTGCACACGCTGCAGCTCCGCGGTCGCCTTCTTCGCGTCCTCGACCGATTTCTCGATCGTGGCCCGGCGCTCCTCAAGTGCCTGGAGCAGCGGCCCCCAGGCGAACTTCTTCAGCAGCCAGACCAGCGCCAGAAAGGTGAACGTCGTCCAGAAGTACAGACCTGGATCGACCGCAACTAGGGTCTCCACTGACGTCCCCTTCCTACTTCAGGAAGACGATGAGCAGGCCGAAGACCAGCGCGAGAATCGTGGCGCCTTCGAGCAGGAACAGGGGCAGGTTGGCCGCCGCCGTGATCTGCGACGCCGCGCTGGGCTGACGCGCGACACCCTCGGCCGCTGCGGCCGCGAGCTTGCCAATGCCAAGACCGGCGCCGAGCACCGTGAGACCGAAGCCGATCGCGGCTCCCATGTAGTGCCATACCGGCGCGTATGTTGCTGTTTCCATGATGCCTATCCTTCTCCTGGGTAACGAACGTTGACTAGTGGTGCGCGTGAATGGCCATGCCGATAAACACAGCCGACAACAAGGTGAATACGTAGGCCTGCACGAGGACGACGATGATCTCGAGACCCGAGATGGCCACCGCCAGCGGCAGGGAGAATCCGAAGCCGATTCCGGCGCCCACCAGGGTGCTCGTCGTCAGTTCGGTGAAGATGAAGACAAACGACAGGATCGCCAGAATCGCGATGTGGCCGCCCGCCATGTTCGCCGCAAGACGCATGGTGAGCGCAAACGGCCGCACCAGCATGCCGATGAGTTCGAGCGGCACCAGCAGGAAGTAGAGCGGCAGCGCGAGGCCGTGCGGGACCAGGTTCTTCCAGTGCTGGATGAACCCGTTGGCCCACGAGCCCGCGATGATGACCGCAAAAAACGTGATGGTCGCAAGGGCCGCGGTCACATTGAAATTGGCCGTCGCGGTTGAGCCGCCGTGCAGGAGGCTCTTGAGGAACGAGTGGTCGCTGGTATGGAGGACGTATTTGTCCAGCAACGCGAGCATGTCGAAGATCGGAATCAGTCCGACCGCGTTGGCCACCAGGATGAAGAGGAAGAAGGTCAGCATCAGCGGCGTCCACGTCATGACCCACTTCTGCCCGACGTTGGGAAGCACGATGCTGTCGCGCACGAATTCGACGCCGGCCTCGAGCGCGTTCATGCCGCCGGTCGGCACCAGACGGCTCTGCGCCAGATACCGGCGGACCATCAGCGTCACGGAGACAAACACCAGCGCGGCCACCATCCACACCATGAACACGTGTTTGGTGACGTCGAAATTGATCCCGAAGTAGGTGCCCAGGTGAATGATCGGATGATCAAAGCCCGTATTGGCCACGTGGCCAATGATCGAGTCCGCGGCGTTGAACTTTCCATCCGCGGCCGCAGCCGCAGCCGGTTCGACAGCACTCATATCAGTCATCACTGTACGTCTGCATCAACCGTTTCAGGCACCACGCCTCAATGAGGTGCAGGACCAGAAACGACACGGTCAGGCTCGCCACAAATGGCATCGGCCGAACCTCACAACCCTTCAGCACGATGGTGACCCACGCGACAAAGAACACGCTCTTCACCGCGAAGCCACGAATCAACACCGCCAACGACGTGTCCGGTGCGGCGGCCCACGCCCGCGTCACCGACACCCAGGAGGCCGCCGTGGTAAGCACCGGCGCCGCCACCCCGAGCAACACTTCGAATCCGCGCCCGAGTGCGGCCCACGTGACACCCGACAACACCGCCATCCCGATCGCCATCCACAACAGGCGGTCCGTCATCGCGGCCCCAGCGTGGATTTCACGATCGCGTAAAACCCGGAGACAATCCCGAGACCCAACCCAATCAGCAACCCCCACGGCGAGGTGCCCCACGCGTTGTCCGCGACGTAGCCCAGTCCCCCGAGGAGCAGAATCCCGCCGATCAGGCTGTAACTCGCCGTCGCCGCGGGCCCCGCACGCTGGACATTTTCATGGAACGCCCGCATGGCGTCCTGCAGTCCCTTCCGTGACGGTTTCCCGGTTGCCAAGCACGCAATTCTAGCCCGGGGAACCCCATGCCCACCCACCCGACGGGCAGGCGAACCTCGGAAATATATCACGGTCGACCGGACGGTATACTGCGGGGCATGGCCCCTTTCCCATGGAAACAGTCGGTCGCGCTCGGCGTGTTGGCGGCGGCGACCTGGACGACGGCCACCCCCGGGTCCGCGGCCCAGCGGGATCTCCGGAATCAGACCATCCATATCGGGGTCTACGACAACAAGGGGCTGCCGCCGGCCACCCTGACCCCCTCGCACCTGACGGTCCGGGAGGACGGCGTGGCGCGGGAGGTCCTGACCGTGGCCCCGGCCACCACCCCGATGCAGGTCGCCGTCCTGGTCGACACCAGCCAGGCCTCCCAGGGTTCCATTCCCGACCTCCGGGACGGCCTGCGCGCCTTCGCCACGGCCATTTGGGCCAGGAGCCCGGAGTCGCAGCTGGCCCTGTACGCCTTCGGCGAACGGCCATCACTCGAGGCGGACTACACCACCAGCGCGATCGCCTGGAGCCGCGGCGTCGACCGGCTGTTTGCCGCGTCAGGCTCCGGCTCGTATTTCATCGAAGCCGTCGTCGAAGCGTCGAATGCCCTCGCCAAACGGAAACCGGCGCGGGGCGCCGTCGTGGCCTACGTCGACGAAAACGGGCCGGAGTTCAGCAACCGTCGACACGCACAGGCCTTTGACGCGGTCGCCTCAGCGCGGGCGTCCCTGTGGACCATCAGCCGGCAGGGGTTCAGCGGCGACATGTCGACCGAAACCCGCGAGCGGGCCATGGTGGTCGGCGATGTCACGATGCGAAGTGGTGGACGGAACTTCACGCTGTTTGCGCCGTCGGGGATCAAGGCGCGATTCACCGAGGTCTCCGAACAATTGCTGGCACAGTTCGCCGTGACGTACGGCCGGCCGGAGTCCCTGATTCCGCCCGACAAGCTGGAGGTACGCCTGACCCTCGACGGCTACAAACTCTCCGCTCCGCGCTGGACCAACAAATGAACCGGTGGATGCCCCGCGCGGCGGCGGGTATAGCCGTCCTCGCGCTGACCCTCCCGGTCAATTCCCTGAGCGCCCAGATCTTCCGCGCCGGCATTGACGTCGTCTCGTTGAACGTCACGGTGACCGAAGGCGAGGCGCTGGTCCCCGGACTCGATCAAGCGCTCTTTTCGGTCTACGAGGACGGCGTGAAGCAGGACATCTCGTTTTTCTCCCGCGCGGCCCAACCCATCGCCCTCTCCCTGCTCATCGATACGAGCACGAGCATGGAGCTGAAGTTGCCGGTCGCCCAGCAGGCGGCCATCGGATTTGCGAAGCGGCTCACAGGCTCGGATGCGGCCCAGATCATCAACTTCGACAGCCGCGTTGAAATCCTGCAGACGTTCACGGCGGACCCGGTGTTGCTCGAAGGGGCGATCCGCAGGACTCAGGTGGGCGGCTCGACCTCGCTCTACAACGCGCTGTACGTCGCGCTGAGTGAGCTCAAACGCGTGCGCGCGGCGTCGAAGGAGGAAATCCGGCGGCAGGCGATCGTCATCCTGTCGGACGGCGAAGACACCTCATCGCTCATCAGCTACGAAGACGTGCTCGAGTCAGCCAAGCGATCGGAGGTGGCGGTGTATGCCATCGGCCTGCGATCAAAGACGGATCGGCCGACACGCGGATTCAACGAGGCGGAATTTGTGCTCCGCACGCTCTCGCAGAAAACCGGCGGCTGGGTGTTCTTCGTCGAGGACGTCGGGCAACTGCCGGCCATCTACCAGCGCATCGCGGACGAACTCGCCAACCAATACACGATTGCCTACAGTTCCAAGAACCTGAAACGTGACGGCGCGTGGCGCGCGATCGTGGTGCGTGTGGACCGGCCGAACACGGTGGCCCGCACCAAGCGCGGATACTTCGCGCCGTCGCTTCCCAAGAGTCCCGCACCACGCCCATGACCCCGCCGTCCGACTCCCCGCTCCGTACTCTCTCGCGCGGCCGCGTCGTGCTCATCGGCGCCGGCCCCGGCGATCCCGGCTTGCTGACGATGCGCGGGCATCGTGTGCTGGCTGACGCCGATGTGGTGGTCTATGACCGCGATGTCGCACGGCTGCTGCCCCTCGCCCGGACTGACGCCGAGTGCATCGAAGTCGGGGCCCCGGCGGAAGGGGCCACCGCGCAGGACGCGATTGCCATGCTGGTCGCGGACAAGGCACGCGAAGGGCAACTCGTCGCGCGCCTGAAGTGGGGCGATCCATTCCTGTTTGGCAGTGGCGCCAAGGAAGCGCTGTTTCTGCACGAACAACGCGTGCCGTTTGAAGTCGTCCCTGGTGTGCCGCTCGCCTTGGGAGCCGCGTACGCCGGGATTCCGATCACGTACCCCGGGGGCCAGGACGCGCTGGTGTTTCTGCGCGGGCACGAATCTGCAGGCGAGGCGGCGCCGGATGTCGACTGGCAGGCGCTGGCCTCGCTCGACGGCACGATCGCGTCGTACACCAACGGCCGTCAGGCGGCGGCCATGTTGACGCTGCTCATCAAACACGGGCGTCCCGCCACGCAGGCCGGAGCACTGATCTACGCGGGCACACTGCCGCAGCAGGAGACCCTCACCGGCACACTCGCGGAACTCATCTCAGCTGGTGAAGCGCGCGAAGGCGCCGCCCTGCTGATCGTCGGCGACGTGGCGACCCTGCGCGAACATCTCGGCTGGTTCGATCGGCGCCCGCTCTTCGGCAAGCGCATTGTCGTCACGCGCTCGCGCGACCAGGCAAGAGATCTCGTCGAACTGCTCGAGAGCCTCGGCGCGCAAACGATTGAAGCCCCCACGTTCCGGTTGATCCCCGCTGATGATCCGGAGACGGTCGATCGCGCCGTCGCGTCTGCGGGCCAGTACGGCTGGATCGTCTTTGAGTCGGCGAATGCCGTCAGCCGGTTCTTCAAGTCGCTGCTCAACGGCACACGCGATCTGCGTGCGTTGGGCGGTGTGCGTGTGGCGGCCATCGGCCCCTCCACCGCGGATCGGCTCGTGGGCTTCGGACTGCAGGCGGACGTGGTGGTGCCGGAGTCAGGCACCGAAGCCACAGTGCGTGCGCTTGAATCGGTGGGACCGCTCTCGGGGACGCGCATCCTCGTGGTGCGACCACACCACGATCGCGCCGACCAGGGCCGCCCAGACGCGGTGCGTGACACACTTGCGGCGGAACTGAGCCGCCGCGGAGCCGACGCCACCGATGTGATCGCGTACCGGACAACCTCGGGAGCACCGGAATCGGCCGCCGCGCAGGATCTCTACCGCCAGTTGCTGGATGGCCAGGTGCACGCCGTGACGTTCACGACCCCGACGGCCGTGCAGCGCTTTGTGGACCTGATCGGCCGCGAACAGGCGGCCGACCTGCTGAATCAGACGGCGGTGGTGGCGATCGGTCCGGTCACCGCTGCGGCCGCCGTGGCCCTGGGGATCGCGTCGCCCATCGTCGCGGAGCCGTTCACGGTGGACGGCATGATTGCGACGCTGGTCAAAGCGCTGCGCTAAAACCCGATCCGCACGCCCGCGTTGAATGTGCGCCCGTCGAGCGGCGCCCACGCACTGACGGCGCGTTTGCCGAGCACCGTTGGTGTCGGCAGCAGGAGCGGGTCGTACTTCGACTGCCGGACGTCGGTCAGGTTCTCGAGGTTCACAAACACGCGCACACGACCAACACGCCGCTCGGCCAGCATGCCGATGATGACGTACGGCGAGCTTTCGTCCGCGTACGGGTTGTCCTCGAGCCGCTGCCGGCCCGTGTAATAGAACTCGAAGCCGACACGTGCCTTGCCGTGTTGTTCCCACGCTGCGATCAGGCCGACCGTCTGGCGCGGAGTCAACGGCAGCGGGTCCGCCTGCGTCGCAGACAACCAGGTGTGCGTCGCGGTCGCCACGAAGTCGCCTTTGCGCGCACGCACAAACGTCTCAAGGCCGCGAATGCGGATCGCAGAGTCCGGCCCGGACATGTTCACCACCTCCAACCGCGCGCCGCGATCGGTGCGGAGCACCGCTTCCACCGGGTTGTGCACGGCCGCCGCGAAGCCGGTCACCGACACCGAGACGGGGCCAAACTCTCGGGACACATCGACCGAGATCGACTCCGCCGTCTCGGCCTCGGTGATGCGCACGTCGCCCACCCGATGGACACCGACATCCTCCACCTCATCCACAAACAGGGTCGGCGCAAACGCGCCCCGTCCGGCAGAGAGGCGCACGTCCCACGGCTCCAGCCTCCAGCGCACGGAGGCGCGCGGGCTCCACAAGACACCGTACTCAGGATGTTTGTCGAGACGGGCGCTGATCGACATCGCCGCCCGATCCGTCAGCGTCACGTCGTCCTGCACAAACACTGACGGGGTCGTCCACGAGTAGTCGTGCCCGCTCATCCCCCGGTAGCGCTGTGATTCCACGCCGGCGCCGACGACGAAGGTGTGCGCGCGCCAGGACCAGAGATACGACCCTTCGCCCGTGACGAACCGATGCTGATCCTCGTACGCCACGAAGCCGTACTCATGCGTGTGCGCCAATCGCATGAAGGCGCCCAGGAAGACGGCGACACCGGCGCCAATCGTCGTGCGCGCCGTGGTTCCGAGGTCGAACCTCGTCGTGTCGACGGCCTGGAGTCCATCAGGCACATCCAACAACCCGCCGCGGCGACGTTCGATCGTCGTGCCTCCCGTGAGATCCACGGTGCCCCTTGCGGTCGTGAACGACAGCTTCGGCCGCGTGACAAATCGCCGATACCTCGGCAGATCGGCCCAGCCGTCGGCATCCACATCCTCTGCGGATTGGGCGTGAGCCCCGGCGAGCCATGTGTAACCCACCGTCGGCGAGACGGGGCCTGAGGCCCAGAGCACGGCGTCTGCTCCGGCGCGAGTCGTCGCATTCAGCAGCAGTTCCCCCTCGTGTTCCGGCGTGGGGCGACGTGTCACCAGGTTGATGACACCGCCGAGCGCGGATGGACCGTACAGCGCCGAGGCCGCGCCTTTGATCACTTCCACCTGCTGCAGATCCATCGGGGGAATCTGCAGCAGCCCGAGCGATGCCACCTGGGTGCCGTTGATCGGCAGGCCGTCGGTCAGCACGGCGGTGAAGCGGCCCGGCAATCCCTGCACACGGACGGACGCTGCGCCGAGCGCCGGCGACGTCGGCTGGAGCCGGATGCCGCTGGTCTCGTTGAGCAACATCGCGATGTCGCCCGGCGTCATCAGCAGCTTCTCTTCAATCTCTTCGCGGCCCACGACTTCGACACGCATCACCTGATCCGAAGACAGACGCCCCGTGCGCGTCGCGGTGACAAAGACTTCTTCTTCGATCTCGGGTGGCGTGGGTGGCGCAGGCGGCTGCGGTGGTGTGGGCAGCTGAAGGGTCAGCCACAAAGCAAGGAGGAGTTCCATGGGTTGAGATAGGATGCCACGAACATGCTCGGTGCGTTTCTTGAAGGCGTCCGTCGCGTCTCGCGCGCGCCCGTTGTGCTGCTGTCTGTGAGCGCCGCTGTGTGCCTTCTGGTGTTGCCGCACCGGTTGTCGCTGTTCGGCGCGCTCCCGGACACGTGGTATCTGCGGACGGTGCTCGATCGCGCGCTGTGGGAGTGGCACGGCGGGTGGATGCTGGCCGGTTATCACGGCGCGATCCCGCCGGCGCCGGGCCTGGCGAGTGCCGCGCTCGCCGCGACCCTGCTGTGGCTGTTTCTGTCGGGCGGCGTGCTCGACCGGTTTGCGCGTGCCCGCCCAATTCGCACCTCCGCCTTTTTCGCCGCCAGCGGTGAGTTCTTCGTCAGGTTCCTGCGCCTGAGTCTGGTCACGGCTCCGGTCTACTGGTGGCTGTTTGCGTGGCTCTTCCCGAGACTGACATCGACGACGTGGGGTCAGCTGGGATTTGTCGCCGCGCTGGGCTTCGTGAATCTGGTGACGGACTACGCGCGCGTCCGCGCCGTCGTGGAAGATCGTCGCAGCATGATCGGCGCGATCGGGGCGAGCCTGCGCTTCATCCGCCGGCGGCCGTTGCGGGTGGCCGGCCTGTATCTGCTTGGCATGCTGCCGTCCGCCGTGGCGATTCGCCTCTGGTTCGGCATGTCGACGTGGCCGGAGGCCACCGCCGGAAGCCTGGCGGCGGCGCTGGTCGTGTACGTGGTGCTGCGCACATGGGCACGGCTCACATGGATGGCCGGCGAAGTGGTGTTCTTCCAGCGCGAACTCGCGCACGCCACCTGCACAGGGAGGCCCCTGCCGGAATGGCCCGAGTCGCCGGCTGCGGAAGCGATTGCCAACCTCGGCACGAAAAGCCTCAGGTAGGTCCCACAGGGAGGCGCGGAGGCACGGAGGATTTTCTAGGAATGATAATCACAAGTAATTGTTGTGGTTACACGATTACTCCGTGCCTCTGCGCCTCCCTGTGAAATCCGTGCCAAGGGTTGCTCCGCGCCTCTGTGCCTCCCTGTAATATTGCTGACATGGGCTCGGAACGTGTTGACAAGGTGGTGCAGTGGTTGCGGGATCGGGCGCAGGACGCAGGCGCTCATGGGTTTGTTGTCGGCCTGAGTGGCGGCATCGACTCGGCGGTGGTCGCCAGGTTGTGCCAGATGGCGACACCGAATCGCGTGCTTGGCGTGATGTTGCCCTGTTACAGCCATCCGCAGGACGACGCGGATGCCCGGCTTCTGGCGAAGACCTTCGGCATTCCGACCGCGCGCGTGGATCTCGCGGCGACGTTCGACGCGTTGACCGGTGAGTTGCATGCCTCCGTGAAAGGCCTGCCGCAGTCGGTGCATGTCACCGACATCAAGCAGCAGATGCCCGAGGCGAACATCAAGCCGCGGCTGCGCATGACCTCCCTGTACTTCATCGCCAATTCCCTGAACTACCTGGTCGCCGGCACGGGCAACCGGAGTGAACTGACACTCGGCTACTTCACGAAACACGGCGATGGCGGCAGCGACGTGCTGCCGATTGGTCACCTGCTGAAGAGCGAAGTGCGGGCGATGGCACAGGAGCTGGGGGTGCCGGCGCCGATCATCGACAAGGCGCCGTCGGCCGGCTTGTGGATCGGCCAGACCGACGAAGCCGAGATGGGCTTCTCCTACGACATGCTCGAGGCGTACCTCACGACCGGCGCGTCAGCCGTGCCACCCGAGGTCGCCCAACGCATTGAAGCGCTGAATCGATCGTCAGAGCACAAGCGGAAGACACCGCCAGTTCCATCTGACATCTGACATCTGACATCTGCTCATCTCCCCATCCCCTCATCTAGCGGCGTGCGAGCGTCGAGGCTCTGCCCCGCCTTCGACAGTGCCCTTCGCGGCGTTGATGAGTGCGACGGCCGCGTAGCCTTGCGCCACCTCACCCTTGCGGCCGACTTTGGCGAACGTGTGGCCCATCGCTTCGAGCCGCTCAAGCAACGTGCGCGGGAAGCGATCTTCGATCTGCACGCGTGACCCGGTCGGGGCGTTGCCAATCAACATGCGCGGCGCTTCGATCGCGCGTTGCGCGCCGAGGCCGCCGTCCACGACGTTAAGGATGATGTTGTAGACCGACGCGGGAATCCAGGCGTTGCCGGCCGCGCCGACCGCGAGACGCGGCGTGAACCCTGGAATGCCGTACCGGCCTGGATCCACCTCACTCGGCGCAAATAACAGCGTCGGCACACTGGTGGACGAATGGCGCTGCAACGGCAGCATCGATCCGTACCCGGTGCCACGTCCGCCTCGGAAGTGATCGTTGTAGAGAAACCCGAGCCCCTTCGACACGTAGAAGTTCCCGCCCCACGTGGACAATGTCTGCGTGATCGCCACCATGTTTCCCTCGGTATCGGCGCCGGCGAAGGACGTCGTTCCAGTCGCGATCGTTGTGGTCCAGGGTCCGGGGTCCAGGGTGCCGGGCTCGGGGCCAAGGGTCCAGGGTCCGGGGTCCGCGCCGACTGGTGCGCCGCCGCGGCCGCGGCCGCCTTGCGGCACGACGGAGGCCTTCGCAGGGTTGATCAACTTGAAGCGGTCGAGCGCGTGGCCGGGTTCGAGGTGGTTGCCGAGATTGATCGGCCAGCGTTCGGGGTCGGCGATCTGCGCGCCGCCGTCACGGACACGCCAGGCTTCGATGGCGTAATGGGCATAGTCCGGATCGTTGAACACCGTCGCCCTCGGCTTCGGCGTGTACGCGTCGAGAATCTGCAAAGTTTCGATCAGCGTGAGACCGTTGGAGACGGGCGGTCCGACCGAATACACCAGATGCCCGCGGAACCGGCCCGATAACGGCTTCCGCTCCATGGCACGGTACTGGGCGAGGTCCTCGAGTGAGATGATGCCGCCATTCGCGGCCATGTCCTCGGCAATGGCCCGCGCAATGGATCCACGGTAAAACGACTGCCCACCTTCCTTCGCGAGCACACGCAGCGTCTGCGCATAGTCCTTGTTGATGAAGCGATCGCCGGGCTTCGGCACGTTGCCGCCAGGCAAATAGATCTTCGCGGCCTCCGGATATTTCGCCAGCCGCTCCTGCCCCGTAGCGATCGTCGTCGGCAATGCTTCGTCGAGAATGTACCCCTGTTCAGCGAATTCGATAGCGGGCGCGAGCACCTGCTCCCACGTCACCTTCTTGCTGCCGTATTTCTGGAAGAGCAGATCGAGGCCGGCGACCACACCCGGGATGTTGGCGACCGTGGGACCATCCGTCGCCGTGCGCTGGCCGTTGGCCGTAAAGATCTTCGGGTTGTCAAACGTCGCCCGCGCAGGCGTCATGTCCTTGTATTCGATGACCACCGGCTCGGCCATGCCCTTGAGGAAGAGAATCGCCTGCCCGTCGCCGCCGATACCCGACGCATCCGGTTCGACCACACCCAACGCAAACGATGTCGCGACGATCGCGTCGACGATGTTGCCGCCCTGTTCAAGAATGCGCGCGCCTGCCGCCGAGGCCAGCGGATGCCCGGACGAAATCACGCCGGTGGTCGTCTCCGCGCCGCGCTTGATCAGCGGCTGTTCGGCCACCATCTGATCGACCACATCCTCGACGTCCTTCGCCGACCGCGCAGCCAGCGCCTGCGGTCGGTACTTCGCGCGCAGCGTCTTCCACTCGATGGCGACATCACCCTCGGAGTAATACAACGACGCCAACGTCTGCCAGGCGCGATCAAACTGCGCCACCCACTGCATCGGCGTCGGCGCTGGAGCGGTCAGCGCACGCGCGCCACCATCAACAGGCCGCGGCGCATCCACACGCCACACGCGCAGCGTCTCCGGATCCATGAACGCCGCCGGGGCATCGTCTGTGTTCCGAATCGGATCGCCGTTGTACGTGCCCCCTGGCGCAGGCTCCGTCGCAATCAGCATCGTCTGCCCATCCGGCGACCAGGCACTGGCGCCCGCATGTCGTGACGCCAATTGCGTCAGTGGTTGCTGTGTACCCTGACCGCCGCCGCGTCCCGCGGCTCCGCCTTCGCGGCCGCCTGCCGGCGCCGCCGCTGGTGGGGTCACATCAGCCACCCACACACCCACGCCCATCCCGGTGCGGGCGGCCGAAAACGACACGCGATTGTTATCAGGCGCCCAAGTCGGCCATCGTTCGAGGCCGCCGCCACGGGTCACACGCGTCACGCTGCCTTCGGTGGCGTCAAGCGCCCGCACAAACACGTCCACCGTGTCGCCGGCTTCGCGTTCACGATCGGACAGAAACACCACGCGACGACCATCGGGCGACACACGCCCCAGCCACTCGCTCGCCTCACCGGTGGTCCACACGGTCGGCGCCACGCTGCCTTCAGCGGCGACGATCTGCAGGGTCCATCGACCGTTCATTGATTTGTGCGAGAACAACAGACGACCATCACGCGTCCACGACGGCCATCGCTCGTCACCGTCGAGCGAGGTCACCTTCCACGCTGCGCCACCCGACGCGGGCACAATGTACACGTCGAATGCACCGTCGGTATCAGCCGCAAACGCGATCTGCCGGCCGTCGGGCGACCAGGCCGCGTCCCGTTCGCTGATCCACCGGTTCTCACCGGTGACGACACGTTTGGGATCGCGCCCATCAGGCGCCATCGTCCACACCTGTTCGAGCCAGGACACGGCGATGCGCTTCCCATCTGGGGAGAACGCAGGATCGCGCATGCCGGTGAGGGTGGCGGGAGTGTGGGCCGAGAACGCCGTGACGACAAACGTGGCCAACGCCGCGGCCACCAGAAGCTGTCTTCGCATGCGGCAGATTCTATCGTGCCGCCGCGGTGCTGAGTGCTGCGCCTGCCCGCCGAAGCCTTGGCGCAGGCGGGTGCTCGGTGCGGGTGCCGAGTGCCTGGTGCCTAGTGCTTAGTGCGTGCCTTGACGGCCTTGGCAATCGAAGCGGCCGAGATGCCGTAGCGATCGAGCAGTTCTTCGGGACCGCCGCTGCGCGGGATCTCGCGCACGGCGAGGCGCTGCACGGTAAAGCCCTGATCCCAGACGGCTTCGGACACTGCGTCACCGAGGCCGCCCTGCGCGTAGTGATCTTCGACCGTGATGATCCAGCCATTCGAGGCCTTGCCGGCCGCGATGAGGCCGGAGCGATCGATCGGCTGAATCGAGTACGCGTCCACCACACGAATCGCAATGCCGTCCTTGGCGAGCAGGCCGTACGCCTTGAGCGCTTCAAACAACGTCACGCCGGCGCCGACAACGGTCGCGACGTCCTTGTCGCTCTGGCGCAGGATCTTCGACCCGCCGGCCGGGAACTGTTCGGATGTTGAATACAGAATCGGCGTCTTGGGACGCGAGCTGCGGATGTACACAGGGCCCGGCGTCGCGGCAGCCAGGGCCACCATGCGCTCGGCGCACACGGCGTCGGACGGGTACAACACGGTGCAGTTGGGCACCGCGCGCGCCATCGCGAGATCTTCAAGCGCCATCTGCGACGGACCGTCTTCACCGATCGAGATGCCGGCGTGGGATCCACACAGCTTGATGTTCAGCATCGAGATGCCGGCCATGCGGATGAAGTCCGCACCGCGCTCGAGGAAACACGCGAAGCTCGACGGGAACGCGATCGCCCCCCGACTCGCGAGCCCCATCGCCGCGCCGATCATCGCCTGCTCGGCGATGAACGTCTGATAGAACCGCTCCGGGAACACCTTCTCAAACCGATCGCTGAACGTCGAGTTCTTCACATCGGCATCGAGGGCGACGATGCGGTGGTCGAGGGCGCCGAGGGAGGCAAGCGCAGTGCCGTATGCCTCGCGCGTGGCAACCAGGTCGTCCTTCTTGTAGGCCGGGGCGGGCATTGCGGCCACGAAGTCGGGCAACGCCCCTTCGGACCGGCGGGTCGCCGGCTTCGCAATGACGGGCGCAGGGTCCGACGTCGGAATGATCTGCGCGTCGAGTTCCGCGATGGCCGCGTCGGCTTCAGCGCCCTTCTTGAGAGGCTTGCCGTGCCAGTTGTCCTTGTCTTCGAAGATCGAGCAGCCTTTGCCCTTGAGTGTCTTCGCGACGATCATCGTCGGCCGTCCGCGCATCCCACGAGCGTCGGCCAGCGCGGTGCGGATTTCGGCAATGTCGTGGCCGTCGATCACGATCGCGTGCCAGCCGAAGGCACGGTACCGCGTGGCGAACGCTTCGACGTCGTGCGCGAACTGCGTGGCGCGGCTCTGACCAAACGCGTTCACGTCGGTGATCGCACAGAGGTTGTCGAGGTTGTGATTGGCCGCGACCTGCGCGGCTTCCCACACCGAACCTTCCGCGCTTTCACCGTCGCCCAACATCACATACGCCCGGTAGTCCGAACCGATACGGCGCGCGTTGAGCGCGATGCCGACGCCGGCCGCCAGGCCCTGGCCCAGCGATCCCGTCGCCACGTCGACAAACGGCAGTCGCGGCGTCGGATGGCCTTCGAGGTCGGACGTGATCTTGCGCAGGTCCATCACGGCCTCACGCGGGAACGCGCCGGCCGCCGCCCAGGCGGCATACAGAATCGGCGCCGCGTGCCCCTTCGACAACACGAAGCGGTCCGCCTCGGGATGCTGCGGATCCATCGGATCAAAACGCAGTTCGTCAAAAAAGAGGACCGCGAGAATATCCGCTGCCGACAAGCAGGTCGTCGGATGTCCGGACCCGGCTTCGGTGGTGGATCGCACCGAATCGATGCGGAGTTGTGTCGCAAGGTTGTGGAGAACGGTATTGGATGGGGGTGTCATGCGCGGCGACCAGAAGTTTACTGTACGCGTGACATAATCGCAGTACGAATGCCGGCACTTCGTGTGGTCTCTCTCGCGCTCATTGCTCTCTGGATTGGCGGATTGACCGTGCTCGGCATCATTGCGGCCCCCGCCATTTTTTCCGTGCTCGAATCGCAGGACCCGGTCGCCGGCCGCACGCTGGCGGGCATGGTCTTCGGTGACATTTTTGCAAGATTCCAACAGCTGGCCTGGGGGTTGGGCGCCGGCCTGTTGACGCTGCTGGGGCTCAGGGCCGCGCTCGGCCCCCGCCCCCGTCGGCTGGCCATCCAGATCTGGATGGTGGCCGGCATGCTGGGGGCCAGCGCCTACACGGGTCTGATCGTGTCGCCCCGGATCGAGGCGCTTCGCACCGAAACTGCCACCACCATGGCGGCGTTACCCGACACCGACCCGCGCAAGGTGGAATTCGGACGCCTGCACGGCCTGTCCAACGGCCTGATGGCGCTGACGCTCGCGGCCGGGCTCGTAGTCTTCTGGATCGAACTCCGGGAATAGCCCGGAGACATGACTGGGAGACGCGGAGGCAGGTTGGCACACCATGGAGCGCATGAAGTTCCATGGGGATGAGGGGTTGAGTGCCGCGTAGCGGCACGGTGAGCGGGAGACGAACCCAGAAACGAAAGCACCTCGCGGGTGTTCATGTGGTCTTTTCGTTTCTGGGTTCGTCTCCCGCTCACTGCGCCCCGGCCACGCCGGGGCGCTCAACCCCGTGTCTCCGGGACACCGTCAGGCCCCATGCTCCCTCACGGCCCCACATGGTGAAAATCAAGGAGAGTGCTCCGCGCCTCCGCGTCTCTCTGTTACCGCTTCTTGCGCGTAGTGACGCGCTTCTCGGTGGTCTTGCGCAGCTGGCGCTTCAGCGCGGTGAACGCCTGCTGAATCGCCACCGACGGCTGGGACGCCGAGGAGGCCTTGCGGGTCACCACAAGATCGCCTGGCAGGGCGAGGGCGATGCGGATTTCGATCGCGTTGCCCGTCTGATGCGAGTGGTGCGGCACTTCCACCGAGACATGGCAGCCGAGGATGCGGCCGTGCAGCGACTGCAGGTCCTGGACCCGCTCGGCGATGTCGCGTTCGAGGGACGACATGCGGCGCATGTGAAGGAACTTGATTTGGAGGGGAACGGTCGCCATGTCCCGGTTATACACTACGGACTGCGACGCTGCTTTCCGCTATCATGTCCGGAGCATGTCTCACGCGCTCACCCTGATTCCTGGTGACGGGATCGGGCCGGAAGTTACGACTGCCGTCGTTCGCATTCTGGACGCCGTCGGCGTGGCGATTGACTGGGACCGGCAGGATGCCGGCGTCATCGCCTTCAGGAAGTCAGGACAGACGCTCCCCGGCGAACTCCTCGATTCCATCCGCCGTACACGCGTGGCGCTCAAGGGCCCCTGCGCGACGCCGATCGGCGAGGGCTTCACCAGCGTCAACGTCGGACTACGCAAGGCGCTCGACCTGTTCGCCAACCTGCGCCCCGTCAGCAATCTGCCTGGTGTGCCCAGCCGCTTCACCAACGTCGACCTGGTGATCGTGCGGGAGAACACCGAAGACCTCTATGCCGGACTCGAACACGTCATCGTGCCTGGGGTGGTCGAAAGTCTGAAGATCATCACGGAGGTCGCCTCCACACGCATCGCCGAGTTCGCGTTCCGGCACGCGACACGGGAAGGCCGGCGCAGTGTCACCGCCATCCACAAGGCCAACATCATGAAGCTCAGTGATGGCCTGTTCCTGGATTCGGTGCGCGCGGTGTCCCGGAAGTATCCGCAGATTCCGTACGACGAGAAAATTGTCGATGCCGCCTGCATGCATTTGGTGATGCGCCCAGAACAGTTCGACGTGCTCGTGCTCCCGAATCTCTACGGCGACATCGTGTCGGACCTCTGCGCGGGGCTGGTCGGTGGCCTTGGCGTGGTACCCGGTGCCAATCTCGGCACAGACGTCGCCGTGTTTGAAGCGGTGCATGGCAGCGCACCGGACATCGCCGATCAGAACGTCGCCAACCCCACCGCCCTGCTGTTATCGGCGGTCATGATGTTGCGTCATCTGGGTGAAGTGGACGCCGCCGTGCGCGTCAAAGCCGCGCTCGATCGCGTGTTGTCAGCCGGCGAGGTGCGCACCCGTGACCTGGGCGGGTCGGCCTCGACCACTGAGTTCACCCTGGCGCTCTGCCGCGCCCTCGACTGACACGCATGGCTACCTCCGCCGCACTCGACGATGTGACGGAGGCGGTACTCGCCCACGAGGATGTCGCGCGGTACATGCACGATCCCGAGGCCCGCACGCGCCTGGATGGCTACCTCGGCGAATTGCGCACCACGCAGCGCTACGGGCTGTATCGCGCGTTGCAGCATCCGCTCTACCCCATCTACAGAAAAGTCAGGCACGTCACCGAACATGTGGAGCGGCCGAAGGCTGTGCTCTCGAAGGGGCACGTCGTCTACATCTCGAACCACAAGAGTCACCTCGACTATCTGGTCGAGTTGCTGGTGCTTGAGCTCGCCGGCATCCGGCCGCCGTTGATTGCGGCGGGGATCAACCTGTTTGGCGGCGCGCTTGGCCTGCTCCACCGGCACATCACCGGCGCGATCCCGATTCGCCGCGGCAGCAAGGACCCTGTCTATCTCGCGACGCTCAAGGCGTACGTGGTGGAAGTGCTCAGGCGCCACGACTTGCTGTATTACGCGGAGGGCGGGCGCAGTTACAGCGGGGAACTGAAGGCCCCGAAGACCGGCCTGCTGCAGGCCGCGTTACAGGCGGACCGCGCGCACCTGTTCGTGGTACCGATGGCCATCGCGTACGACCTGGTGCTTGAAGACAGAATGCTCGCGCGCGAGGCGGCGCGGAAACGCAAGCGGCCGTTTGCGCAGGAAGTGGCGGAGATGATCCGGCATGCCGTCGGCTACGAGAGCCGGGCGTTTGTCACATTCGGCCAGCCGATCCCGCTCACCGAGTACGACGCCACGGCGCGGCGGGACCTTGTCGCCCTGGCGCACCGGATTCAGCACGAAGTCGGCCTGCTGCACAAGGTGCTGCCCACGGCGCTGATCGCGTCGGCGTTGCGCGCGTCGATGACGCGGAGTGAACTCGCGGCGCATATCGACGACCTGCTGGCGTTGCTGTCGACTCAACAGGCCAACCTGGCCGTCACGTCCGGCCGTCAGGCCGTGGACGAGGGCCTGCCTTTGCTCGAGAGTCGTGGAGTTCTCGTCACCGAACGTCAACGCGTGCGTGTGCGGGATCGTATTACCCTTCGCTACTACGCCCGCACGCTGCAACACCTCATGCCCCACCGGAGACCCACGCACTGATGTTCGCCGCGCTCCCCAAAGCCGCTTTTTCCATTCTGGCCGGCAGTTCGGCCCTGAAGTCCCTCGCGTCACGCTACGGGATGAAACACTCCGGCAGTTTCGCCAGGCGATTCATCGCCGGTGAAGACGTGCACGAGGCCATCGCCGCTGCGCGGGAGGTCGAACACCAGGGCCTGCTGGTCACGCTCGACCTGCTCGGCGAGAGTGTGTCCTCCGCCGACGAGGCGCTTGAGGCCACCAGGGGATACGTGGGTGTGATCGAGGCCATTCAGGCGTCCGGCGTGGGCCGCAACATCTCCCTCAAGCTGACGCAACTTGGGCTCGACATCGACCAGGCCACCTGCATCGACAATCTCCGTCGGATTCTGGACGTCGCCGCCGCGTGGGACTTCTTCGTGCGGATCGACATGGAGAACTCGCCCTACACCGATCGCACACTCGACACGTTTGAAACGTTGTGGAACATCGGCTATCGCAACGTCGGCGTGGTCATCCAGTCGTACCTGAAGCGATCCATGGCCGACATTTCTCGCGTGAATGCGCTCGGGGCGCGCGTGCGGCTCGTGAAGGGCGCGTACCGGGAACCGGCCGCCGTGGCGTATCAACAGAAGGCGGATGTGGATCGCGCGTTTCTGGATCAGATGCAGGTCCTGCTGACCGACGGCACGTACCCGGCGATCGCCACACACGACCCCGCGATGATCGACGCCACGCGGGCGTTCGCCACCTCACACCGGATCGCCAAGGACCGCTACGAGTTCCAGATGTTGTACGGCATCCGCCGCGATCTGCAGGCGTCGCTCTCCGCCGAGGGGCACCCGTTCCGCGTCTACATTCCGTTCGGCACGGAGTGGTTCCCGTACTTCATGCGCCGCCTGGGTGAACGCCCCGCCAACGTGGGCTTCGTGCTCGGGAGTCTGCTGAAGGAGAAATGACCTGCGGAGAAACAACCTGTAGGGCCCGCTGAACTGCAGCGGGCCATTTGGCGCGCTCAAGTTCAGCGCGCCCTACACGCGGCGCGCCCTACGAGAGCATGATGCGTGTCGCGACGTCCATCAGCACGTCGCGGCACACTTCCACATCGGCGACGTTCACATACTCCTCGATGCTGTGAAGGCCGGCGCCGCCGGGACCAAACAACACCGACGGCATGCCCGCGCCGGCCAGAATCGCCGCGTCGGTCCAGAACGACATCCCTGTCGGCGATGCATCGAGTCCACGCGCACCGAGCGATGATGCCAACGCCCGCACCACGGGCTCGTTGTCGCTGACCCGATAGGGCGGACGCGATGTGGCCAGACGCGCCGACGCCTGGAATTCGGGATCCGCCGCCCGCAGCCGGTCGAGAATCGCGGCGATCTCACCGGAGACGACCGTGTCAGTTTCCCCGGTGATCGTCCGCCGTTCGTACTGCAGCACACAGTGATCCGGATACACGCTGAGCTCGCGTCCGCCTGCGATGATCGACGCATGCAGTGAGGCTGTGCCCTGCATCGGCACGGGCGGCCGGGACTGCAGGTCGCGGTCGAGCGCTTCGAGCGCCTGCAGCACGCGGCCCATCCGGAAGATGGCATCGCGGCCTTCCGCCGGGCGGCTGCCGTGCGCCGCGCGCCCTTGGGCGACCACATCCAGCCAGGCGAACCCCTTGTGTCCGACCGCCATACGCAAGTCCGTCGGTTCCGTCACGATCGCCGCATCCGCCGACCACCGCTTCACCAGCGCATCGGCCCCAATCGACTCGAACTCTTCGTCAGCGACACAGGCCACGATCAGCCGCCCGCGCGACCACGTCGGCGCCAGCGCCACGGCGGCGGCAATCATCGCGGCGACACCGCCCTTCATGTCCTGGGCACCGCGCCCATACAGCCGGCCATCCGACACGCGCGGCACAAACGGGTCGGTCATCCCCGCGACACCGACCGTATCGATGTGTCCGCAGAACATCAGCGTCGGCCCGGCCGTGCGCCCCTCCAACACGCCAATCACGTTCGGTCGCCCGTCTGCGACCGGCTCGATCACCACATCCAACCCGCCCTGGCGAAGCGCATGTGCGGCCACCTCAGCCACAGCGGCCTCTCCCGGCGCCCCAGGCACCAGCGACGGATTCACCGAGTTGGTGGCCACCAAGTCGGACAACAGACGCACGACATCCATCCACACACTCTATTCGATGGGCGGATGGGCGGCTGGGGAGATGAGAAGATGGGCGGGTGAAAGTTGTGGCGATTACGGGCGCGTCGGCGGGGATTGGGCTGGCGTGTGCGAAGGCGATTGCGGCGCGTGGGGATGCGGCCGTGCTGTCGGCGCGGCGGAGTGATCGCCTGGACGCCGAGGTCGCGGCAATCCGTGCGGCGGGTGGTCAGGCGCTGGCGGTGACAGGCGACGTCACGAGTGAAGCAGACATGGCGACGCTGGTCGCACGCACCGTCGAGAGATTTGGCCGCCTCGACGTGATGATCGCCAACGCCGGCATCGGATATCACGATACGTTGGAGGCCACGCCGCCCGACGTGATGCGATGCCTCGTCGACGTGAATCTGATGGGCACGCTGTATGCCGCCCGCGCCGCCGCACTCCAGTTCGCACAGCAGCAATCAGGGCACCTCATCGTTGTGTCCTCCATTGTCGGCCGGCGCGGGATCGCCGGGTCCAGCGTGTATTCAGCCACCAAAGCCGCGCAGGCCGGCCTTGTCGAATCGCTGCGCGCCGAGTGGCATGGGACACCTCTGCGAGCCTCGGCCGTGTACCCGATCTCCACCGCCACGGAGTTCCACGACGCCATTCGTCGCGACTACGGATTCACCGTGCAGGGCCGCGGCCCCAGACAAACCGCCGACTCGGTGGCACAGGCGGTCGTGCGCTGCATCGACGCACCCAAGCCCGAGGTGTATCCGTACCGGCGCGCCCGGGCCCTCGCCGTGCTCAACAGCCTCGCGCCCGGTCTGGCCGACCGGCTGGTCACACGGTTCGGACGCAGGCGTACACCGTGAGCACACCCGATCTCGTGCTCGACGTAGCCCGCGCGGTCAGGGATGCCGGCGGGCGCGCGCTCATCACCGGAGGCTGGGTGCGCGACCGCGCGCTCGGGCTTGCCCCGAAGGATGTCGACCTCGAAGTGTTCGGCATTCCGGCGCCACACCTGCGCACGCTGCTCGAAGGGTTCGGCCGGGTGGATGCCGTTGGAGAAAGCTTCACCGTCTACAAGGTCGGCGGCCTCGACGTTTCCCTGCCCCGCCGTGAATCCAAGACGGGCCGTGGCCACAAGGGCTTCACCGTCGAGGGGGATCCGTCACTGTCGTTGATGGAGGCCGCGCGCCGGCGCGATTTCACGATCAATGCGATGTCGTGGGACCCCCTGTCGGGGGAGACGATCGACCCCTTCCACGGCGCAGCGGATCTGCACTCACGCACCCTGCGCGCGGTGGATGCCGGGACGTTTGCCGACGACAGCCTGCGTGTCCTCCGCGCGCTGCAGTTTGCCGCGCGATTCGAACTCACGCTCGATCCCGCCACGACCGCGCTCTGTCGCTCGCTGCCGCTCGACGATCTGCCGGCCGAACGCATCTGGGGCGAAGTCGAAAAACTGCTGCTGCGCGCCACACGCCCCTCGCTCGGCCTGGCGTTGGCGCTCGACCTTGGCGTGGTCGATTGCCTTTGGCCGGAACTCAAGGCGCTGGTGGGATGCGAGCAGGAATACGAATGGCACCCCGAAGGCGACGTCTGGATCCACACGCTGATGGTCGCCGACGAAGCGCGACGCAGACTCGACGGCCTCGATCATCCCCGGTCCGTCGTCATGATGCTGAGCGCGCTGTGTCACGACATGGGAAAACCGGCCACCACCAGATTTGAAGACGGGCGGATTCGATCAAAGGGGCATGAAGAAGCTGGCGTGGTGCCGGCCACGACGTTCCTCGATCGGCTCAACATCCACACCATTGGCGGGTATGACGTGCGCCACACCGTGCTGGGCATCGTGGCCCATCACCTGAAACCGACGATGTTCTTCAAGGCGCCGACGTCGGTTGGCGACGGCGCATTCCGTCGGCTGGCGCAGAAGGTCAACCTCGAGTTGCTTGCGCGGTTCGCCAAGGCGGATTGCCACGGACGGACCGGCACATTCGCCTGCGATGCGATGGACTGGTTTCTGGAACGCGCCCGCCTGCTGGGCGTCGAACATCAGCCGCCGGCGCCATTGCTGCTCGGCCGGCATGTGCTGGCGCTCGGCGTCCCCCCCGGTCCGCGTGTCGGCGCCCTGCTGGCACAGCTGTACGACCTCCAGCTGGATGGCAAGATCACCACCCCTGAGGCCGCGCTCGAGGCGTTGGCGAAAGCGATTCACGATGGCGATACCGGTAATACGCGGACGGATGCCTGATCCCTGGGAAAAGGAATTCCAGGAACAGGCGCTCTACGCGTCCGGACGTGCGGACGCCGAAGCAAGAGCGGTCGCGGGCGACGCCGACGAACCGTGGCTGAACGTCATCAACACCCACGAGCCCGGAGCCTTTCCTTCCATTCACCGTCTGCTGGCGGATCCCGACCTGCGTCCCCGCATCACGGGCACCGTCATCGACGTCGCCGCGGGCACGTGCATCCTGAGCGCTGAACTCTCGCGCCTGCCCGAGGTGACGCAGGTGTATGCGCTGGATCTCTCGGAGGAGTTTCTCACCGGCACCGGCGCCCGCATGCTCGCGCGGACAAATGCGGTCGAGGAAAAGCTCACCTTCATCGCGTCGGACTTCAATGACATCCCGCTGCCGGCCGCCTCGGTGGATGCCGCGTTCATCTTCGCTGCGATTCACCATTCGTTGTCGCCGATCAAGACGCTGCAGGAAGTCGGCCGGATCCTGAAGCCGGGGGGCACACTCTTCATCCTCGAGAACCCGGCATCCGTCATCTCGATCCAGCAGCGACGCCGCGAGTCGCTCGCGCTGAGCACGGAGACCACGGAAATCGTCTACACGCTCGACGAATTCAAGTACATGATTGCCAACGCGAACATCGGCCCCTGTGACGTGCGCGTGTGGGACGTGCTGTCGCGGCCCGGGCCACGACGCTGGGTCCGCACCATCGCGCGTCGCCTGGGCGTTGAACACATTCTGTTGCCGCCCCCCACCTACCTCTTTGTCATCACCCGCGCCTGACATGCCGACCCGCGCGCGTGTCGCCCTCCTCTCCACGTACTACGCGCCTGTCATCGGCGGCGCCGAGGCCGGAGCCTCACGCCTCGCCACGTATCTGCATCGACGCGGACACGAGGTGCGCGTCATCACCAAACGCACGAACGCCGATCACCCGGAACGGGACACGATCGATGGGGTGACGGTGTGGCGGCGGCCGCCGGTCGGACCACGCACGGCCATCGGCAAGTGGCTCTGGTTGCCGTGGGCGGTGAGCGCGCTGTCGGCCACACGCTCGGAGTACGACGTCATCGCCGTGGTCGATCAACGCGCGTCAGGGCTGGCCGCGCTGGTCACCCGATGGCGCTTCGGGACTCCCGTCGTGTTCCAGCCGCAGGTGCAGGGCACACTCGACGGCCGGCACCCGCAAACACAGGGCCTCATGTCTGCGGTGCATCGATGGGTGTCGTGGCCGTTGCGCCGGCTGTACGGGCGCGCCGATGCGATCGCGTGTATCGCGCAGTCGATCGTCCGCGAGGGTCGGAACCTCGGCGTACCCGACTCGCGCCTGCACTACGTGCCGAACCCGGTGGACACGCAGGTGTTCCGTCCGCTCGACGACACCGCGCGGGCTGAGGCGCGGGCCTCGTTTGGCCTGCGTCCGGATGAGATCGTGTTCACGTACGTGGGGCGTCTGAGCCGCGAGAAAGGCATTCGCAATCTGCTGCTCGCCTGGCGCAAGGCCGCGCTGACCGGATGCCGGTTGATGGTGGTCGGCCCCGACATGAAGGACCACCCCTGGGACGAGGGCCCGTGGGCGCGCGGGTACGTCGAGTCGGAGGGTATGGGCGAGAGCGTGACATTCCTGGGGCCGCTTCCCCACACCACGATCGCCAGACTCCAGGCCGCAGCGGATGTGGCGGTGTTGCCGTCACACTTTGAGGCGCATCCGGTCGCCGCCGTTGAAGCCATGGCCGCCGGCCGGCCGATCATCGCCTCGAACGTGGGCGGTGTGCCGGACTTTGTCGTCCATGAACAGAGCGGACTGCTTGTGCCCTCGCAGGATGAAGCCGCGCTGGTGGCGGCGTTGAGGCGGATGGCGACTGATTCGCACGCGCGGACCCACTGGAGCCTCGCGGCGCGTCAGACCGGGGAACAATTCGGAGAGCAGATCGTGCTCGAACGGTTTGCCGAGTTGATCGACGGTCTCGCCTTGCAACGTAGGGCCCGCTGAACTTGTGACGACGCGTAGGGCGCGCTGAACTTGAGCGCGCCGGACACGGCCCGCTGCAGTTCAGCGGGCCCTACGTACTGCCCTACGTACCGCCCTGCGCGTCGGCCAACCCCACGATCGTCTCCGGTGCGACGTTGCCTCCACTCACGGTCGCGACGACCTTGCCCTTCGGCGCGGCCAGCGGACCATCGGGCGCAGGCCACAACACAGCCGCGGTGGTCGCCGCTCCACTCGGTTCGACGACCTGCTTCGCCTCGAAGAACAACCACAACGCCGCGCGGGCAATGCGCTCGTCCTCGATGGTGATGACATGATCCACAAACGCCTTCGCGTGGGCAAACGTGATCTCCCCGGGTCGCACGGGCATCAACCCGTCCGCAATACTCGACACCGTGTCGAGGGTGACGGGATGCCCGGCGGCCAGCGATCGCGACATCTTTGGCGCCCCTGCCGGCTCCACGCCAATCACCACCACGTCGGGCCGCGACTGCTTGATCGCCGCCGCCACACCGGCGAGGAGGCCGCCACCACCAACAGGCACCACCACCGTGCCGACATCGGGCACCTGTTCGAGGATCTCGAGTCCGGTCGTGCCCTGCCCGATGATCACGGCTTCGTGATCAAACGGCGGCACCATGGTGAGTCCGCGCGTAGCGACTTCGTGCTGCGCGCGCTTGAGCCGTTCAACCGACGTGGTGCCTTCGAGAATCACCTCACCGCCCCACCGCTTCACGCCTCGAATCTTGATCGCAGGCGCCGTCGTCGGCATCACGATCACGGCGGGAACACCCCGGCGATGGGCCGCGAGTGCGACGGCCTGTCCGTGATTGCCGGAGGAGTAGGTCACAACACCACGCGCGAGCGCTTCCGGCGACAACGTGGCCAGCATGTGCGAGGCCCCGCGGATCTTGAAGGCGCCACCCGGTTGGTGGTGTTCACACTTGAGGAGCAACGACCGCTCCGCCAGGTCGGACACGTCGAGAATCGGCGTGCGACGGACATCCCCCACGATCCGGGCTGCCGCCGCGCGAATGTCATTCAGAGTCACCAAAGCCATCGAGCCGGAGTATAACGGCACATGCGCCTGAGCCTGCTCGATCACCCCCGGGGCCGACTCGTCGTCTTCACCGTGTTGTACGCCAGTGAAGGTGCGCCGATCGGATTCATCTGGTGGGCGTTGCCGACGCTGCTGCGGTCATCGGATGTCCCCGTGGCGTAGATCACGTCGCTGACCGCGTTGCTCCTGCTGCCGTGGGTGCTCAAGTTCCTGTGGGCGCCGGTGCTCGACGTCCTGCGCGGCCCCCGCTGGGGCTACCGGGCATGGATCGTCCTCGCGCAGACGTCCATGGCGGCGACCCTGGCGCCGCTGATCTGGCTTGATCCGGTGCAGCACTTCGACACATGGCGGATCCTCCTGTTGTTGCATGGCATCTCGGCGGCGACGCAGGACGTCGCCATCGATGCGCTTGTGATCGGCGCGACACCTCCACACGAACGCGGACGGTTGAACGGCGCCATGCAGGCCGGCATGCTCCTCGGCCGCAGCGTGTTTGGTGGCGCGGTGCTCCTGGTGGCCACCACATGGGGCACCGCCGGCATTCTGTCGGCGCTCATTGCGTGGATCTCTCTGCCGCTGTTGCTGGTCGCGGCCCTGAAGGAACCCGCAGCGCCGGTGACGCCGGCGATCGCGGGCACTCCGCTGCGCGAGGCTCTGGTTGCGGCATTACGGATGCGCTCGACCTGGATTGGTCTGGCCTTCGCGCTGACGGGGGCCGCGGCGTTTGAAGGCGCCGGGCAGCTCGCGGGTCCGTTCCTGGTGGATCGCGGTGTGGCCAGCGGCACCATCGGCGTCTTCTTCAGTCTCTACGTCGTCTCGGCCACGCTCATCGGTGGACTTGTCGGAGGCTGGCTCTCCGATCGGTGGGGCCGTGTGCCGGCTCTCACCGTCTTCCTCCTCGCCGTCGTCGCCACCGTGGCCACACTCGGCATCGTGGATCTCCGGGGCAGCGCGTCGGTGCATGTCCTGATCGCGATCCTCGTCGCGATGTACTTCTGCGTCGGCCTGTTCACGGTCACGAGTTACGCGTTTTTTATGGACCTGACGCACCCGCGTCTCGCGGCCACACAGTTCACGACGTTCATGGCGGCGACCAACGCGTGTGAATCGTGGTCGGCGTGGGCGAGCGGTTCGCTCGTCGCGGCCGGCGGCTACGGCGTCGCGTTCCTGGTCATGGGCGCAGTGTCACTAACGGGACTGCTCTTCCTGCGTGCGGTCCAGAGGAATTACGCATAGAGCGTTTTCGGAGCACAAGGGCTCCGTACTGTTAACTGGCGATTGACGCGAGTGGGAGGGGGCCTACACTCGTGTTGGACCCCGTTGCGATGCGGCGTAGATAGCCGGCCTGGCCGAGGTGGAACGCGAGATGGGCGCTCAGATGCACGAGGAACTGTGCGGTGTTGACCGTGTAGCCGCCGAGCTGTTCCGGGTACGCAGCGTCAAGCTGGGCGATCGGCAGGCGCGTGAGGGCATCCGCGACGACCTCGGCCGTCTTGCGCAGTTCGGCGACGAGGGTCGCGCGCGACGCCGTGCGCTCAGAAAACTCACGGTCACGTTCACGCACGTAGGACGACCCGCCGAGCACCCGCCCAACGAAGTGCTGGAGGTTTCCGCAGACATGCTGCGCGAGGGTGCCCGCTGAATTTGTCACGCCGGGCACCACCGCCCAGACCGAGGCGTCATCAGGAAAGGCTTCAATCTCCCGCACAAGCCCCTCGAGCTCACGCACCAGTTGGATACGCACAAGCGAAGACACGTCAGGCATGACCTCATTCTAGTGGTCCAGGGTCCGGGGTCCAGGGGTCCTTGGTATCCTCGATCGCTATGCAGGACGACGAGATCGACCGCTTGTACCAAGTGCCGCTGGGGGAATTTACGGCGGCGCGGAACGCGTTGGCGAAGGCGCGTGGGGCGGCAGGCGCTGAGGTCAAGTCACTCGAAAAGCCGTTGCTCCCGGCGTGGGCGGTGAACCAACTCTACTGGCGGGAGCGGGAGACCTACGACCGCCTCGTCACTGCGGCCATCGCCATGCGCGAGGCGCATGTGCACGCAATTTCTGGACGGAAGGCGGATGTCGCGGCGGCCGAGGCCACCCGCCATGAGGCACGGCGCGCGGCGATGGTCACGGCCAAACATCTGATCGAGTCCTCCGGCGAGAAGGCGACACCCGCCACACTCGAGGCGGTGTCAGAAACACTCCAGGCGCTGCCCTCCAACGACGTCATGCCTGGTCGGCTCACGCGGCCGCTCAAGCCGCTTGGATTTGCTGCGCTTATGGCTCCGGGGGTCAGTCCGCGGTCCGCAGTCCGGCGGGCGCAGGCTGCGGCTCGGAAGGACGCCCAGAAGATTCTGCGCGCGGCGGAGGCGGCGGAAGTGAAGGCCGAAGCGGCACTGGCGGATGCGAAGAAGGCGGCGCTACAGGCCGAGCGCGAACTGGCGCGCGTGCGCGACAAACTCGTGTTCCTCGAGAAGCAGCGCGACGATGCGGAGGCGAACGTGCGTAGACACACACGCGCGCTCCAGGACGCCGCCAATGCCCGTGTGCAGGCGGCTCAGGACCTGGCAAAGCTCTAAACATCCGCCCAGTTGCCCACCCACCCAGCTGCCCCCCGACCACCCGCCCATCTCAGTTACTCTGATCCGGATGAAGTCGACATTGCTGACCGTGGCCCTGCTCCTGCTGCCCGCCGCTGCCTCGGCGCAGGGGCCCGTGGCGCCTGTGGCGGTGGAGCCGATGCCGTGGGTCGCGGCTGATCTGCGACTCGCATTTCCCGCAATTGGCGACGACCCGGCGACGATGGCGGGGTTGGGAATCACGTCGGCCTCGGACATGCCGACGCGAGCCCTCACCGGCGTCGCGGGCATCCACGCATATCCGCTGCGCCGGTCGCGCTGGAAGCTGGGGGTCGGCGCCGAACTTTTGATGGGCCGCGGCCATTTCCAGAAGAAGCACGCCGAGGGCAAACCAGTCGGCGATCCCATCAACCGAACGTTGCAGGCCGTCTCCTGGCAGCTCTCCATCAACTTCGGCCGGGGGCAGGGCTGGAGTTACCTGACCGCGGGCTCTGGCCCCCTCACGTTTGACTCGTTCCGTGGGGAAGGTCCTGGTGACGGGCCGAGCGTGGCGACCCTGAACGCCGGGGGTGGTGCCCGGTGGTTCAAATGGCGCCGCGTGGCGGTCAATGCCGACATCCGGGTCTACCTGACCAAGGACGGCCCCGGCACCACCCTGACGGCCCCGCGGGGGTCCCGGAGAATCCTCGTCCTCTCAGCCGGCGTCTCCTTGAAGTAAACTAGTAAGCTTGAAAGGACTGCGAATTTGAGCAAGGACGATCTGATTGATGTCCAAGGCACCGTGGTGGCCGTCCATAGTGGAGGTCTTTACCGCGTGCAGGTGGATTCGGGCCATGAAGTGCTGGCCCAGTTGAGCGGCCGGATGCGCCGCTTTCGAATCAAGGTGGTTCCGGGCGACCGGGTCACCGTGGGCGTGTCGCCATACGACCCGGTCCGCGGCATCATCACCTTCCGAGCTCGATAAACCCTCGCACCACCAGCTTTGACTACACCTACTGACACTCCCAAACCCAGGCGCCGTCGGCGCAGCGGAGGGGGAGGCGGTCCCCGTCCGTCCGGCTCGTCCTCGAGCCCCCGCGGCCCCAAACGTGGAGGCCGGGCGACACCGCAGGCGGCGTCGACCACCCGCGAATCGTCGCCCTTTGATCCGGCACCGGTCCCGTTCGTGGATCTCATCACCGAACCCCACGTGCTCGACGCACTCTCGCAGCGCGGCTTCACCCAGACCACGCCGATTCAGAGCGCCGTGTTGCCCTACGCGCTCAAGGGCCACGACGTCATCGGCTGCGCCCAGACGGGCACCGGCAAGACGGCGGCCTACCTGCTGCCGATCCTCGCGAAGCTCATGGCCGCAGGCCACACCAACTCACACCAGCACACCCGCGCGCTGATTCTCGCGCCGACGCGCGAGCTCGCGACGCAGATTGACGACGAAATTCAGGGCTTTGCGTACCACGCCCCCGTCGCCAGCGTGCCGGTCTACGGCGGCGTGCCGATGGGTCCGCAGGAGCGCGCGCTCAAAGCCGGCGTCGACATCGTTGTCGCCACCCCCGGCCGGTTGCTCGATCACATGCGGAGCGGCATCGGTAACTTCTCGCGCATCGAAGTGCTCGTGCTCGACGAAGCGGACCGCATGATGGACATGGGCTTCTGGCCCGACGTCCGCAAGATCGCCGAGATGATGCCGCCCACCGAACAACGGCAGACGATGCTGTTTTCGGCGACGATGCCGGAAGAGGTGATGCGGTTTGCGGATGAACTCGCGCCGAAGTCGGTGTTCATCCAGGTGGGATCGGTGCGTGGTCCGGCGCAGACCATCACGCACGAGGCGCAGATCGTACACGCGAAGGACAAGGCCGACGTGCTGGCGAAGGTGTTGCGCCGCGAACGTGGCACGGCGATCGTCTTCGTCAACACCAAGATCGGCTGCGACCGCCTTGCGCGCACGTTGCAGCGTTCGGGCCTGCGCGCCGCACCGGTGCACGCCGACCGCCCGCAGCACGAACGCACCGACACGATCGAAGCGTTCCGTGCCGGACGCCTGCAGGTGCTCGTCGCCACCGATGTCGCCGCACGCGGCCTCGACATCGACGATGTTGCACTCGTGGTGAATTACGAAGTGCCGCGTTCTCTCGACACCTACGTGCATCGGGTGGGCCGCACCGGTCGACGCGACCTCAAGGGGCATGCGCTCACGCTGTCGGACGACTTCGAACGTTCGTATCTCGAGTCGATCGACAAGGCCTTCGGGCTGAAGCTGTTCGAATAGTGCGTGACAAGCAGGCTGCGCTGCAACATGCGGGGCGCGGGATCTGAGCGGACCGTCTTGGCACGCTACAACCCTGCCCTACGTACTCAGTCCGAGAACTCCTTCGCCAGCTCCGTGAACTCGCCGTCAGGATCGAGTTCGCGATACTGCTGCCAGTGGGGCTTCGCTTCTGCGGAGCGCCCGAGTTTTTCGAGCGTGACGGCGAGGTAGAAGTGCGCTTCGGGATACGCGGGGTTGATCGCCAGCGCCTCGCGGTAGTTCACGACCGCGTCGGGATACCGCGCAAGGTCGTGGTGAATGTTGCCAAGGTTGAAGTACGCCTCGAAACACTCGGGGTCGTAGCGAATCGCCTTTTCGTAAATCGCGTCCGCTTCGACCAACTCGTCGCGTTCGTAGTGGATGTTCGCGAGGTTGACCAGTGCGGGCACCAGTTGCGGGTCAAACAACAACGCGCGTCGATACGCGGTCGATGCCGCATCCAGATTCCGCTCGTCCCCGTCGTCGAGTTCCGCGCCCTCGAGGAAATATTTCGACGCGAGCGTGTAATTCGCGGTGCGGATCTGGGCGGCGCGATCCGCGTCGCTGCGGGCCTCGTGTTTGACCGCCGGCAGCGAGACCACACGGGCCCGGGGGGAATCCATCCGCGGCGGCTGGAAGTCGAAGGCCAGTTGTCCGGTGCGCTCGGCGAGCAGGCCGCGCAGGATCCCGTTCAGGGAGACGCCGCGCCCCAGATCGGCGGCGGCAGCCTTGATCACGTGCAGGTCGTTGAAGGAATACCGTCCGGCCACGGGGCGGATGAGCCCCCACTTGCCGAGGTAGCGCAGGTGGTCCTCGCGCAGGCCTGGGTACATGCCGAGCAGGTCACGCGTCGAATAGAACCGTGACCGCAGCGTCTCCACGTCCGGCAGCCCGGCCGCGCGGCACAACGTGTCTTCGGTCATTACGTCCCGCACATGTGCGGGCCAGGTCTGGACCACCGCGTCGCCGGTGAGGATGACGACGGTGGTGTGGTCGGAGAGGGAGAAGGCGCAGGTGCCGCCAAGACGCTCGACCAGCGCGCGAATGTCGCGGCGTGAGAGCACCCCGCCCCTGCCAAGCACGGCCACGTGCTGGCCGGCCAGCGGGCGTTCGACCGGGAGGGTCGCTGATGCAGGAACGGCCACGAGGCCGATGGTAACAGAGGAAGGCAGTATCATTTGCCGATGCTTCTGGCGGGCGACATTGGCGGCACCAAGACCCTCCTCGGTTTGTTTGAACCGACAGGTGACCGCCCGCGGTCCCTCGTCGTACGTGAATACGCGACGCTCGACTTCGATTCGCTCGACGAGTTGATTCAGGTCTTCCTCGACGATACGCGCGCGGAGCCCCACCTGCGGGGCTTCTGTCTTGGCGTCGCGGGGCCCGTCACCGGACTCGTCGCGCGGCTCACCAACGTGCCGTGGTTGGCGGATGCGTCGGGATTTGCCGAGCGATGGCCCGAGTGTGCGGTGCGCTTGCTCAACGACCTCGAGGCGATGGCGCATGCCGTGCCCGTGCTCGAGCCCGAGGAACTGGCCGTGTTGCAGGCCGGCGTGCCGGTGCCGTCCGGCAATGCCGCGCTGATTGCAGCAGGCACGGGCCTCGGAGAGGCGCTTCTGCACAACGTGCGCGGCACGTTTGTGCCGTCGGCATCCGAAGGCGGCCACGCGGATTTTGCGGCCCGCACGCCGCGCGAACTCGCGTTTGTGGATTCCCTGACCGGCATCTTCGGGCGGGTCGACCTCGATCGCGTGATTTCGGGGCCCGGGCTGGCCCACCTGTTCCGCTTCACCCATGGGTTTGGCGCGACCGGCGGCACGTGCCGCGCGATTGGGCCAGGTATCGACAACGGCGAACTTCCGGCCGCCATCAGCGCGACTGCCCTGGCAGGCCGCTGTGAGCAGTGTGTGGAGGCGGTGGACATGTTCGTCGAGGCCTACGGCGCCGCCGCCGGCAACCTC
Organism: Acidimicrobiia bacterium; assembly: GCA_016871335.1. Lineage (GTDB taxonomy): Bacteria > Acidobacteriota > Vicinamibacteria > Vicinamibacterales > SCN-69-37 > SYFT01. Next base: position 236,508 of record VFZF01000002.1, read on the forward strand.
GCGCTGCGGTCCATGGCCACCGCCGGGCTGTATATCGGGGGTGGTATCGCCCCAAAACTCCTCCCGATGCTCGAAAAAGGTCCGTTTCTGGACGCTTTCCGGGCCAAAGACCCCCTGGTGGACCTCCTGCGGACCATCCCGGTCTCGGTCATCCTCAATCCTGCCGCGGGGTTGCTGGGGGCAGCCGTCGTCGCCGCTGAAGAATGAGGCAATGAGGCAATGAATGGGAAATTGCCTCATTGGCCCATTGCCTCATTGCCCCATTTACAGTGTGTCCCCATCCAGATAGCATCCCGTATACCTTGTTTACGTTCCTTGGAGGACAAATGCGTTCTAAGTTCGTACTTCTCGCGGTGATGGCGGTGCTGTTGGCACCGATGGCCGCACTGGCCCAGCAGACCGGCGCGGTGGCCGGTCGTGTGGTCGACAGCAGCGGCCTCGCCCTTCCGGGCGTGACCGTTGAAGCCACGTCCATATCGCTGCCGACGCCCCGAGTGGCGGTGACCGGCGCGAACGGTGACTACCGGCTGGTGGCGTTGCAGCCCGGCACCTACACGATCACGTTCACGCTCTCCGGCATGCAGACGGTGACCCGCGCTGCGCAGGTCCAGTTGCAGCAGGACACGGCCGTCAACGTGACGTTGTCAGTGGGCGGCGTCACTGAGACGGTCAACGTCACGGCGACGACGACCTACGTCGACACGACCAACGCCACGATCAAGAGCGGCGTGTCGGCGACGCAGATTGCGGCGCTACCGGTCGGCCAGGAATACCGCGACCTCATTCGCCTGATTCCGGGTGTGCAGTTCACGGCGGATCAGGTCCGTGGCCCGAGCGCGGGTGGCAGCGGCCAGGACAACGTCTATCAGTTCGACGGCGTCAACGTGACATTGCCGTTGTTCGGCACGCTCTCGGCGGAACCCTCCGCGCACGACATCGCGCAGGTGACGACGGTGAAGGGCGGCGCGCGGGCGATCGACTTCGACCGGTCCGGCGGTTTCACGATCGACTCGATCAGCAAGTCGGGCACCAGCCGCTTCTCGGGCGAGCTGAGCTACAAGTTCCAGACGACCGGCATGGCGGCGGACCTGAAGAACCTGACGCTGTCGCAGTACGAGCAGGACCAGAAGTGGCTGACCGGCAACATCGGCGGCCCGCTCCTCCCCGGCAAGGCGTTTTTCTATGGTTCGTACTATCGTCCCGAGTTCTCGCGTGCAAACCGCGCGAACGTCTACGGCCCGCTGCCGGAGTTTGAGCGAGTCCGCGACGAGTATTTCGGCAAGGTCACGCTGAACCCGACGCGCGACCTGCTCCTGAACATCAGCTACCGCGACTCGAAGCGGCAGGACACCAGCAACCTGTTTGGCGCGACGTCGGCGTCGACCACCGGTACGGGCGAAGAAGCGGAACAGCGCATCACGACGGCGGAAGGGTCCTGGATCCTCGGCCGCGGTCTGGCGACGTTTAAGTACACGCGCTTCGCCAACGAAACACTGAGCCGTCCGGACAACCTTTCTAACGCGTCGCCGAGCGATGCGATCGGCACATTGCTCAACATCGCGGCCATCGAGACCATGGGCCAGGTGGCGCTGCCGACGCCGATCACGGGCAACACGGCGTTCAACAACTTCCTCCAGCCGTTCATCAACCAGTACGGCTACGTGGACGCGAGCGGCGTGCGCGTGGGTGGCGCAACGTTCGGGTATGCGTCGCAGTTCAACGACCAGGACTTCTTCCGCGACAACATTCAGTTCGCCTACAACGTCACCCTCGGGTCGAACGTGACACACGAGCTGCATGTCGGCTACCAGCGGTACAAGGACTCGGAAGAGCTGCTCCGCAGATCGAACGGCTGGGGCAACATCACGCTCCAGGGTGGTCGCGTGTCGCAGGGCGGCGTCCCCGTGTTCTACACGGCGCGGTATCAGCGCCAGACGGCGGGCCTGCCGGCGATCGTGTCGGACTACGAGTCACAGAGCATCGAGTTCAACGACATGATCCGGTGGGGCCACTGGACGTTCAACCTCGGCGTCATTGCCAGCAACGACGAGCTGTTCGGCCAGGGTCTGCGCAAGGACAGCTCGACGCTGTCGGGCTACGTCTCGGCGCCCGGCCAGCGGTACAGCATGTATGAGCTGCCGTTCGGCAAGATGATTCAGCCGCGCCTGAGCGTGGTGCGCAGCTTCAACGGCACCGACACGATCTACGCGAGCTTCGCGCGCTACAACCCGGCGGCCAGTTCGTTACCGCGCGCCGCGTCGTGGGATCGCAACCTGGTCGGCCAGTTCATCGACGCTCACTTCGACGCCACGGGCCGTCTGTTCGCCGCGGTGCCGGTCGGGTCCTCGTCGGGCAAGCTGTTCGTTCAGGACCTGACGCCCCGCCGCACCGATGAGTACCTGATCGGCACGAGCATGGCGGTGAACAACAACTGGTCGGCCCGTATCTACGGCCGCTATCGCCACAGCACGCACTTCTGGGAAGACACGAACAACAACGCGCGGGTTGCGTTCAACCCCCCGGCCGGCGTGCCCCGCGAACTCTACATCCCCGACCTGACGGCCAGACTCGCGCAGATCGGCAGCGGTTCGACCTATGTAATCGCGGAACTCGACGGCGCCTACACGAAGTACTACGAGGCGACCGTGGAATCCGACTACCGCACGGGCAACTTCTTCCTGCGCGGGTCCTACACATGGAGCCACTACTTCGGCAACATGGATCAGGACAACACCACGGTTGGTAACGACGCCGCCATCTTCATCGGCTCGTCGAACCTGGCTGACGGCGCGGGCCGCCAGATCTGGGACAACAAGGACGGCGACCTGCGCGGCGACCGTCGCCATATGCTCAAGGCCTACGGCTATTACTCGCTGCCGTGGAAGGCGACGTTTGGCGGCTACTTCATTGCACAGTCGGGCCATCCCTGGGAAGCCTGGAACTATCGCGCCTATGCGTCGTTGGTCGGCACCAATACGAGCGACCTGATTCGCTACGCCGAACCCGCGGGGTCGCGCGTGACCAAGGCTCACTATCAGGTGGACTTGAACTACACGCAGAACTTCCGCCTGCCGGGCCGCGCAAACTTCCAGATCACGGCGGATCTGTTCAACGTGACCAACAGCCAGACAGGCTACAACCCACAGCCGAGCGTCAACACCTCGACCTTCGGCGTGGCGCGCAGCCTGTTCCCGCCGCGGCGTCTCACGATCGCGGCGAAGTTCCAGTTCTGATGGCGTGCTGAGTGCACGGTGCTGGGTGCTCGGTGCGAGTGCTCAGTGCCGGGTGCTCAGTGCACAGTGCACGCGGGGGGCTACGGCCCCCCGCGTTTTTTTTTGGCCGAGCACCAAGCACACGGCACCGTGCACGGAGCACCAGCACCAAGCACACAGCACCGAGCACACAGCACTACTGCCTGAACAGCCGCTCGTTCACGATGAGCGCCCGCGTCGTTGCATCAGCCCCACGGCGTGCGGCGGCGATGCGCGCGGCACGGTCGGGCTCGTTCAATAACACACTCACCTGCGCGCGCTTGAAGAGCACCATCGGATAGTCGGGGTGCGATGACGGAATCCGATCCAGCGCCACCCGCGCATCGTCGAACCGCCGCACCGACTGGTAGAGCACACCCAATTCGAGATCGTGCACGAAGGATGCGCCCTGCATTTGGCGCGCGCGCTCAAAACCCCAAATCGCCTGGTCGGTCTGCTGCTGCGACATCGCGAGCTGCCCGTACCTGACGGCCTCAGCAGGCGCCGGCGGCCGCAGGTCGAAGACCCGGCGCAGCAGCAACAGGCTGTCGGCCGCGCGGCCTTCACGTTCCCGCAGCCTCGCGAGGGTCTCGAGCGCGGGCAGCCGCTCCGGCTGAGTCGCGAGCACGCCCTCAAGCAGCGGCACCGCCTGCGCCCAGCGCGGCCCTTTTGCGTAGTGCAGGGCGAGATACAACTTCACATCCGGAGAATCGGGCGCGAGTGATGAGGCTCGTCGAAACGCGTCGAACGCCTGTGCGTCCTGCCCCAATGCCGAATGCGCCGTCGCCAGTCTCATCGTCGCATCCAGATGATTCGGGTCGGCCGCGAGGATCTGGCGCAGCACGGGGATGACGTGTGCGTAACGTTCCTGCACGAAGAGCCCTGACGCCTGCTCGAGCAGCGGGAGGACGTGCACCATGTCCGCCGGCCGCGGCGCATCGCGACGCACCGCCGGCGCAGACGTCGCACTGACGTAGCCGAGGCTTGCGAGTTTTTCGCGCGCTTCGGCATCCATCGGTGCCTGTCCCTCGGCGGCCGCCAGCGACGGCACCGGATAGTCATCCAGCGCCTTGCGCATCGACAATGCGAGCGTGGCGCCCGTGCGCAGATCTGTTTTCTCCTGGGGATCCGCAGCCAGGTCGTACACCTCGACCGGCCCAGCCACAATCGCCTTCTGCGTGCCCTCCACCGCCATGATCTGCGGCTGCCAGCCATACTGCAGGTACGGCTTCATCGCCTCACCCAAAATGACCTCTGAGGTCACTTTTCCGGAGCGGAGGCTCTCGGGCGATGGACGACCCGCCCAGTCGAGCACGGTATGGAACAGGCGGCGGATGCTGACAGGCGTCGTGACGTCGCCCGCAGTCACACCCGGGCCGGAGATCGCCAGCGGCACGTGCATCGTGGACTGGTAGACGAGATGTCCATGCTGGGCCTCGCCGTGATCGCCCAGGCCCTCGCCGTGGTCGGCGGTGATGACGATGGCGACCTCGCGACCGGCAGCGGCAGCCTTGGCGCGGAAGGCCTCAATGAGCCGGCCCATTTGCGCGTCCGCGTAGGCGACTTCGCCGAGGTAGGGCTGCCCCGGGAAGGCTGCGCTGTGCGGAGCCGGGGGCGCGTACGGTGCGTGCGCGTCGAAGTAGTGGGCCCAGAAGAACACCGGCCTGTCGGTCGGCAGTGCCTGTACCTGGGCCAGGGCCCGTTCGGTCGTCGCCCCGGCGTGACGCTCAGTCGCCCCCGCCCCGAGGTCATCGTCGTACGTCTCGAACCCGCGAGCGAGACCAAAACGTTTCGCGAGGACGTAGGCGGAGACCACGGCGGCCGTCCGATAACCGGACTTCTGCAGTTCTTCCGCGAGCACGGCATGCGTCGCGGCGAGGAACCTGCCGTTTTCGTGGACGCCATGGCCCCCCGGGTACAGGCCCGTCATCATCGAGGCGTGAGACGGCAGCGTCTCAGGCACCGTGGCGTGTGCCGCCGTGAATCGCCGCCCCGCCGCAGCGACCGTCGCGAAGGCGGGTGTCACATCCGGGCGCATGGCGTCAGCGCGGGTGGTGTCGAGCGTGACGAGGAGTATCCAGGGCGTCCGTGAGGGCGGCGTCTCCTCGCGCCCACAGGCGGCCGCAGTGAGCAGGAGCACAATCATCACCACGGCAACGGGTCTTGGCATGCTTGGGCGATTATAATCAGCCACCATGCGACGAATTCTTTCCGCCCTTCTGATCGTCCTCACGATTCCCGTCATCAGCGGCCGTGCCCAGCAGGCCCCGGCGCTCGACAAGCTGCTGACGACCGCGGAAGCCTCCAGGTTCGCCTCCACCTCGACCTACGACGAGGTGGTCAAGTTCATGCAGGCGGTGGATGCGGCGTCCCCGCTGATTCACATGACCAGCTATGGCACGACGTCGGAAGGCCGGATGATGCCGCTCGCCGTGGTCGGGAAGGGCCTGAAGGACGGCTCAGCCGCCTCTGTGCTGGCCACCGGCCGGCTCCGGGTCCACATTCAGGGCAACATTCACGCCGGTGAGGTCGAGGGCAAGGAGTCCGCACAGATTCTGTTGCGCGAATTCGCCCAGGGCCGCCACGCCGAGTGGCTGGACACGATGGTGTTCCTGATCACGCCGATCTTCAACGCCGACGGCAACGAGCGCTTCGGCCTGCGCAACCGTGGACGTCAGCATGGCCCGATCAACGGCATGGGCACCCGCGCCAACGCGCAGAACATCAACATCAACCGCGACTTCATGAAGCTTGAGACCCCGGAAGGCCGCGCGTTTGTGAAGTTGTGGAACGACTACAACCCGCACGTCGGGATGGACCTGCACACGTCAGACGGTTCGACGCACGCGTATCACCTCACCTACTCGCCGCCGCTCAACCCGAACACGAGCGACGCCATCATGACCATGATGAAAAACGAGTGGTTCCCGTTTGTGACCGAGCAGATTCGCAAGAAGCACGGATGGGAGACGTTCTACTACGGCAACGCCAGCAACCCCGGCGGTGGCCGCGGCGGCGGCCGTGGTGCCGGCGCACCACCCACACCACCCACGCCACCTACACCACCTACACCTGCTGGCCCTCGCGCGTGGGGCACGTTTGAACATGTGCCGCGCTTCCACAACAACTACGTGGGCATGCGCAACCGCTTCGCACTGCTGAGTGAAGCCTATGCCTATGCGACGTTTGAGGATCGCATCAAGGCGACAAACTACTTCATCGAAGAAGCGATGAACTTTGCGCACCGGAATGCGGACCGCATCAAGAAGGCTGTGGACGCGGCCGACCGTGAGGCCCTGGCCGGCAAGACCCTGGCGACGCGCGCGCGTCTCGCCACCGGCGGCATGATCGAGATCCTCATGGGCGAGGTCGAAGACGACAAGAACCCCGTGGATGGCGCCGTCATGAGCAAGCGCAAGGACGTCATCATCAAGGAGCAGATGATCGACCGTCTGTGGTTTGAACCGACGGCGACCGAGACCGCGCCGACGGCGTACTACATTCCCGCGAACGCCACGAAGGCCCTGGAACTGCTGCGGCAGCATGGCGTGACGATGGAGGAAGTGAAGGCGCCGGTGACGGGGCTGCACGCCTACGCCATCAAGGAGAACACGCAGGCGGCCCCGCGCGCCGGCATCGACATCAATGGACACGCCCTGCGTACGGTGACCGGCACGTGGACGGCGACCCAGACCGCAGCTCCCGCAGGGTCATGGATGGTGCCGATGAATCAGCCGCTGGCGCGCCTCGCGTTCTACCTGCTCGAGCCGAACAGCGACGACGGCGTGACCACGTGGAACTTCCTCGATGATCTGCTGGGCGAGGGCGTGACGACGTATCCGATTCTGCGGAAGCAGTAAGCGCCTATCGCTTGCTGTTCGCAGGCTCGAGCTTCGCCAGCCGCTTCTCGACGTCCGCAACCGCAGCCTTGAGCTGCTTCTGGCGTACCGGGTGCTCGGTGGCGTCTAGCTGGCGGCGCAGCTCCGAGAGCCCGAGCTTCAGCGACGTGATCTCCGCGTGTTTGATCGGGTCGATCTGGGGTTTCGGGGCACGACGTTCGCGGCGAGCGGCCTCGCGCTCGTCGGCCAGTTCCTGAATTCTCGCGTCTGCGTCAATGAGGCCTTCGCCGGCATCACCCATAGTCTGTGAACATTCCCGAGCTTGGTATCCCGCCTGCGGTAGGATGGCACCATGCGCCGCATCATCCCTGTCCTGTCCGCAGCCGTGCTTCTGGTGACGGTCACCGCGGTTGTGCGCTCCGAAACACAACCCTCTGGCATTACGTCGCTGCTGGGAAAACCGCTTACCGCCCCCGCCATCGCCCCGGAGGCCCAGGCCCGGATGGAGGCTCAGCTGGCCACCGCCCGGTTGGACTGGGAGAAGAACCCGGCTGACCCGGACGCACTGATCTGGATGGGCCGCCGAGCGGCGTATCTGGGCCGGTATCGCGAGGCCATCGCCATCTTCACGGACGGTATCAGCCGGCACCCCGCCGACGCGCGCATGTACCGCCACCGCGGCCATCGGTACCTGACGGTGCGGGAGATTGATCGCGGGATCGCCGATTTCGAGAAGGCGGCGGCCCTGATTGCCGGTCAGCCCGACCAGGTCGAGCCTGACGGCATACCCAACGCGCGGAACATCCCCACCAGTTCGCTCCACTCCAACACCTACTACCACCTCGCGTTGGGGTACTACCTCAAGGGCGACTTCGGCCGGGCTGCTGACACGTGGATGAAGGCCCGCGATGTCGTGCGGAACGCCGACAATCTGGTCGCCACGAGCCACTGGCTATACCTCTCATTGCGCCGTGCGGATCGGACCGCCGAAGCCGATGCGGTCCTCGCGCCGGTTACCACGAACCTTGACGTCATCGAAAACGGCAGCTATCACCAGCTGCTGCTCATGTACAAGGGGGAAAAGACGCCGGAGGACGTGCTCAAGGCCGCCCCGGAAGGGTCAGGGGGCTCGGCGATGCGCTATGGCGTGAGCGCGTGGTATCTGATCAACGGCAAACGCCGCGACGCCGAGTCGTTGTGGGCCGCGATTCTCTCGGGTGAAGACTGGCCGTCGTTTGGATACCTGGCCGCGGAAGCGGAAGTGGCCGCAAGGCGGTAAGGGCGATGTTGTTGAGGATGAAGGATTGGCAATTGATCCATTGTGGATTGAGGATTTATTGAGGGATTGGCCGCCAATTTCCGCAATCGATCAGCAATTCCGCAATCAATTCTCAATCACGCAATTGATCAATTGCCAATCCTCAATCCTCAATCCTCAATTGACTCCCGACGTCGCCCTAGCGCAGCAGCCGGGCGACGTCGTTATAAATCACCGTGACCATCAGCAGCAGGATCGTTGCGAAGCCGGCGACGAGAATCCGTTCCTTCACCTTCACGCTGAAGTCACGACGGGCGAGCCCTTCCATCGCGAGGATGGCGATGTGGCCGCCGTCGAGAACCGGAATCGGCATCAGGTTCAGCAGCCCCAGGTTGAGGCTGATCATCGCCATCAGGCTCAAGAGCGCCACCCAGCCGAGCTGCGCGGTGGCGCCTGAGATTTCGGCGATGGCGACCGGGCCCATGAGCTGATTCACGGGTGTCTCGCGGGTGAAGAGTCCGGCAAGCGTGGTGCCGATGGCCTTGCTCGATTGCCACGTCTCATCAACCGACATCCGTGCGGCCTCGACGAAACCCGGTTCCACACGGCGGGTTTCTCCCGCGCTGATCTGCATGCCAATCATCCCGATTTCGCCGACGAGCTCGGGGGTCACGACGAGTGCCTGCGGGGCGCCCGTGCGTTCGACCGTGAAGGTCATCTCGGCATTGGCACTCTTCTGGATGCGGCTGATGATGCCTTCGCGCCCGAGGCCGGTCTCGCCGTTCACAGCAAGAATCACATCCCGCAGCTGGAAGCCCGCGCGTTCTCCCGGAGAGTTCGGGTTGATGAACATGACCTGCGGGCGCAGCACCGGCGCTACGCCGATGGTGCCAATGTCGAAGCGTCCCTCGGCGGCCGGCGTCAGGATGATCGACACTGGCGCACCGGAGCGGTCGATGGCGAGTTCGATTTCGCGATTCGCGCGCGGCATGACGGCCAGGTCGAACTGGTCCCACGTCTCGACCGCCGTGTCGTTCACGCGCACGATGCGATCGCCGACCTGGACGCCGGCCTTCGCGGCCACCCCATCGGCGGCCAGTGCGCCGATTACGGGTGGTGCCGATCGATACAGCGGCACGTCGGCGCCCTGCGTCAGCACCACGGTGGTCAGGATCAACGCCAGCGCGATGTTCATCACCGGGCCGGCCAGATACACCTGGAACCGGATCCACTTGCTCTTGGACAAAAACTCCGTCGGGTCGCCGGACGGCTTGTCTTCGGCCGTCTCACCCGCCAGCTTGACGTACCCGCCGAGCGGGATCGCGCTGATGCAGTACTCGGTGTCGCCCCGGGTGACCTTGATCAGCTTGGGCCCGAAACCCAGCGAAAACGCCAGCACCTTCACGCCATACCAGCGCGCGACCAGGAAGTGCCCGAGCTCGTGCACAAAAATCAGGACGCCCAGAACGAAGAGGAAGGGGACGATGGTCTGCACGAATCCGAGGATGCTGCTCATAGGGACATCCCGATGGTAGCGTACGGAGGGCACGCTGGGCTTGAGCGCGCCACGACGGCCCGCTCCAGTTCAGCGGGCCCTACGAAAAAACAACCAGGCCTGGCCCCCGTCCTCGGCGGTCGCCACCGCACTTGCTCCAGCAGGGTCACAAGGGCCTTCCTGGGAATTTCGTCTGTGGCGAACACCTTGACGTGCCGCACGTGTTTGCCGCGCTTCGCAGACAACCACGTTGAGTTTCCAGGTTTGCAGCCTGGGCAGCAGGTTCACGTCTTGTCGCTCCATGTGTGCTCAGCCGCCCACCCGCTCACCCGCCCACCTGCGTGCCCACGTGTCCACCTCTCGAACATCCGCAAGTGTCCGTGGCACCGTCGTCGCGCGGCCGGCTTCGTCGAGGGCGCGCTCGATGATCACGGGGATGTCGACGAAGCGGAGGCGCCCGTCGAGGAAGGCTTCAACGGCAATCTCGTTTGCTGCGTTGAGCACGACGGGCCAGGCGCCGCCGTGTTCGAGGGCCTCGTAGGCGAGACGAAGACACGGAAAGCGGTCGGGATTGGGCGGAAGGAACTCGAGTGTGCCCATCCGCGCGAGGTCGAGGTGTGGAACGGGGGCATCCCAACGCTCGGGATACGAAAACGCGTACTGGATGGGCAGGCGCATGTCGGTGACACCGAGTTGCGCAATCACCGACCCATCCGCGAGCTCGACCATCGAATGCACGATCGACTGCGGATGCACGACGACGTCGATTCTGGGTGCCGGCACGTCGAACAACCAGCGCGCTTCGATCACCTCAAGGCCCTTGTTCATGAGGGTCGCGGAGTCGATCGTGATCTTGCGGCCCATCTGCCAGGTGGGATGACGCAAGGCATCGGCTGGTGAGACCATCGCGAGTGGTGCGTCATCCCAGGTGCGGAAGGGTCCACCGGAGGCCGTCAACACCAGGCGCCGCACCTCGGACGCGCGCCGGCCATGCAGGCACTGATGGATGGCGTTGTGTTCGGAATCCACGGGCAACAGTGCCACATCGTGCCGCCGAGCCGCGTCCACCATCAACGCGCCCGCCATCACGAGCACTTCCTTGTTCGCCAGCGCCACCGTCTTCCGATGGTCAATCGCCGCGAGCGCCGCCTCAAGCCCGGCCGCGCCGGACGAGGCGCAGAGCACGAGATCAACGTCAGGATGTGTGGCCGCAGCGAACAACCCCTCTGGGCCCGCGAGCAGATCGCGCGGGAAATCCCAGGGCGTCAGTCGAGCCTTCAGCGCCGTGAGCGCAGCAGGCGTGCCGGCACTGACCAGCGAGGGCCGGTACTTCGCCACCTGTTCCGCAAGCCGATCAACGTTCTGCCCTGCCGCCAGAGCGACGACCTGCACCCGATCGGCATGAGTGTCCACGACGGACAACGCGCTCTGCCCGATCGAGCCGGTGGATCCCAAGATGGCGATTCGGATCGGCATCAGGCCACGTACCTGAGAAACAACACAAACACCGGTCCGGCGAAGAGGTGGGCATCCACACGGTCAAGCACCCCACCGTGCCCTGGAATCAACTGGGAACTGTCCTTCACCCCAGCGCTGCGCTTGAGCATGGACTCAAACAGATCACCCGCAATCCCCGCGCCACACAACACCATGCCGAGCAGCAGGCCTTCGTGCCACGTCACACCGGTCACCCACATCGGCGCCAACGTCACTCCGGCGATCGCCGCAACCACGGCGCCACCCACGGCCCCTTCAATCGTTTTGGCCGGGCTGATCGCAGGCGCCAGTTTGCGTCGGCCGAACGCGCGACCGCAGAAGTACTGCGCGGAGTCACTCAGCGCGATCACCGTGATCAAAAAGAGCAGGGTCCACGGACCCGAGGTGATGTAGACCCAGGCCAGCGCACCCATCGGCACCCCGACATAGATGGGGGCCATCACCAGCATGGCCGCCCGTGTGATCACGGCCGGCGACGGCGCGGCCGTGCCGAGCGTCACCAGTCCGGCGCCCACCACCAGGGTGAGCAAGACCGGCGTCAGCGGCCCGCCGGCGATCAGGTCTGCGGTGAACGCCGTGGCGGCACACACCACCGCGGCAGCCGTCATGACCACCGGCCGCGAGAGCGGCGCGCCGACCGCGGCTGACAGCCCGGCCATCTCGTGGGCACACAGGGCCGCAATCACCATGGTGACCAGCACTGTGGCCCACCACGGCGCAAACAACAGCACTCCGACGTTGAACGCAATCAGGACGACCGCGCTGAGGATACGAGCCACGGATTACTTCAGCGCTCCAACGGGATCGGACGACACGGCGCCATACCGGCGGTCTCTCTTCTGATACTCGGTGATGGCTTTCAGCAGGTGCCTCGCGCGGAAATCCGGCCACAACGTCTCGGTCACCCAGATCTCCGCGTAGGCAATCTGCCACAACAGGAAGTTGCTGACGCGCATTTCGCCGCTCGTACGGATCAGCAGATCCGGATCGGGCTGTCCGGCGGTGTACAGCAACGCTCCGAACATGTCTTCGTCAATCTGCTCAGGCCTCAGGCCTCGACGCACGGCTTCGCGCGCGGCATCCACAATCTCCGCGCGGCCGCCGTACGACAACGCAATGTTGAAATGCATGCCGGTGTTGATCGCGGTACGGGTCACCGCGGCCTGCAACTCCTCACGCACCTTCGGCGCCAGCCGGTCAAGCTGGCCGATGACCTGGAAGCGGATGTTGTTCTTGAGGAGCGTCTTGAGCTCTGCGCGCAGGTAACGGCGCAGCAGGCTCATCAAAGCCGACACTTCGGTCTCGGGACGTTTCCAGTTCTCGACGGAGAACGCATACAGCGTGAGCACCTCAAGCCCCAGCCGCGCCGAGGTCTCCACGGTGTCGCGCACGGATTCAATCCCCGCGCGGTGTCCTTCCACCCTCGGCAGATGCCGTGCCGCAGCCCACCGGCCGTTGCCGTCCATGATGACGGCGACGTGCCTCGGCAGGCGATCGAAGTCGATTTTTCTGGCGAGGGCCTCGTCGGCCGATCCGGGTGGCACTACGGCCAGCACATCAACGAGTGCCATGCGGCAAGTCTACCCCGGCTGGATAGTCGACCGACACCAACGTCAGCCCCGACGCCGGCGCGGTATCCCCGGCCCGCTGCCGGTCCCCTGAACGCAGGAGGGCGGGTATCGACGCCGGGGCCCGGCGGCCAGCACCCACATCCACCAACGTGCCCACCATCGTGCGCACCATGTGCCGCAAAAATCCGTCGCCATGCACCTCAACGATGAGACCGTCTCCGGTGGGATGCAGGTCCACGCGCGTGACGGTGCGCACCGTGTCGGTCACCGACGAATGGGCCGCCTGGAACGCCGCAAAGTCATGGGTGCCGCAACACTGCGCCGCCGCCTCGCGCATGGCCTCCACCTGGATTCGTCCCGGCAGGTGCCACACGAACCACCGATCAAACGGCGACACAATCTCAGCGGTGACAATGCGGTAGCGGTAGGTCTTGCCGGTGGCGGCAAACCGCGCGTGAAACTCAGGCGCAGCATCCTCGACCGACAGCACCCGGATGTCGGGCGCCAGCCGGACGTTCAGCGCCCGTCGAATCGCGTTGACGTCGTGCGCGCACTCGACACGCACCGACGCCACCTGCCCAAGCGCGTGTACGCCGGTATCGGTGCGACCGGCCCCAGTCACGGTCGGCGCCTCTCCAAGGAGGGGCACAAACGCCTCTTCAATGGCAGCCTGGATCGTCGGACCATTCGTCTGACGCTGCCAGCCCGCGTAGGCCGTGCCGTCGTACGCGATGACACATTTCAGCGTGCGCATCCCGTCACCCCAGGCACGCCGACAGGCAGCGCTGCGCGACGGCTTCCCACGTGAACCGCGTCTGCACCTCGAGACGCGCGGCGTCCCCCTTCGCTCTGAGGCGGGCCTGATCCGACAACGCGTCAATCAGAGCCGCACGCAGGGCTGCGGAGTCGTCAGGCGGCACCAGCCAGCCCGTCTCGGGCGTCACAATCTCGGTCAACGCCCCAAGCCGCGACCCGACCACCGGCGTCCCGCACGCCATGGCTTCGAGCGAAGACGTGACACCGCTGTCGACAAGGGACGGCAGAACGATCGCGGTGGTCGTCTGATACAACCGCACCACCTCCGCATCGGACAGACTGCCGTGAAAGACGACCGCCTTCCCTGCCGCCTGCGCCTTCACCCGCGACACATACTCTTGGTCGCCACCGCCCACCACATCCAGCGTCACATCGTCCGGCAACGCATCGAGCAATACGTGCAGGCCCTTGCCGCCGAACAGACGGCCCACATACAGAATGCGGCGCTCGTGCCGCACGACCGATGGGTCCGGCGCGAACTGGTCCGTGTCCACACCGCTCGAGATCACGGTGGTGGGCTTCGTAATCCAGGGATTCAGCGATCGGTTGTACTCCGAGATCGGCAGGAAGCCCGACATCAGGTTCGCCATCGGAATGTACCGCGACGGCCGGATGCCCGCGCCTCCCGCCAGGTCGGTCAGGAACGTCCTGCGCCTCCACATCCAGCCCCACAACAACGCGAGGTCGGTGACGATGGTGCGTGGCTGGAGGCAGTGGATGACGTCACACCGCCGGAGCGGCCCGAGGTGCGCGACCGAGACGGGATTGATGACGCCGCCCGCGTAGGCCATCGCCTTGCAGTACCGGATAGTCAGCGCATCAATCATGACGGCCTTTGGCTCACGGCCAAACGTGAAGAGGGTGGTCGGCGTCTCACGCGCCAGCGCGCGGGCGAGTTCGAAGGCGTACCGCTCTCCACCGGCGATTACCGAGCCGACGCCGAACGATGTCGGCATCACGAGGCCGACCCGCAACGGCGTCATGGCTGCCAACCGACCTGCGGCAACGGTACGAGGAAGCGGGTGCCGTGGCTGACAAGCGCGGCTTCGCGATGCAGGAAGCTGTCGACAAAGCTGTACGGCAGCGCGAGCAACACATCGGGCTTCGCGGCCCGGAGCGTCGTCTCATCCACGATCGGCACATCGCTGCCGATGAGGAACTTGCCCAGCATGAAAGGGTTCGAGTCGGCCGCGTACGGGAGCTCGGCACTGGTCAGGCCGCAGTATTGGAGGATGGTGTTGGCCTTGGTCGACGCCACACACACCCACGTCGTCTTGCCCGCCTGGCGGAGACGCCCGAGTTCGGCGAGGAGGTCGTCGCGGGTCTGTTCGATGCGCTGTGAGAACGCAGTCCACGTGGAGAGCTCGCCCAGACGCATGGCGCGTTCCTCCGCCTGCAGTGCGGCCAGCCGCGCGGATGGTGCGGTGTGTGGCGCGGCATGGCGCACGCACACGCGGTAACTGCCGCCGTACACATCATTCAGCGAGGCATCGACGATCTCGAGTCCGGCCTCTCGCATGACCCACTGCAGGGAGTCGAGGCCGTAGTAACCCGCATGTTCATGCACGATGTTGTCGTACATGTTGGTCTCGAGCATCGAGGGCAGGTACGCCATCTGGATGATCCAGGTGCCATCGGGCGCCAGGCAGGCGGCGACGTCGCGCGCAAACGTCACCGGGTCGTCGAGGTGACAAAACATCGCGATGCTGAAAATCAGCCGCGCTTTCCCGATGCCGAAATCGTCGTATCGCCGGCGCGTGAAATAGCCGCGAGCGTGATGCAGGTGCGGATCCTCGAAGATCAGCCGGATGTTCTCCGCCGCATCGATCCCCGCCAGCGTCAGGCCCTCGCCGGTGAACATGGACAACATCGTGCCGTCGTTGCAGCCGATGTCGAGTACGACATCCCCTGGCCGCAGGTCACTCGCACGCCGGCCATCGGCCGCGACGTCGGCCAGCACGGCGCGCATGCCGCTGTTGGTCGAACTCTGGTACGGATACTCCTTGTACATCGCCGACAGATCGAGGTGATGCCCCATCTGCAGCAGGCCGCAGTGCGCCCCGCCTTCCGTGCGGCACAACACCAGGTCCATCGGATACGGCGTCAGACGGTCGCGGTACGAGAGGTCGGCCGGAAAGATCGACGACAGATATTGATCGCCGAGATCCACAGCCGGGTCGAGGGCCGTGTTGCCGCACACGCGGCAACGGGTCGTCTTGGGCGCAAGGGCGTTGGTCACGTGTGCAGTCCTCTGGCGAATGTCACGACCTCGTAAGCGGACGGCCATGCGGGGTCCGGAGACTCTACGAACTGATGCTCCTGTGGCCCTGAAAACGTGATGTGCCGTCCGAGCGCGTCAGCGATCTCGCGCAGACTCACGGTGTCTCGGGCGCCCACTTCGACGAGCCTGGCCTGGTCCAGATGGGTGGCCACCCAGCCGGCCGCAAACTCGACCGGCGTGAACGCATACCGGCTCTCACCGTCCACGTACACGGGGTTGTTCGACACGATGTCCATGATCGCCCCCTTCGTCATCGCGGCGCCGTACCGCGCCGTGAGACGCACGACCAGCGCATCCGGCCGCTCACACAACACCTCGGCCGTGGCCTTGTGACGGCCGTAGACCGTGTCGCGCTCACACCGCGCCGACACGCTGCTGATCTGCACGAAGCGGCCAAACGTCCAGCCATACAGCAGGTCAGCGGTCCTGCCGACCGTCTCCACAAAATCCAGATCCGGGTGTTGACGCGCCCAGAATCGTTTTGAGGGCATCGCGGTGTTGATGACGACGTCGTACGTGCCGCGCCGCGCGTCGGCATACGTGGCACGCGTCACCGGCGTCACGTCATGCTGCTGTTGAATCAACGCCTGCGTCAGGGCCGTTCCGAAGAACCCCGACGCACCAACCACGGCCACCCGCACAGACATATCAGGACGGGGGGTTGATCAGGTCCTCGCGGACGATGGGCGGATGGCAGTCGTCCCATCGCTTCGACAGGAGGGCGATCGCCGTCACCGTCGTAATCGCGTAGAACGCGTGGGTGACGCCCATCGGCGTGCGCACACACATGCCTTTGCTCATGTGAATCAGGCGCTGACCGCCCGGCGCATCCGGGTCCTTGCTCACCATCGCGCCCTCGCCTTCCACGATGAGGAAGTACTCGTGAAACTCGGGATGATAGTGATTGCCGCGGGTTTTGCCCGGCTGGAAGTACAACATATTGAACTCGACGATGTTGTCCTGCGGCAGCTAGGTGAAAATGCCGCCACGTCCATCGCTGAGCGTCGCGAGGTTGCAGCTCGGGTGCAGAAGTTCCTGCCTGGCCATGGCGCTACTGTACGTCACTTCCTCGAGCCGGGCTTGGTCACCGGCTGACCGGCCGCGCAGAGGGGGCACACGTCAGGCTCCCAGGTCGGCAGCGCCAGCGGCACAAGCGCGCGGAACGGCACGTCCAGCGAGGCCGTGCCGCCGCTGCGGTCGATGATGGACCCGGCGCCCACCACCGTCGCGCCTGTCGCCCGCGCCACCACCATCGTTTCCTTCGTGGACCCACCGGTCGTCACCACATCCTCGATGATGACCACGCGGTCTGCGGCTGAGAGCGAGAATCCGCGCCGGAGCGTCAGCACGTTGTCCTGCCGTTCGGCGAAGATCGCGCGGACGCCCAGCGCCCGCCCGACTTCGTGGCCGATGATCAGCCCACCGAGGGCGGGTGACAGCACCACCGTCGGGTTCAGGTCCCGCAGGATCTCCCCCACCGCCGTGCCAAGCACCGCGGCCTGCGCTGGATGCTGCAGCACGAGCGCGCACTGGAGGTACCCGCCACTGTGCAACCCGGACGACAACCGGAAATGCCCCTCGTGCAGGGCGCCGGAGTCACGGAACATCTGCAGGACGTCCATCAGCGCACGCCCCGCAGTTCTTCCTCAAACAACCTGAAGATGCGCCGGTACTCATCGGCCCAACTGGTCTCTTCGGTGAAACCGTGGTTCTCAACCGGATACCCGACCAGGTCCCAGTTGTCCTTGCGCAACTCAATCAGCCGCTGCGCGAGCCGCACGGAGTCCTGGTAGAAGACGTTCGTATCCACCATGCCGTGCAACATCACCAGACGGCCCTTCAGGCCTTCCGCAAAGTAGATCGGCGAACTCCTGCGATACGCCTCGGGATCATTCGCCGGGGTGTTGAGAATGTTCGACGTGTACCCGTGGTTGTAGTGCGCCCAGTCGGTCACGGGCCGCAGCGCCGCGCCGGCCGCAAACACATCCGGTGTCGTGAACATCGCCATCAACGTGATGAAGCCGCCGTAACTGCCGCCATACACACCGATCCGCTTCGGATCGACCTTCTCGGTCTTGACGAGGAAGTTGGCGCCATCCACCACATCCTCGAGGTCCTTGCCGCCCATGTGCCGGTAAATCCCCGTGCGCCAATCGCGGCCGTAACCCGAACTCGCGCGGAAGTCGGGGTCGAGCACAACGTAGCCCTTCGACGCGAGGATGTTGTGGAACATCATTTCGCGGTAGTAGGTCGACCAGTACTTGTGCGCGTTCTGCAGATACCCGGCGCCATGCACAAACACCACCGCCGGCTTCCGCGGATCCCGTTTCGCGCCCATCATCTCCGGCGTGTACAACCGCGCATACACGTCCTTGCCGTCGCGGGCCTTGTAGGTGATCACTTTCGGATCGATCCACTTATGCGCGCGCCACTCATCACTGGGCGTCGTCGTCACCTGCTGCGCCACCGCACCCACGGCCATCGGCATCACGTGCAGTTCATTCGGCTTGGTGCTGTACGAATGCACCAGCGCAATGTGCATTTCATCGGGTGACAACGTCACTGCGTTATCCCCCGTCATCGTCGTCACCTTCGTGCGGGCGCCGCCGTCGACGGACATCGTGTAGAAGTGGCGCTCACCGGGGTGCACTTCGTTGGTGGTGAGGAAGAACGTCGACTTGTCCTTCGACAGCTGCACGCCGGTCACCTCCCAGTCGCCGGTCGTCAACGCGACGGCCTGGGGCTGCGCGGCACTCATGTCCAGCGAGTAGAGGTGCATGTAGCCGGACTTCTCGGAGAGGAACACATAGCGCGTGTTGTCGGCCAGCCACACGCCGCCGGCCCCGCCGAAGCCGCCGCCAATCGACATCGACCGCACCCACGCATCGTCGCGCAGGTTGTCGAGAACCGTCGCCAGACCCGTCGCCGGGTCAACCTTCACGTACCAGCGATTCTTGTTGTCCTCGGCCGACAGGGAGATCAGCGTGTGGGCGCCATCCGGGGACATGTCAATGCCGCCCCAGTTCACCGTGCGCGGCGTGGGCTTGGCGTCCGGGATCGCCGTGTAGTTGGTGCCCGCAAAACCCGATGCGTCCGCCCAGACGTGGCGATTCTGCTGCGTGTCGAGCACGGCGAGCTTGCGCACGGCCAGATTGTCGCCAACGTTCGGCCGCCCCGGAATCATCTCGGGGTACGACGATGTGGTGATGTAGTTGGGGGTGTCCTGACCACGCGCCGGCACTTCCGGCTGTTCGTTGATGGAGATCCAGACGTAGCGGCCATCGCCGGAGAGCTGCATGCCGGCCACGGTCTGCCGTTCGGCCAGCTGGAAGCGCGCGATGGGTGCCTGGGAACCGGTCGCACCGGCGCCGGCGCCGCCACGGCCGCCCCGGCCATCGCCACCGCCCTGGCGACCCGCTGCCGCCTGCTGCTGGCGGGTGCGGAGGAACTCGATGAGCTTCAGTTCTTCTTCGCGCAGCAGGCGCTGCGCTTCGGTTTCACCGCCGCGACCTGCGCCGGCCCCGCCGCCACGCGCGCCCTGGGCCGCTCCGCGACCACCCGCTCCAGGGCCACCGCCGCCGGTCGGCGCGGCGCCGGCCGCCACGATGTCGGTCAGCTGCACAAACGGCGGTCCGTCTGCGGCGGCTGAGGCGTCGAGCGCCATCAGGTACAGGTTGCCGTCGCGCTGGAACGTCACCGCGGTGTCATTTTTGGCCCAGCGCGGGTCCGACTCGTTGGCCGAGGTCCGCGTCAGCTGCCGGCGTGTCCCTGTGGCCGTCTCGTAGATGACGACGTCCCCACCCTCCGCGCCGAGCAGTCGGCGACCGGCCTGATCGGGCCGTCCCGTCTGGGGTGTATCGAGGTCTGCCGCCTCCTCGGTGTTCAGTTCCCGGAGGCCTGTGCCGTCGCGGTTGACGACGAAGGTGCCGGACCGTTCGGCGCCGGCTTTCTGCCACGAGAAGTAGATCTTGGTCGAGTCCTTCGACCAGCGGATGTTGCTCGGGGACGTCCCCACCAGGGCGGGCCCCCGCATGATCGAGTCCACGGTGAGGGCCATGACCGCGGGCTTGGCGGTCGGGGCGGCGGCCCGCTGGTCGGCGATCACGACCGACGCAGAGACGATCAGGCCTAAGACGAGGAGAGTCGGAAGTCGGCGCATGGTTTGCATTCTCTTCAGGAAACGGCGGAAATCCTGGGTGTTTGGCTCGGGACCTTCCGCGAACCGGGACGGTCGCGTCCCGGAACCGGGAAGGACGATTGTCGGGGCGTAGTATAGAACGTTTGTGAACCGCCCCGGCGGCTTGCGCGTCCTACTACGGGACAACTTTTGGGAGATGGTAACGATGATGACCCGCAGCCTGGCAGCGATGACCGTACTTGCACACTTCAGCCTGATGGTGGTGGCCACCGCCGGTGCCCAGCAGCCCCCGGCCTCGACCGGATCGGTCGTGCAGCTGACGATGGCGCAAGCCGAGGCGATGGCGCTCGAATCAAACCTCCAGCTCAAGATTGACCGCCTCGATCCCGTGGTCGCGGCCGAGAATCTGGCGTCGGCGAGGTCGGTGTTCAACCCGACACTCGGCTCCAACTTCAGCCGCGGTTCATCACAGTCGCCCTCCGGCAGCGTGTTTGAAGGTGGCGGCACGGTCAACAGCACGAGCCTCTCGATGGGCACCAACGTGCGGCAGCAGCTGCCGTGGTTCGGCGGCAACTATCAGCTGTCGTGGGACGCGAGCCGGTCCGAGACCTCACAGCTGGGCGCCAGCTTCAATCCGCGCCTGAGCGCCGGGCTTCGGTTCAACTTCACGCAGCCGTTGCTGGCCGGGTTCAAGGTGGACGGCCAGCGCCTGCAGGTCGACACGGCGCGCCGGAACCAGAGCATCGCCGACGTCCAGCTCGATGAGCGGATCATCACCACACGCGTGCAGGCCCAGCTGGCGTATCTGGCCCTGGTCTCGGCCATCCGGCAGCGCGAAGTGTCGCAGCAGAATCTCGATCTCGCGCGGCAGCAGTTGAAGGACAATCAGGCCCGCGTGGAGGTCGGCACGATGGCGCCGATCGACATCATCGAGGCCGAGGCCGAGGTGGCCAGCCGTGAAGAAGGCGTCATCCGCGCGGATGCGTCGATCGCGACCGCGGAAGACAGCCTCCGTGCCCTGATTCTCGACCCGGGCCGCGCCGACTACTGGCAGGTGCGGTTTGAGCCCACCGAGACGATTTCACTGCAGGAGCGGGCGATCAACATTGCCGGCGCGATTGAGACGGCCATGCGCGAGCGGACGGACCTGATCGTCGCCCGCAGCCAGATGGAGATCACCGACCTCAGCATGAAGGCGACGAAGAACAGCACGCTACCGACGGCCAACCTGACGTTCCAGTACAGCGCGAGCGGCACCGGCGGCACGCAGAACTTCTACAACAACTCGAAGTTCCCGCCGGTGCTTGACCGCACGCTCGCCCGCGGCTTCGGCGCGGTCGTCGGCGACTCGTTCACGAACAACCTGCCGACCTGGAGCGTCGGCGTCAACGTGTCGTACCCCATCGGCAAGAGCAGCACCGAGGCCAATCTGGCTCGCCAGCAGATCCAGCGGCAGCAGCAGGAAACCAGCCTGCGGGCGCTCGAACTGCGCGTGGTCACCTCGGTACGCACGGTCGGTCGCGAACTCGAAACCAACTACAAGCGCGTGCAGGTCACCCAACTCGCCCGCGAACGCGCCCAGCGACAGCTCGAAGCCGAAGAAAAGCGCTTCGCGGTCGGCCTGTCCGGCACCTTCACACTCCAGTCGCGCCAGCGCGACCTCGCGACGGCCCGCATCAACGAACTCAACGCGACGATCGACTACAACCGATCGCTCATCCAGTTCGACGCGATTCAGAAGGCGCCCGTACGCTGACGTCTGACATCTACCATCGGACATCTGAAGCCCGATGCCCGATGGTAGATGTCAGATGGTAGATGTCAGATGGTAGATGTCAGATGGTAGATAATCTGCCCGTGCCCGTTACGGCGACTGTCATCACGCTGAACGAAGCGGCTCATATTGAGGCGTGTCTCGCGGCCCTGTCGTGGGCGGACGAGGTCATTGTGGTCGACAGCGGCAGCACGGACGGCACGCCCGACCTGGCGCGCAAGGCCGGTGCGCGCGTCATCGAGCGCGACTGGCCCGGGTATTCCGCCCAGAAGGACTTCGCAGCCGAGCAGGCGTCCCACGACTGGATTCTGTCGGTGGATGCGGATGAACGCGTCACACCCGAACTGGCGGCAGAGGTCCGGGCCGCGCTGGCCGCTCCCGGCGACAAGGCCGGGTTCCGCATCCCGCGCATCACGTTCCACCTGGGGCGATGGATTCGCACGACGGACTGGTATCCGGATTTTCAGTTACGGCTGTATGACCGCCGCCAGGCGGGTTGGGCGCGGCGCCGCGTCCACGAGTCGGTCACCGCGCGTGGGCCCGTCGGGTACCTGACGAAGGACCTCCAGCACTACGCCTACCGGGATCTGGCGCATCATCACGACACGATGCAGCGGTACACCACGCTGGCCGCCCAGCAGATGTTTGATGAAGGCCGGCGCGCCAGCCTGTCGGGTCTGCTGCTGCATCCGCCGGCGGCGTTCCTGCGCAATTACGTCCTCAAGCAGGGCTTTCTTGATGGCGCGCCCGGGCTCATCATCTCGGCGATGAATGCGCACTACGTGTTCCTGAAGTTTGCGAAGTTGTGGACGATGCGGTGACCTCCGTCCATCTCGACACGGCCCGGACGTGGCGGGGCGGGCAACATCAGGTCCTGCTCACCGTGACCGGCCTCTGCGAGATGGGGCATCCCGCGGTACTCGTCGCGCAGGGTTCAGGGGAACTGACCAAGCGGACCGCCGAGGGGCTGCGCACCGTGGCGCTCAACCCCAGCGGCGAGTTCGACCTGCAGGCAGGCTGGCAGTTGTATCGCATCCTGCGATCGATCGAGCCGGAGGTCGTCCACGTCCACGATCCGATGGGTGTGGCGTTGATGGCGATGGCGCTGAAGTTCCAGCCGCGCCTGCGGCCACGCCCGCTCATCGTGGCGTCACGCCGCGTCGACTTTCATCTCAAGAAGAACGCGTTCTCGCGATGGAAGTACCGCCACATCGACGTCTTCATCGCGGTATCCGGCGTCATCGCGCGCATGCTCGTGGAAGACGGCATCCCGGCCGATCGCATCGAGGTGGTGCACGACGGCGTCCCCATCGGCACGATCGACAAGACGCCGGCGGCGGACGTGCACAAGGAGTTCTGGCTGCCACACGGCGCGCCGATCATCGGCAACGTCGCCGCGCTCGTGCCGCACAAGGGGCAGAAGGATCTGATCGCGGCAGCCGCCAAGGTGGTGCGCGCGGTGCCCGACGCGCGCTTTGTGATTCTCGGTGAGGGCGAACTCCGGCCTGTGCTCGAACAGCAGGTCAAGTCGCTCGGCCTGGAACGCCACGTGTTCCTGCCCGGCTTCCGGCCCGACGCGTTGTCGCTGCAGAAGTCCTTCGACATCTTCGTCATGAGCTCGATCACCGAAGGCCTTGGCTCCTCGATGCTTGATGCCCTTGCGTGCGGCACCCCCGTCGTCGGCACCTACGCCGGCGGGATTCCTGAAGCCATCGAACACGGCCGCACCGGCCTGCTCGTCAAGTCGCACCACCCCGACGACCTCGCGGCCGCCATTGTCCGTCTCCTCAAAGACCCCGCCCTTCGCACGCGCCTCGGGGCGGCCGGTCGAGCGCATGTCGACACCGCTTTCAGCGTCGAGCGTATGGTTGAAGGGACGCTGGCGGTGTACGAGAGTCGGCTTGCTGCACGGACTTCACAGGGTGCGGAGTTTTCGTAGTGCGCTTGATCCGATCCGGTGGACACGTTCCGAAAGGTGGATACGATGTCCCGAATGGCAGATCGATCAAGTGGCCGGCGCCCGCGTCGGCAATTCTCTGAGGAGTTCAAGGACGGCGTCGTGCGGCTGGTCATGGACGAAGGCAAGTCCATGGGCGCAGTGGCGCGCGAGCTGGATCTGACGGCGTCCGCCGTAGGCCTGTGGGTCCGGCAAGCCCGCGCCGAGCGCACCAAAGGCAAGAGCGGGCTGATGAAGGAGGAGCGCGAGGAGTTGACGCGCTTGCGCCAAGAGAATCGCGAGTTGCGCATGGAGCGCGACATCCTAAAGAAAGCCTCCGCCCTCTTCGCCAAGTACCAGCAGTGATCTTCGCGACGATCGACGCGGAGAGGGCCCACTATCGACCGCATGGTGCGCGAACTGGCGCAAGGCCGACCGGTGCCTCCGCGTTAGGGGCGGCTACGGTTCAGCGTCGAGAAGGTCACCAGGCTTGCATTCCAGCACTTCGCAAATCTTGCCGAGTGTCTCGAAGCGCACGCCCTTGACCTTCCCGGTGCGCAGCAAGGACAGGTTCGCCTCGGTGATCCCGATGCGCTCAGCCAGATCCTTCGCACGCATCTTCCGCCGTGCCAGCATGACGTCAAGCGTGACGACGACGCGCATCAGACGATCTCGTCGTTTTCAGCCTTGATCGCCACGGCGGCCCGGCCGAACACGGCGCCTACCATCGACAACAACGCCCCGAACAGCAGGAGGCTGACGTCGAACATGGTGTAGTCGAGCATGAGGCGCCACTCCCCGAGCAGTGCGGCTCTGAGCGCCGGCACGCCGACGACCTGCGCGAGGATGGCCACCAACGCGAAGGCGCCTACCCTCTCAAAGCTCGTGGTGGCAACAACCGACAGAAACTGGCCACGTTCGTACTCGAGGAGCACCTTTCTCAGTGCCACGATGCACAGGGCCAGCAGAACGGCCGGCACGGCCTCGGCCAGTCGCAGCAGCAGGGCCGAGCCTGTGGACAACGACCCGACGGCGTCGATGTCGCCCGTGGCGATCAGGTACACGCCACCGACGAGGGGTAGACCGATCGCTGCAACAAGCAGGGGGATGACGAACTCCACGAACATGCGGGCGGCTGTGGTGGGCACAACCTTCGGGGCGGGGGTATCGGCTTGGGCGGACATGGGTTCCTCTCGCAGTCAAGACAGAAATAAATATCTGCTTTGAGATATTTAATTATCTCAAAACAATAATTCCGTCAACCGCAAAAGAGAGGCCTCAGCGACGTGTGGCAGGCATGCTGAAAAACACCTCGTTCGGGGCGTCGCTACGGGCGCTGGCGATGTCCCGAAAGCCGTCGTTGTTGAGGTCGCCCAGCGCGAGGCCATACACGGCGCCTTTCCCGTCTCCGAAGGGCACCGAGGTGAACTGCCGCCCATCGCCGCTGTTGAACCAGACCGCCCCGGGCCCGCCTGCAAGGCCAACGACGAGATCGGCGTGGCCGTCGTTGTTCATGTCACCCACCGCGATCGCGCCCACGGCGTCCTTCGGGCTGCCGAGAGCGACACCGGCAATCAGGCCCCCTCGACCATCGTTGAGATACAGGCGCGTGCCTGTGCGTTCATCGCCGACCACCAGATCCAGACGCCCGTCGCCGTTGAAATCGCCGGCTGCAGCGGCCCGTGCGTTGGTGACCGACGGTCCAAAGGCCGCGACGCGCGCGAACCCGGCGCGACCATCGTTGAAGAAGATGCGACTCTGTCCACCGTCACGATGTGGCACGGCGAGATCGATCGCGCCGTCTCCGTCGAAGTCACCTGGCACGATGGTGGTGGCTGACTCTGCGGCAATGGGGATACACGGCGCGTGGTCAAAGCGGCCGGCGCCGTCGTTGAGGCATACCTGGCTCTGGCCGCCACGATTCGCGGCGATGATGTCGGGGCGTTTGTCCCCGTTCAGATCCGCCACCGCCGCGTTCCGCGTGGTCCAGGCTGGTGAACCCCAGGTGCCGGCCACACGAAACTTCCCGGTGCCGTCGTTGAAGTACACACGTTTTTCGTCGGGCCGGTCGTTGCTCACGACGAGGTCCAGGGTCTTGTTGCCGTCCAGGTCGGCGAGCACGGCCGAGTACGTCCGATCAGCATCCGGCGCCAGGTCACTGCTGGTGAACTCGCCGCGACCCGAATTGATGAGCACCCGATCTACCAGCGGCCAGTGCCGACCCTTAGCAAGCACCAGATCGAGGTCGCCATCACCATCAAGGTCGCCCATGCTCACGTTGGCTGAGGTCTCGGATGTCGTCTCAAGGAGCACGCTCCTCGGGAACTGGCGCAGTGGCCCCTGCTGCGCGAACACCGCGCCCCCCGATAGGGCGACCAACACAAGGCCACAGAGACGAAGATGTCTGGAAGTCATGCGATGTAGACGTCAGCGAATAACGAGCAGTCGGTAGTTGGCCGCGTGCAGGAACTGCACGCCGTCTTCCACGACGATGGCGCTGTCTTCGATGGGCACGCGCAGCTTCTTGCCGCCCCATTCCTCGATGGGTGAATACGCGAAGTATTGCCGATAGTCCGTATTACGTGGGTGTTCGGTTGACATAATACGCCCTATCAGACGCTGAACCTCCCCACAAGAGAGCGGCC
>VFZF01000003.1 GCA_016871335.1 Acidimicrobiia bacterium
GCAGCGCGTGGACGTCATCCAGCGCGAGTTCGAGGACAAGAAGGAGAAGATTCGCCGCGGCGACGAACTGCCGCCCGGGGTGATCAAGCTCGTCAAGGTGTACGTCGCGATGAAGCGCAAGCTGTCGGTCGGCGACAAGATGGCCGGCCGCCACGGCAACAAGGGCGTCATCGCGCGCATCCTGCCCGAAGAGGACATGCCGTACCTGCCGGACGGCACGCCGGTCGAGATCGTCCTGAACCCGCTCGGCGTTCCGTCGCGTATGAACGTCGGTCAGATTCTCGAGACGCACCTCGGCTGGGCCGCGCACGCACTCGGCCTCTACTTTGCGACGCCCGTCTTCGACGGCGCCCGTGAAGGCGAGATCAAGAAGTGGCTCGACGAAGCCGGTCTCCCGAAGGGCGGCAAGACGCAGCTGTTCGACGGCATGACGGGTGACGGGTTCGAACAGAACGTCACCGTCGGCTACGTCTACATGCTCAAGCTGTCGCACCTGGTCGACGACAAGATTCACGCCCGGTCGATCGGACCGTACTCGCTCATCACCCAGCAGCCGCTGGGCGGCAAGGCGCAGTTCGGTGGTCAGCGCTTCGGCGAAATGGAAGTGTGGGCACTCGAAGCGTACGGCGCCGCGCACATCCTGCAGGAACTGCTGACGGCGAAGTCCGACGACGTGGTGGGACGCGCGAAGATCTACGAGGCGATCGTCAAGGGCGACGCCTCGTTCCAGCCCGGCTTGCCGGAATCATTCAACGTGCTCATTCGCGAGCTGCAGGCCCTGTGCCTTGACGTGCAGCTCCTGAAGACCAAGGGGCGGCCTGGGGCGGAACCCCCGCCCGAGGAACCAAGTGCCGAACCTGAGCCAACTCCGGAAACGCCGGTGGGAGCCTAATCGATGAGACCCAATCTGCACGACAAAGGTCAGCTCACGTCCGACTTCGACTCGATCCGGATCAGTCTCGCCTCCCCGGAGACGATTCTGCGCTGGTCACACGGCGAAGTCACGAAGCCGGAAACCATCAACTACCGGACGTTCAAGCCGGAGCGGGATGGCCTGTTCTGCGCGAAGATCTTCGGACCGGTCACCGACTGGGAGTGCTTGTGCGGCAAGTACAAGCGCATGAAGCATCGCGGCGTCATCTGCGACAAGTGCGGCGTCGAAGTGACGCAGGCACGGGTGCGCCGTGAACGCCTCGGCCACATCGCGCTGGCGACCCCGGTGAGTCACGTGTGGTTCTTCAAGGGACTGCCGAGCCGCATCGGCCACCTGCTCGACATCACGCTGCGTGATCTCGAACGCATCCTCTACTTCGAGGCCTACGTCGTTGTCGACGCGGGCGACACGGAGCTGAAGGACAAGCAGCTGCTCACCGAAGAGCAGTACCGGCAGGAGCGCGAAACCTGGGGCTTCCGGTTCAAGGCCCAGATGGGCGCCGAAGCCATCAAGGAACTGCTGCGCCGCGTGAACGTGGATCGGCTGTCCGAGGAAATGCGCGAGAAGATGCGCTCGGAAACCTCGGCGCAGAAGAAGCTCAAGTTCGCGAAGCGCCTGAAGGTGGTCGACGCCTTCCGCAAGTCGGACAACAAGCCCGAGTGGATGATCCTGGACGTCGTTCCGGTTATTCCGCCCGAACTGCGCCCGCTGGTGCCGCTCGATGGCGGCCGCTTTGCGACGTCCGACCTGAACGACCTGTACCGCCGCGTCATCAACCGGAACAACCGGTTGAAGAAGCTCATGGAGCTGAAGGCGCCGGATGTGATCATCCGCAACGAAAAGCGCATGCTCCAGGAAGCCGTGGACGCGCTGTTCGACAACGGCCGCCGTGGCCGCGTGTTGCGTGGTGCGAACAATCGTCCGCTGAAGTCGCTGTCGGACACGCTCAAGGGCAAGCAGGGCCGGTTCCGTCAGAACCTGCTCGGCAAACGCGTCGACTACTCCGGCCGTTCGGTCATCGTCATTGGACCCGAGCTGAAGCTGCACCAGTGCGGCCTGCCGAAGAAGATGGCGCTCGAACTGTTCAAGCCGTTCATCTACCACAAGCTTGAAGCGCGGGGCCTGGTCTCCACGATCAAGCAGGCGAAGGAGATGGTCGAACAGCAGCGCACGGAAGTGTGGGACATCCTTGAAGAAGTCATCAAGGAACATCCGGTCCTGCTCAACCGCGCGCCCACGCTCCATCGTCTGGGCATCCAGGCGTTTGAGCCGGTGCTGGTTGAAGGCAAGGCCATCCGCATCCACCCGCTCGTGTGTACGGCGTTCAACGCCGACTTCGACGGTGACCAGATGGCCGTGCACATTCCGTTGTCGCCCGAGGCGCAGATTGAAGCGTCCGTGCTGATGATGGCGAGCAACAACATCCTGTCGCCGGCCTCAGGCCAGCCCATCGCGGTGCCCTCGCAGGACATCGTGCTCGGCTGCTACTACCTGACGAAGGCGAAGGTCGGCGCCAAGGGCGAAGGCCGGGTGTTTGCGACGGTCAACGACGTGCTGCTGGCGCTTGACGCCGGGGAAGTCGAAACGCTGACGCCCATTCGGATGCGTTACACCGGTCGCATGATCGATCTGACCGGCGGCCGCGATTCGCAGGACGTGCTCGATGGCACGGAGATCCAGATCGACAACAAGATCATCACGACCACCGTTGGTCGCGTGATCTTCAACGCGGCGCTGCCGTCGGAGATGCCGTTCATCAACGGCCTGCTCAAGAAGAAGGGCCTGCAGCAGGCGGTGCGTTATTGCCACCTGCACTTCGGGCTCGAACCAACCGTGCGCATGCTCGACAGCCTGAAGAACACGGGCTTCCTGTACGCGATGCGGTCCGGCATGTCGATCGGCATCGACGACCTGATCATCCCGGCCAAGAAGGGCGAGTTCGTGCAGGATGCACGCGACGAGGTCATCAAGGTCGAAGGACAGTATCAGGACGGCGCGATCACCAACGGCGAGCGCTACAACAAGGTCATCGCGATCTGGTCGGAAGTCACCGAAAAGATCGCCGACGAAATGTTCGGGGAGATGGAGGCGCTCGACAAGTCGGGTCGCAGCTTCAACCCGGTCTACGTCATGGCCGACTCGGGCGCCCGAGGCTCGAAGCAGCAGATTCGTCAGCTGGCCGGCATGCGCGGTCTGATGGCGAAGCCGTCCGGTGAAATCATCGAGTCGCCGATTACGGCGAACTTCCGTGAAGGCCTCACCGTGATGGAGTACTTCATCTCCACGCACGGCGCCCGCAAGGGTCTGGCCGACACGGCGCTCAAGACGGCCGACTCCGGCTACCTCACGCGTCGCCTCGTCGACGTGGCGCAGGACGTCATCATCAGCGAGACCGACTGCGGCACGCTGGATGGCCTTGAAGCGCGCGCGATCGTGGACTCGGGTGGCGAAATCGTCGAACGGCTCGGTGACCGCATCGTCGGTCGTGTGGCCCTCGAGGACATCACGGATCCGTCGTCGGGTCAGGTGCTGGTGCCGGCGGCCGGCGAGATCGACGAGAACCTGGCGGACAAGATCGAGGACGCGGGCATTGAACGCGTGAAGATCCGGTCCGTGCTGACGTGTGCGGCGCGCCGCGGCGTCTGTGCGAAGTGTTACGGGCGCGACCTGTCCACCGGCAAGATGGTGGAAATGGGTCTGGCGGCCGGCGTCATTGCCGCGCAGTCCATCGGCGAACCCGGCACGCAGCTGACGATGCGCACGTTCCACATCGGTGGCACGGCGTCGCGCGTTGCGGACCAGTCGACCATCGAAACGCGCCACAAGGGCGTGGTGCGGTTCGACGGGCTCCAGACGGTCGCGGGCCGCGAACGGCACGACGACAAGGGCCTGGCGCCGACACGTGCCGAAATCGTCATGAACCGCTCGGGTTCGATCAACATCGTCGACGACAAGGGTGTGGTGCGCGAGCGCTACTCCGTGGTCTACGGTGCGCGCCTGAAGGTGAAGGACGGCCAGACGGTCGAGAAGGGGCAGGTCCTGGTTGAATGGGATCCGTACACGTTCTCGATTCTGACCGAGGGCGGCGGCATGGTCCGCTTCAAGGACATCATCGACAAGGTGACCGTCCACGAGGAAGTGGACGAAATCACGGGCATGTCGCGCCTGATCATCGTCGACTCGCCGGACGAGAAGAAGCAGCCCGCGATCGAAATCGTGAGCTCGGACGGCAAGCTGATCAACCGGTACCACATGCCGTCGAATGCCCACCTGATGGTCACCAACGGCGAAGAGGTGCAGGCCGGCGACGTGGTCGCGAAGATTCCGCGTGAAACCACGAAGACGAAGGACATCACGGGCGGTCTGCCGCGTGTCGTCGAGCTGTTCGAAGCGCGCAAGCCGCGTGAGACGGCCGTCATCTCTGAAATTGATGGTGTGGTCCGTCAGGGCGGCATCGTCAAGGGCATGCGCAAGATTCTTGTCGTGCCGGATGATGGTGGCGAGGCGAAGGAATACTCACTGCCGCGCGGTGTGCATGTGAACGTGCAGGAGGGCGACCGCGTGACCGCGGGTGAGCCGCTCATGGACGGTCCGCGCAACCCGCACGACATTCTGGCCGTGCTCGGCGAGAAGGAACTGCAGGCCTACCTGGTCAACGAGATCCAGGAGGTCTACCGGCTGCAGGGCGTCGGCATCAACGACAAACACATCGAGGTCATCGTTCGCCAGATGATGCGATGGGTGAAGGTCGAGGATGTGGGCGACACCGAATTCCTCATCGACGAGCAGGTGGATAAGTTCCGGTTCAACGAAGAGAACGAGCGTGTGTTGACCAACGGCGGGCAGCCGGCCAAGGGCCGTCCGCTCCTGCTGGGCATCACGAAGGCGTCGCTCTCGACCGACTCGTTCATCTCGGCGGCGTCGTTCCAGGAGACCACGCGAGTCCTTACCGAAGCGTCCATCTCGGGCAAGATGGACTACCTGCGCGGCCTCAAGGAAAACGTCACCATGGGTCGTCTCATCCCGGCCGGCACCGGCTTCGATGTCTACCGCGACGTGCGGATCGAAGCGGACGAGCCGCCGCCGCCACCGCCACCGACGGCGGAGGAGCTCGAAATGCAGCGGGAGATGGACGATCTCACCGACGCGGACTACATGTTCCGCGACGACGTCGACTAGACATCTGACCATCTGACATCTGACATCTGACTCGAGCGCGGAGGGGACACCTTCCGCGCTCGTCGATTCCCTTGACGGAGTCCTCCATCGCGCTACCATTGCGCATGTCCATTCAACGACTGATCAGCGGGGTGGTCGCTCTGTGTGCGGTCGTGTCGGTAGCCGCCCAACCTGCCCAGCCCACGCCGCCCAACATCATTTACATCCTGGCCGATGACCTGGGCTACGCAGAACTGGGCTCCTACGGGCAGGCCAGGATTCGTACGCCCCACCTTGATCAGATGGCGCGTGAAGGTCTGCGGTTCACCCAGCACTATTCGAGCAGCCCCGTCTGTGCGCCGGCGCGCGCGTCATTTCTGACGGGGCTGCATACCGGTCACTCGATCATCCGCGACAACCTCGAGTTTGGCGGTTACCTCGACTCGGAAGAACGTGGTCAGATGCCGCTGCCCAAGGGCACCCGAACGTTATCCTCTCTGCTCAAGGCGGGCGGGTATCACACAGGATTGATTGGCAAGTGGGGCTTGGGAGGGCCGTACACGGAAGGGCAGCCCACCCGGCACGGCTTTGACTACTTTCTCGGCTACCTCGATCAGAAGCAGGCGCACAACTTCTACCCCACCCACTTGTGGCGAGGCGAGGAATGGTTTCCCCTGCGCAATCCCTATTTCTCACCCCACCAGAAACACGACGGTGACCCGGCCGACCTGGCTTCGTATGCCAAGTACTCCAGCGTGGACTACAGCCTGGATGTGATGGCCGACGATGCCCTCCGGTACATTCGCGAGCAAAAGAACCGTCCGTTTTTTCTCTACCTGCCGTTTACGGTTCCACACCTGGCGCTGCAGGTACCGGCCGATTCGCTGGCCGAATATGACGGCGTCTTTGACGAAACACCCTACCTCGGTCAGAACGGGTATCTGCCGCATCCGCGCCCATATTCAGCCTATGCCGCGATGATCACACGCATGGACCGACACATCGGTCGTGTGTTCGCGTTGCTCAAGGAACTGAAGCTGGACGACAACACGCTGGTGATCTTCACCAGCGACAACGGCACGACGTACACCGGCGGTGCCGATGCTGCGTTCTTCCGCAGTGTCGGCGACCTGCGCGGCCTGAAGGGCTCGGTCTACGAAGGTGGCATTCGGGTGCCGTTCATCGCCCGGTGGCCGGGGCGCATCCCACCCGGACGGGTGACTGACCACCTGTCAGCGATGTGGGACATGTTTCCGACATTTCTGGAACTGGCAGGTCTACCGGTGCCAGCCGACATCGATGGAGTATCACTGGTACCGACGATGTTGGGGCGTGATGGGCAACGCGCACACGACTCGATGTATTGGGAGTATCACGGACTCTGGAAGGGCGCGCAGGCGGTTCGCCTGGGCAAATGGAAGGGCGTCCGCCTTGGTGGTCACGACAACGCCGACGCGCCGATCGAACTGTACGACATCGAGGCCGACCGTTCCGAGTCGCGCAACGTCGCCGCCGCGCACCCGGAGGTCGTCGCGCGCGTGCGCGCGGTGATGGAGTCGCGAACGCCGTCGGCGGTTCCGCACTGGAACTTCCGTCGGCACGGTGCGATCGAATCGCAGGTGATCGCAGCCGCCGGCGAAGGCTCGCCGTTTTATCGGATCCCCGCCTTGACCACCACGACCAAGGGCACCCTGCTTGCGGCGTATGACGCGAGGCCAACGCTGGCAGATCTGCCTGGTGAACTGTCGATCGTCATGCGGCGCAGCACCGACGGCGGCCGCACATGGCGTCCCCAGACGGTCGTGCGGCGCGGACCGGCGCCGGAAGGCTACGGTGACCCAAGCTTCATCGTCGACCGCACCACAGGACGCGTGTTCCTGTTTCATGCGGCGAGTGTGCGACAGGGATTCTTCGGGGCGAAGACGGGCAATGGTGACGACGACCCGGAGGTACTGCACGCCGACTACGGGTACTCGGACGATGACGGTGTGACGTGGACGTGGCGTCGACTGACCAGCGTGATCAAACAGCCCGAGTGGGGTGGGTTGTTCGCCGCGTCGGGCGAAGGGGCGCAGATGCGATTCGGTCCGCATGCCGGCCGCCTGCTGCAGCCCTATGTGGTGCGCCGCGATGGACGCAACTGGGTGACGACGGCGTTCAGCGACGACCACGGTGTCACGTGGCAGATGGGCGCGTTGGTGGGGCCTGACGCCGATGAGAGCAAGGTCGTGGAATTGTCAGACGGCCGGCTGATGTTGACCATTCGCGCCCGGCCCGTGCGGAAAGTGGCGTGGTCCAGTGATGGTGGCACCACGTGGACGGGGTTGCGCGACGAACCGGCCCTGGCCGATCCGGCCAACAACGGGTCGGTGATGCGCCTGTTTCCCGACGCGCCGGCTGGATCACACGAGGCCCGGCAGCTGTTGCTGTCACACACCAACCACGCCAGCCGCCGGGAGAACCTCGTGATTCGGCGATCCTGTGACGACGGGCGGACGTGGTCGGCACCGGTGGTGGTGGAACCCGGAGCCGCGTCGTATTCGACGCTGACCCGGCTGCCGGATGGACGTGTCGGCCTGCTGTACGAACGGGGCACCGTCAACGCGATCGTGTTTGCGTCATTTGATCTCACGTGGCTGGGCGGGGGGTGTGGTTGATCGCGTGCTGCTCAAGGACGGCGGTGGTCGTCGGCAGCCCTGACCGCCAGGGCCCGAACGGGCGTGATGTCTGCCACGTAGATACTGCGGCCGTGCGTGGCAATCACCAGCTCACCGTCCCGTGGGTGCACGACGAGGTCGTGGACAGGAATCGTGGGCAGGCCGGCCGAGAGAGAGAACCACGTGCTGCCACCGTTGGTTGATGCGTACACTCCCGAGTCGGTGCCGACAAACAGGATGCGGGCATCGGCCGGGTCTTCCGCCACCACGTTAATGGGTTCGGCCGGAAGATTGCCCACGGCGGACGTCCACGTCTGACCGTGATCCCTGGACACGTAGAGGTACGACGTGAACTCGTTGTAGCGGTATCCGGTCAGCGACACCCACACTGTGGCGTCGTTGTGGCGGGAGGCAGCGACCCGCGACACCCATCGTTCCGGCAATTGCGCACCCATACGCCGCCAGGTGGCGCCACCGTCTCGTGTCACATGCAGTCGGCCGTCGTCGGCGCCGGTGTAGAGCAGGTCGGGCCGCATCGGGGACTCGGAGACGCTGGTCAACGTTCCCCAGGGCACGTTGCCCTGAACCTGTGGAGCGCTGGTGAGGTCTGAACTGATCGGTGTCCACACGTCCCCGCGATTCTCTGAGCGGAACAATCGCTCGGTGGCGTAGTACATCCGCTGCGGTGCATGCGCAGAGAAAAAGAACGGCGTCATCCAGTTCGTGCGATAGGCCGGTGTGCCACGCGGAGCCCGTGGTGCGATGGACTCCGTACGGCCGGTCGACATCCGTTTGCGGCGCAGGTCGCCGAACTGATGCTCGTAGTAGAAGACATCCGGGTCTGAGGGGTCACGGTAGGTGAAGTAGGAATCCCCGCCGCCCCACTGATCGAGATACACGTGGCTCCACTGGTCGCCGCGGTCGTCTGCCGTGATTTGTGCGGATGTTCCATACAGTGCCGCATTGTCCTGCGTGCCGCCGTAGATCATGTAGGGCGTGTTCAGGTCCACCGAGACGGCGTAGAACTCGCCAATGGGCAGGTTGTTGAGGTGGAGCCACGATGCGCCGCGGTCGTACGACAGATGCAGGCCGCCGTCGTTGCCCAGGAGCATGTGGTCGCCGTTGGCCGGGTTGATCCAGAGGTCGTGTTGATCCAGATGCAGGACGGTGGATCCGTGGGGCAGCAGGTGCACCAACGTGCCTTGAATCTGCCGATAGGTGCGTCCGCCATTCTCAGACACCATGAATCGATTGTTGGGCAGATACACCACGTCAGGGTTGTCCGGGGCCACCTGAATCAGACAGAAGTCCCATCCAGTGGCCACAGGTTCGGTGTTGACCTTGCGCCACGTGCCACCGGCATCGTCGGATCGATAGACTTCGCCGCCGATTCGGTCGGCTGGTGACGACCCAGGCCCGTAGTGATCGACGAGTGCGTACACCACGCGTGAATCGGCGCGTGCCACAGCGAGGCCGATGCGGCCCACCTGCGCGCCTGAGGGCAGACCAGCCAACGGTGTCCAGGTCGCACCGCCGTCCGTACTCTTGTAGGCGCCGCTGCCGGGACCGTTGGGGGTGTGGCCCCACGCCTTGCGCGATCGATCCCACATGGCCGCATACAACACGTTCGGGTTGTCTGGGTCGATGACGAGGTCGATGGCCCCGGTACGAGCGTTGACGTACAGCGTGCGCTGCCACGTTGCGCCGCCATCCCGTGTATGAAAGACGCCTCGTTCCTCGTTCTCGGAATAGAGACGTCCGATGGCCGCGACCCACACGCGATTCGGATCAGTCGGATGAATGATGACCTGCGAGATGTGATGTGTGTCGGTCAGCCCCATGTTCGTCCACGTCGCGCCGGCATCGGTTGATTTGTAGACGCCGAGCCCGGCATACGAACTTCGCGCCATCAGCACCTCGCCGGTCCCCACCCATACGATGTTGGGGTCTGACGGGGCCACCGCGATGGCCCCGATGGACGTGGTGGCCTCGTTGTCGAAGATGGGGGTCCACGTCGTGCCGTTGTTGATCGACTTCCAGACGCCGCCTGACCCCGCGCCCGCGTAGATGGTTGAGGTGCGCCCCGGTGCCACGGCCACCGACTCGATCCGGCCGCCTTGCATGCGTGGTCCGACCGACCGCCACGTCACTGGGGCAGGCGACTCGCGCTCCATGCGCTGATGTTGGCGCCAGGCCTCGAGCCGCTCGGCGGCGCTCGTGGCCTCAACGACGGGCAGGGGGCGCGGGCCCGTGCCGGCGATCTGGGCGCCGTTTCCGGCACTCAGGGCCAAGGTCGCCATCATGAGCACCACCGCCATTGCCGGGGCATGCCCCCGCGCCACCTGCCGTCGACTCTGGTTCGCCATGGCACAGAGCCTACTACCGCACCGCCCTCAGAGCACGCGTATGATTCCCGCATGACTCCAGCCGTCTTCCCGCGTGTCAGCGCTGCTGGCGTGTTCCTGGCCGTCACCTTGGCAGTGAACAGCGCTGGTATCGGTGCCCAATCTGCGGCCTCCACCTATCCTCAATTGCTGTCGTTGTTTTCGGAGTGGCGCACGTTCGAAGAGCCGCCTCGCCTGGCCGGGGACGTCCCGGATTACACGCCCGCGACGAACGCCCGGCGACTGACCGAACTGCGCGTCCTGCAGGCACGCCTGAAAGCGATCGATCAGACGGGCTGGTCCATTCCGCAACGTGTGGACCACCACCTCGTGCGCGCCGAGATGAACGGCCTGGAGTATCACCTGCGCGTGTTGCAGCCGTTCGCGCGCGACCCCGCGTACTACGCTTCGCTTGTGACCGCCGAGAGCGACACGCCTGCGAAGGAAGGCCCGCTGATCCACGGCGCCATCAAGTTGTACAACTACCCGGTCTGGCCACGTACACGGCTCGACGAGGTCCGGCCACTCTCACCGGCGCAGTCCGCCGAGCTGGCGGCGAAGCTGCGCACCATTCCGCCGTTGCTCGATGCGGCGCGACTGAACCTGGCCTCGTCAGACACCCGCGACCTGTGGGTCGGGGGCGTCCGCGCCTTCGAGGAGCAGAGCGGCGCGTTGCGACTCCTGGCCAGTCGGGCCGGCGCCGACGGCACACTGGCCGCCGCCGCGACCGAGGCTCAGCTGGCGACGGATCGGTTCGCCGAGTGGGTAGCTGCCGAGACGCCGAAGAAGGCCGGACCGTCCGGCATCGGCAAGGATCAGTACACCTGGTATCTGCGCAACGTCCTGCTGGCTCCGCTGTCGTGGGAGGAGGAAGTGACCATCCTGCGCCGTGAACTGGCACGGGCGCATGCGTCACTGCGGCTCGAGGAAAACCGCAACCGCCGGCTCCCGCCCATGCCAGTGGCCGATACGCCGGAGGCCTACGAGGCGATGCAGGCTGACGCTATTCCCCGGTATCTGCGCTGGATGGCGGACAACCGCATCCTGACGATGGAGCCGTGGATGGAGCGCGCGATGCGCGAACGGACGGCGCCGTTTGCGCCCGAAGCCAGTCGCAACTTTTTCATGCAGGCCACACAGCGGGATCCCCTCCCGCTCTGGACGCACCTGTACCACTGGTGGGACAACATGCGCATTCGTGTGGCGCCGCACGCCAATCCGATTCGTCGCGATGCGTTGCTCTACAACGTGTGGATGAGTCGCGCCGAAGGCATGGCCACCGCAATGGAGGAGTGGATGATGCACGCGGGGTTGTATGACCAGTCGCCGCGGTCACGCGAGATCGTCTGGATCATGCTCATCACGCGCGCGGCACGCGGGCTCGGCAATCTCTACGCCCACTCCAACGACCTGACGATGGCACAGGCGGCGGATATTCATGTCAACTGGACGCCCCGTGGGTGGATGCGGCGTGACCCGCTGCTGGGCTTTGAGCAGCACCTCTACCTCCGTCAGCCCGGCTACGGTGCCAGCTACATCATCGGCGGCCGGCTGATGGAAGAGATCATCGCCGAACGAGCCCGGCAACTGGGCGACACGTTCACCCTGCAGCGTGTCATGGACGAGATCAACCACGCCGGCATGATTCCGCCATCGCTGATCTACTGGGAGTTGACAGGCGATGATCGCATGGTCCGCGAGCTTGAGGCGGGACGTCCGCTGCCGCCGCGGCTCTAAGGCCGTGGCTTGCGCGGCACCCGCGTGTCGGCCATTGCGGCCTGCCAGGCAAACGCCGCCATGATGACAGCATTCCGCTGCATGTCCTCGGGCGGAATGGTCTCGATGAAGTCGAGGTTGGTGTGTCCGCCGGTGCCGCCCACGCGATCCTGGAGGAACTGGAACCCCGGCAGGCCGACGCGGTCGAACGAAATGTGATCGGTGCTGCTGACGCCGCGAGGAGAGACGGTGGTCATGCCCAGGTCATGAAAGGGCGCCGTCCACGCGGTGAGCAGAGCCCGCGCCGCTTCGTTCTCCTGCAGGTAAATGCCCCGGTACTGACCGGGGCCGTAGTCCTGATTGAAATACGCCGAGAACTTCTCATAGGCGGGTGTCGTGCCGGACGGGGAAGCCGGATCGCCAAACGTCTTGAGCACGTACTCACGCGACCCGTGCAGCCCCTGTTCTTCCCCAGACCACAGCGCGGCCCGAATCGTGCGCCGCGGGCGTGCGCCCACCACTCGCAGCAGCCGCATGGCTTCCAGCACTACGGCCACCCCGGACGTGTTGTCGCTGGCGTTTGGACTGGCGTGCCAGGTATCGAAGTGCGCGCCGATCATCACCACTTCGTCGGCCAGGTCGGTTCCCGCGATCTCCCCGAAGAGATTCCTCGCGTGCTCGGTGGACTCGCCAAGACGATTGCGGATCTCGATCTCGATCGTGACCGGCAGATTGCGTTCGCGGAGCCGATACATGCGGTTGTAGTGTTCCGGCGTGACCGCCACGATGGCCGGCGAAGCGAGGGACCCTTCGCGACTCCAGCCGTCTGTGCGCGTCCCTGGTCGGGCAAATCCGCGCACGGCGCCGGGCCAACCACTCTCCGACTGGAGCACGGCCACCACGCCTTCCGCCTTGTAGAACGCCATCTTTTCTTCCGGTCGGACGACGGCCGTATTGGGGGAGGCGGCGGGCGCGCTCGCCGCTGCGGCACCGGTCGGCGCGGGTGGTGCCGGCGCCGGCGGCGGCGCAGGTTGGGCCAGCAAGGCCAGGTCGGCGTCAGTGTACCGGGCGACGCCCGCGCTGATCCGGGCGCGGTCCACCACGGCCGGTGGGGTCGACAGCACGGTCGTTCCGCGCAAGGTGCCGCGCAGGCGATCGAGATCGGCGCGGGACTTGATCTCGGCGATGACGACCGGTGTTCGGTGCTGTCCGTTCGTGCCCGGCGTGTGTGACAGCGGGTATCCCACCATCGGCTGGTAGTCCGGTTCGATCAGGTGGAGCGACGTGTACTCGTTGTCCCAGCGAATGCCGTAGTCCATGAACGGCTCGCTGGCGACGTTGCTGAGGCCGATCTCGCGCATGTGGCCCAGCGCCCACGTCTGGGCGCGTGCCATGTCGTCGCTGAGCGTGAGCCGTGCGCCCAGCACGTCGGTCATGTGCGCCAGCACCTCCATCACGCGCGACCGCGTCAGTCCCTCGTCGCGCAGGCGCGCGATCATCGCAGCGTCTGATGTGGATTGTTGAACGGCCAGGGCAGGGATGGCCGTCGCGAGCCAGGCGGCAACGAGGGTCAGAACGGCAAGTCGGGCGCGTGTGTATCCGGGCACGGGCGCATGATGACACAGGCTGTCTCTCGCGACGCCCTGGGGATGTCGCGCCGTGATGGTAGCACCCGGCTGCGCCGCATCCCGGAATTCCCTGTATCATCTGCCTCGATTCCCCGGAGGCTGGCTCATGACAGGACGTCGGCAGACTGCGTGTGGTGTGTGGCTCGTGATGGCGCTCCTCGGCGCGGGCGCGTGCGGGGGCGACGACGCCGCCCAGGAATGGCGCGGGATTAACGGCGATGAGCGGGCCACGAGGTTTGCGCCCCATACCCAGATCGACGGCACAAACATCCGTGCGCTGAAGGTGGCCTGGGAATGGAAGGGCGCGGAGTCGCCGGTGGACCGCGGCGCCGAGACTCTGCCGCGCAACCTGCCGATCTACGCCAGAGGCAAACTGTTCACCACCGCAGGACCCAAGCGCACCGTCGTGGCCATGGACCCGGCCACCGGTAAAACGCTCTGGACGTTTCAGGAACCCGAGACGTTCCGGTGGGACTATTCGATGCGCGCCAGCCACGGCAAAGGCGTGGCTTACGCCGAGATCGACGGGCGCGGTGTCATCTACATCGTCACGCCTGCATTCTTCCTGCACGCGCTTGATGCCGAGACCGGCAAACCCCTCGAAGGATGGGGAAGCGGCGTGCCGCTTCCTGGGTTCCCCGCCACGGGGTCGGTCGACATGGTCAAGGACCTGATTCAGGGGTGGGCGCCGTGGGAGTCGCGTCGCGAGACCTACGATCCCAACATCGGCATTCCCATCGAGATCGGGTACATCACCAATTCGTCACCGCCCATCGTGGTCAACGGCGTGGTCATTGTCGGGAACTCGGCGGAGCAGGGGTACAACCAGACCAGGATCGAGAATGTGCCGGGCGACATTCTCGCGTATGACGCGAAGACCGGTGCGTTCAAGTGGAAGTTCCACGTGATTCCGCGGCCCGGTGAATTTGGCCACGAGACGTGGGAGAACGATGCGTGGACGTTCACCGGCGACGTCTCGTCGTGGGCGCCGCTGTCGGCCGATCCGGAGCGCGGGTTGGTGTACGTCGGGACCAACGGCGCCACGATGGACTTCTACGGGGGGTTCCGTCCGGGCGACAACCTGTTCAGCACCACGCTGCTCGCGCTGGATGTGCAGACCGGACGCCGCGCGTGGCACTCGCAGTTGGTCCGGCACGACATCTGGAACTACGACAACCCGGTCGCGCCCGTCCTGCTTGATGTGAAGAAGGATGGCCGCACGGTCCCCGGAGTGTTCCAGGCGACGAAGCAGGCGTTCCTCTATTCGTTTAATCGCGAGACGGGCGCGCCGATCTGGCCGATGGAAGATCGGCCGGTGCCGCAGTCGACGGTGCCCGGTGAGAAGTTGGCGGCCACACAGCCGTTCCCCACGCGGCCGGCGCCGTACGACCTGCAGGGCCGCAACGAGAGCCATCTCATCGACTACACGCCGGAGTTGCGCGCGCGCGCCCTCGCCGTGGCGCAGGAAAACGGCCTCTTTAATCCGCTCTTCAACCCGCCGGTGCATCGCGGGAACCCTGAGGGGAAGACGCGCTTTCAGTACTGTCCCGGGGACATTGGTGGCGTCAACATCACCGGCCCACCGGTGGCTGATCCCGCAAGCGGCGTGATCTTCATCACCTCAACCAGCGGCTGCGGCAACCGGTTGCTGATTCCCGGTGCGGAGCGCGATCCCACGATTGATCGTCCGACCGGCAAGACGATCGTGGACTGGACGCCGGGCCGTGGTGCCGGCGCGCCCTCAGCGATCGACGGCCTCTCGATTTGGAAGGGACCGTACGGCCGGATCGTGGCGATCGATCTCAACACCGGCGAACACCTGTGGACCGTGCCGAACGGCGAGGCCCCAGAGGCCGTGCGGAATCATCCGCTGCTCAAGGGACTCAACGTGCCCGACCCCGGGCGGTCCGGCCATTCGGCGATGCTTGTGACGCCGACCGCGCTCTTTGCGACCGGACTCACCAGCGACAACACGCCTCATCTGTTTGCGCTCGACAAGAAGACGGGGCGCCGCATCGGTCAGGTCGCCACGAGTCAACGCGGGGAATACGGGATCATGACGTACGTGCACGGGGGCAAACAGTTCATCGTGCTGCCCGTGACCGGCGGGTACATTGCACTGGCGCTGCCGTAGTTGATGGCGGCGCTGCGGCGACACCTGATTCCTCTGCTGCTGTTTGCTGCGGCGGCGTACGCCGTCGCGCCGGCATCCGGCGAAGACCAACGGCTCGTCATGCCCGAACATCTCGAGCTCGGCGGGCTCCTCGGCGTCGAGTTCCTGCGGGCCGGTACCGATCAGCTCCTGTCCAACCCGACGCGGTACTACGACACGGACGTCCTGTATCCCGATGTTCGTCAGATGCGCACGACCGAGCCGTTCATAGGCTTCGTGATCCTCGGTCTGCCGTTCACCACGGTGCTGGGTCTCGACGATGTCCGCGCGTTTGAAGCGTTGCGATGG
The DNA here is from genome assembly GCA_016871335.1 of Acidimicrobiia bacterium. GTDB lineage: Bacteria > Acidobacteriota > Vicinamibacteria > Vicinamibacterales > SCN-69-37 > SYFT01. The sequence continues at coordinate 15,939 of VFZF01000003.1, forward strand.
CTGCTGCTGTGGACGGGACTCGTCTTCGCGTGGCGCCTGCTGACCCTGCTCGAGGCAGGCACCTGGCTGTCGGTCGCCGGCGCACTCCTCATCGTCCTGCAACCCGCCGTCACTGGAGGCTTTGAACGCGTCCAGGTCCTCAGTCTTCCCCTGATCGTCGGGGTGCTGTACTTCGCCATCACACTCTGGACCGCCGAACGTCCGTCCCTGCGCGACCAATGGGGGGTGTGCGCGACGACGATGATGTATGTGATGTGCGGCGCGTACAACGTCGTCATCACCCTGGCGGCGTTGCTGTTGTTGCTGCCGCTGGCGATTCGGGTGGTGTGGGCGCTGCGTGGAGCGCAACGGCTGTGGGCCTTTGTGTGGCCACTGGCCGTCGCGGGTGTTGTGAATCTGCTGGCCCTGTGGCCGTGGCTGACGGACCGGTGGGATATGTCTCCGTTCATGGGGGCGCCGTTTCTCGCGATCAAACACTGGAACGCGATGCGGCCCCCGTCGTGGACGCTGCCACTCGCTCCGGTGTTTCAGGGCCTTGTGCTGATCCTGCTCGCGGTGTTTGTCTGGTGGCAGGTCCGCGCCCGACTGGATCCACCTGGACAGTCGTTCTCCCGCGTCGCCCGATGGACGCTGGCGTGGCTGGGACTGTTCGTCTGCGTGTTCTCCTTCGGACCCTCGTTTGAGAGCAACTCCAATCCGCTGGCCACCGACCTCATGCGCTGGGTCTCCGCAGTGATTCCTCAGCTCACGGCGGCGCGGGAGTTTGATCGCTTCTGGACGTACGGCATGACATTGCTGATGGTCGCTGGTGTCGGGACGCTCGGAGCGGTGATGCACGCGCGTGGACGGATGGCGCAGCGCGTCGTGGCTGTCGCCGTCAGCGTGGTGGCCCTGGCACCGCTGGTGTCGAGACCACTGGCGCTGACACGGCCCGTCGAAGCCGCCCCATGGTTCGTGACCCTCGCGTCACAGGCTCCCGGTAGCGGGGGCATCTACGTGCATCCGCTGATGCAGTGGAATACCCCGTCCTGCGTCCTGATGATCGATGCGGCGCGTCAAGTGGAGCGACCCTTCGTCAACGGTTGTCTCGGCATCGCTCCGCCGTGGTTCACGATCGCTACTGATGTGTTGCATCGGTTTCCCGACCCCGAGGCCCTGTGGCTCCTGCGCAAGTGGCAGGTGGACGCCGTTGTCGATCTGAACGCCGCGCGGCCGATCGATGTGACCGACGCGTTCCGGGTGTCCTCCACACACACGGACGGCCGGCTCTTCGAAATTCTGCAGCCGGGGCCGCTGTCTCCGCACCCGTCACTTGGGACTGAGGCCCTGCACCGACTCGCGCGAATTGAGGTGCCATGGACACACGGTCCCTCCGGCGGCGTCGTTGTCGCTGCTCCTGAGGATGTCCTGGTCTGGGCGGTGGAAGTGCGGCTCTCGCTTGACCATCTGGTGGTCCATCCGGTTCCCACTGAGCTGGTGATCACGGCGGACGACTGCCGGTCGACCGGATCGTGTTAATCGGCGAACAGCTGCGCTGAGAACGCCGGCAGGACGCCCGCTGCGCGCCCCCGTGCGAAGAGATGGGCCACAGCGTCGCGGCCCTCCGGACCGAGATCCACCGAGAAGTGATTCACGTACAGGTCGATGTGTTTGAACATCACGGCATCGTCCATGTCCTGCGCGTGGGCGCGGACGTAGGGCAGGGTGACGTCGCGATGCGCAAAGGCGTACTCCACACTGCGTCGCAGCACGCCGTCCATGGTGGTGCGCACGTCAGCCGGCAGTGACCGGCGAATCACGATGCCGCCCAGCGGGATGGGATGGCCGGTCGCGGATTCCCAGTACTCGCCGAGGTCGATAATTTTCCGCAGACCGCGCGCTTCGTAGGTGAAGCGGTTTTCGTGGATGATCACGCCCGCGTCACAGTGTCCGTCCTGCACAGCCCCTTCGATGTCCGAGAACACCATCGCGGTAGTGCGGGTGGCCGTCGGGAAGGCGAGGGCCAGCAGAAGATTGGCTGTCGTAAATTGTCCGGGGATGGCGATGCGCAGATCGCCCGCGGCGACCTCCTCAACGGTGATCGGACGCTTCGAAATCAGGAGCGGTCCGCAGTTGCGTCCCAGCGCGCTGCCGGCGTTCAGCATCACGTAGCGGTCGACGCAGTGTGCATACGCGTGATAACTCAGCTTCGTGATGTCCGTGCGGCCGTCGAACGCGTCCCGGTTGAGCGCTTCAACATCCGCCAGCCGCACGTCGAAGTCCAGGCCTTCGAGGTCGATGCGCCTGTGCACGATCGCATCAAACATGAAGCAATCGTTCGGACACGGCGAGAAGGCGAGCGAGTACGTCATACCTGTTCGAGGATCGTTGTCGTGGTGCGGCCCAACGCGGTCACCGCGGCCGGAATGTCCCAGGCGGCGCGATTGCGTCGCTCCACATAGTTTGAGACCGCGCGCACCTGGGCAAATCGCACGCCGGCCGCGAGGCATGCGTACATGAAGGCGGCGCCTTCCATGCTCTCGACCTGGGGCTGGCACCGCGACATCACGGCGGCGATCGAGGGGTCGTCGCCGTGCACGGTGTTGACGGTGATGCCGGTCACGCGTGGCAGAGTGTCGAGTGCGGCACACGTGGGGGGCGTGTCATTCACGAGCCGGCCGCCGGTATAGGGCGGTTCCTCCGACGCGACCAATCCCATCTCAGCGGCGGAGACAAACGTCGCGCCGTCTTCAACGCCCAGCTCGGAGCACTCATCGCGGACGACGTGGACGACGGCGCCGAGCGGCAGGGTGCGATCGAACGCGCCGCAGAGCCCGACGTTGAGCGCCATGTCGAAGGTCTCCCTCGCGAGCGCGCGGGCGACGTGTGCCGCGGTGGCCACCATTCCGACACCGGTGATCAGTGTGACCACCCGGTGGCGGGTCGAGTCGGTGACCACCCTCGCAAGTTCGCCTTCGGTGGCGGCGACCATCAGCACGCGCATACATGGGATCGTATCCCACCCGATTCGGAGCCGTGGTGTGGTCCGTCCCCGGCATGCGCGCACGACTTGGTGTGATTCCGGTCCTGGCCTGTGGTGTGACGGTGGGGGCACGGTCACAGACGTTGCCGTTCCGGAACCTCGGTCAGTAAACGCCGCGGAGCGTTTGATAGTATGCCCGGGCTATGACCGAATCCGGCGCTCAGACCCGTACTCTTGATCGTGCCCTGCCGGCCATGCTGGCGCTGTTTGTGGGGAGCGGTGCCGCCGCGTTGATCTACGAAGTCGTCTGGTTCCAGATGCTCCAGCTGTCGCTGGGTTCGTCGGCCGTGTCCATGGGCGTGCTGCTCGGCGTGTTCATGGGAGGCATGGGGCTCGGCAGCTGGATGTTCCCCAAGAAGGTGGACAAGCAACACCATCCCCTGAAGGTGTATGCCTATCTGGAACTCGGCATCGGCGCCTGCGGGATGCTGGTGCTCCTGATCGTGCCGCTTCTTGGCGGGGTCTACACGGCCATTGCGGGCACCGGTCAGTTCAGCGTGTTTCTGCGCGGGCTGGTTGCCGCGCTCGTGTTGTTGCCGCCGACCTTGATGATGGGTGCCACGTTGCCGGCCATCGCGCGGTACGTTGAGACCACCCCGAAGGGCGTGTCCTGGATGGGCTTCTTCTACGGCGGCAACATCGCCGGCGCCGTCATCGGCACGCTGCTGGCCGGGTTCTACCTGCTGCGTGTGCACGACATGGTGGTGGCGACGTTCGTGGCGGTGGTGTTCAACATTGCCGTCGCCGGCCTGGCCCTGCTCCTCGCGAAGTCCGCGCCCTACGAACTCACGGGCGTCAACGTCAATGATCCGGTCGTCGAACCCGGCGCGCGCGTGGTGTACATCGCCATCGCGCTGTCTGGCCTGACGGCGCTTGCGTCGCAGGTCATCTGGGCGCGTGTCCTGTCGCTGCTCATCGGCGCCACCGTCTATACGTTCTCGCTGATTCTGGCCGTCTTCCTGGTGGGCCTGGGCATCGGGTCCAGCCTCGGCTCGTCCATGGCGTCCAGCCTGAAACATCCGCGCGTCGCCCTTGGGTGGGTGCAGATGTTGTTGTGTGTGGCGCTGGCGTACGCCGCGTACATGACGACCGCCTCGATGCCGTTCTGGCCGATCAACCCGTCGATCTCGAGCGACATTTTCTTCAACTTCCAGCTCGATCTCATGCGCGCCGCCTTCGTCGTGTTGCCTGGCGCGATCCTCTGGGGTATGAGCTTCCCGCTGGCCCTCGCGTCGGTGGCTGAGAAGGGCCAGGACCCGGCGCGTCTCGTCGGTGGCGTCTACGCCGCCAACACCGCGGGGGCCATTGTCGGCGCGCTGCTCGCCAGCCTGCTCGCGATCGCAATGATCGGTTCGCAAAACGCGCAGATGGTGCTCATCGGTGTGTCGGCGATCTCGGGTCTCATGCTGCTCGCCTCGCACGCGGATGAGTCGGGCACGGGCAAGTCCCAGCTGGCGACCATGACCATGCTGGTGCTGGTCACCGCAGGTGCCGGCCTGCTGGCGCGTTCGGTGCCGCCGATGCCCGGGTTGCTTGTCGCCTACGGCCGCTACGCCGCGACGTGGGTGGGGCAGAACGAAATCATCTACACCGGTGAAGGCATGACCGCGTCGGTTGCCGTGTCCCGCACGCCGAACGGCGTCCTCAACTATCACAACGCCGGCAAGGTGCAGGCCTCCAGTGAACCGCAGGACATGCGTCTCCAGCGCATGCTCGGGCACATGACGACGCTCATCCCCGATAACCCGAAGACGGTGGTCGTCATCGGGTGCGGCGCCGGCGTCACGGCCGGTGCGGTGTCGATTGACCCCGTACTCACGCAGGTCACCATCGCGGAAATCGAACCGCTGGTACCGCGGGTGGTCTCCACCTATTTCTCCGAACACAACTTCGACGTCATCCGGAACCCGAAGGTGCGTGTACACCTCGACGACGCGCGGCACTTCCTGCTGACGACGAAGGAAAAGTTCGACGCGATCACCTCCGACCCGCTTGATCCGTGGGTCAAGGGCGCGGCGACGCTCTACAGCCGCGAGTTCTTTGAAGTGGTGAAGTCCCGGCTGAACCCCGGAGGCGTCGTCACGTTGTTTGTCCAGCTCTACGAGAGCAGTGACGCGGCCGTGAAGAGCGAAATTGCGACATTCCTCGAAGCGTTCCCGCAGGGGGTGGTCTTCGCGAACACGATTAACGGGCAGGGCTACGACCTCGTGCTGGTCGGCCAGCTCGATCCGAAACCGATTGACGTCGATCGCGTGCAGACCCGGCTCAGCGACCCGGCCAACGCCGCCATCGCCCGGTCGCTCGCGGAGATCGGAATCTACTCGGCCGTCGATCTCTTCGGCACCTACGGTGGGCGCCGGGACGACATGGGCGGCTGGCTCACCGGCGCCCAGATCAACACCGATCGCAATCTCCGCCTGCAGTATCTGGCCGGGCTCGGCCTCAACAACTACAGGGCGGCCGAGATCTACCGCAACATGTCCGCCGAGAGCCGGTTCCCGGAGGGCCTCTTCACGGGCTCCGAGCAGACGATGCAGGAACTGCGGGACACGATCGCCAGGAATCATGGGCGATAGTGCTCAGCACCGAGCACCCAGCACTGAGCACCACCGGACGTGTTAGCATCCGTGACATCCGCGCATGCTGACTCGCCGCCTCCTGGCGCCCGTCGTTCTGGTTGCCCTGGTGGTGGGAGCGCACGCGCAGGCACCGACGCCGGCAGGAAGCCTGCCGGCGTCGATCTCGAACACCGATTTCTGGAAGTTGTCACGGGAGCTGTCCGAACCCGATGGCTTCTTTCGGTCTGACAATCTCGTCTCGAACGAGATTTACTTCCAGACCATCATTCCGGAACTGATCACCACGACGAAACCCGAGCGTGTGTATTTCGGCGTCGGTCCGGAACAGAATTTCACCTACATCGCGGCATTGAAGCCGAAGATGGTGTTCATCATCGACGTGCGTCGCGGCAATCTGCACACGCATCTGATGTACAAGGCGATTTTCGAATTGTCGAAGGATCGTGCCGACTTTGTCTCGATGCTGTTTTCGAAGAAGCGGCCGGACGGACTGACGGCCAGGACTTCGGCGCGTGACCTGTTCCAGGCGTTTGTGCCCGTGGAGACGTCGGAGGCTACGTACATGGCGAACCTTGCGGCGATTCAGCAGCACCTCACGAAGACACGCGAACTGCCGCTCAGTGAGGACGACCTGAAAGGGATCGAGTACGTCTACTACCACTTCTACTGGTACGGGCCTGGCCTGACCTATTCATCGAGCACGGGTGGGGGCGGGCGCGGCAACTTTGTGAACTTCCAGTCGCTGATGATGGCTGATGACGGGTTCGGTGTGGCGCGGAGTTTTCTGGCGACTGAGGAACACTTCCAATACCTGAAGAACCTCCACACGAAGAACCTGTTTGTGCCCGTGGTCGGCAACTTCGGCGGGAGCAAGGCCATTCGGGCGGTGGGCACCTGGCTCAAGGAGCGCAAGGCGATGGTGTCGGCGTTTTATCTGTCGAACGTCGAGCAGTACCTCTCGCAGGATGGTCTCTGGCATTCGTTCTGCGGCAACTTCGCGCAGTTGCCGGTGGATGACAGCAGCATGTTCATCTATTCGCAGGGTGGCGGGCGCGGCGGGGGAGGTGGCGGTGGACTGCTGTCGTGGTACCGGCCCATCCTGCTGGATGTGAAGGCGAACAAGTGCGACTAGCCCGGGTGGGTGGTGCGTGGCGGCTGCTGGCCGCCGTGTGTGTCACCCTGCTGGCGTCGGTCACGAGTCCGACAGCGGCCCCACCCACGCATTCCCTTCCGGATCGACTCTCCGACGCCGAGTTCTGGCGCATCGTCACCGACTTCTCGGAAGGGGATGGCTACTTCCAGTCCGACAACCTGGTATCGAACGAACTGACGTTCCAGTGGGTCATTCCCCGACTGAAGGCGTTGTGGACGCCCGGTCGCGTGTATCTCGGTGTGGGACCCGATCAGAACTTCACCTATCTGGCCTCGCTCAAGCCCAGCATCGCGTTCATCGTGGACATCCGCAGGGACAATCTGCGACTACAGTTGCTGTACAAGGCGTTGATCGAGATGTCGCCGACGCGGGCGACCTTTCTCTCGCGGTTGCTGTCGCGTGACGTGCCCGTGGCACTCACCAGCGGAGCCGGGGTCGAGGCGCCGGTCGGCGAGATGTTCCAGGCATTCGCGTCCGTGAAGCCCTCGGAGGCGCTGTTCGGCGAGACCCTCAAGGCGGTACGCGAGCGGTTGTCCGTCCAGCATGGGTTCGTGCTGTCCGCTGCCGACCTGAGCCATCTCGAATACGTCCTGACCGCGTTTTTCTACAACGGCCCGTCGCTCGCGTACGCCAATACGTTACGCATGGGGCGCTACCCGAGCTACCAGGATTTGATGGTGGCGACCGACGAGGCCGGCGTCGCGCGCGGGTATCTGGCGAACGAGCCGTCCTACGCGGTGTTGCGGGAGATGCAACTGCGCAATCTGGTGGTGCCGGTGGTGGGAGACTTCACGGGGGACAAGGCGCTGCAGTCGGTGGCGCGGTACCTGAAATCGCGCAACGCGGTTGTTGGGGCCATCTATACGTCCAACGTGGAACAGTATCTCTTCCAGTACGGCACCTGGCCGTCGTATTACGCCAACGTGCAGGCACTGCCGATTGACGATGCCAGTCAGTTCATCCGGTCGTGTTTCAACACGTGCGCGAGTGTGCCGTGGTCGCGCTCGGCGCAGTTGCTCGATCCCGTGTCGGCATTGCTCAAGGACGTGTCGGCGGGCCGCGTGTTTTCCTACTACGACCTGCTCGCGCGATCGCGATGACCTACTCCCGCCAACGCCTCATCGGTTTGATTGTCGCCCTCGGTCTGGCCGCGGTGGGGGCCAGTTCGAATGGGCGTGTCGCCGGTGGTGCGCTGCCGCAGTCGTTGTCCGACACGGCGTACTGGGAACTGGTCGAACGCCTGTCGGAACCGGATGGCTATTTCCAGTCCGACAATCTGGTGTCGAACGAGCACTCGTTTCAGTACGTCGTGCCTGCGCTTGAGAAGCGGCGGCGGCCGAATCAGGTGTATCTCGGCGTTGCACCCGATCAGAACTTCACCTACATCCCGGCCATGCGTCCCGCGATGGCGTTCATCGTCGACATCCGTCGCGGCAATCTGCTCACGCACCTGATGTACAAGGCCCTGTTTGATCTGTCGGAGGATCGGGCGGACTTTGTGGCGTTTCTGTTTTCCCGTCCACGACCGGAAGGACTCACGGCGACGAGTTCCGTGGACGAGATCCTCGCTGCGGTTGCGGGCACTCCGGGTGATGAGGTGGAGTTCCGGAACAACCTGCTCATCATCCAGCAGTACCTGACGAAGACGCGGGGTTTCACGCTGTCGGCCGACGATCTCCGTGGGCTCGACGACATCTACAGCCAGTTTTATGAACACGGGCCACAACTCAGCTATTCGTCGAGAGCGCGGGCGGGTGGTGTGGGGGGGGTGGGTGGGCGACGCGGGGTTGGGAACCGGTTTCCGACGTGGGGCGAGATGGCGCGGCAGACGGATGGGGACGGCCGGCAGCAGGGATACCTCGCGTCGGATGAGAACTTTCGCTACATCAAGGACCTGCACGCGAGGAATCTGATTGTGCCAGTGGTGGGCGACCACACCGGGCCGAAGGCGTTGCGGGATGTCGGCCGATACATCCGTCAACACGGCGCCACCGTCGGCGCGTTCTATACGTCGAATGTCGAGCAGTACCTGTTCCGGTATGGCACCTGGATGCGGTTCGCGGCCAATCTCGGCACGTTGCCGCTGACTGATGCGTCCGTGATCATCCGCTCCGTCTCTCCGCGTGATGGCTATGTCGGCATGCCCCAGGGGCCCGACGGCCGAGCCTCAGTGCTCGACTCCATCCGGCCGCTTGTGCGGGACGCGGGGGCGGGACGAATTCAGGGCTACTGGGACGTGACCGGTAGGAGCCGGTGAATCCTGAATCTTGAACCGGGGTTCATGGTTCATCGGTTCATGGTTCATCGGTTCATGGTTCATCGGTTCATGGTTCATGGTGCTGTTCTTGGTGCAGGGTGCAGGGTGCAGGGTGCTGGGTTCGGCATGTCGGGCGGCCTGAACTGTAGGCGGCCAGCGGACTTCAGCGCATCGCAGTTCGACGGAGTGCAAACGCGTCGAAGCGGGCCTCCGCGAGCCGGACAAATTCGTCCCGATCAATCTGGAGGTGATGGGCCTGGACGACGGCCTGGTCCATTTCTTCGGTGACCAGTTGCAGCCGCGCGTCCTTATTAAGAGGAGAGTCGGCGGCGCTGATAAAGCAGCCGCGGCCGGCTTCAGTCGTGATGACGCCCTGATGTTCGAGTTCCGAGTAGGCCTTGGCGACCGTGTTCCGATTGACCCGGAGTTCCTCGGCCAGGGGCCGAATCGAGGGCAGCGCATCCCCAGGCTTGGCGGCCCCGGAGGCCACGGCCGCCTTCACCTGGTCAACGACCTGGAGGTACACGGGTTTGCCGGACCTAAAATTGAGCTCGAATCGCATCTGCTTCTGTCATATGACGCTATGACAGTTGGCTCGGTCTGTCAAGGAACCCCGAACCAAGCACCCTGAACTCGGAACGGAACCGCTGAACCATGAACCGATGAACCATGAACCGTTTTGTTTTCCGGCACGCCCGTGCTAGACTCGTCAGGTTCTTCGAGTCCTAGGACACCCTATCTAGGATTCGCTTCAGACAGCGGGCAAGGAACGAATAGCCCAGCGTCTTGATGTAACCGAGCGGAAAGGTCTGTCGCGCCTGTCGCGACCGTTGCCGCCGCCACGCTGTAACCAGCAATAGGGGGAATGTTTCAGGTGCCGAGCCCGCGAGGGTTCCCAGGCCTGGGGCGAACACGACTCGCCGGAGTGAGGGCGACGCATTGCGCGTCGCCAGCCGGTGTGAGTGTTGGACGTTTATTGGGCAGGAAACGAACGGTATGCCGACGATTAGCCAACTGGTGCGCAAGGGACGAGAGAAGGTGCTCTGGAAGACGAAGAGCCCCGCGTTGCAGAGCAGCCCGCAGAAGCGTGGCGTGTGTGTGCGCGTGTTCACCCAGACCCCGAAGAAGCCGAATTCCGCGCTGCGCAAGGTCGCGCGCGTCCGGCTGACCAACGGAATTGAAGTGACGACCTACATTCCGGGCGTGGGCCACAATCTCCAGGAGCACTCGCTGGTGCTCATTCGCGGAGGCCGTGTGAAGGACCTCCCGGGTGTGCGGTATCACGTCGTGCGCGGCACGCTCGACACCGTTGGTGTCGCGGGCCGCATGCAGGGCCGCTCCAAGTACGGCGCCAAGCGCCCCAAGAAGGCGTAGGAGTTTTAGACCATGCCGCGTAGACGAGAAATTGCGAAACGTGAAGTTCCGGCTGATCCGATCTATGACAGCCCTCTGGTGACCAAGTTCATCCGCACGATCATGAAGGACGGCAAGCGGTCCACCGCCGAAAAGATCATGTACGGCGCGCTGGAGATCGTGAAAGACAAGACGCAGGACGATCCGCTGAAGGTCTTCAAGAAGGCCGTCGACAACGTCAAGCCCGCGCTGGAAGTGAAATCCCGCCGCGTGGGTGGTTCGAACTACCAGGTGCCGATCGAGGTCAACCCGACCCGTCGCCTGTCCCTCTCGCTCCGCTGGATTGCCGGCTTTGCCACCGACCGTGGCGACGGCAAGACCATGCAGGAGAAGCTGGCCAATGAATTCATGGACGCCGCAAATCTGCGGGGTGGAGCCGTCAAGAAGCGCGAAGACGTGCACCGCATGGCGGAAGCCAACAAGGCGTTCGCGCACTACCGTTTCTAAGACCGGGCAATCATGGCGAGAACAGTACCCCTAGAGCGTTGTCGCAACATCGGCATCATGGCCCACATTGATGCCGGCAAGACGACGACCACCGAGCGCATCCTCTTCTACACGGGCATCACCTACAAGATCGGTGAAGTGCACGAAGGCACCGCCGTCATGGACTGGATGGAGCAGGAGCAGGAGCGCGGCATCACGATCACGTCCGCCGCGACGACGTGCACCTGGCGCGACATCCGCATCAACATCATCGATACGCCCGGCCACGTCGACTTCACGGCGGAAGTCGAGCGGTCGCTGCGCGTGCTCGACGGTGCCGTGGCCGTGTTCGACTCGGTCGCCGGCGTCGAACCCCAGTCGGAAACCGTGTGGCGTCAGGCCGACAAGTACCGCGTCCCCCGCATCTGCTTCGTCAACAAGATGGACCGGATCGGCGCGAACTTCCTGCGCACCTACGAGCAGATCATCTCCAAGCTGCAGGGTAATCCTGTGGCGCTGCACCTGCCGATCGGCATCGAGGACCAGTACCTCGGCGTCGTCGACCTCATCAAGATGAAGGCCGTGGTCTGGGAAGCCGACGCGGCCATGGGATCCGACGCCACCATCAAGGACATCCCGGCCGACATGGTGGACCTCGCGAAGGAATACCGCGAGAAGCTCATCGAGAAGGTCAGCGAAGTCGACGACTCGATCCTCGAGAAGTATCTGCACGGCGAAGAGATTCCTGAAGCGCAGATCAAGGCGGCGATCCGGAAGCGCTGCATCGCGTCGGTGCGCAATGAAGACGCGGCGTTTGTGCCGGTCATCTGCGGCTCGGCGTTCAAGAACAAGGGCGTGCAGCCGCTGCTCGACGCGGTTGTCGATTACCTGCCGTCGCCGCTCGACATTCCGTCGGTGTCGGGCATCGACCCGAACGGCGCTGAAGGCGCCACGACCGAGCGCCAGGCGAAAGACGACGGCCCGATGTCGGGGCTGGCGTTCAAGATCATGACCGACCCGTTTGTCGGTCAGCTCACGTTCGTGCGCATCTACTCAGGTCAGCTGCTGGCCGGCACCTCGGTGTACAACGCGACCAAGCAGAAGACCGAGCGTATTGGCCGCGTGCTCAAGATGCACGCGAACAAGCGTGAAGAAATCAAGGAAGTGCTCGCCGGCGATATCGCAGCCGTCGTGGGCATGAAGTCGGTCTCGACCGGCGACACCATCTGTGACGAGAAGCACCCCGTGATTCTCGAAGCGATGGACTTCCCGGAGCCCGTCATTTCGCTCGCCATCGAGCCCAAGACCAAGTCCGACCAGGAAAAGCTCGGCCTCGGCTTGTCGAAGCTGATGGCCGAAGACCCGACGTTTCGCGTGAAGACCGACACCGACACCGGTCAGGTCGTCATCGCCGGCATGGGCGAACTGCACCTCGAAATCATCGTCGACCGCCTGAAGCGCGAGTTTGGCGTCGAGGCGACGGTCGGCAAGCCGCAGGTCGCCTACAAGGAGACCATCACGAAGGCCGCCGAAGGCGAAGGCCGGTACATCAAGCAGACGGGTGGTCGCGGTCAGTACGGTCACGCGAAGATTCGCCTCATTCCGCGCAAGCCTGGTGAGGGGTACGAGTTCGCGAACGAGATCGTCGGCGGCGTCATTCCGAAGGAATTCATCAAGCCGATCGACCAGGGCATCCAGGAAGCGCTCACCACGGGCGTCCTGGCGGGCTACCCGATCGACGACGTGAAGATCGAGCTGTATGACGGGTCGTACCACGACGTCGACTCCAACGAAATGGCGTTCAAGATCGCCGGCTCGATGGCGTTCAAGGATGCCGCGGCAAAGGCGCATCCCGTGTTGCTCGAACCGGTGATGCGCGTCGAAGTGACGGTGCCGGAAGACTACATGGGCGACGTCATCGGCGACATCACGAGCCGTCGCGGTCACATCCAGTCGATGGAAGCGCGCGGCGGCACCCAGATCATCAACTCGCGCGTCCCGCTGTCGGAGATGTTCGGGTATGCGACCGACCTTCGGTCACGCACGCAGGGGCGCGGCGCCTATTCGATGCACTTCGACCGCTACGAACAGGCGCCCAACTCGGTGAGCGAAGAAGTCATCGCGCGCACGCAGGGGAAATAAGACATGGCCACTCCATTCAGCGACAAGATCCGCATCCGCCTCAAGGCGTACGACTACCGCGTGCTCGACCAGTCGACGACTGAAATCGTCGACACGGCGAAGCGCACGGGCGCGCGCCTGGCCGGCCCGGTGCCGCTACCCACTGAGAAGAACAAGTGGACGGTGCTCCGCTCGCCGCACGTCGACAAGAAGTCGCGTGAGCAGTTTGAAATCCGCACGCATCGGCGGCTCATCGACATCTTCGAGCCGACGCCGCAGACGGTGGACGCCCTCATGAAGCTCGACCTGCCCGCGGGCGTGGATGTCGAGATCAAGGCGTTCGGGAAGGAACACAGATAATGGTCACCGGAATCATCGGACGAAAGCTGGGCATGACCCAGATCTTCCTGCCGGACGGCACCGCGGTCCCTGCGACCGTGATCAAGGCCGGTCCGTGTGTGGTCGTCCAGGCGAAGACCGCCGCGACGGACGGCTACGAAGCCGTGCAGCTGGGCTTGGTGGACGCCGTGCAGGCCGACGCGAACAAGCCGACGCAGGGGCACTTCAAGAAGGCCGGCGTGCCTCCGACGCGCATCACACGCGAGGTCAAGGTCAAGGCCGGCGGCGACGCGGTCAAGGCGGGCGACCCCGTGCTGGTGAGCATGTTCAACGCGGGTGACCGCGTGGACGTGATTGCGAACGGGCGCGGCAAGGGGTTCCAGGGCGTCGTCAGGCGCCACGGATTCGCCGGCGGCGCCGCGACGCACGGCTCGATGTTCCATCGTGCGCCCGGCTCGATCGGCGCGTCCTCGTATCCGTCACGCGTCATCAAGGGCATGCGCGCGGCCGGCCGGATGGGCGGCAAGCGGATCACGACGCTGAATCTGAAGGTGGTCAGCATCGACGCCGACCAGAACCTGCTCGTCGTGCGTGGCGCCGTGCCGGGAGCGCCGAACGGGGTGGTCCTCGTGCGGCAGGCGATCGCGAAGAAGAAGGATCCCGTGCCGCAGGTTGAGAAGGCCAAGAAAGGGAAGAAGTAATGACCCTTGATGTTGTGAACGCCAGGAACGAGAAGGTCGGCGCGGTCGACCTGAACGACGCGGTGTTCGGCGGCACGATCAAGAAGGACCTCGTGTGGGCCTCGGTCGTGGCGCAGAACGCGTCGGAACGCGCCGGCACCCATGCGACAAAAAATCGTGCGCTGGTCAGCGGCGGCGGCAAGAAGCCGTACAAGCAGAAGGGCACCGGCCGCGCGCAGGCAGGTTCGTCGCGATCGCCGCTGTGGCGCAAGGGCGGCACCGTGTTCGGCCCCCAGCCGCGCAACTACGCGTACCAGCTGCCGAAGAAGGTGGAGCGCGGTGCGCTGCGTGCCGCCATCCAGTCGAAGATCAAGGACGGCGCGGTCATCGTGGTTGATGTGCTGACAGCCTCCGAGATCAAGACGAAGAGCGGCGCGGCGATGCTCAAGGCGCTCGGCGTGACCGGCAAGGCGCTGGTGACCGACGTGCGGCTCGATGACAACTTCGTGAAGTCGGTCCGCAATATTGCGGGCATCCGTCTGGTGGCGAGCGGCCGTGTGACGGCGCGCGACGTGATGGACACCACGCGCATCGTCGCCACGAAGGCGGCGGTTGAGCGGTGGCAGGAGGTGTTGGGATGAGAAAGACGACTGACGTCATTCGCCGTCCCCTCGTGACGGAAAAGACTACGGTCGCCCGGGATACCGGAGCCGGCCAGGTGGTGGTCTTTGAGGTCGCGCGTGAGGCGACCAAAGTGGATATTCGGCGCGCGGTTGAGACCCTGTTCGGGTCGAAGGTCGCGGCTGTGCGGACGCAGATCCAGCACGGCAAGGTAAAGCGCCAGGGACGTTTCTCGGGGCAGCGGCCGGACTGGAAAAAAGCCTGGGTCCGGCTGAAGGCTGGCGAGAAAGTGCCTGAGTTCCTGGAAGGGGCCTAAGGATCATGGGGATTCGCAACTACAAGCCCACGTCGCCCGCGCGACGGTTCTACAGCGTGCAGACGTTCGACGAGATCACCTCGACGACGCCGCACAAGCCGCTGCTGGAACCGCTTCACCGGTCGGGGGGGCGCAACAACAAAGGCGAGATCACGTCCTGGTGGCGTGGTGGCGGCCACAAGCGGAACTATCGCGTCATCGACTTCAAGCGCGACAAGTTCGACATTCCGGGCAAGGTTTCGACAGTCGAGTACGACCCGAACCGGAGCGCGCGTATTGCGCTCGTCACCTATGCGGACGGCGAGAAGCGGTACATCCTGCATCCGCTCGGCCTCAAGGTCGGCGACCCGATCATGTCGGGTGACGGCGTGGATATCCTGCCGGGCAACTGCCTCAAGCTGCGGTTGATTCCGCTGGGCACGATGATTCACAACGTCGAGCTGCGCCCCGGCAAGGGCGGCCAGATTGCGCGGTCGGCCGGGTCGGCCGTGCAGCTGGTGGCCAAGGACGGCGAGTACGCGTCGGTGAAGATGCCGTCGGGTGAAATCCGCCGCATCAACGCCGAGTGCCTCGCGACCGTCGGCCAGGTCGGCAACCTTGACCACGAGAACATCTCGATCGGCAAGGCTGGCCGCAGCCGCTGGATGGGCAAGCGTCCGCACGTGCGCGGCGTCGCGATGAACCCGGTCGACCACCCGCTGGGTGGTGGCGAAGGCAAGACCTCCGGTGGCCGTCACCCGGTCACGCCGTGGGGCATCCCGACCAAGGGGTACAAGACGCGTCGCAACAAGCGCACGCAGACTTTCATCGTTGAACGGCGGAAGAAGTAACCATGGGCAGATCACTCAAAAAGGGCCCCTTCATCGACCTGCACCTGCTCGAAAAGGTCGAGGGGATGAACCGGCAGAACGAAAAGAAGGTCATCAAGACCTGGTCGCGCCGCTCCACGGTGATTCCCGAGATGATCGGGCACACGCTGGCGGTGCATAACGGGAAGAAGTTCATCCCGGTGTACCTGACCGAGAACATGGTCGGCCACAAGCTGGGCGAGTTCGCGCCGTCGCGGACCTTCAAGGGCCACACGACGAAGGCTGACAAGGCCGCGTCGGCCCCCGACAAGGGAGGCAACTGATGGTGCAGGCACAGGCAACCGCCAAGTACATCCGTACCTCGGCGCAGAAGGCCGGGCTCGTGTTGGAGCTCATCCGCGGCGTGGACGTCAATGGCGCCCTTGCGACGCTCCGCTTTTCGCGCAAGAAGGTGGCCCGCGACATCGAGAAGGTGTTGCAGTCGGCCATCGCCAACGCGCAGCAGGCGGAAGGCTTTGGCGGCGACGTCGACCGGCTGTTTGTGAAGACGGCATTCGCCGACCAGGGGCCGAGCATGAAGCGTGTGCGTCCGGCCCCGATGGGTCGCGCGTTCCAGGTCCGCAAGCGCACCGCGCACCTCACGGTGCAGGTGGAGGAGCGGCCGGCAAAGAAGATTGGCGCGACCGGCGGGGCGGCCCCGACGACGCGGCGGGCTCGGGCGGCGAAGTCACAGGCCATCGAGCAGGCGAAGGGGCAGGAGTAACACATGGGTCAGAAAGTCCATCCGTACGGGTTCCGGCTCGGCTTCAACAAGACCTGGCGTTCGCGCTGGTTTGCCGACAAGGATTACGCGAAGCTCCTGCACGAAGACCTGAAGCTGCGTGATGAGCTGAAGAAGCGGTTTGCGCACGCCGGCGTGTCGCGCATCGACATCGAGCGCGCGGCCAACAAGCTCAAGGTCGACATCCACACCTCGCGTCCGGGCATCATCATCGGCCGCAAGGGCACGGAAGTCGACAAGCTCCGCCAGGAACTGACGAAGGCGACGGGGCGCGAGGTGTTCATCAACATCCTCGAGATCCAGAAGCCGGAACTCGACGCGCAGTTGATCGGCGAGTCGGTGGCGATGCAGCTCGAGAAGCGCGTGGCGTTCCGCCGGGCGATGCGCAAGGCCGTCGAGTCGGCGCTGCGGTTTGGCGCCAAGGGCATCAAGGTGCGTGTGTCGGGCCGGTTGAACGGCGCGGAAATTGCGCGCTCTGAATGGTATCTGCACGGGCAACTGCCGCTGCAGACGCTGCGCGCGGACATTGATTACGGGTTCGCGCAGGCGTTCACCACCTACGGGTGCATCGGCGTCAAGGTGTGGCTCTACAAGGGCGAGCGGCTGACGCCGCGCGTCGGGCGTGAAGAGGAGTACCGGCAGCCGCGTCGCGCGGCGAGAGCCTAGCGGCTGGGCAACTGGGTGGCTGGGTTACTGGGTTAGGTTGAGAAACAGAGGATTTGCATCATGTTGATGCCCAAGAAGGTCAAGTATCGGAAGCAGCAGCGTGGCCGGATGCGCGGCAAGGCGTATCGCGGATGCACGGTGGCGTTCGGCGACTTCGGGTTGATGGCGCTGGAACCCTGCTGGATGACCGATCGGCAGATCGAGGCCGCCCGTGTGGCGATGGCCCGGTCGATCAAGCGCGGCGGCAAGATCTGGATCCGGGTGTTCCCGGACAAGCCGATCACCAAGAAGCCCCAGGAAACCCGAATGGGCAAGGGCAAAGGCGCGCCGGAAGGCTGGGTCGTCGTCGTCAAGCCGGGCCGCATCCTGTTTGAAATGGAGGGCGTCTCGGAGGTGGAAGCCCGCGCGGCCATGCGGCTGGCCCAGGCGAAGCTGCCGATGAAGTGCCGGTTTGCGACGCGGTTTGCAGAGGAGAAGGTGTCATGAAGGTAGCCGAGCAGCGCGCCCAGTTGCGCGAACTGGCGGTGGAGGACCTCCAGCAGCGGATGAAGGACCTGGACGATCAGGTGTTCCGCATGCGCATTCAGAAGTCCATGGGCCAGACCGAGTCGGCCAACAAGATGCGTCCGTTGCGCCGCGAGCGTGCGCGCATTCAGACCATCCTTCGTGAGAAGGGTGCGGGGAAGTAACGATGGCGAAGACAGAAATTACCGGCAAGGTCGTCAGCGACAAGATGGCAAAGACCGTGGTGGTCACCATCGAACGCCAGGTGCGGGATGAGCGGTACGGCAAGCAGCTCAAGCGCACGACGCGGTTCATGGCGCACGACGAGGCAGGCGAGGCCAGGGTGGGCGACGTGGTCGCCATCGTGCCGACACGACCGCTCAGCCGCAGCAAGCGCTGGGTCGTGACACGCATTGTCGAGCGTGCGCGCCTCTGAGCGGCCGGCTGTAAAAAGAGAGATTCAGGAGACACGCCATGATTCAAATGCAATCGGTCCTCGACGTCGCCGACAACTCGGGGGCCCGCAAGATCGCGGTCATCAACCCGATCGGCGGGTCGACCGGCCGCTACGCCCGGATCGGTGACATCGTCACCGCGTCGGTGAAGGAAGCGACGCCGGATGCCACCGTCAAGAAGGGCCAGGTCGTGCGCGCCGTGATCGTGCGGACGCGCAAGGAGCTCCGTCGTCGCGACGGGTCCTACATCCGGTTCGACCGCAATGCGGCCGTGATCGTGAACACCGAAGGCGAGCCTGTGGGCACGCGTGTGTTCGGCCCCGTGGCGCGCGAACTGCGTGAGCGCAAGTTCATGAAAATCATTTCGCTGGCACCGGAGGTGCTGTAATGGCGGGTCTGCAGTCGCCCATCAAGAAAAACGACAACGTCGTCGTGCTGGCCGGGCGTGACCGGGGCAAGAAGGGTCGCGTGCTGGTCGTCGAGCCGGCGAAGAACCGCGTGATCGTCGAGGGCGTGAACGTCATCAAGCGGCACACGAAGCCGAACCCGCAGAAGCAGGTCAAGGGCGGCATCGTCGAACGCGAGGCGCCGGTGTATGTCTCGAAGGTGCAGCTGGTCTGCCCGCAGTGCAGCGCGCCGACGCGGATCGGACATCAGATCCTCGAGGATGGCCGCAAGGTGCGGGTCTGCCGCAAGTGCAAGGGAGTGGTCGACAAATGAGTCGCCTGAAGGATCGTTACAGCAAGGAAGTGGTGCCGGCTCTCACGAAGGAGTTCGGGTACACCAACGTCATGGCCGTGCCGAAGATCACGAAGATTGTGATCAACATGGGCCTGGGTGAAGCGACGCAGAACAGCAAGATTGTGGACACCGGCGCCGAGGAGCTCGGCAAGATCTCCGGTCAGAAGGCGGCGGTTACGCGGTCGAAGAAGTCCATTGCGCAGTTCAAGGTGCGGCAGAATATGCCCATCGGCGCGATGGTGACCCTGCGCGGTCAGCGGATGTATGACTTCCTGGATCGCATGATTTCGATTGCCCTGCCGCGCGTGCGCGACTTTCGTGGCATCTCGCCGCGCGGGTTTGACGGCCGCGGCAACTACACGCTGGGCCTGCGCGATCAGTTGATCTTCCCGGAGATCGACTACTTGAAGGTGGACAAGGCGCGCGGCATGAACATCTCGGTCGTCACCACGGCCAAGAGCAATGAGGAAGCGCGGCGGCTGTTGCAGTTGATCGGCCTGCCGTTCCGTCAGAACTAGTCAGGACAAGAAGAGACATGGCCACTACTGCAAAACGCGTCAAGGATGCCCAGGGGCTGAAGTTCGGTGTGCGGGCCCGCAACCGCTGCAAACAGTGCGGACGGCCGCGGGCGTACATGCGCAAGTTCGCGCTGTGCCGCCTCTGCTTCCGTGAACTGGCGCTGCGCGGCGAAGTCGCCGGCGTCATCAAGAGCAGCTGGTAACGTCCGGCGAGCAATACAGACGAAGATCGACGAGCTGAGAGAGTAGAAAATGACCGATCCGATCGCAGATATGTTGACCCGACTCCGGAACGCGGTGCACGCGCGGCACACGCGTGTTGATGTGCCGACGTCCCGCCTGAAGGTGGAGATCGCGCGCATCCTCGAGCGCGAGGGCTTCATCGCGGGATTCAAGGAGATGGAGGCCACCGGCGAGACCGGCCCCGTGATCCGGATCACGCTGAAGTACGGCCCGCGCGGCGAGAAGGTCATCTCCGGGATTTCCCGGGTGAGCCGTCCCGGCCGTCGCGTGTATTTCGGTCGAAATGATGTGCCGAAGGTCATGGGAGGCCTTGGCACGAGCATTCTGACCACGTCACACGGCGTCATGTCCGGCCGCGAAGCGGTCAAGGCGGGCGTGGGCGGCGAAGTTCTCTGCAACATCTGGTGAAACTGATATGTCCCGAATTGGCAAGAAACCGATTCCAGTGCCCAAGGGCGTCACGGTGAACGTGGGCCAGGGCGTGGTTGAATTCAAGGGCCCGAAGGGCGCGATGAAGCAGGCGATTCCGCCCGGCATCGTGTTCGAACTCAAGGGCTCAGAACTGGTGGCGCAGCCGGAACGCGACGATGTGTCGCTCAGCAAGTACCACGGCCTCGCCCGAAGCCTCATGGCCAACGCGGTCGTCGGCGTGTCCGAGGGCTTCAAGCGCGAACTCGACATCGTCGGCGTCGGCTACCGCGCCGAGCTGAAGGGGTCGCAGGTGATTTTTGCGCTCGGGTACTCGCACCCGGTCGTGTTCGACGTCCCGAAGGGGATCGATGTGGCGGTCGACAAGCAGACCCACATCACGGTGACCGGCGTGGACTGTCAGTTGGTCGGTCAGGTGGCCGCCAACATCCGTCGCCTCCGCAAGCCGGATCCCTACAAGCAGAAGGGTGTCCGCTACATGGGCGAAGTGCTGAAGAAGAAGGTCGGCAAGACGGGCGCGTAAGCGTCCGACTGCCTGGAGCAAAGCCATGAAGATCAAGACCACCAAAGACCGCCGCGAACGCATCCGCCTCCGTCAGCGGAAGCGCATTTCCGGCACGGCCGCACGCCCGCGCCTGGCGGTGTTCCGCTCGGTGACCCACATCTATGCGCAGGTGATCGACGACCTGGCGAGCCACACGGTGGCCGCGGCGTCGAGCACGGAGGCCGCGCTGAAGTCGACGTTCACCGGCACGGTGCGCGGCGGCAACAAGGCCGGCGCCGAAGCGCTCGGCAAGATCATCGCCGAGCGGCTGAAGGAAAAGGGCATCACACGCGTGGTGTTCGATCGCGGCGGCAATCTGTATCACGGGCGGGTGCGGGCGGTGGCGGAAGCCGCGCGCGCAGCCGGGCTTGAGTTTTAGGTCGGAGCGAACACATGGATTACCGCGAGAGAATTGACGCGTCCCAGCTGGATCTGAAGGACACGGTCGTGAGCATCGGCCGCGTCACCAAGGTCGTCAAGGGCGGCAAGAACATGAGCTTCAGCGCGCTGGTCGTCATCGGGGACGGCGCGGGCGTGGTGGGGTTCGGCATCGGCAAGGCGAAGGAAGTGCCGTCGGCCATCAAGAAGGCCATCGAAGCGGCGAAGAAGCAGCTGATTCGTGTGCCGATGGCGGGGACGTCGATTCCGCATCCGGTGCTCGGCCAGTTTGGCGCCGGGTCGGTGCTGCTCAAGCCCGCGCCGGACGGCAAGGGCATCATCGCCGGTGGCGCCGTGCGCGCCGTGGTGGAAGCGGCCGGCATTCACAACGTGCTCACCAAGTCGCTCGGATCGCCGAATGCGCACAACGTGGTGCGTGCGACGTTTGCCGCGTTGACGAGCCTCAAGGATCCGTCCGCCGTGGCGCGTCTGCGCGGCAAGGACCTCGAAGAGCTGGTGGGAGCGTAGGGCGATGGCGACGTTGAAGGTGACGCAGCTGAAGAGCACGATCGGGTTCAACAAGAACCAGGCCGTGGTGATCAAGTCGCTCGGCCTGCGCCGGATCCGGCACACGGTCGAAATTCCGGACACCGCCGCCAACCGCGGGATGCTGCTCAAGGTGCGGCACCTCGTCAAGGTGGAAGGAAACTGAGGTAACTATGTCGTTGAATAACTTGCGTCCGCCCAAGGGCGCGACTCACGCCAGGACCCGCGTCGGTCGTGGTCCCGGCTCCGGTCACGGCAAGACGGCCGGCCGCGGCGAAAAGGGCGCCCAGTCGCGCTCGGGCTTTTCGTACAAGCGCGGCTTTGAAGGCGGCCAGATGCCGCTGCATCGCCGTCTGCCCAAGCGCGGCTTCACCAATCCGTTCCGTGTGGAATACGCGGTGGTGAATCTCGACACGCTGGCCGAGGTGTTTGACGCCGGCTCGGACGTGACGCCGGACGTGCTGCGCGAGCGCGGCCTCGTGCGCGATGCCCGCGCCCTCATCAAGGTGCTGGGCCGTGGCGAATTCGCGAAGAAGCTGACGGTGCGCGCGCACAAGTTCAGCGGCGCCGCCGCCGAGAAGATTGCCGCCGCCGGGGGCGTGGCGGAAGTGATCGCCGGATAACGTATGGATAGCGTCAAGAACATTTTTGCCGTTCCGGAACTCCGCAAGCGGGTGCTGTTCACGTTCGGCATCCTGGCGGTCTACCGTCTCGGCAGCAAGATTCCGACGCCTGGAATCAACACGGCCGCGCTCGCCGATCTGGCGGAGCGCGCGGCGGGCACGATGTTCGGCCTCTACGACATGTTCTCCGGGAACAACCTGTCGCAGATGACGATCTTCGCGCTCGGCATCATGCCGTATATCAGTGCGTCGATCATCCTGCAGCTGCTGACGGTGGTCTGGCCGTACCTCGAGCGCCTCTCGAAGGAAGGCGATCTCGGCCGCAAGAAGATCACGCAGTACACGCGGTACGGCACGATCGTGCTGTCGATCATCCAGGCTTTGGGCATCGCGTTCTTCCTGGAGAGCAACACGAACATCAGCGGCGGCCTGCCGCTGGTCTACAACCCGGGCTGGGGCTTCCGCCTCATGACGATCATGACTCTGACCACCGGGTCGGTGTTCGTGATGTGGCTTGGTGAACAGATCACCGAACGCGGGATCGGCAACGGCATGTCCCTGCTGATCTTCGCCGGTATCGTGGTGGGGCTGCCCACGGCGATCACGTCCACTCTGTTGCAGCTGCAGACGGGCGAGATGGGACTGTTCCGGCTCATCGCGCTGATTGCCATGATGGTGTTGGTCATCGCGGCCATCGTCTATGTCGAGCGCGCGCACCGCAAGGTGACCGTGCAGTATGCGCGGCGCATGGTGGGACGCCGGATGATGGGCGGCGCGAGCACGCACATCCCGCTGAAGGTGAACACGGGCGGCGTCATGCCCGTCATCTTCGCGTCATCGATTCTGGCGTTCCCCGCGACGATTGCGCCGATGTTCCCGGAGAACGGGATGGCGCAGACGATCGTGCAGCAGTTGTCGATGGGCTACCCCCTCTACAACCTGCTGTATGTGACGATGATCATCTTCTTCGCGTACTTCTACACGGCGATCATCTTCAACCCGGATGATGTCGCGGAAAACATGCGGAAGTATGGCGGCTTTGTGCCGGGCATCCGGCCGGGCAAACGCACGGCGGAGTACATCGACAGCATCCTGGCGCGCATCACGCTGGCTGGTGCGGTGTACCTGGCGATTGTGGCGCTCCTGCCGGAGTTCCTGCTGACGGGCTTCAAGGTCGAACCGATTCCGTTCATCGGCGAACGTCTTGATGCGATTCTGCCGTCCTGGATTACCGACGGCATGAACGTCCAGTTCTACTTCGGCGGCACCTCGCTGCTCATTATCGTGGGTGTGGCGATGGATACCGTGCAGCAGGTGGAGTCGCAGTTGATCATGCGTCACTACGACGGCTTCATGAAGAAGACGCGTATCCGAGGTCGCCGAGGGTGACCCTTGGAAGCAACGTGGCGGTGCGGCTCGTGATGCTCGGGCCTCCGGGAGCCGGCAAAGGCACCCAGGCGGCGCGGTTTGCGCGTACGCACGGGCTCCCGAAGATCTCGACCGGCGACATCCTGCGGGATGCCGTGCAGGAAGGGACGGAGATGGGTCGGGCCGCGCGCGAGGTGATGGATGCCGGGCGTCTTATGGGCGACGACATCATGATCGGCATCGTCAAGGAACGCCTCGAGCGGCCGGATGCCGACGCCGGGTTTGTGCTGGACGGGTTTCCGCGCACGGTGGCGCAGGCGCAGGCGCTTGACAGCCTGGTGGATGACGCGGCGCCTCTGGTGATCGTGGACATCGAGGTGCCGACCGACACGCTGGTGAAGCGGCTGGCCACCCGCCGGATTTGTGGTGCGTGCCGGCTGGGGGCGCCTCCAGGGGCGACCGGGTGTCCGAAGTGCGGCGGCGCGCTGGTGCAGCGCGTCGACGACAATGAGCACGTGGTGCGTGAGCGGTTGCAGGTGTACGAACGCAGCACGCAGCCGATTGTGGATTTTTACGGGCGTCGCAACACGTTCCGGTCGATTGATGGTGATCAGACCGAGGACAGTGTGGCGGCGGACCTGGCGGCGGCGGTGGCGTCGGCGCTGGGAGCCCGTCGGTGATTGCCTGCCGGTCGGCCGCCGACATTGCGCGGATGCGCGCGGCGAACCAGCTGGTGTCCCAGGTGCTGGAGGCGCTGGAACGCGCCGTGGTCCCGGGGATGACAACCGGGGATCTGGACGAGATGGCTGAACGTCTCGTCCGTGACGCAGGGGCGGTGCCGGCGTTCAAGGGGTATCGGGGATTTCCGGCCACCCTCTGCACGTCGGTGAATGCGGAAGTGGTGCACGGGATTCCGTCGCGTGTGCGGCCGCTGGTGGACGGCGACATCGTGTCGATCGACATCGGCGCCAAGCTCGACGGGTTCTACGGCGACTCCGCGGTGACGGTGCCGGTCGGCACGGTGCCCGCGCGGACGCAGGAGCTGCTCCGGGTGACGCGGGAATCGCTGGAGAAGGCGATTGCGCAGGTGAAGGTCGGCGGCCGGGTGTCGGACATCGGACACGCGGTGCAGCAGTGGGTGGAAGCCCACGGGTTTTCGGTGGTGCGGGAGTTTGTGGGTCACGGCATCGGGCAGCAGCTGCACGAGGAACCGCAGATTCCGAACTACGGCACACCGGGCCGCGGGGCACGGCTCGCGGAAGGCATGGTGCTCGCCATCGAACCGATGGTGGCGATGGGCCGGCCGGACGTGAAGGTCCTGCGGGATGGATGGACGGCGGTGACGAAGGACGGCAGCCTGGCGGCCCACTTCGAACACACCGTGGCCGTCGGGGCGGATGGGCCGCTGGTGCTGACGGCGCGTGAGGTGCCGGTGAGCGCGGGAGCTGCGGCGGGCCGATGACGGTGGATGGGACAGTGCTGGCGGTGTTGCCGCAGGCGCTGTATCGAGTGGCGGTGGGTGAGGGTGAGGAACGGCACGAGGTGCAGGCGCATGCGGCGTCGGGGCCTCAGGTCAATTTCATCCGCTTACTGGTCGGGGATCGGGTGAGGGTCGAGTTGGCGCCACGCGATGCGGGGCGGGGACGGATCATTCGCAAGCTCCCCGCGAGATAGACGGGTCGGGAAGGACACAGCGATGAAGGTTCGAGCATCGGTTAAACGAATTTGTGTGAAGTGCAAGGTGGTGCGACGACAGGGTGTCGTGCGCATTATTTGCCCGAATCAGAAGCACAAGCAGCGGCAGGGATAACGATATGGCACGTATTGCAGGCGTCGATCTTCCGCGCACGAAGCGGGTCGAGATTGGACTCACGTATATCTATGGCATCGGCCGGAAGCGCGCAGTGGACATCTGCGTGGCGGCTGAAGTGAGCGGCGACATCCGCGTGAAGGACTTGTCGGAAGACGATGTCCGGAAGATCACCCGCGTGATCGAGGAGCAGGGCCGTGTGGAAGGGGACCTCCGCAAGGAGATCTCCCTCGGCATCAAGCGGCTCGTTGAAATCGGCAGCTACCGCGGCGCACGGCACCGGCGGAATCTGCCGGCGCGCGGACAGCGGACGCGCACCAATTCCCGCACACGCAAAGGCCCGCGCAAAGGCGCGGTGGCCAGGAAGAAGACGGAGTAGCAGATGGCCAAGGCACAAGCAGAGGGCGGCGCGCCCGAGTCCGGCAAAAAACCCGCCGGCAAACCGAAGAAGACGTTCAAGAAACGTGGCGAAAAGCGCGTCGTGCACCACGGCTTCGCCCACATCCATGCGTCGTTCAATAACACGACGATTTCGATCACCGACGCCGAAGGCGCCGTGATCGCGTGGTCAAGCGCCGGCGGCATCGGCTTTAAGGGGTCGCGCAAGGGCACGCCGTTTGCGGCGACGCAGGCGGCCATGGCGGCCGGCAACGTGGCCAAGACCTACGGGCTGCGCTCACTGGAAGTCCGCGTCAAGGGCCCGGGCGCAGGGCGCGAGTCCGCGATTCGCGCGCTGCAGACGGTGGGCATTGATGTGAAGTCGATTCGCGATGTGACGCCGATTCCGCACAACGGGTGCCGGCCGTCGAAGCGTCGTCGCGTCTGAGTTTCAGCAGAAGGATAACTAGTTATGGCGAGATATATCGGACCGGTGTGCCGGTTGTGCCGGCGTGAAGGCATGAAACTGTTTCTCAAGGGAGAGCGCTGCTACACGGAAAAATGCGCGATCGAGAAGCGGAATGTGCCCCCCGGCCAGCACGGGCGGTCACGTCGCGCGAAGGTGGCCGGCTACGGCATTCAGCTGCGTGAGAAGCAGAAGGTCAAGCGCACGTACGGGGTGCTGGAAAACCAGTTCCGGAAGTACTTCGAGGCGGCCGACCGCACGAAGGGCATCACCGGCGAACTGCTCCTGCAGTCCCTCGAACGCCGCCTCGACAACGTGATCTACCGCGTCGGCTACGCCACCTCGCGCGCCCAGGCGCGTCAGCTGGTGCGGCACGGGCACTTCCTGGTGAACGGCAAGAAGGCGGACATCCCGTCCTACGCCGTGCGCCAGGGCGACACCATCGCCATCAAGGCGGGCAGCGTCGACAACGCCTCCATCACGCACGCGCGTGAAGAGGTGAAGGGCCGGGGCATTCCCGAATGGCTCACGCTGGATGTCGCGGGCACGTCCGCCCGGATTTCCTCGCTGCCGACGCGCGAGCAGATCAACCTGCCCGTGCAGGAACAGCTCATCGTCGAGTTGTACTCGAAGTAACACGCGCACAATGCGCCAGTCGCCGGCCCGCAGCTCGTCAGACCTGCAGCGGGAGGCCGGTGACCGTAACCCGCAGGTCTGGGGCGCCGACACGGTCGGCCCCGTTGGCGAAAGGAACTGAACATGTTGTGGAAAGGTTTTCAGCGGCCCAAGCGGCTGGAGTTCGAACTCGAGACACTGACGGACCGGTTTGGCCGGTTCACGGCGCAGCCGTTTGAACGTGGATTCGGTACGACGGTCGGCAACGCCATGCGTCGCGTTCTTCTGTCGTCGATTGAAGGCGCAGCGGTCACGGCCGTCAAGATCGAGGGCGTGCTCCACGAGTTCTCCCCGATCCAGGGCGTGGTCGAGGATGCGACGGATCTGATCCTCAATCTGAAGCAGATTCCGCTCAAGATGCACACCGACCAGCCGAAGACGCTGACGCTGCGTGTCACCAAGGCCGGCGAAGTGCGCGCGAAGGACATCCAGGCCGACAGCGACGTCGAGATCCTGGAGCCGGAAGCCCACATCGCGACGGTCAGCGAAGGCGGCACGCTCGAGATGGAGCTGCGCATCAAGCGGGGGCGCGGGTACGTCTCGGCGGACAAGAACTTCGACGAGGATCTCGGCATCGGCTGGATTCCGATCGACTCCGTGCATTCGCCCGTCAAGAAGGTCAATTACATCGTCGAAGCCGCCCGTGTCGGCCAGACGACCGACTACGACAAGCTGACCCTCGAAGTGTGGTCGAACGGCGCGGTCACGTCGCGTGATGCCGTGTCGCTGGCCGCGAAGCTGATTCGCGACCACTTCACCATCTTCGTCAGCCTCGAAGAACTCGGCGAGTCCGCGTTTGACGCGTCAGGGGATGCGCCGGGTACCTCGGGCAACGTACACCTCGACAAGAGCGTGGAAGAACTCGAGTTGTCGGTGCGGTCCTACAACTGCCTGAAGAACGCGAACATCCGGACGATTCGCGAGCTGGTGCAGAAGAGCGAAGGCGAAATGCTGAAGACCAAGAACTTCGGCCGCAAGTCGCTCAATGAAATCAAGGAAATCCTCACCACGATGGGCCTCAGCCTCGGCATGCGGGTCGACGCGGCGGGCGAGTAGCCAAGGAACGGGAACGTTATGCGTCATCGAGTAGCACACCGAAAACTCGGTCGAATCACTGAGCACCGGATCGCCATGCTCCGGAATCAGGCCTCCGACCTCATCAAGTACGGCCGCATCAAGACGACCGTGGCGCGCGGCAAGGAACTGCGCCCGTTCGTCGAGCGGCTGATCACCATCGCCAAACGCAGCCTGACGGCCGAAGAAGGGTCGATCAAGCACGTGAACGCGCGCCGCATGGTGGCCATCGACATCGTGGACAAGGCCGTCGTCAAGACCCTGTTCACGGACATCGCGCCGCGGTATGCCGATCGCAAGGGCGGCTACACGCGCTTGCTGCGCACGGGCTACCGTCGCGGCGACAGCGCGGAAAAGGCCGAAATCGAACTGCTCGGCAGTGAGTTCGACCCGAACGCCAAGACCAGGGACGCCGCGGAAGGTGACGCCGCGGAGCCGAAGGCGAAGAAAACCGTCGGTGGTCGCATTCGCCAGGCCCTCGGTGGCGGCCGCACCAAGAAGGCCGACGCGGCACCCAAGGTGAAGGCCGACAAGTCGGCCAAAGGCGGCAAGCGCGTCACGACGCCCAGGAAAGCCGGCGGATCCTAAATCGGTCCTTAGGTCGAGGGTCCAGGGTTCGAACAACTGAACGGCCCGGTGGCATCAGCCGCCGGGCCGTTGCTCTTTGTACGGACCAAGAGACCCAAGGACCCAAGGACCCGAACCCTGGACCCTGGACCCGTGGACCACAGATAATCCCGTCGTGGCTTTGCCCCCTCTTTCCGAATTTGTCGCGGCCCGCGCCCGGATGGAACCACACGTGAAGCACACGCCACTGCTGACCTCGCGTGTGTTGTCGGAGAAGACCGGCTACGACGTGCGACTGAAGGCCGAGTTGTTTCAGCGGACGGGGTCGTACAAGATTCGCGGGCCCCTCAACAAGTTCACGTTTCTGACCGATGAAGACAAGCGCCGCGGGGTGATCTGCTCGTCGGCCGGGAATCATGCCCAGGGTGTGGGGCTGGCGGCGAAGATCCACGGCATCCGTGCGGTGGTCGCGATGGCGGCCAACGCGACACCGTCGAAGATTGAGGCGACACGGGGCTACGGCGCAGAGGTCGTCCTGCACGGGTCCATCTGGGACGAAGCCAACGAGAAGGCCAAACAGCTGGTCGCCGAACAGGGGCTGACCTACATCCATCCCTTTGATGACGACCAGCTGATCATGGGGCAGGGCACCGTCGGGCTTGAGATCGTCCAGGACTGGCCCGAGGTGGATGTGATTGTTGTGCCGATCGGCGGCGGGGGGCTGCTCGCGGGCATCGTGCAGGCGGCCAAAACGTTCAACCCGCGGATCCTCGTCATCGGTGTGGAATCGTCCGGCGCGCCCGGCATGCAGCGCAGTGTCGCCGAGGGCCGAGTCGTCACGCTCGA
Organism: Acidimicrobiia bacterium; assembly: GCA_016871335.1. GTDB lineage: Bacteria > Acidobacteriota > Vicinamibacteria > Vicinamibacterales > SCN-69-37 > SYFT01. The sequence continues at coordinate 45,287 of VFZF01000003.1, forward strand.
CACCGTCGATTGCATCATCGACGGTCTGCGAGTGAAGACCGTCGGCACCAGAAACTTCGAGATCATCCGCGAATACGTGGACGAGATCGTGGCGCTGCCGGACGGGCAAATCTTCGAGGCGGTGGTGTGTCTCATGCACTATGCGAAACTCGTGCCCGAAGGCGCCGCCGCCGCCCCGGTCGCCGCGCTGCTCCAGGGGCTCATCAAGGTGCCCGCCGGCTCACGGGTCGTCTGTGTCCTCTCCGGTGGCAACGTCAACCTCGACCAGCTCCGCGGACTTCGTTGGAATTAACTGATGCGACATGACTTGAATGAAGCGTGGCGGTTTCTGCGGGCCAAGTGTGAGGACCACCACGGTCGCGAACCCTCGATTGGCCTGGCGATTGGGGTCAACTCGACAATGTTCAGCGTCCTGAATGGCGTGTTGCTCCGGCCGCTGGACTACGCCGAGCCGGACCGGCTCGTGGTGGCGTGGGAGAGCAACCGGACGCTTGACCAGGACCGCGCGCAGGTTTCTTCCGCGACGTACCTCGACTGGCGCACACAGACAACGACGTTTGAGAGCCTGGCGATCTGGCGCTTCAAGGGATTCACGTTATAGACAGACTCCGAGGCCGAGCGTCTGACGACCGTGGATGTGTCCCCGCTGCTGTTCACGGTGCTGGGCGTGCCGCCCCTGCATGGACGGGTTTTTACCCCTGACGAAGAACGTCCATTCCTCCCGCAGCGCCTCGTCGAGCCTCACCGCGCGGCGGCTGTCGAACGTGATGGTCGTGGCGGAGGTGGCGCTTGCACTCGTGCTGTTGGTCGGCGCCGGTCTGCTGATCCGCAGTTTCGTCCAACTCACCTCGCTGGATCCCGGGTACCGCACGTCAGGCCTTGTCGCCGCCCATGTGGTGTTGCCTGCGTCGAGATATGCGCCGTCGGCGAGCAAGAAGCAGTTCTTCGACGACCTCGTGACTCGTGTCGGCACGATACCTGGTGTCACCCTGGCGTCAGCCGTCTCGGCGCTGCCGATGAGTCCATGGGGTGTGCAGTTCGAGTTGCCGTTCACGATTAATGGCCTCGCCGAATCGTCGCCATCGGAACGGCCGCGCGCCAGATATCGCGCCGTCATGCCACGCTACTTCGAAACGATGGGCATCCGGTTGGTGGGTGGCCGGAGCTTTGACAACTGTGATGGCCGCGAGACCGGTGCCAAAGTGGCCATCGTCAACGAGCTTGTCGTCCGGCGGTACTTCCAGGACCGGAGCCCGCTGAATCAGCTCGTGCGCATTCCGATGGCCGGCGACCTGCACATTGTCGGCGTGGTCGCTGACATCAGACACGACGGCCTGGCGTCTTCGGCGGAGCCTGAGGTGTTCGTGCCGCTTTTCAGTTTGCGCTCAGCGAGATGCAGGTGGTTGTGGCGACGACGCAGCCGGTGTCGACTGTGGCGGCAGCCATTCGGGCAGAGATGCAGGCGCTTGATCCGCAGCTCCCGATTGCGAAGGTGAGCACGATTAAAGAGCAGGTGTCGGCATCCATCGCCCAACCGCGGTTCAACATGACGCTGCTGGCCGGTCTGGCGTTGTGTGCCGCGTTCCTTGCGGCACTCGGAGTGTATGGCGTGGTGACCTATGCCGTGGCCCGCCGCACCACCGAGATCGGAATACGGATGGCGCTTGGCGCCGATGCCGGCGGCACCTTCCGCATGGTGGTCACGGGTGCCGCCAAGGTGGTCACGGTTGGTGTGGCAATCGGACTCGGCGGCGCGGCGCTGATGGGCAAGTCCATCGAGAGTCTGTTGTTCGATGTGCCCGCGCTGAATCTGACGACCTTTGTGGTCGCAGCAACCGCGACGGTTGTCGTCGGTCTGCTTGCCGCGAGCATTCCCGCGCTCCGGGCAACCCGGATCGATCCCGTCACGGCGCTGAGACAGGACTGACGCTTCGCGGGTTCATGGTTCATCGGTTCATCGGTTCATCGGTTCATGGTGCTGGTTCATGGTGCCCGCGCGAACCCCGCACCAGCACCGATGAACCATGCACCGATGAACCATGAACCCGCGGGAGGGCGTCAGCGAATGCTGTCCGACAGGACGCCCGCCGCGATCGCGTAGGCGTTTGAGCAGTTGTAGTCGATGAACGCGTGATAGTTGGGGTACACGAGGAAGTGGCGGTTGAGGCCGCGGACCAGCGAGGCCTCCATGTCGGCGCGGGGCAGGGCGGTGCCGTTGGCCTGGAGCACACCGAGGCGCGTCCACTCCGCGAGCGGGCGGCTCTCGGTCATCTCCCGGACGGCGCGGCAGCCTGAGCGACGCATGGGCACGGCCTCCTCGACGCGGGCCATCACCGGTTTGGTGATCCTGACTTCGCGTCCCCAGCGCTGACCGGTGACCCAGCCGGCGTGGTCCAGATAGTTGGCAATTGACCCGAAGACGTCGGCCTCCGACGTCCAGATGTTGGCCTTGCCGTCGCCGTCCACATCCACGGCGTGCCTCAGGTAGCTGGAGGGCATGAATTGCGGCTGACCCATGGCCCCGGCCCAGGACCCCTTCAGTTCGTCGAAGCCGATGTATCCCTGGTCCAGGATGGTCAGGGCGTGAAACAGCTCTGAGCGGAACAGGGTCGCTCGTCGCGGATCGTACGCGAGTGTGGCGAGGGCCGACACAATGGGCCGGGTCCCGGTGAATCGTCCGAAGTTCGACTCAAGGCCCCAGATGGCGACCACGGCAGACTTCGACACGCCGAATCTGGATTCGATGCGATCCAGCACCTGCGCGTGGCGGTCCGCGTTGATCTGCGCAGATCGCCGTACCGCAGTGGTCACGCGCTGCTGGAGGTAGCGGTCCAGGCTCTGCACCTGCTCCGGCTGTGCGCGGTCCCGGGCCACAACGACGGCTTCCGGTGCGGTGACGCCGGCCAGCGCACGGGTGACAGTGTTGGCGCTGATTCCACGCTGCAGGGCCTCAACACGCACCCCGTCGAGCCACGTCGCAAAATCCGGCTGCGGCGCCGGCTCCTGCCCATGCAACAGCAATGTCGTCGCCGCAACGACACCGGCCGCGATGAGCAGGACAATCTGGCGCATGCCCCGACTGTACCAAAAACCTCCTCAGTCCGCGGACTAGTCGTCCTCGTGGTGGACCTGTTTGCCCTCGGCCTGTGCGGCGGCGACGATCTTGCCGTGCAGGTGGGCGGGGACCTCCGCGTAGTGGTGGAACTCCATGTGATAGCCGCCGCGGCCACCCGTGGTGGCGGTGAGCGTCTGCTCGTAGGTCAACATTTCCGCCATCGGCACGTGAGCGCGGATCACGGTGTTGGAACCCCGCGTGTCCATGCCGGCGATTTGACCGCGTCGGCCGTTGAGATCGCCCATGAGGTCGCCGGCGAAATCCGACGGTGCGTAGACCTCAACCGTCATGACCGGTTCGAGCAGTGTCGGCTTGGCGCGTGTCATGGCGTCCCTGATGGCCAGACGGCCGGCCATTTTGAACGACATCTCGTTGGAGTCGACGTCGTGGTACGACCCGTCGAACACGGTCACCTTCAGGTCCACCATCGGGTAGCCGGCCAGATAGCCGCGGCCACACGCTTCGCGCACGCCCTTTTCGACGGCCGGGACGAACTGCCGCGGAATTGAGCCGCCGAAGATGTCGTCTTCGAAGACGACGCCTGAGCCTGGGGGGAGCGGTTCGACGCGGACCTTGCAGTCGCCGAATTGCCCGTGGCCGCCGGTCTGCTTCTTGTGCCGACCGTGGGCCTCGGTGGGCAGGGCGATGGTTTCCCGGTAGGGAATGTGCGGCGGCTTCAACTCGACCTCGACGCCAAACCGGCGCCGCAGTTTCGCGACCGTGACCTCAATGTGCATCTGGCCCTGGCCTGACAACAGCAGATCGTGGGTTTGTTCGTCGCGCGTGTAGCCGATGGAAGGATCTTCGTCCTGCAACCGGTGGATCGACGTGCTGATCTTGTCCTCGTCGCCGCGGGTCTTCGGCACGATGGCGTATGACAGGACCGGCTCCGGGAAGGACAACGGCTGAATCGTGAATCCGGATTTCGGATCACCCAGAACGTCACCCGAATGGGTGTCCTTCAGCTTCGCGACGGCGGCGAGATCGCCGGCGTGTACCTCGGGCACCTGCATCTGCGTCTTGCCTTCAAGGACGACCAGATGCCCGACACGTTCGGGGGCCTGCCGGGTGAGGTTCTGCACCGTGCTGTCCGACTTCAGCGTGCCGGAGATCACCCGGAACAGCGAGATCCGGCCGGCGAACTGATCGGCGATGGTCTTGAACACCCACACCACCAGCGGCGCCTTGAGATCCGCCTCCCGCGTGATGGGAGCCCCGTCGGGGCCCACGCCGGGGAACGGCCTGTCCACCGGAGACGGCACCAGGTCGGCGATCGCACCGGCCACCAGCGTGCCGCCGATATTCTTCAGCGCGGACATGCAATACACGGGGAACAGGTGACTGTTGCGGATGCCGAGCGCCAGGCCGCGCAGCAGTTCCTCCTGCGTCAGGGTTCCCTGGTCGAAGAAGCGCTCCATCAGCGCCTCATCGGCCTCAGCGACCGCCTCAATCAGGGCGGTGCGCGCGGCCTCGACCTCCGCGGCGACGTCGGCCGGCACCGGGATCTCCGTGGCTGTGCCGCTGCCATCGGTCGCAAACGTCCAGGCCTGCATCGTGACCAGGTCGACGACCCCGTGGAAGTCATCCTCGCTGCCGAGGGGCCACTGCACGGCAACCGCCGATCGCGAGAGGGTGGTGTGGAGCGACTCGATCGTGCGCGCAAAACTGGCGCGCTCACGGTCGAGACGATTCACCACCACCAGTCGCGGCAGGTTCAACTGCTGCGCAGTCTCCCAGATCTGTTCCGTGGCAACCTGCACACCGGCCACGCCGTCCACCACGACGACCGCGGCTTCAACCACACGCAGGGCCGCCCGCGCATCGCTCAGGAAGTTGCCCATCCCGGGCGTGTCGATCAGATTGACTTTGTGTTTGTGATATTCGAACCAGGCGAGGGAGGAGGAGAGGGTGTGCTTGCGGGCGATGGATTCTTCGTCGTAGTCGGTAACGGTGGTGCCCTCGTCCACCTTACCCAGTCTCGGGGTGGCCCCCGTATCAAACAGCAGTGCCGACGCCAACTGAGTCTTGCCTGATCCGCTGTGCCCGACTAGAGCGACATTCCGGATATCCGCAGCATCAAAGACCTGCATACGCGATCCCTCCGTGCGATCTAAGGACAAGCATATACGTGTCCGCGGTCCGCGGTCCGCTATTCGTAACGGAGGGCTTCGATCGGATCGAGGCGGGAGGCGCGGATGGCGGGGACCATGCCGAAGAACACGCCAATGCCGGCGGAGAAACCAATGCCGATGGCGAACGACCACCAGGGCAGGGAGACGGGGAAGCCGGTGGCCAGGTGCACCGCGAGGCCGATCCCGGCGCCACAGATGATGCCGAGCACGCCGCCGGCCGATGTCAGGAAGATGGCTTCCATCAGGAACTGCCACAACACTTCGGTCCGGCGTGCGCCGAGGGCCTTGCGGACGCCGATCTCGCGGGTCCGCTCGGTCACCGTGATCGTCATGATGCTCATGACGCCGATCCCGCCGACCATCAGGGCGATCGACGAAATCACGACGAGGGCCAGGAACGTGGCTGCGCTGATCTGATCCCACAATTCCAGCACTGCGTCGGCGGTCACGAGGTCAAAGTCGTTCGGTTCGTCGAGGCGAAGGCCGTGCCGGGTGCGCATGACCTGCTCGACCTCGCGCATCGCCACCTCGCGCGGGACACCCTCGCGCGGGACGGCGGAGATCACGATGCTGCGCATTTCGCCGCGTCCCATCTGCTCCGCGCGAATGCCGAACTGCTTCTGGTAGGTGGTCTGCGGGATGACCACGAAGTCATCGACCCCGAAGTCGAATCCGCCCGGGCTCGGCCGTTTGTCGGCCACGCCGACGACCTCGTATTCGACGATGCCCAGCCGGACAATTTTTCCGACCGGATCCTGATTCGGGAACAGGGCCTGCACGGCCGTCTGCCCCAGTACCACCACGTTCCGGCGACGTTCCACTTCGCCGCTCGTGAAGAAGCGGCCCTCGGCCAGCGGCACGCGGACGACATCAGGCCAGCGCTCGGTGGTGCCGAGCACGTTGATCTGTTTCGTGCGCAGGTTCCGGTAATACACGCGCTCCTGCGTCGGGGGACCACCGTCACCGAGCATGATGTCCACGATCGCGATCGAGGGCGCCTCCCGCTGAATGGCCTCGGCATCGTCCGGCGTCATGTTCGGGCGCATGAGCAGGGCCTGGAAGTCGTTGCCGGCCGCCATGCTGAGCCCGGAGAACTTCGCGACGTTGATGCTATCCGGCCCGAGGGCCGCAATCGAATCACGGAGCGACTGATCAAATCCCCGGATGAGCGACGTCATGCCGACAATCGACGTGATGCCGATGACGATGCCCAGCACCGTCAGCCCGGAGCGCATCTTGTTGGTCCGCAGTGTATCCACGGACATCACGAAGATTTCGTTGAAGAGTCCCCAGCGCATCTCGTCTATTCCTTCCGGAGGGCTTCGATGGGATCCAGCGCAGCCGCGCGCATGGCGGGGTACATACCGAAGAACAACCCCACGATGGCGGTCACCGAAATGCCGAGCATCACCGACCACGACTCAACGACGGCCGGCAGGGGAGTGACCTTGCTGATCCCGAAGGCCACGAGGAATCCGAGCGTGGTGCCCACCATGCCGCCGAATGTCGACAGGGTGATCGATTCGGTCAGGATCTGCCACAGGATGTCACGCCGGCGTGCGCCGAGTGACTTGCGCAGACCGATTTCCCGGGTGCGTTCGCTGACCACCATCAACATGATGTTCATGATGACAATGCCCCCGACGACGAGCGAGAGGCTGACCACGCCGATCAGAATCGCAAAAATGCCCGAGGTCGCCTGCTCGTAGATCCCGAGGAACGTGTCGGAACTGAGGACGCCGAAGTTGTCGGGTTCCGACGGTCGCAGGCGGCGCTCGATGCGCAGCGCCACCGTGGTGTCGTCCATGGCCTGTCGCACCACCGTCGGGTCACTCGGCATGACGGTGAGTGACAGCGACTGCCGCGTGCCGAACATCCGCTGGAAGGCCCCGAGCGGGATTACGGCATATTCATCCTGCGACTGGCCGAAGAACGCGCCCGTCTTGCTGTGCACGCCGACCACGCGGAATCGGACGCCAGCCAGGGTCACTTCCTTGTCGATTGGGTCGAGCGCGCCGAATAACCGGTCCGCGGCATCCCAGCCGAGAATGGTGACGTTGCGGCGGCTGTCGAATTCCGCAATCGAGATGGTCCGGCCGTCTTCGATGTCGGTGGTGGGCAGCATCGAATACTCGCGTGTGACGCCGCGAATCTGCAACGACTCGAGTGTCTCCCTTCGAGCCTTGGCTTCGCCGGCCGATCGCGACGAGGCCATTACCAACGCAATACGGGGGCTGGCGGTGCGAATGGCGTCCGCATCGTCCATCGTGATCCGCGGGTTACTCGCCGCGCGCAGTTGTTCCTCTTCCGTACGCGTTGGCCTCGAGCGCTGCACGACGAATGTGTCGGCGCCCACCCGCGACGTGATGGACTCGGACACCGAGGCATTGAGCCCCTGCACGAGTGATACCACCGCGATGATCGAGGTCACGGCCACGATGTTGCCAAGCACCGTCAGAAACGACCGGAGCTTGTTGGACCAGATCGCCTGGAGGGCGATGCTGGCGGCTTCGTAAAACTGCCCCACGTTACCGGACCTGGATGCCGACCGATGACGACGGCGCGGTGGTGGTGCCTGTGCTCGTTGTGACCTTGACGGTGTCTCCGTCCTTCAGCGTGCGCACCGAGGCGAAGGGGCCGGTAATCACTTCGTCGCCCTCGACGAGTCCGTCGAGCACCTCGAAGAACTTCTCGCCGGCGATCCCAACCTTGATCGGCGTGAACACGGCGCGGCCGTCCCGGATGACAAACGAGCCTTCAATTTCCTTGCGCGACTGACCCGGCTGCAGTTCCGTGGGGGCGGTGACGCGGCGTCCGGTGGAGGGCTGGCCGTCCGCCGCCGCGGCGCGCACGAGGCTTCCGTCGGCATTGACGACCATTTCGCGCACGGTGGTCGCCTGAATCGGCACAGCGATCGCCTTTTGCCGGGTCGCCGTCGTGATGATGGTTGTGCAGGTGAAGCCCGGGCGCACGTTCGGGACCTCGCCCTCAAGCGTCACGATGACCTTGAAGTTGGTCGCGCGCTGCGCGGCGGCGCCGGCCGTCTGAATCGCGCTGTTGCCGACCTCGGTCACGCGCCCGGTGAATTCCTTGTCGGGAAACGCGTCGATCTTGACCTTCGCGGGCTGGCCGAGCTCGATGAACGGGATGTCGGTTTCGTCCACTTCCACTTCAGTCTCAATGACCGACAGGTCCGCAATCGTCATGAGGACCGTGCCGGCGTTGTTCATCGTGCCGACGACGACCGTTTCGCCCTCTTCAATGTTGCGACGGGTCACGATGCCGTTGATGGGGGAGACCAGCCGCACCTTGTTGAGGTTGAATTCCGCGTCCTCAAGCGCCGCTTCGTCCTGCCTGAGCCGTGTCTGCTGGGTTTTCATCGACTGCTGCAGACGGGTGAGGTCCGCCTGACGGAGCTTGACGTCGGTCTCCGCGCGGTCGAGCGTCTCACGCGGCGTGAGGCCGGACTTGAACAACTCGCGCTGCCGTCCCACCTGCTCTTCGGCGAGGCGCAGGTTCGTGCGTGCGTTTTCGATGCTGGCCTCCGTCTCGAGCAGCTGCGACCGAGCCGCCGCGAGACTCGCTTCACGGCTGTTGACCTGCGTCTGGAGGTTGCGCGGGTCAATCTGCAGCAGGAACTGGCCCTGCTTCACGACGTCGCCCTCGTTCACCGCCAGGCCCACGACCTTGCCCATGGTCTCCGCGCTGACGTTGACCGACCGCTGCGGACGGATCTTGCCGCTCGCCGACACGATCGCTTCGAGATCGTGACGCGTGATCTTTTCCGTCTCCACTTCAACGCCGGTGGAGCGGTTGGTGTTCAGGTTCGCGTAGATGACGGCCGCGAGTCCGACGACGATGACGAGGCCGATGATGAGCTTTTTCCGGTTCATTCGTGACTATCCTGCAAGAAAGTAGGCGGCGACGAGGGCAATGACGGCATACGTGGCCAGAAGGCCGGTGGCCACGCCATTGATGGTGCGTTTGTAGAGCGTGGCCAGACCGATCGCCAGCACGACCAGCCACCAGATGACAAACAGGTCGATCATGCCGAAGAACTTGGCGAGGAACGACGTCTCGTCAAGTGGGACGAGCGCGCCGAGATTCGCGATGCCGGAGGCGCTCATCTGGCCGCGCATGAACATGATCGGCGCGGCGATGGCGATGCTGAGCGTTGTGATGATCTGCGAGTGCGCCACCACGGCCATCACGTGTTTGAACGTCGCCGTGCCGCCCATAATGGTGTTGAAGAGGGCCCAGAAGATGGCCGTGATGATCACGGTCGCCACCGGCGTGAAGAGGAAGGTGGTGACCAGGGTGATGTAGCCGGCGGTGTTCGACAGGCTTCGGGCCGCCATGGCGTTGTACATCTCGTCGGTGACCGTCATGCCCATCCGCTCCATGCCCTGCACCTGCATTTCCAGGGCAGCGGCGCGGCCACTCTCCGTGAACTGGGGCAGACCCTGGGCCAGCGCCGTGACGAGGCAGACGACAAACAGTGCGCCAGACACTTTGGGAGTCCGGACGACGTGCGCGAACGTCTCACCCGGGGAGGTGATGACGCCAATGACACGAGCCAGCAAGCCGGGAAGCGCGGGACCGTCAGGAGTGGTCGGGGCGAGTTGCGGATCAGTCATGGTGGATTCGGTCATTGGAGACTCCCTCGCGCGTTCGGCGCACCTGCGGCAATCCCGCCATTGTACCGTCGCGAACAGATACGGGGCGAAACCCCTGAGTGTTCCTGATAGGCTCGGACAAATGTTGACCCTGACCCGCCTCGCTCTGGGGAGTGCGCTCCTGCTGGCCGCCACCTCGGCCTCGGCTCAGCCGTTTGAGACCATCGGCAGCCGGGCGTTGGGGATGGGGGGCGCCTTTGTGGCGGTCGCGGACGACGCCTCGGCGGCCTTCTGGAACCCCGCGGGCCTGGCCAGCGGCCAGCCGGCCGGAGCGACAATTGAGTGGGTCCGATTTCGAGTTGGTGATCGGGAAGCGAAGTGGCAGACCCGTCCTGTCGATCGGACCACCCGATTTGTAAGCTTGGGCACATGGCCAATTGCGGTAAGCATCCTGGACGTTGATGAAGCCCGGGTGGGCGGGGCCAACGGGAAACGGGGTGAGTGGTTCAGCAGCCGACATTACGGCCTCTCCCTCCTTCAGACCCTGACTGATGAGGTGGTGGTCGGCACCACGCTCCGCTACGTCCGCAGCAAGGCGGCCGTCGGGCCAGTGGGGACGTTTTTTACCGATGCGGCACTCGACGAGGTCCGGGCGCTACCCACGCAGTCCAGCCAGAGCTTTGACATCGATCTGTCGGCGATGTACGACGCCCGCGTGTTTCGGCTCGGCGCGACTGTCCGGAATCTGCGGGCCCCTTCGTTGCCGGCGCCCGGCGGCAAGTCCGTTGTGCAATTCCGTGAATCCCGTGTCGGCCTGGCCGTCTTCCCAAAAGATGGCGTAACCCTTGCTATGGATATGGACCTTGAGCCGGTGGTCGTCGTCGGAACCCCGTATCGGCTGTTGGCTGGCGGGGCGGAATTTCGGGTCGCGCGCACCATCGTGTTGCGTGCCGGGGCGCGGAGGAATCGGGAGGTCCCGATGGCCGATGGGTGGCTGGCGACGGCTGGTGCCGGTCTGGCGGTGAAACCAGGAACATGGCTGGACGTGCATGCGGCGTTCGGGCCTGGAGATACGGGGCGACGCCTCGGGGTCGGGTTGCGCGCGGGCTGGTAAGACGGCCTTCCGGCCCTGCCTCCGGTGGCAGGGGGGGAATGGCCGTTCGGCTTGGCGAATTATTGCTGCGCGAGAAGCGCATCTCACCGGTCCAACTGCAGGAGGCGCTGGAGCACCAGCGCACGCATGGTGGCCCGCTGGGGACGAACCTCGTCAAGTTGGGGTTCGTGCAGGATGAAGACATCGCGTTGCTGCTGAGCCGGCAGTATGGCGTGCCCGCCATCGCCCTCGGCCTCTTCGATCTCGACTCCACCATCGTCCGCCTCGTGCCGGCCGAAACCGCCGTCAAGTACCAGGTCATCGCGGTTGGCAGGTCCGCCACGGCGCTGACGCTGGCGATGACCGATCCCACCAACGTGTTCGCCATGGACGACATCAAGTTCATGACGGGCCTGCACGTTGAGCCCGTGGTGGCGTCCGAGTCGGCCGTGCGCGAGGCCATCGCCCGCTACTACGGCACTGGCGCGGTCGAGGCGGACCGTGAGGCGGGCGGGGACCTTGTGACCCGTGCGCTCGAGGAAATGGGGTCGGCGGGCGACGATGGCCTGGAGGTGGTGTCGGAGGCCGACGCCATCGCCACGTCGACGCTGGAACGGCAGAGCGGCGAAGCTCCGGTCATCCGTCTTGTGAACGCCCTGATGTTGTCGGCAATCCAGCGCGGGGCCAGCGACATCCATCTGGAGCCGTACGAGAAGGAACTGCGCATCCGGTTCCGGATTGACGGCGTGCTGCACCGCGTGATGGCGCCGCCCCTCAAGTACCGGGACCCGATCACGTCGCGCATCAAGATCATGGCGCAGATGGACATCGCCGAGAAGCGGCTGCCGCAGGACGGCCGCATCAAGGCCCGGTTCAACGATCGCGGGCAGGTGCGCGAGATCGACTTCCGCGTGTCGTGCCTGCCGACACTGTTCGGCGAAAAGATCGTCATGCGGCTGCTCGACCGCGGCCAACTGCGGCTCGACATGACACGGCTGGGCTTTGAAGCGCGGGCGCTGCAGCGGTTCGAGGCCGCCATCCGGCGTCCGTGGGGCATGGTGCTTGTGACCGGTCCGACCGGCAGCGGCAAGACCAACACGCTGTATTCCGCCATCTCGCAGCTGAATCAGCCCGGGGTGAACATTCTCACGGCCGAAGATCCGGTGGAATTCAATCTCGCCGGCATCAATCAGGTGCAGGTGAAGGACACCATCGGGCTCACCTTCGCCGCCGCGCTTCGCTCCTTCCTGCGGCAGGACCCCAACGTCATCCTCGTCGGTGAAATTCGCGACCAGGAAACCGCGGCCATCGCCGTGAAGGCGGCGCTCACCGGGCACCTCGTGCTGTCCACGCTCCACACCAACGACGCGCCGAGCACGGTCAGCCGTCTCGTCAACATGGGGATCGAGTCCTTCCTCGTCGCTAGTTCCGTGAACCTGGTGTGTGCGCAGCGGTTGGTGCGCCGCATTTGTGATCACTGCAAGACCGACGACATCCAACCGCCCGAAGCGCTCATTGAAGCGGGATTTGCGCCCGAGGATCTCGCGACCGTGCAGGCGTGGCGTGGACGCGGGTGCGACCGGTGCGGCGGCACGGGGTATCGCTGGCGCGTGGGGTTGTTCGAGGTCATGCGCACGTCGGAGGCGATCCGGTCGCTGATTCTCGAAGGGGCGCCGGTGAGTGAACTCCGGCGGCAGGCGATGACTGAAGGCATGGTCACGCTTCGGCAGAGCGGCCTCCAGAAGGTGCGCGAGGGATTGACCTCGCTTGACGACGTGGTGAGAGAGACAGTGATGTGATGACGCTGCCAGATTTACTCGTCCGGACGGCCGCCCTCGGCGGATCCGACCTGCATCTGTCCGTGGGCAGTCCTCCACAGGTGCGCGTGGATGGCGATCTGCAACGCCTGGACGGACCCGACCTGACGGCGGATGTGACGCAGTCGCTCGCCTACAGCGTCCTGACCGACAAGCAGAAGAAGCTGTTCGAGGAAACGTGGGAGGCCGATCTCGCGTTCGGGCTCCAGGGCGTCGGACGGTTTCGGTGCAACGTGTTTCTGCAGAAGGGCGCGGTCGGCGCGGTCTTCCGTCTGATTCCCGAAACGATCCGATCGCTGGAGGAACTGAACCTTCCGGTGGTCCTCGCGCGCCTGGCCGATCGTCCGCGTGGTCTCGTGCTCGTCACCGGACCGACCGGCAGCGGCAAGTCCACCACTCTCGCCGCGATGATCGATCGCATCAACCGGCAACGACCGGCCCACATCCTCACGATTGAGGACCCGATTGAGTACATCCATCCGCACAAGCAGTCGCTGGTCAACCAGCGCGAACTGCACGCGGACACGCAGACGTTCGGCCAGGCCCTTCGGGCCGCCCTCCGCGAAGACCCGGACGTGGTGCTCGTCGGCGAATTGCGCGATCTCGAAACCATGGAAGCGGCGATGAAGCTCGTCGAGACGGGACACCTCACCCTCGCCACGCTGCACACCAACTCTGCCGCGCAGACCGTCACGCGCATCGTCGACGCGTTTCCCGCACACCAGCAGGCGCAGATCCGTACCCAGTTGTCCCTCGTGCTCGAAGGCATCGTCTGTCAGGCGCTGTTGCCGAAAGCCAGCGGCAAGGGGCGGGCGGCTGCGCTCGAAGTGCTGGTCGCCACACCCGCCATTCGAAATCTGATTCGTGACGACAAGGTGCATCAGATTTATTCGACGATGCAGTCGGGGCAGGAGAAGTACGGCATGCAGACGATGAACCAGTCATTGGCGCGGCTGACCCAGAATCACCAGATCACCAGAGAGGTTGCGATGTCGGCGACCTCGAACAAGGAAGAGCTGCAGACCATGCTTGAACGTGGCCGGGTGATGGCATGAGGACCGCGGCGCAGACATCGCGTGTGGGCGTGCGGCCTGCCGGCCGCACCACGACGGTTGCCGCTCCGAAGCGGCAGCGACGGGTTCCTGCGAAGAACCTGGCGGTCATGACGCGGCAGTTGTCCGTGATGATCGACGCCGGCCTGCCACTGGTGCAGTGCCTCGAGATGCTCAGCAAGGAGGAACCCGACAAACGCCTTGCTGATGCGATCAGACAGGTGCAGCGCGACGTGGAAGCCGGTGCGTCGCTGGCCGAGGCGATGGAGCGTCAGCCGCACGCCTTTAATCCGCTGTTCACGCACATGATCGCGGCGGGTGAGGCGGGCGGCATCCTTGATGTGATCCTGAAGCGACTGTCGGCGTACATCGAGAAGCAGGTGAAGCTCGAAGCCCAGGTGCGGTCAGCGATGATCTATCCGTCCGCCGTGTTGAGCATCGCGGGGCTGGTGGTCACCGGGCTGCTGTGGAAGGTCATTCCGACATTTGCGACGTTGTTTGACGGCCTCGGGGCCCAGTTGCCCCTGATGACCAGGGCGGTCATCAAGGCGAGCGACCTCTTCATCAGCATCCTGCCGCTGCTGGTGCTGGGGGTGATCGGCGGACTGTTCCTGTTCCGGAGGTACTACGCCACGCCGGGTGGCCGGTTGCGCGTGGACTCCTCCCTGTTGCGGATGCCGCTGGTGGGGCCCATCCTGCGCAAGGTGGCGGTGGCGCGGTTCTGCCGGACGCTCAGCACGTTGATCAGTTCCGGCGTGCCGATTCTGGCGGGCCTGGACATCACGGCCAAGACGTCGGGTAACGCGGTGGTGGAAACCGCCGTGAAGCAGGCGCGTGGGCGCATCGAGCGCGGTGAGACGATCGCGGCGCCTCTGCGGGCGACCGGTGTGTTTCCACCGATGGTGTCGCAGATGATTGGTGCCGGCGAGACGACGGGGTCACTGGACGTCATGCTCGGCAAGATTGCCGAGCTTTATGAGGACGAAGTCAACGTGGCGGTGGCCGGCCTGGTGACGGTGCTTGAACCGGTCATGATCGCCGTGCTGGGCATCATCGTCGGCGTCGTCGTGGTGTCGATGTATCTGCCGTTGTTCGAGCTGATCAACCAGTTGGCATAGACGTGAATGGTGTTGTACCGACAATTGTGGCAGCCCGGCCGAGCCGTTTGCGGCACCCGCGACGCCAAGCCAGCAGGGGGGCAGCGGTTCATGGTTCGGGGTTCAGGGAAACCCTGAACCAGCACCATGAACCGATGAACCGATGAACCATGAACCCGGCGCGGACACGCGCCGGATGTGGTACAAAATCTGACATGACTCCACGTACACGCCTGCTGGTTCTGGTTGCTGCCATTGCCGGTCTCGGGTTTTCCGGGGCCTCCGCCCTGGTGCATCACCGGCTGCTGACCGACCCGTCCTACACCAGCTTCTGCGACGTCAACGCGACCTTTAATTGTTCACAGGTCTACCTGAGCGAGTACGGCTCCTTCCGCGGCGTCTCGACGGCGCTGTTCGGGCTGATCTGGTTTGGGATTGCGGCGCTGCTGGCCGGATTTGCGCGCGTGACGACACCCGCTGCGCCCGGGGCGAAGACCCACTCGCCGGTGAGTCCTGCCGGAGCGTATCTGTTTGCCTGGTCGACCATCGGGCTGGCGTCAATTCTGTATCTGGCCTACGCGTCGTTCTTCGTCCTTGGCACCGCGTGCCTGCTGTGCATGGGCACCTACGCGTCGGTGTTCGCGATTTTCCTGCTTTCGGGCACGGCGCAGTCGGTGTCGGTCGGCGATCTTCCCGGCCGGATCGGCAGCGACCTTCGGGCGCTCGGCCGCAGCCCGGTGGCGTTGACGGTCGCGGTGATCTTCCTGGCCGGGGCCGCCACAGCGGTCGCCATGTTCCCGAAGGACAACCTGCCGAAGGCCGGTGACGCGCCGACTAACCAGGCCGCACAGGCCGCGCCTGCCGAGGATGCCGTCAAGCAGTGGCTCGCGGAGTACGACAAGAAGCCGAAGGTGGATGTCGGCGTGCCGGCAGACGGCGCGAAGGTCGTCATTGTGAAGTGGAATGACTTCCAATGCCCGTCGTGCCGGGAAGGCTTCGTCTGGTACAAGCCGGTGCTCGCCAAATACGCGCAGTCACACCCCGGCGCGATCAAATACGTCATCAAGGATTTTCCGCTCGAAGGTGAGTGCAACTTTGCGACGCCGAACATGAATCACTACGCGGCCTGTGAGTCGTCGGTGGCGCTTCGACTGGCGCGTGAAGCCGGCAAAGCCGACGAGATGGAGCAGTGGTTGTTCGACAATCAGGCGAAGCTGAGCACCGACTCCGTGCGTGAGGGCTATCAGGCGGTCACGGGCCTGACGAATTTCACGGAACGGTATCCGTCGATGCTCAACAACGTGCGTCAGGATGTGTCCGACGGCGTGGCGCTCGAGATCGGCCAGACGCCGACCTACTTCATCAACGGCGTGAAGGTGCTCGGCAACCTTCAGCCCCAGTGGCTCGAAGTGCTGATTCAGCACCTGCTCGCGAAGCCGGACCCCCAATAACCACGCGTGGTCCTGGCACTCGAGGAACTCACCAAGGAATTTTCCACCGGGTTCCTCCGGCGCGGACGGCATCGCGCCGTTGACGGGCTGTCGCTCGATCTCGCCCGTGGCGAGGTGTTCGGATTACTGGGGCCCAACGGCGCCGGCAAGTCCACGACTCTCAAGCTGATCACCGGCCTGCTCTGGCCGACCTCCGGGCGTGTCTCGGTGTTCGGCCGCGCGCCGCACGACCCGCAGGCCCGTGCCGCGCTGGGGTTCCTGCCCGAGCATCCGACGTTTTACGATCACCTCACCGGTGAGGAACTGCTGGCCTACCTGGCTGGCGTGTGTGGCCTGCGTGGGCTGGATCTGACGACGCGCGTGCAGCGGACGCTGGATCGTGTGGGCCTTGGTGATGCCCGCACTCGCGCCGTGCGGCAGTACTCCAAAGGCATGGTGCAGCGGCTGGGCCTGGCGCAGGCGATCGTGAACGATCCGGCGCTGGTCATCCTCGATGAACCGATGTCGGGCCTCGACCCGATCGGCCGTCGCGAGGTGCGGGAACTGATCCTTGAATTGCGGGATGCCGGGCGGACCGTGTTGTTCAGTTCACACATCCTCTCCGACGCCGAGATGTTGTGCAGTCGCGTCGCGATCCTCAGTCGCGGCCGGCTTGTGGCCTCAGGCACCACGAGCGACCTCACCAGCGGCCAGACCCGCGGGTGGGAAATCACCGCCGCGCAACTCACACCAGCAGCCGTTGCCGCGTTGCAGCCGAAGACGATCAAGGCGGTGCGGATCACGCATGGACGGTACACGTTTGAACTCAGCGCCGAGCAACGCCCGGAACCCGTCGTCGCCGAGCTGGCCGCGTGTGGCGCCACGCTGGAATCGGTGACGCCGTTGCGCGCGACACTCGAAGACGTGTTTGTGGAGCGCGTGTCATGACGCGCGTCCGTCTGGTCGCCTGGCACGTATTCAAGGAGAGCGTACGCGATCGCGTGCTCTTTGCGATTGGCGGCTTCGCGATCGTGCTGGTCGTGGCGTCGGTGTTGATCGGGCAGATCACGGCGGGGCAGGACGTCCGGAGCATCAAGAACCTCGGGCTCGCGACCGTGGAGTTGTCGGGCGTGTTGATGGCGGTGTTCATCGGCGTCGGACTGGTGGCGCGCGAGATCGAACGTCGCAGCATTTACAGCCTGCTGGCCAAGCCCCTCCGCCGCTGGGAGTTCATTATCGGCAAGTACCTCGGTCTGGTGGGCACGCTGATGGTCAATGTGGCCTGCATGTCGGTCGCGTTGTTTCTTGTGCTGGTCTGGTTCCAGATGACGAGTCCTGAGTCGGTGGTGAAAGGCTGGGTCGTGCCGACCGTGGATCCCGGACTGCTCAAGGCGATCGTGTTGATCGCGGCGGAGTTGTGGCTGCTGACGGCGGTGGCGTTGCTGGTCTCGACGTTCTCGTCGAGTGGCGTGATGTCCGCGGTGCTGACGCTGGGCGTGTGGGTGGTCGGGTTGCTCAGCGAGGACCTGCGCGGATTCACCGCCGTCACGAGTGCGCCGGCGATCGTCTGGCTGGTGCAGACGGTGGGCGCGATTGTGCCGGCGTTCTCTACCTTCGATATCAAGGCGGAGGTCGTGAACGGCCGGCCGCCGATTGCGTGGGGGTATGTGGGGCTCACCGCGGCGTATGCCGTGACGTATGCCGCCGCCCTTGTTGGCGCGGCGGTCGGAGTGTTTTCGCGGCGGGAGTTCACGTGATCCTCCTCCGTCGGCTGCTCGTCGCGCTTGTGGTGGTGGCGGTGGTTCTCGTGGCCGGCCGTGTGCTTGACGCCCGCGATCGGCGGTATCCGCAGTCGGATGCCGAGACCCGTGTGTTGTATCTGACGTCCGGCGACACGATTGGCCGGCTCGCGCTGGGCTTTGATGCCGCGCTGGCGGATGTCTACTGGATTCGCGCGGTGCAGCACTACGGACGCGATCGCAGAATGCCGCGGTATGCCGGACGATACGAGTTGCTGGCGCCGCTGGTGGACATCACGACGACCCTCGATCCGCACTTCACCACGGCGTATGTCTTCGGCGCGATCTTCCTTGCGGAGCCGCTGCCCAACGGTCCCGATCAGTTTGACGAGGCCGTGGCGCTGCTTGAGAAGGGGCTGCGCGCGGAGCCGGATGCCTGGCGCTACGCGCAGTACCTCGGATTCCTCCACTTCTGGCATCGCGACGATCGGCAGGCGGCCGCCAGGGAGTTTGAGCGCGCGGCGTCGATTCCCGGCGCGCCGGTGTGGTTGAAACCGCTGGCGGCGCAGATGTTTGTGGAAGGCGGCGATCGCCAGGCCGCACGCACGCTGCTGGAGTCGCTCGCGTTGTCCGAGGAGTCGTGGATCCGCGACCTTGCCGGCAGGCGTCTTCGCGAGTTGGGACCGTCGTGACACCGACGGAGATCGTGATCGTCGGCGTGTTCGGTCTGATGATCGGCAGCTTCCTGAACGTCTGCATCGCGCGGTTGCCGAAGGGCGGATCGCTCATGACGCCGGCCTCCACATGTCCCTCGTGCGGCCGGCTCATCCAGTGGTGCGACAACATCCCGGTCGTGAGCTACGTGCTGCTGCGAGGGAAGTGCCGCCAGTGCGCGGCGCCGATCAGCGTGCGCTATCCCCTCGTCGAGGCCGCGACGGCGGCGCTGTTTGTGGTGCAGGCGCTGATGGAGCCGGTGCCAGGCGTGGCGCTCGCCTCGCGCCTCGTCTTCACCGCACTGCTGGTCGCGCTCGCCGTCACCGACCTTGAGACGTTCCGCCTCCCGAATGCCCTGACCTTTGGTGGCCTGGCCATCGGGCTCGCCCTGTCATGGTTCACGCCGCCGGGAATTACTGACGCGCTGCTCGGCGCCGCGCTGGGAGCGGGCGTGCTGCTGGCGATTCGGTGGGGATGGCTTCGCGCGACCGGCACCGACGCGATGGGGCTGGGCGACGTAAAGATGCTGGCGATGATCGGTGCGTTCCTCGGATGGCAGCAGATCTTCCTGGTGCTGCTGCTGTCAACGTTTGCCGGCGCGCTGATCGGCATCGCGGTCACGATGGCCGGACGTGGTTCGATGCGCACCAAGCTGCCCTTCGGCGTGTTCCTCGCGATCGCCGCCTTTGTCGCTTCCCTCTGCGGCCAGGCAATTCTCGACTGGTATCTCGGACTCCTCGTCATCTGACCGCGGACCGCGGACTGTCGTTTTGTGACAGGTTCGTATGGCCGCGAGTCGCAGAATCTGCCAGGAGCCGTCAAGGAGGGCCTGATTTTCGGGCCTCTTGTTGGCCCCGGTGTTGCAAGTCTGTAATGCCGTGAGGCGACATTCGGACAACGGATACACGCTCGTCGAGGTGCTGATAGCGACCGCTGTGGCGTCGATGGTGCTGGCCACGGCTGCGGGCCTGCTGGTCGCAAGTGCCCGCGTCGTTGCCGAAAGCGACGCGGAGACGACCGCGACGTGGATCGCGGTCAGTCATCTGGAGGCCTGGCGGGCATCGGCGACACCCGCCGTGGAGACCCGCTCCCGAGAACACGGTCGGTTCGATCTGCATCTGCGTGCTGAGCAGGATGCGGTGGAGCCGGCACTCTGGCACGTCCGAGTCTCGGTGACCGGCATGGGCCTGCGTGTTCCCGTCCTCCTGCAGACACTGACGACCCGGGAGGCGCCGTGACGGACCGCACCACTGGGCACTCGATTGTCGAGGTGTTGATCTCGATGACGCTGGGGCTGCTGGTCACCGCCGCCCTTGTGCTGTTGGTGGTTGAGACGACGAGGCTGGCGTTGGCGCAGTCGGATCGCTTCGAACTGCAGCAACGTGCACGGGTGGCGCTTGATCTGATGACGCGCGACCTCCGCATTGCCGGAGCGGGTGTGGATCGCGGGCCGGCCACCGGCGCGCTGGCCCACCAGTTTCCGGCCGTGTGGGCGCGGCGGATTGGGCGCGGCGGGGATGCGCCGACGGTTGCGCGGACTTCGGCGTTCACCGTGGTGGCTGTGCCCGACACGCTCGCGCAGACCACGAGCCTCGACACGGTGATGTCCACCTCGACGGCCATCACGGTTCACGCTGCGGCGCACTGCACGGCCGCGCGGCCCGCGTGCGGGTTTGCCGCGGGGACCACGTTTGGCGTGTTTGATGACGCCGGTGCGTTGTCGATCTGGTCGACGGATCGGGTGAGTGGCCAGGCGCTCAGCGTGCGGCCGGTGGCGGTGGCAGCGACTCCCATCGACGCGGATGCGGTGGTCGCGGAGGTGCTTGTTCGCGGCTATGTGCACGATCCCGCCACACGCCAGCTCAGGTACTTCGATGGGGAGGCGCCGCATCAGCCGCTGATCGACGGCGTGGATCAGATGGTGATCCGTTACTTCGATGCGGCCGGCGAAGTGCCGGTCGCGATCTTCAGTGATGGGCCGTGGCTCGGCAGCGGCGAGACCCTGTTCGACGTGGACCTGCTGCGTGTGCGTCGCGTCCGTATCGAACTGATCCTCAGGGCGGGCCGGGCGGAATTCCGCGCGGTGGCTGAGGTGTCGCCACGCAGTCTGGGGCGGCGGTCATGATGCATGTGGTCATGGCCCTCGGGATGCTCGCGACTTCCGTGGCGGCGGGACTCGCGCTGGCCGCTCAGACGGAACGACAGATTGCCGCGACCTATCGGCACACGGCGCAGCTGGGATACCTGCTCGACGGCAGCGCCGAGCGGGTGGTGACAACGCTTGAGGCGCGCGAGGTGTGGGAGGATGTGCCCGGCAGTCTGACCGTCGGGGATGTGCGGATCACCGCCGAGCGGGACGCGCGGACCCAGGCACTCAATCAGAGTCTGGCTGCGCGATTCCCGATGGGCGCGGATACCCCTCGTTGGCGGCTGGTGGCCACATCGGACGAAGACGATGTCGCCGTGTCAGTGTGGGTCGCAGACGATCCTGCGGATCGCGACGGCAACCACGGGGCCGACAGCAACGGCCTGCTGGTGGTCAGGGCCGAAGCCCGCGGAGTGCGTGGGGCGCTTCGGGCGGTTGAGGTGCATGTGGCCCGCTCAGGGGCCGGGACGCGACGATTGTCGTGGCGGGAGGTCTGGTGATGGTGGCAGCGTTGTTGATGCTGGTGGTGGTCGTCTGGAACGCGCCTCCGGCGGTCACCATTCCTCTCCCTGAGGTGCCCCTCCCCTCACTGCGCCCGGCTATGCCGGGCGCTCAACCCCGTATCTCAAGGTCGCTGGCATCCTGTGGAACCCCATGATCCCCATGGTGAGTTCCCACAGAAGCTCCGCGCCTCCGTGCCTCCTGTGAATGAGCGATCTCAGCGCAAACCAATCGACCTGAGCGCGGCGGTCAGTTCCTTGCGGGTGATGTCGGTGGCGATACGGGTGGCGCCGATCTGCGTCGGGAGCACGAAGTGCAGGGTGCCGGCCGCGACTTTTTTGTCGAGCAGGATGGCGTCGAGGGCCTCGGACACTTTCAGGTCGGTGGTCGCCGGCAACGGCCCCATGTGGGTGATGACGTCGCGCAGCGCCTCCAGATCGGCGGCAGGGAATTCCCCGCGTGTGTGTGACAGGGTCGCCGCCGCCAGCATGCCGAACCCGACGGCTTCGCCGTGGCGGAATCGGCGGTACTTGGTGATGGCCTCGAGCGCGTGCCCCACCGTGTGGCCAAAATTCAGGATGCGCCGCTGGCCGTGCTCGTGTTCGTCCGCCATGACGACCTCGGCTTTGATCCGGCAGCACTCGCCGATGAGTGGTGTCAGCACAGCCTCGTCCCGCGCAACGATCGCCGTCAGCGATCCCGTGAGGTGATCGAACAGTGACCGCGAGGCGATGACGCCGTA
Organism: Acidimicrobiia bacterium; assembly: GCA_016871335.1. Lineage (GTDB taxonomy): Bacteria > Acidobacteriota > Vicinamibacteria > Vicinamibacterales > SCN-69-37 > SYFT01. Next base: position 67,481 of record VFZF01000003.1, read on the forward strand.
CTTGATCGCTTCGTACAGGCCGGCCCGGAATTCCCGGCGGGGCAGGGGGGAGAGGACCGCCGGGTCGCAGACCACGAGCGAGGGCGCATGGAAGGCGCCGACCAGATTCTTGCCGGCAGCCAGATTGACGCCGGTCTTGCCGCCAATGGCGCTGTCCACCTGCGCCAGCAGCGTCGTGGGCACCTGCACAACGCGCAGGCCACGCAGGTAGGTGGCCGCCGCGAACCCGGCCGCATCGCCGACGACACCGCCTCCCACCGCGATGACCACCGTGGACCGTTCGGCTTTGCGGGCGACGAACCCTTCGTAGAGTTTGGCCACCGTGGCGAGGGCCTTGGCGCGTTCCCCATCAGGGATCAGGAGCGGCGGGTGACCACCGAGTACCGGGCCGAGGGCCGGGCCGTGGGCCCGCCAGACCGGGGGACAGGACACCACGACCGTGTCAGACACGAGTCGGTGTTCCGCCAGCAGCGTGTCGAGCCGGCCGAGGAGGCCGGACCCCACCAGCACCGAGTAGCGTCCAGCCGCGTGTGTGACGTCGATGTGTGTAGGTGCCATTGCCGACCGGGTTAGGATAACAGGCTGGAGAGTATCGCTTTGTCCGACAAGAAAGACGCCTTCGTTACTGAAATCACTCCGCGCTCGGAAGACTTCTCGCGATGGTACCTGGATGTGGTGCGCCGCGCCGAACTGGCCGACTATTCGCCGGTCAAGGGCTGCATGGTGATCCGTCCGTACGGCTACGCCATCTGGGAACACATCCAGCGCATGCTCGATGCGCGCTTCAAGGCCACCGGCCACGTCAACGCGTACTTCCCGCTCTTCATTCCCGAAGGGCTGATCATGAAGGAGAAGGACCACGTCGAGGGGTTTGCCCCGCAGGTGGCCTGGGTCACGCGCGGAGGCGATGAGGCGTTGGAAGAGCGACTGATTGTGCGCCCGACCTCCGAGGTCATCATCGGCACGATGTACGCCAAGTGGGTGAAATCGTGGCGCGACCTGCCGATTCTGATCAATCAGTGGGCGAACGTCGTGCGGTGGGAAAAGGTCACCCGGCCGTTCCTGCGTACGACGGAGTTCCTCTGGCAGGAGGGGCACACGGCGCACGAAACGGCGGAGGAAGCTGAAGACGAAACGCTGAAGATCCTCGCGCTCTACAAGGAATTTGCCGAACACGAGCTCGCGATGCCGGTCGTCGATGGTGTCAAGAGCGAAAGCGAGAAGTTTGCCGGCGCCTCGCGCACATATTCGATCGAGGCGCTGATGGGGGACGGCCGCGCGCTGCAGGCCGGCACCTCCCACAACCTCGGGCAGAACTTCGCGAAGGCGTTCGAGATCCAGTTTCAGGGGCGCGACAAGTCGATGCAGCACGCATGGACAACGTCGTGGGGAGTGTCCACGCGTCTCATCGGCGGCGTGATCATGACGCACGGCGATGACAGCGGTCTCGTGCTGCCGCCGGCCGTGGCGCCGCATCAGGTCGTGATCATTCCGATTCCGCGGGGCAACTGGAAAGAGACGGTGCTGCCGACCTGTGAGGCGATTCGCGACGAACTGACCGCCGCCGGTGTGCGCGTGAAACTCGACGACTCCGAGGAGAACTCGCCCGGCTGGAAGTACGCCGAGTGGGAGTTGCGCGGTGTGCCGCTCCGTCTTGAAATTGGTCCGAAGGACATCGAGAAGGGCACCGTGTTCTCGGCTCGACGCGACACGCGTGAAAAGGCGGCGCTGCCGATGGCCGACCTCACGACGACCGTCAAGACGCTGCTGCAGACGATTCAGGACAATCTGCTGGCGCGCGCGCGGGCGTATCGAGAGGAACACACCACGGACGTCTCGACCTGGGCTGAATTCACGGCGGCGATGGAAGGCCGTCCAGGGTTCCTCATCGCGAGCTGGTGCGGCAGCGCGGCGTGTGAGGCCACCATCAAGGCCGAGACGCAGGCCACGCTCCGGAACATCCCCATGAATTCGCCACGCGTGGACGGCACGTGCATCAAGTGCAACGGTGCATCAACCGTGAAGGCGTGGTTCGCGAAGGCCTATTGAGCACGGAGGCCCGCACCTGGCGTGTGCTCAACATCGAGATGCGTCTCGATGAACCTGAGAGTCAGCTGCGGGATCGGGCGGCGCGCGCCGCGGGGATCGATCCGGGACGTGTGCGTGGATGCCGTATCGCGCGACGATCGGTCGATGCGCGCAGACACGGCAAGGAGCGCCGCCTCCGGTTCATTGTCCACGCCGACCTGGTGATTGATGACGGCTACCGGGGTGAGCGTTTTGACGCCGCCGTGCGCGCGGGCAAGGTCGTGGAGGCGCCGCGTGCCGAGCGCTTCGAAGTCGCCGGGGCCCTCGCGGCAGGGAAGCGGGCCGTCGTCGTCGGCTCCGGGCCGGCCGGGCTGTACGCCGCGCTTGTGCTCGGGCTCAACGGTGTGGCCGTCGATCTGATTGACCGCGGCGCCGAGCTGAAAACACGAGGCAAGGACGTGGTGCGGTTTCATCGCACCCGCGTGCCAAACCCCGAGTCCAACCTGTTGTTTGGCGAAGGCGGCGCCGGCACGTATTCCGACGGCAAACTCTATACACGCGTCGATGACCCGCTGGAGGTGCCCTGCCTTGAGATGCTGGTTGCGTGTGGCGCCCCGCCGGACATCGTCTACGATTCGCGCGCGCATATCGGCACCGACAAGCTGCACAAGATCCTGCCGGTGCTGCGTGGGCGGATGGAGGCGCTTGGCGTGCGGTTCCACTGGAACACGCGGCTGGATGGCCTCGTGCTTGATGGCGGATCACCCCAACGGGTGCGGGCGGTGCGGACTTCGTCGGGCGACATCCCCTGCGATGCGGTATTTCTTGCGGTCGGACACTCCGCGCGCGACAGCATCAGGCTTCTGCACGCGCAGGGCGTACGCGTCGAGGCGAAGCCGTTCCAGTTGGGCGTGCGCATCGAGCATCCGCAGGAACTGATCACGCGCGGGCGATATGGGACGGGACCGGAGGCCGCGCGCCTCGGACCCGCGTCCTACAACCTCATCTGCAAGGCCGAGGGCGGTGTCCCGGCCAGTTTCTCGTTCTGCATGTGCCCTGGAGGCACGATCGTCTCCAGCACCAACATCGCCGGGTTGTTGTGCACCAACGGCATGAGCAACTCGACCCACTCCTCTCGGTGGGCGAATGCGGCGCTGGTCACGACGTTTGGTCCCGCGGAGTACGGTCCGGGTCCGTTTGCCGGTGTCGAGTTTCAGGAAGCCCTGGAGCGGACGTTTTTCGAAGCCGGTGGCGGCGACTACACCGCGCCCGCGCAGACGGCCGATGACTTTGTTGCCGGCCGCCTGTCGGCAGCCACGCGTCACTCGAGTTATACCTTCGGCACGACGCCAGGCCGGATCGACCAACTGCTGCCGCGCCTCGCCCGTGTCGCGATCGCGCGCGCCTTGCTCAAGTACGACCAGCAGATTTCCGGATTCAAGTCAGCAGAAGGACTACTCGTCGGTCTGGAGTCGCGCAGTTCAGGTCCGATTCGGCTGCCGCGCGATCGCGAGACGGCCATTGCCGACGGCTTCGCGAATCTGTTCCCGATGGGCGAGGGCGCCGGCAGCGCCGGCGGCATCATGAGCGCCGCCATCGACGGTGCCCGCTGCGCGTTGCATTACGTACGGGACGGTACGTAGGGCCCGCTGAACTGCAGCGGGCCTTCCTGGCGCGCTCAAGTTCAGCGCGCCCTACGTGCTACCGTGTCGCGGTCGCGACCAGCAGACCGGCCGTTGGCCACTTTTCGAGGATCTTCTTGAGGGTTGGGTGCCGGCGGGTGATGCCCTCGCGCGTGACAATCGACCTGAACGCGTCCACCAGGTGGTCGCGCCACCAACGGTCGTCCGCTGGTGTGTCCACCCAGGCTTTGGCGAGCGGCGTGAGGCAGCCGAGGTCGCCGATGACGGCCGTCGCTGACAGGAACCCGACCGGCAGCGGTCCCGTCGCCTGTTCCAGGGTTTCGCGAAGGTCGTAGAGCGCCAGGCGGCTGTTGCGTGCGGCGAGCTGCTGGTGCACGGCTCCTCGCACTCCGGCCCATCGAGCCCGGTCGTCGGGAGACGACGAGGCGCGTTCCCTGACCCGGATGGCCTCCACCGCCTTCTTCAGCGTCATCAGCGTCGCCCGTTCGCCATCGTCGCGTACGACCGCACCGGCGACGTCCGGATCGCCCGGCAGGCCCTGGGCGACGAGCGCCTCGAGGGACTCGACGGCGCCGGCCTGACGCCGCGTGACGCGGGCGACCACCCGGGAGGCCGGGTCCTTCGCCAGTGCTTCATACAACGGCTTCAACAGGCGTTCCGGCTGGCCGTCCAGCGCGGTCAAGGCGGCGAGGCGCCTGGTGGTCGGCGTCCCGGCATCCACCACGATCGAGGCGAGGCGTTCGAATGCCCGCGTGGCGCGCGCGTCCTTGCCGGTCGCGACCCGGCCCAGCAGGTCGATAGCCGCGACTGCCAGCGTGTCCGGGCCTGGTTCCGTCGCCAGTGTGTGGGCCACGGTGGTCGCGCGCAGGTCACCGATGGAGTCGAGCGCCTCAAGGGCCACCACTCTGACGCTGGTGTCGCGGGCACTGTCTGAGGCGACGGCCAGCAGGGCAGTGGTCGCCCTGGACCCAATGACGGCGAGCCGGGCTCCGGCCAGATCGCGGCGGAGCGCATCACCGGAGGTCAGTTCCTCGATCAGGCGCGCAATGTCGGCGGCGGCGGATTTCGTGATGGCCATAAGAAAAAGGGCCGGGACGCCTATGCGCCCCGGCCCTCAGAATGTCGGCTCGGCTGCGAACTTACTGCAGTCGCACCGTGAGCGCGGCGCGGCGGTTCATGCGGCGCGTCTCTTCGCGGGAGTTGTCAAACTTCGGCCGCTCTTCGCCGTAGCTGACCACGGTCAGGCGGTCGGGATTGATCCCGCGCGAGTTCAGGTACTCGCGGACGGCCGTCGCGCGCCGTTCGCCGAGCGCCAGGTTGTATTCCGCCGTGCCGATGTTGCACGTGTGGCCTTCAATCTGGAGACGCAGCGTGGAGTTGGCCTGCATGGCGGTGACGGCTTCGTCGAGCACGCGCAGCGCGTCGGCGCGCAGCGTGTATCGGTCGAAGTCGAAGTGGACGTCTTCGAACACGAATGACTTCACCGTCGGCTGCACGACCTGAATGTTGACCGAGGCGGTGGCGCTGGCGCCGCGGCTGTCAGTCACCGTCACGGTGACGGGCACGGTGCCCGGCGTGTTCGGCGCCGTCCAGGGCGTCTGCCTGTTGGTCGCGCTCGTGAACGATCCGGTGTTCGCCGACCAGCGGTAGGTGAGGGGGTCGCCATCCGGGTCCTGCGCGTCGGCCGTCACGGTCGAGACACGACCGATTTCGACGGTGCACGGGTCACACGCGGCCGTCACGGTGGGCGGACGATTCGCCGACGGTGTCGGTGGCGTGGGTGGTGGCGGTGGAGGCGGCGGTGGGGCCGGGGCCACGTACTTGCGGGCACCCGGGTGGTACCCAATCCGCACCTGGAGACCGGCGCGGTCCCCGATGCCGCTTCCAAACACCGGGCACGTGCCCGAGGCGCAGAAGACCGCGTCCGCGCGCTTGTCGAGCGTGCCGGACCAGTGCACGCCGCCGCCGAGGAAGAACCCGTTGGCGTGCTGGTAGGTCAGACCGAGCGCGGCATAGAGCGGACTGCTGATCCGCGTGGTGGTCGGCGCGATCGAACCGTCGATGCCCCGGAAGTTCGCCGGTGCCGTGATCTCGTTGTCGAGATACTTCTCGCCGTGCAGTTCCGCCGTGACGCGGATGGGCGATCCGGTCGGGAACGCCATGCCGGCGCCCCAACGGATGCCATTCGACAGCGTGAACCCATCCGGATTGCCGCGGACCATCATGCCGCCGAAGCCCGACAGTTCCACGACGCGGAGGTTCTTCGAGAGAATCGCATCCGCCCAGAAGTCGGTCTTGCCGGTCGACGCGCCGAGCGCATCGTCGCCGGTGGCGATCTTGACACCGCCGCGCAGCGCGAACGCCGCGGACTTCTGGTCGGCCTCCGAGAGCAGGTTGATTTTCGCGCCGAGACGAAGGTCGCCCGGGCGGTTGCCGATCCAGCCCTGCGTCACCAACGGATATTCGTTGACGATGCCGCCGTTCGCGCCCGGCGTGGACTGGGTCGAGGTGAAGAAGATCGGCCGCGTGTCGCGGTCGATCCGGGTCATCACTTCAAAGCTGCCGAACAACTCGACCCGGTTGCCCAGGCCGACGGCGAACGTGGCCGGGACGTTGGTCACGTCGGTGAACCCCTGTCCGAAGTCCGCGTTCTTCCGGAACAGACTGACGGACCACTTCCGGTTACCCAGAATTTCGGCCGTCGGGACAAACCAGAAGCCGGTATCACCGGTGACGGTTGTAGTGGCCGGTCGCGTCTCTGCCTGCGGCGGTTCCGCCGTCTGGCCGAAGGCCGGCATTGCGCTGGCGAGCAGCGCGCACATGACACTCGCCCTAAAGAGTCGTTTCATGCCTCCAATGGTACACCCGAAACCGTCCAAGTCAATGATTTCAGGCGGGTTCCGGGGTCCAAAGGTATCCCCTGCGGTATACTGAGGCCGACGAATTTTCCCTTGGAGAAGGTGCCTTATGTTTCCCTCGCTCGGCATGGGCGAACTGCTAATCATCGGTGTGGTGGCCCTCATCGTGTTCGGGCCGCGCAAATTGCCGGAGCTTGGCCGTTCGCTGGGCAAGACGCTGCAGGAGTTTCGACGCGCGTCGAATGAGCTGAAGCACACACTCGACGAAGAGATTTCGCTCGAGGAACGGAATGCGGAGCGCGCGAAGCAGGCCGCTGTTGTGCCGGCCGTGACGGAGCCGGCTCCCACCGATCCCGCCGCGATTGAGTCGCCGGCGGCAACCGAGACGGCGGCTCCCGAGACGATCGCCCGCGGGCAGCACTGATCCGTGTCTGAGCAGGACGACGACCTCGCGCCGGACACCCCCGGCCGGATGAGTTTTCTCGATCACCTCGACGAACTGCGTCGACGGATTGTCTATGCCGTCTACTCGGTGCTGGCCGCGCTGGTGGTGGCCTTCATCTTCATCCAGGACATTCTGGCGTTTGTCACGAACGCGATGCTCGCGGCGACGCCGTCCGGCAAGTTGCTCGGCACCGGCTCGCTCGATCCGATCATGGTGATCTTCAAGCCGGGCCTCCTGGTGGCGATCATCATTGCGTCTCCGCTCATCCTGCTGCAGGTCTGGTATTTCATCGCGCCTGGCTTGTACGCAAAAGAGAAACGGCTGGCGATTCCGTTTGTGCTGAGCGCGACGCTGCTGTTCCTGACCGGCGCGTGGTTCGGCCACGATCTGGCGTTCCCGGTGACCTGGGGCATGATGGCCGCCATTGTTCCCGGATTCATGGACTGGATGCCCACGTGGAACGACGCGTTTGGGCTCTACCTGCGCATCGTGTTGGGGATGGGAGTCATCTTCCAGATGCCGGTCCTGGTGTTCGTCCTCGCGCGCTTCGGACTGGTCACGCCGAAGTTCCTGATCAAGAACATCAAGTACGCGATTCTGATCATCTTTGTCGTGGCCGCGGTGGCGAGTCCCGGCCAGGATCCCGCCTCCCAGCTTCTGTTTGCCGCTCCCATGCTGGTGCTCTATCTCATCAGCATCGGCGTGGCTTGGGTGTTCCAGAAGAAGAAGCCTGTCGAGGAGTAATATCTCACCATGCGCCATTCAAGCGTTCCCGTTGCGGCTGTTGTTGTTGTCGTCGCCGCCCTGGCGGGCGGGATGCTCGGCCACCGTGTCGGAGCGTCGCCGAGTCAGACCACTGACTGGAGCCGCCTGTTTGCCGTGGCGTTGGCGACCGTCGAAAAGGAGTACGTCGAGGAACTCGACACCGAGGATCTGGTCTACGGCGCGGTCGACGGGATGTTGCGCACGCTGGATCCGCATTCAAGCTTTTTTGATCCGCGCCAGTACGCCCAATTGCGCGAACGGCAGGAAGGCACCTACTACGGCCTTGGTCTGAGCATCGTCGTGGTCAACGGCGACATTACGGTCACCAATCTGTTTGAAGGCTCGCCGGCGTACCGGTCGGGCATTCGCCGCGGCGACGTCATCGCCGTCATCAAGGGCGAGTCCGCGAAAGGCTGGACGTCCGATCAGGCCGTCAGGGAACTGCGCGGACCGAAAGGGACGTCGGTCAGCATTTCGATCCGGCGCGCCGGCGTCGAGGCGCTGATCCCGCTGGAAGTGGATCGCGACGAAATCAACATCACCACCGTGCGCACGGCGTTCATGATTGCTCCGGGCACCGGCTATATCCGGCTGCAGGACTTCTCCGAGACGACTGATCGCGAAGTGGGCGAGGCGCTCAGGAAGCTGCGGGCCGACGGGTTGGAGCGGTTGGTGCTCGACCTGCGCGACAACCCCGGTGGCCCGCTCGATCAGGCGATCGCCGTCTCAAACCGGTTCCTGAAGCGCGGCCAGATGATCGTCTACACGCGTGGGCGTGTGCCGAATGCCGATGAAGACTATCCGGCGCTTGAAGATGGCGACACGAAGACGCCCCTGATTGTGCTGGTGAATCGCGCCTCGGCGAGCGCGTCGGAGATTGTGGCCGGCGCGGTGCAGGATCACGATCGCGGGCTGGTAGTGGGTGAGGCGACATTCGGCAAGGCTCTGGTGCAGTCGGTGTATCGCATCAACAACGGCGCCGGACTGGCCCTGACGACCGGCCGCTACTACACGCCGAGCGGCCGCATGATTCAGCGGCCGTGGGATGGCACGTTCGACGAGTACCTGACCTACGCGCAGCGCGACCAGCAGGCGACGCGGGACCACTCCGCTGATCAGCTGAAGTACACCGACAGCGGGCGCAAGGTGTACAGCGGCGGCGGCATTGAACCGGATCACTTTCTGGCGGGGCCCGTTGAAGGGTTCAACCCGACGCGGTTTTCGCGGCAGTTGCTGACGCGTGGGTATTTTGTCGGCTTTGCCGAGCGGTTCACGGCGGAAGGCGACAAGCGGCCGGCGTCGGCCTCGGCGGCCAGCCATCGTGTGGCGCGTGGCTGGATGGTCACCGACGCGATGCTCAAGGAATTTGCGGCGTATCTCGCCGACCAGCGCGTGCGCGTGGACGAGGCGGCGCTCGCCGCCGACGCCACGTTCCTGCGCGCCATGATTAAATACGAGGTCGATCTCGACCTCTTCGGCGTGGACGAAGCCCGCCGCCATCTCACGCGGGTCGATCCGCAGGCGCAGTTCGCCCTGCAGTTCTTCCAGCAGGCCCAGCACCTGCTTACGCCGGCCCGCAAGCCTGACTGATATACATGCGACTTTCGAGACTGCACATCAACGGATTCAAGAGTTTTCCCGACCGCGCCGAGTTGTCGTTCGACGACGGCGTGACGGCCATCGTCGGGCCCAACGGCTGCGGCAAGAGCAACGTGGTGGACGCCATTACCTGGGTGCTGGGTGAGCAGAGCGCGAAGAGCCTGCGCGGCGAGCGGATGGAAGACATCATCTTCAACGGCAGCGATGCGCGGAAGCCGACGCAGTCCGCCGAAGTCCGGCTGCGGCTGGCCAACGTCGCGCAGGTTGGCATGACCGTGCCTGTCGAACCGGGTCTGGAGATCGTGGATCTCGACCCGGCCGTGCCCCCGGCTGAGGGGGAGAACGGCCAACTGCCGCTGGTGACCCGGGATGTCGAGATCGGCCGCCGCCTGTATCGATCGGGCGAGAGTGAATACCTGATTGACGGCGAAGTGTGCCGGCTGCGGGATGTGCACGACCTGCTGATGGACTCCGGGCTGGGCGTCAAGGCCTACGCCGTGATCGAACAGGGCAAAATCGGGCAGATCCTGTCGTCGCGGCCGGCGGAACGTCGGTCGCTCATCGAAGAAGCCGCGGGCGTCACGAAGTACAAGGCGCGTCGCCGGTCCGCCGAGCTGAAGCTCGAAGCCGCGCAGCAGAACCTGACGCGCGTGGACGACATCATTTTTGAAGTGGAGAAGCAGCGGGGCGCCCTGAAACGGCAGGCCGCCAAAGCCCGGCGCTACAAGCGGCTCCGTGAGGAATTGCGCCGCTGGGACCAGGTGCAGTTTGCGAAGCGGCACGAGTCGCTCGCGCGCGACATCGCCTCGGCTGACACGAGGCTCGAGGAAGCGCGTGTACGCGAAGCCGCAGCGGCTGCGCATGTGGCCGAACTGGAGACGGCGCTCGAAACCCTGCGGATTCAGCTGACGGAAGCGGAGCGGGCCGCGACGGAGACGCGCGAACAGGCGCACCAGCGCGAACTCGGCATCGGCCGTCATCAGCAGCAGGTCGCGTTCGACAAACAGCAGGTTCAGGAACTCGGACAGCGCCTCGAGCAGTTGACGACGGAAGCGACCGACCTGGACGCGCGCCTGGTCCCGGCGCGGGAGGCCATCGCCGCCCAGCGCGAGGCCATCAGCAAGGCGACCGCCACCTTGACCGAGGCGCAGGACCGCGTCGCCGCGTGTGAAGAGGAGTATCAGCGCGCCCAGACCGCCGTGCAGGGCGTGGAGCACGACGCCGACCAGACGCGGGCTGCCGTGATGGCGTCGGCGACAACGTTGTCGGCATTGCGACAGGCGCGTGACAACGCGGCCGCTGCGCGTGATCGCGTGGCGCAGGAACGCACCCGCTTCGAAGTGGAACTGCGCGACCTGCAGCAGGAATCCGAGCGCGCGACACGCGATCGCGAGGAGGTCACGGCGGCGCTGGCCCGGGCGCGTGAGGTCGTCGCCGAGGCGATCACGGATCGCGCGGCCGCTGAAGCCGCACTGGTGGCGGCCCGCTCGGAGCGCGAGCGGTTGTCGCGCCAGTTGAGCCAGACGCATCGGGATCTGGCGGGCCTGGAAGCGCGGCTCCGGTCGCTCGAAGACATCGAACGCAAACGCTCGACGTTTGGTGACGCGGCGCGATTCCTCCTGGCCGAGGCGCCGGAAACCGTGGGACAACACGGCGCGTTCGCCGACTACGTGCAGGTCGAGCCGTCGTTTGAGCGGGCGGTCGACGCACTGCTGGGCGATCTCCTGCAGCACGTGGTGGTGGATCGCCCCGCACAGGTGCATCAGGCGCTGGCCAGGCTCAACGAACGCCAGGCCGGGCGCTGCGGATTCCTCGTGCTGGACGACACACGGTCCACGGCTCCGCGCACCGTCGTCGAGACGCCCGCCGGCGCCCGTGCGCTGAGGGACGTCGCTCGTGCGACGGGTCCGTACGCCGATCTGGTTGCACGTGTACTGCCCGATGCGTGGATTGCCGAGTCCTTCGAGGCGGCTCGCGCCCTGGCGGCACAGTTCAATGTGCCCGTGTCCACACGCGCCGGCGAAGTCTTTCATGGCGCCGGCCTCGTCGAAGGTGGTGTCAGCGGCGGTTCACACGGCATCCTTGAAACCCGCGCAGAGGCACAGACCCTGCGTGCTCAGGTAACCGAGACCGAAAAGCAGGCGCATCAGCTCGCCACCGACGTGACGTCGATCGACTTCGCCATTCTCAACGGGGAATCGGACGTCACGGCGAAGCGCGCGGCCCAGCACGATCAGGAAAAAGCCATCGTGGGCTTCGAAGCCCGCGTCAGCCGCGCCGCGGACGAAGTCACGCGCGTGGCGCGCCGCATTGAACTCGTGTCTACCGAGCGGCGGCGCAGCGAGGAAGAGGAAGCCGCAGCGGAACGGCGGCGCGATGAGGCGTTGCTGGCCATTGTGGCGCACGAGAGTGGACAACTGGAGGCCGAGCAGTCGCTCGGCGCCGTGCTTGCGCGGCTGCAGAGCGCACGCGGAGACGCGGAGACGCAGATGCGTCGCGTCAGCGATGCGCGCGCCGAGCAGATGGCCGTGGCCGAGCGGGTGTCGTCGCTGCAGGCTGAAGGCCGCCGCCTCGAAGAATCGCTGGCCGACGTCGAAGCCAGGCTGTCCGCCCGCCGTGCCGAGATGACGCGTGCGGAGGCTCGTCGCGAGGAACTCGGCCAGTCCATTGTGGACACCGAGCGCAAACTCGACGACGACGTGCGCGCCTTGAACGAGTTGCGTGAAAGCCTGCGTGGCCTCGACGAGACCGTCAACGAGGTCCGGGCGCAGTTCGGCGCGCGCGAGACCGAGATTCGCAGCGCCCGCCATGCGCTCGAAACCGTGCGGTCCGCAGTCATGCAGTCGGAGGTGGCTCGCGCGACCGCACACGCCGACCTGACGCATCTGGCCGCCGCCTGCCTGGAGGCCGTCAACGCGACGATCGACGAGGTCGTTGCGGAAGTGGCGCGCATGGAAGCCGCCGGAGAACTCGCGGCCCCGGGGCGCCGTCTGGCGGCCGCCAGCGCTGCGGAACCGGATGACGATGACGAGACACCCGCGGAAGCGTCGCTCGACGCTCAGGCCGACGCGCAGACCGAAGGTGAGAGTGACGCCTCGGCCGACGATGCCGGCGAAGAGCTGTCACCCGAAGCGGTGATCGCCAGCCTGCGCCAGAAGATCGAACGTCTCGGTCCCGTGAACATGATGGCCATCGACCAGTTCGACGAGCTCGAGACCCGCCATACGTTCCTGACCACGCAGCGGAAGGACCTGCTCGATTCGATCTCGCAGACGGCCGAAGCCATCAAGCGGATCGACGTGATCACCCGCGAACGGTTCGCGGAGGCCTTTGCGCAGATCAACGCCAACTTCGAAGTGACGTTCACCACGTTGTTTGGCGGCGGCAAGGCGGGCCTCGTGCTCATCGACCAGGAGAATCAGGTCGAAAGCGGCATCGACATCATCGCGCAGCCCCCGGGCAAGCGCCTGCAGAACGTGCAGCTGCTCTCGGGTGGCGAAAAGGCCATGACCGCCATGGCGCTGATGTTCGCCATCTTCAAGTTCCGGCCGAGCCCGTTCTGTCTGCTCGACGAAATCGACGCGCCGCTCGACGATGCGAACATCGGACGATTTGTCGAAATGTTGCAGGGGATGCAGTCGCACACGCAGTTCATCCTCATCACCCACAACCGCAAGACGATGGAGATCGCCGATCGGCTCTATGGCGTCACGATGGAAGAGCCGGGCGTGTCGAAGCTGATCTCCGTGCAGATGAATTGAACGAGTCCACCGCCACTCGCGTGCAACGACTCCGGCGCACGTCACAGGTCGTCGGCGTGCTCGTCGGAGTCGCCTGGCTGATCGTGGTCGTGACCACGCCTGTCGGCCGGTGGATGGCCGACCGCGTGCTCGTGGTTGCCGGTGGAGGGGAGACGCCGCCAGGCTGGGCGGCGGTCCTGCTGTACCTCAGTGCGCTTGTCGTGGTGTGGAAAGGCCTGGCGCTGCCGGCCGCAACGCTGGTGGCGGCGCGTGGTGAACGCCGCGTGCGGCGTCACGCCTCAACCGGGAGCGTCGTGTCGGCTGGGCTGCGGGACGTGTGGATCAGTGCGGCCGTGGCGGTGGCGCTCGGCGCGGTGACCTGGGCGCTGCTGGATGTGGCTGGGCCCTGGTGGTGGATGGTGGCCGGACTGCTCGGTGCGCCGGTTCTGGTGGGAGCGACGGCGCTTGCCGGTGTCACGGTGCGCGCCGGAGGACGGACGCCGGTCGCGCGTCCGGTGCTGGTGGAACGGCTGGCGCGTCTCACGGAGCAGGCGTGCGGGCGCCCTGTGCCGGTGCTGGAGTGGGCCGGCACCGCCGGCACGTCGGCGACGGCGCTGGTTACGGGCGTCGGCCAGTCCGGCGCCATCCTGCTCGGCCGAACGTTGGTCGAAGACTGGAGCGACGACGAGGTGGTTGTCGTGGTCGCGCACGAACTTGCGCATCACGTCCATCGGGATCTGTGGCGGAAGGCGGCGCTCGACGCGTGCCTGCTCGTCGCCGTTCTTGGTGCGGCGCATCTGGTGGCGACCTACGTCGGGCCTGGACTCGGTGTGGAGGGCCGACAGGACCTGCTGGTGTTGCCGATGATTGGACTCGCCACGTGGGTCGCCTGGTGGCTGCTGCGTCCCGTACGCCTGGCGCAGTCGAGGGCGCAGGAACGGCTTGCCGATCGGTATGCACTGGATGTCACGGGTGACCGGGAGGCGTTCCGGGCCGCGCTGCGACGGATGGCGGCGCACCACTTTGCGGAAGAACGACCGTCAACCCTGACGCAGATGTTCTTCCATCGTCATCCGACGGTGGATGAACGGCTCAGGGCCGCGGGGTCACAATGAGCGTGCCGACCATGCCGCGTTCCCGGCAATTGTCGTTGGTCAGGGAGCAGTGGAACTCGAAACGGCCGACCTTCTCGGCGCGGAACTCGAAGACGACGTCCTTGCCGGGTTCCACCCGCTTCTGAATCCGGTAGTCAGGCAGCGTGAAGCTGTGGGGAATGTCGGCCGATGTCAGGGTGATCCGCACCAGGTCGTCCTGACCGACGTGAATCTCGGGTTTGTCGGTGTCGGCGATTCTGAAGGCGTGCCGCACGGCGGTGACACCGATGTCGCGCCTGGTCTGTGCCGTGACGGCCACCGTCACGACGCACGCCAGCAGCAGAAGCCCCACAAGCGGCAGGCGGTGGGAGGTGGTGTGGTGGTGCGACATGGGCAGGCTCCTCGGACGTTTAGACGGTTCCCTGATTGTATCGGTCTGACGTCGGGGATGCGTTACGGAGGTGTGGGGTGAAACCGTGGGTTCGGCTCGGGGAAGGGCATGCGCCCGATGGCACGCGTCTGGCGCTGATGCGGCGCGACCAGGAGTTCGTGATTTCGGCCGATGGACGCCTCCTGATGTCGAGCCGGATGCACGGTTCCGAGGAGGCGCTGGCCACCCAGGGGTGTGCGCATCTGAACGCCATGCCACGTCCTCGGCCCGCAGGCCATCGGTCGTGACCGGCAGGCGCGGCTGCTCCGGTACCGCGGGCCCATGGACGATCGCGAGTGGACCAGCTACCACCCTGACGGGAAACGGATCTTCGAGGCCCAACGCTTCGCGAGACGTCCGTGGGGTATCAGGGATCGACCCTGATCGGGGACACGCAGTCATCGTCCGTGGCGCGGATCGGCAGCCACTGATGAAAGTCGGGGCCGGTGGCACCAACAAACATGATGGGCGTGACGGCCTCGGCGTCAAACAAGCCCTGTCCCCGCTGCGCCAGGCTGGCACGGAAGGCGGCAATGGCCGGGGAATCCATGACGACGAAATAGGCCTGCCGGGTCCGGCCCGGTTCGCTGATGCGGCGGTGCGCCAGGCACCTGGGCACGTGTGACACGGATTCGAGTCCGGCCTCACGGGCGGCTGCGAGAAGGTCGTCGGCCGTCATGACGCCAGCCAGACCACGGTCGAACTCGGCGTGCAGCACGATAGGGATGGACGCCGCCACCGGCGTGTTCATCGACTCCATCTTGCGCTGAAACAGCTGGCGAAAGAGACCTGCGACCAGCTCCTGGCTCGTACGGAGCGAGAGCAATGGTGCGCCAGGACCGTCAGCCGCCTCGATCACCAGCGTCCAGGGACCAAGGCGCGCCGGCTCCACCGTGTACGGCTCTGACAGTGACGTCTCAAGAGAGTAGATAAAGAGATAGCCGAGGCCGACGAGCACGACGGCGGCAATGGCGAGCTTGACGAACACATTCGAACGCTTCCGGCTGGGCATTGGCTGATGGTACGCCATCGTGTCAGCGGGCCGGCTCGAGTGCGACGAATGTGCTGTACAGTCCGGAGCCCCCGCCCCAGTCGGTGGGCGCCTCGGCCGTGAGTACGTTGACGGAATGCCGTGCGCCGGCCCCATCGACGAGTCCTCCGTAGGGCATGAATACGACGCCCGGCTGCACGCGATCACTCACCCGGCAGATTGCGTCGAGGGTGCCCTGCCCACTGCGGACGCGCACTAATTCGCCGTCGCTGACCCCATGCGCCCGCGCGTCGTCGGCATGCACGTCGATCGTGAGCGTGCCGGTGCGCCGCCGGTGACGATCGATGTGGGAATACCCGGAGTTGAGGAAATGCAGCGTCTTGCCGGTGATGAGTTGCAGGCCGGAGGCCGACGTGATGTCACCGGGTGCCGGCAGGGGATCGTGACCGGCGGCCGCCAACGCGTCGGAATACAGCTCCGCCTTGCCTGAGGGTGTCGGAAAGCCCCCCTCAGCGAACGGGCGCCAGTCATCCGGGCGGTTGAGCCGCACGTGACCTTCGGCCCACAGCCGCTCGTACGTGATGCCGTCGAGCCACGGGTGCCCGCTGGCGAGGGCGGCGCGAAGCATCGACTCGTCGCTCTCAAACAGCCACGGCTCCGTGCGCCCCAGCGCGGCCGCCAGCCGGCGGAACAACTCGGTGTTCGACACCGATTCCCCCTGCGGGGCAATGGCCGGCCGGTTCAGCGCGAGATGGAGATGGCCCCAGGCGGGGGAGAGGTCGAGATGTTCGATCTGACTGGTGGCCGGCAACACGTAATCGGCATACCGCGCCGTGTCGGTCACAAACAGGTCGTGCACCACAGTGAACAGGTCCGTGCGCGCCAGGCCACGGAGCACCTGTGATTGATTGGGCATCGATACGGCCGGGTTCGCGCCGTAGACAAGCAGCGCACGCACAGGCGGCGCCATGTCCGGATCACAGAGATCGCGACCAATGTCGCGCATGTTCAGTGTGCGCACACCGGGGGTGTCGTGCTGCGGCAGTTCAACGGCCGCCATGTCGAGGGCCGCGAAGTGGAGCGCGTGTGTCGATCGCGCCAGTCCTCCGCCGCGATGCCGCCACGCGCCCGACAGGACGGGCAGGCACGCGATGGTGCGGAACTGCATGGCGCCGTTGCGATGGTGTTCGAGCCCGATCAACGGGCGCAGCAGCGACGGATGTGTGGTGGCGTAGGTGCGTGCGAAACGTTCGATGTCGTCGGCGGAAATGCCGGTGAGCGATGCGACGGCCGACGGGGGATATCGGCGCACCCGTTCCACAAGCGCGTCGTACCCGGTGGCATACCGCGTCACGTAATCGTGATCCACCAGGCCGTCGCGCACCATGATGTGCATCACACCCAGGGCGAACGCGGCGTCGGTCCCTGGCCGGATGGGCAGATGCCAGTCCGCTTCTTCCGCCGTCCGCGTCTTCACCGGATCGATGACGACCACAGTGGCGCCGCGGCGGCGCGCCTCACGCACATACGGCCAGAAGTGCAGATTCGTCACGATCGTGTTGGTGCCCCATAACACGATGAAGCGACTGTGCACGATGTCTTCCGGGTCGATTCCTGAGCCTACGCCGATGGTTGACTTCAGCCCTGCGGACGCGACGTGGCCGCAGATGGCGCGGTCGAGGCGCGATGCGCCGATCCGGCCGAAGAGCCGAAGGTCCAGCGACTGCATCTGGATGAGGCCCTGCACGCCGGCAGAGCTGTGCGGCAGGATCGCTTCGGCGCCAGACTCGGCGATGATCGCCTGCCAGCGCTGCGCGATGTCGGTCAGCGCTTCGTCCCAGCTCACGCGCTCGAAGCGCCCCCCGCCCTTGGCGCCCACCCGCCGCAGCGGGTGGAGGACCCGCTCGGGGTGGTACACACGTTCGAGGTAATGATTGACCTTCGCGCAGAGTGTGCCGCGCGTGAACGGATGCTCCGGGTCACCCCCGAGCGAAACCGCGCGCCCATCCTGCACCTCCACCACCCACGCGCAGGTGTCGGGGCAGTCATGGCCACACGCGCCTCGAATCATTCCGCCAGCGCCTTGAGCGTGTCGAGCGCGTCAGCGATATCAGCCTCGGTGTGCGCGGCGTTGATCTGGAATCGGATCGTCTCGTCGCCTTTGGGCACCACCGGGAAGGTGAGGCCGACCGCCAGGATGCCGCGCTCAAAGAGCCCCTGCACCATCGCACGCACGTTGTCGGTGCTGCGGACGAGAAGGGGGACCACCGGATGTGGTCCCGGAATCGATTCCAGGCCGAGCGAGGTGAGTCCGGCGCGGAACTGCCGCGTCCGAGCGGCGAGGTGGGCGAGTCGGGCGCGCCCCTCGTCGCTGTCGGCGATGTTGATAGCCGCCACGGCTGCCGCCGCATCGGCGGCACCGAGTGGGTTGGTGTAGATGTAGGTGTCGGCCTTCTGACGAACCGCTTCGATCAGCGTGGGACTTCCCGCGACAAACCCGCCGTTGACACCAAACGCCTTGCCGAAGGTGCCGATGAAGATGTCGACACGAGCGCCCGCATGTTCCTCGGTGCCGCGCCCGGTCACGCCATAGGCGCCGATGCCGTGGGAATCATCCATCATCGTGATGACGCCGTCGCGGAACCGGTGATCGTGCGCCGCGGTGATGCGCAGCAGGTCCTGCAACGGTGCCGCATCGCCGCGCATGCTGAAGATGCCGTCGAAGATCACGATCACACGTCCCACCCCCTCGGGCACCGCCTCGAGGCAGCGGGCCAGATCGGCCGGGTCGTTGTGGGCGAACACGGCGCGCCGCTCGGACGGGATGTTCGCGATGCGCATCGCACGGATGATGCAGTTGTGGTTGAGCGCGTCCCCAATCCAGCAGGTGTCGGGGCCGGACAAGGCAATCGCGGTGCCCAGCACTGTTGTGTAGGCCGAGTTGAATGCTTTGGCAGCGGGACGGTCCACAAACGCCGCAATGCGTGCTTCCAGCGCCGTATGGGGAATCGCCGTGCCGTCGATGAAGCGGACGGCGCCAGGGCCCGCGCCGAAGATCCGCGCCGCCTCGTCGGCAGCATGGAGCAGTGCCGGATGATGCGACAGTGACAGATAACTGTTTGAGTTCATCCGGAGAAACGCGCCCGGACGTCCCTCAAGCGTGTACCGCGGCCCCTGGCTTCCACTGGCCGGGATGTATCCGTTGATGACACGTTCTGGGGCTTTGGCGCGTCCCTGGTTCGCAAGGTCGGCAATGTCGGCGGCGAGGGAGAGGTCAAGTCGGTCAAGGGCCATGGCGTTGTCTAGAGTACTACCTCGCCGCTGTGCATCGTGCGCGCCATGATGAATAATCAAAGGGTGATGATGAGCCTGTGGCGAGCAATGGTGATGGTGCTGGCGACGGCCGGGGCGCTGTCGTGCGCCTCCGTGTCGTCCCTGGAACCGGGGAGTCGCGTCTCGCTCGACGCGTATGCGGAGTTTCGTCTGAATGACCTGCTGATCGTCGAGGGGCAGCGGGTGTCCGTCGATGCGGCCACCGTCTTCAGGGGGCGTCATGCCCGCAGCCTGGGCCAGATCGTGCTCGGGGATGAGGTCAGGGTCCGCGGGGTCCGAGCGGCGGACGGCAGCGTCCGTGCCCTCGATATCGAGGCAAAACCAAACGGGGACGCACTCTTCGAGGCCGAAGTGCTCTCGGTCACCAACGAGATGGAAGGGCTCTGGGTCAAGCGCGGGATGATGTTTGAACCCGGTCCGACCGACGAGGACATCGCGGTGATCGGTTCACTGCTGACCTCCGGGCCCCAGGTCGATCGCGTGGCGCGGATTACCCGTCGGTTGATGCCCGCCTATCTGCCGGCATCAGCCATCCGCGTCTATGTCGTGGACACGGACGAATGGAACGCCGCGGCGATGGGCAACGGTGCCGTCTGGGTCTATACCGGCCTGATGGAGGCCATGTCGGACGATGAACTCGCGGTGGTCATCGGACACGAGCTGGCGCACGTGACCCACGAGCACTCGCGCCGGTCAGCCAAGTCGGAGGTCTGGAGGCAGCTGTTGGGGTTGGGGGTGGCGGCCGCCGCCGAGACCATCGAGAACGACGTGTTGCGCACGGCGGTGCAGGTGACGGCGCTGGCCGGCACCGTGGCCAGCCTGAGCACATACAGTCGCGGCCATGAGGACCAGGCCGACCGTGTGGGCCTGCGGTATGTGCACGAGGCCGGGTTCGACGTGACGGCCGCGCCCAGAGTGTGGACCCGGTTCCAGGAGAAGTATGGCAACGACAACCGTATGCTCAACTTTTTCCTCGGCAGTCATTCCAGACCCGCGGATCGGATCCGGAACATGGAGGCCGAACTGGCCCTCAATTACCGATAGGCATTCCCGGATGGATGAGCGGGGGCCCCGGCCCTGAACTGGCGCCGAAGTTCCGGACTTTGCCGGTGCGCACGAGATCGTGCAACGCGTCCAGCGTCTCGTCCACTTCGCTCACCCCCAGCGATGACATGTCCGCGGTGTCGAAGAAGTTGATGCCGGCGTCCAGTGCCCGCACAAAAAATGGTCGCGCCGCGGTTTCATCGAGCGCCCAGGGCCGCCAGGCCGGCGATCCGTCACTCATGCACCCGATGCCGAGCCGCGCCACCCGCGCTGGCGCCGTGCAGGTGGCGGTCGTTGGAGTAGATGCGCGTGACGCCTTCGGCGCTGGCCGTGACCAGGTGCAGCGCATCGAGCGACCGCAGGAACGTCGACGCGTTGAGTCGCGCGAACGCGGCCAGATGCCAGAGGCTGCGCCTCAGGTCGTGGGCGAACCGGCGCTGCGCACCCAGGCACCCGTGCGCCGATGGAGTTCGCGAATCGAGATTGTCTCGATGTGTGCCATGGTCATACATGAAGGGATCCCGATCAAAGCTGGTCCAGGGAGAGATCCCCGGACTGCTGGTCGTTGCGGGATCCGGCCTGCCGGTAGGGAGGATTGTGCCCTGGTGTATGGTGATGGGCGCGGGAGGCGTCCCGCCCGGAAGGAGCGGTCGGACCATGGTCACTGTCACCGTCACCAATACGATCAACGCGCCTGTCGATACCGTCTTTGGCTTGTTCACAGACCTTGAACACTGCAGTGAGCGGGTCTCCGGCATCAAGAAGTGCGAGATCCTCACTGTGGGGCCGTTCGGCCTCAGGACGCGCTGGCTTGAAACACGGGAAGTGGTGGGCCTCGGGGCGACTGAGGAACTCGAGGTCACGGCGTTCGAGCACAACCGCGCCTACACGATTACCAGCACCGGCCATAACGTCCGTGTGGACACACAGTGCACCTTCCAACCCCGCGGCGAGGACACCGACCTGACCATTACGTTCAGCACCGAGGCGCAGTCGCTCCCGTCCCGGCTGCTGTCACCGCTGGGGTGGACGATGGCCGGGACGATTCGGAGGGCGATCGAACACGATGTGCTGGACGTCAAGCGCATGGCCGAACACCACGCTGCCGGTCACTGACAATGGCGATAAAACTGGCAGGTGCGGGAACGCTGCTTTTTGGTCTGGTCGCCGTCGCCGTGGGGCTCTGGCGGCACTTGGAAACCGGCGGTAACCCAGACGCGGTCTGGTTCGGCATCGTGATGGGCGCCGTGGCGCTGGCTGGGGGCGTGCTGATCCTGCGCGGCCGGAATCGGAACGGATTGGCACGGGCCGCCGTGTCGCTGTCCTGTTGTCTCGTCCTTTCCGGTTGTGCGACGGGAAAAGCGGGCGCCACGCCGGCCCCCTTGCAGCTCGTCGACCGGCTCGACCTGCCGGCCTTCATGGGAGACTGGCACGTGCTCGGGCACCTCCCGACGCCGGACGAGGAGGGCTGTCATAACGCGCTTGAGCAATACACGCTGCGCGACGACGGCCAGGTCGCGATCACGTTTTCATGCAACAAACATGGATTCGACGGCACACGGATCGTCAGACGTTTTACGGCTACGGTGCAGAATCCGGGTCTCAACACGGAGTGGCGCGTGAGGATGAAGTTCCTGGGGTTCATCCCGATCAAGCTGCCGTTCCTCGTCATTGACCTTGCCGACGACGGCAGCTACACGGTGATTGGGTACCCGTCACGGAAGTACTTGTGGATCATGGCCAGGACGAAGACACTCCCGGATGACGTGTGGGCGGGGATCTACACCTCGCTCCGCGCACAGGCCTACAACACCGACGCCATTGTCCGTGTCCCGACCCGCTAGAGCCGGTCGCATCTGGACCAGCGCACAGATGAACCCGTTCGGTGAGCACGTGTGATTCCTGCTCGCCTGACCAAGCCGTTGCGCCAGGTGCTCTGTCGAGGGGTGTACGGCGATGTGCCCGGGAGTGGATAACTGCAGGCCCACCCCCCGTCCGAGGGGGCTGTGTGGCCGTCACGACACCTTGACCTCCATCTTCCGGGACGCCGCCGTGGGGCAGAGAAGACACACCACCTTGTCGGCGAGTGCCGCAAGGCGCCTGCAAGCGTTCGGTGCCCCGACCGGCACCGCAACCACGATCTGCGCAGGGCGTCGCTGTCGTACTGCCGCGATCGTCACCTCCATCGTCGCACCTGTCGCCACGCCATCGTCCACGAGGATCACGATCCGGTCCCGGATGGGGGCATGCGTCACGTCGCGGCGATACATAAGGGCACGGCGATCCAATTCCTGGCGCTCCCGTGCGGCAATCTCGTCGAACACGGACGCGGTGATGCCGAGGGCCTGCATGGCGTCTGTGTGTCTGACCTGTGTGCTCCCTTCCCCAATGGCACCCAGCGCGAGCTCTTCGTGGCCCGGCGCACCCAGCTTGCGGACGACCAGCACATCCAACGGGGCGCGCAGGGCGTCGGCAATGGGTCTGGCGACAGGCACACCGCCTCTGGGCAATGCGAGGACGGTGACATCTGAACGATCCGAAAATTCCCGCAGTGCTTCTGCCAGGTGCAGCCCGGCGTGATGACGATTGGCGAAGTGCAGAGGCAGGTTCACGGTGGCAGCATTCGTGCACTGCAAGTGCAGTGCCGTGCCGTGCCGTGCCGTGCCTTCTCACATCTGGTCCATCATTCAGGCCGCAGGTGCCGGCCGCAGACTCTCCGGCGTGACCGGCGGCGTGCCGAAGCAGTTCTTTCGTCCATCCGCTGGCGAGTCTCTCCTCAGCATGACGCTCGCGAGAACTGCTCCACTCGCCCGCCCTGACCGCACCGTGGTCATCGTCGATGAGTCCCACCGGCCGCTGCTGGACCCGGGTGACGTTCCCAGGGGGACGACCGTGCTGTTTCAGCCGACAGGTCGAGGCACGGCCACCGGCGTACTGATGGCCTTGATGCCCGTGCTTGCCGCAGCGCCTGACGATGTCGTCGTGCTGACGCCCTCCGATCACGCGGTGGCGGACGGCGATGCGTTTCGGCGTGGGGTCAGAGCGGCGGTGCGATTCGCGGAGGAGCAGGGGGCCATCACCTTGTTCGCGGTGGAGCCGTCGGAAGCCTCCCCCGACTTCGGCTGGATTATTCCGGGTCACCGGAATGGGCCCATGGCGCGTGTGGCCTGCAGCAACTGGGCGGCGACATCCTGGTGGTGCATCCAAGCGATCTGGAGCGGCATCGCCATGACGTGCGTGGGCGCGTGGCTGA
Organism: Acidimicrobiia bacterium; assembly: GCA_016871335.1. Taxonomy (GTDB): domain Bacteria; phylum Acidobacteriota; class Vicinamibacteria; order Vicinamibacterales; family SCN-69-37; genus SYFT01. The sequence continues at coordinate 90,704 of VFZF01000003.1, forward strand.
TGCCGTCGCGAGCATCGCCGCGTTGCATCTGCGCTGTGCGCCTCTGAACGTGCGTCTGGCTGTGGAGTCTCCGCTGCCGCACTTGATCGGGGGGGCTCCGGCTGAATTCGCCGCGATTCTGGAGGGCCTTGACCCGGCGGTTGGCGTCTGTCTGGACACCGGACATACCTGGCTCGGTGGGAGCTGGCGTCGTTTCGTGGAGGTCGCCGGTGCCCGGCTCACGCATGTCCACATCCATGACAACCATGGCTACCTCGACGACCATTTGCCGCCCGGTGACGGGGTCCTCAACTGGAACGAGATACGTCAGTCTCTCGATGACGCGGGCTTCGACGGGTGGGCGATGCTCGAACTGCGGTGCCCAGTCGGCGAGATAGGGACGTTCTTTCGTCGTGCGATTGCGCAGGCGCGTGAGCGCCTTCTCCGGTGAGCCCGCCTGCCCGCGCTTCACGCAGGACTGTGGAATGATTGAGGCATGTTGCTCGTCACCGGTGCGACCGGATATGTGGGGGGGCGCCTGGTCCCGAGGCTGTTGGAGGACGGCTATCGCGTCCGTGTAATCGCGCGCGATCCAAGCCGGCTGCAGGGCCGTGCCTGGGCCGACCACCCGCAGGTGGACATTGTGCAGGGTGATGCCCTGTCGGCGGCGTCGCTCGGACCGGCGATGGCGGGTGTGACCTGCGCCTATTACCTGATCCACAGCATGCAGAAGACCGCCGGCGCGGCCGGCGATTTTCATGAACGTGACCTGACGGCTGCGAGGAACTTCGGCGCGGCAGCACGGCACGCCGGCGTGCAGCGCATCATCTACCTTGGCGGACTCGGCGATCCTGACGCCGACCTCTCTCATCACCTGCGGTCCCGCCAGGAGACGGGTGACGCCCTGCGGGAGGCGGGAGTGCCGGTCACCGAGTTTCGCGCGGCCGTGATTGTCGGCGCGGGCAGCGTGTCATTCGAGATCATCCGGCACCTGACTGAACGGTTGCCCGCCATGATCTGTCCGCGCTGGGTGTATACACGCGCGCAGCCCATCGCCATCAGCAACGTGCTCGACTATCTGGTGGCAGCGGTCCGGACCCCGGAGGCCGCCGGACGCGTCGTCGAGATCGGCGGCGCCGATGTACTGACCTACGGCGACATGATGCTCGGCTACGCGCGCGTGCGCGGGTTGCGCCGCTGGCTCGTGCCGGTGCCGGTACTCACGCCGCGGCTGTCGTCGTACTGGGTGCACTGGGTGACACCGATTCCGGCCGAGATCGCGGTGCCGCTCATCGAAGGCCTGCGCAATGAGGTGGTGGTGCGCGACGATGCGGCCCGGCGTCTGTTTCCCGGTGTGCACCCACTCGACTACCGGACGGCCGTGGCTCAGGCGCTCGGGGAACTCGATGTGCGCCACGTGGAATCGTCATGGAGCGATGCGCTGGCCACCTCGCAGCGCGACCGGATGCCGCTGGTCTTCACCGCGCAGGACGGCATGTTCATCGAGCGGCGGCAGCACCTGGTGCCGGCGTCGGCGGCAGACGTCTTCCGGGCGTTCACGCGGATCGGCGGGGAGTGGGGCTGGCCGAGTTTCAACTGGCTGTGGCGACTGCGGGGCGGACTCGACCGGCTGATGGGCGGCGTGGGATTCCGTCGCGGCCGCCGTGACCCGGATGAACTGCGCCCTGGGGACGCGGTCGACTTCTGGCGGGTCGAGGCGGTTGATCACAACCGGCTGCTTCGCCTCCGCGCCGAGATGAAGGTGCCCGGCCGTGCGTGGCTGCAGTTCGAAGCCAGACCGCAGGAGGATGGCCGCACACTGCTCGTGCAGACCGCCTTCTTTGCGCCAAAGGGCCTGCCCGGATTGATGTACTGGTATGCCGTGTACCCGCTCCACGGGCCGGTCTTCAGCACGATGATTGCCCGGCTCAGTGCACGCGCAAGAACGAAGCCGGTCACCCGATAGCAGTGGTGGCCATATCGCTCGCTGGCCAACGGTGGTGAGCGCAGCGCCCGTGGCGGGTGATGAGGCCGCGTCTCTGGACCCGCGACGTCCTGCGACGGCGGTCGAGGTACACTCTCCACGGGTGAGTGCCCTGCGATGATTCGTATCCTGGTTGCCGATGATCACCCGGTTGTGTGTCTTGGCCTCCGTCACCTGCTGAATGGACAGCCGGACAGCACGGTCGTAGGAGAGGCCGCTGACGGACGAGACGCGCTGACGCAGATCGCGAACCTGCGCCCTGACGTGCTGCTGCTCGGTCTGCACATGCCGAACCTGCCTGGACTGGACACACGCCGGGAACTGGCCGACTGTATTCGCACGGTGGTACCGGGCGGCTACCGGTTGCGAGGCCGTGCCGTCACCAACCTTGTCACGGAGCTGGAAACGCTGGTGCGATCGCAACGCGACGCTCCGGTGTCCCGTGTGCAGCTGACACCCCGCGAGATGGAAGTGGTGCGCCAGGTGGTGATCGGCGGCACGAATCGGGATATCGCGACGCAGCTGGGAATCACCGAAGACACCGTCAAGCGTCACCTGACACATGTCTTCGACAAGACCGGCGTCTCATCGCGCCTCGACCTCGCCCTGTTCGCCCTGAAACATCTCGGCCTCGCCGTGGTCTGACGCGATGACTGGGGCGGCCGGCCTGGACGGGGAGCCTCCTCCTGCACGCCGTCGCCACGGCTTTCGGCCAGGGAACCCGCTGGTTGCGTGACCGGTTGTCCACCGTGACGGTCGTGCAGGAGGCGCTCGACAGGCACTGTGCCACAATCGCGCATGCCGATCCCCCGTCCCTGTGCGCCTCGTCGTCCACGCGCTGCCCTGTGGCTCTGTCTCCTGTGGGCCCTGCTGGCGCCGTGGCACGCCGCCGCTCAACCGCCGCAGGCCCTCGCCCTGCGCGATCAGCTGGCGGTGGGCTATCTGCAGCTGGAGCTGGCCCTGGCCGAGCGCCCGGTCACGGCCACCGACGCCCGCATACAACTCAATCGTGAGTTCGATCGCCTGACCCTGACCTTCTTCGCGGGCAACATGACCGGCGCGATAGGCATGCTCGACACCCTGGTCCGTACCACCGTGGGTGATGCCGCACGTCTGACGATCCTGCGGTCGCGCGCGGAGGAGCGTCTGACCGCACTGACGGCCGCCCGCCGTGTGCAGCAGGTCGGTGCGGCGACTGTCCCGCATTTGTTGCACGTGCCACCGGGCGAGGCGCCGGCGGCGGGTTGGCCGGTCGTGGTGGCCGTACACGGCAGCGGCGGCGACGAACGGATGTTCTTCGGAGGGTACGGTGCCGGATCCATTCGGGCGCTTGCCGAGTCCCACGGTGTGGCCGTCGTCACTCCGCTGGCGCCGCTGTCACCTGCGGCCCTGCTGGGACTGGTGGACGCCTTGGCGGACTCACATCGCCTTGACGGTACCCGCGTCGCGCTGCTCGGTCACTCCATGGGGGCGGGCGTCGTGTCACGCGCTGCGGCGGAACACCCCGCTCGGGTGCACGCCGTCGTGTGCATCGCCGGCAGTTGCGCGGCCGCCGCAGCAGAGGGCGCGCGGATGCCGGTGCTGGTGATCGCCGGTGCGCTCGATCCGCTGGCCGGTGCAGCTGGACTTGAACAGCAGATGGGGGCCCTGCGGCGTGATGGCCGTGTCGTCCAGTTCCGGCGGTACGACACGGAAGGGCACACGCTGGTCGTCGGTCAGGCGTTGCCCGACGTCATGCGCTGGCTGGCCGACCAACTGTCGCAGCGAATGCCCCGCAGCGGCCTTCAGTCCATCCGTCAGCAGGATCACGCCAGGGAGAAACAGACCCACGCCCGGTGACGCCCCCGGGGCGGAACGTCACACCGAGTCTGTGGCGGGGGCCCTTCACGCCTCGTTGTGACGCGTGGGGCAGTGCGCCGTACCGGCGCGGACCGCCGTCGGTGGTGCTGCTGACTGTGCGTTGGGCCATGCGGCAATCCTACCGGCGGGCTGTTTCGACAGTGTAAGTGTGCCGCCCGCCCATGACCGTCAGCCTGGCCTTGACCTGATGGAGCGTCGTCGGCGGCACTGCGAAAATATCCTCGGACAACACGACAAAGTCGGCGAACCTGCCGACCGCCAGCGTGCCCTTCACATCGTCTTCAAAACTCGCGTACGCCGCATCACGGGTGAAGTGACGCACCGCGGCGTCCACCGAGATTCTCCCCTCGGGATACCAGCCGCCTTCAGGGGTGCCATCCGGCAACTGGCGCGTGACGGCCGCGTGGATGCCACGCATCACCTCCATCGTGAACACCGGGTAGTCACTGCCGAATGCCTGCACGGCGCCCGCGTCATCAAACAGCTTGAACGCGTTGGAGCGAGACGCGCGATCAGGTCCCAGTGCCGGTGCGTAGTTGGTGAGCGTGATCGCGTCAGGGCTGGCGAACATCGCCTGCGTCGAGGCGATGACGCCAAGCGCCTTGAAGCGCGGCAGGTCGGTCAGGTCGGGCACCTCGACGTGCTCCACGCGATGGCGCCGGTCGCGCGGGCCGTTGACCCGCGCTGCGTGTTCAAACGCGTCGAGCGCCATCCGGATCGCGCGGTCGCCGATCGCATGCAGCTGCACCTGCAGCCCCACGCGGTCGTAGTCCGTCACCACGCGGTTGAGATCCTCCTGCGGCCACATCGGCAGGCCCGTTTCGCTGTGATGGGCGTAGGGGTCGAGCAGCGCGGCCGTATGGGCGTCGACCGTGCCGTCGAGCATACCCTTCGCAATGCCGAACTGCAGCAGGCCGTCGCGATGCGCGTCGCGCACGGCGACGAACTCCTGCAGGCGCTCCGGCGTGATGTCGCGCGCGAACGGTACGGCCACTCGAAGCCGGGCCTTCAGCGTCCCTTCGCGCAGCGCCCGCGTGTACGCCTCGAACTCGATGCCAGACGCGCCGCTGCCGCTCGCGACCTGCAGCGAGGTCAACCCGAACGACGCGGCCGTGTCGAGTTGTTCCAGCAGCGCGCGGTACACCTGGTCGGCGGTCAGGTCGGGCATCAGCCGACGCACCAGTCCCGACGCCGCCTCCTTCAACACCCCGGTCGGCTCGCCGCGGGTGTCGCGGTCGATGCGGCCGTTCTCGGGATCGCGTGTGGCGCGTGTGATCCCTGCCAGCGCCAACGCGTGCGAGTTGACGACCACTTGATGCCCATCGCGATCGGTGAGCACGACGGGGCGGTCAGCAAACACCTCGTCGAGGTACCGGCGATGCGCGCGGTGGTCCGGAAAGTCCGACGGTCCCCATCCGCGTCCAGTCACCCACTCGTCGGGCCCAAGCGTGGCGGCAAACTCGCGCAGCCGACGCTGGATTTCGGCGACGGTGCCGGCCTCGACCAGATCAGCCGTGCGCCGTGTCGGCAGATGCCAGTGCGCGTCGTTGAACCCGGGTACCACACGGGCGCCGCCAAGATCCACCACCCGCGTCGCGTCGATGCGATGCCGTTCCACCTCATCCGCAGTCCCAATCGCGACGATGCGGCCTGCGGCGATGGCGAGGGCCTGCGCCTCCGGCTGCGCGGCCTCGCCGGTCCAGATCCGCGCATTCGTGTAGATGACCTCCGCAGGCGGCCGGGCACGGCTGCCGCACGCGACAACGTGAAGGGTCAGGGCAAGAGCCACGGCGTGGCGCATGCCGCGCAGTCTACACGCATCCGCCCGCCGATCGGCGCAGGAAAGAGCCACGGAGCAAAAACCCCGGGGCTTCATGACGATGTGCGGATGGGGCAGCACCTGCCGCGCCACGTGGCGGCCAGGCAGACGTCGACGACGACTGGATCGAGCGAAGCGCGCGCCACAGGGCGCCGCTGCCAGACACGAACCGGCGGACTGTCCTCAGGTCGTCCTGCGTTTACTCTTCGAGACGGTCTGCAGCAGCGTCGCGGCCGTGAACGGCTTGGGCAGCCTGGCCGAGACGGAGATGTCCTGCGGCAGGTGTCGGGTGTCAACGTCCGACTGGCCGCTCATCACGACGCAGGGCACCCGCGGGTCGAGTTGCCTCATCGCGCGCAGCGCCTGCGGGCCGTCGAGCACGGGCATTGTGAGATCCGTGATCACCAGAGCGATGGACGAGTGCGCCTTGCGGAAGCGCTCGATCGCTTCTGCTCCGTCCTGCGCGAGCAGCACACGATAGCCGAACGCCTCAAGGGTGGCGGCCATCGTGGTTCTCACGGAGCTGTCATCTTCGACCACGAGCAGCATGTCGCCGTCCCCGCGCGGGAGATCGATCGTCCGAGCCTGGGGCTCGCTGCCGACGGCATCAGCATCGGCATCGGCGGGGAAGTACAGACGGAAGACGCTGCCCTTCCCGACGTCACTGTAAATCATCATGAAGCCCCCATGGGCCCGGACGATGCTGAGCGTCGTGGGAATGCCGAGCCCCGTGCCGCTCCCGACCGGCTTGGTGCTGAAAAACGGCTCATAGATGTGCGAGAGCACCTCGAGCGTCATCAAGGGCGTGGACTGGGTAACGGCCAACGCCGTGCACCCAGCCGTGGCCAACATGAGCCTTGGTGGCGGCGTCAGCGAGGCGCTCGACGCTGCGGTGGTCAAATCCGCATCCAGCGGTGTGTTCTATGCGATTGCCGCCGGCAATAGCAGCACCGACGCTTGCACGTCGTCGCCCGCAAGAACGGGCCGAGGCGACAACGGCATCATGACCACCGCCGCGATCGACAGCTCCGACTCGGAAACCAGCTGGAGCAATTACGGCGCGTGCGTCGATGTCTGGGCGCCGGGGCAGAACATCCTGTCCACCAAACGAGGGGGCGGCACAACGACCATGTCTGGGACGTCGATGGCGTCGCCGAACGTGGCCGGGACGGCAGCGCTGGCGCTGCTCAAACCCAAGATTGCAGTCGTCGACGCGTCAGGGCTGGAGATTAGACTGAAGAGTGACCTGGTCAACACCTCCAAGTTTGGCAAGGGGAGCGTCCTGATCATGCGCGTCAACGCCGACCCGTACTGAGCCCACCCAAAAAGGCCGTCCCCCTGGAGTGAACGACCCGCTGACGCGAGCCGGACGTGCTCGGCGCCATCCGATGCATCGTGCCTGTCTCGCTGCCGCCAGGCGCGTAGTCCGGTCGACCTCCTCGTCCTCGACCCAGCGTCGGATAAGGGATAAGATCGGCGGTGAAGCTCCGGCCGTATGGCCGTGGTGACCGAGGGGGCTACGATCTCGGCGCCCTGCGCGAGGGGATCGAGGCGATTATGACCGCGCTGGACCAATGACATCCACGCTCCGGAAACTGGCGGTCGGGCTGGTCATCGGGCTGGCTGCCTGGCTGGCCGCGACGGGGCTGGCGCGATTCGGCCTGCTCGACGATATCGAACTGGCGGCCTTCGATCGGCGGCTCATCGCCACGCATCGGCCCGCTGACGCCCACGACGACATCGTCATTGTGGAGATCAATGAGTCGTCGCTCGACGCGCTGGAACCGGTGTTCGGCCGGTGGCCCTGGCCGCGGCTGGTGCACGCCGGGGCCGTGGATTACCTGTCGCGCGCCGGCGCGCGGGTGATCGCCTACGACATCCTGTTCGTGGACCGCGACCTTCGCGGCGCGTTTCCGGTGGGGGGGCGCACCGTGAGCGGCGCCGAGTCCGATCAGGCCCTGATTGACAGCGTGGGCCGCGCCGGGAATGTGGTGCTTGCCGCCAATGCCGCGTTTGAGGGGCTGGAGAGCGGCGCGGCTCCGGAGGCCGTTGCACCGCCGCTGCCCGGGATTTCGTACGCGCCGGGCGAAGGATTCCAGCGGCGCCCCTATCTCACGTTGCCGATCGAGCCGCTGGCGAATGTGGCTGCGGGCGTGGGCCACACCTTCCTGGTCCTGGATCCGGACGGCACGGCACGCCGCATCCTGCCGTTCGTCGAGGCGCAGGGGCGGATGATTCCGTGGCTCGGACTGAGCGCCGCGCTGGCCGCGACGAATCGGCAGCCGGAGGACGTGTCGGTTGACGGCGAGTGGCTGCGCATCGGCGACACACGCCTCGCGCTGCTGGCCGATCCGGTGCCCGGCACGCCGCCGCAGCCGTCCCGGCAGATGCTGCTCCGGCAGCATGGTCCGTACGCCACGGCGGACGGCGCCCGCACGTATCCGTCGTACTCGTTTTATGACGTGCTGCGCGCTGAGGACGCATGGCACGCGGGGGAGGCGCCGGCGCTCGATCCTGACGTCTTTCGCGACAAGGTGGTGTTCGTCGGTCTGACCGCACTCTCGGAGAACGACGTGCACACGTCGCCGTTCGGCGGACCGCCGCTGCCAGGCGTACAGTTGCACGCGGCCGCGGCCGATGACCTGCTGTCGGCCCGCACCATGCGGCGCGCGCCGGCGTGGGCCAGCGCGGCCGTGACGGCGGCGGCGAGCGTGGTGACCGGCGTGTTGGCGGTGGTGTGTCTCCTGCGCCTCGGCCTGCCGGCGATTGCCGTCTTTGCCATGACGCTGGCCTGGGGGCTCACGAGCGCCGTCGGGCATGGCCTCTGGCTGGCCAGTGTGACGCCGGCGCTCGGGCTGACGCTGGCGTTGTTTGGCGGGACGATCTGGCAATGGGCGGTGGAGGGCCACCAGAAGCGGCAAATCAAGGCGCTCTTCGGGAAGTATGTGTCGCCGGATGTGTTCTCGCATCTGGTCGCGCATCCCGACGTGGCGCTGGGCGGACAGCGGCGCGAGATGTCGGTGCTATTCTCTGACATCCGGGGATTCACCTCCACGTCCGAGAAGGCCTCGCCGGAGGCGGTTGTCGCCCAGCTGAACGAGTACTTCACGGCGATGGTCGAGGTGCTCTTCCGGCATCAGGGCACGCTCGACAAGTTCGTCGGCGACATGGTGATGGGGCTGTTCGGGGCGCCGGTCGCCGATCCCCGGCATGCCGACCATGCGGTCGGGGCGGCGGTCGAGATGGTGACGGTGCTCGACCGGCTGAACGCCGGCTGGGAGGCGAGGGGGATGCCGCGGCTGGAGATCGGCATCGGGGTCAACTCCGGTGAGATGATTGCGGGTAACATCGGTTCCTCCTCGATCATGAGCTACACGGTCATCGGAGATGCGGTGAACCTCGGCGCGAGGCTCGAGTCGCTCAACAAGGACTTCGGCACGCGCATCCTGATCAGCGAGGCGACCCGGGCGCGGCTGACGATGCCGGTGGCGACGCGCGAGATGGGGGCGGTGACGGTCAAGGGCAAGACCACGGCGGTGCTGGTGCACGCGGTGGGTGCCGGGGCCGGCCGGGATGGCATGCAGGAGGTCGGGTGATGATGCGGCTGATGATCGGGGGCACACTGGTGATGGCCGGCCTGGCGGCGCCGGCCTCGGCGCAGCTGGGGCAGGTGGCGGGCCGGGTCCGCAACGCGGTGGACGCGGTCGATCAGGTGAAGGACCTGATCATCACCGAACAGGAAGAGATGGCGATGGGGGCCGCGATCAGCGAGAAGCTGCGGCAGAAGTACGGCGTGGTGCAGAATCAGGCCGTCCACAAGTATGTCTCGCTGGTGGGACACGTCCTGGCAGCCTCGAGCACCCGGCCCGCCCTCTCCTGGACGTTCATCGTGCTCGACACCGATGGCGTCAATGCGTTTGCCGCGCCCGGCGGGTACATCCACATCACCCGCGGGGCGCTGGCGCTCATCCGCAACGAGTCGGAGCTGGCCGGCGTGCTCGGCCATGAACTGGCCCACGTCACGCAGAAACACACGATCAACGCGATCAGGAAGTCGAAGACGCTCGATCTGGGTACGACTGCGCTTTCACGCAGCCAGTTGCTCGATCGGGTCACCGACGCGGCGTATGAGAGCCTGCTCGAGAACAACTTCGACCGCGGGGACGAGAACTCGTCGGACGAGATCGGCATCCAGTTGTCGAATGCGGCCGGCTATGCGCCGTCGGGCCTCGGGTCGTTCCTCACCAAGCTGGCCGACCGCAACAAGGACCTGCAGGAGCGCAGCGGCGTGTTTGCGTCGCACCCCGAAACCAAGAGCCGGCTCGACCGCCTGAAGAGCCAGATCAGCTCGAAGAAGCTGACGGCCACCGCGACGGTGGCGGCGCGGTACACGGCCACGATCACCTACGCCCCCACGCCCGTCACGGCGGTCGCCACCGCTGCGCCCGGCGCGGCCGCGACGCCGGCGGCCCCCAAGCCTGGTGACAGCCGCTTCGGCCTGGGCGGGCTGACCTCGAGGCTCGGCGGGGAGAAGACGGGCAACCAGACGGTGGCGTCGGCGGGTTCCCGCGGGGTGAATCCGGATCGTGACGCAAAGGGCGGGCCGAATCCACGGGCGGTGGCGGTGACGATTACCGCCGCGGACATCGCGGCGTTCCGCCAGGGCATTACGGGGTAACGCGCGTGGACCACTCGGCGGCCGGTCATTTCTACGCCAGCCTGGCCCTGCTGGCCGGCGTGGCGCTGCTCTCGCTGGTGGCGCGCAACAGCAGGATCCGCCGGCGCCTGCACCTGACCGCCATGGTCGCGGGTGCGGCGGTCGTGTTGCACCTGGCGCTCGCCGGCGGCCCCTGGCTCGCGTCCGTCGGCGCGCAGTTGGCGGTGACCGAACGGCTGCTGCTCACGCTTGGCGTCATCCACGCGACGGTCACCGCCGCCTTTAATCCCTGGTTCGGCGACAGTACCCGGGAGCGGACCCCCGGCATCGTCCAGAACGCGGTGGTGCTGGCAGTGTTCGGTGTGTGCGCGACGATGGCCTTCCCCGGCCAGCTGCTGGCGACGTCGGCGGTCGGCGCCGTCGTCATGGGATTCGCCGTCCAGGACACGCTCAGCAATTTTTTCGCCGGACTGGCGCTGCAGATCGACCGGCCGTTCAAGCCCGGCCACTGGATTGAGGTTGGACCATTCCAGGGGCGTGTGCAGGAAATCACCTGGCGCGCGACCAAGATCCAGACCAAGGCCGGCAACCTCGTCGTGGTGCCCAACAACATCGTCGGCAAGGAAGCCATCAATAACTACTCCGAGCCGGCGGCGCCCACGCGCCTCATCGTGGAGGTGGGCACCGGCTATCAGCATCCGCCGAATGTCGTGCGCGAGGCCCTGATGGCCGCGATGCGGCGGTGTCCGAGGGTTCTGGCCGAACCGAGGCCTGATGTGGTGATGACCGACTTCGGTGCCTCGGCGCTCATCTTCCACGCGCGGTTCTGGGTGTCCGACTTCTCGACGGATGCGCGCGCCCGTGACGAGGTGCGCACGGCGATCTGGTACGAGTTCCGCCGCCGCGGGATCGAGATTCCCTGGCCGATTCAGATTGAGTATCAGCGCGAGGAGGCGCCGGTCGATCTTGATGCACAGCTGGAGCGGCGGCGGAGCCATCTCGCGGCGGTGCCGCTGCTGGCGCCGTTGCCGCCCGAGGGGCAGCTCGCGCTGGCGGGGGCGGCCACCGAGCGGCTGTTCGGCCGTGGGGAAGCCCTCGTCAGCGAAGGGGAGCCTGGCGCCTCGATGTTCATCGTGCTGGACGGGTCGGTGGCCGTCACGGTGGGCGGGGAGCGGCGCGAGGTGGCGGTCACGCAGGCCGGTGGCTATTTCGGGGAGATGTCGCTGCTGACCGGCGACGCGCGGTCGGCGACGGTCACTGCACGGGAGGACACCACCGTCCTGGAAATTTCCGCCGACGCGTTTGGCGCCTGCGTGCGCAGCCATCCGGCGCTGCTGGGCGCCATTGCCGATGCGGCGGTGGCGCGCCGCCAGGAACTCGACGCCGTCCGGCAGGCGCCCGGCGCCGCGCGCGCGCCGGCGGCGGCGTCCCTGATCGAGCGGATGCGGCGGTTCTTCCGCGTCCACTGAGTCCGCCAGGGACATCGGGACTGGGACGCGTGATCGGCTCCTCGTCCTGCGTCATCGCCTCCGAGAACAACGTGCCGTCGGCAATGGGGGCCGTCCGAGGTTTCGGGGCTTGACCGTCGCAATGGCGGCGGTGTCTGATGAACGCGTTTGTCCCCGCAAGGGGCGGAACAGGGAGGGTGACGGTGAGCAAACGAATCATTGAGGTGGCTGGTGTCGTGGTGCTGATGAGCGTGGCGACGGCGTGCGGCAAGTCGGCGGAACAGCAGGCGGCCGACGAAGCGGCGCAGGCCGCGGTCACCGCGGCCCAGAATACGGCCGCTTCTGCGGCCGACATGGGCAAGACCCTGGAAGGATTCACCAATGCATTGAGCGGTGGCAATGAGGGCACGGCGACCGTCGAACCGGTCACCTTCCAGTCACTGATCGCCCTTCTACCTGACGTGAATGGCTGGGAAAAAGAGAAACCCAGAGGGGAGCGGATGACTATCCCCGTGCCGTTTTCGCAGGCGGAGGTCAGCTACCGGAAGGGCGATGCGAGTGTGGACCTCACGATTGTCGACACCGGTTTTGCGCAGCTGCTGTTTGCGCCGTTCAGCATGATGATGGCCACCGGATACAGCCGTGAGTCGAGCGACGGCTACGAGCGCGCCGTCACCATCGACGGCCATCCCGCGCTGGAGGAATGGCGCAACGACGGCCACAGCGGCGAACTCACGGTCGCGGTTGCCAAACGGTTTCTCGTGACGGTGCATGGCTCGGCGGTGCCGGATGGGGCCACGTTGCGGACGTTCACGTCGGCAATGAATCTGGGGAAATTGGCCGGACTGAAGTAGACCGGATGGGGACGCCGGCCCCAGGCATGACACCCTCCATGTCCGACGATGGGAGCGCCCCCCTCAGGCCGGAGCTGGGAGTTGTCCTGGAGAACGTCAACCCTCGGCGTGCCTGAGGATGGGCGTGCGCTGTTCTGTCAGCGCGACCGTCGCCTGAGTGCCGTCAGTCGCATCGGGGGCGGGCTTCGATGCGGTGTCTGTCCGCCGGCAATCAATCAGCACGATGCCGGAAGACCTGCGGAACATATTTCGCCGCGAGGCGGGCAAATCGAACCGGGTAATACAAGGGGAACAGCGCAGGCGGCAAACTCACCAGCGCCAGATCCGGTTCGGCCGGCGCCCTGAGCAGCGCGGCGTAGTGACGCACTTTGTCCCACGGCGCCTCGGCCAGCCGGGCGTTGAACCGGGTGAGTTCCATGGTCGTTGGGTGTGCCAGCACGGTGCGTCGAAGGTATGACGTCACGTGCGCCGCAGCAGCGGTGACCGAGCGGTCCGCGCGCGCGCGGTCGAGCAGTGCGTCTGGACTGCCAGCGTCCAGCACGTCATGCGCAAGCAGAAGTCCCAGCAGCACGGGGCGCGCACATCGGGCGTGTACCGCGAGATCGAACGCCTCGGTCCAGTCGAGCGTCAGGCGAACCAGGCGCGCAATATCTGCCAGCCAAATCAGGCGCCGGGGGACGCCAGAGAGCCTTCTGTACTGACTGCCGATGCTTAAGCATCGGCTCCGATCGGGCGTTGAACGCCCCGGGGGAATCGCCGTGATCTGTGACCGAGCCCGTCCTGGCGCCATTGAGGCGGACACGGCATGGCGCACCATCGTCAGAAGACGGACCGGGGGGCGAGCGCTGGCGGTGGGGCTCGTCCTCGTGTCGGCCCGCGGAGCCGGTGTTCATGGCGCTGCAGCCCCGCTGGTCGGGCAGACGCCACGACCGCTCTCGGTCACCGATGCCGGCGATTTCTATTTCTTCGATGGCAAGCCGGTGCATCTGGACCGCGCCACATCCGAATGCGTGGTGGGACTCGCCGATGGGACCGACCCGCAGGCACTCGTCGAGAGCCTGCCAGTGCCTCTTGCTGCAGGGCAGCCCATGCTGGTGAAGGGGCGGCGGTTCGTCCTGCTGACGCTGCAGGCGTCTCAACCGGCCGTCGGTCTCAAACGGGTACTCGCGGCATTGCGCGCCAGGCCAGACGTGTGGTTTGTATCGCGTATCTCCTGCCAGCCGGCGACGAACGAGGTGGTCGTGAGGTATGCGGGCGGCGTGAACGCGTTTGGCCGACTCGCGCAGCGAACCCCGGCGCTTCAACGTGTGTCGCAGCCGAGGACCGAAGGGCCCGTTATGTTCGGGAAAGACCCACGTAATACGGACTATCGGCGAGAAAAAAAAGCCGGGCAGGTAAGCCTGCCCGGCTCTCGTGTTGTTCGGCGTGCCGGCCGACTTCAAGTTCAGTCGGCCCTACGTATTGTGCTCCCAGCCCTCCACGCCTCGTTGTGAGGCCAGTGGGGCAGCGCAGTCTACCGGCGCGGACCGCGGTCGCGGCGCGGGCCGCGGTCACGATCACCACCGCGGCGGTCATCACCGTAGCTCGGATTGCTCGCAGCAAACGCGTCGCCCGCACCGGGATACTTCGGTGACGTGCCTTCGCCTTCCTTGAGCAACACCTTGCGGCTCAGGCGCACCTTGCCGGACGGGTCGATGTTGATGACCTTGACCTCGACCTGCTCGCCTTCCTTCAGCTCGTCGCGCACGTTGGCCACGCGGTAGTTGGCCATCTCGGAGACGTGCAGCAGGCCGTCCACCCCAGGCATCACTTCGATGAACGCACCGAAGTCCGTGATGCGCTGCACGCTGCCCATGTACACCTTGTCGAGCTCCGGTGTCGCGGTCAGTTCCTGAATGATGCTGATCGCCTTCTGCGCCGCGGCATCGTCTGACGACGCGATGTTGATGCGGCCGTCGTCTTCGACATCGATCTTGACGCCGGTGCGCTCGACGATCGAGCGGATGGTCTTGCCACCCGAGCCGATGACGTCGCGAATCTTCTCGACCGGAATCTTGATCGTGATGATGCGCGGGGCAAACGTGGAGATGTCGGCGCGCGACGTGCCGAGCGTCTCCGCCATCTTGCCGAGGATGTGCATGCGGCCCTGGCGCGCCTGCTCGAGCGCCTTGCGCATGATGTCCATCGTGATGCCGCTCACCTTGATGTCCATCTGCAGGGCGGTGATGCCCGCGGCGGTGCCGGCGACCTTGAAGTCCATGTCGCCGTAGTGGTCTTCCGCACCCGCGATGTCGGAGAGCACGGCCCACTTGCCGTTCTCTTCGTTCATCACGAGGCCCATCGCCACACCGGCCACCGGCGCCTTGATCGGCACACCGGCGTCCATCATCGACATCGCGCCACCACAGACCGACGCCATCGACGATGATCCGTTGGATTCGAGAATGTCGGACACGACGCGCACAGTGTAGGGGAACTGCTCCTGCGACGGCATCACCGGCGCGAGCGCGCGCTCGGCCAACGCACCGTGGCCGATTTCTCGGCGGCCGGGGCCACGCAGGAACTTCACTTCGCCGACCGAGAAGGGCGGGAAGTTGTAGTGCAGCATGAAGCGCTTGTACGACTCGCCGTCGACCTTTTCGATCTTCTGCGCGTCATCGTCGGTGCCGAGCGTCGCGGTGACGAGCGCCTGCGTCTCGCCACGCGTGAACACCACTGAGCCGTGTGCGCGGGGAAGGACGCCGACTTCCGTCCAGATCGGACGGATTTCGTCGAAGCGACGGCCGTCGAGACGCTGCCCGCGGTCGAGGATTTCCTCGCGCAGGATGCGTTCCTTGAGACCACCGATGATCGACTTGACGTCGGCCTGCTGTTCCTCGGGGTAGCTCTTCACGATCCCGGCGATGGTCGCGTCGACCTTCGCGTAGTTCTCGAGCTTGTCCTTGATGCGCATCGCGTCGGCGATCGGCTCGTAGGCCTTGCCTTCCACATCCGCGCGCAGGGCCGCGTCGATCACCTTGGCCGACACCGAGACCTTGGCCTTGCCGACTTCCTTCTTCAGGTCGTCGATCATCGCCACGATCTGCTTGATGGCCGCGTGTGCCGTTTCCAGCGCCGTGATCATCTCTTCTTCGGTCGCTTCGTTCGCGCCCGATTCGACCATCATGATCGCGTCCGCGCTGCCCGCCACGACCAGGTCCATCTTGCTGACCTTGCGCTGCGTGTAGGTGGGGTTGACCACGAACTGGCCGTCGACGAGACCGACGCGCACGCCGGCAATCGTCTTCTCGAAGGGGATTGACGAAATCGCGAGCGCCGCCGAGGCGCCCGTGATCGCGAGCACGTCCGAATCGTTGTCCGTGTCGGCGGAAATCAGCATGCCGACAATCTGCGTTTCGTACGTCCACCCAGCAGGGAAGAGCGGACGAAGCGGACGATCGATCAGGCGGCAGGTGAGGGTTTCCTTGTCGGCGGGCTTGCCTTCACGCTTGAAGAAGCCGCCGGGGATCTTGCCAGAGGCATAGGTGGATTCGCGGTAGTCCACCGTCAGGGGCAGGAAGTCGATGCCCTCGCGCGCGCTGGCTGCGCGGCAGGCGGTGACCAGCACCATGGTGTCACCCTGGCGGATGATGATGGCGCCGTCGGCCTGCTTGGCCAGCTTGCCGGTCTCGATCGACAGGGTCGATGAGCCGATCTTCAATTCTCTTCGGTACATGTGTCTTGTCCTTCTGCTCTCTACTGTGTGCTTGTGGTGCGTGCGCGGGAGGCTACTTGCGGATGCCGAGGCGCTTGATCAGCTCCAGGTAGCGATCCGCGTCCTTGCGCTTCACGTAGTCCAGCAGACGACGCCGCTGGCCGACGAGCTTGAGCAGGCCGCGGCGTGAGTGATGGTCCTTCGCGTGCGTCTTGAAATGTTCCGTGAGGTAGGTGATGCGTTCTGAGAGAATCGCCACCTGCACTTCGGGGGAACCTGTGTCGCCTTCGTGGGTCTTGTAGGTGGTGATGACTTCTGTCTTACGGTCTTTGGTGAGCACGATCTATCGTTCCTTCCACGAGCGCCCCAGAGTGCACGGAAGTGTGCAGGACCAGAACGCCGTAACTCTTACCCCAACAAAGGGTTAATTGTAGCCCGGTCAGCCGAGCACTGTCGAGGGCTGGAGCAGCCCGCCGCGCAGGTCGGCGAGGGCCACAAGGGCGCCTGACTCGTCGAGCAGGCGGATCTTCCGGAGGGTGTCCGAAGCCGGAACCCATGGCCCTTCAATCAGTTGCGGGCCGATGGGGTTGCCGTGCCTGACATTGACCAGGCCCGCTTCCGACACCCGGACGGCCGGCAGGTCGGACAGGGCCTCGGCCATGGGCACCAGGTGCGCTTCGACCTCCGGGCCCAGCCGCTCGGCCTCAGCCAGGGGGAGGGCCCGGGTCACGTCGAACGGGCCCGACCGCGTGCGCCGCAGGGCGTCCAGATGGGCGGGGCAGCCAAGAGCCTCACCCAGGTCGCGGGCCAACGAGCGCACATAGAACCCGGCAGAGACCGACACACGGATGTGGAGCCGGTCGTCCTCGCGCCCCAGCCACTCCCACCCATGCAGCGCCACCGACGCCCGCTTGAGGTCTATTGGTTTGTCCTGCCGCGCAAGGTCGTACGCCCGCTGACCGTCGACCATCTTGGCGGAGTATCGGGGAGGCAGTTGTTCAAACGGCCCGACGGTCGCATCGAGGGCGGTGCGTATCGCGTCGTCCGAGAGAACCCGCCCGTCTCCCCACCCACCCAACTGCCCATCCGCCCATCCGCTCACCTTGATGGGTTCGCCAGCGGCGTCATCCGTCGTGGTCGCAAAGCCAAACCGAATCGTGGCGTCGTAGGCCTTGTCGTGTCCGGTGAGAAGTGTGGCGATGCGGGTGGCCTTGCCGAGCATCAGGACGAGCAGGCCGGTGGCTCGGGGATCGAGCGTGCCTGCGTGTCCGATCGATCGCTCGCCGCTGACACGGCGCATCCGGGCCACAACGTCGTGCGACGTCGGGCCGGATGGCTTGTCGATGAGCAAAACACCGGTCATGGAAAATGAGCTCGGAGGCGATTCCTCGCCGCATCCAGACGAAAAATCGCCTCCGAGCTCAGGACACCGCTTTGCGCAGCGCCGCGACCTTGTCGGTCCGTTCCCAGGTGATCGCGTCGAGGTCGGTCGTCTTGCCGAAGTGGCCGTAGTTGGTGGTGTGCGAGTAGATCGGGCGCAGCAGCTTCAGCGTCTGGATGATCGCCGCCGGCTTGAAGTCGAACACCTTGCACACCGCGTTCAGGATGGCCGCATCCGAGATGTTGCCGGTGCCCATCGTGTCGATGTGCACGCTGACGGGATCCGGATAGCCGATCGCGTACGCGAACTGCACTTCACACTTGTCGGCGAGTCCGGCAGCGACGACGTTCTTGGCGACGTAGCGGCCCATGTAGGCGGCCGAACGGTCCACCTTGGACGGGTCCTTGCCCGAGAACGCGCCACCACCGTGCCGGCCCATGCCGCCGTAGGTGTCGACGATGATCTTGCGGCCGGTGAGGCCGGAGTCACCATGCGGACCACCCACCACGAACTTGCCGGTCGGGTTGATGAGGAACTCGGTCTTCTTGTTCAGCATCCCCTTCGGCAGCACCTTGCGGATGATCTCGTTGATGCAGAAGTCCTCGATGGTCTTGTGCTTCGCGCTCGCCGCGTGCTGGGTGGAGATGACGACGTTGGTGATTTCGGTGGGGACGCCGTCCACGTAACGGACCGAGACCTGGCTCTTGGCGTCGGGGCGGAGCCACGCGACCTTGCCGGCCTTGCGGACCTTGGCGAGGTGGCGGCCCAACCGGTGGGCGAACATGATTGGCGCCGGCATGAGCTCCGGCGTTTCGTTGCTGGAGTAGCCGAACATCAGGCCCTGGTCGCCCGCGCCCTGTTCCGCCTTCTTCTTGCCTTCGGCCGCGACCGCGTCGACGCCCTGGCTGATGTCGGGGCTCTGCGTCGTCAGCAGGTTGGTGATGAACACCTTGTCCGCATGAAACACGTCGTCGTCATTCACGTAGCCGATGCCGCGAATCGCCTTGCGGATGACTTCGTTGTAGTCGAACTTCGCCTTGGTGGTGATTTCACCGGCGATGACGACCTGGTTGCTCTTGACCAGGGTTTCGCAGGCCACGCGGCTGCGTTTGTCCTGGGTCAGGCACGCGTCCAGAATCGCGTCGGAGATGGTGTCGGCAACTTTGTCGGGATGGCCTTCACCGACGGACTCGGACGAAAAGATGTACTCACTCATAGCCGGGAAAGGCTATCACACGGGCCCCCGTGTGCCTCTACTCCTCGGTCTTCCAGTGCCCGGGTGCCGGCATCGCCGGTGCCGCCGCCGTGCCCGTCAGGTGGGCCACGATCTGCCGTGCGTGGAACCGGCCGTTTTCGATGAACCAGCGGCCGGTGTTCATGCCGCCGCACACGGTGCCCGCAATGTACACGCCGGGCCGCATGGTCTCGAATGTCGTGGGATCACACACCGGCGTCTTCACGCCGTCGTCGGCCAGCGTGATCCCCAGGCGCTGAAGGAAATCAAAATCCGGATGGTATCCGGTCATCGCAAGTACCCAGTCGTTTGGAATTTCACGCCGCCCGTCCGGGCCGCGGACGATGAGTGCGGTCTCACGAATCTCCTCGACACCAGTGTTGAAGTGCGCGGTGATGCTGCCTTCCTTGATGCGGTTTTCGAGGTCGGGGCGAATCCAGTATTTGACCCGGTCCGACAGCGCCGGCCCTCGCACGATCAGCGTGACCGCTGCTCCGTGGCGATGGCAGTCGAGTGCGGCCTTCGCTGCGGAGTTCTTCGCGCCGATCACCGCAACGCGCTGCTGCGCATACGGGAAAGCTTCGCGGTAGTAGTGTGTGACCTTGGGCAGGTCTTCGCCGGGCACGTTGAGCCTGTTGGGATAGTCGAAGAAGCCTGTGGCAATCACCACGTGTCGGGCGTGATGGGGGCCGCGACTGGTGGTGATGGTGAAGTCGCCGCGAGTTCCGGAAATCCCCTCGACCGCCTCATACAGCCGCACGTCGAGCGCCTCGCGAGCGGCGACCATCCGGTAGTACTCCAGCGCGTCCTCGCGGGTGGGTTTGTAGCCGGTGACGGGGAAGGGGTGGCCGCCAATCTCGATCAGGTCCGGCGTGGAGAAAAACTCCATCAGCGCCGGGTAGCCGAGAATGGAATTGGCGAGGGCGCCTTTGTCGAGCACCCGGGCCGTGAGTCCATGCCGCCGGGCTTCGATGGCACACGCGAGCCCCACCGGGCCGGCACCGACAACGAGCAGATCGGTCGGGGCCATGTCAGTCCGTTCCCAGCAGCGGATTCTCGATCGTCACATCCGGGAAGCGGCTGAAGTCCCGGTCTGTTGAATACAGCGTCGTGACGCCGTGCCGCCGGCAGAGTGCCGCGATCCGTGCATCATGAATGGCACCACCGGTCACCAGCGACCGTTCCACCATCGGCCGCAGGGCGGCCCAGTAGCCCTCTTCCTCGTGCAGGAGCACGAGCGTCGGAGACTCACGCCACGCATCGATCTGGATCAACGCATCCGCCACCGGCGTCGGCGGTTTGTAGATGCGCGGATGGGTGACGATGGCAAAAAACTCGTGGAGACAGGGCCAGGGAATCGCCCACGCCGACGGCCTTTCGGCGAGTGCCGTCACCACGGCGTCAGCGTTGAGATGGAACGGGGAGTCTGCGCGGTGCGCGTAGACCAGAATGTTGGTGTCGACCGCAATCATCGGCTCAACCCAGCCGGTAGATGGTGTCGCGGATGGACTCCCAGTCAGCATCGTGGCGGAGCAACCCCTCGCCCCTGAACGTGTGCTTCTTCAGGCGGAAGGGGACTCGTGCCGAGCTCTGCGCCAGGCGCTGCCGGAGCGCTTCCTCCACCACCTCCCGCAACGTCTTCCCCTCGCGTTGCGCCTGCCGCTTCGCCCGCACAAGCACGTCATCGGCAATCTCGATGGTTGTCTTCATATGGGTACCCAGATTACACCGCATTTTCGGACTGCGGACTGTCGGACTGGGGACGAGCGTCCCCAGCACACGCGACGGTACGATCCGCGTCACAAGACGCGCTCCCGGAAATCCGCGGAATCGATCGACGGCACCGGCCGGCTGCTGATGTCCGGCTACGACAACGTGGTGAGCTGACCGGGGGCCTGTTTGAGAGCCGCGAGGATCGCCGCGGCCATCACGCGGAAATGGGACGCGTGCCAGACGACGCGACCGTCAATAACAAGCACCACCTGGGGCGACTCGTGACGGACGCCGAGTTGCTGTTCGATTGCTCGCGAGACCTCTCGGGCTTCCTGGATACGGACGATGGAGATATCCGCGTCAAGGTCGGCACAGTTGGCCAGGTTCTGGATCTCCTCCATCGCCATCGCGCTCGTGCCGCACGTCAGGCTGTGTTTGAAGATCACGGCCGGCCGTTGGGCCGACTGGGCAAGGGCCGCCTGCCAGGCGCTGATCGAATGGAGCTCGCGAAGCACTCCCCATTGTCCAACACGCCGGGACGCGTCGCACCAAAATTGTTATTGATCTCCTCCCGGCGATCGCGCATCGCATAGCGCGGCATCTTGCCGTCCTCTTTGTTGCTCCGGAGTGCTTGTATGAGACCGAATCTGAAGTCCGCCGTCATCGCCTCGTGCCTTGCGGTCATCGCCCTTGCGTCCATCACCCTGCAGGCCACCCAGCAGCGCCGCAATCTCGATTTCACGCTGGTCAACCGGACCGGTCTGACCATCATGGAGGTCTACCTCAGCCCGACCAGCTCCGACGAATGGGGCGAGGACGTGATGGGCAAGGATGTGCTCGCAAACCGCGAGAAGGTGGACATCGTGTTCTCCAGCGCCGAGACCGAGTGCAACTGGGACCTCAAGGTTGTCGACGAAGACGACGACTCGATCGAGTGGACCAAGCTCAACCTGTGCACGGCGTCAGAGATCACGCTGATGTACGAAGGCAAGAAGCCCACCGCGATCATCAAGTAGCTCTCCGCGAGGGTTCTAGAAGAGCGCGCCGATCGCGCGCACGACGGACTGCGTCACGTCGGCACGCGACCCGGGAATCGAGCAGGCGGCTGCGTTCACATGGCCCCCGCCTCCGAACTGGACGGCCACCGCGCGCACGCTGACGTCGCCCTTTGACCGCATGCTGACGCGATACTGCGCGTCGCTCTGCTTGCGTACGAGCGCCACCGCGAGCACGTTCTTCGCGCCGAGCGGCAGGTTCACCAGGCCATCGGTGTCGTCAGACGTGGCCCCGCACGCCGCCAGCAGCTCGTCGTCGTAATACAACACGGCGAGACGGTCGTCGTGGTGCAACTCCATGGCATTAAGCAATGCGCCGGTGAGCCGGACGCGGCCGATGGAGAAGCTGTCGAAGATCTCGCGGGAGAGCCGCGCGGGAGAGACGCCGGTGGCCGCGATGCGCGCACAAATGGAGAACGTGCGCTCAGAGATGGGGCCGTGCCGGAACCCGCCGGTGTCGGTCGCGATCCCGAGATACAGATGCGACGCGATGTCAGGCGTCCAGGTGACACCCAGGGCGTCGATGACATCCGCCACCATCTCGGCACACGCGGCTGCCGAGGCGTCGAACCAGTTCACCGTGCCGTACATCGCATTACCGATGTGATGGTCGATGTTGATGACGGTGGGACGATCCAGCCCGTCCACCTCGGGCCGCTTCAGATCGCCACATTCCATGACGATGGTGGCTTCTGCGGCCAGGGGAACGCCCTCGAGGGGGGGCACGGCGCCCGCCACGATGATGCGATCCGCGCCGGGGAAGCCGCGATAGGCGCCGGGCACCGCGTCCTTGTTGACCAGGCGGACACGCTTGCCGAGCGCGTCCAGCGCAAAGGCCATCGCCAGCTGCGATCCGATGGCATCGCCATCAGGCCGTGCGTGTGAGGTCAGAAGGAAGTGGTCGTGCGCGCGGATGGCGGCGGCGACGTCGAGGGCGGAACTCATTCGTCGGTCGGCTCGCGTTCGTCGCGTTCCTTCTTCAGGTCGAGCAGGATCTGCTCGATGCGGTCCTGATGGGCGATCGCCTCGTCGTAGAAGAACTGGAGCTCGGGGACGCGGCGCAGCCGCACGCGCGAGCCGATCTGCCGGCGCAGGAAGGGCATCGCGCGCTCGAGCGCCTTCTGGGTGTCCTTGCGCTGCTTGTCGTCACCCATGACGGTGTACAACACACGCGCCAGCTGCAGGTCGGGCGTGACCTTCACACGCGTGAGCGTGAGGAAGCCGATGCCCGGATCGTGCACCTGCTGGGCAATGATCTGGCTCAGCTCCTGCCGGATGTGTTCGCCGACACGGTCGGGCCGTGAGCCTTGCGCCATGGGGTCAGAACACCGCCGCGATCTTCTGGATGTGGAAGACCTCGATCATGTCGCCGACTTCGATGTCGTTGTACTTGTCGAGGCTGATGCCGCATTCCATCCCCGACTTGACCTCGCCGACGTCGTCTTTGAACCGGCGCAGCGAACTGATGCGCCCGGTCCACAGCACCTCGCCGCCGCGGAGCAGGCGGGCCTGCGCGTCGCCCGCGCGGGTGATCTTGCCCTCGGTGACCATGCAGCCGGCGACGGTGCCGGCCTTGGGCGTGGAGAACGTCGCCTGGACCACCGCCGCGCCGATGCGCGCTTCCTTGAGCGTCGGCTCGAGCAGCCCCGTCATCGCCTTCTTGATCTCGTCGGTAACGTGGTAAATGACCGAGTGCTGACGAATCTCGACTTCCTCACGCTCGGCCACGTCCGCCGCGTTGCGGTCTGGCTTGACGTTGAAGCCGATGATGACGGCGTCGGACGCGGATGCGAGGAGTACGTCGGACTCGTTGATGGCGCCGACGCCCGTGTGGATGATGCGCACCTTCACGCGTTCATCGGAGAGCTTCGCGAGGGTGTCGGCGAGCACTTCGGCGGAACCCTGCACGTCGGCCTTGATGATAATGGCGAGTTCCTTGAGGTTGCCCTCGGCCATCTGCTGCTGCAGCGATTCCAGTGTGAGACGTGAGCCACGCGCGCCGAGCGCCTTGGCCTTCGCCTGCGTCTGACGATAGGTGACGATCTGACGCGCCTTGAGCGAGTCGTCCACGACCTGGAGGATGTCTCCGGGCGAGGGGAGTGCCGACAAACCGAGAATTTCGACCGGCGTCGCCGGACCCGCCGACTTGATCTTGCGGCCCAGGTGATCGAACAACGCGCGGACCTTGCCGTCCACGGTGCCGGCAATGAACAGATCGCCTTCGCGGATGGTGCCGTCCTGCACGAGCACGGTCGCCACCGGACCACGGCCCTTGTCGAGTTTGGCTTCGAGCACGGTGCCCTGCGCCATGCGCGTCGGATTCGCCTTGAGCGTGCCGATGTCGGCCACGAGCAGAATCATTTCGAGCAGCTGATCCAGGTTGGTCTGCTGCTTCGCCGAGACCTCGACCGTGACGGTGGTGCCGCCCCATTCTTCCGGCTGCAGCCCCAGCTCCGACAGCTCGCGCTTCACGCGCTCGGGGTTCGCGCCGGGCACGTCAATCTTGTTGACCGCAACGATGATCGGCACGTTCGCCGCCTTCGCATGGTCAATCGCTTCCTTCGTCTGGGGCATGACGCCGTCATCGGCCGCCACCACGAGGATGACAATGTCGGTGACCTTGGCGCCGCGGGCGCGCATCATCGTGAACGCCGCGTGACCGGGGGTGTCGAGGAACACGACCCGGCGCTTGTTCACATCAACGGAGTAGGCGCCGATGTGCTGCGTGATGCCGCCGGCCTCGCCCTGCGCGACCTTGGCCTTCCGAATCGCATCGAGCAGCGTCGTCTTGCCGTGGTCGACGTGACCCATGACGGTGACGACCGGAGCGCGTTCGACCATGTCTTCCGGCTTCGATGCCGTGGTTTCGACGTCCACCACTTCTTCTTCGAAGGAGCGGATGAGCACTTCCGCACCGAAGTCGCGTGAGACGAGCTGTGCCGTCTCGGCGTCGAGCGTCGAGTTGATGGTCATCATCATGCGACGGTCCATCAACTTCTTGAGGACGTCCTTCGCCTTGACCTCGAGCTTGTCCGCCAGGTCCTTCACCGTCATGCCCTCGGCGAGGGTGATGAGTTTGGTGATCGGCGGCAGTTCCATCGCCATCGGCGCCTGGGACGGCCGATCGTCGCGGCGCGGACCACGCGCGCGCGGACCCGAGTAGGCCGGGCGATAGGTCGACTGGCCCGGGCGCTGCTGTCCGAACGGCGGACGACTGCCCGGAGCTCCGGCGGGTTGACCGGAGCGCACGGGTTGCGAGGGCAGGGGACGCGGACCGCCGAGTGGTGGACGCGGACCGGCGGGAATCGGACGACCGGTCAGGCCGGGACGCACGGCCATGCCAGGCTCGGCAGGGCGTGTCGGGGCCGGGGCAGAAACGGAGGGACGCACTGCCGGACGCAGCGGCATCGGCCGCGCAGCCGGCGCTTCACCCGTGAGCGGATCTTCGATGCGCAGACGACGCGACGGCGGCACCACGCGACCGGGACGAATGATCGGCTTCGTGACCGGGCTAATCGCGGGTGGAGCCGGTGGCGTGACTGCCGCCGGCGCCTGGGGCACGCGGGCCGGAGGGGGGACCGGCACCGTCGCCGTTGGTGTGGGCCGCGCCCCCACAGGCGGGGGCTCGGTCTCGACTTTCAGTCTGCCGCGAGGCGCAAGCGTTGTGGGCGCAGGCGCAGGTGCCGGCTCGGCTGCGGCCACACCAGCCACCTCGGGAACATCAGGCGCCGCGACCGGCTCGGCCACCAGTCCTGCCGCAACAGCATCGGCCGCCTCGGCGACAGGAGCCAGGGGCTCTGCAGCCGGTGCAGGGGGCGCCGCGACGTCTTCCGCAGGCGCGGTGCCATGGGCGTCTTCGGGCTGGCCACCGGCCGGCTTGACGGTCTTGACCAGGCGCGGCCGTAGTGCGGGCGCAGCCGGCTTCGGAGGCTCGACGACTTTGCCGGCCTTGGCGCCGGCCTTCACGGCGCCCTTCTTGGGCGGCGCAGGGGCATCGGCGAAGAGGGCGGTCGGCGGCGGCAACGCGATGCGGCGCTTGCGCGCCTCGCGCTCGACAAACTGCCGCGCAACGATCTCCTCGACGGAACTCGAGGCACTCTTCACCTCGATGCCGGTCTCGCTCTTGAGCAGGCTCATCGCGTCCTGGCTCGACAGACCCAGGAGCTCAGCGACTTTGTAAATCCGGACAGTGGCCAAACGCTACCTCACTCGTATTCGGTCGTCGTCGCGGAACCCGCAGCTGCGAGCACCGCCTCGACCGTTTCCGCATCGAACCCGGGAATCGCGGCCAGCGCCTCGGTGCCGGCCTCGCGAATCTTGTCTGCCGACGTAAAGCCTGCAGCCTTGAGCTGCGAGATGACTTCGTCGTGGATATCGGGCAACGTCAGGGGCGCTTCAGCCTCACGTGTCTCGCCGAACTCGAGGCCGGCCAACTGCAGCTCGACTTCCTTCTTCTTGTCCTCGTCGCTCTTGATGTCGATCTTCCAGCCGGTCAGCTTCGCGGCGAGCCGCACGTTCTGACCCTTCTTGCCGATGGCCAGCGACAGCTGCCGATCTTCGACCAGCACCTCCATCACGCGCGCCTCATCGTCGACAATCGTGACGCGCTGGACACGGGCGGGGCTGAGGGCCTTGGTGACGAAGTCGACCGGATCTTCCGACCATTCGACAATGTCGATTTTTTCGCCGCGGAGTTCGCGGATGATCGCCTGCACACGGGTGCCGCGCATGCCGACGCAGGCGCCGACCGGATCCACGTCGCGTTCGCGGGAGAACACGGCGAGCTTCGCACGATCGCCCGCCTCACGCACGCAGCCGCGAATCATGACCGTGCCGTCGTAGATCTCCGGCACTTCCTGCTCGAACAGCTTGATGAGCAATGCCGGATCCGTGCGCGAGAGCACGACCTGCGGGCCCTTGGCGTTGCGCGTCACGGTCTTGATGACGGCGCGCACACGGTCGCCGATGGCGTAGTTTTCGGCGCGCGACTGTTCCCTGCGCGGGATCTGGCCTTCGACGCGGCCGATCTCCACGATGAGATCGCCGCTTTCGAAACGCTTGACGAGGGCATTGACCACTTCGCCGACGCGCTGGCTGAACTCGCCGTGAATCTTCTCGCGCTCCGCTTCGCGCACGCGCTGGGCGATGACCTGCTTGGCCGTCTGCGCCGCGATGCGACCGAGCTTTTCGGTTTCCTTCGGGAATTCGATTTCCATCCCCGCTTCGGCTTCTTCGCCGTATTCCGCCTGGGCATCGGCCAGCGCGATTTCACGGTGCGGGTCGGCTACCGCCTCCACAATCTGCTTCACCGCGTAGAGTTCCACGAGCCCGGTGTCGAGGTTGAACCGTGTGCGCAGGTCTTCTTCTTCCTTGAACACCTTGCGCGCGGCCGCGAGATACGCGTCCTCAATCGCTCCGACAACGATGGACGGGTCGATGCCCTTGTCCTTCGCTACCACGTCAATCATCTGCTGCAGTTCGGTCGCCATAATCAGAACTCCACGTCCAGCCGGGCGCGTTTGACCGCCGCCACCGGCACCCGGTGTGTCCGCCGGCCTTCTGCCAGCAACACCGATCCTTCGTCCACTCCCGTGATCCGGCCCGAGAAACTCGTCTGGCCGTCCACTGGCGCTGACGTCACAATCTTCGCGAGACGCCCGGTGAACCGCCGGTAGTCGTCTTCGCTTCGTAACGGTCGATCCAAACCCGGTGAGGACACTTCCAAGGTGTAGGCCTTGTCGAGTGCCGCCCCGAGGTCGTCTTCCACGTCGAGCAGGGCGCTCAGGTCATG
This sequence comes from Acidimicrobiia bacterium, assembly GCA_016871335.1. Lineage (GTDB taxonomy): Bacteria > Acidobacteriota > Vicinamibacteria > Vicinamibacterales > SCN-69-37 > SYFT01. Next base: position 118,173 of record VFZF01000003.1, read on the forward strand.
ACTGACCTTCTGGCAATCCCCAATCCCGACCGCGTCTCCGGGCTGTTCGGGGCCCTTCGACACGTCCCATGGTCGATCGACCATCACCCGCAGCACCCAGCCGATGGATTCGCGCCGGAACTGAAGATCAAAAATCGTCAGTCCGTGGCTTTCGGCCACGCGTTGTGCCGCTTCGCGCACACGGTCGACGGCTTGCTCGCGGGTCGTAGCCACGTCAGGATCCTGCAGGTTGCCGGAACGGGAAAAAGGGGCCTAAAAACAGAAAAAGTGGGCACGGGCCCACTTACCACCGCATTCCCGCTACGAGCACCCGCAAGTATACACCGCGCGTGGGTTACTGGTTCATCGGTTCATGGTTCATGGGCTACCAACCGCCCAGTCACCCAGTTGCCCAGCAGCTCAGTTCATGAACACGCACGCCGTGGCCGGTGCCCCCGGGGGGGTGGCGATGGCCTCCGAGACCAGGTCCGCCAGTCGGCGGTAGCCGACATCATTGGGGTGGAAGCCGTCGGAGGAGTAGTTGCCGGCGTCGTACATCGGGGCGTGGCACATGAGATCCACGATGAGCACGTCGGCGGACCGGGTGGCGTTCATGGCCGCCGAATAACCCACAGCCAGCCGCCGCATCCACTCGCGTTCGGTCGGGTTCAGGCTGCTGGCGTAGGGCAACCGCGACAGGTTCGGCAGGTTCAGAACAATGACCGTGGTCGTCGTCGCCCGGGCGCGGATGCCGGTGAGCAGGTCCCGGAATTCCTGCGCGAAGGAGGTGATCTGGGCCGTAATGTAGGCGTCCACGTTGCCGTTGGCCTGACCGGCCTTGACCGCCGCCGCGACGATGTTGACGTCATTGCCACCGGCAAAGACGGTAACCAGTGTGGAGGCCCGGGGCACAAAGGGCATTTGGGCATCGATGAAATTGGTCACCGGGTCGCGCCCCACGGATTTGCCCAGATCGAGCAACCGGCGGCTCACGACTGCGCCCGGAATGCCGAGATTGGTATCTGAAAAGTCGGAGTGCGCGGATTTCAGGCGCCGGCTGACGGTCTGGACGTAGCCCGTGCCATCGGGACAGGCCGCAAACGGCTGGCACACCACGGAGCCGCCGTAGCCGATAGTGTCGCTCGCGCCGACGGCCGCGTAACGCACGGCCCCGGCGGGGAGGCCCGGCTCTGTCGGGGCTTTCAAGGCCTCGCACGCGGCCAGAGCGGTGACAGGCAACACGGCAAACACGAGACGCACGGGACGCTTCACCTTAGTCCTCTCGGCTGTTGGGGGGCCTCCCGTTATAAGAAAAATGAGCTCGGAGGCGATTTCTTCCGAAATCGCCTCCGAGCTCGTCAACGGCGGTTGACCATGAACGTGGTGGTCTGGTCGAAGAAGCTGCGAAGGGTGAGGGTGACGTCGTCGGGCAGCGTCGCCTCGTCAAGGGCTCTCGTCATGAGCTGCATCCAGCGGTCGCGCGCCGCCTGATCGACCGCAAATGGCGCGTGGCGCTGACGCAACCGCGGGTGGCCGCGCTGCTGAATATAGCGATCCGGCCCGCCAAATCGGCCGATCAGGAAGTCACGCAGCCTCGCTTCCGCGCCGGCCATGTCGCCGGGCGGATACATCGGCCCCAGGATGTCGTCAGCCGGAACCTGCGCATAAAACGCCCGAACCAGCCGATCAAACCCGTCCTCGCCGATACGCTCGTAAATCTGGAGTTCGCCAATCTGCATGAATGAGCTCGGAGGCGATTTTGTCAGAAATCGCCTCCGAGCTCATTTTTCAGAGGGGGGTGACGACGAGGTCGTAGCCGCGGGCGCCGGTGATGGTGGCGTCCACGAGGGTGCCGGGGACGAGGGTCGCGGGGTCGCACTGATCGAAGTACACGAGGGCGTCGATGTCGGGTGCCTGGCCTTCGAGGCGCCCGAGCACGACGAGGTCGGAGTCGGGGGACGGGCCGTCGACCATGACTCGCACGGCCTGGCCCTTTCGGGCCCTCATCCGCGCGGCCACGATTTGTTTCTGCAGCCTCATCACGCGGTCGCGACGCGCCTGTTTTTCCGCCGCCGGCACGTCATCGACCATCTCGAACGCCCGCGTGTCTTCCTCGTGCGAATACGTGAAGACGCCGACGTGGTCGAAGTTGGTGTCGCGAACAAACGACAGCAGTTCCTCGACGTCCTGCTCGGTCTCGCCGGGGAAGCCCACGATGAATGTGGTGCGCAGGGTGACCTCCGGAAGGAAACGGCGGATGCGCGCGAGCAATTTGTCGTAGCTGTCGCGATTGCCGGGACGTCGCATGCGGCGCAACACGTCGGCAGAGGCATGTTGCAGCGGCAGGTCGATGTAGCGGCACACCTTCTCGCACTCCGCCATCGCCTGCAACACGTCATCCGTGATCGTGGTGGGGTAGAGGTACAGAAGCCGGACCCAGGCGAGGTCCTCGACCTGATTCAGACGCCGGAGCAATTCCGCGAGCGCACCTCGTTTGCCCTTGTCGATCCCGAAAAACGTCGTGTCCTGCGAGATCAGCAGCAGTTCGCGCACGCCACGCGCCGCCAGTACTTCCGCTTCCTGCACGATCGCGTCGATGTCCCGGCTCCGATACCTGCCGCGCAATGTGGGAATGATGCAGAACGCACACGTGTAGTCGCAGCCTTCGGCGATCTTCACGTAGGCGAAGTGTTTCGGCGTGGTCTGAACCCGCGGGGTGTCGGAGCCGTAGAGGTACGTGATGTGGGGGGCTGGGTGCTCAGTGCCCAACGCGGCGGCGCGCGACTTGAAGAGTCGCATCGGCGCTGGTTGGCCGGCGATTGCGGGGACGATGTCGAGTACTTCGCCGGTGCCGAGGCACACGTCGATCTCCGGGATCTCGGTCTTGAGCTGATCGCGATAGCGCTCGGCCAGGCACCCGGTGACGATCAGCTTCTTGCACGATCCATCGCGTTTGTACTGCGCCATCTCGAGGATGGCATCGACGGACTCTTCCTTGGCGTTGTCGATGAACGCGCACGTATTCACCACGATCACGTCCGCCGTGGACGCCTCACTGGTCAACTCATGCCCTGCCGCCTGCGCCATGCCAAGCATGACCTCGCCATCAACGAGGTTCTTCGGGCACCCGAGTGATACAAATCCAATCTTCATCAGGGATATCAGCAATCAGCAATCGCACTCAGCACAGTGCACTGTGCACTCAGCACCGGTCTATGGATACATCCGATACAACATCCGGGGATACGGAATGGCTTCGCGCAGGTGGTCGAGTCCGCAGATCCAGGACACGACACGTTCGATGCCCATGCCGAAACCGGCGTGGGGCACGCTGCCGAAGCGGCGCAGATCGAGATACCACTCGAACGCTTCCTGCGGCAGGTTGTGGTCCTTGATGCGCTGCAGCAGCACGTCGAGGTCTTCGAGGCGCTGACCGCCGCCGATGATCTCTCCGTACCCTTCCGGCGCGAGGATGTCGACCGACAACGACACCTCGGGACGACCATCCATCGGCTTGAAATAAAACGCCTTGATCTCACTCGGATACCCCGTCACCGCCACAGGACCATCAAAGTGCTCCGACAGCGCGGTCTCATCCGGACTGCCGAAGTCGCCACCCCACTCAAAGGGCAGGCCCTTGCTCTTCAACAACGTCACGGCATCGTCATAGGTGATGCGCGCGAAGGGTTTCGCGATGCGCTCGAGCTTCGCGGTGTCTCGCTCGAGCACCTTCAGCTCACGCTGCTTCTTCTCGAGCACCCGTTCGATCACCGAAACCACCAGGCCCTGCGCCAGTTCGATGATGTCCTCAAGGTTGGCGTAGGCCACCTCGGGTTCGACCATCCAGAACTCCGTCAGATGCCGGCGTGTCTTGGATTTCTCTGCGCGGAACGTCGGACCGAAGCAGTACACCCGCCCAAGTGCCATCGCATTCGCTTCGTTGTAGAGCTGACCACTCTGTGTCAGATAGGCCGTCGCATCGTCGAAGTACTGCACCGGGAAGAGCGTGGTGGTGCCTTCACAGGCGGACGGCGTGAAGATCGGCGTGTCGGCCAGCACAAAGCCAAGGTTGTTGAAGTAGTCGCGCACGGCATCGATCACTTCGTGGCGGATGCGGAGGACGGCCTGCTGCCGCTGCGAACGAATCCACAGGTGACGGCGATCCATGAGGAAGTCCACGCCGTGTGCCTTCGGCGTGATGGGGAAGTCGGTCGCGGCGCTCACCAGCTCGAGGCCGGTGATATCGAGCTCACACCCGCCCGGCGCCCGCGAATCCGCGCGCGCGGCGCCATGCACGATGATGGCGCTTTCCTGGGAGAGGTGGCTGGCCACGTCGAACGTCTCGTCGCCGACCTGCGCCTTCGACATCACGGCCTGGATGAACCCGGAGCCGTCGCGTACCTGGAGGAAGTGGATCTTACCGCTGGACCTGCGGTTCGCCAGCCACCCCTTGATGGTGACCGGGGAGCCGACGTGCTTCGCGATGTCTTCGATATAGACGTGCATCCGTTCTAGTCTAGCGGAACTCCTCAACGTACCGGGCGAGCAGGTCCCGCAGGGGGGCAAAGCGCTGGTACTTGTGGACCTGAGCCCGGGCGTAGCGCAAGGTTCGCGGGATGTACTGGATGTAGACCGTATTGGACTTGGCGGTCGTCTGGTAGCCGAACGTGCCCAGGGCCTTGAGGTTGCGCTGCAGGGCCATCTCGTCGAACCGCCGCCGGAAGTCGGTGCCCTCACCCGACCGGCCGCCCAGTGCCAGAAAGTAGGCCAGCAACTCGTCCACGTCCTCGTCGGAAATATCGACGTACGAATCGCGGAGCAGCGACACCAGGTCGTAGGTGTCCGGGCCCATGCGCGCGTCCTGAAAATCGATGATCCACAGCTGCCCGTGCGCCAGCATCAGATTCCGGCTGTGGTAATCGCGATGGCACAACACCCTCGGCTCGGCCGCGAGCGTGGCCACGAGCGCCCCGAGTTCCGTACGCAGGGCATCCCGATCTCCCGGCGCAAACTCGACGCCCCGAAAGGCTTCGAGGAAGTGTTTGAGGAAGAAGTCCATCTCCCACGTGAGCTTCTCGACATCAAACGCGATCCCGTACGGCACGTACTTCGGACTGGCCAGTTCCCGCCCGCGCCGCTGCATCGTCTCGATGAACCCGACCGCCTGCCGATAGAGGGCCGCGTGTTCCGCAGACGGCGCCGCACCGACGTGGGCCTGCATCGTGACGTCCCCGAGATCGCTCAGGGCGAGCACGCCGTGATCGGCCGCTTCACCCAGGATGGTCGGCACCGGCACCGGCATCGCGGCAAACAGCTCCGCGACGTTCACGAAGGGCAACGAGGCGTAGTCGAAGGCCGCCGCATTCACCGCCAGGACAAACGACCGCCCCTCCTTCGGGATGACCCGGAAATACCGCCGGTCCGACGCATCGCCGGTCAGGGGGACCACGCGCGCAGACGTTTGTTTGGTGCGATCGAGATAGATCTGGACGGGAGCGGGAAGCGCGCGAGACACGTCGCTAGTCTACTCGTGCGCATGGAGGATTGGGGATTGGGGATTGAGGATGTGAATTGGGGAATTGCGTGATCGAGGAATTGGAGGATGATCTACGTCGATGTTGCCCACCATCGTTCTCACCGCCGGCCTTGGAACCCGACTGGCGCCGCTCACGCGGCTGCTGGCCAAACCGGCCGTGCCTGTGGCTGGCAAGGCGCTGATTGTGCGCGTCCTTGAATGGCTCGAGCGTGAGGGCGTGCGGGACCTCGTGCTCAACCTCCATCACCTCCCTGCGACAGTCACGGGCATCGTCGGTGACGGTTCGCAGTGGGGTGTGCGGGTTCGGTATTCCTGGGAGCGCGAGATCCTCGGGTCAGCCGGCGGGCCCAAACTGGCGCTGTCCCTCTGGCCTGGCCATGACGGCCCGTGCCTCATCGTCAACGGCGATACGTTGACGGACTTCGCGTTGTCACCCCTGATCGCGGCGCACAACGCCGCCCGCGCCGAGGGAGCGGTGGCGACGATGGCGGTGGTGGAAAATTCGAGGCCGGATCATTACAACGGGCTGCGACTGGATGCGGACGGTCGTGTGATCGCCGTTGTGCCGAAGGGGCACACCGAAGAGACGTGGCATTTCATCGGAGTCCAGGTGGTCGAATCGCGGGTCTTTGCGGACGTCCCAGCGAACACTCCTGCCGAGACAGTTGCGGGCATTTATCGGACGCTCGTCGCCAATCAGCCCGGCGCCATCCGTGCATGGCGTGTGGACGCACCATGCATCGACGTCGGTACGCCGGCGGACTACCTGGATGCCGTCTTGCGAGTTGCGCGCGCGGAAGGGCAGAGCACAACCCCTGTGGTCGAGGCCCCTTGGGCGCCAGACCAGTCACCGGCGGTCATCGATCCCACAGCGCAATTAAGAGATTGTGTGGTGTGGCCCGGGGCAGTGGTGGGCGCAGGCGCCGCGCTGACGCGGTGCATCGTCTTTCCAGATGGGCAGGTGGACGGCTGAGCCACCGCCCACCCGCCCATCGACCCACCCGCTCAACTCTCAGCGCTTGCGAATCGGCACCGACTGCTCGGCGCCCTCGCGCCAGACGCCGACCACGATCAGTGAACCGGCCCGCGCACTGCTCAGGCGCTTGGCCACTTCGTCCACCGACGTCACCGCGACGCCATTGATCGCGAGGATGACGTCACCACGCGCAAACAGACCGCGTGCGGCACTTGACGGATCCACGTTGGCGACGACGGCACCGCCCCGTCCTTGCGGAATGCGGAGCTGGCGCGCCGCCGCCGGTGTGATCGGCTCGATCGAGAGGCCGAGGCCGATCTCGGTCGGGGCTTCAGGTTCCGGCGTCACCTCCGGACGTTCGTCGCCGCCGGCGGTCTCCACTTCCGTTGCCAGGTCCAGCTCTTCGATCGTCACAGTGAGCGTCAGCGGCTTGCCGCCACGGACGACTTTGAGGGGCACCTTCGTGCCGGGGGCCGTCCGCGTGACCATGTTGGTCAGGTCGTCGCTCTTGCTCACCGGCTTGCCGTTGTATTCCACGACGAAGTCGCCGGATTTCACGCCCGCGAGATCCGCCGGGCCCTTGGCGTTGACCTGCGAAATGAGTGCGGCACCCGTCGAGGGCAGGCCCAGGTCGCGCAGATCGGCCGCGCTGATCGGCTGGTTCGACACGAACACGCCGATGCGCCCTCGCACGACCTTGCCGCCGCGCAGCCCGGTGAGGATTTCCTTGACCGTGTTGATCGGGACCGCAAAGCCGATGCCGATGTTGCCGCCGGACCGGTCGGAGATGATCGCCGTGTTCACGCCGACCACTTCACCGCGCACGTTGAGCAACGGCCCGCCGGAATTGCCGCGATTGATCGCCGCATCCGTCTGAATCATCTCCAGATCACGCCCGGGCACCGGACGAAGGTCCGCATCGGTCCTGCCGACCGCACTCACCACGCCGACGGTCACCGTGTTCGTGAAACCGAACGGGCTGCCGATGGCCATGACCCAGTCGCCGGGGCCAAGCTGATCGGAGTCACCAAACTTCGCTTCCGTCAGGGGCGTCTCCGGCATTTCGGTCAACTGAATCAGCGCGCTGTCGGTCAGCACGTCGCGGCCGACGACCTTCGCCGACAGGCCGGACTCAAGGCCATTCGGATCCATCCCGTAGAGAAAGACTTCAATGCTCGACGCGTTTTCCACGACGTGGTTGTTCGTGAGGATGTAGCCCGCCTTGTCGATCACAAACCCGCTGCCGCCACCTTCCGCGGGGGGCAACTGCTGCTGGGGCGGAGCCTGCCGCCCACGGGGCTGGCCGGGCATCTGGAAGAACTCTTCGAGGAGGCCACCGTCCCCGCCGCCGCGACCGGAGCGACGTTCGGTGCGCGTCCGGATGCTGACCACGACCGGATTCTGCGAGGACGCAATGTTCCGGAACGTGGACGCATCCAGCGGCCCGTCAAGCGGGGCGCTGTTCGTCGCCGGAATATTGACCGTGCGGGCGAACGATGCGGGCGTCAGATCGAGGCGTGACGCGATCACCATGCCGGCCGCCAGCGAGGCGACGGCGATCAGGAAACTATAGAAGAACGTGGCCTTACGGTTCGACATTGCCTTCAGCTCCCAACAAAGTATACCCAACCCATAGGACGACCCCGCGCGCCTGAAAGTTTTCGGCCGGCCGGCCTTTAACGCCGGCTTTACATTTCGCCGTTCCAGTCCTCAGGCTCGGGCGCCGTGGACCGGAACACTTCGAGATGCCACTTCCCGCCACCCCACGGCTCGATGATGTCGGCCGCGATGACGTCCACCAGGATTTCGTGGAACGTCCGCTGTTCGGGGTCCTTCTCGAGGTGATACGCCGGGTCTTCCCAGGTGAACGTCGGGTAGAGCAGCACGGTCAGAAACAGGTCAAACCCATCGTCGATCACCATGATCATGCCGACCGGGCGCTTCTGGGTGGCGTGATACACGAGGTACTTCTCGGCGCTCTGGGCCCGGATGTACCGCTTCAGGGTGAACTCGCGCGCCACGATGTCTTCGACGGCGATCTTCTTGTCCCAGCAGTCGCGGCAGTACCGCTCGTCGCCACGGGGTTCAACGACGTCCTTTGCGCTGCAGAGCGCACAGCGGATGGGTTCCGTCCCTTTTCGAGCCATGTATCAGTGGTCCAATTCTATCGCTTGAACGCAGGCGCGTACGCCCGCTCAATGTAGTCCTTCAGCATGCGCCGCGTGCTGAACCGCGGGGTCACCGTCGCGATCGACCGCCGGACGATGGCCAGCCAGCGTGTGGGCAGGTTCTTCGGGCCACGCGTATAAAACGCCGGGATGACCGACTGTTCGAGCAGGTCGTAGAGTGCCGCAGCGTCGGCGTCATCGACGACGCCCTGGTCCGTCGTTTCCGCGCGCCCGTCGATGAGCCAGCCGTTGTCGCCCGCGTAGCCTTCGGCCCACCAGCCGTCCCCAATCGAGAGGTGCGGCACACCGTTCATCGCGGCCTTCATGCCCGAGGTGCCGGAGGCTTCCAGAGGTTTCCGCGGGTTGTTGAGCCAGACGTCGCAGCCCTGCACGAGGAGGTGGGCGACGTGCAGGTCGTAGTCATCCACAAAGGCGATGCGTCCGCCAAACCGCGAGTCGAGCGCGTGGCGGAAGATCTGCTGCAAGTGGTGCTTGCCGGCCTCGTCGGCGGGGTGGGCCTTGCCGGCGAACACGAACTGCACAGGACGGCGCGCGTCGTTGACGAGACGCGCCAGGCGTTCGACGTCGCGGAAGATCAGGTCCGGACGTTTGTAGCCCGTGAAGCGCCGGGCGAATCCGATCGTGAGCGCTTCGGGATCGAGCATCGCGCCGCCGGCCACCGCGCGTGAGACGCCGCCGTCTTCCGCGAAACGTTCGCGCGCGCGTTCGCGCACAAACTGGAACAACGAGTTGCGCAGCGCCTGTCGCGCCGCCCACAACTCGTCGTCGGGGATTTCGTGAAGACGGAGCCACAACTCGGGTTCGTCGTACCGGTCGCGCCATTGCGCGCCCAGATGGCGGTCGAAGAGGCGGGCCATGCCGCCGGCGACCCAGGTTGGCACGTGGACGCCGTTGGTGATGGCGCCGACGGGCCGGTCGCCCACCGCGAGGTCGGGCCACAGGGGCGCGAACATCTCGCGCGTGACGTCACCGTGCAGCTGACTCACGGCGTTGATCGCGCCGGCCGAGCGCATGGCCAGGGCCGTCATGTTGAACTGCGGACCTGCGCCGTTGTCGTAGGTGCCGAGCGCGAGGAAGTGGTCACGCTCTTCGCCCATCGACCCCCAGCAGCCGGCCAGGTGTTGTTCGACGAGGCTGAACGGGAACGCATCGTGGCCGGCCGGGACGGGGGTGTGGGTGGTGAACACCGTGGACCGCCGCACGTCCACGAGCGCGTCTTCCCACGGCGTGCCTGCCGCCAACAGATCGCGCAACCGTTGCAGGATCACAAATGCCGCGTGGCCTTCATTGAGGTGCCAGACCGCCGGCGTGAGTCCAAGGGCGCGCAGCGCCAGCACGCCACCGAGGCCGAGAACGATCTCCTGTTGCAGACGCGTGTCCTGTCCGCCGCCATACAACCGGGCGGAGAGTTCGCGGTCCCACGGCTGGTTCTGTTCGAGGTCGGTGTCGAGCAGGAGCAGACGCACGCGACCGAGCCGCACTTCCCAGACCTGTACCAACACCGTGCGTGTGCCGAGCGGCACCTGCACGATGCACGGCTTGCGGTCACGCGTCTGCGCGCGCTGCACCGGCGCATTGGCCCAGTCGATCCGTTCGTACTGTTCCTGCTGCCACCCTTCCGGCGAGACACGCTGCCGGAAGTAACCCTGCGGATACATGAAGCCGACACCAATGAGCGGGATGCCGAGGTCGCTGGCTTCCTTGCAGTGGTCACCCGCAAGCACGCCCAGGCCGCCGGCATAAATCGGCAACGACTGATGGACCGCGAACTCTGCGGAGAAGTAGGCGACGACGTCGGTGGTGCTGGCGGAAACCACGCTGTGCCACCAGGTGCGCGGCTGCCCGTTGCCCATGTGGCCGTTGCCTGTGCGCATCACGTCCAGACCGGAGACCGCGCGGTCGTAGACGGCCAGTAGGTCGGCGTCGTTGGCGGCGCGTGCCAGTGCCTCCGAATCCATCAGCCGCAACATCAGCACCGGGTTGTGCCGCGTCTGCTGCCAGAGGCGATAGTCGAGCCGGCGAAAGACTTCGCGGGCGGGACTCCAGGTCCAGGACAAGTCCATCGCCAATTCGTGCAGACGGGACAGACGGTGGGGCAGCGCGGCGAGATCGGGTGGTGTCATGCAGTTACGAGCGAGCAAAAACGCGAGAGGTCAATGTTGCCGCCGGACACGATGACCACAACCTTCGTGTGGCCTGCGTTGCGCACCTGCGGCGAGAGGGCGGCGGCGATGGCACAGGCGCCCGCACCTTCCGCAATGATGTGACACCGTTCCGCCGCGAGGCGCATCGCGCGGCCGGTGTCGTCGAGGGAGACGACGATCGAGGCGTCCACCCACTGTTGGAGCAACGGCCACATCGAAGGCAGCACGGACTTGCCCCCGGCGCCGTCCACATACGATGCCGTCCACGCGTCAAAACGTTCGGGACGGCCGGACGCCATGGAGACTGACAACGGCGCGGCCGTTTCCGGTTCCGCCGCGTACACCTTCACACCCGGTCGCGCGGCACGCATCACGCAGCCGACACCGGCGAGCAACCCGCCGCCGCCAATTGAGGCGACCACGGCATCCACATCGGGTACCTGCTCGAGAATTTCGAGTGCGCACGTGCCATTCCCGCTGATGAAGTCATCGTCGTCAAACGGATGCACGAAGCGGCCCGTCATGCGATCAGAGCGGTGATTCTCGACGGCGCGCCAGCATTCCTCGTAGGGCGCGCGGTGGATCGTGGCGCCGAGGCGTTCGATGCTGGCGATCTTCGTGGCTGGAGCGGTGTCCATCACCAGGACGGATGCCTTGGCGCCTGCCTCGCGCGCCGCGAGCGCCACGCCCTGGGCCGCATTACCCGCGCTGACCGTCCAGACGCCCTCTGCCAGCGCCTCGCGCGACAACTTCGCCACCGCATTGGCTGCGCCGCGCAGCTTGAATGATCCGATCGGCTGAAATATTTCCAGCTTGAGGAAGATCTCCGGGCCGCCGCGCGCAATCGGGTCGAGCCGGATCACGGGCGTATGGACAGCGACCGAGTACACCCGGGTCGCAGCGTCCTTGACGGTCTCAAGCGAAATGGCACGAGCAGGAGCAGACATCAGAATTGTTCATCCTATCAGGTGAACCGCGGCCAGCGGACCGCGGACTGCGGACCGTGGACAGATGTAGACTTGGCGCGGACGGAGGGGACGTATGAACAGGCGCGATTTCATGGCGGCGACGGCGGCAGCGGGGTTGGCGGCGGCCACAGGCCCGGTCGCCCGAGCGTCCGAGGCAGACCCAGGCGCCAGCAAGGCTCCGGAGGTGCGAGTGCAGAGCAGTGTGCGGCCGGTGGTGATTGCCTCGGCCAATGGACAGACGCGCAGGAATGGCGGTCCAAAGAGCTGCGTCGAGATGGCCTACGACAAGATGATGGCCGGCGAGGATGTGCTCGACGCGCTGATCGCCGGCGTCACCATTGTCGAGCTCGATCCTGCGGACACCAGTGTCGGTTACGGTGGCCTGCCCAACGCTGATGGCGTGGTGCAGCTGGATGCGTCGGTGATGCACGGCCCGAAAAAGCGCGCGGGCGGCGTCGGTGCGCTCGAAGGGGTGCGTACGGCCGCGGCGGTTGCCAAAGCGGTCATGGATCACACCGACCATCACCTCATCGTCGGCAAGGATGCCCAGGTGTTTGCCCGCAACATGGGCTTCCCGATTGAAGCGGATCTCAACACGGAACGGTCGCGCGGTCTCTGGCTCGAGTGGAAACGTCGCACGGATCCGCTTCGCTACCTCGATCCGAATCGGCGCGAAAAGGCGATGGGCGACGTCATGATGGCCATGGTCGCTGAAGGGCTCGTGGACGAAAACCACATCTACGGCACCATCAACTGCAACGGCGTCAACGCCAGGGGCGAAATCTGCGGTGTCACGACAACCAGCGGTCTGGCGTGGAAGATTCCGGGTCGTCTGGGTGACTCGCCGATTCTTGGCGCCGGTCTCTACGTTGACGGGGAAATCGGCGCGGCGGGGTCGACCGGGCGTGGCGAAGCCAATCTCTTCAGTCTGGCCTCCATGTTGATCGTGGAAGAGATGCGTCGCGGCAAACATCCCAAGGACGCGGGCATGGAAGCCTGCCGGCGCATCCAGCGCAACACGATCGAGCAGCGCCTGCTCAACGATCGCGGGCTGCCGAACTTCAACATCAACTTCTATGTCGTGAACGCCAGGGGGGAACATGCCGGCGTCGCACTGTATTCGCGCAACGGACAGTACGCCGTCTGTGACGCCAAGGGTGGACGTCTCGAGTCCGTCGAACCACTGCTCGAAGGGAACGCGTAACGCGTAGGGAAGGAACCACACAATGAAACAACATCTCGTGACAACACTCGGACCGGCGCTCGTCGCCGTCCTGGCATGGACGGCGACGACAGGGACGCAGGGGCCACAGCTGCCGGGCGGCGACAACCCGACGATGTATCGGGTGGGTGGAGGGCATCGTGACGGCCCGTCGGTGTTTCCGCGGACGAATTACACGCAGATGAAACCGCTGGTCGAGGGGCAGGTGGACTTTCAGCATTTCCACACCTACGAGGAAGCCACGGCGATCCTGCGCAAGTGGGAGCGCGAACATCCGGACCTCGTCGAGGTGTACTCGGTCGGTCAGTCGCTGGAAGGGCGGCAGATCTGGCAGATGACGCTGACCAACAAGAAGACCGGTCGGCACACCGACAAGCCGGCGATGTTCATTGAAGGTGGGCGGCACTCCGGCGAAATCTCCGGCATCGAGGCCACGCTGTACTTTGCGAATCACCTGATCACGAACTACGGAAAGGATCCGGCGATGACGAAGCTGGTCGACACCAAGACCTTCTACGTCAAGCCCCACAACAACCCGGATGGCGCATCGCTGTATCACTACACCGCGCAGACGCTGCGGTCATCGGTGCGTCCGATGGACAACGACGGTGACGGGCTGTTCGACGAAGACCCGGGCGACGACCTCGACGGCGACGGGTTCATTCGCCAGATGCGTCAGTACGTCGGCCCCGGCAAGGGTAACGCGAACGTGGATACGCGGGATCCTCAGGGCCGCTTGATGCTCAACGTGCCGATGGGGCAGGGCGAGTACCTGATGTTCACGGAAGGTTACGACAATGACGGCGACGGCCGGGTGAACGAAGACGGCGTGGGGGGGCTGGACCTGCACCGCAACTACCCGGAGAACTGGCGTCCGGAAACCGAAGACAGCGGTCGCGGCTGGACGCAGGGGGGCGCCGGGGCGTACCCATTGTCGGAGCCCGAGACCCGCGCCGTGTTCGACTTCCTGATCCGCCACCCGCACATCGGTGTTGTGCAGTCGCTCGACACGTCGGTGCCGATGATTCTGCGCGGCCCGTCGACCTCGAAGTCGGAAGAGTCCGTGTTCCCCGAAGATCTCGTCTACCTGAAAAAGTTCGACGCGAGGGGCCTCGAGATCACCGGGTATCCGTGGGCGGGCGACACGTACTGGAACTATTCCAATCGCGGTCGCGGTGGCGCCGCGCCAAATCCTGACGCGCCCGGATCGCCGCTGTTTGGCCACGGGCCGGACTTTGGCTACCTCTATTACGGCGCTGTCTGGTACGGCAACGAGATCTGGGATGGTGGCCGCCTGCCGGAAGCCGATCTGAATGGGGACGGCCAGTCCGATGACTGGGAACGTCTGCAGTGGCTCGACAAGAACCGCCCAGGGAAAAATGACTTCCAGCCGTGGACGAAGACCACACATCCCACACTCGGCGCCGTCGAAGTCGGTGGATGGAATCCGAAGTTCTGGTCGCAGAATCCGCCACCCGAGATGCTCGAAAAGTGGGCGCGCAACGAGGCCCTCTTCAACATCTATCTGGCTGAGCAGATGGCGCAGGTGAAGATCGTGTCTGCCAACACCAGGCCCGGCACCGATGGCGCGACCGAACTGACGGTGGTGGTCACCAACGAAGGGGCGCTGCCGACGGCGCTGGAGATCGCGAAGCGCGTGAAGATCGTGCGCGAAGACAGCGTGGCGATTGACTTCGCGGCCTCGCAGACGGTCACCCGTGTCGGGCAGGCCGGCGGTGGTGCAGGGGCCGGTCGCGGTGGTCGTGCGGGCGGGTTCGGCGGTCGCGGTGGCGCTGCGCCAGATCCCAACGCGCGTCGTCGCACCGCTGAAGGCATCGGGTGGCTGAAGCCCGGTGAGACCCGATCACTCGCGTGGACCATCCGCGGCGCCGGCCCCGTCACCGTGACGATCGGCTCCACACGCGGCGGAACGGACTCGCGGACGGTGGAAATTCGCTGACGTCCGCGAGATTGAGGATTGGGGGATCGAGGATTGAAGAACGCCTCAATCCCTCAATCCCTCAATCAATCTCACAATCCACAATTGAGCAATTGCCAATCCTCAATCCTCAGTCCTCAATCCTCAATAATTTGAGCGCTTCCACCGGCAGCGCCCGCACGGTTCGTCCATTGGCCGTGGTGTCTGTGGCTTTCAACAGCGAGTTGTAGATCGCTTCTTCCGTCGCGTCCATGGCCGCTTCAAACAAACCCGAGACCGCATCGGTCGGCAGAAACGTTCGGGCCTGCGGGCTGGTGGTGGTGGTGACACGGTTGGATGTCGCGGTCGAAAACGCGATGGCGTAGTCGCCGGATCCATTCGAGAACGTGGATCCGGTGCGCGCCATCGCGAACACCGCGCGCGTGGCGAGTCGCTCAAGGTCCCGCGCATCAAGCGGTGCATCGGTCGCGACGATGATCATGCAGGAGCCATCCGCGTCCTGTGTCCACGTCGTCGGCGCTCCACCAGCGCGACCCGGTGTGAGCGTCCGCCAGACCTGACGGCCGTCAATGGTCAGGCGCCCTCCGAAGTTCGACTGCACCAGCACGCCCACCGTCCACGCAGGATCTTGCGCGCCCTGCCGCACGACGCGCGACGACGTGCCAATCCCGCCTTTCCATCCGAACGCGATCGTGCCAGTGCCTGCACCGACCGCGCCCTCCGCCACGGGACCGGTCACCGCGCTCGTGATCGAGGCGAGGACATGTTCCCGGGTGACTGGCAGACTGCGGATGTCGTTCAGGCCTCCGTCATTGGTTTCGCCGACGAGGGCGTTCACCGAGCGCACGGTGTCGTTGCCCGTTTGCGCCAGTGTCCACCGCACGACGGCCTCGACGGCCGTGCCGACCGCCAGCGTGTTGGTGAGCACGATCGGACTTTCGATGGTGCCCAGTTCGCGCACCTGGGTTGATCCCGCGAGTTTGCCGAAGGCGTTGCCGACGAAGACGGCCCCCGGCACCTTGTCGCGAAACAGATTGCCGCCATGCGGCACCACGGTGGTCACGCCCGTGCGCACGCGGTCACCGTCGATCACGGTCGTCTGGCCGACCCGCACGTCCGGCACGTCGGTGATCGCATTGAGCGCCCCGGGCGTCCCTGCACCCGGTGCAATCCCCACATCCCTCGCCCTCGGCCGATCCTGGGCGGCAATTCCAGCGACCATGACAACGCCAACAACAGCAGCAGCAATTTTCATACGGACCTCTGGACTCCCGGACCCTTGGACCGCGATAATAGCCCCGACTTCCCCCTGGTGTATTTACGAGGAGCATGTATGAGCAAGCGGCTGATTCGGCACATGGTCAGCGTTGTCGGTGTGATGGCGGTGGTGGCGGTGTGGGCGTGGACGCCCGTGAGCGTGGGCGCGCAGGTGCCGGCGAAACGGCCGCTCGGCTACGACGCCGTGGATTATTGGCGGTCGATTGGCGGCACGCGGCTGTCGGATGACGGCCAGTGGCTCGCGTACTCGGTCACATCGCAGGCGCTGGATGGCGAACTGATCGTCCGCAACCTCACCTCCGGGCAGGAGTTCCGACATCCACGTGGAACGACGCCCAACTTCACGCCGGACAGCAAGTTCGTACTCTTCACCATCGTGCCTCCGAAGACGACCGACGATGAGCCTGCGGCGGCCGGTGCGGGCGCGCCGGCGGCGGGCGGCGAAGGCGAAGGTGCCGGCGGGGCTGCGGCCGCCGCTCGCAACGTGGCCGGCATCATGGCGCTGCCGAGTGGCCAGGTGACGACCGTGGATCAGATCGCCACGATCCGGCTTGCGGCTGAGTCGTCCACGTGGGTCGCCCTGCACAAGGGCCGCGCGCCGGCGGCCGGTGGCCGCGGTGGTCGCGCTGGTGGAGGGGCACGCGGTGGTGGAGCCCCATCGGCAGGCTCAGGGCAGGCCGCTGCGGCGGCTGGAGCAGCGGCCGAACAGACGCCCCCCGCTGAAGGCCGCGCAGGCGGCGCTCCCGCGACGCCGGAGAAGCGCAAGGACCCAGGCTCGGACCTGATCATCCGCAACCTGGCGACAGGCGCGGACATCACGATTCCCGAGGTCACGGAGTTCGCGTGGAACAAGGGCGGCACCTGGCTGGCCTACACCGTCTCATCGCCCGATGCGGCGAAGGACGGCGCGTTTGTGCGGCAGATGCGTGATGGCGCCGTGCGCACGCTGCACGCGGGCCGCGGCCGCTACAAAAGCCTCGCGTTCGACGATGCGGGGACGCAGCTGGCGTTTCTCAGTGATCAGGCCGAATACGAAAAGCCCGTCTCGCCGTTCCGCGTCTACTACTGGAAGGCCGGCGAGAACGCCGCGAGCGAACTGATTTCCGGCGCCACGCGCGGCATGCCGGCAGGGATGGTCGTGCACGACAGCGCGCCCCGCTTCTCCGAAGACGGTCGCATGCTGCTGGTGAACACGGCGCCGCCGCCTCCGCCACCCGCGCCGACAGGCGCCAATGCGGGGCCGCGCCCGATCAACGTGGACCTGTGGCACTACCAGGATGGGCAGCTGCAGCCGATGCAGCGCGTACGCGCGACGCAGGAACGCAATCGCAGCTACCGCGCCGTCATGCACATCGGCGACAAGCGGTTCGTCCAGCTGGCGACGCCCGACCTGCCGACGGTGAATCCGACCGGCACGTCCCCGTGGGCCATCGGCACGTCGTCGCTGCCGTATGAGCAGGAAGTGTCGTGGGACCGCACCTACTCCGACGTGTTTCTCGTGGATGTGCGGAACGGCCAGCGTCGGCGGCTGCTCGAGAAGGTGGGCGGGGGCGCGACGTTGTCGCCCGGCGGACAGTATGTGACGTTCTTCGATGACACGATCGGGCACTGGTTCGCGCAACGCGTGTCGGACGGTCTGCGCGTGAACCTGACCGAGCGGCTGCCGGTGAAGTTCTTCAACGAGTCGCATGACTCGCCGAGCCAGCCCGGCTCGTACGGGATGGCCGGGTGGACTGACAACGACCGGACGATCTGGATTAACGACCAGTACGACGTCTGGGAAATCCGTCCCGACGGTACGAACGCACGGATGGTGACGGGTGGCGAAGGCCGCAAGCAGCAGATGGTCTTCCGGTACCGGTCGCTCGATCCGGAACAGCGCACGATTCCGTCGTCAGGTCCGGTGTTGCTGTCGGCGACCAACGATCGTACGAAGGCCACCGGGTTCTTCCGGGTGACGACGTCGGCCGGCACACCACAGCAGGTGGTGATGCTCGACAAGCGGTTCGGCGCGGTGACGAAGGCAAAAAACGCGGACCGGTTGTTGTTCACGCTGACGCGGTTTGAGGAGTTCGCGAATCTGTGGGTGAGTGACGGCAACTTCGGCAACATGCAGAAGGTGTCTGACGCGAATCCCCAGCAGGCCGAATACGTGTGGGGCACGTCGGAGCTGATCGAGTACATCAATGCGGATGGCATCAAGCTCCGCGCCATCCTCACGAAGCCCGAGAACTTCGATCCCGCGAAGCAGTACCCGCTGATGGTCTACATCTACGAAGGCCTGACCGACGGGCTGCATGCGTACGGGACGCCCAACGTCGGCACGAGCGTCAATATCGCGCGCTACGTGAGCAACGGCTACATCGTCCTGCAGCCGGACATCATCTACAACACCGGATTCCCAGGTGAAGATGCCGAGAAGTGCGTGATCCCCGCTGTGAACACGGTGGTCGCGCAGGGCTACGTTGATCCGAAGCGCCTGGGCATCCAGGGGCACTCGTGGGGCGGCTATCAGATCACGCACCTCATCACGCGTACGAACATGTTCGCTGCGGTGCAGGCCGGCGCGTCGGTGTCGAACATGATCAGCGCCTACGGCGGTATCCGCTGGGGCACCGGCATGGTGCGCCAGTTCCAGTACGAAAAGACGCAGAGCCGCATTGGCGCTCCGCCATGGGACAAGACGCTCGAATTCATTGAAAATTCGCCGATCTTCTGGGTCGAGAAGGTGCAGACCCCCTACCTGACGATCCACAACGATGCCGATGACGCGGTACCGTGGTATCAGGGGATTGAGTTCTTCACGGCGCTGCGCCGGCTGGGGAAGGAAGCGTATTTCTTCAACTACAACGGCGAACTGCACGGCTTGCGGAACCGCGACAACATGAAGCACTGGACCGTGCATCAGGACGAGTTCTTCGACCACTACCTGCTGGGCAAGCCGAAGCCCGAGTGGATGCAGAAGGGCGTGCCGTTCCTCGAGCGCGGCACGCGCGACGTGTTGCCGATGTTCAAGCGCGCGACGCCGCCGCCCGCAGGCGGCAAGTAGTTCGTGCGGATTCACCGCCTTGACCCCGCCGTGCCGCTGCCGTCCTATCAGACGGCCGGCGCGGCGGGCTTCGATCTGGCGTCCAACGTCGAGATGACGATTGCGCCCGGGGCGATCGTCCTCATTCCCACCGGACTCGTCGTGGAGGTGCCTGCCGGGCACTTTCTCGGCATTTTTGCGCGCTCCAGCACCCCCCTCAAGCGCGGGCTCATTGTCGCCAATGGCGTCGGCGTGCTCGACAGCGACTACTGCGGGCCCGCCGACGAACTCAAGATCCAGGTCATGAACGTGACCGAACGCCCGGTCACCGTGCTCAAGGGTGAACGCATTGCTCAGGGCGTGGTGCTGCCGTACGTGCGCGTGGACATCGAAGAGGGCACTGGCGCAACGGCGGTGTCACGTGGGGGCTTCGGATCTACTGGGTGAGCTGCTGGGCGGGTGGGACGCACTGCGCTTCTTGCGGCGCTCACGGGTGACGTGCTCGGCGGCGGCCGAGTTGGTCGACCGCGTCGAGCGGCAACTTCGCACGATGATCGAAGACCTTCGGCCTCACCCGAGGTGACACTCGGCACGGAGGGTCGGCTCATGGGTGACTTGTGCCGGAGCGTTCTCGATCGCGAGGCGCTGACCAGGGCAGGTCTGGCGCCCATCGCAGCACCGGCTGTTCCGGGCGCCTGACGCTGGTCTTCGCGTGTGGTAGCCCTACCAGCGCAGAACGAGGGCGCCGCCACCCGGTGTGGCCACGGGGGTGATCGACCATGACTGGGCGTCGTGCCCGCGCGTGACCGTCCAGGCCGCAGCCAGGCCCATCGCGGCTCCAAATACGGTGTCGCTGACCCAGTGCGAGCGGTCGCGTACCCGCGTCAGGCCGACGAAGCCGGCCGCCGCATACGCGGGGACACCCGCCTTCCATCCGAAGTGCCGATGCAGCACGCCTGCGGTGGCAAACGTCGCCGACGTGTGGCCCGACGGAAACGCGTGGTCACCGCCGGATGGCCGGGTACGATTCACGCTGAGCTTGAGCACCCAGGTGGTCACCCCAGTCAGCGCCTGCACGCGAATCAGATCGCTGCCGACATGGGCCGTCAGTCGATGGTCGATCAGGGTGCCGACCGCCCAGGTGCCAATCGCAATGCCACCCTGCGTCCAGCCGTCCCCGCCAACCTTGCCGATCTTCGTCCATGACGCCGCCGGATGATCGATCGTCCAGTCGTCCACCTGGTCGTCATCGCGACTCGTCACGATGGCGGCTGATCCTCCGATGCCAAGGATCGTCACCGTCCGGAGGCTCGGGAAGTCCTTCAGGTCGCGGCCGAGATTCTGAAAGAGGTGGGTGAACGGATTGGGTTCGAGTGAGGGTGGGTCAGGTTGGGTATGTAGGGCCGCCTGCACTGGAGGCGGCCAACCTCGGTTGGGTAGGGTTGGGTGCGGTAATGCCGCGGCGGCGGTCACGAGCGCGGCGGTGATCCAGGAGGTGAACAACACGCGCGGAGGATATCAGCGCGAGAGGCCGAATGCGAAGCCGATCGCTGCGTGGTGCGACAACGCGGTCATCCGTCCGGTGCCGTTGTGCGCGGTGGTGATCGTCGGGCGCGCGTATGTGAGTTTGTATTCGGTCACAAGCGAGAGGCGCCCCTTCATCCGGATATCGAATCCGGCGGCGAGATGGGCACCGAGGCCCGCGTATTCGTACTGTTCCTGCGAGATACCGAAGATGGTCGTCTCCGCGTGGGGCAGCGTGATGCCGGCGCCGGCCCGCGTGATGAAGGCGTACGGAGCCTCGCCGTACGCCGTGCGTCCGAACGGCCGCCGATTGATGACGTTGAGGACCAGATAATTCAATCCGTGCGTCATCTGATACCGGGTCACCTCAGGACCAAGTTCCGCCGGCCTGGCAATCACCTTCTGGTGAATGAACTCAAGCTCCACGCCCAGGCGCCGGCCCTCATCGAGGAAGCGTCCCAGCCGCCATCCGTAATACTGCGGCGACGTAAACGGCTGCGACTCGAATGAGACCTTCGGGTAGGTGATGTCATACCCATCCCCCGTGACCCTCACATCCGCCGGCCGTGTCGAATCGGCGCCCAAATACACGCCCGCATACCACTGCGCCGACGCCACACCCGGCACCAGCGAGAGCGCCCCCACCACGATCAGCACCCGCATTCCCATCCCCCATTCTCGCCCATCCGCCCATCCGCCCAGGGTGGAGTATCGTTAGTGGCTGGGTTTGGGGCCCGGGGAGAAAGAAGTGACTGACACCAAGGCGTTGCTGACGAAGTTGGGAATTGAAGAAGTCAATGCGGGGGCGTGTATCGGTCCTGATGGCTGGATGCAGGACGATGAGGCCGGGCGGATTGTATCGATCAATTCATCCACCGGTGAACCCATTGCGAGCGTGATGCTGGCGACCGAAGCGACCTGCGATCAGGTGGTCGCCGCGTCGGCCGAGGCGTTCGCGCGATGGCGTGAAGTGCCGGCACCCAAACGTGGCGACCTGGTGCGCGACCTGGGCAATGCCCTGCGCGAGATGCAGGAACCGCTGGGCGACCTGGTCAGCCTCGAGATGGGGAAAATCCGCGCCGAAGGCCACGGCGAAGTGCAGGAGATGATCGACATCTGCGACTTCGCCGTCGGCTTGTCCCGGCAGTTGTATGGCCTGACGATGGCGTCCGAACGGCCGGGGCACCGGATGATGGAGCAGTGGCATCCGCTCGGCCCGGTCGGCGTGATCTCGGCCTTCAATTTTCCGGTCGCGGTGTGGGCATGGAACTCCGCGCTGGCGGCGGTTTGTGGTGACTCGACGATTTGGAAGCCGGCCGAACCCGCGCCGCTCTGTGGCGTGGCTGTGCAGCACATCTGCAATCGGGTGATGGCCGATCACGGTGTCACCGGGATCTTCTCCCTTGTTGTCGGCACGGGCAGCCAGGTCGGCGAGCGACTGATTCGCGACCCGCGTGTGCCGCTGATCTCATTCACCGGGTCCACCGCCGTCGGCCGCCATGTCGGTGAAGTCGTCGCGGGTCGGTTCGGCAAGTCGATTCTCGAACTGGGCGGCAACAATGCCATCATCGTGTGTGAGGACGCGCGTCTGGATCTGGCAACACGCGCGATCCTGTTCGGCGCCGTCGGAACGGCGGGACAGCGGTGCACGACGACGCGCCGGCTGATTGTGCATCGGTCGATTGCGGCCGACCTGGTGGCGCGCCTGGCGACGGCCTATCAGCAGGTGCCGCTTGGTGATGCCCTCGATCCGAAGACCCTGATGGGGCCGCTGGTCAACATGTCCGCGGTGGACAGCATGTGCGACGCGATCGAGCAGGCGCAGGCGCAGGGGGGCGAGATCGTGTGTGGCGCCAAACGGCGTCCGGACATCGGGCCGTTCTTCGTGGAGCCGACGATCATCCGCATGCCCGCGCAGACGGCCATCGTCACACACGAGACCTTCGCGCCGATTCTCTACGTGATGGAGTACGACACGTTTGATCAGGCCCTCGCGATGCACAACGACGTGCCGCAGGGGCTCTCGAGTGCGATCTTCACCGAGAGCATGCGTCGCGCCGAGGAGTTCCTCTCCGCGCGCGGGTCCGACTGCGGGATCGCGAACGTCAACATCGGCACCTCCGGCGCCGAAATCGGCGGCGCGTTCGGCGGCGAAAAAGAGACTGGCGGCGGCCGCGAATCGGGCTCAGATGCCTGGAAGGCCTACATGCGCCGCCAGACCAACACCGTCAACTGGTCCGAGAAACTCCCGCTCGCGCAGGGGATTACGTTCGGGTAAACGCGACGTTCTTGCACGTTTTGAGTTTCACCATGGCCCTTCATGGTGAAAAAGCTCTACATCAAGAGCAATCGCACGCGTTCGAGAGCGACTGCGACCGCCGCTTCCTGCGCGATCGTGGGACGTGCATCAGCGCTTTGCAGTGCACGCAACAGCGCGGGCAGCGGCGCATAGGCCTGCTGAATCTGCGCGAGGCGCTCGGGCGAGGCGCCGGGGCGCAGGGCGGCGAGCTGACTGATCAAGTCGTTGACCGTCCGTGACAGCGTGAACTGCAGCGTCAGGTCGCCCATGGTGGTTTGCACGCGTGGGTCCATGCGCACAGTGACCGCCTGCCGATACACCTGACCGCCGACGGTGAGTCGGACCTGATACGTTCCCGGCAGCACCCACACGCCGTGTGGACTCCGAGGCGTGTTGCTGCGGATGGCGACGATGGCGTACCTGAAACTGGTCACCGGCGGCGGATACCGCACATCCCACACGAACCTGTGCAGGCCTGGTGTCGCCGCGAGTCGCTGTGTCGGCCGGATCCAGTAGTCCGGCAGATTGGGCGCGTCGACGGGAGGCGGCTCGGGATCGTCGCTGGAGTAGCGACGCACGACAGGGCCGTCCACTTCCACGATCTCGAGCGTGACCGGTCCCTTTACGTCAGGGCCGAGGAAATAATTGACGGTCACCCCATCCGGCGGATTCGGCATGGCGGGTTCGTCCGGCGGCAGCGGCGTGTCGGTGTTCTTGTTCCACCGGAATCGCCACGCGACCGGCGGCCGGAAGAGATACGCCGCCG
Organism: Acidimicrobiia bacterium; assembly: GCA_016871335.1. Lineage (GTDB taxonomy): Bacteria > Acidobacteriota > Vicinamibacteria > Vicinamibacterales > SCN-69-37 > SYFT01. Next base: position 142,021 of record VFZF01000003.1, read on the forward strand.
ACGCGGTGACTGAGGGCGTGATCTGCCGCAGCGGCGAGATGTCGTCGAGAATCCAGAAGCCACGGCCATGGGTGCCGACCACAAGGTCGGCATCCTTGATGACGAGGTCCCGAATCGACGTCGCGGGCATGTTCAACCGCAGCGACTGCCACTGATCCCCATCGTCAAACGACACGGACACATTGAGTTCACTCGCGGCAAACAGCAGGCCGCGCCGGACAGGGTTTTCACGCACCGCGTTGATCGTCGCCCCATCGGGCAGGCCGGAGACGATGCGCCGCCAGGACTTGCCGGCGTCACGTCGGTCCAGGTGGTGCCGCCGTTCCGTGTCACGTGCACGAGGCCATCGTCGGTGCCGATCCAGATCGTGTCGCGGTCGATGTAGGACGGGCCGATCGTGTAGATCACGCCGCGCTGCATCGGTTGCGCGGTCGGCCGCGACCGGTACACGCCGATGCTGGCCGGCACCTCCCAGGTGCGGCGGGTGAGGTCCTGGCTGATCTGCGTCCATTGCCGGCCGCCGGTGGTCGTTTTCCAGAGTGTGTTGGATGCGAAATAGAGCGTGCGCGGATCGATCGGAGAAAACAGAATGGGCTGGGTTCTCACCGTGCGATCGCCGGGATCGCGCGGTGGCGACACGTTCTGCGTCTGGCGCGTGCGACGGTCATACCGTGTCACCTTGCCGCCGTACACGATGTCCGGATCCAGCGGATCCGGCGCCACATATCCGTATTCCTCGACGCCCACAGGACTCCATTCACGAAAGGTGATCTGGTCCTCGTCGCCGCGGCTCTGCACACAGGCCGAGCCTGATTCCTGCTGGCCGCCACACACACGATAGGGAAACGCGTTGTCGGTACTCACGTGGTAGAACTGCGCAGTCGGCTGGTTGTACCAGGAACTCCATGTCCGTCCGCCGTTGAGGGTGACAATGGCACCCTGGTCGGCGGTCATGAGGATGATGTCCGGCTGCGTGGGGTGAATCCACATGCGCTGATAGTCGTCGCCACCGGGCGCGCCACCACGCGCGAATCGGTATTGGTGCGACGCCACGTCTCGCCGCCATCGTCGGATCGGAAGATGCCGCCGTTGCGTCCCGCATCAACGGCGGCGTAGAGACGCGTGCGGTTGCTCGGCGCGACGGTGATGCCGAGGCGTCCGAGGCCCTCCTCATACGTCGGCAGACCGGTGGTCTGCGGCCGCCATGTGGTGCCGCCGTCGGTGGACTTGAACAGACCACTGCCAGGGCCCGTCCCTACCGCGTTTTCCCACGGCCCCTGGCGTTGTTCCCAGAGGACCGCGTACACCGTGTGTGAATCGACCGGGTCGAATGCGAGGTCGATGCCGCCGGTGTTCTCGTCCTTGTAGAGCACCCTCTCGAACGTCTGACCGCCGTCGAGTGATCGGAAGATGCCGCGTTCGGTGCGGGGACCGTAGGGATGACCCAACACGGCGACGAACAACCGATTGGCATTGGCAGGGTCGACGATGATTTGAGGAATCTGCTGGGCGTCTCGAAGCCCGAGATGCGTCCAGGTGCGGCCGGCGTCGGTGGATTTGTACATGCCGTCGCCGGTGGAGAGGTCCGGGCGGGGCATGCCTTCGCCGCTGCCGACGTACACGATGTTCGGATCCGATTCGGCGACCGCGATGGCGCCGATCGACCCTGTGGACTGGTCGTCGAAAATCGGATTCCACGTGCGCCCGGCATCGTCGGTCTTCCAGACGCCGCCGTTGACCACGCCGACGTAGAAGGTGAAAGGCTGCGACGGCACACCGGACGCCGCCTTGGTCCGGCTGGCGCGGAGCGGACCGATAGGGCGCCAGGTCAGTTCGGAGAACAGCCCCGGAGAAAATGCCGGTGACGAAGGCTGGCGGGTGGTGCCCAGCAGCGAGACGGCGAGCAGACTGCCGCAGAGGAAGACGCCAAGGGTCACTCGGAACGCGGGTCGCATGGCGTGAGTGTGCCCCAGTTCAGAGGCGGGGGCGTCGGGTACAATCCTCCGTCGTGGAATCGAGTCGCGTGCGTATTGGTGTCGTCGGATGTGGCCATTGGGGGCCCAATCACATCCGGGTGTTTTCGCAGCTGTCCGGATCGACGGTGACGTGTGCAGCGGATCCGGATGCGAAACGCCGTGCGGTCGTGGCCGGGCAGTTTTCCGGGGTGGACGTCGTCGACGACTACAACGCGCTGGTCCGGCGTCCGGATGTGGATGCGGTCGTCGTCTGTGTGCCGACGCGCAAGCACGAAGAGGTCACCCGGGCCGCGCTCGAAGCCGGAAAACACGTCCTGTGTGAGAAGCCGCTGACGGTCGGCACGGCGGAGGCCTTGGCGCTGACCGACCTTGCGGCCTCGCGCGGACTGATCCTGATGACGGGGCATGTGTTTCTGTTCAACCCCGGGATTCTGAAGCTGCGCGACTTGATGATGTCCGGACAGCCAGGCCGCATCCACTACCTGCGCGCGCTTCGCACCAACCTCGGCCCCATCCGCCAGGACGTCAACAGCGTGTATGACCTGGCGTCGCACGACATTTCGATCTTCAATTTCCTGCTCGAGGCCGAGCCGGTCACGGCATCGGCGGTGGGCGCGTCGTTCCTGCGCCCAGGAATTGAGGACGTGGCGTTCATCACGTTGACGTACCCGAACGGGGTGGTGGGCGCGATTCAAGTGAGCTGGCTCGACCCCAAGAAGCTGCGCGAGATCGTGGTGGTAGGCGACACGAAGATGGTGGTGTGGGATGAGCTTGCGCCGGCCGGCCCCATCAGTATTTACGACAAGAGTGTGGTGCGGGAACAGTATTACGACGACTTCGGCCAGTTCCATCTGCTTGCGCGTGAAGGCGACCTCACGATTCCGCGTGTGCCGCCGCAGGAACCGCTCAAGGTGCAGAACCAGTATTTCCTCGACGCCGTGAAGTCCGGCTACCTCGGCAAGAGCGACGGCGCGTTTTCCGTGTCTGTGGTGCGTGTCCTTGAGGCCATCGCGCGATCGATTGCCCAGGGCGGTGCGCCGGTGCCGGTCGCGCAGGAGTCGAAGTGACCGGCGTGTTTGTGCATCCGCAGGCGCTGGTCGAGACGCGCAGGATCGGCGCCGGCACGCGCGTCTGGGCGTTTGCGCACGTGATGAAGGGCGCGTCCATCGGACGGGACTGCAACGTGGGCGATCACGCCTTCATCGAAGCGGGCGCGAACGTCGGCCACGGCGTCACCATCAAGAACGGCGTCACGATCTGGGAAGGCGTCACAATCGAGGACCAGGCGTTCCTTGGTCCCTGCGTCGTGTTCACCAACGACCTGCGGCCGCGGTCCCCGCGGGCGCGGGGGGCGAAGGCGCGGTACGCGTCCAAGGACTGGCTGGTGAAGACGCGCGTCGGCCTCGGCGCGAGTCTCGGCGCCAACGCCACCGTGGTCTGCGGCGTGCGCATCGGGCGGTACGCCATGATCGGCGCGGGCACCGTCGTCACAGAGGATGTTCCCGCACACGCGTTGTGGCTCGGGGTGCCGGGCCGACTGGCGGGCTACGTCTGTGAGTGCGGCGGGTCGCTGGTGTTCAAGGCCGATGCCGCGCGATGTGCCCCGTGCCGCATCCGGTACGTCATCCGCCGCGGCACGGTGACGCGCGTCGACTGATGGCACTCCGCGTGCTGGCCTGTCCGATCGCCTTCAACGAAAAGGCCAAGATCGTGCGCGTGATAGAACGCGCGCGCGAAGGCGTCATCCCCGGCGTCACCGATTTCATGGTGTGCGACGATGGGTCGACGGATGGGACGGCGGAGGCGGTGGAGGCGCTGGGTGTGCGAGTGTTGCGGCAGTCGCCACGCAGGGGCGTCGGTGCCGCCATTCGGCGCGTGATCACCTTCGCGCGGGAACACGGCTACGACATCGTGGTGATCATGGCCGGCAACGACAAGGACCGGCCGCAGGAGATTCCGCGACTGCTGGCGCCGATTGTCGAGGGCGGCGCAGACTTTGTGCAGGGGTCGCGGTACCTGCCCGGCGGGGACTATGGCAACATGCCGCTGTATCGACGGGTGGCCACGCAGATTGTGCATCCGTGGCTCTTCACTCTGGTCACGCGTCGGCGGATTACCGACAGTACGAATGGCTTTCGCGCGTTCCGCGTGGCGATGTGCGACGACCCCCGCATCAACATGCAGCAGGCCTGGCTCGATGCGTATGAACTCGAACCGTACTTGTTCTTCAAGGCGGTGACGCTGGGGTACCTCGTCGTCGAGGTGCCCGTCACGAAAATTTATCCCGCACATGAACTCGGCTACACCAAGATGACGCCCATCGTCGGCTGGTGGAGCATTCTCCGGCCGCTGGTGTTGCTCGGCCTTCGTTTGAGGACGTGAAGATGACCGCTGTAGAGACGATTCCGTTTGTTGACCTGGCCACGCAGTACCGTTCCATTCAGCCGGAGATTGACGCCGCGATGGTCGCCGTGTTGTCGCGCGGGGACTTCATCCTGGGCCAGGATGTGCGGCTGTTTGAGCAGGAGTTTGCGGCGTACTGCGGCACCTCCCACTGCCTTGGCGTGGCGTCAGGCACCGATGCGTTGCGGCTGGCCCTGCAGGCGTGCGGCATCGGCCGTGGGGACGAGGTCATCACCACGGCACACACGTTCATCGCGACCACACTGGCGATCATGGAGGCCGGGGCGACACCGGTGCTGGTGGACTGCGATCCGGAGTACGGCCTGATTGACGTCACGAAGATTGCCGGCGCGATCACGCCGCGGACCAAGGCTATCCTTCCCGTGCATCTGTACGGTCAGCCGGCCGATATGGATCCGATTCTGGAGATCGCCCGCGCGCACTCGCTGGCGGTCATCGAAGACGCGTGTCAGGCGCATGGCGCGTTCTATAAGGGACGCCGGTGCGGATCGATCGGCGATATCGCGGCGTTCAGCTTCTACCCGGGCAAGAACCTCGGCGCGTACGGCGACGGTGGAGCCGTCACCACCAACCGGGCCGATCTGGCGGACAAGGTGACGCTGTTGCGCAACTACGGGCAGCGCGTGAAGTATGAACACCTGGAGAAGGGCGGCAACAGCCGCCTCGACACGATTCAGGCGGCGGTGCTCCGCGTGAAGTTGCGGCACCTCGACGCGTGGAATGCCGGCCGGCAGCGCGCGGCTGCGGCGTACGACCGGGCGCTGGCCGGCCTTCCAGTCGGGCTGCCGAAGGTGGCGCCATGGGGGACCCACGTGTTCCACCTGTATGTGGTCCGTACGACCGACCGTGCCGGGCTTCAGCAGCGGCTCGATGCCGCGAAGAGCCAGCACGGGATTCACTATCCGATTCCCGTCCATCGTCAGAAAGCGATGTCGGAACTCGGGTATGCCGAAGGCGCGTTTCGAGTCGCCGAGATGCTGGCGCCGTCGATTCTCTCGTTGCCGATGTTCCCGGAACTGAACGACACCCAGATCGCGCGCGTGGCGGCCGCCACACAGGGTTTCGGGTAGGGTTTTCGCCTTCCAGCTCGGTTTTTGGGGCCAATTTGGGCCGAAAGGCGAAAGCCCTACCCGAAACCCTACCTACCTCAGGCGGTACGCCCGGCCGTCGGCTTCCTCGTGCACCAGGAGCAGGGCGTTGGCGAATGGGGCAAACTGCTGATCGAGCTGCGCGCGCGTCTCCGCATTCGTCAGGTCGGCGTGGTAGATGACATAGGTCGTTCCCAGCCGCCGCAGGCGGGAGATGGCGTCCTCTGAGGGAAACGCCGCCATGGCGCGGTACAACTGGTTGTGCTCATCGGGGAGCACCCCGGAAAAGCCGTGGACGGTCTTCTGCCAGTGCGCCATGGAGTGCACCATATACAGGGCGTTGCGGGCATTCTGCGCACTGTAGTCCTCAGGGTCGCGGGGCATCGGGGCTTCGGCCACCGTGAACGGCTTGATCTGCCTGTCAAGCCAGCGATCGATGGCGGGGAGTTGGTGCCGCGCGTCGGCCACGTCCAGCGGAGCGGACGCAAATTCACCCACGAGCAACAGCGCGAGGACGGTGGCGACAACCGTCCGTCTGCGCGCCGGCCAGGCGCGAGCCACACGTTCAAATCCGAGCGCGGCCAGCATGGCCAGCGCCAGCATCAGCACCAGGGAGAAGCGGGTGGGCACGCGGATGAAGTTCAGGATGGGCCAGTCGTAGACCCATTGCCAGACACCGTATGGTGGTCCCAGGAGCAGGGCAAAACAACCGCCTCCCAGCGCGGTGTAGAACAGGGCGTTGTTGTGTCGCAACGGGCGGGAGGTGGTGTCGCCACGCCGGGTCCGGAGCCAGGCCAGCAGTCCCGCCAACGGCAGCAGCAGCGGCAGATACCCCGGAAAGAGATAGGCGTCAGGACCAGTACGCCAGGACTCCGGAAACGCCTGTGCGATCCACGTGTGCACGTATGACGGCGACGCAAGGAAACTGGCGGTGGACGTGCGCCATCCGTCAAGTGTCCGCACCAGCCCCGCGTTTCGCTGGGCATCGAGATACGGCAGAAACATTAGCACCACCGGCAGCAGCGTCAGGATGCCGATGACTCCCGCGTCACGCAGCCGCCGCAGCGGCGCCAGGGGGTCACCGAGGACGCCGCGGTAGAGCAGGAGCGCTCCGATACTGACCGCCAGAAACACCGCGCCATGGCCGCCGGAGAGCGCCTGCGCCGTGAACATGAGCAGCGCCAGGCGCAGATGACGAGGCCGGCCCTTATCCAGATACTGATGAAGCCACGCGAGGCAGAACGGCATCCACTGAATGGTCGTGAGCTGCAGTTGCGCCAGGCGGAAGAAACGGGGAGGGGCAAAGGCAAAGATCACGGCGGCGAGAAACGCGGCCTGCGGACCGGCGCCAAGCCGCCGCGCAAGGAGGTAGGCGCCGAGCCCACTCAGCGGAATGGAGAGCAGGGCCACCAGATTCGTCGCCAGGAAGTAGTTGTCGGTCAGCCAGATCACCGGAGCGGCCAGCACGGCGCTGCCGATCAGGTGTTCCGCATACGCAAGTGTGTTGGGGAGCGGTGCGAAGATGTTGGCATCAAACAGGGCCAGCGGCTGGGCCAGGAACGCGTGCACGTCCCATCCGATAATCCACTGAATCAACTTGGCGTCAGAGTCGTACCGGAACGCCAGGCTGTGGGGATGGACGGACAACGGGTAGGCGAGGCCCGCAGTCAGAAGCACAAGGGCAGCGAAGACGCGCCAGGCATGGTCGCGACGATCGGACGGCACGGCGTTGATTCTAAACCCGTGGTAGGCTCCCGTCACGGAGGACGACCCCCATGACATCACAAACAGTGCTGCGGTTTCTGACGGGCAGCGTGTGCGCGATTGCTTTGACCGTGACGGCGTGGCCGGCGACACCCTCGGCGCAGGTGCGGCCGACGCCGGCTGACTATGTGAGCCCCGCGTATCCCTTCGCGCTGGTCTCCGCGCGGACCGCCGAACGGCTCGCCTGGATCAGCTACGACGAAGGCAAACGCAACGTCTTCACGGCCACGGGCCCGGACTTCAAGCCGGTGCGTCTCACGTCCTTCATGAACGATGACGGCGTGGATCTCACCGACCTGAGTGTCTCCGCAGACGGCAGTGTCGCCGTATTTGTGCGCGGTCACGCGCGCAATCGCGACGGCTGGGTCGCCAACCCGCTCTCCAATCCTGATGGCACCGAGCGCGCGATCTGGGCGGTGCGTACGTCCGGCGGGCCGGCCTTCCGTCTCGCAGAAATTGCGACAGGCGCACCGGTGTTGTCACCGGATGGCAAACATGCGCTCTACGTGAAGGACGGGCAAATCTACAACGCTCCCGTGGTCGCCACCCCCGGCAAGACCCCCCGTGATCGTGGGGAGGAGCCGTTCATCACGGTGTTCGGCCAGAACAGCAACCCGCGGTGGGCGCCCGATAGCTCGCGCTTCGCGTTTGTGAGCAATCGCGTCGATCACAGTTTCATCGGCGTCTATGAACTTGCGACCCGCAAGATCACCTGGCTGGCGCCCGACGTCGATCGCGACACCAGCCCCACCTGGTCTCCCGATGGCACCCGCGTCGCGTACATCCGCCGGCCCGGTCTGCCGTTTGGCCAACAGCAGCAGCAAGGCGCGGCCGGTATCGGCAATCCTGCGGGACCGGCGGCAGGGCGGCAGGGTGGTCAGGGGCTGACCATTCCCGGATTGTTCCGCGCGGAGTTCCGCGGCGGCGGCACCCTCGCGTTCTGGGTCGCGGACGTGAAGACAGGCGAGGCGCGCGAATTCTGGCGGCACGATCCAGCGGGCACCACGTTCCGCACCATCAACGCCATCCAGTGGGCCGACGACCACGTGATCTTCACGACGCAGATGCCGAACGATGAATACGACAGGTACTTCTCGGTGGCGCTCAACGGTTCGACGAAGGAACCGGTCCTGTTGACCACAACCGACGGCATCATCGAAGACGCGTCATCCATCAACCTTTCGATCGATGGCAGGACCCTGTACTACACGACCAACCACGGCGACATCGACCGTCGCGACATTTTTGCCGTGTCCACGGGCGGCGGCACGCCACGGCAGGTGACCGAGACTCCGGCCATCGAGACCCAGCCGGTGCCGATGCCCTCCGGCAAGGTGGCCGTGCTGTATGCCGACTACCGTGTGCCGCAGTCGGTGGGCGTCGTGCCCGCAGCCGGCGGCAACGCGACCGTCGTGTACCCGACGCTGCCGCCGCGGTATCCGCTCTCAGCGCACGTCGAGCCGACCAACGTCACGTTGGAAGCGGAGGACGGCGTCAAGTTCAACAATCAGTTGTTCCTGCCGAAGGATCTGAAGCCAGGGGACAAACGTCCGGCGATGGTGTTTGTGCACGGTGGGCCGCAGCGGCAGATGTTGCTCGGCTACCACTACCGGCACGTGTATCACATGTTCTACGGCATCAATCAGTGGCTCGCCGACAAGGGCTATATCGTGCTGTCGGTCAACTACCGGCGCGGCGTGGGCTATGGCCGGTCGTTCCGCCAGGCGCCAAACTCGGGTGGGCAGGGCAACGCGGAGTATCTCGACGTGCTCGCAGCCGGCAAGTATCTGCACTCCAGAAACGACGTGGACCCCACACGTGTGGCGATTTGGGGCCTGTCATACGGTGGCGTGTTGACGGCGCAGGCGCTCGCGCGCAACTCCGATCTGTTCGCCGCAGGGATCGACCTGGCCGGCGTCCACCTGTGGGGCAACTCGCTGGATCCGGAGAGCACCTCGTTCAAGTCGTCCGTCATCGGGGCGATCGACGGCTGGAAATCTCCCGTGCTTCTGCAGCACGGCGACGACGACCGCAACGTGGCGTTCACGCAGACGACCGGCCTCGTGCAGATGCTGCGCGCCCGCAACATCGAGTACGAACTCATCGTGTTTCCCGACGACGTCCACGACTCGCTCGTCCACAGCCGTTGGATCTACATCTACGACCGGATGGACGCGTTCCTGAAGAAACACATCGGGCAGTGACGCCGCAATAGTCACAACGAGGCTGGAGGGCTGGGAGACTTATGTTCTTTAGAATCATGACGACCAGTCCTTCATGTCTCGTTGTGAGTCTGCTTCTTGCGCTACAGCCGTCGTGGACCCCGCAGACCACTGGCGTGACGGTGACCTTCCGTGGTGTCAGTGCCGTGAATGCCGAGGTCGCGTGGGTGAGCGGGTCGCGGGGAACGGTGCTACGCACGATGGACGGCGGCGCGACGTGGGCGACCCAGTTCGTGAGTCAGGACCAGGACGCGTTTTTTGACGCGATGGCGTTCTGGGACGAACAACGAGGTCTCGCGTTCAGCGACTCCGCCACTGGCCGGCACACAGGAAGGAGACGGAAGCGGTCGACAACGTGACGGTCACGTCCGACGGCGGCGCCACCTGGTCACTGGTCGGAGGGCTGGGTGGCTTCCGCTCTGTGGTGACTCATCTGCCTGGCGGGACCGGTCGCCACTGGCTCGCCGTCGGCCCCTCAGGGGCCGACCGCAGTGACGACGACGGGGTGAGCTGGACTCCGGTGGAGCTTCCGGTGCGAGGGCTCCACACCTTCAGCCTGTCGCGTGACGGCGCCACCGGATGGGCCGCCGGTGGTCGCGGGCAGGTCGCCAAGTGTTTCGCACGGTAGTAGAATGCCGACGCCCATTCGGTCGAGCACGTAACACGGAGATCCAAAGACCATGATGAAACGACTTTCAGTAGTACTCGCGGTGGCCCTGATCACCGCGGCAGTCAATACTGCGGGGCAGACGCCCGCGCAGGGGCTGACGACGGACACGTTGAACGCGATGACGTGGCGCAGTCTGCCGACCAACATCGTGACGGGACGAGTGCAGGACATTGCCATCGATCCCAAGAATCCGACCATCTGGTACATCGCATCCGCGTTTGGAGGGGTGTGGAAGACCGAGAATCGCGGGATCAACTTCACCCCGATTTTTGACGACTACCCAGCCCACAACATGTGCTGCATCGTCGTTGATCCCAAAAACTCGAACATTCTCTGGCTGGGCACGGGCGAAAACAAGAGTCAGCGTTCGGCGCACTTCGGCGACGGCCTCTATAAGTCCACGGATGCGGGCAAGACGTGGACACGCTCGGGCCTTGCAAACTCGGAGCACATCGGCAAGATTCTGGTCGACCCGAACAACTCCAACATCGTGTGGGTCGCGTCGCAGGGACCGCTGTTTTCGGCCGGCGGCGACCGCGGCGTCTACAAGACGACCGATGGTGGCGCCACGTGGAACCGTGTGTTGCACGTGAACGAAGACACCGGGTTCACCGACTTGGCGTTTGACCCGCGCAACTCCAATACGATCTTCGCCAGTACCTATCAGCGTCGCCGGCACGTCGGCCAGATGATCGGCGGCGGTCCGGATGGCGGCATCTTCAAGTCGACTGATGGGGGCCGCAACTGGACTAAGCTGACCAACGGTCTGCCTCCCGGAGAAGTGGGGCGTATCGCGCTGGCAACCGACCCGAAGAAGCCGGGCCGCGTGTATGCGCTGATTGATGCGAAGACCCCCGCGGGTGGACGTGGTGGTGGCCGCGCCGGTGGCCAGCCGGCTCCGGAATTGCCGCCGATGAATCCGCCGACGCCCAACGACTCGATGGGCTTCTATGTGTCGAACGACAACGGTGCCACGTGGGAGCGCACGGCGCGCGAGCGCGGAGGCGGCCCGGCGTACTACTCGGAGATCTACGTGGACCCGCGTCACGGCGACACGGTGTGGGTGATCGACACCTACATGAAGTGGACGCGTGACGGCGGCAAGACCTTTACCCAGATCGGCTTCGACCTCGGTCAGGGCCCGCTCGCGGTGCACGTCGACCACCATGTGGTGACGTTTGACCCGACCAACAGCGACCACATCATCATCGGCAACGACGGCGGCGTGTACGAGACGTACGACGACGGGAAGACGTGGCGGTTCTTCACGAACCTGCCGATCACGCAGTACTACCGCGTCGGCATCGGCAACGAAGCGCCGTTCTACTCGGTGTGTGGCGGCACGCAGGACAACTTCTCGCTGTGTGGTCCGTCGGGCACGACCAACTCGTGGGGCATCCGCACGAGTGACTGGTACATCGTGAACGGTGGCGACGGCTTCCAGCCGATTCCCGATCCGGTCGACCATCACTACATCTATGCGACGTCACAGACCGGTGGGTTGACGAGGTTCGATCGCCGGACGGGCCGGGGGCAGGGCATTCGTCCGCCCGCGGGTGGCACGCTGGCGGCACAGGCGGCCGGTGCCGCCGGCGGTGGCCGGGGCGGCGGTGGTGGCGAACGCGTCAACTGGGACGCGCCGTACATCATCAGCCCGCATCTGAACACCCGCCTCTACTGGGGCAACAACTTCCTCTACAAGTCCGAGGACCGCGGCGCCAGCTGGGCGCGAGTCAGCCCGGACCTGACCCGCAATCTTGACCCCCGTGAAATCCCCATCATGGGCAAGTTGTGGCCGCCGGACTCGATCGCGTTCCGTGAGTCGACGACGGATCTCAGCACGATCGTGTCGGTCGACGAGTCACCCCTCAAGTCCGGCTTGCTGTACGTGGGCACCGACGACGGCCTGCTGCAGGTGAGTGAGGACGACGGCAAGACGTGGCGCCGGGTGGAGGATTTCCCGGGCGTGCCGAAGTGGACGTATGTCAGCGACGTGTTTGCGTCGCACCTCGACCAGAACACGGTGTTTGTGGCGCTCAACAACTGGCAGACGGGCGACTACAAGCCGTACCTGGTGAAGAGCACCGATCGCGGCCGCACGTTCACCAACATCTCCGGCAACCTGCCGGCGAAACACAACGTCTGGTCGGTGATTCAGGACCACGTGAATCCGAACCTGCTGTTTGCAGGCACGGAGTTTGGCGTGTTTGTGACGGTCGACGGTGGTCGTCAGTGGACGCAGCTCAAGGGCGGCTGGCCGACGGCGCAGGCGCGTGACATGCAGGTGCAGAAGCGGGAGAACGACCTGGTCATCGGCACGTTCGGCCGCAGCTTCTTCATCCTCGACGACTACAGCCCGCTGCGTGAACTCACGCCGCAGAGCCTCGCCGAGGAAGCCCGCCTGTATCCCGTGAAGAACCCATGGCTCATCACGCCCGGTGGTCTCGCGCCGGCCGGTGCGGCGGGCGTCGGTACGCTCGGCGGCAACGTGCTCAGCCCGAATCCCCCGATTGGCGCGAACTTCGCGTACTCGGTCGGTCAGGCCATTCCCGAAGGCACGGACCTCGTGCTGACGGTGACGGATGCCTCGGGCCGCAAGGTGCGCGAGATGGCCCTCGACAAGACGACGGGCTTCCGTCGTGTGTTGTGGAACCTGCGTGGGGATCCGCCGGCGGCGACGGCGGGTGCGGCTCCTGGTGGTGGTCGCGGTGGCGCGGCCGGTGGGCCGCCCGCAGGCTTCCAGGGCGGTCGTGGCGGTGGTGGTGGCGGAGGCCAGCTCGTGGCGCCCGGCACCTATCACGCGCAGGTCGGCAAGAAGACGGGCGACACCGTGACGCCGGTGGGGCCGATGCAGACGTTCCGCGTCCTCGAAGTCAGCTAGTCCGCGGTCCGCGATACGTAGGGCCGCCTGGGGTGTAGGCGGCCAAATTCCGGGGCGCCGGTGGCTTACCACCGGCGCCCTTTTTTTGTCTACTTGGCCAAACTTCGAATCAGCGTCAGCAACATGTCGATGGCCACCACGTTGTGGCCGCCGGACGGGATGATGACATCGGCGTAGCGCTTGCTGGGCTCGGCAAATTCGGATGCATCGGCTTGACGGTTGAGAGGTACTGGTCGATCACGGAGTCCGTGGTGCGTCCACGCTCAGTGATGTCCCGCTGCAGACGTCTGATGAACCGGAGGTCACTGTCGGTGTCCACGAACACCTTGACGTCCATCAGCTTTCGGAGGGCCGCGTCCGTGAAGATCAGGATGCCCTCGACGATGATCGCGGTGCGGGGCTCGAGTGTTTCAGTCGTCGCTTTGCGGGCGTGCCTGGCGAAGTCGTAGACGGGCATCTCGATGGCGCGGCCGGCCCGAAGGTCCTCGACGTGGCGCACCAGCAGGTCTGTTTCAAGCGCATCCGGATGGTCGTAGTTGAGGGCCGCACGGTCCTCAAATCGCAGTTGCGGATGATCGCGGTAGTAGCGGTCGTGTTCGAGCACCGAGACGTGGCCGTCGCCCAGCGCTTCGATGATGTTGCGGACGACGGTGGTCTTGCCGGAGCCGGAGCCACCGGCGACGCCGATGACGAGGGGAGCACGGGACGTCATGGGTCCAGTGTAGTCAGTATTTGATACGCTGCGCCTCATGCGCGAGCTTCTTGCCGTGGCGCTGGGTGGGGCGGTCGGGGCCGTCGCCAGGTATGGCCTGACCGGTGTCATGCACCGCGCGTTTCCCGGGCCGTTCCCTGCCGGCACGTTGACTGTCAACATTGTCGGCGGCCTGATCGTCGGGTTCCTGTCTGGTGTGCTCGTGGCGCGTGATGGTGGAGCCGATCACGCGTTCCGGCTCTTCCTCGTCGTCGGCGTGTGCGGCGGCTTCACGACGTTTTCGGCGTTGTCCCTCGAGACGGTTCATCTGATGGAGGCCGGAGCGACGACGACTGCGTGGCTGTCGGTGGCGGCGCAGGTGGTGGGGGCCGTGCTGGCGACGGCGCTTGGTTTGTGGATAGCGCAGACGGTGAGGCAATGAGGCAATGAGGCAATGGGGCAATGAAGGTGGGCGTGGCGCTGATGGTGGCGCTTTGCGCTGTGGCGTGGCCGACGGCGCAGGTGCCGGTTGTGCCTGGCGCAGAGTGGGCGCGTGTCGGTGATCCGAAGTCGGCGGGGTATTGCCAGGCGCCGCTTGATGCGGTGACGAGTCATCTAAAGACGCTCGGCACCACGGCTGTGACCGTTGTTGTCGGCGGCAAGGTGTTGTTCGACTACGGTCCGCAGGATGAAGTGACGTACCTCGCGTCGGTGCGCAAGAGCATCCTGGCGATGATGTTCGGCAAGTACGTCGCGAATGGCACCATCCGGCTGGATGCGACGATGGCCGAACTCGGGATCGATGATGTGCAGGGGCTGTTGTCGAAGGAAAAGACGGCCACCGTGCGGCAGCTGTTGGCATCGCGATCCGGCGTGTATCACGAGGCGGCGAACGCGGCGTGCACGGGGTGCGGGAGCACGGCCGGCGATCCCCCCGGCCCGCGCGGATCGGTGGAGCCGGGGAGTTATTACCTCTACAACAACTGGGATTTCAACGTGTTGGGTACGATCTTCGAGAAAGCGACCGGCAAGGATATCTACGTCGCGTTCGAGGAGGACTTCGCGAAGCCACTGCAGTTTCAGGACTACCGGCTCGAGGCCCAGCGCAAGGCGCGACGGCCGCAGGCGTCACAACATCCCGCGTACCACTTCTATCTGTCCACGCGCGACATGGCGCGCCTTGGTCTGCTGATGCTCCGCGATGGCCGGTGGGGTAGTCAGCGGTTGCTGACCGAGGAGTGGATCGAAGAAATGATCACGCCCGCCACGCCGGTCTCGGCGATGAATCCCGTCGCACAGCGGCAGGGGCCGTTTGGGTTCGGGTATCTCTGGTGGATTTGGGACGGGCCGCACAACACCGGCATCTATCGCGGTGCCTACACCGGGATCGGTGCGATCGGCCAGTTCCTGACGGTGCTGCCTGAACTTGACATGGTGATCGCGCACAAGACCCGCGCGAATGCGACCGCCGTGACGCGGCCCCAGTACCTCGATGTCATCGGGCGTCTGGCGGCTTCACGCTGCGGTCGCTGACCTACTTCCGGCGGACGTCGACCACGACGCCGGTCATCGCCAGGCCACGCGTGGCGCCGCGGATGCCCTCGCCGTCAGTGCCGACCGCGCGGAACGCCGGGGTTTTCCGCATCACGATCTCCCCGTTGTCTCCTGGAAAAGCGACAGTCGATTCAGCCGTACGCGCGAACCGGTCGAGCGCCCGCAGCCATTCCCAGGCGGTGAACGAATCCGCCGGCGCGCTCACGGCAGAGTCACCCGCCGGCCCTGGCGGCAACGGACCCCTGGCGGCAATCGAGGCCGTCCGACTGACGAGGTCGAATGCGTCCCCCTGCGCCAGCATGTGCAGCGCCATGCCCGATGCGGCACGACCGCTGCGCGTTGCGGGCCGTTCGTCGAACACGATCACCGCCGAGGCGCCGGCCACCCAGGTTCGTGAGCCGTCCACCACAAGCGCCGTGTTTTCGTCGATTCCGAATCCGAGGTCGTACTCCGGCAGGTCGAGCAACGCGATGAGGAGCCGGCCGTGGCGTCCACGTGCGAGGAAATGTTGATCGGCCAGCGCCCCTGGGAAGAATCCCAGACCCTGCGCCAGCGTCATGCCCGCCTCCTCATCGTCGGCGGAGGCCGGCACGCCGGGCGCGAGGCGGCGGAGGCCGCTTCTGAAGGCCCCGGCACTGGTGCCGCCGGCGATCATGGGGTCACTCATGATCGCGGCGCCGGCGCTTGATCCTGCCACCACGGCGCCTTCACGCCACCGCCGCACCAGGGCGATGTACGCGGGGGAGTCCTTGCCACCAGGACGGAAGGCCGTGATGACACGCGACTGCACGCCGCCGATGAAGTAGAACCCGCTGCAGTTGCTGATCTGTTCGACGATGGCCGGATCGTGCGCCGTCTCCGGTGACTGTGCCGAGATGAGCACGCCACGTGCGGTGCCGGGACCGCCGTGGCGGTCAAACGTCGCGACCGGTCCCGCCATCGCGGTGTCGGGCGTGGCGCCGGCTGTGGGAAACACACACAGCGGCCCTTGTCCGTGCCGGCCGGCCAGGATCGCGCCGTACACATCGGCGTTGTTGCTGTTGAGGCCGCCGCCGATGATCACCAGACGTCCCGCCCGGTTCTGTGCCTCCGGGGCCGACGGCAGCAGGGCCACGCACGCCAGAACGACAATCGCGGTGACGTATCTTCGGGCAGCACGACAGGTCATATGCGCATCCGTCCCAATCGACGTGGAGCTTATACGAGTTTCGAGTACTGGGTGCTCGGTGCGCCCGGCCGCAGGCCGGGCAGCACGCACCGGGCACCCGAGCACAGAGCACTGTAATTTGTTGGTGCGGAAGAGAGGACTCGAACCTCCACCCTATTGCTAGGACTAGCTCCTGAGGCTAGCGCGTCTGCCAATTCCGCCACTTCCGCACGAAGAGGGTCTTGCAGGCAGGCCCGGTCACCGGAACCGGAAGATGCGATTATAGCGCAACCTCCCAACCTCACCCAACCTCACCTAACCCTTATACTGGTCGGCGTGAGTTCCAAGAAGGGCGTCGCCCTTGTCCTGTTCCTGATCTTCCTTGCCGTGATGGCCTCAGCGGCTCTGGTGCTGATCGGCACCCTGCTGGTGGCGCCAACCCGGCCGACGGCCACGGTGCCGTCCAACGCGACCCTGTTTCTCAAGATTCAGGCGCCATTTCCCGAAGTGGAATCGATCAGCCTGTTTTCTCCGCTGGTCAGCCAGCAGACCTTGCGCGGCGTGATCGGCACCATCGAGCGGGCACGGAAGGACCCGCGCATCCGGGGCATGGTCGTGATTCCGCAAACGACCGGTGCGATGTGGGCGCAGTTGCAGGAATTGCGCGACGAACTCGTGAAGTTCCGCGCGGCCGGGAAGTCGCTGGTCGTGTATTTCGAGTTCGGCGGGGCGGGCGAGTACTACCTCGCGTCTGCGGCCGAACGCATTCTGGTGATGCCTGCCGGCACGCTGGATCTCTCCGGTCTGGCCACCTACGAAGTGTTCTTCCGCGGCGCACTCGACAAGATCGGCGTGTTTCCCGACATGCTCCACATGGGGGACTACAAGACCGCCGCCAACACGTTCACCGAACGCGGTTTTACGCCGGCGCACCGTGAAATGTCGCGCTCCCTCAATCGCGACATGTACGACCAGCTCGTACGTGCCATCGCCACCGGCCGGAACCGCGACGAGGCGGAAGTCCGGCGCCTGCTCGACGAGGGCCCGTTCCTGCCCGAGGACGCCAAGGCAGCCGGTCTGATCGACGACATCGCCTACGACGACCAGATCGATGACGCCCCGCCGGTGCAGGGCACACGACGTTTTGAGGGGGAGGACTACATCCGCTCCCTCTCGTCGGGTCGTGGCGACAAGGTCGCTCTGCTCTACGCCGTCGGCACCATCGCCAGCGGCAAGTCGAGTTTCGACGGGGCGAGCGGCTCCGTGCTCGGTTCCGACACCTTCGTGGAATGGGTGCGGAAGGTCCGCGCCGACAGTTCCATTCGTGCCATCGTCATTCGCATCGACAGCCCGGGGGGATCCGCGATCGCCTCGGAGGTCATCTGGCGCGAGCTGATGCTGACGCGCGAAGTGAAGCCCATCATCGTCTCGATGGGCGACGTCGCTGCGTCCGGTGGCTACTACATGGCGGTGCCTGCACACGCCATCGTCGCGCAGCCCGGCACGTTGACCGGCTCGATCGGCGTGGTCACCGGCAAGTTCGTGCTGCAGGGGGCCCTCGACAAACTGGGCATCGGCACCGGCTCGGTGAGTGACGGCCAGTTTGCGGAGATCTATTCGCCGTTCCGCACCTTCTCGGCAGCCGAACGCGCGAAGGTCGAAGAACAGATGCAGTCGACCTACGAGTTGTTCGTGAAGCGCGTCGCGGATGGCCGCGAATCCACGCCGAAGGATATCGACGCCATCGCCCAGGGCCGCGTCTGGACGGGGCGCCAGGCCCGCGAACTTGGCCTCGTGGACGAACTCGGTGGGCTCGACCGGGCCGTGGCCCTCGCAAAAGAGCACGCGAAGCTCGGCGCCGACGACGACGTCAACCTGGTCGTGTACCCGCCGAAGCGGAGCCTCTACGACATCGTCTCGAACCCCCTCGGCATGGGCATGGGCGCCAGTCTGCGCCTGATGTTCCCGCAGCCCGAGGTGCGGATGATCGATGACTTCGCATCACGGTTCCGGCTCTTCCGCCGCGGCGAGACGCTGATGCTGATGCCGAACCTCTTCGTGCGCGAACCCTGAGCTCACACAAAAAAAAGGACCCCGGTGGGAATGCCCACCGGGGTCCAGCACGTCACTGACGTGGTGCTCTACCGTCCGATGACGGCCTGCAGGGCCACGTCGTTGAACTCAATCGCCATCTTCAGCTTGGCCTTGGTCATGTAGGCGGCGAAGAATTCCTGCCGGCGACGCTGGAGGAGTTCGTTCGTCAGCTGAATCCGCTCGGCCGCCAGCCCCTCGGGTGTGCCGGTGGACTTTTCCACCACCTTGGCGACGACAACGGCTGTGGGCGTCGAAATCGGCGCCGACACGGCGCCCTGCTCGAGGGCGAACACGGCATCATCCACGACCGTGCTCACACCGACGTCCGGCAGGGGAGTGCCGCGTGTGACCAGTTCGGTGGTCTTGACCGTCACGCCGGCCGCCTTGGCCGCGGCGGCAAAGTTGCCGCGCTGCGCTGCGGCAGCGAGCGTCGCCGCGCGGGTCTTCGCGACCTCGATGGCCTTGAGGCGAATCACGTCGTCCTTCACGCGCTCCTTGACCGCGTCAAATGCGGGCACGGCGGGTGGGGCGATCTCGGCCAGCGCGATGAACGCGAAGCCCTGGCTCGTCCGGAGCTGTCCGGAGACCTTGCCCTGCTCGAGCGTGAACGCCTGCGCGGCGACCTGCGGCACAAAGCCGAGGCCGGCCAGCGGTTCCTCGCGCGAGAAGAGTCCGGAGTCACCGACCGTCAGGCCACGTGCCTGGGCGACCCGGTCGAGGTCGGACGGATCGTCAATTTCCCTGGCCGCTTCGTCCGCAATGCGCTGCGCTTCCTGCTGCGCCTTCTCGAACTTGATCTGATCTTCGAGCTGGGCCCGGACTTCAGCCAGCGACCGCACCGAGCCCGGCCGTTTGTCGGTGGTCTTGATGATATGGAAGCCGAACTGCGACTTCACCAGATCGGTGACTTCGCCGACGTCCTGGCCGAAGGCCGCGTTGGAGAACTCGGGGACCATGGCCTCACGCGCGAAGAAGTCGAGGTCGCCGCCGCGTTCGGCCGACGAGTCCTCCGAGAACTGCTTCGCCAGCGCCGCAAAATCCTCCCCGGCGCCAACACGCGCGAGCACCGCCCGCGCCGCCTTTTCGACCGCGGCTTCGTCCTTGCCCTCGGTCTTGAAGAGGATGTGACTGGCACGCACCTGCTCGGGCGTGGTGAACATGGACATGTTGTCGCGATAACGCGCTTCGATCTCGGCGGGCGTCGCGGTCATCGTCGTGCGGAGCGCATCGGCGTCGATGGAGATGTAGCGCACGCGGCGCTTCTCGGGATCGCGATACGTCTCCTGGTTGGCGGCGAAGTGGGCGCTCACCTCGGCGTCGGTCGGGGTGATCCCCTCACGGAACGCATCGGCGATCAACACCGCCATCTCAAGCTTGACCTTGTCGTTGCGCTGGCGATATTCCTGCGCGACGTCGGCGTCGGAGACGTGCACCCAGCCGGTGACGGCTGCCTGGAGTTTCTCCGCCATCAGGCTCTTGCGCAGCTGTTCCTCGAACTCGCTGGCGCGCAACGGGGGACGCTGCATCTGCAGCACCTGCCGGTAGCGTTCGTCCCCGATGAACTGGCCGTCCTGCTGAAAGCCCGGCATCCGCAGAATGCGCTCGCGCAGTTCCGCGTCCGTCACCGTGAGGTCCAGGCGCGCAGCCTCGACGATCATCGCTTCCTCGTCGATCATCTGCTGCACGACGCGCTGGGGGATCCCCAGCTGCTGAATCATGTCGGCGGTCAGCTGGCCCCCGTAGGCCTGCTGCACCGAGGCCATCTGCTGCTGATACAGCCGCTGGAAGGTGCCGACGGTGATCCGGCGGCCGTCCACGGTCGCGATCGCGTCATTGGGGTTCGCACCAGTGCCCGCGGCGGGGTCCAGGAACGAGGGGACGTACAACAGAACAAAAGTGACGACCACCAGTCCGAGGCTCCATTTCAGCCAGGCCTTGTGGCGGCGCATCCGGTCGAGCATTGTCATGGTCGGGATCTCTCCAACGGTCCGAAAGCACGCATTATGCCACGTCGCTCCAAGTACCAGCAAAATCAACGGCTTGGCCGTGGTATAATCCGGGATTTTGGCGGGCCGTTTCGGCCAGTTTTTGGGGGACGCCGACCACGATGCCGGGACGACGACAGGCGGCGTCAACCGCACGCCAGACAACTCAGCTCAGCATGCCCCTCCCGGGGACGTTGACGCGTGCCGTGTTTCATCGCGAACAGCCCGGGGAACGTGTCGAACGCCACGTCGCGCCGCTGCGCCGCGCGCGACGCGTGGCCCTGTCGATTGCGTCCCAGCAGGAGGCGGCCGTGCCGCCGAAGGGTGTGGACGGCATCCTCTGGGAAATTGCCGTGGACGGGGGATTGGACCGTCGTCGCGTCGCGTCGCTGCGGGCCAAAGCGCCAGCTGCGTCGTATGCGGCCGTGGGGGATCGACACCTCGCCGATCTGTCGCGGTCACTCGGGTTCCGGCATCACCTCACGGTGCCGTTGCGGTGGCCGGAGGTCGAGCGGGCGCTGGGGTTGCCCGGGACCCTCGACCTTGCCGATCGGATTCAGAAGGCGACCCCGCAGTTGGTGGCGACCGCCAAGCGGGCAGAGGTTATCAGTGACCTGCTCCGGGCCGTGAATGAATCGACCGACCCGTCGACGGTGGCATCCGCGCTGGTGGCGCGTGTCGCGGACTGGCTGCCCCTGGCGTTGTGGGCGGTCGTCGCCGTCGAGTCTGACGGTCAGATCCACTGGTTGTCGGGTCGTGAAACCGACGGAATGATGAAGGCGGCCGTCGAGGCGATCGCCGACGTGGTGGTGCAGGCCGCCGAGCCCTACGCCACCGACCGTATCGCCGGGGACAAGCGCATCGGGGAGGCGGTCGAAGCTGCCGCGGTGGCCTGGCCCTTGGTGGCCAACGGGGCTATCGTGGGAGTGCTGGTGGGCGTGGATCACGGGCGGTCGCGCCGAGTGCCGCGGTGGCCCCCCGCGCTGCGCGCCGCTGTCAGCCGGCTGGTCGAGCCGGCGGCCTTTGCGCTGGCGCACGCGCTGCGTGTCGTGCGGGCCGAGGCGCTCTCGGTGACCGACGACCTGACGCAGTTGTACAACTCGCGCTACCTGCACGAGGTGTTGCGGAAGGAAGTCAAACGCGCCGTGCGCAGCAGCCGGCCGTTGTCGCTGCTGTTTGTGGACCTGGATGGGTTCAAGAAGATCAACGACGCACACGGCCACCTGCTCGGCAGCCGGGCGCTGGTCGAAGCGGCGGCGGTGATCCGGGGCAGCGCACGCGAGACCGACCTGGTGGCGCGCTTCGGCGGCGATGAATTCGCCATCGTCCTGCCCGAAACGGAGGAGGACGGCGCGCGCGAGGTCGCCGTGCGCCTGCTGGAACGGATTGCGCGGTATGTGTTTCTCGCCGATCGCGGCCCCGGCAGCCGCCTGACGGCGTCGATTGGCGTCGCGACGCTGCCCGCCGCGAGGCAGACGGCGGATGGGGTCTTGCAGGCGGCGGATGCTGCCATGTATCGGGTAAAGGAAGCGGGCCGCAACGGCATCTACATTGCCGGCGGGGGCCTGCTTCGACGAACTGAATTGACACAGGAGTCACATTGAACTTCCGATCACTGTTTTCATTGTTTTCAAGCGACCTCGCCATCGATCTCGGCACGGCCAATACGTGTGTCTATGCGCGGGGCAGGGGTATTGTCGTCAACGAGCCGTCGATCGTCGCGATCAACAAGATCACCGGCCGGGTCGAGGCCGTCGGCCGTGAGGCGAAGGAAATGCTTGGGCGCACGCCCGGCAACATCGTCGCAATCAAACCAATGAAGGACGGCGTCATCGCCGACTTCGAGGTCACCGAGAAGATGCTGGCGCACTTCATCAAGAAGGCGCACAACCGCACCATGTGGGTGCGGCCCCGCATTGTCATCGGCGTGCCGTCCGAGATCACGCAGGTCGAAAAACGCGCGGTCAAGGACAGCGCCTACCGCGCCAAGGCCAGCGAGGTCTATCTGGTGGAGGAAGCGATGGCAGCGGCCATCGGCGCCGGCATGCCCATCGAGGACGCCTCGGGCAACATGGTGGTGGATATCGGCGGCGGCACGACCGACATCGCCGTGATTTCGCTCGCCGGCATCGTCTACAGCAAGGCGATTCGGGTCGCCGGCAACGAGATGGATGAAGCGATCATCCAGTACATCAAGAAGACGTACAACCTGCTGATCGGCGAGCGCACGTCGGAGCAGATCAAGATGGAACTGGGATCCGCGTATCCGCTCGATGAGCGGTTGACGATGGAGATCAAGGGCCGGCACCTGATTGAAGGGGTGCCGAAGACGTTCACGATCACCGACGAGGAAATCCGCGAGGCTCTTGCGGAAACGGTGAACGTGATCGTGGACGCCATCCGTGTGGCCCTGGAGCGCACGCCGCCCGAACTCTCCGCCGACATTGTCGACCGCGGCATCGTGGTGACTGGTGGCGGTGCGTTGCTCAAGAACCTCGACAAGCGCCTCCGCGAAGAGACTGGTCTGCCGGTCGTCACGGCGGAAGACCCGCTGTCGACCGTGGTGCTCGGCACAGGCAAGATGCTGTCGAACTTCGAACTGCTGAGAAAGATCTCGCTGGATTGATCGCTTGGCCAGTGTCCGCCGGACGTTCGTCCTGTTTCTGCTGCTGACCTTCGGTCACATGCTGCTGATTTCAGCGCAGGTGCAGTCGAAGAGCGGCCTGCCGCTGGTGCAGGCCGGCGCGTTCAGCGTGTTCGCCTCCATGCAACAGCTGACGTCAGGGATGGCCGACGTCGGCGGGTCCATCTGGTCGAACTATGTCGCGCTGCGCGGCGTGGAGGCCGAGAACGATTCGCTGCAGAAGCGCGTGCTGGAACTGGAGGGCCTGGTGCAGTCACAGGCGGCCATCGTCAGCCAGACCCAGGAACTTGAAGGCGTGTTGCGTCTGCAGCAGAGTCTGGTGGCGACGACGCTGGCGGCCCGCGTGATCGCCGGCAGTCCCGCGCCAGGCGCGAACATGATTACCATCGATCGCGGCACGGCGGACGGCATCGAGTTGGACATGGCGGTGATTGGACAGCAGGGCGTGATCGGCCGTGTGTTCGGCCGGCCTACGCAGCATGCCGCGCAAGTGCAACTGTTGATCGGTCGCCAGGCGGCGGCCGCTGCGGTGACCGAGACGTCACTGGCCGTGGGCATGGTGCTGGGTGGCGCCGGCGATCCGCCGCTTGAGATGGAGTACGTCGACGTGCTGCATGATGTCGCGGTCGGGGAGCGGGTGTTGACGTCGGGCCTTGACGGCATCTACCCCAGGGGATTTGTGATCGGGACGGTTGAGCGCGCTGTGCGGGGGTCGGGCGTGTACAGCGATCTGCGGGTGCGGCCGGCCGTGGACTTCACGCGTCTGGATGTGGTGCTGGTGGTGCTCGCGCGGCCGGCACGCGCCGGCGGGGAGCCGCAGCCGTGAATCTGACGCGGGTGCTGCTTGTCGTAACGGTTGGCCTGGTGCTGCAGATGGCCCTGGCGCGGTTTGCCGTCGGCGATCGCTGGGTGTTCGACCTGGTGCTCGTGGCGGTCGTGTTTGTCGCGTTGTCGTGGGGGCCGATCGCCGGGATGTGGGCCGGCACCCTCGGTGGTCTGGTGCAGGACGCCCTGTCGGGTGACATCATCGGTGTCGGCGGCCTGGCCAAGACGGTGGCTGGGTTGGCGGCCGGCGTGGCCGGAGCGCAGTTCGTCGTGTCGAGCGCCGCGGGGCGTGTCGCGACCGTCGCGGTGGTCACCATCGGACACCGGTTGCTGGTGGTGTCGTTGCTGGCGCTGGCGGATCAGCGGTGGTCAGACGGCGGGTGGATGGCTATGCTGATGGAAACGGGGCTCAACGGATGTGCCGGACTGGTCGCGTTCAAGGCCACCGAGTGGGTCCCCGGCGCGATGCGTCAGACGCGTGAACTGCGTCGGCCCTCGTTGAGCAAACGCCGGTGGTGACCTCATGCTGACTCCTGGAGCCTACGAAGATCGTCAGAGCCTGCAGTCGCGGCTCCTCGGGTTCCGCGTCGGCATCGTCCTGCTGTTTGTCCTGTTCGGCGTCGCGTTCTGGACGCTGCAGGTGCTGCAGCACCAGGAGTACCTCGAGCGGGCCGAAAACAACCACATGCGCACGATTGAGTTGCGCGCCCCGCGCGGCGTCCTGTTCGATCGTCACGGGGAAGTGCTCGTGCAGAATCGCCGGGTGTTTCGTATTGCGGTGGTCCGTGAGCAGACCGGCGGCGATCTTGAAGGCGTGCTGGTCCGCCTCGCGGCGATCACGGCGGTGGACGAGGCCAGCGTGCGCGCGGCCGTCAAGCGCCGCATGAACGAACCGTCGTTCCGGCCGATTCCCGTGATCGAGAACGCGACCGAGGCCCAGGTGGCGTCCGTGCTCGCACGCGCGCTCGAATTGCCGGGTGTCGTCGTGGAGCAGGTGCCCACCCGACGGTATCCAGACGCGGGGCTGGCTGCGCATCTGTTCGGGTATGTCGGGGAGGTGCAGAAGTCGCAACTGCGGCCGGGGCTCCAGCCCGGGGCCATCGTCGGTCAGGCCGGCGTGGAGCAGGTGTACGACGAATTGCTCATTGGAGAGAACGGCAACCGGTTTGTCGTGGTGAACAGCCGCGGCCGTGAAATCGAGGAACTGGAGCACCAGGAGCCTGTTGACGGGAAGCGGGTGCAACTGACGATTGATGCCGACATGCAGCGGGCGCTTGAAGAGGCGTTCCGCAGCAAGGGGTTCAACGGGTCGGGCATGTTTCTGGATCCGCGCACGGGGGAGGTCCTCGCCATGGCCAGTGTGCCGTCCTACGATCCCAATGAGTTTGCGAGCGGGATCGAGCCGTCGAAGTGGCAGGCGCTGTTGGGCGATCCGCTCAAGCCGCTGCGCAACCGGACGGTGCAGGGCACCTACGCCCCGGGCTCCACCTTCAAGATCGTGATG
Source organism: Acidimicrobiia bacterium (assembly GCA_016871335.1). Classification (GTDB taxonomy): domain Bacteria; phylum Acidobacteriota; class Vicinamibacteria; order Vicinamibacterales; family SCN-69-37; genus SYFT01. The sequence continues at coordinate 167,490 of VFZF01000003.1, forward strand.
GCGCTGGCCGCGCTTGAGGAGGGGCTGATCACCCCGGAGACGACGTTCAACTGCGCCGGCAGCAAGACGATTTACGGCAACTCGTTTGCGTGTCATCGCGCGGGGGGCCACGGCCGGCAGAATCTGCGCGAGGCGTTGATGCACTCGTGCAACGTCTACTTCTACACGCTCGGTGAGATGTTGAAGGTCGACACCATTCACAAGTGGGCGGAACGACTGGGGTTGGTCGGCCGGACCGGTATCGACCTGCCGGCCGAGGATGAAAGCGTCATTCCATCCGAGGCCTGGAAGCGGCGCCGGTTCAACGAACGGTGGTATCCCGGCGACACGATTTCTGTGGCGATCGGGCAGGGATACGTCACGGTGACGCCGGTGGCGCTCGCCCGCATGATGGCCACGATCGCCAATGGCGGGACGCTGGTGACGCCACATGCCATCCGCGCCGTGGATAACGGCGCGGGCTGGGAACCCACGCAGGGCACGACCGTGGTGCCGCCGGTGACGCTGGCGCCTGACATGCTCGACGCGGTCCGCGACGGGTTGTGGATGGCGGTCAATGCACCGACCGGCACCGCCCGAGGCGCGCAGATCGCCGGCTATGACATCGCCGGCAAGACGGGCACCGCACAGGTCATCTCGCTGGACGCGGCCAAGGCGGTCGCCGGTCGCACCACGCGTGATTTGCGCCACCACGGCTGGTTCGTGTTTTTTGCGCCCAAGGACAATCCCGAAGTGGCCGGCGTCGTGTTTGTGGAGCACGGTGCATCCAGCGGTGCCGCGACGCCGATTGTGCGTCACGTGATGAACACGTACTTCGCGAAGAAGGAAGGCCGTCCACTCCCGAAGCTCGCACCCGCACCACCCACACCACCTGCCCTGACCCGCTCAACCCCAGCGGGCCCTGCGAGTGGAAGCGGCGTCCGGTGATCGTCGATCGCCGCGTGTTGCCGCACCTCGACTGGCCGCTGCTGGCGGCCGTCCTGGGGCTGACCCTGATCGGGCTCGCGACCATCTATTCCGTGACCGGGAACATCGGGGCGAATGCGCCCGGCCCCGAATTCTGGCGGCAGTTGTACGCCGTGCCCATCGGTCTTGCGGCACTGGCCGGCTGCCTGTTGGTGGATTACCGCACACTTGCCCAGCGGTCGGTGTTGGTCTATCTCGCGGTGATCGCGGCGCTGATCGCCGTGTTGTTTTTTGGCGTGGTGGCGAAGGGGGCCCGCCGGTGGATCGATCTCGGCGTGGGCTCATTGCAGCCCTCTGAGTTCGCCCGCCTTGGCGTCGCCCTGATGCTGGCGATGTGGTTTGGTGATGGACGCCGGAATGCCCGCTCACTCGCAGACCTGGCGTGGGGCGGGGTGGTGGTGGCCGTGCCGATCGGGTTGATCTTCTTTCAGCCGGACTTTGGCACCGCCGTCACGTTGACGTCCGTGTATTTCGGCGTGATTTACCTGGCCGGACTCCCGCTGCGCTGGGTCGGCGTCGGGCTGCTGGCCGTGGTGCTGTTGTCGCCGGTCGTCTGGATGTGGGGCCTCGAGGACTACCAGAAGGGGCGCGTCATTACGTTCCTCAATCCCGAGCGTGACCCCAGGGGCGCCGGCTGGCAACAAATCCAGGCCAAGATCACGGTCGGCTCCGGAGGGCTGTTCGGGAAGGGCTTCCGGCAGGGGACCCAGGGCGCCTACCGGTTCCTGCCCGAGGCCCACAATGACTTCGTGTTTGCCGTGCTGGCCGAAGAACACGGGTTCTTCGGGGTGATCCTCGTACTCGGGCTGTATTTGTTTGTGGTCATGCGCAGTCTTGAGGCGGCGAAGCTGGCCAAAGACCGGGTGGGCGCGTTCCTCGTGGTGGGGATCGTGTCCTGGTTTACGTTTCAGGTGGTGTACAACATCACTATGCAGGCAGGCTTGGTCCCCGTGAAGGGGCTGACCCTGCCATTGATGAGTTATGGCGGGTCGTCGCTGGTGGCGACGCTCGCCGGGTTTGGCCTCATTCTCAATGTGCGAATGAGGCGGTTTACGAATTAGAGGCACAACTCCATGAACAAGGAGATGGTGATCTCCTCGACCCCGCACGAAACCCGTGTGGCGATTCTCGAGGACGATCAGGTGGTTGAAGTTTTTATTGAACGCGAACACTCGCGGGGCGTGGTCGGCAACATCTACAAAGGCCGGGTCTCGAAGGTCTTGCCGGGCATGCAGTCCGCCTTTGTAGACCTCGGGCTCGAACGGGATGCGTTCCTGTATGTGACCGACGTCATCGATCCCACGGCCGAAAGCCTTGAGGACGAGGACGATCCCGGCATCGAGCCGGTGGCTGTGTCCGACGCCGGGCCTGACGGGGATATCGAAGCACTGGCGCACGCCGAAGCCCGTGTCACCGCCGCCGTACCGGACGGGCCGGCCGACGTGGCCGCGCCAATCGAGGATGAGCCGCCCACCAGCCCATCCGTCCAGCCGGCCCTGGCAGCCCAGCCGGCCCAGTCTGCCCAGCCGGGTGGCGGCCAACGTCGCGGCGGCCGTGATCGCGATCGCACACCTCCGGACACCAAGATCGAAGACCTGCTCAAGGAAGGGCAGGAGGTCGTGGTGCAGGTCGTCAAGGAGCCGCTCGGCACCAAGGGCGCCCGCATCACGTCGCACATCTCGTTGCCCGGCCGGTTCCTGGTCTACATGCCGACGGTTGAGCACATCGGCGTGTCGCGGAAGATCGAATCACGCGAGGAGCGCCGCCGCCTGCGCGCCATTGTCCAGAAGTTCAAGGAGGAGTCGGGGCTGCCCGGTGGCGTGATCATCCGCACCGCGGCGGTGAACCGTCCGGATGACGACATCCTGAGCGACCTGCAGTACTTCAAGTCCGTCTGGACGGAAGTCCAGCGCCGGAAGGACACGCAGCGCCCGCCCTGTGCCTTGTATCGCGAAGAAAGCCTCGTGGCGAAGTTGCTGCGCGACTTTCTCACCGAGCAGTTCACGGCCATCCGCATCGACGACGAGACCGAATACAAGCGGGTCGTGGCGCTCATGGGCCGCATCATGCCGTCGATGGCCGGCCGGGTGAAGCACTACAGCAAGGACTACCCGATCTTCGACGAGTACGGCGTGCAGACCGAGATCGACAAGGCGTTGCGCAGCAAGGTCTGGCTCAAGTCCGGCGGCTACATTGTCATCAACCAGACCGAGGCGCTGGTGGCGATTGACGTCAACACGGGACGGTATGTCGGCAAAAAGAGCGCAGGGCGCCTCGAAGACACGATCGTGAAGACGAACCTTGAGGCGGCCAAGGAGATTGCGCGGCAGATGCGGCTGCGCGACCTGGGCGGCATCATCGTGCTCGACTTCATCGACATGGAAGACAAAAAGAACCGGCAGAAGGTGCTGGCCGCGATGGAGCAGGAACTGCGGCGGGATCGCGCGCCGTCGAAGGCCGTCGCGGTCAACGACTTCGGCCTGGTGATTGTCACGCGCAAGCGCGTGAAGAGCAGTCTGGAGCGGTTGCTGACCGAGCCGTGCCCCTACTGTTCGGGGACGGGCACGATCAAGGCGAGTCCCACCATTTGTTACGACATCCTCACGGAAGTGAAAAAGGTCGCGTCAGACCTCGACGGCTACAGCCTGGTGCTGCGGGTGAATCCCGAAGTGGCGCGGGCGCTGCGTGAGGAAGGCCGGGGGGTGTTCAAGGAACTGGAAGCCACGGTCGGCCGCTCGGTGACGGTGCGGTCCGATGAGCAGCTGCACCATGAGCAGTTCGACCTGATGGCCATGTAGGGCATAATGACAGTCGTGGAGGCAACGATGACACGCAGGGCACTTCTTTCGATGATGGCAGGGGCGATGGCGCTGACGGCCGTGATGACGGTCAGCCTGGCCGCGCAGACCGCGACCACCCTCGGGACGGTTCGGCTGTCGCGTGGCGTGATGGCCGACGGCAAGGCGCTGCCGGCCGGCAGCTACAGTCTCCGTGTATCGGCTGACCCGGTGGCCACCGTGGTCGGGCAGGGCGGCGACAACGCCAAGTGGGTGGAGTTCGTGCAGGGCGGCGCAGTCAAGGGACGCGAACTCGCGTCAGTGATTCCGTCAGCCGAGGTCAAACAGGTCGTCAAGGGCACGGCGCCCGCGGCCGGTGGCGTCAAGGTCGAGTTGCTCAAGGGCGCGGAATACATCCGCATCTGGGCGAACCGCGGCGGCAACCACTATCTCGTCCACCTGGTCGTCAGCCAGTAACGCGACAACACGGAGGGCAGCCCTTCAAGGCTGCCTTACCGCTTCACAATTACGACATTTCCACTGAAGCTGCGGGCGGTCACGCTCGCGCTGCCGTCCCCGAACGTGCCGCGCATGTTGCGGTCCGGGCGCCGCTGATTCGACAGGCCGGTGACCTGCAGCGGCAGTTCCGTATTCACCGCGCCATTAAACGTGCCCGCGTCGAGCGTGAACCCGGTCTTGCCGTCCAGCGCGAGCCGGACGGTGCCGGACTGGCTCGTGAAGTCGTAGCGGCCCCTCGGTTCCAGCGGGCCGTCGAATCGCACATCCCCGGACAACGCATGCAGTTTCACGTCGCCTGACTGCACCCCGAGCGCCGAGACGGTGCCGCTGATGGTGCTCATGTCCAGCCGCCGCGCCCGCACATTGGTCGCGGTCACATCACCGCTCATTGTGCCGGCATCCAGCAGGCCGGTGGACCCGGTGTCGCGCAGCGTGATGTCCCCAGAGACGGTCTTGGCCGAGACCAGCTGCGTCGCGCCGGTGACCCGCACGTCGCCACTGGTGGTGTGGACCGACAGTTCGCCGGTGATCGCGCCGACCGTTACGTCACCCGAGATGGTCTTGGCGGTGATGCGTGTGCCGGCCGGCGCCGTGATGACGTAGTCCACGGTCACGCTGTAGTTGGACTGACGCTCATTGGGATACACCGTGCGAGCCGTGGCCCGGTCGCCGTGATGGGTGGTTTCCACGCGCACCCGTGACAAGCCGGTGCGGGCGTCCGCCTCCGTGCGGCCGCGTGCCTGACGCGAGATCTCGATGGTGAGGTCGCGGCCGGACCCGGCCACGACCCGGATGTCCCCGGAGATGTTGTCGATATCGAAGACGCCGTTCGCGCCAAGGGCAAACGTGCGCGTCTCGCGATCGGTCTGCGACGCCGGGAAATTCCGCTGCCGCGCTGAGCGTGACCAGTTCCCGTCGCCCACCCAGGGCGTGTCGGCGAGGTGCTCGATGACGGCGCCAATCTCGCGCGTGACTGAGGACAACTCGCGATTGAGTTCCATCCGGAATTCCGGCCCGAAGACCTCGCGCATCGCGCGCCGGATTTCCTCGGTGGCTTCGCGAATGGCCTGGGTGTCGACCTTGACGCGCACATCGATCGGCTGTGCCTGCGCCTGGGCCGGCGACGCACCGAGGATGGCGACAGCCGCAAGGCCGCCGAAGATAAAACGCGCCGATCGAATCATTGAGACGTGCATCACGGATCCTCTCCGAAGAACTACGAAGTCTTGTTGCCGAGTCCGGCTGCGGCTTCCGCCGCGCCGCCCGCATCCCCCTGTCGCATCTCGTTCATGAGCACGACCGTGGACTGCAGGAGGTTGACCTTGTTGCGCAAGGCGTCAAAGAGGCTGGTGCGCGCCGGTTGACTCGCCGGGTTGTCGGTCAGCGCCGCGCGGCTCTCCGCGATCGCCGAGTCAATCGTCGTCACATTCCGTTGCAGCGTTGCGAGTGTCTCTGGTGAGACGTCCTGATTGCCGTCCTGCACGACCTTCTCAAGCATCGCAATGGCTCGTTCGTATTCCGCTTCCGCGCGCCGCAACGTGTCCTCCACGGTTTCGACGGTGGGCGGCGCCGAGGCGTTGCTGTCCGCTGTCACAAGTGGTGACGCCGGGTCCGGCTGCGCCACCATATACACGCCGGCGGTGACGAGCAGCAGCGCGGCGGCGAGACCCATCCACTGCCACATGTCGGCGCGGCGATGTTCGCGGCGCAGTTGCGAGTTGATGTTGTGCCACACGTGTGCCGGCGGCGTAATGGGGCCGAGTGTGTGGGCGGTGGTGCGGATGCGATCGAGATCCGTCGCCAGTGCCTTGCACGAGTCGCACGACTGCAGATGAATGTCCACGGCCGCGCGGGTACCGGCGTCCAGCGTGCGATCGAGATAGTCACTCAGGTGGGCGAGCGCGTCATGACATGTCATCGCGATCCTCCCTGGGACGCCGAAAGGTAGTCGCGCAGGCGCAGACGCGCCTTGTGCAACTGCGACTTGGATGTGCCGTCCGAAATACCCAGCATCGCGCCGACCTCACGGTGTTCAAACCCTTCCACATCGTACAGGACGAAGACCTCACGGCATCCGTCAGGCAACTCTGCCACCGCCCGCTCAAGGTCGAGCCGATCGACCACGCCGAGAATCGGCCCTCGTCCCCCGACCGGCATCGTCGAACCTTCCGCGTCGTACGAATCGGTCACCTGGGCCGAGCGGTTCGCACGGCTGCGCAGGAAATCGAGACACAGATTCGTGCCGAGCCTGAAGAGCCACGTCCCCAACGAGGAATCGCCCTTGTAGAGCCCCAACTTGCGGTGCGCCGTCAGGAAAATCTCCTGCAGCAGGTCCTCCGCATCCGTGCGCCCGACCATGCGACACGCCAGGCCGAACAGGCGCGGCGAGTGCAGCCGGTACAACTCTTCGAACGCCCCCGGAGCCCCCGATCGACACCGCTCGGCCAGCGCCATATCGGCGTGGGGGGCAGTGGGCGCGTTCAGAGGGTTAGACGAGGACATGGGGATTGGACGTTGCTTTGCACAGACAAGACGAGGAGGCTCCCCGGGGAGTTCACGGGCTGAGGCGTACGCGGCGGAATTCCAGGATGCGGCCGCGCCGCACGACCAGCCCTTCGGCCGTCAGCAATTGCGCCTTGAGCTGCGGGGATCGACCGAATCCGCCGATCCGGCCACCGGCGGCCACGACGCGATGATAGGGGAGGCCCGGTTCGTCAGCCCGGCGCATGATCTGTCCCACGGCCCGCGCGGCCCCCGGACGTCCCGCCAGCGCTGCGACATCGCCGTAGGTCGCCACGCGACCCGCCGGAATCCGTCGCAGGACGCGCAACACGCGTCGCGAGAACTCGGTGGCCGGCATGCACGCCGGATTCTACTTCCCCGATCGGAGGGCCGGTGTCAGGGGATGGCCATCCACCCGCGTCAACGTCAGGCCCAGCACCGCCGCGAGTGTCGGCGCGATGTCGGCCGGGCTCGCCGGATCCAGGTGCCGGCCCGGCGTGATGCCCGCGCCCGCAAACAGCACCGGCACCCGGGTGTCGTAGCCCCACGGCGTGCCGTGTGTGGTCATGCTCGAGGTGGACTGCGCCATCCAGAACGGCGACAGGATGAGCATCAGATCGCCGCTGTTGCCGGGGAAATAACTCCGTCGCGCCATCCGGAGGACCACATCGTCGGTTGTCCCGCGCGCCGACAGTTCATCGGCAAAATACACGCGGTCGATTGCGGGCATGCTCGTCAGCGCGTCGCGCAGCGCTGCACGCGCAGACGGCTGCCGGCGCAGACCGTCCAGTGCAGCCGGCTGCAGATAGACGTTCGCTCCGACGGACGTCAGCACATGAGGCCCTTCGCCGAGGAAAGGCGTCAGCGCCGTCTCGATCACGGCGCGCATGTTCGCGGTCGTGTAGCGACCGGCCGCCGGGGTCCCAAGTCCCATACGTTCGGGGAGCGGCGACACGCCGTGATCCGCCGAAAACGCGACCACGTACTGGTCCCGCCCGACGGTCTCGTCCAGCATGGTCAGCAGCGCGCCGAGGGTCCGGTCGAGATGCGCGAGGGTGTCCTGCACCTCATGGCTGTGCGGACCGAACCGGTGCCCGACATGATCAAGTGCGGCAAAGCTGATGGCCAGATAGTCGGTGCCCCCCGGCGTCTGACCCATCTTCAGATCCGTGACCAGCCGTTGCGCAAGCGTGCCGAGGGCGGCATCGCTCACCGGTGACCGGGACCAGGTGGTGGCAAACGCACTGTCGGGCACACCGTTCGGGCTCACCAGTCGATGGGGGAATGTGCGCGGTTCGGCTTCACCGGGCGCATCGTCCACGAAGCGGTACTGATCCACCGGCAGCAGGCGATCCCATATGCGGCCGTAGTCCGCGCTGATGGGGTGCTTGACGGCCCATCGGTTCACGGCGGGCCATGCCGTCGGCGTGTACGCGGAGGAGGTTGCCCACGAGCCGTTGCCTTCGATCCAGACGACGTAGGTCGAGGGGCCGGGCCGGCCGGCCATCGTGATGGCGCTGCGGGGTTTTTGCGACAGGCTCACCACCGTGGATGGTCGCTCCCGCTGCGCGCGCAGTTCATCGGCCAGCGTGTTGACTCGCAGGTACCCGGGACCGTGCCGCTCGGCGCCTGGGCCGCCGTCCAACGGAACAGAGGTGGCCGACGCGTCTTCCGTGCACCGGACCTGTTTGCCCAGCCTGCGGTCGTACCACTCGTTGCCGACCATGCCGTGGGTCTCCGGCAGGGCACCCGTGGCGATCGTGGCGTAGCCTGCACACGTGACGGTCAGGGCATAGGGGTATTCGGCGAGGGGAAACACGGCACCCGTGTCAAAGAGCCGGCGGAGCCCCCGTGTCCATTGGTGACCGTAGAGCGTCGGATAGTCTGCGCGGAATTGATCGGCGACCAGCACCACCACCAGACGCGGCGGCTCGTGCTGTGCCGCGAGCGGAGAGATCAGGGCCAGCAACGCGGCGACGACGAGCAGACGAACACCCATGGGAGAACCTCTTGTCTTTCTGCTTCACTTCCGGCAACTCACCGAGCATAGTGTCGCGATGTAAAGGGAGTACGTCGCCTGTCCCAGCCAGAACCACGCGGGCGCAAGGTCCGGCTCCAGGATACCGGGACGGTGGACGAAGGCGATGCCGGCGTGGACGCCGAGGGCAATGGCGGCCACCTGCAGCGCCTGCACCGGTTCACACCGGAGCACGAGCACCGCTGCGGCGATTGGCAGCAGACCCAGCGCGGCATCAAACCGGGCCATCGGTGCCGTCTCGCCGCTGACGGCAAGGCCGATCGCCACGGCGCCCTGCACCGCCAACACGAGGGCCGCCCACTGCGACAGATGCAGCTGGGCGACCAGCCGCTCCGGTGACGCGGAGGCCGCACGCGTCAGGCGCCAGGTGAACACCGTCAGCGCCACGGCAGACACCAGGCCGGCAGTGAGGAGGACACGGGCCGTCTCGGTCACAAGTCCAATATACTTGGCGCTGCATGCGAGCGCTCGACATCATCCGCGCCAAGCGGGACGGCCGGGTGCTGACGCGCGGGGAGATCGACGCCTTCGTGGCCGGCGTGACCGACGGGTCCTGGCCCGACTATCAGGTGTCCGCGCTCCTCATGGCCATCCTCCTGCGCGGGATGACCCTCGACGAAGCCACCCATCTCACGCACTCGATGATCGGGTCCGGCGTCCGCCTTGATTGGTCGGATATCCAGGGCAGCTTCGCGGGCGGTGTCGCCGTGGACAAACACTCCACGGGTGGCGTCGGCGACAAGACGTCCCTGATTCTCGCCCCTCTGGCGGCTGCCTGCGGGGCGCTGGTGCCGATGATGTCCGGCCGCGGCCTGGGCCACACCGGAGGGACCCTCGACAAGCTGGCGGCGATTCCGGGCTTCCGGACGGATCTCTCATTGGCAGAGATGCGGACCGCGCTCGTCGCGACCGGCTGTGTCCTGATTCGCCAGACGGCCGACGTGGCGCCCGCCGATCGGCGGCTCTATGCGCTCCGCGATGCCACTGCGACTGTCGAGAGCCTTCCGCTGATTTCGTCATCGATCCTGTCGAAGAAGGTCACCGAAGGCATCGGTGCCCTGGTGATGGACGTGAAGGTCGGGTCGGGCGGTTTCATGGCGCGCGTGGACGACGCCCGTGAGCTGGCGCGGTGGTTGGTGGGCATCGCAACTCGAAGCGGTGTGCGGACCGAGGCGTTCCTGACCCGGATGGACACGCCGCTCGGACGGACGGTCGGCAACGCCAACGAGGTGCATGAGGCCATCGCCACGCTGAAGGGGCAGGGGCCGGCGGATCTGGAGTCGTTGTCCGTGCATCTGGCGGCGCGCATGCTGGTCATGGCGGGGGCCGCGGGCGAGCACGACGCCGAGGAGCAGATTCGCAACGCCCTCACGAGTGGACGCGGCCTGCAGAAGTTCGCGGATATCCTGTCGGCGCAGGGCGGCGACCCGCGCGTGATCGACGATCCCTCGCTGATGCCGATGGCCGATCACGAGCGGATGATCCCCGCACCCCGCTCGGGCTTTGTGTCGAAGCTTGATGCCGGCGCCGTGGGACACGCGGCGGTGGTGCTGGGGGCGGGGCGCGATCATGTGGACGGCATCATCGACCCGGGCGTTGGGATCGACGTGCTGGCCCCTGAAGGCACCGAGGTGCGCGAGGGTGACGCGGTGTTGCGGGTGATCTATCGTGATGCGGCCAGGCGGGATGCGGCGCTGGCGCGTCTGACGACCGCGGTGGACATCTCGGACGCGGCCCCGGCGCCGCGCCCACTTATTCTCGAAACGATTCGTGCGCAGGAGCAGCCCTGATGACAGGCCCGACAACCGACCAACGACTTCGTGTGATGGTGGCGATCGCCGCCGTGGTGCTGGGGACCGCCGTGGTCCTCGCCGCCAATGTGTTGTCGCCGATGGTGCGCGGCGCACTGGGCATCGTGGTGTTCCTGCTGGTGGTCGCGTCGTTTTCCAGCAAATTGTCTGCGGTGAGCTGGCGGACGGTCGGATGGGGGCTCGCACTGCAGTGGGGGCTGGCGCTGTTCATTCTCAAGTTTGAAATCAACGGCTGGCGCCCGGGCTACGCCTTCTTCTCCTGGGTCTCCAGCGTCGTCAAGCAGTTCCTGGAGTTCACCACGTCCGGGGCCACGTTTGTGTTCGGCGGTCTGGCCGACCCGGTGGTGATGGAGAAAGTGTTTCCGGGCGGGTTCGTCTTCGCCTTTGTCGCCTTGCCGACGATCATCTTCGTGTCGTCGTTTTTCACCGTCCTCTACTACTTCGGCGTCCTGCAGTTCATTGTGCGCGTGATGGCGAAGGCGATGATGTATCTGATGCGGACGAGCGGCGCCGAAACGCTCGCCGCGTCGGCCAACGTCTTCATGGGACAGACCGAGGCGCCGATCATCGTCAAGCCGTATGTGCCGAAGATGACGCAGTCGGAGCTGCTCGCCATGATGATCGGCGGCATGGCCACGATCTCCGGTGGCGTCATGGCGGTGTACATCACGCTCGGCGCCGACCCGGTGGCGATTCTCACGACCAGCGTGATGGCCGCGCCGTGTGGTCTGTATCTCGCGAAGATCCTGATGCCGGAAACCGAAGTGCCGGACACGATGGGCGAGGTGCGCACGAAGGTCGAACGCACACACGCCAACGCGGTCGATGCCGCCGCAGCCGGTGCATCCGACGGGACGACGCTGGCCATCAATGTGGCGGCGATGCTGATTGCGTTCCTCGCCTTCATCGCCCTGTTTGACTACATGCTCGGCGCCGTGCAGCCGGGCCTCACATTGGCCGCCGTCTTCGGCAAGGTGTTTGCGCCGGCGGCGATTCTGATGGGCGTGCCGATGGCCGACGTGCCGGCCATTGCCGATCTGCTGGGCACCAAACTCATGGCGAATGAGTTTGTGGCGTACGTCAAGCTGACCACGGAGTATCGCGACACCCTGAGTCCGCAGGGATACGTGCTCGCCACCTACGCGCTGACGGGGTTTGCGAATGTCGCCTCAATCGGCATCCAGCTTGGCGGCATCGGGGCCATGGCACCGGAACGTCGCGGCGACCTGGCCCGCCTCGGGGGGCTCGCGTTGCTGGGGGGATTTCTGGCGACCGTCATCAATGCGTCGATTGCGTCGATGCTTCTCTAGGAACCGTGACTGATGTCGATGTTTGAACAGAGTGCTGAGGCTGCGGCGTTTCTGCGCGCCCGGCTGGGCGACGTGCCGGACGTCGCCGTGGTCCTCGGGTCAGGCCTGGGGGATTTTGCGACGGGACTGACCGATGCGGTGACCGTGCCGTACCAGGACATTCCACACTGGCCGCGTGCCACGGTTGTGGGGCATGCCGGCACCGTGGTGGCCGGGTCCTCGAAGGGCCGCCGGGTGCTGGCGCTGGCGGGACGCGCGCACTATTACGAAGGGCATCCGTTGACCGTGGCCACGTTTGCGATGCGGGTGCTGGGACAACTGGGCGTGAAGCACGTCGTGCTGACCAACGCCGCAGGCGGGATCAACACGCGCTTCTCGACCGGCGCCCTGATGGTGATTGACGATCACATCAACGCCATGGGGATTAATCCGCTGATCGGCCCCAACGACGAACGGTTCGGTGCGCGGTTTCCCGACATGTCGGAGGTCTATTCGTCGCGGTTGCGTGCGCTCGCTGACACCACGGCCGCAGCGCTGGGACTGCCGCTTGAGCACGGCGTGTATGTCGCGGTGTGCGGGCCGAGTTATGAAACCCCTGCCGAGATCAGGGCGTTTCGCACGCTCGGCGCCGATGCGGTCGGCATGTCCACCGTGCCGGAGGCGATCGTGGCCAGGCACCAGGGCATGGAGGTGCTGGGCATTTCGTGCATCACGAACCCGGCCGCCGGCGTGTTGCCGCAGCCGCTGGTGCACGACGAAGTCATGGAGACCGCGCGACGCGTGCGCGGAGCGTTCATCGGACTGCTGGAGGGCATCCTTGAGCGGCTCTGAGTCCCTCGAGGCTCTGGTCGCCGCCGCGCGACAGGCGCGCGACCGCGCCATTGCCCCGTATTCGCACTTCCTGGTCGGGGCGGCGCTCGAGACGGCCGACGGCCACATCATCTCCGGCTGCAACATCGAAAACGCCTCCTATGGTCTGACGACGTGTGCGGAGCGGGTCGCGTTGCTGAAGGCGTTGTCCGACGGGCATCGCGCGTTCACCCGGATCGCCGTGGTCGCCGACACCGCTGCGCCGACCCCGCCCTGCGGACCCTGCCGGCAGCTGCTCTGGGAGTACTGCGGCGACATCCCGGTCATCATGGCCAACCTCACCACCGTGACCTCCACAACACCACTGGCGGCATTGTTCCCGATGCCGTTTGACCGTCACTCGCTCTGATGCTGCCGACGATCGCCTGGGACCTCGACGACATTGTCATGATCGACCAGCGCAAGCTGCCGGCGCAGGAGATCTACGTCCGCTGCCGGACCGCGAAGGACGTCGCCAAAGCGATCACGACCATGGTGATCCGCGGAGCGCCGGCGATCGGTGTCGCCGCGGCGATGGGGATCGCCGCCGGCATGAAGCGCAGCAAGGCGACCGGCACCCGGCAATTCACCGTCGAGTTCAACCAGACGTGCGACCTGCTGGCGGCGACACGCCCGACCGCCGTGAATCTGTTCTGGGCGACTGCCCGCATGAAGCAGGCCTTCGGCGTGGGGGCGCTGGCAGGGGAGTCGCCCGCGGAACTCGCGGACCGGTTGCGTCGGGAAGCCGACGCGATTCACGATGAGGATGTGTCGTCCTGCCGCGCGATCGGCGACGCCGGTGCCGGCGTGGTGCCGCAGGGCGCGCGTATCCTCACGCATTGCAATGCGGGAGCGCTGGCGACGGCTGGTTACGGCACCGCCCTGGGCGTGATTCGATCGGCCGCGGCGCAGGGCAAAGTGGCGCAGGTGTTTGCCGACGAGACGCGCCCGTTCCTGCAGGGCGCGCGTCTCACCGCGTGGGAATTGACCAGGGAGGGGATCCCCACCACCGTGATCACCGATTCGATGGCGGGACTGCTGCTGCGCGACCATCGAGTTGATCTCGTCATCGTCGGAGCGGATCGCATCGCGGCGAACGGTGATGTGGCGAACAAGGTGGGGACGTATACCCTCGCGATGATGGCGCACGCGCATGGCGTGCCGGTGTATGTGGCCGCCCCGCGATCGACCATCGATCTCAGTACGCCTGATGGCGCCGGGATCCCGATCGAGGAACGCAGCGCCAAAGAGATCACTCATGTTGGCGGCGCCCAGGTGGTGCCTGATGGCGCGAGTGTCTGGAATCCGGCGTTTGACGTGACGCCCCACCGGTTGATTGCGGGGATCGTCACTGAACGGGGCATTGCGCGCGCCCCGTACGACGCGAGCCTGCGCCCATGAAGATCCTCGGGATTGAAACCTCGTGTGACGAAACGGCGGCGGCCGTGGTGGCCACCACCGGCGATGCGGCGAAGCCGTGGGCGGTGCGCTCGAACATCATTGCGTCGCAGACGGCCATTCATCGCGAGTGGGGCGGCGTGGTGCCCGAACTGGCGTCACGCCAGCACCTGCGCGACATCTGCGGCGTCGTCGACCGCGCCCTGGAGGCCGCCGAATGCGGATGGTCGGATATTGATGCGTTGGCCGTGACACAGGGGCCGGGGCTGGTGGGCGCATTGCTCGTCGGGGTGTCCTATGCGAAGGCGGCCGCACTTTCGCTGGCGAAGCCGATCGTGCCGGTGCATCACTTGGCCGGGCACATCGAGTCCATCTGGCTCGAACACGGCCCGATTCCGCTCCCAGCCGTCGTGCTCGTCGTCTCCGGCGGCCACACAAGTCTCTATGAAGTCCCGGCCCTCGGTGTCTACCGGCTCGTGGGCCGGACACGCGACGATGCGGCGGGAGAAGCGTTTGACAAGGTGGCGCGCCTGCTCGGCCTCGGGTATCCCGGAGGTCCGGTCGTCGATCGGCGTGCGAAGCTCGGCAACGATCAGGCGGTGGCGCTGCCGCGCCCGCGATTCACCGGCCCGTCGCGATCCAAGCCGCATCTGGAAGGGATGACCGAGTTCAGTTTTTCAGGACTCAAGAGTGCCGCCGTGCGCCTGCTGCAGCAGCGGCAGGATGCGGGTCCGATGACCGACGAGGAGGTCAACGACTTCTGCGCGAGTTTTCAGCGCATTGTGGTCGAGACCCTGGTGGATCGCACGTTTGCGGCCGCCGCGGCGCTGGGCGCGCGCAGTGTGGGGATTGCCGGTGGCGTGTCGGCGAACAGTCGACTGCGTGCCGACGCGCTCACGCGTGGTGTGGCCGAGGGGCTTCCGGTGTTTGTGCCGCCGCTGTCGCTCTCGACCGACAATGCGGCGATGATTGCCGCCGCCGGGCTGCGCCGCCTTGAAGGCGGGGCAAAGTCGGCGCTCAACTTCAACGCCGACCCCGCCTTGCCGATGCCGTGAACAGGAGGCACCGAGAAGAGCGGTTCTACAGGGAGACGCGGAGGATTTTCTTTTCTGGGGCGGGACAATAAGAACCTCCGTGCCTCCCGGTGAACTTTGCCGCAGTCTGCTTAACGAGTCCGCGTGGCGGTGAAGTCGACACCGGACAGGGTGGTGCCGTCGGGGCTGAGCGCGCCGGAATAGGTGCGCGACCCGACAAACAACGTGACGGACGTGCCCCGCACGCGGCCTGTGACCGGCGTTGGTCCCATGGTGCCCGAGAGCATTTGAAATTGTTGCGTCAACGTCACGGTGGTGCCGTGCAGATTCCAGGCGCCGTCCACGCGGGCCGGCACAATCCAGAGATGGCCCACGCACCATGACGCGCAGTCCGTCGTCACTCGCTGCGTCTCGTCCGGCTCCCACGCGGGCTCTTCGTGGCCGAATTCGTCGCCACCAATCTCAAACGTGTTGGAGACGACCCGCGTGCCCGGCCGCATGGCCAGAATCTGCGGCCGGATCTTCAGCATCAGGTCCGGCAGCATGAAGAGGGTGAGGACCGTCGCCTGCGAAAAGTCCGTCTTGAAGATGTCGGCTTCGCGAAATTGCGCACGGCGGCTGACGCCGGCCTGTCTGGCGCGTTCGCGGGACAGCCGGACGAGGTCGCCGTTGTATTCGATGCCGAGGGCGCGAGCGCCACGCCGCGCGGCGGCGATGATGAACCGGCCGTCACCGGAGCCCAGGTCGATCACGTAGTCGGTGGCGGTGACGTTCGCCAGGTTGAGCATCATCTCGACGGTGTCTTCCGGCGTGGGCACCCAGACCATGTCCTTGCCGGGCTGGCCCGAGGTGGGGGTGTAGTCGACGTAGCGGCCGCAGGCGGCGGTCGCGATCAGGGCGACGACCACCAGTGGGATTCTGCGCATGCCGGGATAGTAGCGGAATCCGGCCGTACAAAAAGAAACCGGCTCCCAGGCGTGAGCCCGGGAGCCGGTTGTGTAAACCGCGCAATCTTACGCGAGGCGAACGTTCTCGGCGCGCGGACCCTTGGGGCCCTGGCCGGTGTTGAACGTCACGGCCTGGCCTTCGCGCAGCTGATCGAACTGCGCGTCGACGACCGCCGACTGGTGGAAGAAGTACTCGTTGCCATCGGTCGCCGCAACGAAACCGAAACCCTTGTCGCTTACCAAACGCTTGATCGTGCCTGTCATGTTAGTCATATGTGTTCTCGAAATACTCACGTGCTGAAAATCGCCATCGAACGCGGCTGAAACAACTTCAACGGCGTGCGAATCGTGGGCACTGTCATTGAAACGCCCGAAACGGGCGGCCGACGAGGGCATGGCGAACACCCTCTCCGTGAGAACTGAGGTATTCAGCTCGGCGGGATTGTCCATCATAGCACACTTCGGATTGAGGGCATAATTGAGGCCTTCGCGGGGGCATGGGTGGTGTGGGGGAACACATGGTCAGAAGAGTGATTGCCGGTGTTGTGGTGTTGGTGGCTGTGGTGTCCGCACCGTTGTCGGCCGAATTGCGGTTTACCTCGAAGATCACGGCCCGTGCCGTGACGGGAGCCCCGGCACCGGCCGGCCTGATGGCCGGGATGGGCGATGTGGTCGGGCAGATGATCAACGAGCAGTTCGGCGGCCCGGACGGGGTGGAGACCATCACGACGGTGCATACCGATGGCCGGATGCGCGTGGACTATACGAAGGCGTTCAGCGGACTGCCGGCCGGATCGGTGGTGCTGACGCGCGCCGATGGCACGTCGGTGGGGTATGACCCGGCGGCCAAGACCTGGTGGAAGATGCCGGATCCCTCGGACGATCCGGAGGTGGCCGCCATGATGGCCCAGATGACGCCCGAGATTTCCTCGAAACGGACCGGCGAATTCGCCACCGTCACCGGTCTCCGCGCCGAGCGCGTGACCGTGCGCATGCGGATTCCGATCCCCCTCCCCGAGGGCGTGGACCTGAGTCAGGTGCCTCCCGAGCTGCTCGCGATGATTCCGAGGGAACTGGTGATCGAAGGGGACAACTGGGTGGCTGCGGAGTTCGCCAAATACATGAAGGGCGGCATGGCGGCGCTGAGCTCAGGGCCGATGGCGCAGATGGGGTTCGACAAGCTGGCGGAGAGCCTCGATGGCTTTCCCGTGCGGTCCGTGATGCGGACCTCCGTGCCGGCGGCGATCGAAATCGAAACGCTGGTGACCAGGGTCGCCGAAGAAACCGTGCCCGCCACCGTGTTTGACCTGCCGGCCGGGTTGCGCGAGATCCCCTTTCCCGGAGGCCTCTGACCGATGAGCGATCTGTCGCGGGCCCGAGCCTGGGCGCTGGTCACCGAACACGTGCAGAGCGAGAGCCTGCGCAAACATCTGCTCGCGGTGGAAGCGGCGGTGCGCGGGTACGCCCGGCGCGCGGGGGAAGACGAGGAGGTGTGGGGATTTGTCGCCCTGGTCCACGACTTTGATTACGAGAAGTACCCCGACCGGGAGAACCATCCGTACCGCGGGGTCGAGATCCTGCACAGCCTGGGATATCCCGAGTGGGTGACCCGCGCCATCCTCTCGCATGCGGACTACAGCGGAGTGCCCCGCGAGACCCTGCTCGAAAAGACCTTGTTTGCGTGTGACGAAATGGCGGGCTTCATCACGGCGGCGGCGCTCGTCCGGCCATCAAAGAGCGTGATGGACCTTGAGGCGTCCTCCGTCATCAAGCGGATGAAGGACAAGGCCTTTGCCCGGGCGGTACCGCGTGAGGACCTGCACCAGGGGGCGGAGGAGATCGGTCTGCCGCTCGCGGAGCACATCACACATGTGATCGGATTCCTGCGCCTCGAGGCCGACGCGCTTGGACTTCGTGGTACGTCGTAATTTCGAGGAGGACGAACTCCGGGTCGCACCTGTGCGTATACGCTACTGACTTATGGCGGACACATCCCCCGCGGTTGTCCTCGATCGTGTGAGCGTCATCTACGGCAGGAACCGCGCGTTGCGTGACGTGAGCGCGGTCTTCCCCCCTGGGGCGGTCGGGCTGCTCGGGCCCAACGGCGCCGGCAAAAGCACCATGCTCAAGTCGCTGCTGGGGTTCATCCCCCCTTCCGGCGGACGGCTCGAGGTGCTGGGCATGAATGTGGCGGACAGGCCGCTGGAGGTCCGGGCGCGCATCGGCTACATGCCCGAGACCGACGGACACATCCCCGGCATGAACGCGGTGACCTTCGTGGCCTACTGCGGACAACTGGCCGGTCTGCCCAAGGCTGACGCCATGCAGCGCGCCCACGAGGTGCTGTTTTACGTGGGACTGGGTGAGGCCCGGTACCGCAACGTCGAGACCTACTCAACGGGCATGAAGCAGCGCATCAAACTCGCCCAGGCGCTCGTGCACGACCCCGATCTGGTGTTCCTCGATGAACCCACCAACGGCATGGACCCGAAGGGGCGCGAGGAGATGCTCACGCTCATTCGTGACATCGCGCACAACAAGGGCATCAACCTCATCCTGTCGTCCCACCTGCTTCCCGATGTCGAATATGTGTGCGATCACGTGGTCGTGCTCGACAAGGGCACGGTCGCCACACACGGCACCATCGAGGATCTGAAGGGGCCGAGCGGGCGCGTTTATGAAGTGCGCGTCAAGGGCGAGCTGGCCCCGTTCATCGCGGCGCTGGAAGGCGCCGGGATGGAGTGCCAGGAGACCGACGAAGACATCATGCGCGTGTTTGTGCGCGGGGCCGTGCACGCCGCCGGCGAAGACCAGCGGAAGATCTGCAGCATCGCCGGTCAGTCTCACGTGCAGGTGCGGCATCTGAAGGCGAGCCTGCCGACACTCGAAGACGTGTTTGCGCGCGCGATAGGTGAAGTATGAGTCCCATTCACGATCAGTCCTATCGCCGGTATCAGGGGGACCGTCACCCGGTCGGGCATGCGTGGCGCGTGATTGCGCAGGACGGCATCCGGCAGATGCTGGCCAAACGCGCATTCCTCGCGTTGCTGTTGTTTGCGTGGATCCCGGTGATTGTGCGCCTGGTCCAGATGTACTTCGCGACGGCCGTGCCCCAGGCGTCCGGCTTCCTGGCCATCAACGCGGACACCTTTCGCGACTTCCTGGAGCAGCAGAGCGTCTTTGTGTTTTTCATGACGGTCTACGTCGGGGCCGGACTCATCGCCAACGATCGCCGCGCCAACGCCTTGCAGATCTACCTGGCGAAGCCGATGTTGCGGGCGGAATACATCGGCGGAAAACTGCTGGTGCTCGCGACCTTCCTCCTGTGTGTCACCCTGGTGCCCGGCTGGCTGCTGCTGCTGATGCAGATGGCGTTTGCCGGCAATCTGGACTTCATCAAGGCCAACCTGTTTCTGATCCCTGCCGTGACACTGGGCAGTCTCGTCATTGTCACCGTGTCGTCGTTCACGATGCTGGCGTTGTCGTCGCTGTCGAAGTCGAGCCGATTTGTGGCCATCATGTATACCGGCGCCATCTTCTTCTCCGCCGCGCTGTATGGCGCGTTGTCGTCCATCTTCGGGTCGACCCGCGTGGCCTGGGTGTCCATCGGCGCCAACCTGGAGCAGGTCATCGATGTGATCTTCCGGAAGGCGCCGCGCTACGAAGTGCCCACGGTGATCTGTGTGATGGTGCTGCTCGCTCTGGTGGTCGTCTCCATCTCCGTGCTTGAACGGCGCGTGCGCGGCGTGGAGGTGGTGTCATGATCGATGTGGCCGTCACGGCGCCGCCCATTGTGGCGGCCGATCACTTGTCGAAGTGGTACGGCCAGGTCATCGGCCTGAACGACGTGACCGTCACCGTGCCGACGGGGATCACCGGTCTGCTCGGGCCCAACGGCGCCGGCAAGAGCACGTTCATGAAGCTCATCACCGGCCAGCTCAGCCCCAGCAAGGGCAGCGTGCAGGTGCTGGGCGAACCCATCTGGCGGAATCCGGGGCTGTACTTCCGCATCGGCTTCTGTCCCGAACAGGACTCGTTCTACGAGCGCATGACCGGCATCGAATGGGTCACGGCGCTTGTGCGGCTGAATGGTCTCTCCGAGACGGAAGCCTCGCAGGCGGCCGAGCGCGCCCTCACAGCGGTCGACTTGATGGACGCGGCCAACAAGAAGATCGGCGCGTACAGCAAGGGCATGCGCCAGCGCGTCAAACTCGCGCAGGCCATCGTGCACGACCCGGAACTCCTCATCCTCGATGAACCGCTCACCGGCATGGACCCGCTGGGACGCCGGAAGACGATGAAGATGATTCGGGAGTGGGCGCGGCAGGGCAAGAGCGTGCTGGTCTCGAGCCACATCCTGCATGAAGTCGAATTGATGACGCCGAACATCCTGCTCATCAACAACGGACGCATCCTGGCGGAAGGCAACGTTCACCAGATTCGGGATCTGATCGATGAACATCCGCACACGGTGTACATCCGCGCGGAAGACCCGCGCGGACTGGCCCGCGAGTTTCTGACGCACGCCGACGTGATCAGTATGCGGTTCGAACCCGGCGCCGTGGTCGTCGAAACGGGGAAGCCGGACGAGTTCTACGCGCGGTTGACCGAACTCGTGGCGGACGGGCAGTGTGGGGCGGTGGACGAAGTGACGTCGCCGGACGACAACCTGCAGGCGGTCTTCAAGTATCTGGTGAAGCAATGACACAGCCTCAGCGCAACGCGCCCAGTCTCGCCACCGCCTCCCTCCGGGTCTTCGAGATGTCCCTCGGCGAGATGTTGTGGTCCCGCCGCACCATCTTCATGGGCCTGGTCGTCGGATTGCCTGTGCTCATGGCGCTGGTCATTCGCCTGTTTGACCTGGCGGGCGCCTCGGGAATCCGCATCAACAACATGGCCGTGAATGGGCCGGCGATCTTCGGCCTGATGGTCTGGGCGTTTTTTGTGAAGTTCAGCGTACCGGTGCTCGGCGTGTTCTACGGCACGTCGCTCATCGCGGATGAGGTGGAGGACAAGACGATCACCTACCTTTTCACCCGTCCCATCGCGCGCGAAGCCGTTCTGATCGGCAAGTACCTGGCGTATCTCGCCTGCACGATCTTCGTGGTGCTGCCGTCCATCGTCCTGGTCTGGCTGCTGGTCATTCCGATGGGGGGGAGCCTCGGGGCCAATTTCCTGGACCTGATCAAGGACCTTGGCATCGTGGCGGTTGGCCTGGCGGTCTACGGCGCCGTGTTCGCCGTCATCGGGGCCTACTTCAAGCGACCCCTGCTCATCGGACTGGCCTTCATTTTTGGGTGGGAAACGGCCGTCCTGGCGTTCCCCGGGTCCTTCAAGATGTTGTCGGTGGCCTATTACCTGCAGGGGTTGGTGCCCCACGCCATGCCCAACGACTCCTTCGCGAGCATGATGCAGGCCTTCTTCCAGGAACCCCCCTCCCTGACCGGCTCCCTGGCCACCATGGCCGTGATCCTGGTGGTGTTTCTGGGTTTTGCGGCCAGAATAGTGGCCCGGCGGGAATACGTCCTGGAACAGTAAGGTATTTTGGTGGGACGAACGGCCAGGAATCGGGACCTTTCGGCCAAAATCTCCGTATAGACGAGGCAGAGGGCAACACCGTATGCACAAACGCACCCGCTATTTCATGGTTGGTTCGGCCGCCATTGTGGTCCTTGGACTCTGCACCGGACTGGTCGCCTTCTACAACGGTGGCCTGAGCCTGACGTCAACGAGCCGCGGTCCGAGCGAGATGGCATACCTGCCGGCCGATGCCGCGATGGTCGGCTTCGCCAATGTGCGTGAGGTGATGACCTCCGAGTTCCGCCAGAAGATGATCGCCGTGATTCCCAGCGGCGAGGAGCGCGACGAGTTCCAGCGCCAGACCGGCATCGACATCGAATACGACATCGACACCGTGGTCGCGGCCTCGACGGTCGTCGACCCCGACAAACATGCGCTCGTGCTGGTTCGCGGCCGCTTCAACGACGGCCAGATCGAAGGCGTCATCCGGCAGCAGGGCGGCACGATGGAGCAGTACAACGGCGTCCGTATGGTGGTCGCCAATCCCGCGAACATGACCCCTGATGGGATGCCGCGTGACGTCGTCGAGAAGGGGGAGTCCTTCGCGCTGGCCTTCCTCGAGACCGGTCTGCTGGCCGTGGGCAGCGAAACGGCCGTCAAGGCGGCCATCGACGCCAAGGCGTCAGGCAACAACGCGACGACCAACGACGAACTGATGACGTACATCAACCAAATCCAGACCGGGCAGAGCGCCTGGGCCGTGGGGCGATTTGATGCCATCAAGGGCTCGCCGGACATGCCCGACCAGGTCAAGCAGCACCTGCCCGCCGTGCAGTGGTTCTCCGTGTCCACGCGAGTCAACGGCGGCGTGACGGGCACGCTCCGCGCCGAAGCCGCCGATGATGCGTCGGCTGAGAACCTCCGCGACGTGGTGCGGGGCGGATTGGCGATGGGCCGCCTGGTGTCAGGCAACGACCCCCGCGTCGACATGCTGATCAATTCGCTCCAGATGTCGGGTTCGGGCAAGACGATGTCGCTGAGCTTCGCGGTGTCGCCCGAGGTGATCGACGCGCTCAAGGGCTTCGCCGAGTTGGCGGACCAGAGTCAGCCGCGGATCGACCGTCAGTAGCCAGTCGACAGCGGACAATTTCGAGGGCGGCAGGGCAACCTGCCGCCCTCGTCGTTTATGGGACGAATGCGCCGCTCGGTCACGCGGAACGGATTCCGGCGGGTGACGACTGGCAGCATCTGCGACGGCAGTGCAGCCGTGCACTGATAAGATCCGCGCATGCCCGTCGTGATTCTTGGTGCCGCGCGCACTGCCATCGGCCGCTATGGCGGCACCCTTCGACAGACACATCCTGCAGACCTTGGCGCGCGAGCGGCGAAGGCCGCAATTGAACGCGCCGGGATCACGCCGGACGACATCGATGAAGCGTTGTTCGGGCACGGCCGGCAGGCCGGGTCCGGCCCGAACCCCGCTCGGCAGGTGTGTCAGCGCGCGGGGCTTCCGTTCACGGTGCCGGCGCAGACGATCAACCAGGCGTGCGCCTCCGGGTTGCAGTCGGTCGCGCTTGGTGCGCAGGCCATCCTCCTCGGGCAGTCGAAGCTTGTGCTTGCAGGCGGCATCGAGTCGATGAGCCGCATGCCGTACATGGTGGACGCGGAAGACGCCAGGTGGGGCCACAAGATGGGGAACTTCACCCTTGTGGACGCGATGTATCGTGATGGCTTCCGCTGTTCGTTGTCCGGGCTGATCATGGGCGAAACGGCCGAGATTCTCGCGCGAGAGTACGGCATCACGCGCGACGAGTCCGACGCGTTCGCGCTGAACAGTCAGCACAAGGCCGACGCCGCGATCAAGGCCGGTCACTTCGCGGCCGAGATGGTCGCGGCCCCTGGTCACGACAGCAAGGGCAAGCCTGTTGAATTGACGATCGATGAACACCCGCGCGCGGGCAGCACCATCGACGGCCTTCGCAAGTTGCCGCTGACATTCGGCACGGTCGAGGGGCATCCCGGCATCATCACGGCCGGATCCGCATCAGGCATCACCGATGGCGGCGCTGCGCTCGTCCTCGCTGACGAAGCCGAGGCCACACGGCGCGGCCTCACGCCCATGGCGCGCATTGTCGGCTGGGCCACTGCGGGTGTGGATCCCCGCATCATGGGGATCGGTCCCGTGCCGGCCGTGAAGAAGCTCTTCGCGCAGATTGGCTGGACGATGGATGACCTGGACCTTGTCGAGTTGAACGAAGCGTTTGCGGTCCAGGTGCTGGCAGTGCTCAAGGACCTGCCGATTCCCGCAGAGAAACTGAACGTCAACGGCGGCGCGATCGCCCTGGGACATCCCATCGGCGCCACCGGTGCGCGCATCCTTGTCACGCTGCTCCACGAAATGGTGCGTCGCGGCGCTCGCCGCGGACTCGCCACCCTCTGCGTCAGCGGGGGACTGGGGATGGCGCTGGCCGTGGAGCGCGACACGTAGGGCGCGCTGGGTGTGAGCGCGCCGTTTGGCCCGCTGCAGTTCAGCGGGCCCTGCGTCAGCAAGAACCTCCCAGCCCTCCATGGCTCGTTGTGAAATCCCCAGCGGCATATAATCGCCAGATTGTGCGAATCGCAGTCATCGCCGGAGACGGCATCGGCAAGGACGTGACCGCAGAGGCGGTCAAGGTGCTCAACGCCATCGGCGAGGTGTCAGGCGCCCCGCTGGAACTGGAACACCTGCCGTGGAGTGCGGACTATTACCTGCAGTCCGGCATCACCATTCCGCCCAACGGCTACGACATGTTGCGGGACGACTTCGACGCCATCTTCCTCGGCGCACTCGGTGACCCACGGGTCCCCGACAACAAACATGCGCGCGACATCCTGCTCGGCGCACGGTTTGAACTCGACCTCTACGCGAACTATCGCCCGGTGAAACTGCTCAACGACGTGTTGTGCCCACTGAAGGACCGCGGCCGCAAGGACGTGAACTTCGTCGTCTTCCGCGAGAACACGGAAGGGGTCTACGTCAGTGTCGGCGGGCGCTTCAAGGCGAACACGCCTGACGAAGTCGCGATCCAGGAAGAGATCAATACCTTCAAAGGCGTGGACCGCATCATCCGACACGCGTTTGCGCATGCCGCGGCGCACGGCCTGACAAAAGTCTGCATGGCCGACAAGAGCAACGCGATGCAGCAGGGACACGCTCTCTGGCAGCGTGTGTTCAAGACGGTCGCCGCGGAGTATCCGGCGATCAAGGCGTCCCACATGTACATCGACGCGCTGGCCATGTTCCTCGTGAAGGACCCGGGCCAGTTCGAGGTCATCGTCACCAACAACCTGTTCGGCGACATCGTGACCGACATCGGGGGCGCGTTGCAGGGGGGGCTCGGCATGGCCGCGTCCGGCAACCTGCATCCGGGCCGGACGTCGCTGTTTGAGCCGGTGCACGGGTCAGCGCCGCCGCTGGCCGGCAAGAACGTCGCCAACCCGATGGGCGCGATCCTCTCCTCCGCGCTCATGCTCGAAACCCTGGGCAGGGAAGACGATGCGAAGCGGATTGAAGCGGCCGTGGAGGCCGCGATTGTGGCCGAAGAGACCACCGCGGACATCGGGGGCTCCCGGGGCACCTCGCAGGTCGGCGACTGGATTGTCGCCAATCTGAAAGCCTGAGACGCGCGTAGGCTTGAGCGTGATGGAAGATCTCATTCGCCAACTGCTGGCCGCCCTCGGGGAAGACCCGACCCGCGACGGCCTCAAGGAAACGCCCCGCCGGGTCGCAAAGTCCTTCGACTTCCTGACCAGCGGTTACCGCACGGATCTCGACGGGGTCATCAACAACGCGCTGTTTGATGTCGAGTACAGCGAGATGGTCATCGTGCGCGACATCGACTTCTACAGCCTGTGCGAACACCACATGCTGCCGTTTTTCGGCAAGTGCCATGTGGCGTACCTGCCGTCGAAGAAGGTCATCGGCCTCAGCAAGCTCCCGCGCATCGTCGACATGTTCGCGCGGCGGCTTCAGGTGCAGGAGCGCTTGACCGAGCAGATCGCCGACGCGATTACCTCAACGATCGGCCCTCTCGGCGTCGCCGTGGTCATCGAAGCGACCCACTTGTGCATGGCGATGCGGGGCGTCGAAAAGCAGAACTCGACGACCGTCACAAGCGCCATGCGAGGTGCCTTCCGCGATGACGCCCGCACGCGGCACGAGTTCCTCGAACTCATTCGCCACCGCAAACCGGCTGAGTAGCCGGCTGATGGGCGGGTGGGTGGATGGGTGAATGGGCGGTTGGGGGCATCTTCGCTGCGACCTACCTGGTCGTGGCACTCGGCGGTGTTCCCGGCATCCGCATTGATCGCACCGGAGCGGCCATCGTCGGTGCGGTGCTCATGGTGGTGGCCGGGGGGCTGACGCTCGATCAGGCGTGGACAGCCATCGACCACCGGACGTTGTTGCTGTTGTTCGGGATGATGGTGCTCATCGCGAGCCTCCGCCTCGCACGGTTCTTCCGCACCGTCGCACGCCTCGTCGTCACCCACGTTCGCCACCCGGCGGCGATGCTTGTCGCCGTCGTCTTCACAAGCGGCCTGATGTCCGCGTTGTTTGTGAACGACACCATCTGCCTGGTGTTCACGCCCATCCTGATTGAGATCGCCCAACTGCGGAGGCATCGACCGCTGCCGTACCTGCTGGCGCTGGCGACCGCCTCAAACATCGGAAGCGTGGCCACGATTACCGGAAACCCGCAGAACATGTTGATCGGGAGTCTCTCCGGGATCTCCTACACCGAGTTCTCAGCCAGACTGGCGCCTGTCGCCATTGTCGGACTCACGCTGAACGCCGCGATTCTGTACGTGGTCTTCCGCAAGGACCTTGTGCCGCATGGTCTGGAGCCCATGGGGCGCGGCCCGAAGCCGATGCATCAGGCGATGATGACAAAGTCCCTGCTGGTGGCAGCAGGTGTGCTCGTCGGGTTTTTCCTCGGGTATGACCCGTCGCTTGTGGCCCTGGCGGCAGCGGCCGTGCTGCTGGTCACACGACGCGTGAATCCGGAGAAACTCTACGGCAAGGTGGACTGGGATCTGCTGGTCTTGTTCATCGGGTTGTTCGTGGTGATCGCGGGCGTCGAGCAGGTTGGATTGGTGGATCGGCTCTTCGCCTGGATTCAGCCGTGGGGGATTGAGTCTACGGTTGGCCTGGCACTGGCCGCGACCGGACTCTCAAACCTGATCAGCAACGTGCCGGCCGTGATGTTGTTCAAGAGCGTCATTCCCACCTGGGCGGATCCACACAATGCCTGGCTCACGCTCGCCATGGCCTCCACCCTCGCGGGCAACCTCACCCTCGTCGGCTCCATTGCCAACCTCATCGTCCTCCAGGGCGCCCGCCGCCACGGCATCACGATCACGTTCTGGGACTACACGCGCATCGGCCTGCCGGTCACCCTCGCCACGCTCGCGTTCGGGATTCTCTGGCTGGGCTGATGGGCGGCTTTTCGGAGCACAAGGGCTTTAGCCCTTGTGACAAGATGACCCTACCCCGAGGGGCGTGTGCGCGTGCGGCCCGGCTACGTCGAGCCCGGGTGCTGAGTCGGTATACTGCACACATGCTCAAAGTTGCCGCCAGCGCACTGCTCGCACTGGCTCTCGTAGGGCCCGCTGAATTTGAGCGGGCCAGGTACGTAGGGCCCGCTGAATTTGAGCGGGCCAAGTACGTAGGGCCCGCTGAATTTGAGCGGGCCAGGTACGTAGGGCCCGCTGAATTTGAGCGGGCCAGGTACGTAGGGCCCGCTGAATTTGAGCGGGCCAAGTACGTAGGGCCCGCTGAATTTGAGCGGGCCAGTACCCGGCTGGCGCAGGTCACCAACGAGTTCACCTGCGCTGCCCAGTTGGGCACCGGTCTCAAGAGCAAGCGCACCTTCTGCGACATCATTGTCGGCACCACTGTGACCGAGGGCGTCCGGATGGCCATCCCGGCCCACAACGGAGCGACGACGCTGCGGTTTGATCTGCATAATCGATACACGATGGCGCCCCCCGGGGCGACGCCCGCGCAGATGTACGCCAAACACACGGCGGTGGTCGCCGTCCTCAATCAGGCGGGCCAGGCGGTGGGCAAGGCGGCGGTGTCCCGTGAGCTGCGGACCGAGGTTGATATCTTCGACCGCGTTGAAGGGGGCATCGGGCCGGACGGCACCATCATGGTGGCGCCTGGCCGGCCTGAAGCGGTTGTCCTTGAATTGCCGGAGTCTGTGACCTCGATCGCCATCGTCGGGGTCCGCCTCGAAGCGACGTCCATCGCGATGCAGGGGACGTTTGTCACGCCCGGCCGCCCGGTCGCCGTGGGCAGCAACTTCCGGATCGAGTACACCCGGAAATAGCTGCTCAATGCACGTGCTTCGTCTTCTTCGTCAGGTAATCCTGCAGCACGTACTGGCCGAGGGTGTAGGGCGTGGTGAAGTAGGCCTTGCCGTGGCAGATGCGTGCGACGCGTCGCACAAATGACACCAGGTCGTAGTCGCGGGCCAGCATGAACGTGTTGATCATGATGCCGGCGCGGCGACAGGCCGCAACCTCCGCAAACGTCTCGCGCAGCACATACGGGTCGAGACCAAACGCGTTCTTGTAGATCCGCCCATCCGGCAGGCTGATGGCCGACGGTTTGCCGTCGGTGATCATGATGATCTGCCGCATGTCCCTGCGTTGCCGTTCGAGGAGACGACGCGCAAGCCGCAGGCCTTCGCGTGTGTTCGTGTAGTACGGCCCCACACGTACGCGGCCGAGCTGCGCGAGCGGCACTTCCTCGGCGGAGTCGTGGAACAACACGACCTTCAGATCGTCGCCCGGGTACTGATGCTTGATCAGGTTGGTCAACGCCAGCGCCACTCGTTTGGCCGGCGTGAACCGGTCTTCGCCGTAGAGCACCATGCTGTGGCTGCAGTCGAGCAGCAGCACCGTGGCGCAGGAACTCTGATAGTCGCCTTGGGTGACCATCAGATCCTCGTAGTCGACGTCGAGGCCGTTGCCACGCTGCACGGAGTTCAGAATCGTCGCCGACGCGTCCAGGTTCATCGTGTCGCCGAACTCGTACGGCCGTGGAGGACCGCCGGCATCCACACCGGTCGCGAGTTGTGTGGTGTCGTGCCGGCCGACGCTGCTGCGGCCCATCGACCCGAGCAAATCGCGCAAGGCGCGGTACCCCAGGAAGTCGAGCGCCTTGTCCGTGACTTCAAAGCGCGTGGTGCTCTGGGCAGGGCCGGCGGCCCCTGTGGCCTGCTGCGACGGTGGTGTCCCCGTCGTCGAGACAAACCCCTGGTCGGTGAGCTGTTCGATCACCTTCTGGACGAGTTCCTCGATGCGATCGCGCGCCGACGGGTCGCCAAGGTCCTTGACGAGGTTCCGCACCATGTCCTCGGACATGGCGCCGCCGTTCAGCAACGCATCGAGCACCGCATCATGCAACGCCTGCATCGACTGGTCGCCGCCATCAAGCGGGTCCCAGGGATTGTTGAACCCGCTCGACAACAGGAGGTCCGACAGACGCTCGATGAGCGTCTCCATGTCGATCCCGTCAAGCAGGTCCTCGACGTATTTCCCGTAGCGGTACTTCATCAGTTGTAGTACTTCTTCCGGCCCTTCGGACGCCCCTCGGTCTCAGCGTCATCCTCGAGCATCGTGCGGATGTCCGGATCCTCCGCGCGCTCGCGCTTGGGACGACGTTCCTGCGGCGACCCTTCGAGCTTGCCTTCGTCGGTGCGGCTGATCTTTTTTGTGGCGCAGAGACCTTCGAGCACAAAGTCCACCAGGGATGCGCGTGCCCCGGCTGATGCGCCGATCGGGATGCGCAGGTGGGGGAGGGCGTCGTGCAACGCGGTGATGTCGGCGACCGAGTCCAGGAGCGTGTCCGCGCCCACGGTGTCTGCCATGTCGAGGGTGCCGCCCTCGTCGAACCAGTGAATCAGCTGGCGCAGGTTGACCTTCGCGGCGTAGCCATCAAACACCGTCGCGATTGATGCCCGCACCAGGTCCCGGGCCACGGAGTCTGCGCCCTTCAGCTCGCCTTCGTATTCCAGCTCGATCTTGCCGGTGAGCGCCGGCAACGACGCGTAGAGGTCGCTGACACGGGGCACCGCCACGGTCTCGGCATTCATCGCCGCGCGGCGTTCGGCGTTCGACACCACGTTTTCGATCGTCGTGATGGGCAGCCGCTGACTCACGCCCGACCGCCGATCCACCTTGGAATCCTGCCGCGCCTGAAACGCAATCTCCTCGATCACCTCGCGCACAAACGCGGGGACCTCAACCGGCACCGCACCAGGGCGATCCGTCCACGCCTCCTGGGCCGTGATGCGGATGGCATCCTCACGCGTGCGCGGGTAGTGCGTGCGGATCTCGGAGCCGATCCGGTCCTTCAGCGGCGTGATGATCTTGCCGCGCGCCGTGTAGTCCTCGGGGTTTGCGCTGAAGACGAGCACGACATCGAGCGGGAGGCGCACAGGGTACCCCTTAATCTGGACGTCACCCTCCTGCAGGATGTTGAACAGGCCAACCTGCACCTTGCTCGCAAGATCCGGCAGCTCGTTGATCGCGAAGATGCCCCGGTGTGCTCTGGGCAGCAACCCGTAGTGCATTGTTCTGACATCACCAAGTTCAAGACCCGACTTGGCGGCCTTGATGGGATCGATGTCGCCGATGAGGTCGGCAATCGTGACGTCCGGTGTGGCCAGCTTTTCGACATAGCGCTGATCCCGTGACCGCCAGGCAATCGGGAGGGTATCCCCCTCCGCCGCGACGCGCATTTGACACGCGCCGCAGATCGGCTTCAGCGGATGGTCGTGAATCTCGCAGCCGGCAATAACCGGTACCTCGGGATCAAGGAGCGATGTCAGCGCCCGAAGCAGCCGTGTCTTCGCCTGACCACGCAGCCCCAGCAGGATGAAGTTGTGCTTCGACAGAATCGCATTCACGATCTGCGGCACCACGGTGTCGTCGTAGCCGACAATGCCGGGGACGAGGGGCTCGCCCGTGCGCAGTCTGGCGAGGAGGTTTGTGCGGAGTTCGTCCTTGACGGACGCGTGTGACCAGCGGCCGGCCGCCATCGCCTGGCGCAGGTCGCCCACGGTGGCCGGAAGGGATTGGGAAGGCATACAGCGACGTTATCAGAGGTTCCGGCGGCCCGGGGTTGCCCGTGCGGAGTTCATTGTGTACACTCAGTGGGCTGCCTCTGTGCGGGAATAACTCAGTGGTAGAGTGCGACCTTGCCAAGGTCGAAGTCGCGGGTTCGAATCCCGTTTCCCGCTCCATCTTTTGTCGCCGGCTAGCGTCGGCGAGCTTTCAGCACCACATCAATTGAGTCAGGCCTGGGGTTGATGAACGCCACCCGCGTGCGGCCGTCGGGCTCCGTCGAAATGACGCCTGGGATGGCGCTATCGGTCAGGTACCAGCCCTCGGGGAGGACCACGTCGTTGGCCGGGCGGCCGAAGTTGCGGTTCCACACGAGCTGACCGTCCACGAGCCCGTACCGGCCGGGATCGGTATAGGTTTCGGTGATCCGCAGCCGCGAACTGCGCCCAGCCTGGACGGCGGGGAAGTGGATGATCACGACGACCGCGTCGCCTTCCTTGACCGTCTCCACACGCAACGATTCGCCCGTGTCGAGCAGCACCGCGGACGGGTCGGAGACCGAGGACCCTCCCCGCACCACGTTGCGATAGGTCGCCACCCCGGGGCGCGACTCGGTGTAGTCGTGGTACAGCCGGAAACTGTGGGTCTCGGGCTGCTGGAGAAAATAGACGATCTCCCGATCCTGGATGGCGCGTTCGGTGATCCGGAGATTTGCGAGTTCATTGCGCGGGGCGGTGGCCGCGGTGCCCGGCGTCATGACCACGGGCGACGTGACCGGAGGCGCCTTGGCCGCGTCTGACGGCACCGGTCGCAGGCGCGCCCTGAGGGTGATCCACGGCGCCGTGGGTCCGGTCTGCCAGTGGCTGAGCGTCAGCCGGCCGTCTGCCTCTTCAATCACCTGCGACGGGACGTTCGCGGACAGGACCTCGTAGCCGGCCGGCAGCACAATCGCGTTGCGTGCCGCATCGAGCGCCCGCTGAAATTCGATCTCGGTCCCCGTCGCGCCATAGGCGCGCGGCTCGCGGGATGTCTTGACGATGCGGAGCCTCGTTTCCCCGCCCTTCGGGACCGGGCGGGCCAGTTGCACTCTCAGTTCCCCCTCGACCACCTCGTACTTCAACGGCTGTCCCGTCATCCGGTCGATCGCCGTCACGTCGCTGAGCTGGCCGCCAGGCGAGAGGCGTTCCACGTGTATGCGGGCACCCGCAGTGGTGACCGACACGTCCTCGGTGATCCTGAGGGTCGACGTCGCCGGGTCGAGCAACTCGTAGCGGGAATAGACGTCCTCGATGGCCATGTCGCGGATTATAGATGGGCCGTGATACACTCCGTCTGCGATGTTTGTTTCCGTTCGCCTCGCGTGTCGCTGTTGGTGCCGGGCCTAGTGCCTGGCGGCTGCGAGTTGCTCCGCACTCCCCGTCAGTTGTTCCCAGAAGGCGCCGTCGCCAAGCGGTAAGGCAGAGCTCTGCAAAAGCTCCATCCCCGGTTCGATTCCGGGCGGCGCCTCCAATTGTGATTGATCGAGCGGGCTGCGGACCGCAGGTAAGATGTGCGCATGCTTCGAACCCGCGTCTTGCTGACGGCTGTGGGCGCCCTCTGCGCGATGTCACTGGCCCCTGCCGCTCGGCAGGCGCCGGCACCTCCGAATTTCGCCGCCCTTGAAGCAGCGGTTCGCCAGGAACTGACCCAGACACAGGCCCCGGGCGCCGCCATCGCCATCGTCCACGGCGACCGCGTGATTTACACGCGCGGATTCGGTGTCGCGAATGTGGAGACCGGGGAAGCGATGCGGCCCGAGATGTTGTTTCGCCTCGGGTCCACCACCAAGATGTTCACCGCTGCCGCGGTCGTCCTGTTGGCCGAACAGGGCAAGCTGAGTCTGACTGAGCCCATCGGCAATCACATCAAGGGCCTGACGCCAAAGCTCAGCGCGCTCACCGCGCACCAGCTGCTCTCGCACACGTCCGGCATCCTCGATGAAGCGCCGATGTTCGGCAGTCATGACGATGAGGCGATGCGGGAGGAGATTGGGTCATGGACCGACGCGAAGTGTTTCGCGGAGCCCGGCGCGGTCTATTCCTACTCGAACCCCGCGTACTGGCTGGCCGGCCTCCTCGCTGAGACAGTCGGGGGCAGGCCCTTCGCGGATCAGGTGGCGACGACGCTCTTCGCCCCGCTCGGGATGTCCAAGTCCACATTCCGTCCGACGCTGGCGATGACGTACCCGCTGGCGCAGGGCCATGAACTCGCCGATGGCAGGATGGCGATCATCCGGCCCGCAGCGAACAACTCCGCATCGTGGCCGGCAGGATCGATCTTCTCCAACGTGATGGATCTCTCCCGATGGATGACCGCGTTTGTGAACGGCGGACACCTCGGCGGTGAGCAGGTGCTGCCCCCATCGATGTTCGCGCAGTTGACGACGCCGCGGGCAACGATTCCTGGTGTGGCAAACACATACGGGTATGGCGTGCAGGTCGGCACCTGGCGTGGACTCGATGTCGTTGAGCACACCGGATCGCGCGCGGGGTACGGGTCGTACATCCGCATGGTGCCGTCGCAGAGATTCGGCGTGGTCGTGCTGGCCAACCGGACGGGTGTCACGATGCCGCGCACGGCCACGGCGGCGATTGAGGCGGTGTTGAATCCTTCGGCCGCCCCTGTGCCGGCCGCGCGAACACCGGTGGCACTGACAGCAGCCGACCGTGCCCGATACCGCGGCACGTATTCGCAGGGGGCCCGCCAGATGGTGGTGGACGTCAAAGCCGATGCGCTCGTGTTGCGGCAGGGCACGCGTGAGACGCCGATGGAGCCCGTCGAGCCGCATGTGTTCACCGCCGGTGGCACACGGTACGTGTTTGTTGTGGATGACGCTGGTGCCGTGCAGTTTCTGCACTCCGGCGGCCGTTCGTGGAGGAAAGTGCAGTGAAAAAAGTCGCGCTCGGATTCGTATTTGCCTGTGTGATCGGCGTCGGCGTCTGGACGGTGAATGGCACGCTGGGAACCCAGCGCGCCCTACATGCGGCCACCTCACCCAACCTGACCCAACCCGTCACACCGATGTTTGTCGACGGCCAGGCGCAGATCGTGCCGGGGTTCCAGGAGCCGGCGCAGTGGATTCGGGAGCGGCTGTGGGTGGAGACCGAGTTTGATTCCGACGGCGACAAAAAACGCGACCGCGTTCACGTCACGGTCGTTCGTCAGCGCCAGACTGAGACCGAGGGACTCAAGGTTCCCGTCATCTACGCGTCGTCTCCCTACTTCGCAGGTACGTCCGGCGATCGACAGTTTCTGTGGAACGTGAATCAGGAACTGGGTGCCGATCCGCCACCGCGCACCTCGCAGCCGGAGATCAACTTCCAGCCGGATCGCACGACGATTTCGAACTCCGAGGTGAACACGTGGGTGCCGCGCGGATTTGCGGTGGTACATTCGGAAGCGACAGGCACGGGGCTCTCGACGGGGTGCCCGACCGTGGGCGGCGCGCCGGAAGAGCTGGCGCCCAAGGCGGTCATCGACTGGCTGAACGGTCGCGCGAAGGGCTTCACGACGGTGGACGGATCCGACGAAGTCAGGGTGACGTGGACCACCGGCAAGGTGGGCATGACGGGCACGTCGTACAACGGGACGATTCCGCTTGCGGCCGCGACCACGGGCGTCGCCGGACTTGAGGCGATTATTCCGATCGCGCCGAACACGTCGTATTACCACTACTACCGATCACACGGCTTGATCCGGCATCCCGGCGGATGGCTGGGCGAGGACATCGACTTCCTCTACGACTTCGTGCACAGCCAGGCGCCCGAACGTCGGGCGGTCTGCAACACGATCTACCGCGACGGGCAGTTTGTCGAAGGGCGCGATCGGGTGACCGGCGACTACAACACGTTCTGGGCGGAGCGGGATCTCCTCAACAAGGTGCAGAACGTGAAGGCGGCCGTGCTGATGGCGCATGCGTTCAACGACTGGAACGTCGTGCCTGAACACAGCGTGCGCATCAGCGAGGCCTTGAAGGGCCGTGTGCCGCTGATGCAGTACTTCCATCAGGGCGGTCACGGCGGCGCCCCGCCGCTGGAGCTGATGAACAAGTGGTTCACGCGGTACGTGTATGGCGTCGAGAACGGCGTCGAAAAGGAACCACGCGCCTGGATCGTGCGCGAAGCGCCGCCCACGCCACCTACGCCCGGTCGCGGCCGTGGCAGCGCGTTGCCGCCGACGCCGTACGACGACTACCCGAACCCCAAAGCCGCGAACGTCACCCTGCGGCTGAGGCCGGGAGGCAACGGCATCGGGGGACTCGACCTGTCGGGGCGCATGCTCGCCGTGCAGAACTCGCAGGAGAAGCTGGTCGATAACGTGGAGTTTGCCGCACCGGCGCTGGCGCTCGCGTCCCAGTCGCCGCACCGCTTGCTGTATGCGACGCCGGAACTCACGGCCCCCGTGCACATCTCGGGGACGCCGCGCATCACGGTACGGTTGGCATCAAACAAGGCCGCCGCGAATCTGTCTGTATACCTCGTGCAGCTTCCCTGG
Source organism: Acidimicrobiia bacterium (assembly GCA_016871335.1). Classification (GTDB taxonomy): domain Bacteria; phylum Acidobacteriota; class Vicinamibacteria; order Vicinamibacterales; family SCN-69-37; genus SYFT01. The sequence goes on from VFZF01000003.1 coordinate 202,808, forward strand.
ACGGAAGGACCAATCGGCACGGCGAACCTGATCACCCGCGGCTGGGCGGATCCACAGAACCACCGGGTGCTGACCACGGGCGGCAACTACAACAGCATGGCGCGTGGTGAGCCGCTCAAGCCTGGTGAGTTTGTGGAGCTGACGTTTGATCTCCAACCGGACGATCAGATCATCCCGGCAGGGAAACGTATCGGCTTGATGATCTTCTCGAGTGATCGCGACTTCACGTTGTGGCCGAAGCCGGGCACCGAGTTGACGGTGGACATCAATATGACACGGCTCGCCCTTCCCGTGGTCGGCGGGGACGCCGCATTCAAGGCCGCGTTACCAGCCGTTACAGTCCCACTTGAACCCGCACTTCATGCAACGAAGGCACCCTTTGATCAGCGCCAGGTCGACCGACTCGCTGCATCGCGGGCAGACATCCGCCGCTAGCTGGGAGTCGCGAGTGGGTGGCGTGGGTGGCGTAGGTCGCGTGGGTGGTGTGGGGGGGGCGCCCATGACGGCCATATTATCGGCGTAGAATAGCCCCCATGCACACATTGCGGTGGGTGACCGGGCTTCTGCTCGTGGTGGCGGTGCTGCCGTTGGCCGCGCAGCGCCGCGGCTTTGGCGGCGGCCGCGACTGGGTGCCACCGCCGGCGGCGTCGCCCTACGACGGGCAGTTCGCGATCGTCCGTCTGTGGTATCCCCACTACGGCGGGTGGGCCTACGACTACCCGGACATGGAGCAGAACCTCAATCTGATCCTGCCGGAGATTACGGCCATCCGGCCCAGCCCGAACGGCGGCAATGTGCTGCGCATGGATGATCCGGAACTGATGAAGTTCCCGCTCGCGTACTTGTCGGAGCCCGGCTACTGGTATCCGTCCGACGCGGAGGTGACCGGCCTCCGCACCTACATCGAAAAGGGCGGATTCCTGATCGTCGACGACTTCCACTTTCAGAACGAATGGAACGTCTTTGAAGTCGCGATGACGCGCGTCCTGCCGCGTGCACGCATCGTGCGCCTCGACGTCTCACACCCCATCTTCAACACGTTCTTCGCGATCAAGACTCTCGACGTCCCGTACCCCGGCCGCCTTGGCCAGCAGGGGTTGATGGGCGAGTTCTACGGCATCTACGAAGACAACGACCCCACCAGGCGCCTGTCCGTGGTCATCAACTACAACATGGACATCGGCGACTACATGGAACACTCCGCCACTGGCCGCTACGCCGTCGATCCCTCGAACGAAGCCTACAAGTTCGGGATCAACTACCTCATGTACGGTATGACGAGATAGGGCAGTGCTGGGTGCTCGGTGCTTGGTGCGGGTGCGCTGTGCTGGGTGCTCGGTGCACCAGGCGCGCACCTGGCACGAAGCACCCAGCACCCAGCACCGAGCACTATCTGATAGCGTACAAGTGCTTGTCCCCGCGAATGTAGATCACGCCGTTGGCGAGTGCGGGTGAGGCCCAGATGGTTTCGTCGAGTGAGTTGGTGCGCAGGACTTCGTGTGTGGGGCCGGCCCGGATGACGAACGTGTCGCCGTCTTCGCTGGTCATCAGGAACTTGTCGCCGAACGACACGGCCGAGGCGCGGAAGGTGCCGGGCACCGGTGGGCGGCCGCCTTCATACATCACGGCTCCGGTGCGCGCGTCCAGGCAGGTCGTGATGCCGCCATCGGTGAACAGATACAGGTAGTCGCCGATCGCAATCGGCGAGGTCACGTACGCCGTGCCCTTGTTGTACCGCCACGCGATGCGGTCCTCCTCGGTCTTCGCCTCCGGTCGCAGGGCCATCACGACCTTGGCCGAATTGCCGGCCGTCGCAAACACGAGACCGTGGGCCGTCACGAAGCTGGGAATGGGATGGCTGCGCGTGCCGTCCGTGCGCCAGCGTTCCTTGCCGGTCTCAGGGTCGTACGCGGCGACCGCTTCGGCGCCGGAGGCGATCAGGTCAATCCGGCCGTCCACGGGATACAGAATCGGCGTCGCCCAGCTGCGGCGGTTGTTGCGCTCGGCGCGCCACACTTCCTTGCCGGTATTGCGATCGAACGCCCGGATGTTCGAGCCGTCACCCATCTCCTGATCGACCTGCAGGATGACCAGATGCTTGAACAGAATGGGCGAGGTTCCCGGACCCATGCCGGCCTTCGCAATGTTGCCGAGGTCGGCCTTCCATTTCAGCACACCGTCCGTCGAATACGCGTAGAGTCCGTGCGCCTCGAACGACGCAAACACCATCTCCCCGTCGGTCACCACCGATGACGACGCGTAGGTGTTCAGACGATGGCGGTCGTCATACATCGGACCGTCGTACGCGGTGTGGTTCCAGAGAATGCGGCCGGTCTTTGCGTCGATGCCGAGCACGTGCAGCGAGTGGTCGTAGTCGACCGCCATGCTGTCCGGATTCACATACCCGGGCTTGAGGTCGAAGCCCAGATGGTCCGGCGCCTTGCGGCCCGGCACATGTGTCCCCTGAATCGACGTCGTCAGAAAGATGCGGTCGCCCCAGACGATGGGGGAGGAGTGACCGCGGCCGGGAATCGCCGACTTCCACGCAATGTTCTCGGTGGGCGACCAGGTGTCCTGATACTGGCCCGTCGCGATGCCCATGCCGTTGGGCCCGCGCCACTGCGCCCAATGAGGATTGTGTGTGTCGTCAGGGGGCGTGTTCGTGACGGGCAGCGTGAGGGTCGCCAGCAACGCCAGGGAGATCAGTGCCTTCATGCCTTCGGTTCCTTCCCGAGCGCGGTCATGACCGCACGGACCAAATCCTCGGGGCAGTCGGCGGCGCCTTCGTCCTTGCACGCCATCTGCCCGGCGACGATCGTTTCCCGGTACTGCTCGAGGAACACCCGGCAGTTCTGACAGGTCGCCACGTGGCCGTGGAAGCCGGCGTGGACATCTTCGGGAAGGGTGTTGTCGAAGTACTCCATGAGGAACTCCGACACTTCACGACAACACAGGTCCGTCATGCGTGTGCTCCTGCAAGGTGGGGGGCAATCAACGTGCGGAGAGCAAGCCGGCCGCGATGCAGCCGGATCTTGACCGCGTTTGGAGTGGTGTCGACCAGTGTGGCCGTCTCCTCCGTGGAGAGGCCCTCGATGTCCCGCAACAGGACGACCGTGCGGTACGTTTCGGGCAGTGCTTCAATCGCCTTCCGCACCATGTCGGCGGTTTCCTTTCGCGACAATGCCACGTCCACCGGTTCGGTCCACGACGGGAAGTGCTCGGCGTGATGTTCGTCGGGCAGAAACCTGGGCAGGAAGTCCTGAATCGACTCTTCGGGCTTCCGTCGTCTCGTTCGCAACTTCATCAGCGCGACGTTGACGACAATGGAGTGCAGCCAGGTGGAGATTTGTGCGTCGCCCTTGAAGGTGTGACGCGAACGGAAGGCGTTGATGAACGCCTCCTGCACGGCATCGCGCGCGTCTTCCTCTTCGTGGAGCATGCGGCGGGCCACGGCGAGCAACCGGCCGCCATACGTGCGCACCAGCGTCTCAAAGACCTGTTCGTCGACGGCCCGCAACCCCGCTGTCAGTGCCGCTTCATTCATGCATGCAGGAAGCGTAGCATGGCCTGCGATGGTCGTCGGGAGCGTCGTCAGGCGCGACGTCGGCCGGGCGAAGCGCCGGGACCTGGCGCCGCTGGACCGGTGACCGGGGCGGCGAGTACGTAGGACGCGCTGAACTGCAGCGCGTCGTGTGTGGCCCGCTACAGGTCAGCGGGCCCTACGTCGTGGCCCGCTACAGGTCAGCGGGCCCTACGTACAGGACCCGTGCGCCGAGGGTGCGGTTCGCGAAGCCGGCGGCGTCCGAGAATTCGGCCAGTCGGGAGGGGAGGTCGACGTCGAACTTGTGGTCGCCGGCCACCGCGCCCTGGCGATGCAGCGCGCGTGTCCAGTCGTCCCACCACGGGGCGGCGCCACGGGCGAGCGGTTCGATCAACAGGAACGACGCGCCGCGGGAGATCGCCGCGGAGATCGTCTCAAGCAGGCGCGCGCGTCCCGGCGCTTCAAGTTCATTGACCGTCCAGCCTGCGACAATGCCGGTGCCGCTGAGTGAGCCGCGTCCCTTGACGGTGCGTTCCATGGCGGCGACGGCGTCGAGACGGACCGCACGGCCGGTGAGTCCGAGCGTCTGCCAGTTCCAGCGCGCCTCGTCCAGGGCCCACGGATGCAGGTCGTACCCGTCGATGGACGCGCGCGGGTCAGGTCCGGCCATGGCCCATGCCGCCGCACAGACGCCGGTGCCGCAGCCGAGGTCGATGATGCGCGTCGGCGGGTCACCCGTCGTGACGGACCCGACGACGGCGTCCACAGTGAGCAAATGCAGTGGGGCGTAGAACAGCCCGAAGGCTGCGCGTTTGCCGGCCGAGTCAAGCGGCGATCGCGTGGGCAGTTGCCCCCGGCGTTCCACGTAACGCACCGAGAGGGCGCGCACAGCGCGTGTGAACTCCGAGCGGGTCAGGTTGGCGAGATGCCGGGCCTCAAGCGCAGCGAAAAAAGTGTCGCGCTCTGCAGGCGTCACGATCGCGCCTGCGAATATCGCGATGGCAGGGCGTGCCCGATCGCCGGCGCAAGCGCGCGGGCGGCGTCGGACACCGCATCCACTCGAACACCGGTGTCGATCCCGAGACCGTGCAGCATGTACAGCAGATCTTCCGTCGCCAGGTTGCCTGACGCGCCCGGCGCATACGGGCACCCGCCCAGGCCACCCGCCGATCCGTCAAACGTCGCGATCCCGTAATCGAGTGCGGCCAGCACATTCGCCAGCGCCATGCCGCGGGTGTCATGAAAGTGCAACGCAATCCTCGACGCCGGCATCGTCAGCACCATCTGTTCGAGGAGCTGACGCACCTGGCCCGGATGGGCGATGCCGATGGTGTCGCTGACGGCCACCTCGTAGACGCCGAGTTCCAGCAACCGCGCGGTGAGCGCAAATACCCGATCGACCGACACCGCACCTTCAAACGGGCAGCCAAACGCCGTGGACAGGTACCCGCGCACACGAAGGCCCGCGGCAATCGCGGCCGACGTGACGTCGCGGTACGTGTCAAACGATTCCTCGATCCCGCGGTTCGTGTTTGTCCTGCTGAAGGTCTCGGACGCCGCCGCAAAAATCTCGACGTCAGTCACGTCCGCGGCAATGGCGCGCTCAAGGCCGGCCATGTTCGGCACGAGCGCTGAATACCTCGTGCCAGGCCGGCGCTGAATACGTTGGAACACCTCCGCCGCATCCGCCAGCTGCGGAATCCACTTCGGACTTACAAACGCCGACACCTCGATCTCGCGCAGACCCGAGGCGCTCAGGCGATCAACAAATGCAATTTTCTCGGCTGTGGGAATCTGGGCGGATTCGTTCTGCAGCCCGTCCCGTGGGCCGACTTCGACGACGGTGACGGCGGCCGGGAGGGTGGGCATGCGGGCTACTCGAAGTCGACCAGGATGGTGGCCGGCTGCACGAGTTCTCCTTCGCGACAGTGTACGGCCTTCACGACGCCATCGCGCGGTGCGCGGATGGGAAGTTCCATCTTCATGGCTTCGAGCACCAACAGGGGATCGCCCTCGTTCACTACGGCTCCCGCGGTGACGTGGATCCGGACAACCGTGGCCGACATCGGAGGACGCAGGGCGTCCGCATCGGACGTGCGTGACCGAGGCCGGGCACCCGCGCCTTCAACGTCGGCGCGTGCCGTGATGCCCGCGAGCGTGACCCAGGTACCGTCCTGCGCCTTGAGCGCGGCGCCAACCGACCGCGCGTCGCCCTGCCGAACCGTCCAGCGTCCGTCTGCGCCTGCGGCCACCTCGAATGTGCCCTCGACGCCGTCGATCGTGACGACGCCCGCCTCGACAGAGGCCGCAAACTCGCGTGTGCCGATCGTGACGCGCAGCTTCGTCGCCATCAGAATACGCCCCTGTTCAGGGTCTCAAATGGATCGAACCCTGGACCCCGGCCCCCCGACCCTGGATCCCGAGGGTCCCCGGACCCGTCGGCCACCGCAGCGAGAGCCACGAGCGCATGCAATTGCTCGTCCGTGTACCCAGGCACAAATGACTCGATGTGTTCCTCGATGAAGCGCGTGTGCGTGTCGCACGCGACGACGCGCGGATCCCGGAGCAGCGCTGCCAGGAAGCCAATGTTGTGTTGCAGGCCGAGGATGTCGAAGTCTTCGAGTGCGCGCGTTGTCCGTGCAAAGGCGGCGGTGCGGTTCTCGCCGTACGCAATGACCTTCGCGAGCATCGGGTCGTAGTGGACGCCGATCGACTGTCCCTCGCGCACACCCGCATCCACCCGGATGCCCGGGCCCTGCGGTTCGCGATACCGGAGCAGCGGACCTGACTGCGGCAGGAAGCCCGACGCCGGATCTTCCGCGTACACCCGGCACTCCACCGCATGTCCGCGGACGCTGAGGTCGTCCTGGCGGAAGGGCAGCCGCTCGCCAGCCGCCACGAGCAACTGCGCGCGGACAAGATCGACGCCCGTGATTTCCTCGGTGATCGGATGTTCCACCTGAAGACGCGTGTTCATCTCCAGGAAATAGAACTCGTCGCCCGAGAGCAGGAACTCGACCGTGCCCGCATTGACGTACCCGACCGCCTGCGCTGCGGCGACGGCCGCGCGTGTCATGCGTTCGCGAATGGCCGGCGTGACGGTTGGGCCCGGCGCTTCTTCGATGACCTTCTGGTGGCGGCGCTGCAACGTGCAGTCGCGTTCGAACAGGTGCACCGTCTGTCCGTGCCGGTCCGCCATCACTTGAATCTCAATGTGGCGCGGCCGTTCGATCAACCGCTCGACGTAGACGGTGCCATCCGAGAACGCCCGCGTGGCTTCGCGCGATGCCGCTGCGATCGCCTCGTCGGCCTCGTCATCCGACCGCACAATGCGCATCCCCTTGCCGCCGCCACCGGCCGTGGCTTTGAGCAACGCGGGATACCCGACTCGTCCAAGTGACGCGCGCACGGCCGCCAGGTCCTGGGACGCCGGGGTCTCACCGGGCACCACGGGCACGCCGGCCGCAGACACGGCCTTGCGCGCAGCGGTCTTGGACCCCATCGCGGCGATGACTGACGACGACGGGCCGATGAAGGTGAGGCCTGCGGACTCCACCCGAGCCGCAAACGCCGCGTTCTCGGAGAGGAAGCCGTAGCCTGGGTGGATCGCATCCGCATCGGTCCGCCGCGCGGCATCCAGCAGCGCGTCCACCTTGAGATAACTGTCGCTCGCCGCCGCCGGTCCGATCTCCACCGCATCATCGGCAGCGAGCACATGCGGCGCGCCGGCGTCGGCCTCCGAGTACACGGCCACGGTGCGGACGCCCATCTCACGGCAGGCACGGATGATGCGGACGGCGATCTCGCCGCGGTTGGCAATGAGCACCCGACGCATCATGACTGCCACGACGCCGGGCGCTTTTCCATGAACGCGCGCATGCCTTCCTGACCCTCCGGGGAGACGCGCTGGGACGCGATGGCTTCCACGGTGCGCGGCAACACATCCGCGGGCAGCCGGCCTGCGACCTCGCGCAGAAGCGCCTTCGTCGCCGCAATCGCCGACGGCGCCGCCTTCAGAAACTGCTGCACGTGTCGATCGACCGTGAGGTCCAGCCGGTCGGACGACACCACGTCGTGCACCAGGCCCATTTCCTTCGCACGCGCCGCCGTGAATCGTGCGCCATTGAGGCACCACTCACGCGCGGCCGACAGGCCAATTGTGCGCACGACATAGGGCGAGATCATCGCCGGAAGGATGCCGAGCACCACTTCCGTGAATCCAAACATCGCATCGTCGGCCGCCACCACCACGTCGCAGACGGCCGCGAGTCCGGCGCCACCGCCAAGGGCGGCCCCATGGACGCGCCCGATGACCGGCACCGGCAGCGAATCCAGCGCGAGAAACATCGACGCGGCTGTGGTGGCATCCGCGATGTTCTCGTCGCGGGTGTACGCGGCCATCTTCGACATCCACTGCAGGTCGGCTCCCGCGCAGAATGACGCGCCGGCACCACGAAGCACGACCACACGCACGGAGCCATCCGTCGGCACACTCGCCGCCCAGTCGGACAGGTCGCGGATGAGGTCCTCGTTGAATGCGTTCCGCACCGCGGGGCGATTCAGCGTCACCGTGGTGACCGGCCCGTGTTCCACCGTGAGGGTCGTCATCATCACATCCGGAAGATGCCGAAGCGGGCATCGCCAATCGGTGCGTTGTACGCGGCCGAGATTCCCAGGGCGAGGGCATCGCGTGTCCGCGCCGGATCCAGCACGCCGTCGTCCCACAGGCGCGCGGTGGAGTAGTAGGGCGAGCCTTCCGTGTCGTACTTCTGGAGGATGGGCGCCTTGAGCGCGGCTTCTTCGTCGGCGCTGAAGGACTTGCCGGCGCGAGCGAGCTGGTCCTTCTTGACGGTCGCGAGCACGGACGCGGCCTGTTCGCCGCCCATCACCGAAATGCGGCTGTTGGGCCACATCCAGAGCAGCCGCGGTTCGTAGGCGCGTCCGCACATGCCGTAGTTGCCGGCGCCAAACGATCCGCCAATCACGACCGTGAACTTCGGCACGACGGAATTCGCCACGGCATGCACCATCTTGGCACCGTCCTTGGCGATGCCGCCTCGTTCGTATTGTTGGCCGACCATGAACCCGGTGATGTTCTGCAGGAAGATGAGCGGCACTTTGCGCAGGTTGCACAACTCGATGAAGTGCGTGACCTTCAGCGCCGACTCCGAGAACAACACGCCGTTGTTGGCGACGATGCCGACGAGGAAGCCGTGCAGGCGCGCAAACCCGGTGACGACCGTCGTGGCATAGCGCGCTTTGAACTCATCGAACCGCGAGCCATCCACCATGCGCGCGATGACTTCGCGGACGTCGTACGGATGCCGCGGATCGACGTTGACCACACCGTACAACTCTTCCGGGTCATAGCGCGGCGCCTCGGGCGTCGTCATGTCGAGCGGCAGTTGTTTGGTGGTGTGCAGCGTGGACACGATGGTGCGCGCCAGATGCAGCGCGTGCTCATCGTCTTCCGCGAGATAGTCGGCGACTCCGGAGAGGCGCGTGTGCACGTCGGCGCCACCGAGGTCTTCCGCCGTGACGTCTTCGCCCGTAGCCGCCTTCACCAGAGGCGGACCGCCGAGGAAGATGGTGCCCGTGCCCTTGACGATGACCGTTTCGTCGGACATGGCCGGCACGTACGCGCCACCCGCGGTGCAGGAGCCCATCACGATGGCGACCTGGGGGATCCGTTCGGCGGACATGCGCGCCTGGTTGTAGAAGATGCGACCGAAGTGTTCCTTGTCGGGGAAGACGTCGGCCTGGAGCGGCAGGAAGGCGCCACCGGAATCCACGAGGTACACGCAGGCGAGCCGGTTGTCGAGTGCGACCTGCTGGGCGCGCAGGTGTTTCTTGACGGTGAGCGGGTAATAGGTGCCGCCCTTCACCGTGGCGTCGTTGGCGACGATCATCACGTCGCGGCCGTTGACGCGACCGATCCCGGTCACGATGCCCGCTGACGGTGCCTCATTGTCGTAGAGGTCGCAGGCGGCCAGCGGGGAGAGTTCGAGGAACGGGGTGTCCGGGTCGAGGAGTTTCTCGATGCGTTCGCGCACGGGCAACTTGCCCTGTTCGCGATGGCGCGCGAGATATGTCGGGCCGCCCCCTTCGCGGGCCTGGGCGGTACGCGCGCGCAGTTCGTCGAGCAGGGCGAGCATGCGCGACCGGTTGGCGGCAAATTCCTGGGAGGTCGTCTTGATGTGGCTCGCGAGGACGTCCATTCGCCGGTCATTATCTCCCGAAGGCTGCGGAACCACTACAATGACTGCGGAGGGTGTGTGGGCGAACGATCGTCGATTCTGTGGTGTGCATTGGCCGGCGCGGTCATCGGGGGCGCGGCCGGATATCTGTTCTTCACGGACGAGGGACGCCGCCTCCGCGAAGACCTTGAGCCGAGGGTGATGGACCTGCTGGGCGAAATCGAGAAGGCGCGGGCCATGATGAATGCCCCGGCGTCGCTTCGGCAGAGCCAGGCGGATGTCCGGCCGTTTGCGCGGTAACGCGGCGCTGCCGCCGGAGGTGCAGCGGGTCGGCCGTCGCCTGCGCCGCAGTGCACGCCTCGGTCGTCAGGCCATCTGGCGCGGGTTTGTGGAGTTCACCCGCAGCGAGAGCATGACGTTTGCGGCGTCGATTGCGTATTACGCGCTGCTGTCGATCTTTCCGTTTTCACTGCTGGTGCTCGCCGTGCTCGGCCACATTACGGTCGGCGAAAACGGCGCCAGTCTGCTGCAACTGATCACCCGCGCGATGCCGGCCCAGGTTGAGTTTCTGGACGCGCAGATCGGGGCGTTGTCCGGCCGGGCCCTGGAACTGGGCACTGCCGGCACGCTCGTGATGTTGTGGGCGTCGATGGGGGTCTTCGGCGCGTTGACGTCCGCCGTGAATCACGCGTGGGGGGTGGAGCAGCCGCCCGGCTTCTTCAAACACAAACTGATCGCCTTTGTGATGCTGCTGGCGGCGGGATTCCTGATGGTGCTGGCACTGCTGCTGGTGTCGGCCGCGCAGGTGATCGAGACCACCTGGTTTGCCGGTCTCGCGGCGGAGTTTGGCTGGTTGGAATGGGTGCGACGGTTTGTGGTGCAGAACGCGCCGGTGCCGCTCTTCATCCTCGTGGTGGGACTCATCTACTACTACGCCCCAAACGCCAAGGTCCGCATGCGTGACGTGTGGGTGGGGGCTCTGATGGCCGGGTTGTTGTGGCGATTGGCCTTCTGGCTGTTCTCCTGGTATCTCGGCGACCTGTCGCGATTCACCAACCTGCACGGATCGATCGCAGCGGTCATTGCGTTCCTGCTCTGGATTTATGTGTCGGCCGTGATTCTGCTGTACGGCGCCGAAGTGTCGGCCGCCTACGCGCGCTTGCGCAAGGCGCTGCCGCAGGAAGCCCCTGCCGCAGCACCAAGGGAATAGCATCGTGCTGGTGAATCGACTTTCGACGGAACGTAGTCCGTACCTGTTGCAGCATGCCGGCAATCCGGTGGATTGGTATCCGTGGGGCGAGGAGGCGTTTGCCCGGGCGAGGGAGGAACAGAAACCGATCTTTCTGTCGATTGGCTACTCGACCTGCCACTGGTGCCACGTCATGGAGCACGAGTCGTTTGAAGACCCGTCGATTGCGGCGTTGCTCAATCGGGACTTCATTGCGGTGAAGGTCGACCGCGAAGAGCGTCCGGACATCGATCGCGTGTACATGACCTTTGTGCAGGCGGCGACCGGCGCCGGTGGCTGGCCGATGAGTGTCTTTCTGACGCCTGACCTGCAGCCGTTTTTCGGCGGCACCTACTTTCCGCCGACGTCACGGTGGGGACGCCCGGGCTTCACGGAGGTCCTGGCGCAGCTGGCGTCGCTCTGGAAGAAGACGCCGGAGAAGGTGCGCGCCAACGCCGCCGGGATCGTTGAACAACTGAAGGGTGCCACGTCGAGCGACACGCCGGACCGCGCGCCGGTCGCCGGCGTGTCGGCGATTACCGAGGGGGTCGAGCAATACAGCCAGGCGTATGACCGCCGGCATGGCGGGTTCGGTGGGGCTCCCAAGTTTCCGCGGCCCTCGGAGCTGGGCTTTCTGCTCGACGCGTGGGCGCTGACCGGTCGTCACGAGGCCCGGCAGATGGTGGTGGACACCCTGCGCGTGATGGCGCTCGGCGGAATGCACGACCATCTGGGCGGCGGCTTTCATCGGTATTCGGTGGATGCCGAGTGGCGCGTGCCGCACTTCGAGAAGATGCTCTACGACCAGGCGCAGCTCGTGCTGGCGTACCTCGGTGCGGCCCAGGCGAGTGGTGAGCCGTTTTATGCCACCGTGGCCGAGGACACGCTCGACTACGTGCTGCACGAGTTGTGCGCGCGTGACGGGGCGTTTCTCTCGGCGGAAGACGCCGATTCCGTGATTCCTGGCGGCACGGAGAAGCGTGAGGGGGCGTTCTACGTCTTCACGGCTGCCGAAATCGACGCGTTGTTTGGTGCGGATGCGCCCATCGTGCGCCGGCGGCTCGGGATCGAGGATGACGGCAACGCGCCGTCGGATCCCCACGGCGAGTTCACCGGGCAGAACATCCCGTACGTCGCGCAATCGGTGGACGAGATCGCGACGCGCACAGGCCGGTCGCCGCAGGATGTGGTGCAGGTGCTCGCCGTGATGCGGCAGCGGATGTTCGAAGCCCGCGCCACTCGTCCGAAGCCGCACCTCGACGACAAGGTGCTCACGGCGTGGAACGGCATGATGATCGCGGCGTTTGCCCGCGCAGGTCGTGTGCTCGTCGACAGCCCGAGGCGTGATGAGTGGACGCGCGCCGCAGTGCGCGCCGCCGAGAGTGTGCGACATCTGCTGTGGCGCGAAGGCTCCGGGCGGCTGCTGCGCCGGTACCGTGATGGCGAGGCGGCGGTGGACGCCTTCTGCGAAGACTACGCGTGCCTGACGTGGGGGCTGCTCGAACTGTTTCAGACCACCGGTGATGCGCGTTGGCTGGAGTGGGCCATCACGCTGACCGCGCGGCAGACCGAACTGTTCTGGGACGACTCCGACGGCGGGTGGTTCACCACAACAGGGCTGGACCGGACGGTGTTGCTGCGCCTGAAGGAGGACTACGACGGCGCGGAGCCATCAGCCGCGTCGGTGACCGTCCGCAATCTGCTGCAACTGGCACATCTGACGGGGGAAGGACACTACGCCGATCGCGCACAGCGGTCGCTCGAGCGGTTTGGACCCGGCCTCGGGCGAGTCGCGCGGGTCATGCCGTTCATGCTCTCAAACGTCGCGGCCTGGCACGGCCGCTCATCCCAGATCGTGATCGTCGGTCCCGCCGGCGCCGATCGTCAGGCCCTGGAAGCCGAAGTCGCGCGCGTGTATCTGCCGTGTGCCGTCCAGATCACGGTCACGCCGGAAGAGGCTCAAGCCGCCCTGGCCGCGCGTCTCCCGTGGCTCGCTGCGATGTCGATGGTCTCCGGCCGATCCACCGCCTACGTCTGTCAGGACTTCACCTGCCAGGCGCCCGTGACTGAGCCTGCCGAACTGCGGCGGCTCGTCGCTGAGATCAGCGCCCCGAAACTCGTGCTGTGAACCGCGAACTGCGGACTGGTATACAGTCTTGCCATGCGATTGCTCCTGGCTCTGATGATGTCGGTGTGCACGGTCGGGCAGGCGCTCAATGCGCAGACCCCACAGGGACCGCTGGTGACAACCGCGTGGGTGGCGGAGCGCCTGCAGGATCCCACGCTGGTGTTGCTGCATGTGGGACCGGCGCCTGCCTACGCCACCGCGCACCTTCCAGGCGCGCGCCTCGTGACCGCGCAGATGATCAGCGTGACCGGAAAAGGCGCGAACGGCAGCGAGTTGAATTTGCAGATGCCTGATGCCGAGGCCCTGCACGCGGCGCTGCAGACGCTCGGTATTTCAGACACATCCGAGATCGTCGTGTACGCCGCGACACCTCAGGTAATGACAACGGCAACGCGCGTGATGCTCACGTTGCAGTACGCCGGTCTCGGGGACCGCGCACGACTGATGCAGGGTGGCATGAACGGATGGAGTGCCGACGGGTACACCACGACGGATGTCGTGCCCGAGGTCATCCCCGGCCAGCTCAGTCCGCTCACGGTCGTGCCGCTGGTCGTGGATGGAGATGCGGTCGAGGGGCTGCGCAAGTCCGCCGGCGTGCGCGTGGTGGATGCGCGCGCCAGCGCGTTGTATAGCGGTGAGCAGACTGGCGGCGGACGCGACACGCCCCACAAGACCGGACACATCGAGGGCGCCGTCAGCGTGCCGTTCAACACGACCTACGACCCGCAGGGAAAATTCAAGTCGGTGGAGGAACTGCAGGCGCTGTTCACCGCCGCCGGTGTGCAACCGGGTGACACGGTGGTCGCGTACTGTCACATCGGCCAGCAGGCGACCGCGACGATCTTTGCCGCGCGCCTCGCCGGATTTGACGTGAAACTCTACGACGGGTCGTTTGAAGACTGGTCACGGCGCCCGAACGCCGCTGTGACGAATCCGGCGATCAGGAAGTAGCCCCCTCAGGCGGCGGGCTGCAGGCCGAGGTGCACCCGGAGAAATGTTTCAAGCGCCGTCACGAGCGCGTCGCCAAACGCGGCGCGGCTCGTGGCGGTGTCGCGAACCCCGGTGAAGTGACTTTCGATTTGCAGGCCCGGAAGCGTCAGTGTGTGCCGGCTCGTGCTGTAGCCGCCGTCAAAATACGGGTCGGAGCCCGGGGACGGGGCCGATGGGCTCGGCACTGACGGCACTCGTCCCTCCAGCAGTCCGCCAAGACTTGATGCCCCCCGCAGAAGCGCCGCTGACGTCAGTGACGACTGCTGCGCAAGGAGGCGCAGACTGCTCGACGCCGCAGCGTTGCTCCCGTTCAGCTGGGCGTCGGTTCCGTTGAGCGTCGCTGCGCTGAGCAGGTAGCCGAGTTCGAGGCGCGCCTTTGCATGGCCGTGTCCGTGTAAATCGATGTAGAGCCCGGTGCCGCTGCGCTGGCGCACCGCGGCCATCGCCAGTTCAACAAATGCGTGGTATTCGTTCCATGCGCGAATCGCATCCGCGTTACCCTGCGCGGCTTCGACGACTTCCCGGTTGGCGTCGAGTTTCGTGCGACGCAGGTGGACGATCACCAGATGCGGCCGCCGGCCGAGACGGGTGACAAACGCCTGTGAGATCGCCTGGCCGAGTTCAATCGTGTTGGTGTCGGTGACCGTCGTGCCGACCGTGCGGTTCGGAATCGAGGCCGGGGTCAGCGCGCCGCCGTGGGGAACCGATATCACCAGAGGAAAATCTCCCGGTATGTATTCCACGTAGTGCAACGTCCCGAAGCAGCTGACACCGACCGTTCCGGAGCACGTGGGTGTGGTGGGTGATGTTGGTGTTGTGGGTGATGTGGGCGTGGTGGGGGAGCCGCCGCACGCGATCAGCGTGACCAGGAGCAGAGCAATCGCGCCGCGGTGTACGTTGGGCCCGCTGGGCTGCAGCGGGCCAAGCCAAACCATCATGACGCGAGATTATGAATCAAGACTGAATGAGTCCTAATAGATTCTTCGAGTGTCGACGTATCGTCGTAGTCGATGCGAATGCGTTCAACATGGTGTGTTTTGGCGACGCTGGTCTTTGTGACCGCCTTCGGGCTGGTGCA
>VFZF01000004.1 GCA_016871335.1 Acidimicrobiia bacterium
CACCCAACCTCACCCAACCTCACCCAACCTCACCCAACAATCAATCTACGTATTGACATGCGTAGATGAGCGTGTGTAATCTTGCCTTGCCCGCGCGAAACCGCAAGCTTTTATCACGAGTGGCGGAGGGAACAGGCCCGACGATGCCACAGCAACCCGGGTGGGAGATCCACCCATGGTGCTAATTCCTGCCCGGATGGTCCGGGAGAGATGGAAGACGCTGTGTCAGGGACGACAGTCGACGTTTCCGTGCAAGTGGTACGTGTCGGGTTGCTGGGGTATGGCGGAGTCGGGCAGGCGGTGGCGCGGGTGGCCACAAGCGCCAGCGGCCGCCTCGGTGACGCCGGCATCCTCGTCAAATGTATCGGCGCACTCGCGCGTGACCTGGGCAAACCGCGCGTCGGTCCCGACATTCCCCTGTACACCGACCCCGACGATTTTCCCTTCACCGACTGCGACATCATCGTCGAAGTCCTCGGCGGCATAGAGCCCGCGCGCAGTCTTGCGGCGCGCGCGTTACGGCTCGGCATTCCCGTCGTCACCGCGAACAAATCACTGGTGGCTGCGCACGGCCTCGATCTGCAGGCTCTGGCGCGGCAACACAATACGTCGCTCTACTTTGAAGCGGCGGTGATGGCCGGGGTTCCGTGTGTGAATACGTTGGCGCGTCGGCCACTGGCCTCGGGCGCCGGGAGTTTTGCCGGGATCCTCAACGGCACGTCGCACTTCATCCTGTCGCGCATCGCGAGAGGGGAGACGTTCGACGCCGCGCTGGTCGAGGCGGTGGAGCGTGGATACGCGGAGCCGTCGAGCGACGCCGATGTCAGTGGCCGCGACGCCGCGGAAAAGCTGACCATCCTGCTGCATCTCGCCGGTCACGCCGATGTCGTCGTCCGCGACCTGCCGACGCGAGGGATTGACGACCTCGCACCGTGGCATGCGGCGTTGGCCGGGAGGCTTTCGGGAGTCATCAAGCCTGTGGCGCTGGCGACGTTCGGTGGTGCCGACGCCGGTGCCTGGGTCGGCCCCGCGTTTGTGCCGACGGCGCATCCGTTTGCGGCGCTTGACGACGTGGCGAATGTCCTTCAGGTGGGTGTTGGGGGAAACGCTGTCACGTTCACTGGCCCTGGTGCCGGCCGAGAAGTGACGGCGGCGACGATCATTGACGACCTGGTGGAAGTCGCGTCGGGTCAACGACTGGCGTCACGCAGGCCGGTTGGTCCGCCGATCGCGAAAGCCTTGCGGCAGATTCCACAGGGCGCGTGGTTCCTCGCACTCGATCGCGTGGCGACCAGTGTGGGTGACCTTGCCGAGTTTCTGGCTGCGCGACACCTGCCGGCGGTCTTTGTGGCCTCCGATCACGATCGATGCGCCGTCATCACGGCCGAGGCGCCGGTCTCTGCGCTGACGGACGCGGTCGACGCGCTTGAAGCCACCGGGGTGCACGTGACGTGGCTGCCCGTGTTGCCGGTGGCAACGGCCGGTCGGGAGGTGTCTCGTGGCTGATGTCGCCGTCCTGAAGCTGGGTGGATCGGTGTTGACCGACCTCGACGCGTACCGCACAACCGCGCGGTTCCTGCGTGACGAAGTCATCCGCACACAACTCCGCATCGTTGCCGTGGTGTCCGCGCAGGAGGGACATACGGATCAACTCCGCAGTGATGCCGCCGTGCTGGCGGAGGAGCCGGACAACGATGCGCTCGACTTGTTGTGGTCCACCGGCGAGCTGCGATCGGTGGCGCTGTTGACGCTGGCACTGCGGGCGGAAGGTGTGGCTGCCGCTGGATTCAACGTCCATGAGACCGGGCTGCGCGTGTCGCAGGGGGACCTCACGCTGAACCCGCTGTCTCTCCGAGCGGCGCTCGGCCGCTGCGAAGTGGTAGTGGTGCCCGGCTTCCTCGCGACGAATCGCCAGCAGATTGTCACGCTTGGTCGTGGCGGCTCCGACTGGTCCGCCGTTGCACTCGCTGCCGCGCTCGGGGCCGTGCGCTGTGAACTCATCAAGGATGTGCCGGGGTACTTCACCACCGATCCCCACACATCGGCCGACGCGTCACTGATTGATCAGCTGACCTATGCCACTGCACTGGCCATGGCCGACGATGGCTGTCCGCTTGTGCAGCGTCAGGCCATCGATCACGCGCAGCGCGCCCAACTGCCACTTATTGTTCGCAGCTTCGACAGTCGGGGAACCAGAGTCGCCTGACGACCCATCTCCCCATTGCCTCATTGCCTCATTGCCCCATCACAGGAGTTTCAGATGCACTTCGCAACCAAGACCATCCATGCCGGCCAGCCATCCGAACCGAATACCGGTGCAGTGGTGGCTCCAATTTTCCAGACGACCACGTATCAGCAGGAAGGCCCTGGAGAACACAAGGGGTTTGACTACACGCGGACGTCGAATCCCACGCGGAAGCGGCTCGAGGCTGTGCTGGCGGAACTTGAGGGCGGCACAAAGTGCGCCGTCTTCGGGTCAGGTCTCGCTGCGGAGAATGCGATTCTGCAGGCGTATTTGAAGCCGGGCGACACGATTGTCGTGCCCGTGGATGTGTATGGCGGCACGTTCCGGTTGCTGCACAAGGTGTTTGAGCCACTCGGCGCGATTGTGGAGCGCGTGGACTTCAGCGATCTCGACGCGTTGAAGCGAGCGGTCGCCGTGGGACCCAAACTCGTGTGGCTGGAGTCGCCGACCAATCCTCGATTGCTCGTGTATGACATCGAAGCGGTTGCGCGGATCGCACACTCGGCCGGCGCGCTTGTCGTTGTGGACAACACGTTCGCCACGCCGTATTTCCAACAGCCGTTGTCCCTCGGCGCGGATCTGGTGATTCAGAGCGTCACGAAGTATCTCGCCGGGCATCTGGATGTCATTCAGGGCGCGGTCATCGCGAAGGACGAGAAGATCTTCGAGCCTGTGGGTTTCCTGCAGAACGCGCTCGGAGGCGTGCCGAGTCCATTTGATTGTTGGCTCACGCTGCGCGGGATCAAGACGCTGGAACTCCGTATGGAGCGTCATGCGCAGAACGCGTCCGCAATCGCCGAGGCGCTTCTCGCGCATCCCAGGGTGAAGCGGGTGTACTACCCGGGCCTGGCGTCCCACCCGGGTCACGAGGTGGCCAAAAAGCAGATGACCGGCTTCGGCGGCATGGTGTCGTTTGAGCTGGACGGCACCCTCGAGGAAGCGTCGGCATTTGTGTCGTCGCTGACCTACTTCGCGCTGGGCGAGAGTCTGGGGGGCGTCCGGTCGCTGGTGTGCCTGCCGTGCAAAATGACCCACGCGTCGATCCCGGCCGAAACCCGCGCCGAACTGGGGCTGTCCGACACCCTGATCCGGCTGTCCCCAGGGGTGGAACACCCCAGGGACCTGGTGGGGGATGTGTTGGCGGGGCTGGAGCGTTTGGAGCACGGAGGAACCAGCGCGGCCTCCGCGGTGTCTAAAGCGCCATGCGGAGAGCCTGTCTTGCAGTAGTCCTGCTGTCAGTTGCGTGTGCGTCGGCGCCGATCCGCAAGGCGGATCAGGCCAGTCTGGTCACGGCTGACGGCCGGGTGCAGGAGGGGTGTTACACGTGCCTGATTGAGGCGCGCGACACGTACCTGCGCGTGGCAGTCGGCAAGGCGAGGCCGCTCCTCATCACGAAGCTCTTCGAAGTGCAGGTGCTGGTTGGGCTCCGCGAGTGGGAGCTGGCCATGGATCCCGCCGAGTCGTTCAAGGCGGCGGAGGCGCTGATTCCCGAACTGCCGGCGACGTATCCGGGTGCGCGGTATCTGGAAATTGCGCGAATGATTCCGCCGGATTTCATCGGCACCCCTCGCGCCGAGCGTGACCAGTGGTCGCGGCGCAATCCGCCGTCGGCGCAGGTGCTGGCGACACAGAAGGAGTTGGCGGCGGGCGCGGGGAGCACGCCGTTCCGGTCGTATCTCTCAGCGGGTCTCGACTGCCTGCAGACGTTCGCGAACCGGCGATTCGTCGACTTGCCGAAGGTGCCGGCAGAGGCGTCCACGCTGGTGAAGTACCGGATTGGCACGTGTCCCGCCATCCAACCCATGCTGCTCGAGGAAGTGATGACGGCGGTGCCCGGGTTTGTCGAAGCCGAGTTGATGCGCGCCCGTGTACCCACGCTCACCATCACCCGCACGTACACCACTGAACTGCGGGCGGCCCTGACGGCTGCCTTTGAGCTGTTCCCACGGTCGTCCGCCGTGACGTATGGACTTGGGGCCTTGAACCAGATTCAGGGCGACTGCAAGGCGGCCATCATCCACTACGAGGACACCATTGCCATCTCGCCACGGCATGAAGATGCCGCACTGCAGCGCGTGATTTGCCTTGGGCACATCGGACAGTTTGTGCCGGCGATCGAGGGAGCCGCCCGCATCATCGAGCGCCGGTACTACAACACCGCGGACGCATATTACTGGCGTGCGTGGAGCCAGTACCAGCGGCGCGAGATCCTGAGCGCCCGTACAGACATCGATCTTGCGCGATCGATGTCCGTCAACCAGCGCGTGCTCGTCCTGGGCGGGATGATCAAGTACGACTAGGGGTTCCTCGACCTGGCCGAGATCGATCTGACCGATGCGATCAAGTCCGACCCGTTGATGGAGAACTGCATCTCGCGGTGGTACTACGGGCTTGTCGGGTTTGCGCGCGAGCAGTGGGTCGACACGGCCGAACGATTTTCCCGGGCGTCGGCCTGTTATCGGGCCGCCGCGAACCGCTCGCGCAAGGATCTGGAAGCCATGAAAACCGCCGACGTCGACGAGGTGTTTCGCGCGAATCAGATCGCCGGCTTCGAAGCGGCCATCAAGGAGGACACCGACCAGGAAGAGGCGTCCTCGCTCAACACGGCCAATTGCTACGCGCGAGCCGGCGACGTCGAGCAGGCCAGGGAATGGCTCGCGAAGGTCCCGCCCAACTCCATCCACGCCCTCATGGCGGCGGAACTGCGCAAGCAGCTCGGCGGCGGGCTCTCGTAGGACCCCCTGGGTTGCAGGGGGCCATGACACAATAGCGACATGCTCAGTCCCGGCCTCTACGCGAAGTTTGAAACCACCCTCGGCAATTTCACCGTTGAGCTCTTCGAAGCCAAAGTCCCGAAGACCGTCAAGATCTTCAGCGGACTGATCGACGGCTCGCTCGCATGGACCCATCCCGGCACCAAGGAAAAGCACACGAAGCCGTATTACGACGGCATCATTTTCCACCGGGTGATCGACGGCTTCATGATTCAGGGCGGTGATCCGCTCGGCAAGGGCTACGGCGGCCCGGGCTTCCAGTTCGAGGACGAGTTCCACCCCGACCTGCGCCACGACAAGGCCGGCATCCTCTCGATGGCCAACGCCGGTCCGAACACCAACGGCAGCCAGTTCTTCATCACTCTCGGCCCGACCCCGCACCTCGACAAGCGCCACTCGGTGTTCGGCCAGGTGGTCGAAGGACTCGACGTGATCAAGATCATCGGCCGCACCCCGGTGGACGGGCAGGACAAGCCCAAGACGCCGGTCGTGATGCAGAAGGTCACGATCGAACGGGTCGGATGAGCCTCGGGTAGCCCATCGGTTCCGCCCCCTGGTCCGTCAAAGATGGACGTATGCGCCTTCCGGGACCCGTAGTCATCGCGATCGTCTGTGCGGCCTGGGGGGCGGGCCGCGCGCAGAGCCGGGATGGCGTACAGGGGCAGGCGCCAACCAAGCCCGCCACCGGCGCGATGATGGGACGCGTGACGCTGGCCGGCAGCGGCCAGCCGTTTGAAGGCGTGCGGGTCACGCTCAATGGCGCGGCACTTCGCGGCACGCGCTCGGCGCTGACCGACGCAGAGGGCCAGTTCCTGTTCACCGAACTGCCGGCCGGCACCTATACGGTGCGCGGCACGATGACTGGGTATGTGGCCGGCACCTACGGCCAGAAAGCACCAGGCAAGCAGGGCACACCGATTGTGCTCGTCGACGGCCAGCAGCTCAAGAACGTGTCGTTCGAGATTGGCAAGGGCGGCGTGATCTCCGGGACCGTAGTCGACGAACGCAACCGGCCGTCGATTGGCACGCCGGTGCGGGCGATGCGTTGGCTCATGCAGTCGGGCGAACGTGTGCTCAGTGTGGCCGGCACCGCCACCACTGACGACCGCGGCATCTACCGCATCCACAGCCTGATGCCTGGCGACTATCTGGCGTCGGCGGTACCACGCAACACGTCGATTGAGATTCTGACGTCGGCTGACGTGGCCGCGCAGGCTCGGCTGCAGGAGTTGACGGCCATGGGCCTCGCGCAGCCAGGCGCAGTGGGTACGGCTGAACCCGTTGAAGGGTACGCCGCCGTGTTTTTTCCGGGAACGGCGCAGCTCACCGGGGCGCAGGCCGTCAGGGTCGGCGTCGCTGAGGAGCAACTTGGCATCGACTTCGATCTGCAACGTGTCGGACTGGCCACCATCACCGGCCACGTCATCACGCCGCCTGGTGTGAACCCGACGACGGTGCAACTGCGATTGACGCATCCGGACGGTTATGCGATGGGTGTCGGCCAGATGTCCGCGCGCCCGGATCAGAACGGATCCTTTACGTTCCGGACCGTCACCCCTGGGCAGGACGTGCTGGTTGCCTCCGCGACGATTGCTCCGCCGCGCCCGACGCCGCTGACGCCCGGGGTCGCCAACTTCGGCCCTGCCCAGAACGCACAACAGCGGCTCTGGGCCCAGGCCGATCTGTACGTTGATGGTGGCCAGCCGCTGAATGTCGGGTTGACGATGCAGGAGGGTGCGCGTGACGCTGAATCCACTGGGCCAGCCGTTGCAGTCGATGGGGCTCGGCACTTGGACGGCTCAGGCCGACGCAACGGAACGTTTTACGTTGCACGGCGTCGTGCCTGGCCGCTACAGATTCGGCGCGAGTGGCGCGCAAGCCTGGCAGATCAAGAGCGTGCTCGCCAATGGCGTGGACGTACTCGATTTTCCGTTCATCGTTGAACCCGGCGCGCAGGTGCCAAGTGTGACCATTCAGTTCGGCGACAAGTCCACGGAACTCAAGGGCACACTCACAGGGTCCGACGGATCACCGACCTCCGACTACTCCGTCGTGGTGTTTCCCGACGACCAGCGCTACTGGATTCCTCACGCGCGGCGCATGCGATCCACCAGGCCGGCTACCGACGGCACGTTCTCGACCACCGGATTGCCGCCAGGGGAGTACCGTATTGCCGCGGTGACGGACGTCGAAACAGGTGAGTGGCTCAACCCCGACTTCCTCCGCGAGCTCGTGCCCGCGTCGATCAGTTTCCGGCTGGCCGATGGCCGGCCGGCGACGCAGGACATTCGCGTGCGGTGATCGGCGCGTCTGGCGCGCTCAAGTTCAGCGCGCCCTACGTACCCTGGACCCTGGACCACAGAGTCCTTATCCCTTGAGTGTCGGGTGTCTGTTGGTCCACTCCGTGGCCTGTTCGTAGGCCATCGCGATGCGACAGATGGCAGCCTCGTCGTAGAGGCGGCCGGTCACCATCAGCGTCTGCGGCAGGTTGTTGACGAAGCCGCACTTGACCGCGATCGCCGGGTGGCCGGTGAGGTTGGTGGCCGCCAGGCCGGCGTTGTTCGACGAGATGAACGCGTCGTACTGACTCATGAACGTGTCCCATTCGCGCATGAGCAACGTGCGGATGCGCTGTGCGCGGATGTATTCCACTGCCGGCACAAAACGGTTGGCGCGGAACGTCGCCGGCCACGAGCTGTTGGTCATCGTGTCGGTGCCGCGTGAGCGCAGCAGGTCGTCAAACGCTGCAGCCGACTCCACACTCAGCACAAAACTCAGGGCATTGGCCGGATAGTTCGGCAACTCCACCGGTTCGAGCTTTGCGCCGAGTTTCTGCATCTCGGTGAGCACCTGCTGCATGTTCGTCAGGCGCTCTGCGGCAGCGGCCTGCTGCTGAGCCGCGTTGGCGCCTCCGCGTCCACCGCCGGCACCGCCTCGCCCCGCCGGCTGCGCTTCAAAGTCACTGCGCACATAACCGATGCGATAACCCGACAGCGGTGCCGCAGGATTCCAGTTGAACGCCGCATCCACCACGCTCTCGTCGCGGTTGTCCGGACCGTAGATCGCATTAAACACCAGCACGCAATCTTCGACCGTGCGACACATCGGTCCCACCTTATCCATCGTCCACGACAGTTCCATCGCACCGTAGCGGCTGACACGGCCGTAGGTCGGACGGAGACCGACGACGCCGTTGACGGTCGAGGGCGAAATGATCGAGCCGCGTGTCTCAGTGCCGATGGAGAAGCCGACGCAGCCGGCGGCGGTCGCTGAGCCCGGGCCGGCGGATGATCCACTGGCGCCCGATTCCGGGTTCCACGGATTACGCGTGCGGCCACCAAACCACTGGTCGCCCTGGGCGAGTGCGCCCATCGTGAGTTTGGCAACGAGCACGGCACCTGCGTCGCGAAGACGCTCGACGATGGTGGCGTCGTAGTCGGGGATCTGATTGATGTAGGGCTCGGCGCCCCAGGTGGTGGCGATGCCCTTTGTGGCGAAGAGGTCCTTTGCCCCCCACGGAATGCCATGGAGCGGGCCCTTGTAGCGGCCGGCGGCGATGGCCTTGTCCGCCTCGGCGGCCTGCTGCAGCGCGAGATCCTTCGTGATCGTGACGGCGAAGTTCAAGAGGGGCTGGTAACGCTCGAGCCGCGCGAGGTACATCTGCGTGAGTTCGGTTGAGGTCACCAGCCGGCGTTCGATCAGCGCCGCCAGTTTCGTCACCGGCCAGAACGCCACGTCTTCGAGGTTGGCGGGCCGCTTCAGCGTGGCGGCTGCCGGTTTGGTGTACCGCACCACACGTCCCGGCGTCGCAGGTCCGGCCGGCTTCTTGCCAGGCATGTACGGGCGGAAGCTGAGCGCGACCTCGGTGTCGTGCGGAATCTCGATCTGGCGGAGCTGTTGATACGTGGATAGGTTGCCGTTAAGGCTTCGCGCGATGGCTTCTTCCTCGGCCGAGTGAAAGTCGAGACCGGTGATGGTCTCGGCACAATTGACGGTCTCACGCGTGATCGGTCCGAGCGGAGCCTGCTGCTGGGCAAAGGTGTTGGTGGCTACGGCGCCGGCAACAGCGGCGGGAACAGCTTTGAGGAAGGTACGGCGGCTCTTGCGTTCAGTCATGACGGCTCCTGTTACTTGCGTTCCTTGAATCCTGCGGGGATGGCGACGTCGGCGTCTGATGCCGAGGTGTCGATCGACTGTGTCTCGCCGGCTGAGGTCAGCACCAGCGACCGTTGTTCGGGTGCCCGGCCCGCACCCAGGCGCCGTGCGAGCGCGCCGCCGAGGCCTCCGGTCGGAGGGGCGGACGAGCGCTTCATCGCTTCCGCGCTCTTGATGGTCTCAATCTTGGTGACGGTCGTCATGACGGTGCCGTCGAGGGCGCGCGTCTTTTCCTCGAGTTTCGTCATCATCTCCTGCAGGCTCGGGTACATCGCCATCACCGTCGCCATCTGCTGCGCGGACGCCACGGCATCGTCTCCATACACCGCCTGCAGGAACTTCGTCGTGAACTTCGTGATTTCATCGAGTGCGGCCACCCTGGGTGCCACCCAGACATCGCTGGTGATCACCAGGCCGCCACCCTCCTCGAGATCCTTGCCCTTCTCCTTCGCGGTGACGGTCAGGATGACCTGGGAAGCGTTGTGACCGGCGATCGACTTGCGGGCACCGGTCTCCTTGACGTCCAGCAGGATCTCGACCTCCTTCCCCTGATCAGCCGGATCGTCACGTTCGTCGGCGGGGCGGTCCTTCGCAGCGCGCTCAGCATCCTCCTTCGCCTTCTGCCACTGTTCGCGCAGCTGGGCAAACGTGACGACGCGATATTCCTTGCGGCGCACGTCGAGCTCGTAGACGCGTTCCTCCACCAGATCGATGATGCGGCCGGTCCGATCGTTGAGGTCGGCCTTGCGGGATCCCTTCACGGCGACGGTCTCGATGATTCCATCCGCTGCCGCCGATCCTCCCGCGAGATTCGCGATGCGGCCAATCATTCCCTCAAATGTCAGCTGGGTCCGCTGCCGTGTCCTGACGTCGCCGTGAACGGTCGCGACGAGAAGACCACCAAGGATGATTCCCGCCGCGAGATATGTGTTCCTCATAAAGAACCTCCGGATAGCACGGTATTCTATTCCCATGAAGCAGGCGCTTGTCGTGGTCGTGGTATTGGCGTTAATTGCGTGTGAGGGAGCAGAGACGATGGAACAAGGACCAAAAACCGTGATCACTGCCGGGGCGCCGCCCATTGGCCCCTACAGCCCGGCGGTGGTCGCCGATGGTCTGGTGTACGTGTCCGGCCTGCTGGGCACGGGCGCCGACGGCAAGTTGGTGGGGCCGGACGTGGCATCGCAGACCCGCCAGATTCTGGACCGGATGGGCGAAATCCTGGCGGCGGCCGGGTCGTCGATGGCCCAGGTGGTCAGTGTCTCCGTGTTCATCAAGAACCCGGGTGATTTCGCCGCCATGAACGACGCCTATCGCGGCTACTTCCAGGACGCTGCGCCCACGCGCACGACCGTCGCCTCCAACCTGCTTAATGGGGCACTGGTCGAGATCGCCGCAGTGGCCGTGCCCAACGGCACTCCCCGCGAGACCATGCACCCCGAGGGGTGGGTGAAGTCGGCGCGGCCCTATTCAACGATCGTGAAATCCGGCGGGCTGGTGTTTCTCTCTGGGCTAATCTCGCGTCGTGGTGCGGACGACTCGTTTGCACCAGGCACGGTGGGGGAGCAGACCCGGACGATTCTGGAGAACGCGAAGACCCTGCTGGCCACGGCCGGTCTCACACTCGACAACGTCGTTTCGTCGCGCGTGTTCATCACGAGTGAGTCGGCCTTCGCCGAGATGAACGAGGTGTATCGCACCTACTTCCCGAAGGATCCGCCCGCGCGAGCCACCGCCGTGACGCCGTTGATGACGCCCGACTACCTGGTCGAAATTACGCTGGTGGCGACGACCGGTGATCGCGAAGTGCTGGGGCCGACCGTAGCGCCGAGCCTGCCGCTCTCGCCAGCGATTCGCACGGGCAACCGGATTTATCTCTCAGGTGTCCTCGGCAACACCGATGCGAATGTCGGCGACATCAAGGCGCAGACCCGCGAGACGCTGACGCGCATCCAGCGCACCCTGACGTCGCAGGGGCTCACGTTCAACAACGTCGTGGATACGACGGTGTACCTGACCGACCTGTCGCACTTCGCGGCGATGAACGAGGTGTATCGCGAGTTCTTCCCGTCCGCGCCGCCGGCGCGCGCGACGGTCGGCACCGGACTTGTGAGCCGCAACGCGCTGGTCGAGCTGGTGATGACTGCGGTGAAGTGATGGCTGAGGCCATTCGCGTTGGGGTGTCGTCGTGCCTGCTCGGGCAGCAGGTGCGCTACGACGGCGGCCACAAACGCAGCGACTTTGTAGCCGACATCCTCGGGGCCAGGGTCACCTTCGTCCCGGTGTGTCCGGAGGTCGAACTCGGCCTCGGCACACCGCGTCCCACGCTGCGCCTCATCAGGCGCGGTGATGACGTGCGGATGGTGATGGCCGATGGCCGGGACTTCACCGACTCGATGCGGACCTACGCCAGGCGACGCGTCGAGCGGCTCAAAGACGATGACCTTGCGGGGTACGTGCTGAAGAAGGATTCGCCCAGTTGCGGTCTGACGCGGGTGAAGGTGTACGAGGAGACCGGCATCCCCACGAAGTCGGGGCGCGGAGTGTACGCCGAGGCGCTTCTTGAGCGATGGCCGCATCTGCCCGTTGAGGAAGAGGGCCGATTGCAGGACGAGGCGCTGCGCGAAAATTTTCTCGAGCGCGTGTCCGCCTATCACCGGCTGCAGGAGTTGTTTCAGGGGCGATGGACGGTGGGGCAGGTCGTGGCCTTTCATACCGCGCACAAACTCGCGGTGCTCGCGCACACGACGGAGGGGTATCGCCGCCTCGGGCGGCTGGTAGCGGATGCGAAGGCCATGGACCGAGCCGAGTTGCGCGAGGCCTACACCGCCGGGTTGATGCAGGCCATGACGCTGCTCGCGACGCCGAAAAAACATGCCAACGTGCTGATGCACATGCTGGGGTACTTCCGTGGTCAGATCGATGCCGGCGACCACGAGGAACTGCTGACCGCCATCGAGGAATTCCGGCTGGGCGTCATCCCGCGCATTGTGCCCCTCACGTTGATCCGCCATCACGTCCGCCGATGCGGAGTCGCGTACCTCGCCGGCCAGACGTATGTGACCGGCACGGGGTGGTGATGACTCGCGCACCGCAGGGCGAATTGCGCCCGATGTTGTCGCTCGCGATTCCGGTCGTGCTCGCCGAGATGGGCTGGTTCGCGATGAGCATCGTCGACACCGTGATGGTCGGCCCGTTGGGCCCGGCGGCGCTCGGGGCCGTCGGGACGGGCAGCATCCTGTTCATGACGCTGATGGTGTTTGGCTTCGGCACGTTGCTGGCGCTCGACACGTTTGTGTCGCAGAGTTTCGGCGCCGGCCGGATCGACGACTGTCACCGCTGGTTGTTCGCGGGCCTGCAGCTGGCGGGGATTCTCGCTGTGGTGCTGATGGGCGTGGCGCAGCTCGGGGTGTGGGGGCTGCCGTCGTTTGGCTTTCATCCCGAGTTGCTGGTGGAACTCGAGGCGTATGCCGGGCTGCTCGTGTGGTCGGCCCCGCCGCTGTTTGCCTACGTGGTGTTCCGCCGGTATCTGCAGGCGATGAATCTGGTGCGGCCGGTGATGATTGCGCTCGTCGCGGCCAACCTGATGAACGTGTTCGTCAACTGGGTGCTGATCTACGGCAATCTCGGTGCGCCGGCCCTGGGGGTGGTGGGAGCGGCCTGGGCGACTGTGGCGTCTCGTCTCGCGCTGGCCGGCAGTCTCTTCGCGGTGATTCTCTACCAGGAACGTGGCCGCGCGTCCGGTTTACACGACGTGCCGTGTGTGTGGGATCCGGTGCGCGTGTGGCGGATCTTCTCGCTCGGCTGGCCCGCAGCACTGCAGATCACGTTTGAGGTCGGTGTGTTCGCGGCTGCGTCGGCGCT
Organism: Acidimicrobiia bacterium; assembly: GCA_016871335.1. Classification (GTDB taxonomy): domain Bacteria; phylum Acidobacteriota; class Vicinamibacteria; order Vicinamibacterales; family SCN-69-37; genus SYFT01. Next base: position 13,039 of record VFZF01000004.1, read on the forward strand.
GGCCGGTCGCATCTCGCCGCTGGCCGCCGCTGCCAATCAGGTCGTGCTCAACATCGCCGGGTTCATCTTCATGATCCCGTTTGGTCTGGCCTCTGCCGCGGCCGTGCGTGTGGGTCAGGCGGTGGGGCGCAGGGACGTCGCCAGCATGCGCCGGGCCGGTTGGACCGCCCTTGGCATCGCCTCCACGGTCATGTGCGTATCGGCGGTGCTGTTTTTCACGGTGCCGGAGTTTCTGATCCGCATCTATTCGTCCGACCCGTCCGTGATCGAAATCGGCGTCGTCTTGCTCTTCATCTGCGCGGTGTTCCAGTTGTTTGACGGTCTGCAGACTGTGACGACCGGTGCGCTTCGCGGGTTGGGCGACACACGGACACCGATGATCGCGAATCTGGTGGGGCACTGGCTGATTGGTCTGCCGATTGGGTATGGCCTGTGTTTCACGCAGGGCTGGGGTGTGGCGGGCCTGTGGATCGGTCTGTCGATCGGGCTGATTCTGATCGGCGCAACGCTGCTTTGGGTCTGGTCCTGGCGCAGCCGCCGCTACATAATGGCTCCGATATGAGCGAGGACATCCGGTATCCAGTCGGCAAGTGGGGTCGTGAATCAGCACTCAATGGCGCCGCGCGCGCGGCGTGTATTCAGGCGATTGCCGATGTGCCGGCGTCGCTGTCAGCGGCCCTCGCCGGGCTCACCGATGCCCAACTCGACACGCCGTATCGCGACGGTGGATGGTCGCCGCGACAAATCACGCACCACCTCGCCGACAGCCACATGAACGCGTTTACGCGTTTTAAGCTCGGACTGACGGAAGACACGCCGACGATCAAGCCGTACGACGAAAACATCTGGGCCGAGACGGCCGACAACCAGGCCCCGGTCGCCACGTCTGTGGGCATCCTGACCGGACTGCACCATCGATGGGCGCTGCTGCTCCGGTCGCTCGAGGAGCCCGCATTCGGCCGGATGATCCAGCACCCTGAGCGGGGGCCGATGAGCCTCACCGCACTGCTGGGCCTGTATGCGTGGCACGGCCGTCATCACGTCGCCCAGATCACTGCGCAACGCGTACGGAACGGCTGGTAGATCGCGCTCGTGGTCCTCAGCGCGCGAGTGCCGGGATGCCCTCGGTGATCCACTTCTCCGCAGGCGCGCCCTTGAGGTAGTGGTCAAACCACTGGCGGATGCGCCGGTGGTAATCCACCTGGTTCTTTTTCACGCGGAGGCCGTGGTCCTCGCCGTTGTAGACGAGCATCACGACGTTCTTCTTCGCGCGCCTGGCGATGTTGTAGAACTCGACCGACTGGTGCCAATACACCGTTCCGTCGTTGTCACCAGTCATCAACAACATCGGCGTCGCCATCGTCGAAATCCCGAAGACGGCAGAGTTGCGGATGTAGCGCTGGAGGTCCTCGTAGAGCGGCACGACCATGCGCTGCTGGCCGGTTTCAATGTGGTCGGTCTCGGCGATGCCGGACGAGAAGTGGTGGCTTCCGTAGTTGCTGATGAGGTTTGAGATGCCCGCGCCTGAGACGGCTGCGGCGAAGACCTTCGAGTGCGTGGAGAGATACATCGCGTCGAAGCCACCCCAGGAGTGCCCCATCACGCCGACTTTGGCCGCATCGACGGCGCCTTTGGCGATGACCGCTTTCACGGCGGCCTCGACACATTCCACAACGGAGACGCCGGGTTCGCCCGGTTGAAACACGATGTCCGGCTGGAAGTAGAAGTAGCCGTTCTGCGTCAGCGCGGTGCCGTTGTAGTAGTCGCGCTCGGAAGGGTTCTGGAAGCGGTGGAATCCGTCAGAGAGCTTCTCGTAGAGGTAGACCACCATCGGGTACTTCTTCCCTGGCTCGTAGTTGGCCGGGTAGTGCAGCGTGCCCTGGAGTGTCATCTTCGGTTTGCCCTTGGGCTGCACCGTGAAGTCCACGAGTTCCGCACGTGTCCACGCGAACTTCGAAACAAAGGGATTGGTCTCGGTCGCTGCCCTGGGGCTCGAGAGATCGGGTCCTGTGATGAACAGGTCCGGCGAGTCATCAGCAGACTGTGCCGTGTGGATGAAGACGTCTGCCTTCTCAGCCTTGGCGAGGCCGCTGATGCTCTTGTCGGCCCACACCAGCTGCGTGGCGCCCATCGGGGGATGAGCACCCGGGGTGAACTGCGCGTAGCCAGACTTCTTGGAGCGGGTGCCAAACAACGAGAGGTAGCCGTTCTCGAGGTCAATCGGCGCCGGCGTGGCACCGAACCCTGCGGCATCCACACGAATGTAGCGGTGCCGGACCTGCACCGAGGCGCCGGCTGTCATCCGCGTCGCTGTACGACCATCCGGCGTGATCCTCCAGAGGTCGAACTCGTCATACAACACCACCGCCTCGTCATCATTCGTCCATCCGGCTGAACCAAACATCGGCTTCTCGGGCGCGGTGCTGTCGGAGGCGACATCGATGAACGACGTCTTGGCCGAACGCGTGATGTTGGTCGTTACCTTCGTCGCCAGATCCATCGTCCACCAATGGCCGCCCTCGGTGTAGAGCAGGTATTTGCCGGTGGGACTGACAGTCGCTGAGCCGGTGGTCCCCTTCTTGAGCGGAGTGCGCACGCCGGTCCTGAGGTCCACAAGCGCGAGGTCTGACGCTCCACGACCGATCGACCGTTCCATCAGGTACGGCGTGAACTCGGAGACCAGTCCCTGTGACGTCCCGCGAATCGGCGTCACCGATTCGTCGAACGTGGTGCCAATCATGGTGAGGCGGTTGGGCTGCAGATGCCACACGGCGGGGAGGTTGCGACGCCGGTCGGCGGCGACACGGAGCTTCTGTGCCGGCATCACGATCGCGTCGTTCCAGTGCCACACGTCCACATCGGCTCGCTCGGGAGCCGCGGCTCCGCGGCCACCTGCACGTCCACCGGCGCCTTCGGGCCCGGCTGCAGCCGGCTTCGCCGGCCAGTCCGTGACACCGACAATCACCATCGGCCCATCCGTCGCAGTGCCCTGATGCCACGCGGGGCGGCGGAAGGTGACGATGCGCCGGCCGTTCATGTCTTCTGCGCCATTGGCCGTGGGATCAAACGTGCGTGCAGATTCGTTAGCCTGTCCCACGGACAACCAGGCCATGGCGACCTGGGTCGGTCCGTCGTGTTTGTCATCCGACTTCGATCGCAGGACGAGCAGATCGGCTGAGTCGTCGCGCCACACCAGCGCTGAGTAGTCCGCGGCGCTCCCGTGCAGCACGCGCAGCCGCGACGTCACGGGATCAAAGAGGTGAAGACCGTTGCCCGCCTGCCCATCCGCGCTGATGACCATCGCGAGCAGGCGGCCCGTTTCCGACGCCTGCCACGCATACTCGGTGACGTTGCCAAACGTGGTGTCGACACCCGTCGCGAGGTTGCGCACAATCAAAGTCGTGCCAAGGGGCGCTGCGCCACCCACGCCACCCACACCACCTACACCACCCGCCGCCGGCGTCGTCGTCGGCGCCTGCGCCGGCGCATAACGCTTCATCGCCACATACGAGCCCGTGCGATCGAATGCAAATGTCTCGATGCCGTCGATGATCGTCTCGGTGTTGGTCGCGAGATTGTAGAGTCCGAGCTTCCGGTGAATCGGTGTGCGCGACGTGCGCATACGCTCCATCTGCTCTTCCGAGTAGCCGATCCCGTACGCGAGCCACGATGACGAGGAGGTGAAGGACGCTTGCGATCCGAAGGCGACGGTTGTTACAGGCGCGATTTCACCAACGCGGGCAATGCGCATCTCGTTGTTCCCGCCGATGCGGGTGATGCTGTACGCCAGCCACTTGCCGTCAGGTGACAAGCCGCCTCGCGCTGCAGCGGCGCCGACCGACTCAAACTGATCGTAGTCCGCCGGCGTGAGGGTGGGTGTGGACTGCGCGCTTGGGTTTGAGACAAATGCCGCAACGATGACAATAACGGCAGCTGCCGCACTCAGTAGACGACGCATCGAGTTTCCCTTCAGTCCTGCCACCGAGACTCCGTGTCTCCGGTTCTCCCTGTGAGGACTCGGATCTTACTTCGTCGGATAGGTCTTCAGAACGTAGTCATCCACCAATCCCTGGAAGGCGGTGGCGAGTTCGTCGTAGGTGCCACGAAGGGAGGTGGCGTGTTGTCCGTCGATGAACACGGGGCAATTGGGGGATTCCCCGGTGCCGGGCAGCGAAATGCCGATGTTGGCGGCCTTGGATTCACCGGGACCGTTCACGACGCAGCCCATGACGGCGACCGTCATGGCCTCCACGCCGGGGTGGCGGGTTTTCCAGACCGGCATCATCTCGCGCACGTAGCCCTGGATGCGTTCGGCGAGCTCCTGGAAGGTCGTCGACGTCGTGCGACCGCAGCCCGGGCAGGCCGTGATGGCCGGGGAGAAGGATCGCAGGCCGAGCGCCTGCAGGATTTCGCACGCGGCGTAGACCTCTTCGCGCCGGTCGCCGCCTGGTCGCGGCGTCAGTGACACACGAATTGTGTCGCCGATGCCTTCGTTGAGGAGCACGCCGAGGGCGGCCGCAGACCAGGTGAGGCCCTTGATGCCCATGCCCGCTTCAGTGAGTCCGAGGTGCAGCGGTTGGTGGGTCTTTTTCGAGAGGTCGCGATAGACCGTGATGAGGTCGCGCGGGCGCGACACCTTGCACGAGATGATGATCTGGTCGGTGCGCAGGCCGGCGTCGAGCGCCAGTTCCGTGGATTGCAGCGCCGAGAGCACCATGCAGTCGTTCAGGACTTCCTCGGAGGACTTGCCGAGGTTCTTGTCCGTGTTTTCCTGCATCTTCGCCATCACGAGTTCCTGATTCAGGGACCCGCCATTCACGCCGATGCGCACGGGGCGCTGATGGTCGACGGCCACCTGGCAGATGGTGGCGAATTGCTCGTCACGCCGCCGACCGGTGCCGACATTGCCAGGGTTGATGCGGTACTTGTCGAGGGCGGCCGCAGCCGCGGGATACCGCGTCAGCAGCAGGTGACCGTTGTAGTGGAAGTCACCTATGAGCGGTGCCGTGCAGCCGTGATCCAGCATGCGCTGCTTGATCTCGGGCACCGCGTCGGCGGCTTCCGGCGTGTTGACGGTCACGCGCACCATCTCGGATCCGGCTTCGGCCAGCTCAATGCACTGCTGGGCTGTTCCCGCCGCGTCGCTCGTGTCGGTCATCGTCATGCTCTGCACAACGACAGGGGCGCCTCCGCCGACCTGGACATTCCCCACGCGCACGCCAAATGTCTTGTGAAGCCGAACCGGAACCGCCATGGCCTTTGATCATACCGGAGGCCAAACCGGCGCAGACAAGGTCATACCCGATGGGCGGATGGGCGGATGAGTACGGAGCCGCCGGGCTTCAGCCCGGCGGTACTTCTGCCGATAATGGGTGTGGGAGTTCGAATGAAGATTCTGAAGCTGGTTGCATGGTGTGTGGCGGTGGTGTTGTTTGGCACGGGATCGGCTCTGGCGCAGGCGAAGGTGACTGAAACCGAGATCAAGCGGCTGGAGACAACGGCCAGTGACATTGCGCATGCGGCGGGCATGCTGGCGAAGACTGATGCCACGCAGGCGGCCGAGGTGGAGAAGCGCCTCGCGGTGCTGCGCGAAGACATCGTCTATCTGCGCGTGAAGTTGCGTCGCGAGGGCGTCACCAGAGCTGAATATGCCGAGGTGCGCGACCAGCTTGAGACACTGCGAGTGCGCGCGGCCGGCGAGAAAGTCGCCGCTCAGCCGGTGATCGCTGACGACCCCATGGTGGGGGAACGCGTCTGGACGATTGCGGTCGGGACAGAACTCGACGTGCGTTTGCAGACGCCGCTCAATTCCGGCACCGCCAAGTCGGAGCAGCGCTTCGAAGCCACCACGCTGGTGGACTTGATGATCGACAGGGAACTGGTGCTGCCGGCCGGAACCATCGTGCGCGGATTTGTCGGCTCGGTCAGCCCGGCAACCCGCACGAGTCGCCGAGGCAGCCTCACGCTGGCGTTTGACGAGATCGTGTTGAAGTCGGGACCCACCCGCATGCGCGCCACCGTCACCCAGGCGCTCGACGGCAAGATGAGCGACGATGTGAGCCGGGTGGGGACGGGGGCGGTGCTTGGCGGGATTCTCGGTGGCCTGCTTGGCGGCGGCAAGGGGCTGCTGCTGGGCGTGCTGGTGGGTGGTGGCGGGACCATTGCCGCGACTGACGGCACGAACGTGGACCTGCCGCCGGGCACGATTCTGCGCGTGCGGGTCGATTCGCCCCTGGAGATTCGATAAGCTCCTCGTCGATGACTCACTCGGAACGTGTGGCCCACACCGTCGCGGCGTTTGACGCGGCGATGGAACGGTTTCTTGCTCGCGTGGAGGCGGTGCCCGAGGCGGTCGGGACCAGACGACCGGCTGACGGTGGATGGTCCGTGGCGCAGGTGGCCTGGCACGTGGCGGCCACCAATGAGGGCTTTGCCGGTCTGGTGGACGGCAGCCGCCCGCTCGCGCGCGAACCCAAGGATGACTTTGTCGAAGTGCCGTTCGCGGACATCGCCGCGATGGTGCCCGATCGTCTCGAAGCGCCGGATGTCTTTCAGCCTCCGCCTGACGTGACGCTGGCTGATGCGGTGGCGCGTCTGCGGGCTTCCGGCACTCGCTTCGCCGACGCCTACCGCGCACTCCCGGAAGCCCGAGGCCGATGGACGGTGAAGTCCATTCTGGGGCTGCTCACCGTGTATCAGGTGGGCGACTGGGCCGTGGCCCACGTGGCTCGGCACAACGCGCAGGCCAAACGCCTCCTCGGCAGCTGATCGCGTTACAATCCGCGCATGAGAATCCGCCTAGTGGCTGCGGCTGCCGCCGCCGTTGTCATGTCGTCCGTGATGGCCGCCCAGGCCCAGCCCGATCAGGCGCTGATCGAACGCGCCCGGGGCATCCACGATCGTGTCATCACGATGGATACCCACGTTGACATCTCGGCCGCGCGGTTCACGCCCACATGCAACTACACGATGCGGCTGACCACGCAGGTCAACCTGCCGAAGATGAAGGAAGGCGGGCTTGATGCGCCGTTCCTCATCGTGTACGTCGGGCAGGGGTCGCTGACGCCGGAGGGCTTCGACAATGCCTATCGCCAGGCCGTCGAGAAGTTTGACGCCGTGCATCGCCTCACCAAGGAGATCGCGCCGAACGAAATCGAGCTGGCGCTGACGCCCGCCGATGTCGTGCGCATCAACAAGGCCGGCAAGAAGGTGGCGATCATCGGGATCGAAAACGGGTATCCGGTCGGCACCGATCTCGAGCGTGTGAAGGAGTTCTTCGAGCGCGGCGGGCGGTACATGTCGCTCGCGCACAACGGGAATTCGCAGCTGGCGGATTCCAACTCGACTGAAGCGGCCAATGGCGGTGTTCACGGCGGGTTGAGCGAACTGGGCAGGCAGGTGATTGCCGAGATGAACAAGTGGGGCATGATGGTCGACATCTCCCACCCGTCGAAGGCGGCGAACATGCAGGCGATCGCGTTGTCGAAGGCGCCCGTCATTGCGTCGCACTCGTCAGTGCGTGCCCTCGCCAATCACTCCCGCAACATGGATGACGAGCTGTTGCTCGCCCTGAAGAAAAACGGCGGCGTGATGCAGACGGTGGCGTTTGCGACGTACGTGAAGGTGGATGACAACGCGCAGGCGCGTCAGGACGCCGTGCAGGCGCTGGGGCAGGAATTTGGCCTGACCGCGGCCGCGGGTGGTGGCCGGGGTGCGGGTGGCCGGCAAGGTGGTGCGCAGCAGCCGGCGGCGGGCCAGGCGGTGGCGTGTCCTGTGGAGGATGGGGCGTCGGCCGGTACGGCGCCGCAGGCCGCTGGCCGTGCGGGTGGTGGCGGCGGTGGACGAGGTGGCGCAAACGCAGCCGTGGTCGCGGCGTTGCCCGACGATCGTCGCGCCGAGTACACGCGTCGTCTCTCGGAGATCAACGCGAAGTACCCGGTCCCGGAACGGGCCACTGTGGCGGATTTCGTGGATCACATCGACTACGCCGTGAAGCTCATCGGCATCGACCACGTCGGCATCTCGTCCGATTTTGACGGCGGTGGCGGCGTGACCGGCTGGAGCAGCGCGTCCGAGACGTTCAACGTCACGCACGAACTCGTCCGGCGCGGCTACCCCGAGGAGCAGATCGCGAAGTTGTGGAGCGGCAACCTGCTGCGCGTGTGGGCCGAGGTCGAGAAGGTCGCGAAGCAGATCCAATCCGGCAGGTAGGGGGCTCCGGCATGTAGGGCACGCTGGGTTTCAGCGTGCCTTCCTAATCCAGTCTCAGCTTCTTCCGCTTCAGGAACAGGCCTTTGCGGGAGATGCCGAGCAGTTGTGCGGCATCGCTGACCCGTCCTTGTGACTGGGTCATCGCGCGTTCGATAAACGCGCGTTCCACGTCGGCCAGCGCCAGCTCAAGCGGTTGATCCAGGCTCACCGTCACGCCCTTCCTGCCGGCTTGCGGGGCGTGGGGGCTCGCGGCGAACCATGGGCCCAACACCTCAGGGGATAGATCCGTTGACCGCAGCGTGGTGTCGTCCTCTGCCAGCGCGACCATCCGGCGGATCTCGTTTGCCAACTGCCGGAGATTGCCGGGCCAGTCGTACAGCAACAAGGCTGCGACCACGTCATCACCCAGTGTGATCCCGGAGCGGCGGCAGTCCTCAGCGGCCTTCTTCAGAAAATACGCGGCCAATGCCGGGATTTCATCCTTGCGCTCCCGCAGCGGCGGGAGCGACAGCGTGGCGACTCTCAGCCGGTAAAACAGATCGTTGCGGAAGCGTCCGTCTGCGACGAGCGTCTCAAGCCGGGCGTTCGTGGCAGCGACGACGCGAACTCGCACGAGTTGCGGCTTGGTGTCGCCAACCGGATGCACCTCCCCTGACTCCAGGAATCGAAGCAGTTTCGGCTGGATGGCCAGGTCGAGATCGCCGATCTCATCAAGAAACAAGGTGCCCTGATCGGCGCTGCGGATGACGCCTGGTGAGGCTTCGTGGGCGCCGGTGAACGCGCCGCGCCTGTGGCCGAACATCTGGCTTTCGACCAGGTCGCGCGGGATGGCGGACGCGTTGAACGCGATGAAGGAGCCACGTTTGACGCGGCTGTGGTCATGGATCAGGCGCGCAAAGACTTCCTTGCCGGTGCCGGTTTCGCCCGTGATCAGAATCGGCAGGTCGGTCGAGGCCAGGCGTTGTGCCACGCGCAGCAGTTCCTGCATGCGCGGCGACCAGAACGCAGCGTTCGAGACGGTTGCGTGCTCTATTGTCGGCCACAGCTGGTTCTCCGCATCGTCATCCAGGCCGACGGCGGCGGCGAGGACGTCGGTGAGGTTCTTGACGATGGCGATTTCTTCGAGGGAGGCGAGTTGCCGGATGTCGATGGAGATGGTGGCGTCGGTGTTGGTGAGGTCGATGCGGCAGCCGTGGCTGCCACGGAACTCCCAAGAGACCGATGGCCGCGCCGAGTCGCCGGTGGCGGGTGAGCGCGACACGGTGACCCGTGACCGGAGAGATGTGGCCTCGAGGATGGCGGTGACGCGCTGGGCGAGGAGTTCCAGGGAGTGGCCGGACTGCAGCAGGGCGGCGAGGTCGCCGAGCAGCAGAGCGGTGTTGTTGGCATCCGCCGGACGCCTGCGATCGGGGAGTACTGGCGCCTCGGCGGGGAGGGGGCGTTGCGGCAGGGACGCGCGTTCACGATCCACGAGCCAGTGTTGAAAGCGGTGGTCGATGGCGTCGCAGGCGCGCAGGGCACGGTCGAAGTGGCGGTGGGCCTGTGAGGTGTCGCCGCGGAGGGCGAGGCATGTCCCCGCAGCGGTTTCGACGGAGATGAGCGAATCGATGGCGCCTCCCGGGCAGACGCGCATGGCGGCGAGCAGGGATCCGTCTGCGGCGTCGTGGCGACCGAGACGCGCTTCGGCGCGCGCCCGTGCGGCCAGTAATGCCGCGCGCCAGGTGCGGAGTTGCCGGCGTGCCAGTTCCGGCTCGGCGTCGTTGACGCAGTCGATGATGGCCTGCCACTTCTCCTGCATACCGAAGTACAAACAGCGCGTGAGCTGATGTGTCAGGTCGTACCACGAGCGGGCGGGCACCTGATGCGTGGCGATCAACGCCTGACACTCGTCGATGTGCCCGCTGGCTGCTGTCAGATCGCCCTCGAAAAGGGCTGCGTTCGCCATTGAGTCGGTCAGGGCTAATTGGACGAACGTGTATGGCTGGCACTGCCCAAGCCCCTCTGTGAGCAACTGCTTGCTTCGTTCGGTTTGACCGGCGCAGAGTGCGAGCAATCCGAAGTTTCCGAGAGCCGTAGACATATGGCGCGCATTACGCAGACTGCGTGCCGCCTCCAAGCTTCTTGCCGAGGCAGCCCTCGCTTTCCTGAGGTTGCCCTCGTACATTTCTAACGAGGCCTCCACAAGCTGGTTTGAGCAGAGTATCTCCGTGGCACCGGCGTTCGTGGCAAGTTGACTCGAAATGCCCAGGTGACTTCGAGCGTCGTTCGTCTTCCCACGCAAGGCATCCATCCTAGCCACAGCCAAGTGAAGAGATGCAAGCGACCGTGCGCTCCCAACGGATGTTGCCAGTTGTCTGAGTTCCGCCAGGTCGGCGAGTGCCTTGCCCAGCTTCAGAAACGGGGCCTCAATTCCGAATCGAATGAATTCAGGTTCCAGTCTGGTCTCAGCTGATGAGGAGCTCAGAGAACCGCATAACTTGTTGAGTGACTCAATTGCTGCGAGCACATCACCACAGTCGAAGGCCATGGTCGCAGATTGGATTGCCAGGCGGATTCGATCGGTCTCGGCCGCGGGCCGGTCCTCACTCGTCTGAGTCGGCACGCCGCCGACAGAGACTGGTCGGCCATCTGAGGTTGCCCTTTGCATTTGCCCCGCTTGCCAGCGATTGGGGAACCATACCAGATCAACCTACGACCGAAACGAGGACGGTGCAGAAGGACGTACCAAAAAAACTAGTGTCGCGTCCCTGAATCGTGCCGGGTTTCTCGGAGGGCTTATTCCTTGAGAGTATGTAGCCGATGGCACGAGCAAGTCGATATTCACCAGAGGCGACGTCCCCCCACGTTGAGTAGCAGATCGGTTTAGAGACCGGCGGTTACTTTCTCCCGCTTCCCTCGTTCCGTCAACTGCTGCGCGGATTCCGTCGGCGTGCGCCCGCCCAATGCCTCCTTCGGCCGTTCGTCGTTGTACTCGCGTCGCCAGGTTTCGATGAGGGCCCGTGCGTGGGCGATGCTGGTGAACCAGGGCTCGTTCAAACACTCCTCGCGCAGGCGGCCGTTGAAGGACTCCACATACGCGTTCTGATTGGGCTTGCCCGGTGCAATCAGTCGCAACGTGACCCCACGCGCATGCGCCCCCGTCAGCATCGCGCGGCTGCAGACCTCTGGGCCGTTGTCCGTGCGCAGCACCCGTGGCAGGCCGCGCGTGAGCGCGAGCTGATCGAGCACGCGTGTGACCGGAATACCGCCCATCGCGCGCGCGGCCTCGACCGCCACCGCCTCCGTCGACGCGTCATCCACGATCGTCAGGCACTTCAGCACGCGCCCCGCCGCGGTGCGGGCGAACACAAAGTCAGCCGCCCACACGTCATTGCCGCGCCCCGGCCGCACCCGCGGCTGCCGATCGACCACCGGGACCTTCTTGCGCCGCCGACGCTTCACCTGCAGTCGTGCCTCGGCGTACACGCGGTCCACGCGCTTGTGATTCACGCGCAGTCCGGCCTGGCGCAGCTTGCGATAGATCATCCCGGCGCCGTACCGGCGATGCCGATGGGCCACGGCGAGGATGCGCTCGCGGAGCTCGCCATTCTGGTCGGGACGCGGCGTGTACCGGAGCGCCGTCGCACTCATGCGGACGACCGACAGCGCCCGGCGCTGGCTGAGCCCCTGCGCCACCATCTCCCACACGGCCTCGCGGCGCGCAGGGGCGGTCACCACTGTTTGCGCAGTACCTCACGGGTCACCTCGTTTTCTAACAGGGAGTCCGCGAGCAACTTCTTCAACCGGGTGTTTTCGATCTCCAGCTCTTTCAACCGCTTCGCGTCCGACACGCTCATGCCGCCGACCTTGCTGCGTCAGAGGTAATAGCTGGCCTCCGAGAACCCATGGCGCCGGCACAGGGCCTTGACCTTCACCCCGGCATCGGCCTCCCGCAGGAAGCCCACAATCTGCGCTTCGGTAAATCGCTTCTTCATCGCCCGACCCTTTCCCCTAAGGCCGGACGCTAAACCTAAACGCTACTCATTTGTGGGGGGACGTCGTCGGCACTTCGGGACCATTCCGGTGGCGATGACCGGCGCCCCCGAGCCGCTCGACGTGGCCGCGGCGTGGACCACGGACCGCACGGCGCTGACTATTTCCGTCGTGAATCCGACGCTCCAGACACAGCGGCTGGCATTTCGAGTCGTGTTTCAGGGCGGGGGCGCAAGGCTGGCGTCCGAGGGCACGGCCTGGGTGCTTACCGCCGAGGATGACATGGCGTTCAACGAACCTGGCGAGCCGCCAGCCGTGCGGTTTGTCGAAACGCGCGTGACCGGCGTGCAGGACGCGCTGGAACTGGCGCCGGCCAGCGCGACGATCGTCCAAATCTCCGCCACCACGAAGAAGTAGGGGCCGAGCGACTGCATCGCGGTGGAGAGACTGGTGTCGAGTCCGTGCACGAGCGACCGCGCCGGCAGCAGCCGGTTATCCAGACAGAACGGTGTTGAGACGCTGACACAGCCTCACACCACGATTCTACGCCTCTCCCGTCTGTCAGCGCCGGGCATCGATCCAGGCCGTGACTTCCCGATCGAGGATGTCGAGCGGCAGCGGACCGTTCGCGAGAATCGCTTCATGGAATGCCCGGAGGTCGAAGCGGTCACCCAGCGCGGCTTCCGCCTTCGCGCGCAGGTCGAGAATCTTCAGGAGGCCGAACGTATACGCGAGGCCCTGACCGGCCTCGGTGATGTGCCGATCGGTCTCAGCGGTCGCCGGTCCCCGCTGGAAGCCGGTGTTCTCCGCCATGTACGCAATCGCCCGCTCACGCGTCCATCCGAACGCATGGACACCGCTGTCAACGACCAGCCGGACCGCACGCCAAATTTCATACGTCAGGCGGCCGAAGTCGCTGTATGGATCGGTGTAGAACCCCACGTCGCGACCGAGCCGCTCGGCATACAGCCCCCAGCCTTCCGTGAAGACTGTGATGCCCAGCCCCTTCCGGAACGGACTCAGCGTCGTGCTCTCCTGCGTCCGCATGATCTGCAGGTGATGGCCCGGGGCACCTTCGTGGAACGTCAGCGCTTCGACAACATACAGGGGGCGTGCGGCGAGGTCGGACGTGTTGATGTTGACCCAGCCCGCGCTGGTGCCATTGGCGGCCCCGCGGTCGTAGTACCCGGCAGACTGCCGGATGGCGATGTGCGCCGGCATGGCGCGCACACCGAACGGCGTCCGCGGCAGGTGTGAAAACAGCTTCGGCAGTTCCCCGTCCATGCGCTTGGCCGCCATCGCGACCGCCTGCAGATACTGCTCCTCGGTCGACACCCTGAACTTCGGGTCCGTCTGGAGAAACCGCATGAACTCCGCGAGTGTGCCCGTGAACCCCGCGCGCGCCTTCACCTGCTCCATCTCCGCACGCAACCGGGCCACCTCGCGCAGACCGGTGTCGTGCACCTCGCGAGGCGACAACTCCAGCGTCGTGTGCATCCGGATGCGATGACGGTAAAACGCCTCCCCCTCCGGCATCGCCGACAGCCCCATCGTCGTCGGCGCACCAGGGATATACTCGCGGCGCAGGAACTCCAGGAACTCCTGGAGCGCCGGCATCACCGAGTCGCGCAACGCTGCCGCACCGTCGCGGCGAATACGCTCCGTGTCCTCCGCCGAAAACCGGTCAGGCACCTGCGTGAACGGCTGGTAGAGCGGGCTTGTGGTGATGTCGGTGTGAATCTGCGACGCAACGGGCGCGTCGTAGTCGTCGAGCACCTGCCGCGGCAACGCCCGGCCCGCCTTCAACCCGGCGCGCATCGCCGCGATCCGCTGTGCCGTGTGCGCGCGGAAGGACTGCAGCGATGCGATGTAATCGTCGTACGCGCCGACCGTGGTGAACGTGAACCGATCCGGCAGCGCGGGCAGGCTGAAGTGAAAGCCTTCGCGGCTGCCAACGGGCATCTCGAAGCCGCGGAATCGCAGTTCGTTGATCCGGTCGCGGAGCTGGTGGCTCAGGATTTCGGCGTCCGTCTGCACCGCCGGAGTCAGGCCGCTGCGGTCAATCGCGGCGAGCCGCTCTGCGAATTCCGCCAGCGCTTTCGCTTCGCTCTCGAACCGCTCCGCGGAGACATCTTCCATCCGCCGCGCATACCGCGCGGGCGTCCCCTCCGGCACCGGCAACGAGACGTTGCGCCCGCGAAACGCCTGCACGTCCTGCAACACCCGCGCAAACGTGTCCTGCTCGGCACTCGACGCCGCCACGGCCCCGCACACCAGTGCCCCGACAACAATGACCCGGACCATCGTCGACATGACCCGCACCTCTAGAATCCCCGGCCGGTCTGAGCGCTCCAGCGGGGATTGACGACGTTGTTGTAGATCGAGCCGAACTGGAAACTGAAGCCCACCAGAACGCGGTACCGGTAGCCCGTGGCCAGCCGCCGCTGGCGCAGCAACACCTCCTCGTCGCTGGCCGCGCCCGCTGGCAGGTAGAGCTGGTCGCGCACCTTCGAATACGAGCCCTCCACGTTGAGCGCGAACCCGCGGAACAGGCGAACGTCGGCATCAAGAAAAAAGTCGAGGTTGTACTTCGTCCTGTCGTGCAGGAAGGCGGAATAGGCCGCCGACGCCCGCCAGGTCCCCCACGGCTGACGCAGGGCCAGAATCGCGGCGAGGCGATGGTCAACCAGGGTCTCTTCAGTCTTGCCGAACAGTGTCCGCTCGAAGTACTTCAGACGGGAGACGCCGGCCGAATACTGCACGACCATCGAGCGGCGCGTGGACTCCGCGTAGGGAAAGTAGTCCCACTCGAGTCCCACGGCGCCGCGCACCTCAAGTTCCTCGTTGGACTGGGTGCTCGACCGCGCCTCGGCGCGCACCAGACCGGCCCAGTGTTCGCGGCCCAGGCTCTTGATGGCCGAGCCCGACGCGTTCCACGAGTCGGATGAACTCTCGACCTTGCGGCCGTCGCTCAGGGTGAATTCGCTGCGGTTGAAGTCGCCGGTGCCGTTGAACGAAAACTTCCAGCGCTCGGTGGTGCGGTTCGCCGAGACGTTCGCGCGCAATCGGTTGCTGTTCTGCCGGGTTTCCCCGTTCAACTCGGTGCTGGCGCCCAGTCTGAAAATCCACGAATCCCAGGGATCGCCGGCGGGCGTCGTCACCTTCGAGACCACGGCCACGGCCGGTGGGGAATACTGGATCGAAAACCGCTCGCGCTGGGGTGTCTTCAGCAAAAACGGCGTCAGTCCCAGCCCGAAGGTCCGGGACACGCCCCGCCGCCGTTCGTCCTCGGTATCGGTGCCGCTGCTTGCGTACGTCAGCCGCTGCTGCAGATCCGAAAACCCGCGCAGACCGATGAAGTCGAACGTGTACTCACGTCCCCCGGATGCCGTGTTCTGCGTGCTGATCAGCACGTGGACATCCGCGTCGCTCTTGTCCCGGACGTAATTGACGAAGGCCACGTCCTGCCGGAGATTGTTGAAATCGCACTGCGCACAATCGAGGAAAACCCTGAGCACGTCGGGGATGCTCTTGTCGGCATCCGACTCCTGCGCCACGGCCGGTGCCGCCAGCAGCAGAACCAGCACGCACCATGCCACCCACCTCACGCACCCGCTGCCCAACACGACCACTCGTTGCCTCCGCACCTGGATAGATTAGTCGAAGAGCCCAGCCACATAGTCATTGGCCTCGATGATCGTCCGCCGCTCGCCGGCTGGCAGGCTCAACTCGAGGCGAGCCACGGACACCTGCGGCTGACAGGCCGGCACATACACGCGATCAATGTGGACGACGGCGTCGGGGGAAGAGAACGCGCCGGGACCGACCTGGCCGCCGAAATGATCGCTGCGGCCGAAGGCGATGTGCAGGCCGAGCTTTTCGTCGAGCAGGATTTCGCCGATCGGCTCGACGCCGAACGCGGCAAGTACGCCCAGGCCCAGTTCGGCGATGTTGCCGTAGGCGGGTTCGCGCCGGAGGTGCTCCGCTTGGGCGGCGGCCCGCGGCCCACCCGGAAGCACACCCACAGCACGGTTCGCTTCGATCGCATAGCGCACCACCTCGCCATGACACTCAACGGGAAGCACGCCGGCGGTTCGGCTGGGGTCGCCCGGACGCTCCCCCTCATACGGCACGATGTACGCCTCACCCGAGGGCAGGTTGCCGGCCGTGCCCGGCTCGGGCAACAGACCACCAGACGCGTGTCCCGAGCGATGCCGCAAGTCGACATGAAGGAACGCCTCGCCGTCCGGTGTGTTGAACAGCAGGTCGGCGCCTTCGGCGGCCGACAACATCGCCGCCAGCGCCACGACACGCCGGTTGATCTCCGTGTAGTCGAGCCGCAGCGCGGGGATCATCTCCGCGCGAAACCCGGGCATCGTGGCCGCACGGATGGCGAACGTGCGAGCGGCGACCTTGAGCGGTGCCGTCGCCGAGAACTGGGTCGGCGCAAGCAGGATCGAATGACGCGCGAAGACCTCCGTCCATGGCACCGTCGGCACACCGGCCAGCGCTTCGGCCGTATCTGGCAGCGCGTCGCTGTCGTGAATCCACACGCCGGCGGCCGGCAGCTCTCCATTGTTGGTGTGCGCGTTGCGGTACAGCAGCAGCCGCGTCAGGAGTCCGATCTCGGCATGCTGCTCCGCCAGACGCGCCGCCCATTCGGCCGCCATCAGGCGACGCGCACGCCACACCGGATGGTCCGGCGCGACGGCATCGGGCAGGTCGACCAGGATCCCGATGCCGGTGTCGTCCGGCTGGGGCACAAACACCCGGCGGACGAGGGCGACGAGATCTGCCGAAGCGAAAGCTTCGGCCCCCATCTATTGGAACGCAGCGCCGACCATGATGCGCCGGACGCGCAACCAGGGCGACCCGTGTGACACGGCCTGGCCCTGCGTGGGCTGGCCCTTGGCGTCACCACCCACGCCAAACTGCTGCCACGACGCTTCGCCGGACACGGCATCGAGGTTCGCGAAGAAGTCCGTCGTGATGGCGTTGTAGGTCACGTTGGTGACCGCGCGGGTCTTCTTCCCGTTCTTGATTTCCCAGAACGCCTGTCCGCCGAACTGACCGTTGTACCGCTGCTGGTCGATCGAGAAGCTGCCCGATCCGTCGATGAGCACGCCATCTTTCGTGTCGGCGATCATCTCTTCAGGCGTCGGCGAACCGGCCGGCCCCGGATCGATATGCACGTTCGGCATGCGGAGGAACGGGTAGTCGCGCCACGAACTTGCCTGCGTGCACCCGCGGCTTTCCTTGTCGCCGATGTAGTGCGCCGTCTCGCGGTTGCTCGACACCCCCACCAGAATGCCGTCGCGAATCATCGGGAACACCGACGTCTTCACCCCGTCATCGTCGTACCCGACCGTTGCCCGGCCTCCCGGCTTGACCTTGTCTCCAGTGACGTTGAGCAGGCGCGACCCGTACTTCAGCTTGCCGATGTCCGGCACCTTCACAAAGCTCGTGCCGGCATAGTTGGCTTCGTAGCCGACGATGCGGTCGAGTTCGGTGGCGTGGGCGATGATTTCGTGGATCGTCAACGCCATGTGGGATGGGGTGAGGATGAGATCACGGGTCCCCGGCGTGATCGGCGTTGCGGCGGCGAGTTCGTGCGCTTCCTCCACCAGCTGGTCGACGCTGCTGCGCATCCGCTGTGCTTCCACCAGTTCCCACCCCCCCATGCCGCCGGGAATGCCGAGCGCCCGGGTGGCCGTGGCGTCGCCGCGCCGGCTCGTCACGGAGAAGTTGCCCGTCGTGCTCAGCAGATCCTGCTCGATGTAGGACCCTTCGGACGTGGCGAGGTACTTCCACTCGGTGTTGAACGTCGCCGACGCGTTTGCGGCCACCACCCCGCTGCTCTTCATCGCGAGGTCCACAACCGACTGCAGGGCCGACTGCTTGTCGGTCTGCGACATCGTCAGCGGGTCCATGGCCGTCTCGGTGCGCCAGTACACCTGATAGGCCGGCACCGGCGCGAGACGCACGTCGAACTTCTTGGCGATCGCGGAGGCCCGCGCCACTTCAATGGCCAGTCGCGCGATGCGCCGGATTTCGTCCTCTGTAACGATCGGGCTGCTCGCAAATCCCCACACGCCGCCGTGGATGACGCGCACGCCAAACCCTGCGGCTCGCGGAGTCCCATCCGGATCGTTGGGCGGCCCGGCCTGACCACCGCCGCCCCGCCCACCGAACCCACCACCGCCGCCCCGGCCGCCGCCCCCGCCGGGCCCACCCGGGCCACCGCGACCGCCTCCGCGGCCGCCGCCGGGCGTTCCGGCCGTGGCGGTGACACCCGGCATCGCCAGCGTGCGCGTGAAGCGGATGTCGTAGTACGAGCACCCCGCCTTGCGGCACTCATCCAGCGCAATGTCCGACAGCCCCTTGAAGCGGGACTGCATCGCCCGGCCGGGCGACTGCGCCAGCAAATCGCCGATGAGATCGCTCGAAGCGAGCACGAGGCCGGAGGCCGCAGCCACCTTGATGAAGTCGCGTCGTGAAGTAGCCACATGTCTCTCCTTTTCCTGTGCCTTACACCGCGGGCGAAAGGGACGTCATGTAGAAGTCTTCCATCCGCACCGGGGGGACCAGCGCGGATCCACTGCCGTCGTACGACTCGCCCAGATGCATGGGCACCGGTTTCCCGACGAGCGAGATGTTGTTGTAGCCGACCAGCGGCGACATGTTCCAGCGGAAGTTCTGCACCGGCATCGTGATCTCGCCGTTTTCGATCAGGAACAGGCCGTCACGCGTCATGCCCGTATTGAGCAGAATCGAGTTGTCGACGTTGCGGATGTACCAGAGGAAGGTGACGAGCAGGCCGCGGCGCGTCTGCTTGATCATGTCCGCCAGTTCGAGGTTGGTGCCGTCCATCACCAGGCTCATGTTCAGATTCGCCGGCGGCGCATCCGGACCACCGGCCTGATTGCGCAACACGCCCTTCTCGAGCCAGGTCACCGGCTGCGCCGGCGTGTTGTTCTGCAGCATCGTCGTCTGCCGCAGGGTCTGGTTGCCGATGTCGCTGCGCAACGTGACGAGGTCGCTGAAGATCTTGTCGCCCGGCTTCTTGTCCTTCATGAACGCCAGGTTGCTGCCGGCGTTGAACACACCGGTGACCAGCGACAGGAACCGCGCATGCGCACGCGGCTCAAGAATGACGGTGTAGCGTCCCGGCTCAAGCGCCTTGGCGTTGCGGCTGCGCAGCGCCTTCTGCGACGCCACTTCGGTCAACGCGACGGGGTCGATCACACTGGGGTCCTTGATGCCCGTGGTGCCCGCCCAACCCGACCCGCTGCCATCCGGCATGCGGCACGTCAGGGTGAATGCCGTCTCGGCGTAGCGGTAATACGCAAACAGGCCCTTGGTGTTGGCGGTGCAGGTGGTCTGGTCGGTCTTCGGAATGTACCCGGACCCGAGCACGCCATGTTTCTCCGAGACGTCCACGCTGGCCTTCACCATCATGGCGCGTTCACGTGGTCCGAAGTTGACGCCGCTGGGCAGCGCTGCGTCCATGGGGATGTACTCCTGTGCGCCGAGCCACTCGCCGAGCGACGGATTCTCCGCAGCGCGCTTCGCGTCCGCGATGGCCTCGGTCACCGCTTCCTTCAGGCCGGCGTCGCTGAAGTCGCGCGTGGTCGAGCCGCCCTGCCGGTTGCCGGCTCGTACGGTGATCGACAGCTGGCGATCGTACTGAATCAGGTTGGTGGTGATCGTCGAATTGGCCCACCGGGTGCCCGATCGTTCAGAGCCCGAGAGGTCGACCTCCACCTCGTGGCCGGTCGCCATATTGAAGATCGTGTCGGTGATCGCCTTGACGGCGTCGCGTGAATACATGGTGCGAAGCGTAGGAGTGCACGCCGCTCGTGTCAAGCTCCCGCGGAACGAAACGGACTGCGATTGCGCGTCGTAGCAGGCGCGATTACGATCACACGGCATGGCCTTTCCGCGCTGGACACGCTCCCCGGTGTCGCGCCTCGTGCGGCGAATCACGCTGCCAGCGCTGGTGCTGCCGTGTACGCGCCTGTTCATGCAGTTGGAGGTGCGCGGGCTCGACCACGTCACGGCGGTGCGCCGGCCGGTCCTGTATGCGGCCAACCACCAGAGCCACATGGACACGCCGGCGATCTACGCGGCGTTACCCTCAGACCTGCGCTACCGGATTGCACCGGCCATGGCCAAGGAATTCTTCGCGCCTCACTTCGGACTCGCGCCGGGGTCCCTCCGCGAACGCGTGACCAGCGGACTCGCATTTCACATGGCGTGTCAGTGCTTCAACGCCTTTCCGCTCCCGCAGCGCGAATCCCCGCGCGCGGCCTTCCGCTACATGCGGGAGCTGGTGGATGAAGGCCACGACATCCTCATCTACCCGGAGGGACAACGCACCGACGACGGCAGCATGGTGCCGTTCAAACGGGGCGTCGGTACGCTGGCGATTCATCTCGACCTCCCGATTGTGCCGATCCGGCTCGAGGGCCTGGAGTGGGTCTATCCCAAGAAGGTCCCGTTCCCGGTGCGCGGTCCGGTCCGGGTCACGTTCGGCCCGGCCATTCACCCGGGTGGGGATGACGCGGCCACCGTGACGACGAAGGTGGAAACGGCGATCCATGGCATGGGATCGGCGGCACCGCCCAGATTCCGGCGACCGTAACGGCAGGACACTCCCGGCGGGCCTCGGCCGCAGCTCACAGCAGCAGTGACAGGAACCCGGCGTGCGGCGGCACGTCGAACGCGAACGCCTGCTCGCGCCACGTCCAGGCCAGCCGGCGCGCGTGCAGGGCGTGACACGTCACGCGAAGCGCCACCACATCCTCCGGCGTTAACGCGCCGACGACAAACCGCAGGTAGCGCTGTTCATCCTCGCCGTACAACTTGTCGCCCACGATCGGATGTCCCGCATGCGCGAGGTGGATGCGAATCTGATGTTTGCGCCCCGTCCGCGGGGTGACCTCGAGCAACGACAGTGCCTGGCCGTCACGCGCCCAGCGCTGGAGCACACGCGCCCGGGTCTCCGCCTCGGCACCGTCGGCGCGGACCCGGGCTTTAATCGCGACCGGACTCTCATCGTCGTTGCCAAGTGCGCCGATCATGACGAGTTCGTCGGGTCCCACGTGCCCATCCACGACCGCCCAGTACGTCTTCTGGACGGCGTTCCCGCTGAACAGGCGACCGAGTTCGCCGGCGACGGCGACGCACTTGGCAATCACCACGAGACCACTGGTTTCCCGGTCAAGCCGGTTGACGAGCCGGCCATCGCCATGGCCCAGGTGGAGCCGGACCCGGCCAATCAGGCTCGACATTTCCCCGTTTTTTGTCGGATGGCAGACCAGGCCGGCCGGCTTGTCCACCACCAGCAGGTCGTCATCCTCGTGCACCACAGCGAACAGGTCGGACACCTCGTCACTGTACCCGCTCGATACGCTGGGGCAGTAGTGTCTGACTCCGTGCATCGGGTTTCCGTATGATGGCAGCCACGCATGGCGACTCCCCGTCCCTCCTCCCCCGGCCCCACGCCCAGCACCGTGACCCTTCCTAAGTACTGGCTCCTGGCCATGGCGGCACTCGTGACCCTGCCCTGGCTGGTGGTGGCGTGGTTGTACTTCGGCGCGCCAGAGCCCGAGACCGATTCCCCATTCGCCGACGCTCCGCCGACCGAAGCCCGGCTCGGGAACGGACCGTGGGGACATCTGACCGCGACCCCGATCGTCATCTCGCCGCAGCTCGAGTACGTGCCGGCCGAGTGGGGTCGCAATGCACCTGCGGAATGGGTGTTTCCGAATGCGACCGCTGAGGTCGTGACCGCGTTTCTCGCGTCCTCCGGGTTCTCGCCGGAGCAGATGGCCCAACTCGGCCCGTACACGCGGCGTGAGGCGCAAATCGCCGGCGTGGTCATCACGCCACCCTCTGCGCTTGTGCGGGCACTGACGCCGGACGTGCACGCACGGTTGTACACTCAGCTGTCGCGATCGACGCTGAACTTTGATCAGGCGCAGTCCTTCCGGTTCAAGGGCAGGACGCCGGCCGATTGGTTCACCGGCACGATGATGTCGGCGGAGACGCGCCGGCTCGTCGAGCCGCTCGCAGATCTCGTCCCCACTGGAACGGCAGTATCTGGCGAAGGCACTGCTGCGCAATTCAACGGTCATGGCCCGACTCTGGATCGAGTCGCCGGAGGAAGTCGCCGGACTCGTCAACTACTGGGGCATGGGTGGCCGCCGGACTGACATCCGCCCGCTGCTGGAGTCGCTCTCTGACGCGTCCGACAACCGCACGATCGACATCGTGCACCTCCTGCCGGCGTTTGCGCGCGACCACCTCTATCGGTTCCCGAAGATCAAGACGATGGACCTGACGCGGCCGCTGCTGGCGAACTGCCTGTGGAGTGCCCTGAACTTCTTCGAGGAGGATCCGGACGATCGCTATCTGGACGTCACCTACGCACTCAATGCCCTCAGGACCAACTACTACGTGGTCGAACACGGCTTTCAGTTGGGCGACATCGTCGCCCTGGTCGACAACGAAGGCGACCTGTTTCATGTGGCGGTATATCTGGCTGACGGCCAGCTCTTCACCAAGAACGGCACGTCTCAGGTGTCCCCGTGGACGATCATGTCCACTCAGGAACTGAAGGATTTCTATCACCGACGGGCGGAGAACCCGCGGGTGATCTACCACCGGTTGAATGCGTACTAGTAAACTTGTCGCTGTGGAGGCAGTGTGATCAAGGTCCTGATTGTGGACGACGAACCTCGTGTGTGCGAGTTGATGCGTCGCCAGCTTGAAGATTTCGGGCACGAGCTCTATGGCGCCGAGGACGCTCAGGCCGCGCTGGACGCCATGGTGCGGGTGCCGTGTGACGCCATCTTCTGTGACATCCAGATGCCTGGCCGTGACGGCCTCTGGCTGACCGCTGAACTCCGCAGGTTGTATCCGATGTCCGCTGTCGTGCTGGCCACGGGCGTGAGCTCGGTGCCGCCGCACGTCAGCATGTAGGCCGGCGTCCTCGCGTACCTGGTGAAGCCCTTCACCCGTCAGGCGCTGCTGGCCTCCCTGGAAACCGCCGTCAAATGGGTGGAAGACACACGGGAGCACGGCCCGAAGGCCGAGGACCAGGGGAACAACGTCACCGACTGGTTCGATGAATTGAAGGACCTTTAGAACAACCCTACCACCCGGCCGTTGGCGTCGAGGTCAATGGCCTCGGCCGACGGCACCTTCGGCAACCCCGGCATCGTCATGATGTCGCCGCAGACCATGACGACGAACTCGGCGCCGGCCGCCAGGCGCACCTCACGGATGTTCACGGTGTGCCCTGAGGGGGCGCCACGGAGACTCGCATCCGTCGCAAACGAGTACTGCGTCTTCGCAACACACACGGGATAGTGGCCGTAGCCCTCGTCCTGCAGGCGCTTGATCTGGCCGCGCACCTTCGCGTCGGCTGAGATGTCTGCCGCGCCGTAGATGGTCGTCGCGATGGTCTTCATCTTGTCCCAGAGCGACAGCGAATCCTCGTAGACAAACTTGAATGTCGACGGGCTGGCCTCGACGACGCCGACCACGGCCTTCGCGAGGTTCTCGGCACCGGCGCCGCCGTGCGCCCAGTGGGTCGCCAGCACCACCGGCACACCACTCTGCGCCATGATCGCTTCGAGCTTTGCGATTTCGGCATCGGTGTCGTCCGGGAACCGATTGATGGCCACAACCGCAGGCAAGCCGTAGTGGTCACGCACGTTGGTGACATGGCGCTGCAGGTTCGCCAAGCCACGTTCGAGCGCACCAAGGTCCTCCTTGGTCAGCGCCGCCTTGTCCACGCCGCCGTGATACTTCAATGCGCGGATGGTGGCGACGATCACGCAGGCGGACGGATGCAGGCCGGACTTCCGGCACTTGATGTCCACGAACTTCTCGGCACCCAGATCGGCGCCAAACCCGGCTTCTGTCACGACGTAGTCGGCCAGTTTCAGTGCCGCCTTGGTCGCCATCACGGAATTGCAGCCGTGCGCGATGTTGGCGAACGGACCGCCGTGCACAAATGCCGGGTTGTTCTCGAGTGTCTGCACAAGGTTCGGCTTCAGCGCATCCTTGAGCAGCACGGTCATCGCGCCATGGGCATTGAGGTCGCGCGCACGCACGGGCTTCTGGTCGCGCGTGTAGCCCACCACAATGTTGCCGAGGCGTTCCTTCAGGTCGTGCAGCGACGTGGCGAGGCAGAAGATCGCCATGACTTCGGAGGCGACGACGATGTCGAAGCCATCCTCCCGTGGATAACCATTACCCGTGCCGCCGAGGGAGACGACAATGTCGCGGAGGGCGCGGTCGTTCATGTCGACGACACGTTTCCACTGGATGCGGCGGACGTCGATGCCGAGCGCGTTGCCGTGGTGGATGTGGTTGTCGAGCAGTGCGGCGAGCAGGTTGTTCGCCAGCGCAATGGCCGAGAAGTCACCGGTGAAGTGGAGGTTGATGTCCTCCATCGGTACGATCTGCGCGTGCCCCCCGCCGGCCGCGCCGCCCTTCATGCCGAACACGGGGCCCAGTGAGGGTTCGCGCAGACAGATGATGGTCTTCTTGCCGATCCGGTTGAGCGCATCGCCCAATCCGACCGTTGTGGTCGTCTTGCCTTCGCCGGCCGGCGTCGGACTGATCGCCGTGACGAGAATCAGCTTGCCGTCCGGCCGGTCCTCCAGGCTCTGCACGTAGTCGAGCGAGATCTTCGCCTTGTAATGCCCGTACGGTTCCAGCTGGTCTTCGGGGATCCCCAGACGCTCAGCGATCCCGGTCACACGCTGCATCGTCGCAGCCTGGGCAATTTCGATATCCGACTTCGGCACGAGGGACTCCTTGCCGGCGGTCTCATTCACAGGGAGACACGGAGGCACGGAGATATTACTAGAAGGGACTTCTTACAGGGAGGCGCGGACTGCGGACTGCGGACCGCGGACTGCTAGCGATTCTGCACGAACTGCCACCCAAAGCGCCCCTTGATGCAGAGGTGGCCTTCGGTGACGTCGTGGTCGTTGGGCGAGGTGACTTTGACGATGGTGTTGTCCTGGACGTGGAGGGACAACGTGCAGCCGACGCCGCAGTAGGGGCAGATGGTGTCGGTGGCTGTCTGTCTGGATTCGTCCCAGGTGCCGGCGGCGCGCATGTCGTGTTCCGTCTTGAACATCAGCGCGCCGGTCGGGCACACACCGATGCAGTTGCCGCAATAGACGCAGGCGGAGTCCGGCAGATCGGTGTCGAATTCGGTGGAGATGGTCGCGCCGAAACCACGGCCGGCGACGGCGATCGCAAACGTATGCTGCGCGTCTGTGCCGCAGGCTTCCACGCACTTGTAGCAGAGCACACACTTTGAGTAGTCGCGGACGTAGAGATCGTTGTCGATCTTGACCGGTTGCTGCACCGTGGCCGGCGCGCCGTGATCGGAATGCCCGCTCGGTGCCAATCGCTCCGGCGCGGCACCATACTTCTCCATGTCCGCCTTGAAGCGGGGCTCGGCGGTCGAGAGGTCCACAGACGATCCCAGCAGCTCAAACACCAGCTTCCGGCTGTGACGCACACGGTCGGAGTCCGTGTGGATGACCATGCCTGGATCGACCGGCCGCGAACACGCGGGCACCAGGACGCGCGAGCCTTCGACCTCCACGACACACACACGGCACACGTTCACGGGCGTCAGATTTTCGAGGTAACAGAGCGTTGGGGTGTCGATGCCAATCGTCTTGCAGGCATTGATGATGGTCGTGCCCTCAGGCACCCGCACGGTCCTGCCGTCGATGGTGACCTCGACGGTGCGCACAAACGGCAGCGGAACAGCGTTCATAAGTCAGTTTCCTTCCGGACCGGCCGTGAGCGAGCGACGCGAGTCGAACGGAATCTTCTTCAGCGCGCTTTCCACAGCGCTTGCGGCGGTCTGGCCGAGACCACAAATCGACGCATCACGCATCACGCGCCCGAGGTCGGCGATCAGCGTCTGCTCTGTCAAGCGATCGCCGGACGTTCTGGCGGCCACCAGGCGATGCAGCGCCTCCTCCTGGCGGATGGTGCCGATCCGGCACGGCACACACTGGCCGCAGGACTCATCGCGGAAGAACGAGGCGATACGAATCAGAATGTCGCCGAGGTCCACGCGATCGTCGAAGACCATGACGACGCCTGAACCGAGGGTGGCCGCGGCGGCGCGGGTGCCTTCAAACGTCAGCGGCATGTCGAGTTCGTCCGGCGTCACAAACACACCAGCGGCGCCGCCGAGCAGAATCGCCTGCAGCGCCCGCCCGCCCTCGACGCCACCCGCCAGATCGAGCAGCCCACGCAGCGTCATGCCGAACGGCACTTCATACACGCCAGGCTTCGCCACACACCCCGAGAGACAGAACAACTTGGTACCGGACGAAGACGCCGTGCCGATCCCCGCGTACGCCGGACCGCCTTCGAGCACGATGTCGATCACGTTCACGAGGGTCTCGACGTTGTTGATCACCGTCGGCTTGTGGAACAGCCCGGACTGCACGGGGAACGGCGGCTTATTGCGTGGTTCGCCGCGGAACCCTTCGAGCGAATTAAAGAGCGACGTCTCTTCGCCGCAGATGTAGGCCCCGGCACCACGTCGCAGATTCAGATGGAACCGCGCACCAGCGCCACCGATGTTATCCCCGAGAAAACCGCGACGCGTCGCCTTCGCGATCGCATACTGCAACCGCGCTGTCGCGCGCGGATATTCGCCGCGAATGTAGATGAAGCCCTGCTCGGCGCCAATCGCCAGACCGGCAATCGTCATGGCCTCGATCAACGCAAACGGGTCTTCCTCCATCAACACGCGATCTTTGAACGTGCCCGGCTCAGATTCGTCCGCGTTGCACACGAGGTAATGCGGACGCACGGGGGATCGCGCCACCGCTTCCCACTTGCGGCCTGTCGGAAACGCGGCACCGCCGCGACCCAGCAACTTCGAGTCGATGATTTCGCGCAGCACCGCCTCGGGGCCGATGTCGAGCGCGCGCCGCAGGGCCTGATAGCCGCCGTGTGCGCGGTAGTCGTCGAGGCTCGCCGGATCCGCGACGCCCACGCGGCGCAACAGCCGCAATCCTGGATCCCGTGGACCCTGCGCCTGCGGCACGGCCCGGCCTGACGGCCCTGGCACTTCGCCAGTCGACACCGCCGTTTCCAGTACCGTTAGCGTTGCATGCGTGATCGTGTGCTCAACCGGCGACGCACCGGCGTGCTGCACGAGCGCGGCCGGCGCCTGTTCGCAGTACCCCAGGCACGGCGAACGTTTCCACGTCGCCTCCGTGCCGCTCCCCGCCGGTCCGAACGTCGCCTCGAGTGAACGACAGAGCCCCTGGGCGCCCTTCACGCGGCACGCAATGTCGTCACAGACGTGCACGACGCGTGGCGCCTGACACTCGGTCGAGAACAAGTGATAAAACGTCGCGACGCCGTAGGCCTCGGCCGGCGGCACCGACAACTGCGCGCAGATGTGGTTGAGTGCGCCTTCGCTGATCCACCCCGCACACGACTGCGCCGCGTGCAGCGCGGGCAGCAGCATGTGCCGCGTGCCAGGTCCCGTGCCGATCACCGCGGCGATGGCGGCATCAATCGCCGCCCGTTCCTCAGCCGACGCCGTCGCGCCGGGTATCAGGTGTAAATCCACGCTACCGTGCGCCTCCGGCGCCCACCGTCTCAGGCACGCCGAGTTTTTCGATGCGAATGGCGGCGGCCTTGAACTCCGCCGTGCCCGACTTCGGGTCCACCGCATCGATGGTGAGGATGTTCGTCTCCACCTCATCCGGAAAATGCATCGTCATGAACGTGAGTCCCGCGCGCAGGCCCGGATCAATCTTGATGGGCGCTACGATCGCACCGCGGCGCGACACCACCCGCACAACCTCGCCAGCCACCACACCGAGCCGCACGGCATCCTCGGGCGAAACTTCGATGCGCTCTCCGTGGCGCAGCGGCGACGTGTAACCGCCGGTTTGCACGCCGGTGTTGAAGGAATCCAGCCGGCGACCGGTCGTGAGCCGCAGTGGGAATTCGTCGGTCAGCGTGTCCACGGGCGGCGAATGATGCACCACCTGGAACCCCGCACGTGCCCCCTCGACCGGATCGGACCACAGTCGCGTATGCAGCGTCGGACTGCCTGGATGATCAAGCGTCGGGCACGGCCACTGCAGACCGTTCTCCGCTTCGAGCCGTTCGTAGCTCATGCCCCCGTGCCAGGGCGAGAGGCGCTGCACTTCCTGCCACACCTCTGCGGCCGTGGGCGCGCCCCAGTCCTTGCCAAGTTTCTTCGCGAGCAATGTGAGGATCTCGAGGTCGTCCTTCGCCTGCCCTGGAGGATGGAGCGCCTTGCGCACGCGTTGGACGCGACGCTCGCTGCTCGTCACGGTACCTTCGGATTCACACCACGACGCCGCCGCCGGCAGCACGACGTGTGCGACGTCCGCAGTCTTGGTCAGGAAGATGTCCTGCACTACCAGGTGCTCCAATCCCTCGAGCAGCCGGCGCGTGCGTTTGGCATCCGCTTCGGACTGCATCGGGTTCTCGCCGAGCACAAACACGGTCTTAAGCTCGCCGTGTTCCATCGCCTCGAACATCTGACTCAGGTGCCAGCCTCGTGTGTCGGGTACCGAGGTGCCATACTCGCGCTCGAATGTGGCGCGAAGCGCCGGATCTTCGACGTCCTGGCCGCCGACGAACTTGTTGGGAATGGCCCCCATGTCGCCGCCACCCTGCACATTGTTCTGACCACGCAGCGGCACCAGACCCGAGCCCCATCGCCCGACGTGGCCGGTCAGCAACGACAGGTTGATGATCGCAAACACGTTGTCGACCGCGTTGTGATGTTCGGTGATGCCGAGCGTCCAGCAAATCTGCGCGCGGTCGGCGCGCGCATATGCATGCGCCATCTCGCGGAGCACGTCCGCCTTGACGCTCGTCAACTGCTCCCCGCGTTCGAGGGTGTAACTCTCCACGGCCGCCTTGTAAGCGTCAAACCCCGTCGTCGCCCGTTCGATAAACGCCGTGTTGCACAACCCGGCCGCAATAATCTCGCGCCCGATCGTATTGGCCAGCGCGACGTCGGACCCGACTTCGAGCCCCAGCCACACGTCCGCCCACGCGACGGAACTGGTCCGTCGCGGATCGATGGCGTACATCCGCGCACCGTTCTTCTTCCCCTTCAGCAGATGGTGGAAGAAGATCGGGTGCGTTTCACGGGCGTTGGATCCCCACAGGATGATGAGGTCGGTATCCTCGATCTCCTGGTAAGCGCTCGTGCCGCCACCCGCCCCGAACACTGTCGTCAGACCGACGACACTGGGGGCATGTCAAGTTCTGTTGCAACTGTCGATGTTGTTGCTGCCGAGGACGCCACGCGTAAACTTCTGCGCCAGATAGTTCACTTCGTTGGACGCCTTCGAACAACTGAACATCCCGAAGCTCCAGGGGCCGTGCTCGCCGACAATGCGGCCGAATCCGTCGGCCGCGCGTGTCAGTGCCTCGTCCCAGGACGCCTCGCGCAGACGGCCGTGCTCGCGCACGAGCGGCTGCGTCAGTCGCGTGTATTTCTCGCTCATGCGGGGAGTTTAACCCAGTCCGCAGTCCGCAGTCCGTGCTACCATCCGCCGCCCATTCACACGTCTCGGGAGGTCCCCATGGTGTCGTTGATGTCGCTCGTCGTGCCAATCGTCCTCTCGGCCGTGCTGGTGTTCGTGCTCAGTTCCGTCATTCATATGGTGATGACCTATCACCGTGCCGACTTCAAGGGCCTGCCCAAGGAGGACGAAGTCCTGGAGACCTTCCGGCGGCTGAACGTGGCTCCCGGCGACTATTCGGCACCGTTCTGTGACTCGCCGGCATCGATGAAGGAACCGGCGTACGTCGAAAACATGAAGCGTGGCCCCGGCCTCGTGGTGACGGTCTGGCCGACCAGCAGCTTCAACATGGGCGCGACACTCGGACAGTGGTTCGTTTACCTGCTCGTGGTCAGCCTGTTCACGGGCTACGTGCTGAGCCGCGTGTTTGGGGAAGGCGCCAACTACATGGAAGTCTTCCGCATCGCCGGCACGGTCGCGTTCATGGTCGCGGCACGCCGCGTAGTGTGCCAGCAGGTCCTTCGACGTGGCTCTCCCTGCGAGAATCTGATGGCCAAACGCAGTCCACGCATGCACCAGATGCAGGGTCGCCCCGGTCTGGGCGGCGAACTGCATGGCTGTGCGGGCCACACGCACACTCAGCTCGTGGCGCGGCGCATCCTGCGGCTCGGGATCCACGGCGGCGACGACCACCCGCTCCTCTTCAGCGCTGCGAGGCGTGACAAGCCAGACGGGACACGGACACCGCCGCAACACCTGGCTGTCGATCGGCCCGGCCGGAATCGCCGCGGGGCCATGCACCCCGTGTGAGCGCATGAGCACATCGGCACGCCATGCCACGGCCGCCTGAATCAGCGCGCTCGCTTCATCACCTTCCAGCAACGCCGATGTGACCGGGATATCCCAGCGGCGGGTCTCGGCGACCGCCTCCGCCAGCTGGTCGAGCATCTTGTCGCGCACCAGCCGCGCAAACGGCGGCGACTGACCGCCTGGCGCAGGCAGCTGCGGCAGGACGTCCACCAGACGAATGGATGCCCGCGTGGTCCTCGCCAACGCGAGCGCACGCCGGAACGCCGGCTGCGATGTCGTCGTGGTGTTGAAGTGGACGAGAAGGCGCGTGAAGGACTTTGCACGCTCGGCCATGCCCCATCCTAGCCCTGGACGATGTGGACGCACTGGAGAAACGGCCGCGCGATGTGTCGCGGGTGCAGACAGCAGATCGCGGCACAGAGCGTCCGGCCCGACCTGACAGCCCTGACGTCCGCACTCGCACCGTCGTCGCAGGACGCGCTGAACTGGAGCGCGTCACATCAGGAGACAACGATCAGTGGATGCCGCGCGAGTTTCGTGCGCGCCTCGCGCATGTCATCCCCGCGCAGTTCCCGCAACGCGGATGTGACAAGCGACCGCACAACCTTCTTGCGCCAGACCAATTCGAAGTCCGTGTTGTCCATCGGCTTCGCCAGCGCATAGGCATCATCAGCCACGGCCGTGATGAGGTCGTTGCTGAGCGCCTGCCCCACAAGGCGCGCGGAGGCCGCCGGCACCTCCAGCGGTCGCGATGCCACCGCACCAAGCACGATCCGGGCGTCCACGATGTGGTCACCGTCAAAACGGGCGGCGGCCGCGACCGACGCGACCGGAAAGTCGAACGAGCCGCGGCGTCGGAGCTTCCAGTAGGTGCTGCGCCAGCCGTTCCCCGAGGGCAGACGGACCGCCGTGAGAATCTCATCGCGCCGACGCGTCAGGTAGTGCATGCCGTCGTTGGCATACAGATCACTGAGCGCGACCTCGCGTGTGCCCGCCGCAGAGACGAGCGTCACCGTCGCGCCAAGCGCAATCAGCGCCGGCGCCGAGTCGGTCGACGACACCGCGAGACACCGGTCACTCGACGTCGCCACCCAGCAGGTGTCGCCGTCCTTCTTCATGCAGAAGTCGATCGCCTTCCGCCATTCGAAGGTCTGGTCGTAATACGTGCACCTGGTATCGAGACAGATGTTGCCGCCGATGGTGCCCATGTTGCGCAGGTGCGGCGTCGCAATCTGCGCGACCGCCTGCCAGAGCCCGACATAGTGGGCACGCACACGTGCGTCGTGCACCAGGCCGGTCAAGGTGACGCCGGACCCGATGGTCAGGCCCTGACCTCTGGTGATGGCCGTCAGCTCGGGAATCGAACGCAGCCCGATGACCGTCGACGGCGTCTGCTGCCGCCGCTTCATGTTGGGAATCAGATCCGTACCGCCGGCCAGCAGCATCGTCTCAGCCGGGGACTCCGCCAGCCAGGCCGCCGCGTCAGCGACGGTCTTCGGAGCGCGGTAGCGGTACGAGGGCAGGCGCATCATGACGTGGACTTCTCCCACGCAGCCTTCGCCGCTCTGGCTTCCACGCCCGCATCCACGTTCCGGTTCGTCGGCCTGTCCGGGTCATTCGACGCGCGGCCGTCACCGCCGGCCCAGGGCGGCGTCACACGCAACGTCTCCGGCCACAGGATGTCGGGGAATGACGCCGGCCCGGATCGCGCGGGCTTGCCGGCGGCCTTCGCCTCAAGCGCGCGCAGGATCTTCTCGGGTGTCACCGGAATCGAGTCGATGCGCACGCCGACCGCGTCATACACGGCATTGGCAACGGCCGGCATGATCGGCAGCAACGGTCCCTGCCCCACTTCCTTCGCGCCGAACGGGCCGGCAGGATCCGGATCCTCGATCAGGTCCGTGATGACGTCAGGCATGTCCAGGCTCGTCGGGCTCTTGTATTCGAGGATCGACGGAAACTTGTGGACCAGTGCATTCGAGAGTTTCGCGGGGAGACGACGGAAGACCTGCTCTTCCATCAGGGCCTCCCCGATGCCCATGTAGACGCCGCCCTCGACCTGCCCGCGCACCAAGGTCGGATTCAGAGCACGACCGATGTCATGCGCAATCCACACGCGCGGTACCGTCACCCATCCGGTGTCCGGATCAACGTCCACTTCGACCACGGCGGCGGTATACGAGTACGTCGGTGACGGCCCGACGCCGCCGCCTTTAAATCGCGCGGCCGACCGCGGCGGGGTGTACGACCCGGTCGTGCCCAGCGTGCCGAACCTGGCCTCGGCCATGCAGACGGCTTCCTGGAAGGTGCACCCCTTGTTGGGGTCCTCGGTGTCGCACACGCGCCGCCCGGCAAAGACCAACCGGTCTTTCGGAATCTCCAGTTTCGTGCTCACGGCATCGGCGATTAGTTCCCGCGCGCGCTCGGCCGCCTGAATGGCCGCGTTGCCCATCATCAGCGTCACGCGACTCGAATACGACCCGAGATCCACGGGCGTCAGATCGGTGTCGCCAGTGACCGCCCGGACATCAAACGGGTCAATGCCGAGCACCTCCGCCACAATCCCCACCAGCACGTCGTCCGACCCCTGGCCGATTTCAGTCGCGCCGCAGAACACCGTGACGCCGCCGCTGCGATCGAGCTTCAACTGCACGCCGGAGTGCGGCAGGTCGTTCCAGTTGATCGGCAACCCCGCCCCTGAGAGATAGGACGAACACGCGAGGCCCACACCCTTGCCGTGCGGGAGCTTGCGGTACTTGTCGCGCCACCCGGATCGCTCGACCACCTTCTTGATGCAATCGGACAGCCCGATCGTGCGCACGCGCAGGAAGTTGGCCGTGAGGCTGTCGGGCGGTTGCACGATGTTGAGACGCAGGTCCGCCGGATCGATTGACAGCCTCTCGGCGATCTTGTCGAGTTGCACTTCCTGACCAAAACGTGACTGCGGCGTGCCGTGGCCCCGCTTCGGGCCGCACGGCGGCTTGTTCGTGAAGACGCGACAGCCGCGGAAGCGGTACGTCGGAATGTCGTACGTCACGGTCTGTAAGGCGCCGGTGTAGAACGTGCTCGCCACGCCGTACGACCCATACGCACCGCCATCAAGCAGCGTCTGCAGATCCAGCCCCGTCAGCTTCCCGTCGTTGGTCACACCAGCGCGGAAGCGCATGAGCACCGGGTGCCGCCCGCGATGGCAATAAAACACCTCTTCGCGGTTCAGACAGATCTTGACCGGCCGATCGAGACGCATGGCCGCGTACGCGACGACCACCTCGTGGTTGAAGGGGTCGCTCTTGCCGCCGAATCCTCCGCCGTTCGGCGTCGCAATCACCCGGATATGGGCCGCCGGGATCCCCAGCGCTTTCGCGAGCGCGCGGTGCAGATAGTGCGGCGTCTGTGTGCTTGAGTAGACGACCAGTTTGCCGTCGGCGTCCTTGGTCGCCACCGTCGCATGTTGTTCGAGCGGCAGGTGTGTATTGCCTTCGAAGAAGAACAGGTCATCGAAGACGTGATCGGCCTTCGCGATCGCGTCGTCCACCTCGCCAAACTGCAGCGCCACGGCCTTGTGGACGTTGCCAACATCGCCGTAGTCGTGAATGCGCGGCTCCGGATACGTCAGGCTGTCGATCGGCGACGCAAACGTGCGCAGTGGTTCGTATGCGACGTCGATCAGGTTGACGGCCGCTTCCGCCGTCGCCTCATCGCGGGCTACGACCGCCGCCACCGGATCGCCGACAAACCGCACGACGTCCCGGCACAACGCGTGTTCGTCATGGCTCACCGGCAGAATGCCATAGGCCGTCGGAAACTGCTCGCCGGTCAGCACCAGGTGCACGCCCGCCAGCGCCTGGGCCTTCGAGATGTCGACCTTCACGATCTTCGCGTGCGGCACACTCGACCGCAACAGGCGGCAATGCACCATCCGCGGCAACATCACATCGTCGGCAAACGTCGTCTGGCCGGTGACCTTCGCGCGGCCATCCACGCGACGCCTCGCGCGGCCGATCACGGCCGCGCCTGTTGGGCGGATGGGCAGGTGGGCGGATGGGCGGTTGCTCGCCATCACGGGTTCCTGCGGGCCGCTTCTTCGACGGCATCGAGAATCTGCTGATACCCCGTGCAGCGGCAGAGGTTGCCGGAAAGGGCTTCCTTGATGAGTTCGCGCGAAGGGTGGGGTTCGCGATCGAGAAGGGCCTTCGCGGTAATGAGGATGCCGGGGGTGCAGTAGCCGCATTGGGCGCCACCGAGGTCGGCGAAACACTCCTGCAGCGGATGAAGTCGGCCGTCCTCGACGAGTCCCTCGACGGTGGTCACCTGCCGGCCTTCACACTCGTGGGCCACCAGCAGGCACGACAGGAGCGGTTGACCATCCACCAGCACGGCGCACGCCCCACACTCGCCGAGTTCGCACCCGTGTTTGGTTCCCGTGAGGTTCAGGTCCTCGCGGAGCACCTCGAGCAACGTCTTGTCGGGATCCACCAACAGGTCGGCCGGCTCCCCGTTCACGGCCATTGTGATGCGCAGCTTCGTCATGCAACTCCTCAAGAATGGTAATCGGAACTTCGTATAAACTGCGCGCACCATGAAATCTTCTTCACTCCGTCGTGTTGGCGTCAGCACCCTCCTTCTTGCGGCGGTGGCTTGGCCGCTGACAATGACGCCGCAGGCGCAGCAGGCACCAGCAGCGCCGTCGGCCGCCACGACCGTTCCGAAAGACCTGAAGCCGCTTCTGCTGCCCAGGCAGAGTGAAATGCGGATTCCGATGCAGTGGTACACCGCCGACCGGCAGGTCTTGGCGCAGAACTATCTGCCGGGCGTGGGCGGTGGCGGCGGGCGCGGAGGTGGAGGTGGCCGGGGCGGCGGGCGCGCGGGTGGCGCGCCGGAGACACCGGCGGCCCCGGCAATCGCGCTTCCGTCACTCTCGACAAACCGGATTGCGCGCTTGAAACGCCTCGATCTGGATTGGCAGCTGGCGCTCACGCGTGTTGACGCGGCCCGGCTGTCTCCGGCCGCTCAGGCGGACCTCGCGCAGTTGAAGACCACCATTGCCAGCAATCTCGCGGCGCTCGACGCGGACGCGACGGTGATCGCGGCCCTCACACCGATTCTGCCGTTTGCGCGTGACCTCGTGGAGATTTACGAGGCCCGTGTGCGCGTGGACAACATGGACGCGCAGACATCAGCCGGCCGGATCACGAAGGCGCACAAGGACATCGCAGCAGTGAGGGCGAAGGTCGAGGCAGGCACGATCACGATTGCGCCCGACCTCGCGCGACAGGCCGCGGCCGCCACGGATGGCCTCCGGACGTCCATGGCCGAGTGGTTCGGGTTCTACAACGAGTACGACCCGCTCTTCACCTGGTGGATGAACCTGCCGTACGGCCACCTGAACCGCGAACTTGAGCAGTACGCCGCCCTGCTCCGCGACACGGTGGCCGCCGCCACCCAGCAGAATGCCGGACACACGCCGGCCGGCGCAGACATCGCGCCGGTCGCGCCTCCCCTGCGACCGTCGGTGCCGGATCTGCAGGCGCTGATGGCCCTTCCCCAGGACGAAACCATCGACATCGTCGCGGCCTTCCGCGGAACCGGCGCCGGCGGCCGTGGGGGTGGCGGGGGTCGTGGTACGGCGCCTGGCGCAGCACCTGCGCCGGTGCGCGACGTCGCGTTCCATCAGGCGTGGCTTGAGGCCCTCAAGACCGTCGACTTCAACGCCCTCTCCCGCAACGCCCAGGTGAACTACCTGGCGATCAAGCGGATGTGCGAACAGCAGATTGCGCGCGCGAACTTTGTACCGCCCGCGAACATCCCCCGGAAGACCGACAACAGCGGCATCACCGGCCCGGCGCGCGGCCGTGACGGTCTCATCCTCGACCTTGCCGACGAGATGATCCCCTACTCGCCCGAGGAGCTCATCGAACTGGGCAACCGCGAGTTTGCGTGGACCGTGAAGGAAATGGAAAAAGCCGCCGCCGAACTCGGCTTTGGCGGCGACTGGATGAAGGCGCTCGAGCACACGAAGATCACCGCAGTCCCCCCGGGCAAACAACCCGAGATGATTCGTGACCTCGTGTATCACGCGGCCGACTACCTGATCCTCAACGACCTCATCACCGTGTCGCCGGTCAACCGCGAAGCCCTGCGCATGGGCATGATGTCGCCCGAGCGCCAGCTTGTGAATCCGTTTTTCCTCGGGGGCTCACAGATCACCGTGTCGTACCCCACCAACACGATGGAATACGACCAGCGCATCCAGAGCATGCGCGGCAACAACCCCGGCTTCTCCAACGCGACGGCCGGCCACGAACTCATCCCCGGCCACAACTACACCGGCTACATGGGCCAGCGGCTTGCGGGCCATCGTGCGAACCTCGGCGTGAGCACGCCCTTCTATGGCGAAGGCTGGCCGCTCTACTGGGAAACGCTGCTGTACGACATCGGTTTCCACGACACGCCCGAGAAGAAGGTCGGCGCGCTCTTCTGGCGCATGCACCGCGCCGCGCGCATCGTCTTCTCCCTGAACTTCCACATGGGTCGCTGGTCGCCGCAGGAGGCGGTGGACTTCCTGGTGAACGAAGTCGGGCACGAGCGTGAGAACGCGACAGCGGAAGTGCGCCGATCCTTCCAGGGCAACTACGGGCCGCTGTATCAGGCGGCGTACCTGCTCGGCGGACTCCAGTTGCGCGGACTCAAGGCCGAACTCGTGGATACGGGCCACATGACACTCAAGGAGTTCCACGACGCCGTTGTGCTGCAGGGCTCAATGCCTTTCCCGCTCACGCGCCTGGCCATTTCGAAGATGCCGCTCACCCGCGACATGAACCTCGACTGGAAGTTCTACGGGGAACTCAAGTAGGGCCCGCTGAATTGGAGCGGGCCACGTAGGGCCCGCTGAACTTCAGCGGGCCGGCGCGCTCAAGTTCAGCGCGCCCTACGTAATCCCGACGCGGCCAGTGACAGGAGTACGGTCATCGATGCGCCGATGGCGGCATACCAGGGCCACGCGACGGTCGTGAATGCCCACACCGAGAACACGGTGATCCATGACGCCAGCATGGCGCCGGCGACCGGCCACGGCTGCACGCGTCGTCGCATCACCGCCACGAGGAACGCCCCGAGCACCGGTCCGGCGCCCAGGCC
The DNA here is from genome assembly GCA_016871335.1 of Acidimicrobiia bacterium. Lineage (GTDB taxonomy): Bacteria > Acidobacteriota > Vicinamibacteria > Vicinamibacterales > SCN-69-37 > SYFT01. The sequence continues at coordinate 50,757 of VFZF01000004.1, forward strand.
GAGCACGGCAAGCCCGGCGTCCAGCACCGACTGAGTGAGCTGCGTCGCCAGCAGGGCGATCCCGATCTGGACCACGCCCCACGCGATGGTCGCGCGATGGGCGACGCGCAGCATCTGGCCGTCGGTGGCGTCGGGCTGCCAGTACTTCAGATAGAAGTCATTGACCGTCGTGGCAGCCAGCGAATTGATCGACGGCGACAACGCAGCCGCGACAATGGCCGCGACGACACACCCGGCGAGTCCAGCCGGCACATGGTCGCGCACAAACGTCGGAATCAACATGTCACCACGGGTCAGGTCAGGTGCACCCGCCTGCTGGTAGAACGCCGCGAGCGCCACCCCGATGAACAGGAACAGCGCGAACTGCAGAAACACGAGGATGCCGCTCAGCGACAGTCCCACCTGTGCCTGCCGCTGCGACTGCGCCGTCAGCAGCCGCTGCACGAGGAACTGATCCGTGCCGTGGGTCGCCAGCGTCAGCGCAACGCCGCCCACCATACCCGCCCAGAACGTGTAGGCCTTGAAGAAGTCCAGCCGGAAATCAAAGACCGCGAACCGTCCGGTCGCCTCGCCGAAGTCGACCACCGCCCCGACGCCACCGGGGAGGCCGGCCAGTGCGAACCACAACACGATCAACGCCCCCGCCAGATACACAAACATCTGCACCACGTCGGTCCAGATCACCGCGGACGCGCCGCCATAAAACGTGTACACGATCATCGCGACGCCAAGCACCAGAACGGCAACCCACACAGGCACACCGACCAGCGTGGCCACCACGGCTGAGGTCGCAAACAGTCGGATCCCGTCAGCCGAACTGCGCGTAATCAGAAACATCGCCGAACCGAGATTCCGGACAGGCGCGCCAAACCGCTCGTGCAGCACCTCATACGAGGTCAGCAGCTCACGCGCGAAGTACTTCGGAATAAACAGCGCGCTGATGAGGAAGCGGCCGGCGATATACCCGAGAGCCAGTTGCAGAAAGGCGAAGTTCCCGTTCGCCGCGTACGTCTGCGCCGGAATGCCGATGAACGTCAGCGTGCTCGTCTCGGTCGCGACGACCGTGAAACACACCGCCCACCACGGCACGGAGCGGCTGATCAGGAAATACTCGGACGCGGTCGTCTGACGCTTCGCGAAGCTGGATCCCAGCCAGATGATCAGCGCGATGTAGATCCCGATGATGAGGTAGTCGAGGCCAGCCATATGCTGGCCCACACTATAGCTGCGTCGGCGCGTCCTTGATCACCCAGGTGCCCACGGCCTTGTCGTGCCAGCCCTGTCGGGCCGGCTGGCCGTCCGGTGCCAGGTCGTCACTGCGCAGGATCCACAACACGCCGATGCCGAGCGCCACAAACGACAGGGCGCCCGCCAGCGCGCGCACAATCGCGTCGGCCGCCTCAAACCGCGCACCGGAGATCTTGATGATGCGCAGCTTCATGATGATCCCGCCTACCGTGGTGCCCTTCCACGTCCAGAACGCGATGAAGTAGACCAGCAACAGCGGAAAGAAGAAATCCACATATCGCGGAAACAGCGTGCCCCGCAGACCCTCATGCGCAATCGCCACCAGCATCACGTCCAAACCAAAGGCCACCGCGCGATCAAGGAACGTCGCGCGAATCAGCGAGACGGACGAAGGTGGCGTGGGTGGCGTGGGTGGCGTGGGGGTGGGTATGTAGGGCGCGCTGACCTGCAGCGCGCCGTGTTCGTTGGGTGAGGTTGGGTCGGGTTGGGTGGATGCCGTCGGCCGCGGCGATTCCTTCCGCCACGCCGACAGAAACGCGAGCACGGCGGCGCCAAGACCGAAAACGCCGACGAGCCCCCAGGCCACAAAGCCGAGCACGGGCACCATGTAGACGAGCGTCAGCAGCGAGAAGCCCAGCACAAACGACCGGAGGGCCATTGCACGATTCGACGGATCGCCAGGGGCGATCAGGTTGTCGCCGATCCAGCGCATGACTGCGACGCGGCCCACAACGGCCGCCACCACCAGTGCGCACAGGACAAACGGCACCACCACAAGGCCGACAATGGTGACCGCCAGCAGCGCGGCGATCGGCGCCCAGAGCAACAGCGTCAACAGGCCGACCATGAAGGTGCCGAAGGGCCGGCGCGCCAACTCCTCCGTCGTCGTCCGCACCGGATCGTGCAGAAGCAGAGTCACGACCAGATACACGATGAAAAAGAAGCCGACGATGGACCAGACCCAGCCGACGCTGGGCACAATCGGCCGTCCCCAGATCAGGCCGCCGGTGATCCACGGCATGACGGACCGCATCCAGTCGCCGAGTACTCCGGTGCCGATCACGATGTGCTCGCCGGCAAAGATGAAGTCCGCGGGAAATCCAACATCCGTACCGATCGTGACGACGTCGTTGCGCACCATCGCGCCAGGTTCGACGTCAGCGTCGCCGCCGTGGCGTACACCATGTCCTGGAACTCACGGAGGAACGCCTCGAACTTCCCGGTCACGGTCACGGCTGACCTGCGTCGGCAACGGTCATTGCCAGACAAACACGGCAGGTGAAAAAAAGTTGCAACGCTGGTCGTCATTGCACCGCGGCGGTAGACTACCGGCCTTCGGACACAAGGGAGCAGCAATGAGCATGACGTTCTGGCAGCGGATGGGCGTGGGATCAGTGGTGGCAGCCATGGTCACGGTGGCGTGGACGGCAACACCCGGAGCGTCGTTCCAGGCGGCCCCTCAGGCGGCAGCCCAGCCGGCGGACGAGGTCCCGACCGACCTTCGCCCCTTGCTCTCCCCACCCTTGAGCGAAATGCGGCTGGTGGTCCAGCGGTACACACTCGACCGGAACACGCTGGACGGGAACTATCTGCCTGGTTCGGGTCGCCAGGGGGGCGGCGGGGGACGCGGCGGACGCGGCGGTGGGGCGCCCCAGGCCGCGCAGGCGGCGCCGCAGGGATTCACGGTCTCGCTCTCGCCCAACCGGATTGCCCGGCTGAAGCGGTTTGACCTCGACTGGCAGGCGGCGCTCGCCGGCGTCAACGCCTCGTCGCTCAGTGTGCAGGCACAGACGGACGTCGCGGCCCTCAAGACGACGATCGCGGCCAACCTCACACAACTTGATGCGGACGCCGCGGCCATCGCTGCGGTGATGCCGGTGGTGCCGTTCGCGGCTGACGTCATCGCGGTGGTCGAACACCGCATGCGGATGGGCGACATGGACGCACAGGCCTCGGCCGGCGCGCTGGATCGCATCACCAAGTCTGTCGCGAGAATCCGCAGATCGTTGCAGGACGGGCTGACCGCCGGCCCGCTCGCCTCAGGCGCGTTGCGCGTGACGCCGACGATGGCGCGCAACGGCGCGGATGCGGTGGACGCGATGCGCGCCAGCCTCACCGAGTGGTTCACTCACTACAACACGTTTGATCCGCTGTTCACCTGGTGGATGCCGCTGCCATGGAGTCACCTGGAGAAGGCGCTGACGGACTATGCCGCCTTCCTGCGCGAGCCGGTGGTGGCGGCGAATCACGAAGCCGCCAGCGTCACGATCGCCGCCACACCGATTGCACCGGCCGTGGCACCGGCCATGACGAGTGTGCCGAACCTCGCGGAGATCATCGCGTTGCCGTCGGATGAGATGGCACCGGTGGTGCAGCGCTTCCGCGGTGTGGCCGGTGGCCGCGGCGGCGCCCCACAGGCGCGCCCGGTCAGCTACTACGAACGCTGGCTGGCGGCGCTCAAGACGCTGGACTTCGATCGACTGACGCGCAACGCCCAGGTTTCCTACCTCTACGTGAAGAAGATGGCGGAACTGGAGATCGCGCGCGCGGCGTTCCGCCCCGACCCCAACGCGCCTCGCAAGACCGACAACAGCGGCATCGAAGGGGCCGCCCGCGGACGCGCCGGGCTGATCTTCGACCTCGCCAACGAGATGATTCCGTACACGCCGGAGGAGTTGATCCGGCTGGGCGAACGCGAGTTTGCGTGGACGGTCGCCGAGATGGAAAAAGCCGCGACCCCGATGGGACTTGGCACCGACTGGAGTGCCGCCGTCGAGCGCGTCAAGAACATGTATGTCGAGCCGGGACGACAGCCCGAGTACGTGCGCGACCTGCTCTTTGAGGCCGTCACCTACCTGCGCAACAACGACCTGATCACCGTGCCGGCCGTGGCGAGTGAGTCGTTCCGCATGGTGATGCTGTCGCCGGAACGCCAGTTGACGGCGCCGTTTTTCCTCGGGGGGTCGCAGATCCTCGTCGCGTTCCCGACCAACACGCAGGAGTACGACACGCGCATGCAGGTGCTGCGCGGCAACAACAAGTTCTTCTCGAACGCCGTCGCCCATCACGAGATGATCCCCGGCCACAATCTGGTCGGCTTCATGGGTTCGCGCTTCAACGGGTATCGCGCCGGCCTCGGCGGCACGCCGTTCCTGGGTGAAGGCTGGCCGCTCTACTGGGAGACCATCCTCTACGACAAGGGCTTCCACGACTCGCCGGAGAAGAAGGTCGGCGCGTTGTTCTGGCGGATGCACCGTGCGGCGCGCATCATCTTCTCGCTCAAGTTCCACATGGGCCAGTGGTCGCCGCAGGAGGCCATCGACTTCCTCGTCAACGAGGTCGGACACGAACGCGACAACGCAACCGCCGAAGTGCGCCGGTCGTTTGGGGGCCAGTACGGTCCGCTGTATCAGATGGCCTACCTGGTCGGCGGCCTGCAGATCCGGGGCATGAAGCGCGAAATTGTGGACTCCGGCATGCGGACGGAGAAGGACTTCCACGACGAAATCATGCGGCAGGGGTCGATGCCGGTCGCCTTCCTGCGGCTGGCGGTCTCCACGATGCCGCTGACGCGCGACATGGTCGTCGACTGGAAGTTCTACGGAGACCTCAGCAGCCAGTAGGGTGCGTTTGCCGGCTATCTGGCGCTGGTGTTGGCCTCGCCGGTTGCGACCGCCTCGCTGCGGGGCGGCCTCTCGATCATCCCCTACGCCGCGCTGCTGCTGTACCCGTATCTGCGGCTGCGCCTGGTCCTTCATTTTCGTCACGTCCCGGTGTACACCATGGCTGTCGCGCGAGGGGCTGCCCCCCGACGCACAGTTCCAGCAGAAGCCGGTCCTGGCGATCGATCTGCTGTTCAAGGTCCGGCAGGTGCTCGCCACCCGCACGATATAGTTGGGGCGTGACTCTCCGACCGATGCTCCGGCACATGGCCGGCCTCACGTTGCTGATGGCCGCTGGTGCGTGCGGCGATGACCCGCCGCCTGCGCAGGATCTCAGTGGCGCGATCGAAGTGGCCGTGACACCGGCACGCATGAATCTGCTGCGGCATGTCGTGAACGCGAATGGCGCCATCACGCCGCACCCCGACGCCGAGTGGACCATCCACGCCACGGAAACCGCCATCGTCGCCGAATTGCCCATTGCCGAGGGCGAACCGGTCGGGGTCGGCGACATCGTCGTGCGCTTTGACGTGCCCAGCCGGTCGTCGGCCATTCAGGCGGCGGAGTTTGAACTGTCCGCGTGGATGCCCAGGCTTGAGACCGCGCGCGCGCAGGTGACGGAGCGCACGGCCATGCTGCAGCGCGGACTGATTGCGCGTGTCGAACTGGACGCCGCCAAGAGCGAACTGGCCAACGCGGACACCACGGTGGCAGCGGCGCAGGCCACACTGGCGAGTCTGCGTGCCGCGGAGAGCCGCGATACGGTGCGCGCGCGTTTCCCAGGCATCGTGTTGCGACGCTGGCACTACCGGGGCGATCTCGTCACCAACACCGGCAACGATCCCGTGCTGCAGATTGTGGATCCCACGCGGATGCAGGCCACGCTCGATGTGCCCGTGGCGGACGCCGGCAAGTTGATGGCGACACAGCGGGTGACGCTCATCACCGCCGGCACAGCGCCGATCGTGAGCACGGTCTCCTCCGTGTTGCCTGTCGCATCCCCGGATGCCACAACAACCCGCGTGATCGTGGCGATCCCCACACCACCTACACCACCTACACCACCCACGCCAGCCACACTACCCACACCACCTACGTTAAAGATCGGCGACTCCGTCATTGCCGAAATCCTGATCGCCGAAGTGCCGGAAGCGATGGTGGTGCCCACGCGCGCCATTCTCCGCGTGGCGGGTACGACCTATGTGCTGGTGGCCGGACCAGACGGGCGTGCTGCACGACGCGACGTGCGCCTCGGCGTCACGACACCGGAACTCACGCAGGTGCTCGAAGGGCTGCAACTCGGGGAATTCGTGATCACGTCCGCGCTCACCGAGATCAACGAGGGCGACCTCGTCCGGCACGGGGGATAACAGTCCGCGGTCCGCAGTCCGCAGTCCGCTGGAGCCTACTTCTGCGTCAGGGGCAGCCGGATCGTCGCGCGACATCCGGTCGCGCCGGCCCGATTCATCAGCGTGATTGTGCCGCCATGCGCCTCGGCGATCTGGCGGCTCAACGCGAGTCCGATGCCTGATCCGTTCGGCTTGGTGGTGAAGAAGGGCACGAACAGGTTCGACGTGTCCGGCAGGCCCTTCCCCTCGTCGTCCACCGTGATTTCTGCCCAGTCGCCGTCGGTGCGCCAGCCGACCGAGACACTGCCGGAGGTCTCCAGCGAAGCGTCCACGGCGTTGCGCACGATGTTGATGAGCGCCTGCTCGAGCTGATCTGAATCGGCGACCAGGTCGATATCCGCCGACCGCGCGACCGACACGGGCAGGCGTTTCTCAAGTTCGACGATGCGCGTCATGAGTGTCGTGACCTTGAAGGGTCTGGCCTGCGGCTTCGGCAGACGGGCCAGTTGCGCATACGAGCGGAGGAACCGGCCGAGGGCGCCGGACCGATCCTCGATGAGCGACAGCCCCTGGGAGACCTCGTCCTGCCGCGGAAACACGTCCACGCGATCCACGATGCGGCGCAGTGAGTGCGCGATCGATTTGATCGGCGTCAGCGAGTTGTTGATTTCGTGTGAGAGAACGCGCACGATGCGCTGCCAGGCCGCCTGTTCTTCTTCACGCAGCGCCTGACTGAGGTCGGCGATCACGATAAGGTGATGAGGACGGCCGTCGCGGTAGAACATGGCGCGCCGCACTTCATACCGGCCCGGGCGACCGTGGAATGACCGATCGACCAGGCGCCGGGAGTCTCCCGAGAGATACTCGTCCACGTTCAACGCCGACGCGGCCGACCCGAGCAGATCCGCCGACGACTTGCCGAACAGCCGTTCACCGGCCTTGTTCACCAGCAACAGCTGATCCGTGGGATCGAACGCGAACACCGCGACGCCGATTTCCTCCATCACGTGCGTCAGCAACACGGTGGACTCCACGGCCTCGGTGCGCTGGCGTTGCAGCGTGGACCCGAGGTCGTTGACCTCGCGCATGACCATCGCCATCGAACTGCCGCTGCGGGCAGTCAGACCGCGGATCGAATAGTCCCCCTCGCGCAGGGCGCCCAGCAGATTCGCGATGAGATTCAGGGAGCGCACCGCCATCTGCCGGGCCGCTGACGCCGCCGCAAGCCACACGCCGACGACGATGGTGGTGAGGGCCCACCGCAGTTCCGGCGGCAGATCCGTGCGCCACAGAGAAAACAGGGAGACCGCCACGGCCGGCGCCGCGCCGCCCAGCACCAGCAGCGTCAGCGCGAGTTCGAGGTTGCGCGCCTGCGGGGCGCCCCGGCGGGACTCCGTCATAACCCGAAGTACTGCAGCCGCCGGTACAACGCGCTGCGGCTCACCCCGAGCTGCTCGGCGGCCTTACGCACATCGCCGCCGTGTTTGGCGAGCACCTTCTGAATGAAGAGCTTCTCGGACTGCTCCAGTGTCATGTCTTCCGACGCTGCCCCTGGTGGCGCGGCGCCGCCGGACAAACCCAGATCCTGCGCCGTGATGTGGCCCGTCTGCGCCATCAGCACCGCCCGCTCGATCGCGTGGTCGAGTTCACGCACGTTCCCCGGCCACAGGTGGGTATCAAGCGCCTGCCGGGCGGATCGATCAAATCCGTCGAAGGTGCGCTTGTACCGGCCGGCGTACTTCGCGAGCGAGTGCTCCGCCAGCGGCAGGATGTCCTCACGGCGTTCACGCAGCGGCGGCAGGTGAATGACCACGGTGTTCAGGCGGTACAGCAGATCCTCTCGAAAGCGACCAGCCGCGATTTCCGCCGGCAGGTCGGCATTGGTCGCCGACATCACGCGCACGTTGACGAAGATCACGCGCGACGACCCCACCTTCTGCACTTCGCCGGTCTGCAGCACGCGCAACAACTTCGGCTGCAGACGCGCGGGCATGTTCGCGATCTCGTCGAGGAACAACGTGCCTTCATCGGCCAGTTCAAAACAGCCGATACGATCGGTGCGCGCATCGGTAAACGCGCCCTTCACGTGTCCGAACAGTTCGCTTTCGGCCACGCCTTCCGACAAGCCGCCCGCATTCATCGTCACCAGCGTTTTCGACGCGCGCTGCGACAACCGGTGCAACAGACTCGCGACCACTTCCTTGCCCGTGCCGTGTTCACCGGTGATGAGCACCGTGGCGTCCGACGGCGCCACACGTTCGATCGTCTCGCGCACCTGACGCATGGACGGGGCTTCGGCGATGAAGGTTGGCAAATCACGCCGATGCAACCGCGCATTTTCCTCCTGCAACCGCCGGCTCCGTCGCAACGCGCGACGCAGTTCGAGCTGCTTCTGCACCGCCACCAGCAACTTCTCGTCGTCCCAGGGCTTCTCGATGTAGTCGCGCGCGCCGCGGCGCATGGCTTCAACCGCGCCAGCCACGCTGCTCCACCCGGTCATCACCAGCACCGGCAATGTGGGGTCGACCGCTTTCATTCGCTCCAGCAGGGCGAACCCCTCCTTTCCGGACGTCGTGTCGCGGGTGTAGTTCAGGTCGATGAGCGCGACATCACAGTCCGCGCCTTCCAATGTGGCGACCAGTTCCTTCGGCGACGCGGCCGTCGTGACGTCATACCCTTCCCCGCCCAACAGCAGTCGCAAGGCATTACGCACGTCCGCCTGATCGTCGGCCACCAACACGCGGCCGTGATGAATTGCCAAACACCCTCCCGAAGTCCCGAAGTTCCGGGGTTCAAGTCCCGGAATGGGAATTATGCCGCGTTCCACAACCAAGAACCGGCGATTCATCAGAGTGCATAGGAAAAGCCGTGCCAGGTTTTGGCGTGGCGCGAGGATTTAAACAGCAGTCGCCGCGACTCCTCGGATTCTCGTCGCCGACGAGGATTTCGGCGAGGAATGTCCGGCCGGCGACGCGCAGGACGATGCCACATTGATTGTGGTGGAATCCGTATAATGGCGGCAGGAGTTCCCAACATGATGCGTCGATTCACGACTCTCGCTCTCGTGCTGTGTGCCGTTGGCTTCACCCAGAGTGCGCCGCTGGCGCAGGCACAATCCGGCCTGCGGGCGCCGGATGTGATCTATGTGCCGACACCGCAGACGGTGGTGGACGCCATGTTAAAGATGGCCGGCGTGACCGCCAACGACGTGGTGTACGACCTCGGGTGTGGTGATGGCCGCATCGTGGTGACGGCGGCCAAACAGTTTGGCGCGCGTGGCGTCGGCATCGACATCGACCCGCAGCGCATCAAGGAGTCCAACGCCAATGCGGTCGCCGCCGGCGTGACCGACAAGGTGCGGTTCAGCAACGACGACATCTTCTCCGACAGCGTCACCTTCAGCGACGCCACGGTGGTGACGCTGTATCTGCTGCCCTCGCTCAACGTGAAGCTCATGCCGAAGCTCCTGGCGCAGCTGAAGCCGGGATCGCGCATCGTGTCGAACAGCTTCCAGATGGGCGAGTGGGAACCCGAAAAGACGATGGAAGTCGAAGGCCGGATTATCTACTACTGGACCGTGCCGAAGTCATAACGCGCGCAACAGATCCATCAGGCGATCGAGCAGCCGGACCTGACCGGCATTGATCGCCACGCGCGCATCGTCGATCAAGAAAAACGCGACGCGATCCACCTCGGGCACTTCGATGAAGCGGCCAGAACGCGGTGGCCATTCGGTCGTGGTGGTGATGCTGACGGCCCGGTCCGGATCGCAGTTGCCCTCGAACGCCCACGCCCAGACGACTTTGCCGGACCGCTGAGTGATGCGGCCCAGGTCGTGGAACGGGCCGGCCGGATCAAACCCCGTTTCCTCCCGGAATTCCCGGAGGGCCGTCTCGAGCAGCGTCTCTTCGCTGTCCCGCCCACCCTTGGGAATCGACCAGGCGCCGTCGTGACGGCTTTCCCAGTACGGGCCACCGGGATGGGCCAGCAACACTTCCGGCCCCGGCGCCGCGGTGCGCCTGAACATCAAGAGGCCCGCACTCTCTTTCCGCCGCATCACCTCATTATGGACCCCGGACCCGGACCCTGGACCTTGGACCCTGGACCCCGGCCCCCTATAATCTCGGTCATGCCTGTCACATTTACCGTGAACGGAAAGTCGACGACCGTCGACGTCCCGGCCGAGATGCCCTTGCTCTGGGTGCTGCGCGACGTCCTGAATCTTCATGGCACCAAGTACGGGTGCGGCACCGGACAATGCGGCGCCTGCACGGTGCATCTGCGCGGACGCGCGGTGCGCGCGTGCCAGACGCCGGTGAGTAACGTCGCCGGCGCGGCGGTCGTGACCATCGAGGGGTTGTCGCCGGACGGCAGCCATCCGTTGCAGAAGGCGTGGATGGATCTCGACGTGCCGGAATGTGGCTACTGTCAGGCGGGCCAGATCATGGCGGCCGCGGCCCTGCTCGCGCAGCGCCCGACGCCCACCGACGCCGACATCGATACGGCGATGAACACCAACCTCTGCCGGTGCGGCACCTACATCCGCATCCGCCAGGGCATCCACCAGGCCGTGCGCAGCGTCGCCGAGGACAGTGAGGTGTCCAAATGAGCTCCACGCTGACGCTTCCCGTCGTTGATCGCCGCAGCTTTCTGAAGGTCACCGCGCTGGCCGGTGGCGGCTTCATGATCGCGTCGTACCTCGACCCGCTGGACGTCCTGGCGCAGGGCCGTGGCGGCAATCAGGCGCCGCTTAATCCCAACGCGTTTGTGTCGATCGATGCCAACGGCATTGCCACGATCATCGCGAAGAACCCGGAGATCGGGCAGGGCGTGAAGGTGATGCTCCCGATGCTGATCGCGGAGGAACTCGACATCGAGTGGAAGGACGTCCGCATCGAGCAGGGCGACCTCAACCCGGCGAAGTATGGCGTGCAGTCGGCCGGTGGCTCGACAGCCACGCCCAGCAACTGGGTGCCGATGCGCCAGATGGGTGCTGCGGCACGGCACATGTTGATCGCGGCGGCGGCGCAGGCATGGGGCGTGCCCGCATCGGAGATCACCACGACGCCTGGCCGGCTCGTGCACGCGGGGTCGAACCGGTCCGCCGGGTACGGTCAGTTCGCCACGGCGGCGGCCGCGATGCCGGCGCCCGTGCTGGCCGACCTCACACTCAAGGACGCGAAGGACTACCGGATCATCGGCAAGCCGATCCCCGGCGTGGACAACTTCAAGATCGTCACCGGACAGCCGCTGTTTGGCAGCGACGTCAAGCTGCCCGGCATGTTGTACGCCGTCTATCAGCGGTGCCCGGTCATCCGCGGCAAGGCGATCAGCGCCAACCTCGATGAGATCAAAGCGATGCCCGGCGTGACACACGCCTTCATCGTGCCCGACAGCCATGGCGGCGGGTCGATGAGTGGTGTGGCCGTGGTCGCCAACAGCTGGTGGCTCGCGGAGAATGCGCGCAAGAAACTGCAGGTCACCTGGGACAACGGCATCACGGCCTCGGACAGCAGTGCCGCCTTCTCGGCGCGTGCCGTGCAGTTGTCGAAGGAAGCCCCCCACTCCACCTCGCGCAACGACGGCGACGTCGAAGCGGCATTGGCGTCGGCGGCCAAGGTCGTTGAGGCCCACTACGAGTACCCGTTCCTCGCACACGCGCCGATGGAGCCACCAAACGCCACCGCCGTGTTTGATGCCGCGAAGGGCACGCTGGAAGTCTGGGCCGGCACGCAGCAACCGGGCGGCGTCGTGAACACGATGGCGACCGCCGTGGGCATCAACCCGGATCAGGTCACCGTGCATCTGCCGCGGATGGGCGGCAGCTTCGGCCGTCGTCTCTACAACGATTACGTCGTTGAAACCGCCGTCATCGCGAAGACCGTCGGAGCGCCCGTGCAGTTGCGCTGGTCGCGTGAGGACGAGATGCGGCACGAGGTGTTCCGGCCCGCTGGCTACCACTTCCTCAAGGGCGGCGTGGACGCCTCGGGGCAACTCGTCGCCTGGCGCAATCACTTCGTGTCGTTCTCAGTGGCCGGTGCGCCGACGACGAACGCGCAGGGACAGCCACAGGGACCAACCCCGGCCCCATCGTCGACGCTGAGCCCGACCGAATTTCCGTCGCGGTTTGTGCCCAACTTCGCCACCCACGTGTCACTGATGCCGCTGGGCGTCAACACGGGCGCCCACCGCGCGCCCGGTTCGTGTGCGTTGTCGTTTGTGATGCAGTCGTTCCTCGATGAACTCGCGCATGCGGCCGGCAAGGACCCGGTGCAGTTCCGGCTCGATCTGCTGGCGCGCACCCCGATTGCCGTGCAGGGCGGCGGCGGTGGCTTCAACGCGGAGCGGATGACGGGTGTGTTGAAGATGGTCGCGGAGAAGTCGGGCTGGGGCAAGCGCCCGTTGCCCGATGGCACCGGCATGGGCGTCGCGTTCCACTTCAGTCACAGCGGCTACGTCGCCGAGGTGGCCGAAGTGCACGTCGATGCCAACAAGCGCATCCGCGTCAACAAGGTGTGGGTGGCCAGCGATGTCGGCCGCCAGATCGTCAACCCGCTGAACGCGGAGAGCCAGGTCCACAGCGCGGTCATGGACGGCATGAGTCAGTTGATGCTGGAACTCACGGTTGACGGCGGCAGAATCATTCAGGGGAACTTCGACTCGTATCCCATCCTGCGGATGCGACAGGCGCCGCCCGCGATCGAGGCGCACTTCCTGACCTCTGACAACAACCCCACCGGACTCGGGGAGCCGCCGATGCCGCCGATCATTCCGGCGATCAGCAACGCGATCTTCGCCGCCACCGGCACGCGCGTGCGGTCGCTGCCCCTGAGCAAACACGGCTTCAGCTGGAGGTAGAACAGGCGATGCGTTTCCGGCTTCTCGCCCTCGCGGCGAGCCTGCTCGTGTTGTCGACAGCCATCGGCGTCCGCGCGGACCTGAGGACCGTCGGACCCGTGGACCATGACCCCTGGACCCTGGCCCCCCGACCACAGAAGTCGGTTCTTGACGGCGTCTACTCAAAGTCGCAAGCCGACGGTGCCAAAGTCCAGTTCGACAAACTGTGCGCGGAGTGCCACGCGTTCACCGTCGCGACCAAACGCAAGGCCGAGGACCTGCCACTGGGCGACGAGCCCTTCTTCAGGAACTGGGAAGGCAAGCCACTGGCTGAACTGGTGTCGCTGATCGTGTTCACCATGCCCAACGACGGGCGCGCCGCGGTTGAAGAAGCCGAGGCGCTGGACCTCGTCGCCTACATGCTCCAGCAGAACGGGTTCCCGGCCGGCAGCAGCCCGCTGACGAAGGCAACAGCCTCGGCCATGTTCACGCGGCCGAAGATGTAGCCCGCGTGGCTCTGACCGCCACCGTCTTCAACTTCGACATCGACCTGACCGACACCGACCGCGGGTGTTACGAGACACTCGCACTCCGCGTCGCCCAGCATCCTTCCGAAAGCGACGAGTATCTCATCGCGCGTGTGCTCGCGTACTGTCTGGAGTACGCCGAGGGCATCACCTTCTCAAGCGGGGTGTCGTCCCCGGATGACCCGACGATCTCCGTGCGCGACCTCACGGGCACCATTCACCTGTGGGTCGAGATCGGGCTGCCCGAGCCCGCACGTCTGCACAAGGCAAGTAAGGCGGCGCAGCGGGTGGCCGTCTACACACACAAGGTTCCGGGCCAGTGGCTGCGCCAGATCGCCGGCGAACGCATTCACCGCGCCGGCGCGATCGATTTCTTCGAATTTGATCGCGCGTTCGTCGCCGCGCTCGTCGCCCGACTCGACCGCCGCATGGCGCTGAGTCTCTCAATCGCGGACGGACACATCCTTGTCGCGACTGGAGACGATGTGCTGGAGACAGATCTGGCGCGGAAGTCGCTCACCTCCGCCATCACGTAGGCCCGCTGAACTGTAGGGCCCGCCCGTACGTAGGGCCCGCTGAACTGCAGCGGGCCAGCTGGCGCGCTCAAGTTCAGCGCGCCCTCCATGCAGCGCGCCCTCCATGCAGCGCACCCTACGAGGCCACCACCCGAACAACCGTGCCCCAGGGATCGGTCAGCAGCACCGACTCGGCGGCGTCGGTCACGGTGTAACCCGCGACGCGAACACGCTCCGCAATCGACCGCACATCCTCACACGTCGGCACCACGGGGTGCCACTCGAGCAGCCGCGCCTCGTCTTCACGCGCGGACGGGCCCGGAGACCACGTGTTGGTGCCCAGATGGTGGTGGTAGCCGTTGGCGGAGAGAAACAACGCGCCGGGGTACGACCACACCATTTTGTCGAAGCCGAGCGCCGAGTGGTAGAAGGCCTCAGCCTCCATCAGGTTTCCCACATGCAGATGCATGTGCCCCATCGTGGTTCCTGCCGGCATGCCGTCCCAGGGCACGTGTCCGCCAACGGCGATCACGGACGCGATGTCGAGCGGATCACTGGTCATCAGCAGTTCCTGCCCGCGGTATCTCCAGGTGGAGCGTGGGCGATCGGCGTACAGCTCGATGCCGAGACCGTCCGGATCGGTGAGGTAGAGCGCCTCGCTCACCAGGTGGTCCGCCATGCCGACCGGCACGGCAAGGCGCGACAGGTGCGCCGCAAATCAGCCGAGCGCAGCCCGGTCGGGCAACAAAATCGCGAAGTGGTACAGACCAAAGGCGCCGCGACGCGGCACCGGGCGCGCGCCCCGGCGTTCGCGCAGCACGACCAGTGCGCGACCGTCGGCGGCCCCGATGGTGGCGGTCCCCTCGCCGGTCGACGTCAGCTGCAGTCCCAGCAGGTCCTAGTAGTACTCCATCGACCGGCCAAGGTCGGCAATCTGCAGGTGGACGGGGCCAACGTGGGCAATCACCCGATAAACCTAAGCCTTTCCATGTTTTTGATCAAAGCGTGATATAGATTTTGAGTGCTCGAAATCTTCGCGACCTGGCCCGCGGTCGGTCAGGCATTGGCCGCCACACTTTTTACCTGGGGACTGACCGCCATCGGCGCGGCGGTCGTCTTTTTTTTCAGGGACATCAACCGCAAGGCCCTCGACACCGCACTCGGCTTCACTGCCGGGGTGATGATCGCCGCGAGCTTCTGGTCCCTGCTCAACCCGGCCATCAACATGGCGGAGGAGATGGGCATGGTGAAGTGGCTCCCCGCGCTTGTGGGATTCCTCGCCGGCGCGTTCTCGATGCGGCTGGTCGACTACATCCTGCCCCACGTCCATCTCTTCGGAAAGATGAGTGAGGCGGAAGGGGTCAAGACCTCCTGGCGCCGGACGACGTTGCTCGTGCTCGCCATCACGCTGCACAACATTCCCGAAGGGCTCGCGATCGGCGTGGCGTTTGGTGCCGTCGCGGCCGGGTTTGATTCGGCGACACTCGGCGCCGCGATCGCCCTCGCGGTCGGCATCGGCATCCAGAACTGTCCCGAGGGCACCGCGATCGCCGTGCCGCTGCGGCGCGAAGGCCTCTCCCGATTCAAGGCCTGGTGGTACGGGCAGATGTCCGCCGCGGTCGAACCCGTCGCCGCCGTGATTGGCGCGGCCGCCGTGATCATGATGCGCCCCATCCTCCCCTACGCGCTCGCCTTCGCCGCCGGCGCCATGATCTTCGTCGTCGTGGAGGAAGTCATCCCGGAGTCGCACTCCGGCGGCAACGGCGACATGGCCACTCTCGGCGCCATGGTCGGCTTCGCCGTGATGATGACGCTGGATGTGGCGCTGGGTTAACGCCGCAATCGCAGCGCGTTCCCGATCACTGACACCGAACTCAGACTCATCGCGGCCGCGGCCAACATCGGGCTCAGCAGCAGTCCGAAGAACGGATACAACACGCCCGCAGCAATCGGCACTCCCACTGTGTTGTAGACGAACGCAAAAAACAGGTTCTGTTTGATGTTCCTCATCGTCTGGCGCGACAGGTGTGTTGCGCGCGCGACGGCACGCAGATCCCCCTGCACCAGCGTGACGCCGGCGCTCTCCATGGCGACGTCCGCGCCCGTGCCCATCGCGATGCCCACCTGGGCCTGCGCCAGCGCCGGCGCATCGTTGATGCCGTCGCCGGCCATGGCGACGATGCGCCCGGAGGCCTGGAAGGCTGTGATGGCCGCCGCCTTGGCGTCGGGCTTCACGTCGGCAATCACCTCGTCGAGCCCGAGTTGTGCCGCCACGGCCTTCGCGGTGGTGGCGTTGTCGCCGGTGAGCATGACCAGGCGAAGGCCGTCCTTCTTCAGCGTCGCGATGGCTTCCGGCGTACTCGCTTTGATGGGGTCAGCCACGCCAATAAGCCCGGCAGGTGCGCCGTCCACGGCGACAAACATCACGGTCTGGGCCTGGGCACGGAGCCCATCGGACTGCGCCTCAAGCGACGCGGCATCGATACGTTCCTGCGTCATCAACGCGCGATTGCCGATGACCACGAGATGGCCTGACACGCGGCCCCGCACACCGAGGCCCGTCAGCGACTCAAACGTCTCGGCCTTCGGCACGTCCAGGCCACGGGCCTGCGCGCCCTTCACGATCGCCGACGCAAGCGGATGTTCGCTGCCCTGCTCGAGTCCTGCCACCAGCGGGAGCCACGTGCGTTCGTCAGCACCGGCGGCGGACGCCACACTGACCAGCGCCGGTTTGCCTTCAGTGAGCGTGCCGGTCTTGTCGAACACCAGCGTGTCCACGTCGCGCAGGACTTCGATCGCCTCGGCGTTCCTGAACAACACGCCCATCGAGGCGCCGCGACCCGTCGCCACCATGATCGACATCGGCGTCGCCAGGCCAAGCGCGCACGGACACGCGATGATGAGCACGGCGACGGCATTCACCAGGCCGTGCGCGAGTCGCGGTTCCGGGCCCACAGAGAACCACACCACAAACGTAACCATCGCGACGAGGATCACGGCCGGCACAAAGATGCCCGACACCTTGTCGGCCAGTTTCTGAATCGGTGCACGGCTGCGCTGTGCCTCAGCCACCATCGACACGATCCGCGCCAGCAGGGTGTCTTTGCCGACACGATCCGCACGCATGATCAACGCACCGGTGCCGTTGATGGTCGCGCCGACGACCTTGTCGCCGGCGACCTTGCGGACAGGCACGGGTTCGCCGCTCACCATGGACTCATCCACACGGCTGTCGCCTTCGACGACCGTGCCGTCGGCGGGGATCTTGGAGCCTGGCTTCACACGCAGACGGTCGCCGACCTTCACGTACTTAAGTGGCACCTCATGCTCGGAGCCGTCGGCCTGGATGACGATGGCCGTCGCGGGCGCCAGGCCGAGCAGTTTGCGAATCGCCGCACCTGTCTGACTGCGCGCACGCAACTCCAGCACCTGCCCGAGGAGGATCAGCGTCACAATCACCGCAGCCGCTTCGAAATACACGGCGACCGCTCCGCCGTGGCTGAATTGGTGCGGGAAGATACCGGGCGCCAGCTGCGCGACGAGGCTGTATCCGTAGGCGACGCTCACGCCGAGGCCGATGAGCGTGAACATGTTCAGGTTGCCGGTGCGCACGGAGTTCACGGCGCGGACATAAAACGGCCACGCGGCCCACGTCGCAACCGGCGTCGCGAGTGCCAGCTGGATCCAGCCTGCCGTGCGCATCGACAACGGCGCCAGACCCAGCATCTCCACCATCGCCACGGCCATCGTCGGCACACTGAGCGCCACCGCGATCCAGAATCGGCGGGTCATGTCGATCAACTCGTGGTTGACCGGTTCCTCCGCCGACATGCTCGTGACTTCGAGCTCGAGCGCCATGCCGCAGATCGGACAGTCGCCGGGCTTGGATTCGCGGATCTCGGGATCCATCGGACACACATAAACGGGTGCTGAGTGCTCGGTGCTCGGTGCTCGGTGCGGTGCCTGGTGCCCGGTGCTTGGTGCCGCGTGCGGCTTCTGCAGCAGCGTCATCGGCTGCGCCGACGACATCGCCTTCATGCCCTTGGGTCCGCTCTTGAGCCACCCGTCCGGACCACTCTGGAACTTGGTGTTACAGCCGGGGCTGCAGAAGTAATAGGTCGTGCCGGCGTGTTCGAACGACCCGCCTTTGTTTTTTGTGGGGTCCACGGTCATGCCGCAGACGGGGTCGATGTGAGGTTGGGTGGTGTGGGTCATGCTCTGATCACGCAGGCGGTTTCAAGGCCGCCAGTGCCCGCAGGTGGCAGCGGCACAGTCGACCCTTCGGAGCGGGGAGGGGCTCGCGGGTGTGCTCCTTTTTCCACCCTTCCTGTTGACGCCCCTCGACGTAACGGCGCCGATGACGGTCAATGACGGCCTTACGAAGGACCCGTAAAACCACGGCACCTCCCTGCCCGCCGGTACGTCGGCCGGATGTTCAATGACCTTGGTGAACGCCTGATGCCGCAGGTCCTCTGCCGCCTCACGTTCCCCCACCCTCGCGCGGACCAAACTCAGAAACCGCGCTCGGTGAGCCAGAAAGGTGTCCACGGGTGCTGCGTCCACTTTCACAACTCTACCCTTGGTACATC
Organism: Acidimicrobiia bacterium; assembly: GCA_016871335.1. Taxonomy (GTDB): domain Bacteria; phylum Acidobacteriota; class Vicinamibacteria; order Vicinamibacterales; family SCN-69-37; genus SYFT01. Next base: position 69,484 of record VFZF01000004.1, read on the forward strand.
AAACTTTGTGTCAGCCAGTCAACCTCCGGGCGACGATGGTATGGTCGTCGTCCTACGAGGCAGGAGCAGCGCCATGCAGGAGATTCTCAAGCGGCTGGAAGACAAGGTGGACCAGGTGGGTCAGCGGTTCGACCAGGTGGGTCAGCGGTTCGACCAGGTGGGTCAGCAGTTCGACCAGGTGGGTCAGCGGTTCGACCAGATGGACCAGCGGTTTGACCAGATGGACCAGCGGTTTGACCAGATGGACCAGCGATTTGACCAGATGGACCAGCGGTTCGCGCAGGTGGACCTGCGATTCGAGCAGGTAGACCAGCGGCTCGCGCAGGTAGACCAGCGGCTCGCGCAGGGAGACCAGCGGCTCGACGGGATCGACGCTCAGTTGCACCGACAGGGTGTCTTGCTGGAAGCCATGAACAGCGACCTGAAACAGACGATGGAGACTGTCACTGGCAATCGGCAGGTGCTGGATCAGAAGTTTGCCGAAGTGCTCGAGAAGCTGGACGAGCGGGTACAGCCAGTTGAGCTGGCGAGCCGTCACTTCGCGCGCGAGTTGTCCGCCGCTCGCGAAGGGAAACGGCCGCGACGCAAAACACGAGCGTAAGAGCCGGTCTACTTCACCACGGCCGTGCGCACCTGGGTCGTCGGCCGTGCACCCGGCGTGGCCGTCACAACTTCAGTCCACGCAAACAACAGTCCGTTCCCCTCACGGGCCATCCGCGGGTACCCGCTTGAGCGTGACGCCGCGAGGTCGGCCACTTTGAGCGCGGCGCCCCTGGTGCCGTTGGGCTGAATGCGTCGCACCCTGAACTCCGCCTTCTTGTCGACCAATTCGATCCACGTCGCCATCGCCGAGCCGTCTGGCATCAGTTCGACATCCACGCGCCCGAGGGTTGCAACATCGTCCACACGAATCGGCGCACTGAAGGTGCGGCCGGCGTCCTTGGAGAACGCGACGTAGGCGCGGCCGGGATCGTCCACGCCGGTGAACCAGCTGATCACGACATCACGACCGCGGGCGCTGAGCATCGGACCATTCACCGGGCACGCGGCGATCTGCCAGTTGTCGTTGTGCACGGCCTTCGGTTCGGTCCACTTGCCGTTTTCGAAACGCGACACGTAGATGTCGCGAATCTCATCGTCGGTGCGGTTGCGGAATGCGGCGATGACACCGTCGCTGGTGACTGCCGCGGTCGTCGGGCAACACTCACACACGCGCGTGTCGATCGGCATCTCCGACGTCTGCTTCCACGCACCATCAAACGTGCCGAAGCGCACCGTCATCGCGCCCGTGCCGTGCCCATCGTGACCCTCACCACCCGCGCCGGCCGGTGTTGTCTCTCGGCCATCGAGCCAGATCGCGCCAAGCCCTGCGCCCGGCATCTGGAAGAGTGACGCAAATCCGTGCTCCGTCTTCGTGCCGTCGTGATGCGGCGTCACCGGCGCCGACCAGGTCTTGCCGTTGTCGGTCGACCGCGACAATCGCACGTCGTAGGCGTATGTGGAAGGACCGCTCTTCTGCAGCCAGTGCCCGACAATCGAGCCGTCGGCCAACCGCAGCACCGACGGCACATCGGCCCAGTTCACGAACCAGTCGGTGCCCGACGCCACCGTCTTCGCCTCGGACCACCCGGTCGCGGTGCGCTCCGCGAACTTGAGCGAAGCCAGATTGTTGTCGCCCCGTTCGATCCAGCTCATCAACACGCCCGTGTCGGACACCGTGAGTTGCGGCGCCTCGGTGCGGGCACCGGCCGGGGATGCGACCGGCTCGACCCGCGGCCCCTGGGCCTGCGGCGTGACGGCTGCCAGGGTCAACGACGACACGAGAACGGCAAACGCGAGAGTCAGACGTTTCATAGGTGCTCCATTCTAGTGGACAGCCCAATCCAGCTCTTCCAGGCCATGGCCAGCGCCTCCACCAGGGCTTCGCGCGTGCGAATCAGGCGTTCGCGCGCCATCAGCACCTGTGGATACGGGGACGCCATTTGCTGAAAGTTCCCAAGGTAGAGACGATACGCCTCTTCGGCCCTTGGAAGCCCATCGTCGTGCAGGGCCTTCGCCCGTGCGGTGGCGCGGGTGTAGTCGGCCCAGAGCGCGGCGAAGGTGTCGGCCATGGCCGCTTCGGAGCGCTCGAACGCGGCTTCGGCCACGCGCACGCCGGCATTCGCGGCGAGGATCTGCCCGGCGTTCCTGTCGAACAGCGGAAGACGCAGGCCAGCCTCGGCGCCGAATCCCCACCCTTTTGCCGCACCGCTGCTGCGGCGCTCGCGGTCGAACCACGTTTCCGCCTTGAGCGACAGGTCCGGCCACACGTTTTTCTGCGCGGAGGTCACCAGGGCACGCTGACGGGCCATCTCCTGTCTCGCCATGGCCAGCATCGGGCTTTCGGCCATGAACCGCACGCGCGCGTCATCACGTGTGAGGGCAGGGACGTCCGGCAACTGCGGCGCCCGTGCGCGATTGAGGTCCGGCTGTCCCATGATGTTCGCCAGTTGTTCCCAGGCGGCGTCGAGCGCGGCGTTCGCCTCATCACGATGTGCACGCGCCTCGGCCCGCGCCGCCTCCGCATCGAGTACATCCGCGCGGTCCACGAGCCCGACGTTGAAGAGCTTGCCGGCGATGTCCACGCTTTCATCAGCCAGCGTCGCCAGCGACTCCTGATTCTCCAGCTGACGCGCGGCAATCGCCACAGCCAGCCACCGCGAACGCGCGTCCGCCACCACCACACGGCGCGCCGACTCCAGAGCGGCCTCGCGCGAGGCAACCAGTGCCTCACCAGCCGCACGAGCGGCACCGAGCCGTCCACCCAGGGCAATCGGCACTTCGACGAACACGCCATGTTTGCCCGCGGGGGACCCGTTGCCGGTCCCGAGGTCATCGGCCGCGTAGCCAATCACCGGGTTCCGCGGCGTCCCGGCCTGTTGCGCGAGTCCTCGCGCCTCGTCCACCTGCGCCGCCGCCTCGCGGATCGCCGGATGGCGCTCCACCGCCACCCGCACGGCCTGATCCATCGTGAGCGGCGCCTGCGCTGCGGCGCTGCCAGCACCCAGCACCCAGCACAACAGCACCGCACCGAGCACTCGTGCACCCTGCACCCAGCACCGCGTCATCGCCCCGCCTCCGCGCGCAGCTGCTGGATGTGATCGAACATCTCCGGTTCGAGCACACGCACCAGCGTCATCATGCCCATCATGGCGGCCGTCCATGTCGGCGGCAGTCCATGGACCTCGGGTTTGCCGGCCACGAGGTCGTCCATCACCATCCACATGTCCTGCGGGTAGCCCTTGACCTTGTAGCCCTCGGCCGCCCCCCCGTGCTGGTGCCCCATCGCGGTGTCTGCGGCGCCGGTTGGCCCGACCATTGAGACCATCTGATTCATCATGTGATGCGGCAGGTGACAGTGCAGCATCCAGTCACCGGGGTTGTTCGCGACAAACTCGATGTCACGCGCCTGGGCCACACCCGCGATGATCGTGTTCTCGGGCACGACCACGGGGCCGCGCACGCGGCCCGCTTCCGTGCCGGTCAGAAAGAAGTGGTGGCCGTGCAGATGGACCGGATGGTGGTCCATGCTCAGGTTCACGATCCGGATGCGCACACGTTCACCGCGCTTGACGCACAGCGGCGTGGTGGCCGGGCCGGCCTTGCCGTTGATGGTCAGCCAGTTGAACTCCATCGCCAGCGTGTTCGGCACCGTGTTGTTCGGTTTGATGTCCCAGCCCTGGAAGATCAATCCGAAGTCGCGATCAACGCGGGGTTCATGCGCCTTCTTCGGATGCACGATGAAGAACCCGATGCTGCCCAACATTTCCTGCATCGGCATGTGCGAGTGGTAGAAGAACGTGCCGTTCTGTGCGAGCGTGAACTCGTACGTGTGCGATCCGTGCGGCGGAATCGGCGACTGCGAGATGCCGAGAACGCCATCCATCCCGATCGGAATCTCCAGGCCGTGCCAATGCGGCGCAAACAACTCGGGGAGATGGTTCTCAACGATGATGCGGACGCGATCACCCTCGTTGGCCTCGATGGTCGGTCCGGGCATGCTGCCGTTGAAGCCCCACACGTCCACCTTGCGGCCGGGCAGAAACTCCGTGGTGAGCGGCTCCGCCTTCAGGCGGAACACTTTTACCTGACCGTCCATCTCAAACGGCAGATGCGGCACATCCGGCGTGACGACTGGGACGACCCCGGCGACGCCGGTGGGCGGGGGATCGGGCAGGACCCGCGGCGTGGTCGCGGGTCCAAGTGGATGGACGTGTTGCTGGGCGGCGGCGCGACTCACGGTCGCGGCCCCGGCCAGGCCGGCCAGGCCGGCGAGAAAATTTCTGCGCTGACGATTCATGACAATTCCTCTGAATTGGCGCGCTCACGTTCAGCGCGCCCTGCGTGTGTAACGGACAACCTGACAAACCCTTACGTACGGGGACGACACAAGGGCTGAAGCCCTTGTGATCCACAGGCACGTGCGGTCTCAGATCCGGAGAGGAATAGGGGCGTGTCGGGGAGGGTCGGGCGGGCCGGTGTCGCTGACTGCCACATGCGAATGCCGCGGTACGGCAGCGTCGATCACGGAGGCGAGGTGCGAGACGACGACCGCGTGCAGATCGGGTCCGCTGAACGTGGACCGGACGTGGCCCGCAATGGCGAGAACCGGATCACAGTCCGGCCCCGGCACGTGCAGCCGACCATCGGCGTCTGAAGCCGGGGGGACCGGCGCCGCCGTGGGCACATGGTGCGCGTGATGGTCGTGATGGGCGTGCTGGTCTGTCTGCACATCCATCTGCGCGGGGGCCGCCGCATGCGCGGCGTGAGCCGGCGAACCGCACACGACCTCGCACACGGCCGCCCCGAGGGGGCTCACCAGCACGGCAAGAACGAGGGTCACAGAGCGGCTCAGCGACACACCGGCAGTATACAACCGCCCAGCTGCCCATCCGCCCATCCGCCCATCCGCCAAGTCGAAGGCCCGCTCAAGTTCAGCGGGCCCTACATGCGCAGCGGGCCCTACTTGACGATGAACAACCGGTCCTGCCGCCCGTGCGCCCAGCGCACCTTGCCGGCGGCGCTGATGATCATGTCCTCTTCCTGCGCCATGCGGACCGGCTGGCCGTCCCACTCATCCACCCGCGTCGTGACCTGATGTTCGACCGAGTACCACATCGACGGCACCACGGGTGCGTCACCGCGGCCGGCCACGCCGCCCTGCATGTCCCACAACCCGATGAGCGGACCGGCACCGTGCCCGTGCAGCCCCACCGGATGCGAGTACATCGTGCCGTTCAGGCTCGCGCCTTTCATCCGTTCGAGGATGGACTTGAGAATGTCGTTGCCGGTGCGGCCGGGACGCACTTCCTCCATGAAGAAGTCCTGCATGATGTTGGCGTTGCGCAGCGCGGCCTGAAGCCCCGCCGGTGGTGCGGTCTCCCCTTCGCGCAACACGTACGCATTGTGCTGGGTGTCGGTGTTGAGTCGAGCCACCGTAATGCCGACGTCGCAGTGCAGCACATCACCACGTTCGATCACCGGATCGGCGCCGAGGGCGCCACCGGTCACCCCCTTGCGCTGCACGGAGACCGACGGCTGGAACCAGGTGCCCAGCCCCTGATCGTTGACACGTTGCCGGAACCACCACACAAGGTCACTCGTGCGCGTCACACCGGGCACAATCACCTTCTCCGAGAACATCGTCTGCGTCAGCGACCAGACGTGCGCGTTCATCTTCTCGAAGAACGCTTCTTCCTCCGGCAACCGCATAGCGATCAGTTCCAGCGGCAACCCTTCGGCGTTCTTGAACTTGCCGACCCACGGCTGCCCCAGTGCATCGGTCATCCCCTCCAGTTCCCCGCTGGTGAGGCCGTCGCTGAAGGCAAACACCGTCGATCGATTGATGCCGATGACCTTCGGATTGCGATCTTCAACGACCTGCTTCAGCAGCTGCCACTGCTCGGCGCCCCACAACTCCGCCGCGCGCCCGCCAGGCGTGGACGCCACGATGGGTCGCGTGGACGATCGCGTCTCAAACACCCCTCCCTGCGTCGTCCCGCCCAGCGCCAGGCGCTCGACACAGGCGGTGGTGACCGGCGTCCCGGCCGCCGCGCACTTGTCGAAGAGCACGTAGATGGTCCGGCGACGCGCGGCGAAGGTCTCCGGGGAGACGATGGCCTTGAAGATGGGGTCTTCCATGTATTCGCGCATCGGCACGACCCACATGTCGATGCCGTGTTTGCGCATGAGCGGCGGCAGGAAGGAGTCGAGCCGCTTCTGGAGCCACTGCTGCTGGAGCGCTGCCTGCTCGTGCAGCGTGCCAAACGGCCGCTCGACGCGATCCGGCAAGGCGCCTGGGGCCAGCCGCTGCTGGCGCGCCTCCGTCACAGACCCGGCGACCACAACAAGGCACAGCAACAGCAGCATTCGGCGGATGGACATGCCGGGATTGTAAATGACGTCGGGGGACTTTTTCAGCGCACGATAATCACGCCCTTCAGCATGTCCATGCCGCAACTGAATGACAGGTCACGGGGGGATTGCGGCGGCAGACGGATGGTGACGCGTTCATCCCGCGGCAGATCCCGCTGCACCTTCAAGTCCGGGATCTCGACCTGCGTTCCGCAGGTGTCATCCACACGACGGATGAAGACCAGGTCCACGGGCTGATTGGCCGGCACCGTCACCCGCGCCGGCACCAGCCCCGCGGCCGTGATCTCCACCACCCGAACGGCGACCGACGATGCGGACGCCGCAGGGGGCGTCGGTACCGCGATGGCGGGTGCCACGGCGGGCATCGGTGGCGGCCAGCCAAGGCGTTCGCGTTCGGCGCGCAACGCAAAACTGCCGGTCGTGACCACGCGATCGCCGGCACGCACCTGGTCGCCCCGTATTACCTGGAACGTCACTCCGCTGAGTGCCGTTGAAGCGACGGCGGACTGCTCGGGGCGATGATCGACAGCCTCTTGTTCTGCCGTTGAGTGGCAAGGATCCCTCATGCCTCGTCTGCTCCTGATTCTCACCGTCTCGGTGTGGCCCCTCTCGGCGTTTACCCAGCCCGCCTCGATGTCACGCTCGCTCCTCCTCGCAGGAGCAGCGGTCACGGCCCAAACGGATGACGAAACCAACCTGGGTCGCGGATTGCTCCTCGCGCCGAGCGCTCCCACGATGGTGCACGACCACATGCAGCTGGCAGGCGAGGTCTCAGTCGGACGACACCATCGACAATCCGGCTACCTCGAAGCCACCGGCACCCCCTGGGTCGCCACCGTGCGCGCGGCATGGGCGTGGAACTGCGAGACACAGGCCGCATGTGGTGGCGTGTCGGTGCTCTGGTAGCGGCGCGGCAGATCTAGATCTCGACCTTGACCGCGTCCGCGCTGATGGCCTGCGTGAAACGCGTCATGCCCACGACCACGGCACCCACGGCCAGAAAGAGCAACGCCGTCGCCGCCGATCCGAGCCAGATGTTGCCGCCCGACAGGTTGTTCTTCGCCAGGATGAACAGCGCCGCGCACGTCGTGATGATCATGAACGCCGCCGGGACCACGGCGAACGTCGTCTGCCGGGCACGTTGCGCGAGCCACACCGAGACGGTCGTCAGCGCGAGCGCGCCAATCAACTGGTTGCCCGCGCCGAAGATGGGCCACATCTGGCGGACGGTGCCGCTGATCGAGAACAGGAACATCAACGCGACGGCGATACTGGAATTGACGAGGATGTTCCGCGTCCACGCGGGTGCCTGACCGGCGAAGGCCACGTCCCACGCTTCCTGGATCAGGTACCGGCACAGACGCACCGAACTGTCGAGGGTGGTGACCACAAACCCTTCCAGCATCAGGATGCCAAAGACCACCGCGATGGCCACTGGGATGAAAGGCAGCGCCAGGTTGATGAGGCGCCCGGCACCAAGAGCAAATCCCAGCACGGGGTTGGTCGCCACTCCCGGGGGATACACCACCGACATGTATTCGGCCTGGCTGAGCATCGAACCAACCGCGACAAGCACCAGCACGGCAAAAAACGTTTCAGTGACCATGGCACCGTAGCCGATGCGCCGTATGTCACTCTCCTTCGGAATCTGTTTTGATGTGGTGCCGCTGGCCACAAGGCTGTGGAAGCCGCTGATCGCGCCGCAGGCGACCGTGATGAACAGGATCGGCCAGAGGGGCGCCCGCAACGCGGCCTGCCCCGCTGCCAGATCCACACCGGGCGCCTGAATGGAGGCGCCGCGGAGTCCCGCGACAATCGCGCCGACAAACAACAGCAGCATCCCGCCGTACAACAACTGCACGTTGGTGAAGTCGCGCGGTTGCAGCACCAGCCACACGGGCAGCGCACAGGCGATCAGGATGTACACCGTCATCAGGACCCGCCAGTTGTCGCCGCTGAGCGTGACGGGGAAGAAGAACCCGAGCACCACACTGGCCACACACGTTACGGTGGCTACGAGATACGCGCTCCCGGTCGAGATCTTGTCCTTGCGGATCAGCCAGCCGAGCACCGGCGCAAACAGGGTGATGAGGAACACCGAGGTCGTCGCAATGCCGCCGATGTGCGCGTTCTGCACACCGTTGATCTCGACGGTACCGAGCATGGTCTGCGTCGGGTCAAGGCGGAGCGCGTCAAGCGGATACAACGACGTGAGTGCGGTCACCGAGAGATTGAGAAAGATGGCGTTGATGATCGCCAGCACAAAAATGAGCACCGTGAGATTCAACAGATAGCCAAGGGGCCCCAGCGTCGTGCGCGCGATCGCCCCGATCGACTTGCCACCTTCCCGCGCACTCACGAACATCGCGGTCATGTCGTGCATCGCTCCGAAAAAAATGCCGCCGATGACCAGCCACAACCACACCGGCTGCCACCCGTACGCCAGCGCGAGGGTGGGACCGACGATGGGGCCGGCGCCGGCGATGGTGGCGAAGTGATGGCCAAACACCACGTGGGTGCGGCTCTTCACATAGTCCTTGCCGTCGGCCAGACGCTCACAGGGCGTGATCCGGGTGTCGTCTTCCTTGAACACGCGACCGATATAGCGGGGATACCAGCGATACCCCAGGATGAGACACGCGGCGGCGACCGCCACAGGCATCAGGATGTTCATAGGTGCGCGGATCCTATAACAAAACAGTCCGCAGTCCGCAGTCCGCAGTCCGCAGTCCTGAGGGTAGAATGGCGCGCACCTATGAGCGCCATTCATCGTCCGGTCCTTGCTGCGAACCTCCCTGCCCCGGTGGGGCCCTACGTCCCGGGGATGGGCTTTGAGCGGCTGATCTTTGTATCCGGCCAGGGTGCCACCGACCCGGCTACGGGCAAACTGGCGGGCATTGATACCGCGACGCAGACCGAGCAGTGCCTGCGCAACTTGCAGACGATCCTGAAAGCGGGCGGGTCCGACCTGCCGTACGTGCTGCGGTGCGGTGTGTTTCTGATCGACATGGCCGAATTCCAGGAGATGAACGGGGTGTATGCGCGGGTCTTTGGCGCGCATCGCCCGGCACGCACCACGATTCAGGCAGCCGGACTTCCCGGTGCCGGCCTGCGTGTGGAGATTGACTGCATCGCGTACGTTCCGTGATTCTTCGGAGCCCCGGGGCTTTAGCCCCGGGGTTGTCGCGGGGGCTAAAGCCCCCGCGCTCCTTTACGCAGGAGGCTGGAAATGTCCCGACGACTCGTCTTGTGTGCGCTCACCTTATTTCTCGGACTGGCACCGCTGGCGGCGCACCAGGCGCAGCAGCCGCCCACGCAGGCCGGACGTCAGGGCGGCGGCCGCCTGGGTGGCCCACCGTCGATGGGCGGCGGTCAGTGCGCCAACAATCCGCTGAATTGTCCCGATGCGCCCAATCCGCTTCCGGCGGCCAACACCGTGTGGCTCGAAGAGATGACCTGGATGGACGTGCGGGACGCGATGAAGGCCGGCAAAAAGACCATCATCATTCCGACCGGCGGCGTTGAGCCAAACGGCCCGTGGCTTGCGCTCGGCAAACACAACTACGTGCTGCGCGCCAACTGCGAAGCGACCGCGCGCCTCCTTGGTGACGCCATCTGCGCCCCCATCGTGCCGTTCGTGCCGGAGGGCCGGATCGATCCCCCGTCAGGCCACATGACGTCACCAGGCACCATCAGCGTCACCAACGAGACGTTCATCGCGCTGCTCTCGGACATCGTGCTCTCGATGAAGGTGCACGGCTTCGAGCACATCGTGCTCATCGGCGACTCCGGCGGCAACGTGCGCCCCATGCAGACCGTGGCCGATACGTTCACCAAGCAGTGGAGCGGCACGCCGCGCGTCATCCACGTGGGTGAACACTACGACTACAACACCGTCACGGCGGCCATGGAGGCCAAGGGGCTGATTCCGGCCGGCCGCAAGAGCGACGGCCTGCACGACGACCCGACGATCACCATGAACATGATGGTGACCGACCCGGAGTCTGTGCGGTGGGAGGCACGCGTCAAGGCCGGCAAGGCCACCATCGACGGCGTCTCGATCGCCGACCGCGACAAGGCGATCGCCATCGGCAAGGAGATCGTGGCGTTCCGTGCCCAGGTCACGGCCGCAGCGATCAGGAAGGCGACGGGGCGTTAACGGGCTTCCGATCGAGGCCCATCGTGATCGTCAGATCCGATGGGCCCGCATTCGCCAGTCCTGTGGCCCAGGTGCGATACGCGGGGAGAAAACGTCGCACGTAGTCCTCGATGGCCTCACGGCTGAGTCCGGGTTTGCCGGAGGCCTTCATCCGCTCCTCCGCTTCGACGCGCCACTCCAGCACAAACTCAGGCTCCGCCGCGCGCAGCACAATCCACCGATCGACGAGCGCGTACCACGCGGCATACTGCGCCAGCGCGTGATTCGCCGGCGCCATCCGCGGATCGGGCAGCGCTGACTCCGCCACCGGCGTGAAGCCGAGCATCCAGCCTTCGACCACGATCACGTCGAGCGGGCCCTCAACCACGCGCCACTCCGACTCGGGCGCGCGATCGCCACGCCCGCCGTGTGCGGATTTGTCGTAGACGGGGACCCGCACGGACGCACCCGCCGTGAGGCCCTTCAGCGCTCGCAGGACGTGTGTGCCCAACGCCAGGTCGTGTGTGCCGGGATAACCACGATGTTCCAGATACGGGTTGCCCGGATGGGCGGCCGCCAGCGCCAGTTGCCCCGCCCGCGTCAGATAAAAGTCATCAATCGACACGCCCGCGCCGCGCAGCCCACGCTCCGACAGCCGCCGCAACAGATGCGTCACCAGGGTCGTCTTCCCTGCGCCCTGCGGGGCCTGCAGCCCGACCACGAGCGGCCGTGTACGCGCAGCGGCGACCTGCGCAAAGACGAAGTCATGGACGGGTTGGTGCAGCGGAGCGAACTGCGGGTCGAGACTCATACCCGCGCGCGGTCGACGAGGATCGTGCGTTATGCGCATGGGCTGGCCACCGCCGCACCCTTCAGAAACTGTCGTCGTTGCACACGCACTCCCTTCACAGGTCCCATCATTGCGACCGCGACCCCGAGACGCAGTCGCACGCACACCGCGCATTCCACCACGCCCAGACGAGGGGAATCCAGAGCAGATTCGAAACAAGCAGATGCGCCATCTGAAGGAACAGCGGCGCCAGCAGCAACAGATTCACCGCGCCGAGTGCCGACTGCACCAGCACCGCCACAATCACGTAGCGGCGAGGACCCGCCTGCCTGGCCCCGCGGAACACCGGTGAGAGCCATGCCAGCCACAACACGCCGGTCGCCAGAATGATCGCCGCAATCGGATGCCAGATGCGCAACCGAATCAGGAAGTGTGAGGTCGGATCAAAATCCGCCGCGATGCCTTCCGCCAGTGAAGCGTGGGGAAACAACGTGTCCCCCAACGCCACCACCGCACCGGTCGACGCGACGATCAGCATGCCCAGGAGACAGAGCGTCAACCCCAGAACGGATGGGCGGGTGGGCGGGTGGGCGGCTGGGCGGTGTGCAAACCAGAGGGTCGTTGTGATCGCGCCGACGAGCAGCAACGTGTTGACGAGATGGCCGCCGACGTAGGCGGCCCGCAGGGCGGATGCATTGTCGGCGACCAGTTCCAGCAGCACGATGCCGGCCCCGATGGCGGCTTCGATGAGCATGAAGATCAGCGAAATCCACGCCCAACGACGCACGTCGCTGCCGGCAGGATACGCCCGGCGCGCCAGCACGACCATCCAGACCGCCATCAGCATCACCATGCCGCTGGTGATCCGGTGCACAAACTCGATCGTGGTCGCAAGGGTCGGCTCCAGCGGGACGACCGCGCCGTTGCAGAGTGGCCAGTGACTGCCGCAGCCGGCGCCTGACCCCGTGGCGCGCACAACCGCGCCCCAGACAATGACGAGCAGGGTCACCCCGAGCGTGGCCGAGGCAAAACGGAGAAAACGTGTGGTGGTCATGATCGGAGGACATCCCGCAGTGTGCGCAGGATCGTGTCAGCCTCGTTCGCGGCGAGACAACGCGACGTCGCCGAGTCGTACACCCACAACGCCTGAGCGTGGTGCTCGAACAACGCGCGGTAGCAAGTCGCTGACACCATGGCGCAGTTCGAAGTGTACACTCCAGAAACACCCATGGACTACCTCACCCACCGCACCGCGCGCCTCTCGACCGTGGCGCAGTGGGAGCAGTGGCACGCCCGGCTGGGGTTTGCCCGCCTGACACTGGCGGCGGCCATCGCCGGAACGTTCGCGATTGGCGGCTGGGACGCGCGGCCGTGGGCCGCACTGCTCGGGGTCCTGTTTATCGGCCTGCTCATCGTGCACAACCGGATCCTCGACGCGCGGGACCGCGCCCAGCGCGCGGTGGACTTCTACGACCGCGGGATTCGCCGCCTCAGACACGAATGGCCCGGGCACGGGGACGACGGCCGGCGCTTTGCGCCAGGGTCCGAACAACACTTGTACGCGGAGGATCTCGATATCTTCGGGAGTGGCAGTGCGTTCGAATTGATCGGTACCTGCCGCACGGAAGTTGGGCAGGCGACGCTGGCGGCGTGGCTGCTGGAGCCGGCATCACCTGAGGATGTGCGGGCGCGGCAGGAAGCCGTCCGGGAACTGGTGCCGCAACTCGACCTGCGCGAACGGCTCAACGTCGAAGGCGCAGTCATCGGCGCGCGGCTCCATCCAGATCGGCTGCGCGAGTGGGCCACAGCAGCGCCGATGATCGCATCAGGCCTGTTGCGAACCGTCGCCGCTCTCCTGCCACTGCTCCTCGCAGGCGCGGTGGCATGGAAGAGTGAAGGCGGGCCGCGTGGCCTGATCGAACTGGCGTTGATCGTCCAGGTGCTCGTGGCCCTGCTGCTGCGGCCACGTGTCCTCCAGGTCATTCATGCCGTGGACTCCCCGTCCCGCGACCTCGACCTGCTCGAACGCACCGCCCGTATCATCGAAACGTCGACGTTTACGTCGCCGAAACTGGTGGCCCTGCAGTCGTCGCTCCGGCTCGGTGCCTCGACGGCAATCCGGCAGTTGTCGCAGCTGGTCGCGTTGCTCTCGTCGAGACGCAACGTCATCTTCGCGCCCATCTCGGGCCTCCTGATGTGGGCCACCAATCTCGCGTTTGTGGTGGAGGCCTGGCGCGGGCGCCACGGACACGCCGTGCCGAAGTGGCTCGACGCCATCGGCGAGTTCGAAGCGCTCGCGGCCCTGGCCGGATTCGCCGCCGAACATCCGGACTACGTGTTCCCCGCAGTGGCCGACTCGCCATCACCACACTTCGACGCCACGGCACTCGCGCATCCGCTGCTGCCGGCGTCCGCGGTGGCCAATGACGTGGCCTTCGGCGGCGCTGCCCCCGCACTGCTCCTCGTGAGCGGATCAAACATGTCCGGCAAGAGCACGTTCCTGCGCGCGATCGGCCTGACGACGGTGCTGGCACAGATGGGCGCTCCAGTGCGCGCGCGCGGCTGCACGCTGTCGCCGCTGGCCATCGGCGCCTCCATTCGTGTCCTGGATTCGTTGCAGGAGGGTCACTCGCGGTTCTACGCTGAAATCCTCCGCCTCAAACACATCGTCGACCTCGCGCGCGAGTCGGGAGGGCGGATGGTGTTCCTGCTCGATGAAATGCTCAGCGGCACGAACTCGCACGATCGGCGGCAGGGGGCTGAAGGCATCCTGCGCGGCCTCACGGAGATCGGCGCGATCGGTCTGGCCACCACACATGACCTCGCGCTGGGCGACATCGTGCAGACCATGGGGGCGGGCGCGGCCCAGATGCATTTCTCGGATGTGTTTGATGCCGGCACCCTGCAGTTTGACTATCAGCTGCGACCGGGGCCCGTGCGCAGCAGCAACGCCCTCGCGCTGATGCGATCGATCGGGCTGGACGTCGACCGGTGATCCTGCCAATCCTCTTCGTGTATGCGGCGACCCGCGCCTTCTGGTGGGCGACCAGTGAACCGTGGTTCTGGAACACGCTGCTCTGGATGGACACCCTCAAGCTGGTGATGTGGGTGCCGGCGTCGATCCTGATGGTGAAGATGCTCCGGCGCGGGTCATGGCAGGACACCGTGGCCGAATTGGGACTCACCACGCCGGCGTGGCACGGTACACGCCTCGCCATTGCGGCCACGTTGCCCATGGCCGCGATGATTCTCAGCTCCTACCGGGTCCGGTTTGATCCCGAGTCGCTGCTGGGCACCGCCCTCCTCGGACCGTTCGCGGAAGAAGTGCTGTACCGCGGATTCCTGTTCCAGCAACTGTGGCATCGCGCGCGGTGGCCCGTGTGGGCCGCCGCCCTCGGCAGCGCCCTCGTGTTCGCGCTGGCGCATCATCCGAACCTCGACGAAACGCTCGTGCTGGGGTTGCTCCGCAACGAACTCGGCGCCCAGCTGGCCGTCATTGGTCCTCCGACGCTGGTCACCATCGCCGGGGGCTGCCTGTTCGCCTGGGTCACCTGGCGGTGGCGCAGCCTGTGGCCGGCCATCGCGCTGCACGGCGCGATCAATTTCTGGTGGGATCTCGCGCCGAACAGTCCGGGCTCACTCGTGGCCGGAGCCACCCAGGGCATCGCGCTCGCGCTGGTAGTGTTGCTGACCTGGCGTCTGACCTCTGCGCGCAGTGTCAGCCCTGCGGGTCAAACTTCGGATCCCGATGACTCCAGTCCTCGGGTGTCGCCACCTTCTCGTTGATCCACTCGATCACGGCGGCCCAGCCGAGGCTTTCGGGATCGTGGCGCAGGTACCCTTCCACCACCGCAAGAATATGGAATCCCTGTGAAATCTGGAACGACACCGTCGGATCGTTGAGGGTGCCCTTCGCCACCTGAATCGCGTACTGCTCGGCCGACATGTCTTTCGCGTGGGTGTGATACCCACGCAGCCGCGCACCGGCGCGAATACGCAACAGCCCCCGCTGCTCCACCAGCGCCCGGCGGGCGTTGTACAGGAGTTTGCCGACTCCCAGTCCCCGGCGTTTGGGGTGTGTCATCACCTCGGCGCCATACAACGTGCGCCCCTTCTCCGGGTCGTGGTTGGTGAACATCCCCGCATCCGTGAAACTCGTCCAGTTCTCTGTGAACTTGTAGTCGTCCCACCACACGATGAGGCTGGCAGCCATCCCGATCACCACCTGTGTGTCGTCGTCGACCACCACGAACTGGCCTTCGGGAAAGATGTCGAGATGGGATTGCAGCTGGGCCTTCGACCAGGGCGGCGAGCCCGGATACACGAGTTGCGTCAGGGCCTGAATCCCATCGAAGTGTTCAGGGCGGGTGTTGACGACGTGGTACGGACCTTTGAGTGGGCTCACAAATTCACCATTTCCAGATTGGCGGCCGGCCCTCGAGGAGCACGTAGTCTGTGGCTGTCCACACCAGCGACTCGACCTGATCGGCAAACTGCTCAAAACGCTCGACGGGGCGGATGTATTACCACAGCGCGGCGATGCGGATTCGGGACATACGGCGGGGTATCCGAATTGCTTACAGAAGTCTTACATTCGTCCCGCGCTGGGGCTGGTATCGTCACCAGCATGACAGTCAAGACGGTTTCGGTGAATCAGCGGGTCGGGTTGCGTTCGGGCGGCACGGGCACGATGGCCGGCGCCAAGAAGAACCGGTACAGCAAGGTCTCCTGGACCACCGCATTTTTCATGACCCTCTTCCACATCGGCGCGGTGTGGGCACTGTTCGACTTCACCTGGTCGGGCGTGGTCGTGCTGCTGGTCACCTACTACATCTCCCTCGCGTGGGGCATCGGCATGTCCTATCACCGGCTGCTGACGCACCGGTCATACAAGACGCCGAAGATCGTGGAGTACTTCCTCACGATTTGCGCAACGCTGGCGCTTGAAGGCGGCCCCCTCTTCTGGGTCGCGACGCACCGGCGTCATCACCAGCACTCGGACTCCGACCACGACCCCCACACGCCCCGCCACGGCGGCTTCTGGGCGCACATGGGCTGGATCATGTTCGGCGACGCGCAGCACAACAACGTGACGATGCCGGCGAAGTATGCGCCGGATCTGGCGAAGGACAAGTTCCACGTGTGGTTGAGCTCCTATCACTGGGTGCCGCTGACCGTGCTGGGCTTCGCGCTGTGGGCCATGGGTGGCTGGAACTGGGTGCTGTGGGGCGTGTTCCTGCGGACGACGCTTGGCCTGCACTCGACGTGGCTGGTCAACTCCGCGACGCACCTCTGGGGCGGCCGTCGCTTCCAGACGCGTGACGACTCCCGCAACAACTGGTGGGTCGCCCTGCTGACGTTCGGTGAAGGCTGGCACAACAACCATCACGCGCACCCGACCTCGGCCGCCCACGGGCTGGCGTGGTACGAAATCGACCTCACCTACCTGCATATCCGCGCCCTGCAGCTGCTGGGCCTGGCCACCGACGTGAAGCGCGTCCGTGTGGACGAGGAAATGCAGGAAGAAGCGGCGTAGGTGCCCGCGCTGATTCGATAGAATCAGCCCGATGTCCGTTGCACCAGGCCGGCAAGGCGCTATCGCGTTCTTCGTGACGTTCTGCGTCCTGCTGGTCGCACTGGCCGTTGCGCTCAACGTTCAGTGGGTCATGCAGAGCTGGCGGCAGGCCGTACCGCTGGTGCTGGGCATCCTGGTCTTCGCCGCGATCATCGCCGGCATCATCATCTACACCATCTTTCTCGTCCGCGAGATCCGGCAGAACGAACAAAAAGATGCGTTCATCAACGCCGTCACGCACGAACTGAAGACCCCGGTCACGTCCATCCGCCTGCATCTTGAGACCCTGAAGTCCCGTGAGAGCGCCATCCCCGAGGACACGCGGCGCCAGTTCTACACCGTGATGCTCGAAGACACTGATCGCCTCATGCAGACGATCGAACAGGTGCTGCGCGCCGGTCAGTTCGGCAAGACCCTGCTGCACAAGGAACGCGTGGACCTGGTGGCGCTGACCGATGAGTGCATCGCGTTGACGCGCACCCGTCGTCACCTGACGAAGCCGCAGCTGCGACGCGTGGCGTTTGCGGGGGATGACCGGCCTGCGGAGATTCTTGGCGACCCGTCGGCGTTGCGCGCGGCGATTGTGAACCTGCTCGACAATGCCGTGAAATATTCGGGCGAGACGATTGAGGTGTCCGTGGAAGCCGGTGTGATCGGCGACTGGGGCGTGGTGCGTGTCACCGATCGGGGTGCGGGATTTACGCCGGCCGAAGGGGCGCGGCTGTTCAAGCGGTTCTACCGGGTGCCTGGCGCCCTGACGCAGCGCATCAAGGGCACGGGCCTCGGTCTCTTCATCGTTCACAACACCGCCACACAGCATGGCGGCCGGGCATCGGCATCAAGCCCGGGGCCGGGCAAGGGCGCAACGTTTGTGTTTGAAATCCCGGCCGCCCCTGCGCAGCCGGCGGCGTAATCCCATGGCGTACATCCTGATTTGTGAAGACGAGCCACACATCGCGTCCGGTGTGAAGTTCAACCTTGAGGCTGAAGGACACCAGGTCACGGTGGCTGAGACCGGCGAGGACGCGCTGGCTCGCGTGGCGGCGGCTCCGGACGGCGTGGATCTGCTGATCCTGGATGTCATGCTGCCAGGATGTGATGGTTTTCAGGTCGCGCAGACGTTGCGGTCTCGTGGCTGGTTGCATCCGATTCTGATGTTGACGGCCCGGGGGCGGGCGGAAGACGTCCTGCGGGGATTTGAAGCCGGCACAGACGACTACCTGCCAAAGCCCTTCGACCTCGCGATTCTTGTCGCGCGGGTGAACGCGTTGCTCCGGCGGCAGAAGTGGAAGGCCACGCCGCCTCCGCCTGATGCCTTCAGCTTTGCCGGCCGGACGGTCGACTTCGGCGCGCAGGAACTGCGCGTGGGCCACACGGTGCACCCGCTGACGCTGATGGAAGTGAACCTGCTGCGGTATCTCGTCCAGCGCGACGGCCAGACCGTGTCGCGGAAGCAGTTGCTCGCCGACGTGTGGAACGTGCACGAGGACACCGACACTCGCGCGATCGATCACTTCATGTCGCGTCTGCGCAAGTACCTCGGCGAATCAACGACACACCCGACACATCTCCTCACGGTCAGAGGAGTGGGATATCGGTTCGAGTCCGGGGCGCAATAGGTCCAGGGTCCAGGGTTCTGGAGGGCGCCGCCAGCGCGTCGTATCACCGGCTGTGGCCTCCGCGACCGATGCGTCCCGCGCGCACGGGACCGCAGAACACACTGGGGTCGGAATTCTATTTGCCGGTCACCTTGTACAACTTGGTCGCCGTCCGCACGTAGAGGCTCGTCGCATCCGCTGCTGGCGTGGCGAGGCTCATTTCGCCGAAGCTGTTCTTCGCGAGTTCCTTGTATTCATCCGCCGCCTCGAAGACCACCACATCGCCGTCTTCGCTGGTCGCGTAGATGCGGCCCTGGCTCGCCAATGGTGAGGCCGAAAAGGTCAGGCCCCCGCCGCCCACACGGGCCTTGTAGAGTTCCTTTCCGGTTTCCGCATCGGCCACCTGCAGGATGCCGTTGTCGTTGATCGAATAGACGCGACCGCGATACACCAGCGGCGATCCGGTGTAGGCCGCAAACCTCGGCTGGAACCAGGACACGAACTCACTGGATGTCGCCCCCTGCGCCAGCGAAATGTCGCCTGACGCGCCGGGTTTCACGGCGAAGAGTGGACGATTGGTTTCGCCCTGCGATCCCGACCCGACAAACAACATGCCGCCCGCAGCGACAGGACTCGGCGTGGCTTGCGTCATGCCGCGCATCCTCCAGAGTTCCTTGCCATCCAGGCCGTAGGAGATCACAAGCCCCTTGCCGATGGTGACAATCTCGGTGCGGCCGCCGTGCGTCCAGATGAACGGGGTTGCCCAGCCGGACTTCATACGCGTTTCAAACGCCGACCGATCAACCGACCAGACCTCGGTGCCCGTTCGGGCATCAAGGGCCGTCAGGAACGACCGGCCTTCGGTGTCGTGCATCTGATACACCCTGCCGCCATGCACCACGGGCGACGATGCGGTACCGAAGTCGAGGTAGATCGGCTGCGGTGGCCAGGCCTTCTTCCACACCAGTGTGCCGTCCATCGTGTAGGCGTACACGCCGACGTTGCCGCCAAACGACGCGTAGATTCGCTCGCCGTCGGTGGCCGGTGTCTCGGACGCGTAGGTATTCTTCCGGTGGCGTCCACCCGCCGGTACGCCTTTGAATGCTTCGTGCTGCCAGGCGACTTTGCCAGTCCTGGTGTCCAGCGCGTAGACCACGTACTGCACCTCGGTGGCTTCTGCTGACAGTTCGATGTCGCGTGCCGTCACCAGTCTGTTGACTTCCTCCGGCGGCAATCCCTTGGCGGTGAGTTCGGCGACGTAGTCGTTGCCATAGATGCCCGTGGAGGGCGCCTTGAACTTGCCGGCATTAATCGCCGCAGTCACAAACACGCGATCACCCCAGACAATCGGTGACGACCAGCCGCGCCCGGGAATCTCGGCTACCCACGACACGTTTTCGGTGGGCGAGAACTTCAGCGGCAGCGTGGCACCATCGGCCACTCCCGCCGCACCGGCACCCCGGAACTGGGGCCAGCCGCCCGATGGCGCCTGACCCACCACTGTCACCACCCCGGCACACACCAGGGCCAACGCACCGATCAGAACGTGTCGCATGGTTGGATCGTGGCCGGAAACGCTCCAGCTGGCAAGCGTCTGTACACGAACGGACGAATTCAGTCCGCGATCCGCCGGCGCGGGTTCATGGTTCATCGGTTCATGGTTCATGGTGCCGTCCAGGGTTCAGGATGCTGCGTGCTTGGTGACGCAAGAATCGTGCCCGGCCCGGGCCAAGCACGATTCTTGCGCGCAGCCCTGGGAAGGCGTCACCGTCCCGGGCGCGCGGGGCCACGGACTGCGGACCAGCGGACCGCGGACTGGAATATGCTTGGCCGAGTGAGGTGCGCACTATGGGTTTGATGGATCTGATCAAGGGCGAGTTCATTGACGTCATCGAATGGAACGATGACTCCCGCGACACGCTGACGTGGCGGTTCCCGGACGAAGACAAGGCCATCAAGAACGGCGCCCAGCTCATCGTCCGCGAGTCGCAGGCCGCGCAGTTCATGTATCTGGGCGAGTTCGGCGACCTGTTCGGCCCGGGCAAACACTCCCTCGTCACCGACAACATCCCCGTTCTCACCAAACTGAAGTCGTGGAAGTACGCCTTCAACGTGCCGTTCAAGGCCGACGTGTTCTTCGTCACCACGCGTCTGTTCACCGGCAACAAGTGGGGCACGGCCAACCCTGTCATGATGCGCGACGAAGACTTCGGCATCGTGCGGCTGCGTTCGTACGGCACGTTTGACTTCCGCATCACCCAGCCGGCCCTCTTCATCAAGGAAGTCGCGGGTTCCGATCATCAGTTCCGCCTCGACGAGTTTGCCGACACGATGCGGTCGCGCATGGTGTCGCTCTTCAGCGAAGCGCTCGCCGAATCCAAGATTCGGGCGCTGGACATCGCCACGCGCTACTCCGAACTCGGCGAAGCCCTGTTGCCGCTCATCAACGGCGCACTGTCGTCGAAGTACGGCCTCGAGCTCACCAGCTTCATTGTGGAGAACGTCTCGGTGCCGCCGGAGGTGGAGTCGGCGATCGACAAACGGTCGAGCATGGCGGCCGTGGGCAATCTCAACGACTACGTGAAGTTCCAGATGGCGCAGGGCATGGCCAGCGGCAACGGCGGCGCGGGCGGCACGGCCGCCGAACTCGCCGTCGGCTTCGGCATCGCGCAGCAGATGATGAAGGAAGGCTTCGCCTCACCCAACCCCACCCAACCATCCCTTCTTTCCCCCGCCGACGTCGCCGCCCGTCTCGGCGTGCCGGAGGCTGACGTGATGGCGATTCTCGAGAGCGGCGAGCTGAAGGCAAAGAAGATTGGTGCCAGCTGGCGCGTCACGCAGTCCGCCCTCGACGCGTACCTCGCGTAATGACGCAGATTGCAGCGAGGGAGAAACACGCGTGCCCTTCCTGCGGCGCGCAGGCGGAGTGGAATCCTGCGAAGCAACTGCTGATTTGCCCCTTCTGCGGCACGGAGTCTCCATACGAAGGCCACAAGGCCGGAGGCGTGGTCGAGGAACTCGACCTCCTGGCCATGCTCCGGTCGCTGCCGGAGTCGGAGAAGGGCTGGGACACCGCGCGTCGCAGCGTGCAGTGTCAGAGCTGCAAGGCCGTGATGGTCTTCGACCCGGCGAAGGTCGGCAAGAACTGCGAGTTCTGCGGCTCCCCCGCGTTGGTGGATTACGACGACGCGCAGGCGCCGGTGCGGCCGCAGAGTCTGCTGCCGTTTGTCGTCTCGCAACATGATGTGCGAGACCAGATGAAGCGCTGGTATGCGAGCAAGTGGTTTGCGCCGAACGCGTTCAAGACGAAGTCGCTCGTCGACCAACTCCACGGTCTCTACATCCCCTACTGGACGTTCGACGCGAGCGTGCACTGCCCGTGGACCGCGGAAGCCGGGCACTACTACTACACGACCGAGACCTATCGCGATAGTCAGGGCCGCACGCAGACGCGCCAGAAACGCCACACCCGCTGGGTACCGGCCGCCGGCGAGATCGACCACGTGTTTGACGACGAACCGGTGCCTGGCACGAAAGGCGTCGACCACCGCTTGCTCCGCGCCGTGGAACCGTTCCCCACGCAACAGGCCGTGCCCTACAACACCGCGTTTCTCTCCGGCTTTGTGGTGGAGCGCTATCAAATCGATCTCGAGGAAGCCACCAAGGCCTCGCTGCAGCAGATGCACTCGCACCTGCAGGGGCTATGCGGAGCGCAGGTGCCGGGTGATACCTATCGCAACCTGGTGATTGACCCCGACTTCTCGAAGCAGACCTTCAAGCACCTGCTTGTGCCCGTCTGGCTCCTGACCTACAAGTACGGCGCCCGGTCGTTCCAGGTCGTGGCAAACGGCTCCACCGGCGCCATCGCCGGTGACTATCCGAAGAGTTTCTGGAAAATTGCCGGCGTCGTGGCGCTCGCGCTCATCGTCGTACTCACCATCATCGCGCTGAGCCTGTAACCCGCCCAACCACCCACCTGCCCACCTGCCCAGCTAGAATGTGTCTGTGAAAGTTCGTCTGGCGTTTCTTGGGTGCGGCTACATCACGAAGGTACACAGCCGGAATCTGCGTTCTCTGGGCGCCGATGTCGAATGCTCGTACGCGAGCCGCGATCTGAGCAAGGCGGAGGAATTCAAACGCCGCTACCAGGGCGCGGCCGCCTATGGCAGCTACGAGGCGGCCATCAGGAGCGACCAGGTGGACGCGGTGGTCATCGCGGTGCCGCCGAAGTATCACCTGGGCCTCACGCTGCAGGCGCTGGCGGCGGGCAAACACGTCGTGCTCGAAAAACCCGCGCTGCTCACAATGGCCGACTACGAAACGGCACTGGCCGCCCGCAACGCCGCCGGCAAGGTCATCATCGTCGGCGAAAACGATCACTACAAGCCGCTGGCGGTGCGCCTCAGGAAGTTGCTGGCGGATGACGTCATTGGCGACATGTTGTTCGGCCATTTCACGACCTTGGCGAAGATGCCGAAGAAGGCGGACGACTGGCGCAACGACGAGTCGATGGCCGGTGGTGATGCGTTCTTCGAGGAAGGCATCCACTGGCTGCACATCGCCGGCAGCCTTGGCCCGAAGATCGTGACGATCCATGGCTATCGTCCCCCACCACGGCTGGATGGTCCGGACAAGCGCATCAAGAGCATGCTCGTCGCGTTCAACTACGACAACGGCGCAGCCGGCGCGCTCTACTACTCCCGCGAAGTGCCGTCACTGCTGCGCGGGCTCCGTTGGTCGAAGCTGTTCGGACGCGACGGCATCATCACGTTTGAGTCCAACGGCGTGTTTGTGCTCGTGCGCGGCAAACACTGGATTCCGAAGGTCTTGTTCCCCGGCTTCAGGGACATCCGCGGCTATCAGGCGATGTATCGCGATTTCGTGCATGCGATCCGCACGGGCACCCAACCCGAGATGAGCCTGGAACGCGCGATCGAAGACCAGAAGCTGATGGACCAGGTCTACGCGAGTCTCTGACGCGCGAGCGCGACCCACTCGCGCAGACTGTTCACGAACCATAGGCGCGTGGCTTTCGGGAGGTCGTCGACGCTGACGATGGCCTCCACGACCCGACCAGTGTCGAGCAGATGCTGGCGGAAGATTCCCGCCAGCAGGCCGCAGGTGCGCGCCGGGGTGACCAGTCGGCCATCGAGTTCAAGCACCACGTTCCCGCGCGTGAACTCCGTGAGCTCACGGCGCTCGTTCCACAGCAACACATCCCACGCCTCAGGATGCTCTGCCTTGTGGCAGTCATACACCTCGCGCCTCGTCGTCTTGTGGAACAGCCAGTGATTAGAGGAATCCACGGGCGACGACGCGAGCGCGAAGGACGGATTCGCAGGCGTGGGGTCGAGGGGTTCGGAGGTCCAGGTCATTCTGCCAACGCGCGAAAGACAGAGGCGGACGCGCGCCTCGCCGATGGGCAGGTGGGCGACTGGGTGGGTGGGCGGGTGAAATCCGAAGTACGCGGCTGACGCCTTCAAACGGGCAAGATGGGCGTCGAGACGCACGTACTCGCCGTTTTCGAATCGCAACGTTTCGATGAGCGAGAACGGTGGTCGAACTTCGAGGCACGCGGCTTTCTGCATGGCTTCGGCGTGTTCGTCGGCAGCGGTCGAGTCCCAGGTGATGCCGCCGCCGACGCCATACTCGGCGTGACCGGTCGGACGATGGACCGTGATGGTACGAATGCCGACGTTGAACGTCGCGCGACCGTCGGGGGAGGCGTAGCCGATTGCACCGCAATACACGCCGCGTGGCGCATGTTCGAGTCCGGCAATCAGGCGCATGCTGCTTGATTTTGGCGCGCCGGTGATCGAACCGGCGGGAAACAACGCGCGGAAGATGTCGGTCAACGTGGTGTCAGGCCTCAGCCTTCCTTCCACGGTGGAGACCATCTGCCACACCGTCGGATACCGATGCACGTCAAACATTGACGTCGCCTGCACAGACCCGACCTGACAAACACGGGTGAGGTCGTTGCGGCAGAGGTCCACGATCATCACGTTCTCCGCACGGTTCTTCGCGGACGTGCGCAGCGACTCCCCCATCGCCAAATCTTCCTCATCCCACCGTCCTCTCGGCGCCGTGCCCTTCATCGGCTTCGTGACCAGCCGATCACCGTCGCGATGGAAGAACAACTCAGGCGACAACGACAACACGGTCCACTCGTCTGTCTCGATCAGGGCGGCGTATGGGACCTGTTCGGCGGAGGCGAGGTGGGAATACAGATCGGAAATGGAGCACGCGGGCTTCAGCCCGCGTGATATCCCAGGGGCTAAAGCCCCTGGGCTCCGAAGGCCAGCCCCTGGGCTCCGAAAATCCGCGTGCAGACGGAACGTGTAGTTGATCTGATAGGTCTCGCCGTCGGCGATGGCTTCGCGGATGGTCGCCACGCCTTCGCGGTAGGCATCGCGGGACAGTTGTGGTGTCCATTCGACAGAGCCCGCCTGGGCATCACCTGACGGTACGAGGGGCTCGGCATCGCGAAGTTCGCGAAAGACACCGAAGCAGACCAGCGGCACAGGGCCGGCGGGCTGCGTCAGAAGTGCGGAGTCGAAGGCCGAGGCCGCTTCGTAGCCCACCCAGCCCGCGATGTGGAATCCGTCGCGCAGGGCCTGCTCTGCCGCAGCCATGACCGGGGCGACCTCGGCAATCGTGTGCGCGGTCAGCACGGCGACCGGCGCGTCACACTGCACCGGCCGGCCGTCGGCCAGAAAATCAAATCGCGCGCGCACGCTTCAGTGTAGCCCTGCCGTCGCTACCTCGGTGCGCGAAGATACCGCAGCAGGTCGCTGTCTGTGGCGAGCACGAAGTACGTCTTGCCGTCGATCACACGTTCATACGTCTCAAGCGACTTGAAGAACGCATAGAACTCGGCATCACGGCCATACGCTTCGGCATAAATCGCCGTCGCTTCGGCGTCGGCCTTGCCGCGGATCTCCTGCGCCTGGCGATAGGCCTCGGACTGAATCTTCTGCAGGTCACGCTGGCGTTCACCCTGAATGCGCGCGGCCTCGCCTTCGCCCTCAGACCGGAACCGCTCGGCGATGCGCCGGCGCTCGGCAATCATGCGCGCGTATACGTCCTTCGCGACTTCGTCCACGTAATTGATGCGCTTCAGTCGGATGTCGAGCACCTCAATGCCGAGGTCAGCCGTGCGCGCCTGCGCTGCCGTCAGAATGCTCTTGGCAATCGCCCGGCGGCCCATGGCGATTTGCTCAAGCACGATGCGGTCTTCTTCACTTTCGATCGGGATGTCCGCCGCAGTCCGGTTGCTCGCGCGCACCAGTTCGATCAGGTCGTAGCTGGCGACCGCATTCCGCGTTTCGCCGTCGAGGATGTCATCAAGCCGCGACTGCGCACCGCGTTCATCCCGCAGACGCTGGAAGAACTTCAACGGGTCTGTGATGCGCCACCGCGCATACATGTCCACCCAGATGAAGCGTTTGTCCTTGGTCGGCATCTGATTCGGGCTGCCGTCCCACTCAAGGAACCGCTTCTCGAACGAATTGACGCGCTGAATGAACGGAATCTTGAAGTGCAATCCCGGAGCAGTCACCGGATTCCCGCGGGGCTGACCGAACTGCGTGATGATGACCTGCTGCGTCTCGGACACCAGATAGGTGGACGACGTCCAGACAATCAGCGCCAGCAGCGTAAGGGCGAGTTTGACGACGGTGGAACGCATTATTGCCCCCCTCCCGGCCGCGACGCCGGCGGCGTCAGCAGCCCCTTGAGCGCGTCGCCCGGCAACACGGGAATCACGGTCGTGGTCCCCTTGTCGGAGAACACCTTGTTCCCCACCTGCGGCAACACCCGCTGCATCGTTTACAGATACAGCCGCCGGCGCGTCACTTCTGGGGCACGGCGATACGCCTCGTAGACCGCCTTGAATCTCGTCGCGTCGCCCTGCGCGCCGTTCACACGTTCGAGTGCGTACCCTTCGGCCTGGAGAATCGCCTGCGAGGCTTCGCCCTTGGCGCGCGGCACCACCTTGTTGTATTCGGCCAGCGCCTCGTTGATGAGTCGATCGCGCTGCTGTTGCGCCTGGTTGACTTCATCCCACGACGGCTTGACCGGATCGGGCGGCGTCACATCCTGCAGCACGATTTGCTCGATGATGATGCCCATTTCGTATTGGTTGACCATCTCCTGAAGCAATCGTTCGGAAGTGGTCGCGATTTCCTGACGACCAACCGTGAGCACTTCGGTTACCGTGCGATCGCCAACCACTTCGCGCATGACGGCCTGACTCATACTCCGGAACGTGTCGGTGATGTCCCGCACCCTGAAGAGGTAGTTGTACGGGTCAGTCACCCGGTACTGCACGACCCACTCGACGACCGCGACGTTGAGGTCACCGGTCAACATCACGGATTCACCGTTGAAGTCCGCCGCCGAATACCGTGTCGATGTGCCTGCGGCGACGGTGCGGAACCCGAACTCCTCCTTCAGTTGCCGCTGTACCGGCACACGAAGCACGTCTTCGATGAACGGAAACTTGAAGTGCAGCCCAGGCTCGGTGGTGCGCACCATCTTGCCGAGCCGCAGCACAAGGCCGACTTCCTCAGGACGGACCTGGAATGCGGTGCTCGTCAGCACCATCAGCGTAAAGAGACTAATGACGGCGTTCCGTACAAACTTGCCAGTCAGCCAGACCGGCGGCTTGATCTGTCCGGCATCGGGCAGATTGCGCGCCCAGCCCATCGGACCTCGCGGCGTCTCGTCGTCGAAAATGCTCATGGGTTCCCGCAGTGTGAGAGCGTATCAGACAACAAAGGGCGGCGGGGATCACTCCCCGCCGCCCTCGACTGGCGCGCTGCAAACCAGCGCGCCCTACTGCCTCCCGCACTGCGGACTGCGGACTGCGGACTGATTTAGTACCGGTAATGATCCGGCTTGTACGGACCGTCCACCGGCACGCCGATGTACTTCGCCTGCTCCGGCGTGAGCTTCGTGAGCTTGACGCCGAGTTTGTCGAGGTGCAGACGCGCCACCTTTTCGTCGAGGTGCTTCGGCAGCACGTAGACCTTCTTCTCGTACTTCGAGGTGTTGTTGAACATCTCGATCTGCGCGATCACCTGGTTGCTGAAGCTCGCGGACATGACGAAGCTGGGATGACCGGTCGCACACCCGAGGTTGAGCAGGCGGCCTTCCGCCAGCACGAGCACGCTGTGGCCGTCCGGGAACACGAACTCATCAAACTGCGGCTTGATGTTGATGCGCTCGACGCCCTTCTTCTTCAACCCGGCCATGTCGATCTCGTTGTCGAAGTGGCCGATGTTGCCGACGATGGCCTTGTCCTTCATTTTGGCCATGTGGTCCACCGTGATGATGTTGTGGTTGCCGGTGGCCGTGATGAAAATGTCGGCCGTCGCCACCACGTCTTCGAGGGTGGTGACCTGGTACCCTTCCATCGCCGCCTGCAGCGCGCAGATCGGATCGATTTCAGTGATGATCACGCGCGCGCCCTGGCCCTTGAAGGCCTGCGCACAGCCCTTGCCGACGTCGCCGTACCCGAGCACGACCGCGACCTTGCCCGCGAGCATCACGTCGCTCGCGCGCAGGATGCCGTCGGTCAGTGAGTGGCGGCAGCCGTACAGGTTGTCGAACTTCGACTTGGTGACCGAGTCGTTGACGTTGATGGCCGGGAACAGCAGCGTCCCTGCGTTCATCATTTCGTAGAGGCGATGCACGCCCGTGGTGGTCTCTTCGGTCACGCCCTTGATGTCCTTGGCGACCTTCGTCCAGCGACCCCGGTTCTCCTTGAGCTGCGTGCGGAGCAACTCGAGGATCACGCCCCACTCCTCGGGGTCCGTCTCTGCGTTGAACGCGGGCACCGCGCCGGCCTTCTCGAACTCGACGCCCTTATGGACGAGCATCGTCACGTCGCCGCCGTCGTCGAGAATCATGTTCGGACCGGAGCCGTCGGGCCACATCATGGCCTGCTCCGTGCACCACCAGTACTCCTCGAGCGTTTCACCCTTCCAGGCGAACACGGGGATGCCGCGCGGCTTGGCGACCGAACCCTCGGGCCCGATCGCCACACCGGCCGCCGCGTGATCCTGCGTCGAGAAGATGTTGCACGAGACCCAGCGCACGTCGGCGCCGAGTGCGCTCAGCGTTTCCATCAGGACGGCCGTCTGGATCGTCATGTGGAGCGAGCCGATGATCTTCGCGCCCTTGAGCGGGAACTGGCCCTTGTATTCGGCACGGATGGACATGAGGCCGGGCATTTCGAACTCGGCCAGGCGGATTTCCTTGCGGCCCCAGTCGGCCAGACTCAGGTCGGCCACTTTGAACGGAAGTCGCCCGGCGGCCTTCGCCAGGTCAAACGCGTGCGGTGTCATCGTTGCGGTTGTCATCACTGTCTCCTTAAGTGCGAATCAAAAACCTTATTCACAACGAGGCATGGAGGACTGGGAGTTTCTTATTTTGAAAGAAAACTCTCAGCACTCCACGTCTCGTTGTGAACTTTTCTTACCGACTGCTACGAACAACCCGGGGCCCTTGGCGCCGGGGTCTTCGGGCAGGTGCCTCACTGTTGACGTGCCGAAGCCTGCCTGTGTCAGGAACTTGCGCATCTGGTCGTCACCAAAGCCGAGCCAGACGTGGCCCATCTGCTGGCGGTATTCCTCGTGGTGATGGATCGTCATGTCCACGATGAGCAGACGGCCACCGGGTTTGAGCACGCGGCACGCTTCGGTCAACGCGGCCACCGGGGACGGCACATGGTGCAAGACGAGCATCAGCACTGCGGCATCAAGCGTCGCGTCCTTGATCGGGAGCGCTTCGAGCGTGCCGAGGCGCCATTCAACATTGCGGAGCGCCGCAGCCCGCACACGCGCGGATGCCAGCATTTCTTCCGACGCATCGACGCCAATCACTTTCCCGACGTGCGGAGCGAGTGTGGCCGCCGCAACGCCGGTGCCGCAGCCGAGGTCACCCACGACCCAGGTATCGTCGAGCAGACTCAGCAGCGCCGTTGAGAGGAAGTCGCGGCCGAAGAGATCGTCGCGGACGCCATCCCACTGACCGGCGGTCGTCGCAAAAAACCGTTGCGAGGTCGCCGTCCGGAGCTTCAACACGCGGTCGCGACGTCGGGCATCCTGCGCGGCGCTCGGACGGTCTGCCACCTGCTCACGCGCGATGCGCCACAGCTGTTCACGGGAGTCATCCTTGAGGGCCAGCGTGTAGTACCGGCTCGTCCCATCCCGGCGGGACGCCAGCCACCCGGCGTCGGCCAACACTTTGAGCTGACGGCTGACAGTCGACTGCGGCAACTGCACCACTGTGCACAGCTCCGACACGGTCAACTCGTGATCCTCCACCACGGCCAACATGCGGCAGCGGGTGGCGTCGGCCAGCGCCGACAGCGAATCGAGGAGCAACGGGGCAGCAGGCATCAATCCGTAAATCCGGATATAAGGATATGACATAAAGCCGCCGCCGTCAACCGGCGTCCGGCCGTCATGGGTCCCCGCATCATGGCGCCGTGATGGGTACACCGCCGCGCTGGTCGAGGTGCCACCCACTGGCAGGGCCAGCCAGCGTTGCCAGACGACCTGACAGGTCAGGGCGGCAGAACCTGATGCGGCAACGACAAGAAGCCATAATTTATCGCTTTTTAGCATCACTCACATTAGATTTAGCTTTGTTAAGCGACTATTTATGCTAGTTTGTTCCGCATGGCATCCACCACACCGCTCCGCGACTTCCTCGAAATCCCCTACGACAAACTCGAAGAGATGAACCTGGCGACCAAGGAGGCCCGGGTCAAGCGCACGCCCGTACACAAGGCACGCGAGCGCCAGATGAGGTACCTCACGGATGAAAAGCGGATCAAGGCCGTGACGGTGGTGTTTTCCGACCTTGAAGGACGCATGCACGCCCTCGACTACGACAAGAAGTTTCTGCTCAAGTCGGCCGACAACCTGACGTTTGACGGATCCTCGATTCGGGGCTTCTCGCAGCAGGCAGAGTCGGACCTGCGACTGTCGATCGACTGGCCGGCGTTTTACATGCTGCCGTCGGATGTGTTTGGTCCCGGCAAGGCCCTCGTGTTTGCCGACGTGCTTGAGAAGGACGGCACCCCGTACGTCGCCGACCTGCGTTCGCGGCTGAAGGCGTTCACCGACTCGCGGTTCAAGAAGGACAGCTCGGTCTTCAACGCGGCAATGGAGATTGAGGGCTTCCTGTTCAAGGGCCGTGATGCCGAGCGCCACTTCCACGAGACCGGCGCGTTCGACCTCATCAGCACCGGCGGGTATTACCACTCGCTGCCGGGCGATGCGCTCCGCCTCTTCATCGACAGCGCCGCTGAGGTGCAGCGCGCGATGGGCTTCGAGAACGAAAAGGACCATCCTGAAGTGGCGCCGTCCCAGTTCGAGATGAACTACTCGTACAGCGAAGTGAACGTCGCGGCCGACCAGGTGCTGCTCTACAAGCTGCTGTGCCGGCAGGTGGCTGCGCGCATGGATCTGACGGCCAGCTTCCTGCCCAAGCCGATGACCGGCGTCAACGGCAACGGCATGCACACCAACATTTCGATTTCGAAGAACGGCAAGAACACGTTCTTTGAGGCGAAGGGCCAGGACCAGCTGTCGAAGGCCGGGTGGAGCTTCATCGATCGCATTCTGGCGAGCGGCCAGGAGATCTGTCTCACCCTCAACCCCAGCGTCAACGCCTATCGCCGGCTGGATCCGCATTACGAGGCGCCGAATCAGATCAAGGCGTCGGCGGTGAACCGTGGCGCGATGGTGCGCATTCCGCTCGGGAACGAGAAGTCGGCGCGCGTCGAGGTACGGTCGATTGCGCCGGACGCCAATCCCTACCTCGCGCTCTACACGCTGCTGCGCACCGGCCTTGAAGGCCCGCTCGGTGATGAGGATGCGGAAGCGCGACGCTCACGCACTAAGTTCCTGCCCGACAACATCTACGACGGCATCCGGCTCTTCAAAGGCAGCAAGTTCATGGCGGAATTGCTCGGCGCCGAGGTGCACCAGCGCTACGTGGACGTGAAGCAGGCGCAGGCGGATCGCTGCCCGAAAGCCCTGGGCACGCGCATCAAGACGGCCGAGGTCCAGTTCCATCACGAAGTGACGAACCAGTATCTGTGGTCGCAGTTCTGACGAACTGCGATCACGGTGCTCGGTGCTGAGCGTGCTGAGTGCTCGGTGCGGGTGCGGGTGCGATGAAGAACAACCCGTTCGGAGATTTGCGCAAGCAGCTTGGGCTCCCGGACCCCGGCACCTCGGAACCGCGGGACTCCGGAACTCCGGGACTTCGGGACTTCGAACCCGGTGACTTCGACCGCTCCGGCCCGAAGAGAGCGGTCGTCCGTTACGAACGCTCCGGCCGAGGTGGCAAGGAAGTCACGGTCATCGAGCAGCTGGGTCTCAGGGACGCCGAACTTCAGATCTGGGTGAAACAGTTAAAGGCGGCCCTGGGGTGTGGCGGGTCGGTCGAATCCGACGCCATCATGCTCCAAGGCGATCACCGCAAGCGTCTGCCCGCACTCCTCACCACACGGGGCGTCAGAAAGGTCACGGTTCCGTAGGGCCCGCTGAAGTGTAGCGGGCCATGTCACCGGCCAATCAAGGCCACGGCACCAACCGCGGCGTCCGCGCGACGTAGGCCTGATACTCCGGGTTGTTTCCCCACTTCTTGGTGGCGCTTTTTTCGAGGGTCGGAATCCCCGTCACCTTCAACAGGAGGTACGTGATGGACACAGGCCCCAGGATCCCAAGCACATTCCAGAGACCGAGCCCAGGGGCCACACATACATAAACGCCCCACCAGCACAACATCTCGCCGAAGTAGTTGGGATACCGGCTGTACTTCCACAACCCCTCGTCCACCCAGCGGTCGTGGCCGCCGGGCCGGATCTTGGCGGAGAACTTCTGAGCGTCGGCGATGGTCTCGATGATCAGCCCGACGGCCCAGATCGTGCCGCCCACCGACATCCAGAACGAATACGGCGCCGGCGCGGCGAACCACAACGTGACGGGCAGCATGATCACCCACACGGCGATGCCCTGCCCGAGCCAGAACTTGAGGAACGGCCAGAAGTGTTCGCGGATGCCATCGAAGCGTGCGTCGCGGCCGATCGTGAGAATTCGATAGAACAGGTACCCCGCCAACCGCACGCCCCACACGACCACCATGGTGGCCAGCGCCAGTTGGGCCGGCGCAGAGGTGTCCCCGCGGCTCAGCAGCCATCCCGCCAGCAGCGCGAACGTCAACCCGTACGACAGGTCCGTGACCTTGTCCGTCTTGAACGTGGCGGCGAAGGCAAACAGCACCGCCTGGATCCCCAGACTCACCCCAAGCGTGACAAGAAGAAGTCCAGTCATCACCACGGCCACCTTATGACACTCACGGCGAGAATGGCATACCCCGCCAGATAGATCCTGAACCGCCGCGCCATCGCCCGTTCCTCATCAGTCCGGAAGTAGCGGTTCGTGAATAACGCTGCCAGATCGTGCCCGAACCACGGCAGGACGTGAATCTTCCAGTCATACCGGCGATACACGGTCGACCGCCACTGGTACCGCAGCCTGAACAGCGGCAGCCCGTAGAGCAGGAACACGATGAGGAGGGCGGTGCGGGGGGACATTGGGCAGCGGGCATTCTGTCTACGAGGCGCACCGCGGGTCGGATTTGACGCTCAGCGAAGAACCTCCACAACGACCGAGGGGTACCGCGTGGAGAACCTGCAGTCGAGCGTCACCGACGTGGCCGGGCGCTTGGACAGGGCGATCCACGCGGGCGCGACTCCGCGTGGCTCTGCCAGAAACCGGCCGCGCGGGTCCTCCTGCAGCGCAATCAGCAGGTCCCAGGCCTGTCGGCGAATTGAGGGCGTCGTCGCCGGTCACGGCCGGGTGACTCACGAGCCGCAGCAGGGACATGGCCGTGACCCGGAAGAACGCCACCATTCCCGGCGGGAATAATCAAGCACTACGCCCCCCGGAGCCGTTCCGGCCGCATGACCAGGTTTTCGATGAAAAACTCCATCATGCGGGCGTTGTTGACGCCGGCGTGGCCGACATCCGGCCCCACCTGCACCTCAACACTCTTGCCGGCCTGCTGCAGCGCGCGGATGAGCTGCATGGAGTTGTTCGGATGCACGTTGTTGTCCGCGGTGCCGTAGAAAATCAGCAGCCGGCCCTGCAGGTTCTTCGCGAAGTTCATCGCGTTGCCCGCCTCATACCCGTCCTTGTTCTCCTGCGGAATCCACATGTACCGCTCGGTGTAGATCGAATCGTAGTGATACCAGGAGGTCACGGATGACGATGCGGAGGCGGCGGCGTAGACGTCCGGAAACTTGAGAATGGACAACGCCGCGCTGTAGCCGCCGTAGGACGTGCCGTAGATGCCGACCCGATCCTTGTCAAAATACGGCCGCGACCACAACGCCTTCACGCCGAGCGCCATGTCGTCCATCTCGGTGACGCCAAGTTTCATGTACGCCTGATCGAGCACCCGTTTGCCCTGCCCGGGCGCCGACCGCGAACTCAGCTGCAACATGAGAAACCCGTAATGCGCGGTGGCATTCGGCGCCGCGAAGTTTTCGTTGGTCACCGCGGAACCGGGACCGCCGTACACCGACGCCAGTGCCGGATACTTCTTCGCCGGATCAAAATTCGCCGGAAAACTGATCATCCCGTACAGCGTCGTCTTGCCATCCGCCGCCAGGTAGGTGAACTGTTCACTCCTGCGAAGCCCCAGTTGCTCGAACTTCGTCAGGTCGCTGGCCGCGATCGCCTTGAGCACCGTGCCGCTGCCATCCAGCAACTGCGTGGCCGGCGGATCCTTGTGCGTCTGATACGTGTCCACGATGAACGCGTTGTCGGGCGAGATCGAGACGGTGTGGGTGAATCGGGGATCAGTCAACCGCACATCGCCGGTGCCGTCGAGCCGCACACGATGCAACTGCACCTTCATCCAGTTGTCGCCCGATCGCGCGGTGTAGTACACCACGCCGGCCTTTTCATCGATCTTCGTGATCCCCACGACCTCGAACGTGGTGTGCTGCGTCAGCGGCGCGATGAGTGTGCCGGCCTTGCTGTAGAGATAGATGTTGCGCCAGCCGTTGCGTTCGGAGATCCAGGTGAAGCGCGTGTTGTCACTCAGCCACTGGATCGGCGGCGAGTTGACGACCCAGCCGGTCGGCCACTCCTCGGCGAGAATCACCCGGCACTCCCCAGACGACGCCGAACATCCGGCCATTTCGAGCTTGTTCTGCCGGCGGTTGGTGCGATTGACGTAAAGCTCCGCGTTGTCGTGTGACCAGTTCACGCGATAGACGTAATGCCCGACGTTGTCGTTGGCGAACACCGAGCCATCCTCGGGAATGTCGGTGAACGGACGGCCGTCCCGCACATCCACCTTCGTCGTCACACCCGATTTCACGTCGTGAATGAAGATGTCGGCGACGGGATTGGGCGCGCCCGCTTTCGGATACGCCTCGATGTCGAGTTCACTCTGGATGCCGGTCTGCGACAGCTGGAGGTAGAAGTCCTTCACCTTGCTCTCATCAAAGCGGTAGAACGCGACCTTCGTGGAGTCCGGCGACCACCAGATCGCCGACGTCTGGCCCAGTTCCTCGCCGTAGACCCAGCTGCCGGTGCCGTACTTGATGCGCTTCTCGACACTGCCATCGGTGGTCAGGGCCTTTTCGCCCGTACCGTCCGCGCTCGCAATCCAGATGTTGCTGTCCTTGAAGAACGCGCGCATCGATCCATTCGGGGCGCCAACACAACTCGCCTGGCGTCCGCGCTCCACCTGTTCGGGAGGACATCCACCCAGCCCGGCCGCGTTCCCGCCACGGCCGGCGCGACCACCGCGCCCTGCAGGGGCCCCTGCCGCCGCCGAGCCTTCATTCACCGCCGTCATCGTGGCTGTGTCGAAGCGGTAACGTGAGCCATCAAACGTGTAGGTGAACGACTTCGCGTCGTCGGCCCACGTCGGCGTGACGGCCCCTGACACAAAGGCTCCGCCCTGCAGCGCTTTCTGCATGACCTGGAACTCGATGACACCCGGCATCTTGCTGAGCCGGTCCTGCGCCTGAAACTGCGCTCCGAACGCCACCAGGCCCACGACCACCACCACGGCACTTCGAACTACTCGCGTCATTGATAGAAACTCCCAGGCTCGGAATCTTACAGCAGCCCATGGACCGCGGGCTGTGTCAGACTGAGCCCATGCCAGTGCCATCCGTGCGCATCCGGGCACTGAATGCCCTCCCCGCGCGTCCTGACGGGGCGTACGTCCTGTACTGGATGGTGGGCTCCAGACGCCTGCGCTCGAACGTTGCCCTGCAACACGCGGTGGAACAGGCGCGCGCGTGGCGCAAGCCGCTTGTGATTCTTGAAGCCCTGCGGTGCGACTACCCGTGGGCCTGTGACCGCCTGCACCGGTTTGTGATTGACGGCATGGCCGATCACGCGACGGCGCTTGCCGGGTCCCCGGTCAGCTACCTGCCATACGTCGAACCCGCACGAGGCGCCGGCAAGGGCCTGCTCGCGTCACTGGCGGCGGACGCGTGTCTTGTGATCACGGACGACTTTCCGTCGTTTTTTATCCCGCGCATGATCGAAGCTGCGGGTCGATCGATCGGCGCGCGGCTCGAGGCAGTGGATGCCAACGGCATCCTGCCGATGCGCGCCACCGACAAGGTCTTTCTCACCGCGTTCTCCTTCCGGTCGTACCTGCAGGGGGCATTTCGCGACAGCCTCGCGGCATGGCCGGACACGATTGATTTTTCCGGGCTCCCGGCAGCGACCCTGCCCGTGGGGCTGGCGGATCGCTGGCCGTCGACGCCGACTGATGTCTTGCGCGCGCCGGAGGCGTTGATCGCCTCGTTGCCCATTGATCATTCGGTGGCACCGGCGGAGGTTCGCGGCGGAACCGTCGCGGCTGAGGCGGCGCTCGCGAGGTTCGTGCGCGATCGGTTGCCGCACTACGTCGACGACCACTCACACCCCGACGCTGAGGTCACCAGCGGGCTCTCGCCGTACCTGCACTTCGGACACATCGGTCCACACGAGGTGTTCGCCGCCGTGATGACCGCTGAAGGCTGGACGAGCCGAAAACTCGGCACCGGTAAACGTGGACAACGCGAAGGCTGGTGGGGCGCGTCGAACAACGCCGAGGCGTTTCTCGATCAGCTGATCACCTGGCGGGAACTCGGCTACAACATGTGCGCGTGGCGCCCCGACGACTACGCCCACTTCGATTCACTGCCCGCCTGGGCACGCGCGACGCTCGATCGCCACGCCGTCGACGAGCGGCCCTACACCTACACACGCCAGCAGTTCATGCACGCGGACACACACGATCCTGTCTGGAACGCCGCGCAACGCCAGCTCGCCGCCACCGGCACGTGCCACAACTACATGCGCATGGTCTGGGGGAAGAAGATCCTCGAGTGGAGTCCGTCAGCGGACGAAGCGCTCGACACGATGATCGACGTCATGAACCGGTATGCCCTCGACGGCCGCAACCCGAATTCCTACACGGGCTACTGCTGGACCCTCGGCCGCTACGATCGCCCCTGGGCCCCCGAACGCGAAATCTTCGGCACCATCCGCTACATGAGCTCCGCCAACACCGTGCGCAAACTTCGCATGAAGCACTACCTCGCGCGCTGGAAATGAGCTCGGAGGTGATTGTCGGATGTCGTGAGCGCCGAAAATCACCTCCGAGCTCATTTCATTTCCGGAGCACCCTCCCGGCCAAGGCGCCGGTCGCGGCGCCATCCTCGACCGCAACGCGGCCGTTGACGAGCACCCAGCGCATGCCGGTCGCGTGCTGGTGGGGGTTGGTGTACGTCGCCAGATCCTTGACCCCGGCCGGATCAAACACAATCACGTCGGCAAATGCGCCCTCGCGCAGCTCGCCGCGATCCGCGAAGCCGAACACGCGCGCGGGCAACGACGTCGCCGCACGCACGGCATCCTCCAGCGTGATCACACCGCGCTCGCGCACATACACCGACAGCTTTCGCGCGAAGGCACCGTGACCGCGCGGATGCGGCCGGCTCGGCCCGGGCACCGACAAGTCGCCGTCCGACGAGGTCATCGTCCACGGCTGCTGCATGAACGCGGCGATGTCCGCCTCGGACATGTTGAATGACACGATCGATGCGCCGCCGCCCATCAGGATGTCGATCGCCGCCTCCGCGGGCGTCACAGATCGAGCTTCGGCGATCTGCTGCAGGTGTTGACCGGCCAGACCTGGCGCATCGCGGCCGGAGGCGATCACAATGGACGCGGGTCCACCACGCCGCCTGATGTTCTCTGTCACCTCCTTCAGCAACTCGTCCTTCGAATACGGCTCAGCGAGGCGCGCCTTGAGCGCCTCGGGACCGGATGGCCCGGGCAACACAGCCGCTCCCAAGCTGGTGGATGACGCCTCGTAGGGGTATTGGTCGGCCCACACTTCGACGCCACGAGCCCGCGCGGCGTTGATGTCGGCAATGATCGTCTTTGACAATCCCCACGAGTCCGGTCCCAGCGCCTTGATGTGGGTGACCACACCGCGCACACCGGCTTCTTCCGCGACGCGAATCACTTCGCGCACCGAGGCAACGACGCCGATGTCGTAGTTGCCTTCGTCGCGAATGTGACTCGTATAGACGCCGCCGGCCACGCGTGCGAGCGCGATGACCTCTTCGAGCGCCGCGTTCCGGCCCGGCTCATAAAACAGTCCGCTCGACAATCCGACGGCGCCGTCCGCCACAGCCACACGCACCAGATCGGTCATCCGGGCGAGTTCGTCGGGTGTCGGCGCACGGCGCGCGCTCCCCATGACCGCTCCCCGCACGCTGCCGTGCCCGACGAGCAACGCGGCGTTGACGCCGACGCCGCCGCTCTCGAGCGTCTTGCGCTGCGCCCCGACATCCACCGGGCCGCCCCCGTCGGGGTTGAGCACCACCGTGGTGATGCCCTGCGCGAGCAAGCCCGTGCCGTCACGCAGCGACTCGCGCGCGAGCGACCCGCTGGCATGCGAGTGCACGTCGATGAACCCCGGCGCCACGATCAGCCCCTGCGCGTCAATCGTCCTGGTCGCTGTGGCGCCTGCCAGCCGGCCGCGGGCGACAATGCGGTCGCCGCGAATGCCCAGGTCTTCGCGAAGCCACGGGTTGCCGCTGCCATCAAGGACGCGGCCATTGAGAATCAACAGGTCAAACGGCTGGGGCGCCAGCTGACGCGCTCGAGCGCTCAGTCCGACGATGACGGCCAGACACATGACACCGACAACCACCACGCGGATTCGCATGGGCGTAACTGTCGCGCTCCGATACAGCAGTGTCAAGGGCATGGTGCCCAGAGGCTTTGGCCCCGGGGACAGACACAAGCGCTGAAGCCCTCGGCTCCGACATGCGTTGCACCCCGCACCCCGCACCCGGAACCCAGCACAGCACCATGAACCATGAACCGATGCACCATGAACCCGGTGCTCAGTCCCCCCGGAGCGCTTCGATCGGATTGACGCGCATGGCGCGGCGGGCGGGCACCCAGCTGGCGGCTGCGGCGATCGCGAGCAGGAACACACTCACCAGGGCGTAGCTGAGTGGATCGGTCGACGACACGTTGTACAGGAGCGTTGTCGCCTTCTGGGTCGCCACAGCGGCGATCACGAGCCCCACGACAATACCGATGCCGGCCAGGATGAGGCCCTGCCGCATCACGAGCGCCTGCACACTCGCCTGACTGGCACCGAGTGCGATGCGCACGCCGATTTCGCGCGTGCGTTGTGACACCGAGTACGACAACACCCCGAACACGCCGACCGCGGCCAACACAAGCGCAATGCCGCCGATGATCGAAAACACCCAGCCGAAGATCGCGAATTGCCAGAAGCTGATTTGCCGCAGTTCGTCCATCGTCTGGACCTGAAAGATCGGCATCGTCGCGCTGGACTCGCGCAGCACGGCACGGATCGACGGCGCCACGGACGCAGGATCCCCGGCCACGTTGATGGTGAAGCCGGTGTTCGGAGTCTCCTGCCAGGCATACGGCACGTAGACGGCAGGAAACGGCCGATCCTCCGGGTCGATGCCATCGTGTTTGATGTCAGGCACGACCCCGACGACCGTGAACCACGGCGCGTCGCCGGCGCCCTGCGGCACGCGAAGCCGGCGGCCCAGCGGACTGGCGTTCGGGAAGTACCTGGAGGCGAGCGTCTCGTTGATCAGCGCCACTGCGGTGCGCGACCAACCCTGGGCGGCGGTGAAGTCCTCGCCGCCGCGCACGGTGGTGCCGAGCGTGCGAAGAAAGCCCGGCGTGACGCCGACGAATGTGACCTGCGGCTCACGTCCCGGCTCAAACGCCACGCCGTCAATCTGCAGGGCCCCGCCGCCACCACCGCCGGACAGGGGCACGAGATTCGACGCAAAGACATTCCGGACGCCGGGCACCTGCTCAATGCGTTCCACGAGCGTCTGCACCCGCCGGGCTTTTGCCCCCTCCGGCACAAACTCGTCGTCCGACAACATGACCCGCATGGTCAGGAGCGGGGCCGGCTCGAAGCCGATCCCGTAGTCGTCGAGATTGATGAACGTGCGCACAAACAGGGCAGCGCCCACCAGCGACACGATTGCCAGACTCACCTGGGCGATCACCAGCGAGTTGCGCGCGATCGATCGCATGCCGCTGTTGCCGCGTGTGCCTTCCTTTAATTCATCATGCAGCGTGCCGCGGGTCGCCTGCCACGCCGGCACGAGCCCAAACACCACCGCCGTGCCGAGCGCCACCACGACCGTGTACAGGATCGACCGCCAGTCGATGCGCCACGTCACGTAGAACGGCACCTGGTCGGGCGGCATCGACGCCGTCAGCATCTGGGTGCCCACGTAGGCCAGTGCCAATCCGAGCGGCACACTGAGCAGCCCGATGACGGCGCTTTCCGTGAGCAGCTGGCGGACGATGCGGCCCCGCCCGGCGCCGAGGGCCGCGCGAACCGAGATCTCGCGGCGACGGACGGTGGCGCGCGCCAGCAGGAGGTTCGCGACGTTGGAACACGCGATGAACAGCACGAGCGTGGACGCGCCCATCATCAACCAGATGACCAGGGTGACGTCGGTCGGCAGGTGTTCGGTCCGCAGATCAACGGCCCTGCCGCGCCATCCGTCGTTGGTGGCGGGATGGTCGGATTCAAGCCGCGCGGTAATCGCGCGCACCTCTTCGTTGGCCAGCGCGGCGGAGGCGGCGTCTGCGAGCCGGGCGTACACCCGCAGGCCGCGGCTGTCACGCGGCTCCTGATGGGCGAGCGGCGTCAGCGGAATCCAGAGTTGCCGGTTGTCGGGGAACTTGAACCCCTTCGGCATCACGCCGACAATTTCGTGGGGCTGCCCGTTGATCAACACACGGCGTCCCAGCACGGACGGATCGCTCTGGTAGCGCAGGGTCCACACTTCCTCGCTGAGCAGCACCACCCCAGCGGCGCCCGGTCGATCATCCTGCGCATCAAACGACCGCCCCGCGATGGGCGAAATCCCCAACAGCGGAAACAGCGTCCATGACACGGCGCCGGCCCGGTAGCGTTCCGGTTCGCCGGTGTCTGCCAGCGTGACGGACCGGCCGGACGATGCACCGACGGCCCGGAATCGCGACTGCTGCTCGATGAGATCCCGCAGGTCCAGGTACGAGAACCCGAAGTTCAGGTCATCGGTTTTCAGTCGATCCATCCGGAGCGCCACGATGCGGTCCGGCTGGTGATAGGGAAACGGCTGGATCAACACGCCATCCACCACGGAGAAGATCGTGGCGTTTACGCCGATGCCTGTGCCCAGGCACAGGATCACGACTGCGGTAAACGCCTTGTGGCCGATGAGGCCCCGGAGGGCGTAACGCAGGTCCTGCAGCATGCGGGTGGGATACGTCACGGGATGGCTGGGTGTTCCGGCCCCGGACGGGCACCACGCCGCGCTCTGGCTGAGTTCAGGGGGACCATGGAGTCGTTGACTTGTCCGGATGTGCTCACATAGAGTTCGGTTCACCCGAATACTGGAGAAGAGATGCCACGTAGCCCGCGTGCCGTTTCCGGTATTCAGGGGACCTGGAGGAGGAACCCTGATGAACGTCCGTTGTCTCCGTGTGTTTGTTTGTGCCCTGCTCGTGCTGGGCGTCAGTGCTTCGGCCCTGGCGCAAAGTACGTCGGCCTCGTCCCTGTCGGGCGTGGTCGTCGATAGCGACGGCGGTGCCATTCCCGGCGCCACCGTGGTCATCAAGAACAACGCCACCAACGTGACGGTTGAAGCCGTCAGCAACTCCACCGGCCAGTTCTCGGTTCCCGGCCTGGCCGCCGGCACCTACACCGTCACGGTCTCGCTGACCGGATTCAAGACGTTTGTCGCCAACGAGGTGCGTCTGCTGGCCGGACGTCCC
Source organism: Acidimicrobiia bacterium (assembly GCA_016871335.1). Classification (GTDB taxonomy): domain Bacteria; phylum Acidobacteriota; class Vicinamibacteria; order Vicinamibacterales; family SCN-69-37; genus SYFT01. Next base: position 111,395 of record VFZF01000004.1, read on the forward strand.
AGTGAAGTCACAGCCCGGCTCGAAATCGGCGCGCTGACCGAGACCGTTGAGGTCAAAGCCGGCGCCGAACTCGTCCAGACGCAGTCCCCCGCCGTGACCACCACGCTCTCAGTGGAACAGCTGAGCGAACTGCCGATCGTCTCGCGCAACGCGCTGTATTCGGTCACGATGCTGCCCGGCGTCTCCACGACCGGTGGCCCACGCGCCGCGCTCATCAACGGTCTGCCGAACAACACGATCAACATCACGATTGACGGCGTCGGCACGGGCAACATGCTGCAGTCGGGGGACGGCTTCTTCTCGATGGTCACCCCCCGCATGGACGCGGTTGAGGAAATCACGGTCACCGGCGCGGTGCCCGGCGTCGGCGCGGGCGCCGGCTCGGTGCAGATCGCGTTTGTCACGCGGTCGGGCTCGAACCAGTTCGACTCGAGCATCTATCATTACTTCCGTCACCCGAAACTCAACACGAACTACTTCTTCAACTCGATCAACGCTCTGCCCCGCAACCGCGTCATCGTGCACCAGTACGGCGGCCGTGTGGGTGGTCCGATTGTGCTGCCGGGATTTGACGGCCGCGGCAAGGCCTTCTTCTTCCTGAACTTCGAGCATCAGTACCAGCCGTCGTCGGCCACGCGCACGCGCACCATCCTTGGTGAAGCGGCGCGCAACGGCATCCTGCGCTACGAAGGCGCCGCGGGATCGATTCAGAGCATCAACGTGCTGGCGGTGGCGGCGGCCAACGGCCAGTTGTCGACGGCGGATCCGCAGATCGTGGATCTGATCCGTCGCGTGCATGAGGCGACGCTGACGTCGGGGGTCATCAACACGACAGCCTCGCTCATCACACAGAACTACGTGTATCAGGCGGAGGGGGTGGGCAACCAGTACGCGCCCACGGGCCGGCTCGACTACAACATCACCGACCGTCATCGCCTGACCGGGACCTATTACTGGCAGCGATTCAAGAGCAACCCCGACTTGCTCAACAGCCGCGAGGCGCGGTACCCCGGGTTTGCCAACGCAGGGCAGCAGAACTCCTACCGCACGACGGGGTCCGTCGGCCTGCGGTCGACGCTGTCGCAGAACATGGTCAACGAGTTCAAGGGCGGCTGGCAGTGGTCCCCGAACGACTTCTTCAGCAACGTGACCTCAGCCGACTTTGATGACATGGGGGGGTACGCAGTCGCGGTGCCGCTCTTCACCGGTTACTACAACACGACGGCTCCGGCGCCGCGCAACACAACCACCTGGAGCCTCACGAACGACCTGAGCTGGCTGCGCGGGGCGCACAGCTTCACGTTCGGTGGTTCGTTCTCGGGCGTGCACAACCGGACCAACACATACAACGTCGTGCCGACGATCAACATCGGATTCGACACGACGAACGATCCGGCCGCGGCCATGTTCAACACCACCAACTTCCCAGGCGCCTCGACCACCACGCTGGGCAACGCGCGGTCGCTCTACGCGCTGATGACGGGACGTGTGTCGTCGATTCCCGGCACGGCACGCCTGAGTGCGCAGACCGGCAAATACGTCTACAACGGTGAACTCGAGCAGAAGGCGCGCCAGTTCTCGTTCGCGCTCTACGCGTCCGACTCATGGCGTGTCACGCCGACCCTGACGGTCAACGCGGGCGTCCGATGGGACGTGCAGCTCCCGTTTGTGCCCGTGACGGAAACGTTCTCGACGATCAAGCTCGAGGACCTGTGCGGCATCTCGGGCATCGGCTCCGGGCCGGATGGCCGGGCCTGCAACCTGTTCCAGCCTGGCCTGGTGGCGGGCAAGGCGCAGCCGCAGTACTATCCGTTCACACCGGGCACCAAGGCCTACAACATCAACTACGCGAACATCGGCTACAACCTCGGCTTCGCGTGGCGGCCGAACGTCCAGGACGGCATCGTGCGCACGATCCTCGGCAATCCCGATACCGCGACCATTCGCGCGGGGTACTCGATGACGTACAACCAGGAGCGGTTCGACCGCTTCACAGTCAACGCCGGCTCGAACCCCGGTGGCGAAACGGGCGCGACCCGCAGCAACACCGCGTTCTGCCTGGTGTGCGCGGGTGAAAGCTGGCCGATTCTGTTCCGCGAAAAGAATCGTCTCGGCGCGCCGGCCTTCCCGGAGGCGCCGGTCTACCCGATCGCGGCCACCACGGCGAACAGCCTGAACATGTTCCAGGCCGACCTCAAGCAGCCGCGCGTCCATTCGTGGTCGGCCGGCGTGCAGCGGTCCATCGGCAACGACATGGCGGTGGAAGTGCGCTACGTCGGCAACAAAAACATGTATGCGTGGGCCGAGGAAAACTGGAACGAGCGCGTGATCTTCGAAAACGGCTTCTTCGACGAGTTCAAGCTCGCGCAGGCCAATCTGATCGCCAACCGGGCGGCGGGACGCGGCAACACGTTTGCCTACACTGGTGCGCCCGGCACGTCGCCCCTGCCGATCCATCAGGCGTTCCTCAGCGGCCGTTCCGGCGCCGCAGTCACCAACCCGGCGATGTACACCGCCACGCAGTACACCAACCTCGCGTTCATCGATCGGTTCGATCCGCTCGATCCGCTTGTCCTGAGTGCGGCGTCTGCGCTCGACACCACGGCTTTCCGCGTCAACGGCATCGCGGCCGGGTACCCGGTCAACTTCTGGGTGATGAACCCGTCGACCAGCGGCTCCTGGATCGTCCAGGATCGTGAAGGCACGCGCTACAACAGCCTGCAGGTCGACCTCCGTCGCCGTCTCTCGCGCGGACTCCTCGTCTCGGCCAACTACACCTACGGCATCCGCAAGTCACTGGTCAACAACTCCATCCGGTTCGACCGGATGGAAGTGGACAGCACGGGCGCACCGCACGAATGGAAGGCCAATTGGGTGTACGAAATTCCGGTCGGCCGCGGCCGCCGGTTCGGCACCGACATGAACCCGATCCTCAACGGCATCCTCGGCAACTGGGAGTTCTCCGGCAACGGACGCTTCCAGATCAACCGGTACCGCATCACCAACGCGACGCTGGTGGGGATGACGGCAAAGGAACTCCAGAACGAGTTCAAGATCCGCACCTACAAGTCCGCGACGGGGACCACGACGGTCTACTCGATGGCGCAGGACATCATCGACAACACGCGCCGGGCCTACAACCCGGATCCGACGAGCACCACCGGCTACAGCACGTTCGGCGTGCCGTCCGGCCGCTACATCCGTCCCGGTGGCACCGAGGCCGGCTGCATTCGCATCTACCGGCAGGACTGCGGCGCGAAGGACATCGCCATCAACGGACCGGCGTTCACCCGTGTGGACCTCCGCATCAAGAAGTCGTTCCCCTTCCTGAGCCGGGGCAACGTCGAACTGATGCTGGAAGTCTTCAACGCGTTCAACAACATCAACTTCAACCACTCGATGAGCCCCGGATCCGGCGAGACCATCTTCCAGGTGGGGTCGGCCTACACGGACATCAACACCACGTTTGATCCCGGCGGCCGCATCGGCCAGATTCACTGGCGCATCAACTGGTAAGTTCCCTTCGGGGAACCTGACCGGTTTGACACACACCCCCGGGCTGGAGCTCACGCTCCGGTCCGGGGTTTTTTCTTGGGTCCAAGGTATTCTTGACGCATGTTCCCGAAGACTGTTCTCCGCCGGACGACGATGGCCGGCGCCGGGGTCTGCCTGCTGACCGCCGCCGTCGCGGCCCAACAGCAATTTGTGCTCTCCTCGCAGGACCGCGCGCGTCTGGTCGCTGTCGACTTCACCGCGCTGGGCCCTGACGGCCTTCCGGTCACCGACCTCCGCCCGGAGGACGTGACACTGCGCATCGACGGTCGCACCCGCACCATTCGCGCACTCGACTACGTCCCTGTTTCCGCCGGCACAGCCGTGCGCGTGCCGCCGCCGTACGGCAGCAACGTGATCTCGGGCGATGCCCGCACGATCCTGATGGTGATCGACGATGAGACGCTGCGTCCGGGTGGCGAAGGCAACCTGAAGGACGACATCAGAACGTTCCTCTCCCAACTCGGTCCGGCCGATCGCGTCGCGCTCGTAACCGTGCCGTATGGCGGCATGAAGTCCGACTTCACGGGCGACCACGCGCGCCTGCTCAAGGCGCTCGACCCCATCGTTGGCCGTGCGCCGCAGAGCGGACCTGGCACCAACGCCGGCTGCAACACGCGGAGCACGCTGGTGGCATTGGCCGGCACCCTCGACAGCATTGCGAGCGCCGAAGCACCGCTCACGGTCATCCTGTTTGCCGGCAGCCTTGTGGCGCCCAAAGGTGTCGAAAGCCTGAGCCGATCGGCCATTGACGGCGTGGATTACTTCAACACCATGGGCACGTGTGAAGTGCTGGTCGAGCACTACAACAACGTGAATGCGGCAGTGGCACGATCGCGGGCGCAGCTGTACGTCGTGATGCCCGAGCTGAGTGCGGACAATTCGGGCCGCGCGGGTCTCGAACACCTGACGGGCCAGACGGGCGCGCCACTCTGGAACCTCCGGTCCGGCTCTGAAACCGCGCTCGGGCGCATCATCGTGCAGTCGGCCGGGTATTACCTGGCCCGCATCGAGCCGGAGCCCAACGAAGCGCCGGATACCGTGCGCGGCTACAGCGTGTCGTCGAACAGGCCCGGCGTGACCATTCGCCATCGGCCCCAGTTGCAGGTGCGACGGCCCGCGAGTGCGACCGGCGCGGCCGCCACGAAGATCTCGACGCCGTTGGACATGATGCGCGAGGCACGCCTGTTCACCGACCTGCCGCTGCGCGTGAGTGGCGCCACCTCGCGCAACGCGGATGGCAGCCTCAAGGTGCTGGCCATGTTCGATGCGCCGGGCACAGCGACCATCGCGACGGCCATGCTCGGTCTGTTTGACGGCACCGGCCGGATGGTGGCGAGTTCCATGGCGACATCCGCGGAGCTGGCGACCAACCCGAAAGTCGCGGCGCTGCCCGCCCCCCCAGGTGACTATCGCTTGCGAGTCGCCGCGATCGACACCCAAGGCCGCGCAGGCGCCGCTGACGTGGAAGTCAATGTGGCCCTGACGCCGGCCGGCCCGCTCCGCCTGAGCAGCCTCCTGGTCGGCCAGAACCGGCCTGAAGGTTTCCAGCCACGCATGGAGTTCACGAACGAAGTCACGGCGCTGGCGATGCTCGAAATCTACGGCGGCCAGCCCGGCACACCCGTTGGTGTCGCCTTCGAAATCGCGTCGTCGCTCAACGGCCAGGCGATCGCGACGATGCCGGGGGCGTTTGTGGCCACGAATGAACCCGACAAGTTCCTGGTGACGGCGGTAATTCCGGTGGGCGCGCTGCAGCCGGGGGACTACGCGATCCGCGCGATTGTGGCCGCCCAGGGCCAGTCCGGCGGGCGGGTGGTGCGAACCATCAGAAAACTGCCTCCGGCCCGCTGAGGACGTAAGCATGCGTGTGCGCACTCTCGCAGGTGTCGTTGTGTCTGCAGGCCTCGCGGCCGCGTCCGTCATGTCCATGGACGCGCAGCAGCAGTTTGTCTTGTCCTCCCAGGACCGCGCGAAACTCATCGCGGTCGATTTTTCTGCAGTCGGCGCCGACGGCCGCCCGATCACCGATCTTCGCGCTGACGAAGTCACGCTTCGGATTGACGGACGCACGCGGGCGATTCAGGCGCTTGAGTACGTGCCCGTGCAGGGCATTGGCGGCACCGACGCCGCGCTTCCCTACGGCAGCAACGTCGCGACGGTCACCGGCCGGTCCATCGTGCTGGCGGTCGACTTCGAGACCATTCGTGCCGGGCGGGAAGCCGCGCTCAAGGAACACATCAGCCACTTCGTGAAGTCGCTCCAGCCGACGGATCGGATCGCGCTGGTCACCGTGCCGTACGGCGGGGTCAAGGTGGACCTGACGACGGACCATGCGAAAGTGGCGCAGTCGATCTCAATGCTGAGTGGCCAGTCGTCGAGCGGCGAGGCCGGATGTCTGGCGCGCGACACGCTGGTCTCACTGCGCGGCATGTTGAACGACCTGCGCGGCGGCGAAGGCCCGGTGACGGTGATCTTTGTCTCCGGCGGGATGGTCGGCCCGCAGGGCGTGTTGTCGATGCAGACGGGCGTGTCCATCGGCCGTTGCCAGCTGACGCGGGAGAATTTTCAGCAGGTCGGCGCAGCGGCGGCCAACGCGCGCGCGCAGGTGTACATCGTGCAGCCGGATTTGTCGCAGGTCGGCGTCAACATCGCCGGCCTGGAACACCTCACCGGCGTCACCGGTGCCCCGTTGTGGCACCTGAGCGGCGTCGCCGACGGCGCGTTGTCGCGTGTCATCCGTGAAAGTGGCGGGTATTACCTCGCCCGTTTCTTTCCTGAGCCTGAAGAAACACAGGGGTCGGTACGCGGGCTCGGCCTGAGTGTGTCCCGTCCGGACGTCGTGCTTCGGGCGCGTCCGCAGATGACGGTGGAGCGGCCACAGAACCGGTTCGCGACCGCGGCGCCGGCGACCACCATCGCGATGATGAAGGAGTCAGTCACCTATCGCGACCTGCCGTTGCGCGTCACCGGCTTCACCTCGCGCGAAGCGGAACGCGGCGATGTGCGGGTGGTGGTGCTGTTTGACTCACCCGATCCGGCCGCCGTCCTCAACGACGCGCTTGTCGGTCTCTTTGCGGAGAGCGGCAGGATGGTGGCCAGCCGGGTGCTGAAGGCCGACGAACTGCTGGGCGACCCGGTGGTCACGGCGTTGTCCGTGCCGGCCGGGACCTACCGCGTCCGGGTGGCGGCCGCCGAGGCCTCGGGACGAGGCGGGACCTCGGATTTCACGCTGGATGCCGGTCTGGCCGTCGCCGGCTCCCTGCAGCTCAGTGATCTTGTGCTCGGGCTGTCCCGCAATGGACAATTCCAACCACGGCTGGAGTTCGGCCCCGAGGCTTCAGCCATGGCGCACCTGGAGATTTACGGGGGTCGCGAAGGTACGCAGGTTGGTGTGATGTTCGAAGTGGCGCGCACCATGAACGGTCCGGCGCTTGTGACCATGCCGGGCGCGTTTGCCGCGACCACCGAGGCCGACCGCTTCCTGGTGACCGCCGCGATTCCGATCGGTGCCCTTCCGGCCGGCGACTACGTAGTGCGTGCCACCGTCGCTGCGGAAAATCAGGCGGGTGGGCGCGTGGTGCGTCCGCTCCGCAAAGTGACTCGTTAACTCGCCACACGAAGGCCCGGACCCTATGACTCGACGCCCCCTGCAATCCCTGTTCACCCTGAAGAGCCTCCTTGCCGCCACGCTGGCCGTGACCGCAGCCACGTCCGGCCATGTGCTTCGTGCCGCTGACGCCTTCCAGGCTGCGGCCGCGGGTCCGGCCACGGTGGAATTCATCGCCCTGACGGCCGATGGCCAGCCGGTGACGGACCTGACCGCCGCGCAGATCACGCTGCGCGTCGGCAACAAGGACCGCGCCATCTCCTCACTCGAGCTGGTGCGCTTCGGCGCGGAGACCCCCGCGTCGGCGTTGCCGATGCCGTTCGGCACCAACAGCATTGCGGATGCGGGCCGTACGTTCATGGCGATCATTGACGAAGAAACGCTGCGCCCGGGCCTCGAGGTTGGCGTGAAAGAGGCCCTGACGGACTTTGAAAAGGGTCTGGCGCCGAACGATCGTCTGGCGTTGTTTGCGATTCCGCGCGGCACCATTGCGTTGCCGCCGACTACCGACCGGGCCGCCTTCCGCTCGGCGCTGGACCGCGTGCAGGGCCGCGGCAAGGCCTCGATGACGGCCTCCGGGCGTCGCTGCCACACGCGCGACACGGTAACTGCGCTCGACTCGCTGCTTGGCGCGGCGGGCAACACGGGCGGCGGACTCACGCCGGTGTTGTTCTTCACGACGGCGCTGGCCGGTGCAGCCGCCAGCACGGCGGCGATGGACAGCCCGGACGACTGCGTGGTGCAGCCGAGCCTGTATCAGCGCGTCGGCGTGTCTGCCGATGTCGCCAACGCGCAGTTTTTTGTGATTCGCTCTGAACAGAGTGATCGCACGGCGGCCGAGGGCATCGAAAACCTCGTGGGCGTCACGGGCGGCCAGATGTTGTTCCTCACGGGCGAAGGTGGCGCGATGCCGCGCATCGCGCGTGAAACGCAGGCGTATTACACCGCGACGTTCACGGCCGAGGGCAACGAACGGACAGGCACGAGCGCGCGTCTGGAAGTGCGCTCGGCGCGTCCTGACGTGACCATCCGCGCACGCGCCGGCGTCAACATTCCGCGCGCCGGCGCGGCGGCACCGACACCGGTGTCGATGCTGCGCGAACTCACAGTGCATCGCGGCTTTGGCCTGCGCGCGGTCGGCATTGCCTCGCGCAACGAAGATCCCAAAGCCGACATGAAAGTCTTCGCCCTCGCGGAGACCACCGACCCGTCGGTCAAGCTCAAGGCGGCGGCCGCCGCGTTGTACGACCCGCTCGGCAAACTCGTCGCGCAGTGGACCGCGCGTCCGGAAGAGCTGCAGCGGTCGGTGCTGGCAGCGGCGATCCCCGCGCTGGCGGGCACCTATCGGCTGCGTGTGGCCGCCGTGTCGACCGACAACCGCGCCGCGACGGCCGACTACGAAATGAAGGTGCTGACCACCGAGGCCGGCCCTGCCAAGCTCGGGGGCCTGATGATGGGCGCGGCCAGCGCCGGGGGCTTCGCGCCGCTGGTGACCATCACGACGGAGAAGGAAATCATCGCGGTGTTCGAACTGTATGGCCGCCCCGCCGGTCCGTTCGGCGCCATCGTCGAAATCCTCCCCGACCTGACGGCCAAGCCGCTCGCCTCCGCACCGCCGCAGCCCTCAGCGACGCCCATCCAGGACAAGTTCATGTTCATGGCGACGCTGCCGGTGGGCGACCTGAAGCCAGGCGACTACATCCTGCGCGCGCAGCTGGCCTTTGAAGGCCAGCCGACCGGCACGCTGATGCAGACCATTCGCAAGCGGTAGGCACCTTCGGACAAAAAGGCGTCGGGTGCCTTTTTCGCCCATGAGAGCGAAAAAGGCACCCAACGCCTTTTTGCATGTTTCACTCCGGCAGGTTCTTGAGCCAGGACTGGATGCGCGACTCCCAGAGCTGTTGCTGGCGCGAGTCGGTGCCGTGTCCTGTCTCGCGGTCGTACTGACGCTGGATCTTCGCGTCCTCTTCCTGATACTTCGCGTAGATCGCCACACGTTCGGCGTCTGATCCGTCGCACGGTGATCGGCGCTCGCGCAACTCGACCCGCAGACGCCGGGCCAGTACTTCGCTCAGATCAAAGTGCGCCTGTTCGTGACGGAGCGTGGACTCGGCGCGACGGTCCAGGATGTACGCAGTCTTCACCCACGAGGTGTGCGGCAGGAACGTCGAGGTCACTCTGGACACCAGGCGATCACCTTCACACGCGGTGTTGAGCGACATCGCGTAGGCCGTCATCGCCACCGCCGCGCTCATCATGTCGGGCGGCCCCTGAAAATCCGCCCACGTCAGGCGCCGCTGCGGCGACCAGACAAACGGCTCGATCGCCACGCGGGGCTCGACAGACTCCGACTGCACCGGTGCCACCGCGCCGGGCATCCGCGCGGGTGCCTGTGGCAGGCACGCGCCCGCCAGGAGCGCGCCAACCACCAGGAGGCCAAGGGCTTCAGCCCCTGGCTCGACGCGAGGGCTGAAGCCCTCGCGCTCCGAGTGCGTGCGCCACCACATGGCTACATGAATCCCTTCAGGCTCTCAAGCACCACCGCCCGCGCGCGGGTGATACCAGGGAGATCGCGCCGGTCTGTTGACAACATCGCAAACAACGACACGAGCAGGTCGCGGCGATTCTGCCCCGTGGCGAGCGTGGCCAACGTGGGCACCCCCGTCTGTCGCACCGGGGCCATCGTCGTCAGCCATGCCGCAAACGCGGCCTCGTCGAAATCCGGACGCCCGACGATCGACAGCACCGCGCGCGCGAGCCGTTCGTCCTCGCCGTGGACGAGCGGTGTTGACACGGCCGCGAGTTTGTCGGCAATGGCCGTTAACACCACTGCCTGCTCCTGGGGCTGCAGGTGGCGGCCTCGCGCGAGACACTTCACGAGGTCGGCCGTGTGCGCCACCGAATGCAACCAGCCCAGCCGCGCATCAAAGCCGCGCACATCCTGTTCAGCCTTGAGGTAGGCGAGGCTTGAGGCAAGCAGTGTGCTGAACGCGTCGCGATCGAGGAACGGCGCCTCGGTGTCGAGGATGGCAAGCACACCGAGCGCCAGCGCGGAGAACGACCGCAACACGACCCCCTCGTCGCCCTGCTCTCCGATGCCCGCCTTGAGGTTGTCCTGCCACGACCTGAGCAGCCGCATGCGTTCTCCAACCGGCACAATGCGCTGCCGGTAGATCCAGGTCGCGAGCACCGAATACGCGATGTCATCGCGCAATTCGGGATCAGGCGACCCGAGCATCGTGTTCAACTCGCCGAGCAGAATCAGCAGCGGCACACCCGCGGGCGGCTTGAACTCATTCGTGATGACGCCCTGCCAGTAGGCCTTGTTGCGGACGCCTCCCTGCGCTGATGTGCCCTGGGCACACACGGGGCCTGCCGTGATGAGAAGCCCCAGCGCACAGAGCACGGGCATGACGAGGATGGATCGGCGTGGTAGCCTTCGCAACAACATGACAAGCCACATGTTGCCCCGAAACCGCGTCCGGCGGAACCTCTGCGTGGCGGCGCTCGCCGCGGCCACACTCGCGCCTGTGGCAGCCATTCAGCCGGACGTCACGGCGCCTGTGTGGGCCAAACCCGGACACTTCTGGTTCCGCAAGGCCGTGACCGGCGGTCATCTCTATTTCACGGTGGACGCCCAGCACGGCGCGAAGGAGCCGCTCTTCGATCACCAGCGCCTGGCGATCGAACTCAATCTGCGAACCGGCTACGAATTCACGCCGCTCACGCTGCCCTTCGCCGATCCCGCCGCGCAGTTCGCTGTGCAGTACGACGGCAAAAACGCCTACATCCAGGAAGGCGCCATGGCCGTCGAGTTCACACTCGACGCGATGCACTGGCGCTGCGAACTGCAGATCAAGTGGGACTGGAACAAAGTACCGCCCACCGACTACGAGTGTTTGCCCAGGCGACCCGCGGAGGCTCGGCCGCCTGTAAACCCAGGCGGCCCTACTTCGGCACCACCTGTCACGTCCCCTGACGGCCGCTACGTCGTCGAGATTCGCGACCACAACGTGTGGCTGCGGCCACTCGTGACACGCGAAGCCCCACGCGCACTCACGACCGACGGCACGGCTGATTTTGCGTACGACGCCGGCTCATTGATGTGGTCCGCCGACTCGCAGACCGTCAGTGGTTATCGCATTCACGCGGACGTCTGGCGTTCGGCCAGCATCTCGGCGTCTGTGAAGGGAATGGTGGAGAAGAGAGAGATGAAGATAAGGGCGAGTTATTGAGGATTTGGGATTGAGGATTGAGGATTGTGCCCCAATCCTCAATCCCTCAATCCCTCAATCAATTTCGCAATCAGCAATTGACCGGCACCAGACGCCACAATTGCCAATCCTCACTCCTCCGTCCTCAATCCTCAATTGCTATCAGCGCCCCGCCAGTCGATCGCTGACTGGAGCAACCTTCCCCGCGTTCGCTATATTAAACGCCGCGACCTCCTTCATCAACGCCTCAAATGCCGCGCGGGCCGCGACCATTTCGCGAAGCCGGTCCTCGTAGACGCTCTTCGCCGCGTCCGTGGGCGCGTAGCCCTGACCGCCGGCCACGTCGCCGCCGCTGCCGCCGATCTCCGACAGCAGCCAGACGAGATTCAGATAGAGCTTGTACTTCTCGACGTACCACTTGTCGTCGGAGTGCATCTCGGTGCGTGAGAGGAAGTGCAGCTCGGTGTCGTACATCTTCGTGTAGAGCGCCTCAAGTGCGCTGTCGACCTGACGGTTGGTGGCGTGAGTCTTGCGCAGATCTTCCACCTGCGCTCGCATGATCTCGATGCGGTTGATCTTGTCGACGACCTCATTGATGGTCTTCACCATGTCGACCTGCATCGATGCACTCTCAATCAGGTCATCGTCATCGGACGGCAACGTGACGTCGCGCCAGACTTCGAACGGCTGGGTTTGTGTCTGGCCGTTGTAGCTGAGCCGCACCTGATACTTTCCTGGCGCCGCGCGGGGCTGCCAGCGCTGCGCACCGAGACCCCAGTGCGTCACCGGGCGCTCACGGCGCTCCCACCGTCCGGCTTCCCAGATGTAGGGATTGTCGGGAGGAATCGAACGCAACACCGGCTGATCCGGCATCGGATACAGGAGGTTCCACGTCGCGACGTTGGTCCCCTGCTGCGCCGTGACCTGACTGGTCGAGACCACCGTTCCACTTGAGTCGAGAATCTCCATCGTGAGTGGCCCGGTCGGCGCGGTCTTCATGACAAACGGGAACGTGGCCGTGCCCCCGGTGGCGGTGCGCGTCGCCGGTCGAGGCTTGTACATCTCGAATGCCGCCTGGCCACGCCCGACTTCGGGCTGTTCCAGCTGCCACACATCACGAAGGATCCAGAGGCCACGACCGTAGGTCGCGATCGCCACTTCAGCGGCGTTCTTCGGTACCTCAATCCAGTTCACCGGTGCGGCCGGCAGTTTGTCCTTGAACTGCGTCCACGTGCGCCCGTCGTCGAGCGAGTAGAAAAACGCGTGGCCCGTGCCCGCGAAGATCATGCCCTTGCGGTTCGGGTTCTCCGCGATCGACAACGCGTAGTCGAGCGGATGCCCTTTCGGCAGTCCCGCATCGATCCGACGCCACGTCTGACCGAAGTCCTCCGTCTTGAAGAAATACGGATCGCGCTGATCGACCAGATGGTAGTCCACGGCCATGTACGCCGTGCCCGGATCAAAGTGCGATGCATCGATGCGACGGATGAGGCCCCACGGCGGCATCTGGATGTTCTTCGTCAGGTCGGTCCAGTCCTTGCCTTCGTTGCGGGAAATCCAGACCTTGCCGTCGTTGGTGCCGACCCACAACACACCCTTCTGCGTGCGCGAGGGCGCAATGGCCGCGATCGTCGCGCCATAGAACTGACCGAGGTTGTCGCCGACGACACCACCTGAGAAACGGATGCGGCTGGGATCCCCGGTGGAGAGATCGGGACTGATGACCTCCCACGACTGGCCACGGTTGCGTGTGCGAAAGACGACCTGACAGCCGAAGTAGACCGAGTTGTCGAACCAGTCGATGGCGAGAGGCGGCGACCACTGACAGCGATACTTCAGTCCGACGGGATCGTGATCGAGCGTGTGCATCCAAGGGCTGATCGACCGACGCAGACCTGACACTTCGTCGAAGGTCGCGACGTGCGCGGCATAACAGGTGCCGAACACAAACCGATGGTTGTTCGGCTCCGGATAGGTGTAGCCGGACTCACACGACGGCATCGACTCCTGCGGTTGCGCGGGCGCCGCTGCCGCAGCACCACCGCGGCCACCTCCGCCACCGCCGCCTCGACCGCCCCCCGCAGGTGCCGCCGGGGCCGGAGGCGGAGGCGGTGCGTACGACGGCACATTCGCCGGCACAATCGGCCTCGCACTCGGAATGCGCATGCTGCCGTTGTCCTGACGACTCGCATACACAAAATACGGGCTCCGCTGATCGATCGTCACGCGATACATCTGTCCAATGGGCAGCGACACGCTGGTGTTGCCTGTGGGATTCAGCGGCGATCCGTAAATGCCCATGCCGCCGTCGCCGGTGACGATGTAGTGGCTGGCCATGTCGGGCGTGGTATCCCACCAGATGTCGTGGCAATCGCCACAACCACCACCGCCACTTTCCCAGATCCTGCCGCCGTCGCGTGACCGCCACAACGTGCTGTTCGCGATCAGCAAGTGGTCAGGGTCGTTGGGCGACACACGGATGCGGATGTAGTACCCCGCACGCCCGATAAGGCGACGGTCCCAGCTCACGTTCTGCCACACCCGCCCGCCATCGTCAGATCGCCACAACGAGCCCTGGGCTTCCGACTTGAGGCCTTTTACGCCGTCGGCGCCGGTTTGAATCAGCGCATACATGCGGTTGCCGTTGGACGGCGCGATCGCGACGTCGGTCTTGCCGTATGGTGACTCCGGCAGCCCGGGATGTGTCACCTTCGCGAACGTCTTGCCGTTATCGCGCGAGATGTAGATGCCGCTGCCCATGCCGCCGCTTTCGAGGATGTGGGTCTGGAGGTAGATCTCCCACGTGCTGGCGATGACGATGTTGGGATCCTGCACGGACATCTGCAGCCCGGAGCAGCCGGTGTCTTCGTTTACAAACAACACGTGCTGCCAGGTACGTCCGCCATCTTCCGTGCGAAACACGCCGCGTTCCTTCTGGGGGCCGGTGGCGCGGCCGAGCGCACACACGAGCACCACGTTTTCGTTCGTCGGATGGACCACGATGGTGCCGATGCGTCCCGTCTCGGTGAGCCCCATCCGTGTCCACGTCTCGCCCGCGTCGATGGACTTGTAGATGCCGTCGCCCATCATGTCCATGTCGCGCACGGCCCACGCTTCGCCGGTGCCCGCCCACACGACGTTCGGGTTGGACTGGGCGATCGCGAGCGCGCCGATGGCCTGCGAGGTTTCGTTGTCGAAGGTCGGCTTCCAGGTCGCGCCACCGTCGGTGGTTTTCCACACGCCGCCTGATGCTGCGCCGGCGAAATACACGCCCGGTTTCCCGACGACGCCCGCGGCCGCCGCGATGCGGCCGGCGTTGGTCGGGCCGACGTATTCAAAGCGGGGTGGTCCCGGAGGAGGTGTGGGCGCGGCCCCGCCACCGCCGCCGCGGCCCTGGGCAAAAGTGGATGAGGGCAGCAAGACGGTCAGCGCAATCGCGCTGACGACGAGAAAACGACGCAAGGACATAGCGAACCTCCGCGCGAAGGATACTCCAGTCCGCGCTACACTTACGCGCCATGGAGAGCCGATTTACGTGGATGAACGGGCGCATGGTGCCGACCGACCAGGCGACGATCCCGTTTCTGACCGCCGGGTTTCACTACGGCATCGCCGTGTTCGAGGGGATTCGCGCCTACAAGACCGACACGGGGCTCGCCGTGTTCCGGTTGCGGGAGCATCTCCTGCGCTTCGAGCACTCCTGCAAGATCCTCGGGTTCCTGGACCTGCCGTATTCGCTGGACGAACTGACGGAAGCCGTCTCGGCGACGGTCCGTGAGAACGGGTATGGCGACTGTTACATCCGGCCGCTGGTGTGGCTGGCTGATGGTGGATGGAATCTCACACTCGACACCGGTAAGCCGCACGTCGCAATCGCGGTGTGGCAGGAATCCGTGTACCTCGGACAACGATCGCCGAACGAAGGCCTCCGCGCGTGTGTGTCGAGTTATCCACGCCATCATCCCGGCGCGATGATGACCAAGGCGAAGATCAGCGGCAACTACGTCAACTCCTACCTGGCGAAGACCGACGCCCATCGGCAGGGTGTGGACGAAGCGATTCTGCTCGACGCCGACGGGTACGTCACGGAGTGCACCGGCGCGAACCTGTATCTGGTGCGGGGCAACACACTCGTCACGCCGCCTGTGGATGCGATCCTCGAGGGGATCACGCGCGCGACCGTCGCCGACCTCGCGGCCGACCTCGGACTATCCGTGCAGGAAGCCCGGCTCACGCGTGATCATCTATACGTCGCCGACGAAGCGTTTGTCTGCGGCACCGCTGCCGAGATCGTCGGCATCCGCGAAATCGACCGTCGACCGATCGGCACAGGCCAGACCGGCCCGATCACGATGGCACTACGCGAGGCGTATCAATCCGCCGTGCGCGGGCGCCACGCGCGGTCCGGCGGCTGGCTGCACTACGTGTAGGGTCTCGTAGGGCCCGCTGAACTTGAGCGGGCCGTTCCGCGTACGTAGGGCCCGCTGAACTTGAGCGGGCCGTGTTGGCACGCTGCAACCCAGCGTGCCCTACATTCCACCGTGCCCACCAGACACACCCTGGCACACGCTCGCCTCACGGGCCGCCGGAGGCTGCAAACGTCCACTCAAATCACCCCATGAGCATCCGGAACCCGCCGACCGCGTACCCAGGCAAGGACATCGCCCTCGGAGACCTCACGGTGCTGCGCACCCTGCCCGCGCGTGGACGCCGCATGATTGGTCCCTGGTGCTTCCTTGATCGCTTCGGTCCGTTGTCGTTTACCGAAGGCATGACGATGGACGTGGCACCGCATCCGCACATCGGGTTGCAGACCGTGTCGTGGCTGCTCGACGGCGAGATCGCCCACGACGACAGCCTCAAGTCGCAAGCGGTGTTGCGTCCAGGCGGTGTGCATCAGGCTCGACATCTTCTGGCGTGATCAGCCGGAACTCCGGCTGCTGCTTGAGGAAACGCATCAGGCTCGGATCCGCACTCTGCTCCGACAGCAGAGGGGCGGCCATGAGCGCCAGCGCAACGAGCAGAGCAATGGGGTGCATGAAGAGTCGCCAGAATACCGCGTTCAGGCCTTTCGAGGCGCCTTCAGCAACCGCGCGAACTCGTCGCAGGCGTCGGCGAAGCCCTCCGCGGCGCTCCACCGGCGCACGGCTGGAAGGGAGATGCGATTCCGCCGCGCAATCGCGAGCGCCACATCGAGGCTCTGCCGGTCCGACCAGTGATAAAACGCCGCGAGACGGTCGCGGCAGGCATCGGTCGCCGACAACAGCGTGACCCGCCCTCCCCCGACGCGCAACACGACCGGCGTAATCCGCAGGTCATCACCAATCGCGAGCGGACCTCTCGGAAACTCGACGAAGAACGGTGTACGCGGATGGACGTAGCGGTCGCCGTCCCGGCTCAGGCCGATCGTCTCCATGGCTGCATCCAATGTGACTCGTGTGCCCCCTCGCCGAACGATGAAGTCCAGATCGTGCGATTGGTATTCGCCGCCAGAGTAGACCGTGGCGCAGGCGCCTCCGGTGAGCACGGCATCAATGCCCGCATCACGCAGAGCGCCTGCCACAGCCGCCGCGACTTCGGCCAGCGTGGACCTGCGTGTCAGGCTCAGAGAGGTTTCCCTTCCCGGCGCGGCCTGCGTCGCAGCGCCGTCACGGCGGCGGTCAGGTCAGGCGCGCCCTGGCTGAGGCGCAACAGGTAGTGGCGCAGTTCCTCGCGCGCGAAGTACCGGGGATTCAGGTCGTAGAGCCTGGTGCGCCCGAGGAGGCGTCCGGCGACGAGGCCGTCCCGCTCGAGTCCCCGCAAGGCCGCCTGCACCCCGGCGACGGGCACCTCGAGCAGTCGCGCCAGTTCACGCGGATAACTCTGCGTGAGCAACGCCAGCGCCAGCAGCACCCGTGTCCGCGTCTGCCCTCCAAAGGGGCTGGACATATTGACCATGATTAGTGGTCAATTGACCATATTTAATGGTCATTGTCAACCCGCGCCTCTCTTTGATGCATACTTATATGCATGCGAACGACCCTTGTCCTCGATGCGTCGCTGGTCGACCGCGCCCAGGCCTTGACTGGCATCACAGAAAAAACTGCGGTTTTGCATGAAGGGCTGCGTGCGTTGATTGCGCGCGAAAGCGCGCGGCGTCTCGCCGCACTTGGCGGGTCCGATCGCAAGGCGACTGCTCCGCCCCGCCGGCGATCTGCCAAGTAGGCGGCCGGATGCTGGTCGATACGTCGATTTGGATCGACCATTTCAGACGGTCGAACCACGACCTTGAATATCTGCTTGAAGAAGGACTCGTGCTGACGCATCCCTTCGTCATGGGCGAGCTCGCGTGTGGCTCTCTCGCAAAGCGAACCGAAGTTCTTGAGTTACTGACAGCCCTGCCGACAGTCCTGGTCGCCACAGCCGACGAGGCGCACGCGCTGGTGGACCGGCACCGCCTCTTTGGAACAGGCCTCGGCTGGATCGACGTGCACCTGCTGGCCAGCGCGAAGCTCAGCAAGCAGCCGCTCTGGACTGCCGACCGCCGGCTTCGAGCGGCCGCGCTCAAGGTCGAGCTGGAGCCGTAGGGCGCGCTGAACGTGAGCGCGCCGGCCCCTGGCCCGCTCACATTCAGCGGGCCCCACGAATGTTGTGCGTCCTACCGCCCGCCGGGAGTCATCGGCTCGAGCTTGCCGGCCCAGAGTCCGCTGTTGAAGTCGGTGAAGAGCACGTGGCCCTTCCACGGCATCGCGTTCATCACGAACGGCGCGTTGGGTGTGTAGCCTTCCGGATCAAACGGCTTGAACACGGCCATCTCGCGTCCCTGGTCCGCGATGTTGCCCATCAACCGGCCAGAGACATCGACGATGCGGACGCCGCCGTCGTAGTAGGCCTGATACAGGATGTCGTTCTCCACGATGATGTCGTGGGAGCCGTAGTCCTCAAGGTGATAACGGCCGACCTTGCGCGGGTTCTTTGGATCCGTGAAGTCGACGATGTGGGTGTAGCCGCCCGACGTCTGCGGCACACCACCACGCGGCGGCGGACCACCACCGGGCGTGGACAACTGATAGTTGGTGCCTTCCCACACACGGCCGCGGCGGCTCATCTGTTCGTCACCGAGGAACAGATACAACTTGCCGGTTGAGGCTTGTGCGTAGGGATAGATTTCGTGGCCGCTGTTAATGGGGAACGTGCCGATGAGCTTTGGTTCCTTCAGCGAACCACCCCACGCGCCGTTTCCGACGTCGACCACCACTGCGCCGACGCCTCCCTGCGCGGAGTAGGCGACACCATCACGCACCCACAGGTCGTGGAGACGCGCATTCGGGTGGCGATACTCGCTGACATAGGTCGGTTTGGAGAGGTCTTCGGTGTTGATGATCACGTACTTCGACCCGCCCGACACCGCGAACAGGTGATCGTTGGTCGCAAACATGTTGTGCACGCCGCCCGTCAGCTCGGTGTCAAACGACGAGGCAACCGTCGGCTGCGCCGGGTTCTTGAGATCGAGCAACACGACACCGTTGACGCGATTGGAGGCGCCTTCTCGCGAGAGCACCGCATACCGCGCATCCGGCGACACCGTCACGTCATTGATCGTGCGCGCATCAATCTTGATCGAATGCGTGCGGACGATGTTCGACAGGTCCGTGATGTCGAACACATGCGCGTACCCCTCGCCGCCCCAGGTGCCGACAATGCAGTAGTCGCGGCCGTCATTGCCGGTGTAGGGCCAGAGGTCGGATGTGTGGGTGTCGCGGATGATGCCGCGGCCAACGACCGTGAAGCGCTTGCGCACGTCGCGCGGCGTAACCTCGATCGTGGTGCGCGCGTGCGCGGACCCGGCCGACGCGAGAATCGTGAAGAGCCCGGGATAGTTGGCGACGAACAAGCCGTTGTCGATGATGCCGGGGCCGCCAGGCGCCTGCACGGTGTTGCCCTCTGGGGCCTTGTAGGTATAACTCCACGTAATCGGCGCGTCGGTGACAGGTCCTCCATCCGCGCGCAATGTGGTGGCGACGAGGTCGATCACATCGCCCGTGCGGACCGTCGTCTCCGCAATCTTGAGCGCAATGGTTGCCACGGGGTTGGCGGTCACCGTGTAGGCCCTTGTCGCTGACGCGCCATCAGCGGTTGCCGTGATCGTCACAGCGCCCGCCTTGAGGGCAGTCACGTGTCCGAAGCGATCGACTGTCGCCACTGAGGCATCTGAGGTGCGCCAGGTGGCGACGAGTCCCGGACGCGGCGACCCGTCCGCGTGGGAACCCACCGCCGTATGCGCAATGGTTACGCCAGCGTAGAGGCCACCCGGCTCGGCCGTGATCTCGAGCTTCGCGAGTGCCGGCCACGCCACGACGACTGGAATTTCCAGCGTGACGGGCGTGGCACCGGTGGCCACGGCGGTCGCGGTGAACGTGCCGGCCGCAAAGGCGGTGACGCGCCCGTCGGCGTAGGTGCCGGCGTTGCGCGGCAGGTTCACGCGAATGTCTGCACCGGCGATTACTCTGCCCGCCGCGTCATAGGCCGTGACCTTCAGGGCCGCGGACTCTCCGGCGCGCAGGGACACACTGGCGGGTTCGGCCACGAGCTTGGCCACCGCCACGGCGGATTGCGCGGCCTGCCCCGCCTGCGCCTGGGCATGCAGGGCGGTCAGGGAGCCGATCGACAGCGCGGCCAACGCGCCAAAGACGCCAAGGGTCGTCCGTGTTAATTTCATGGCGCACATGATGGCAGACGCCCCACGCTCCCGCAATCGAATTACCGCGGCGCTCGGATTGGCCGGGGTCGTCCTGGCAGGTGCCCTGCTGGCGGCACAACCGACCAGCACCTATTGGGTCTATGTCGGGGCCGAATCCGCCGACCTCATCCATCGGATCCGTTTTGATCGCCGCGGCGCCGTCGTCGAACGCACCACCCGGATCGGGGAGCTGCCGAACGAGATGGAGGGGCCGCACGGGCTGCAGACGTCGGCGGACGGCAAGTTCCTCTACATGACGACCGGGCACGGCACACCGGATGGCAAGTTGTGGAAGTACGCGCTTGGAGAAACAGCCGACACGCTCGTGGGCGAAGGAATCGACCTCGGCTATTTCCCTGCATCGCTCGACGTCACGCCGGACGGTCTCTATACGCTCTCGGTCAACTTCAACCTGCACGGCGACATGGTGCCGTCCACGGTGTCTGTGGTGTTCACGCCAACCGCGACCGAGGTCGCGCGCATTGTCACCTGCACGATGCCGCACGGCAGCCGCATCGATCCCTCAGGCTCGCGCCACTACTCCACCTGCATGATGGACGACCAGCTCGTCGAGATCGACGCGAAGGGCTTTGAGTTGTCGCGGAGATTCTCGCTGGCGAAAGGCAAGGAAGGGCCGCTCCCCGCGAGTGATGATCCGCACGCGGGACACGTGATGCCTGGCTCACCTGCTGCAGCCGCGAAACCGGTCGTGGACCCGGCCGAAGTCGGCTATGCGGGTGTGAAACACGACATGGCACCCGCCACCTGTTCCCCGACCTGGGCGCAGCCGTCGCATGACGGAAGGAAGATCTTTGTCGCCTGCAACAAAGCCGACGAAATCATCGAGGTCGATCGCGATGCGTGGGCGATCACTCGTCGGTTCCCCACCGGTCGCGGCGTCTACAACCTCGCGGTCACCGCAGATGGACGGCTCATGATCGCCACGCTCAAGCAGGGCCACATGGTGGAGATCTTCGATCTCGCGAGCGGCAAGAGTCTCGCGCGCCTCAAGACGTCCAACACCATCGCGCACGGCGTGACCGTGAGTCCCGACTCGCGCTACGCGTTTGTCAGCAGCGAAGGCGTCGGCTCCGCGCCCGGCAAAGTGGACGTCATCGACCTGCGCACCCGCACCATCGCCGCCACGGTCAACGTCGGCCAGCAGGCCAGCGGCATCACGTTCTGGAAGATGCAGTAGGACGCGCTGATTTGTAGCGGGCCAATCCGTACGTAGGGCCCGCTGATTTGTAGCGGGCCAGCGTCATGTTGGGTGGCGCCACCATACGCCGGCTCTCCGGCTCGACGACGCGGAAGAAACGCAAGAGCGGCGTTTCTTGAACGACCGGCCGTCGCGTCGCTCGCAGTCGAGCCCGCGCAGGTACGGGTCAAGGCTATGAGTCCTTGCCGTCAGTACCAGACTCTGCCCATGCCCACGAGTGGCCGGTCGCGCAGAAGAACACTGTAGGTGCCGAAGGCGAATCGGATCGGAAGCCCCCTTGACTTCAAGGGAACCGCAGTCCAATTCGAAAGTCACCGGAGGGCGTCCGGTATTGCGAATTGCCACCGAGAGAACGTGTTCGGTCGGACGTGGCTGGCCCGGAATACACAGGAAGCGGCCGTCGTTCTGTTTGAAAATCAATAGACATTTGGGCTTGCGACTGAGCCACGCACTCACTCGCGCCCCACGCGCTAACACCACGGCCATGAGCGCGATCGCGGTTGGAATCAGCCATCGCACGTCCTCATATCGAATGGGTTGGTCTGCTACCCGCCGATTCTATGGCGACCGGACCGGAATCCAGGCCGGACATGGCGAATGCGACGCCGTCACATGTTGGGTGGCGCGCTCAAGATCAGCGCGCCCGAGGAGACCCGAGAAGTCCTGCCGGGCGCAGGCACGGCCTTCGGCAGTGGCGCGCCCGGCAGGACTCGAACCTGCGACCACCGGCTTAGAAGGCCGGTGCTCTATCCAACTGAGCTACGGGCGCGTGGGAGTCATTGTACAGTCACGTATGGCCCTCATCATGCGCGCGCTTCTGGTTGCTGTCGCCGTGGCGGCGTGTGCCCCGCCGCTACCGGCGCCGACCCTCAGTGTCAACGCCAGAGCGCGCGGCCTGCATCAGGGCGAAGTGGTGGTGGTGACGGTCACGGCCGATGCGCCCGTGACCGCCGTGCGAGGCCGCGCATTTGATCGCGACGTGCCGGCTGTCCGCATCGGTGACTCGTGGCGCCTCCTCGTCGGCATCGACCTCGACGTGTCGCTCGGCACACATACCGTAAAGATTGACGCCGACTCACCGACCGGGCCCGCCACGGCGGTGCACGACCTGGTGGTCACCGCGAAGGCATTCCGCACGCGGCGCCTGACCGTGGACCCCGACTTCGTGAACGCCCCGGCCGCGATGGCGGAACGCATCGCGGCCGAGTCGAAGGCGCTGAACGCGATTTGGAGCGCCGCGCCCACCGAACCCGCGACGGCTGCGCTGACCTTCGCGGCCCCGGTGCCCCATCGCGCGAACTCTGCGTTCGGGACGCGCAGCATCTTCAACGGCGAACCTCGCGGCGCGCACAGCGGCGCCGACTTCCTGAGCCCGACAGGCACTCCCGTCCGCGCTCCGGCGCCCGGCGCGGTGGTGCTCGCCAAGGACCTCTACTTCAGCGGCGGCAGCGTGGTGATTGACCACGGCCTCGGCCTGTTCTCGTTTTTCGCGCACTTCTCGAAGATCACCGCCACCGTCGGCGAAACAGTCGAGGCCGGCGCGATCGTCGGCCACGTCGGCGCCACGGGGCGCGTGACCGGCCCGCATCTGCACTGGACGGTGCGCCTCAACGGCGCGCGTGTGGATCCCCTCGCCCTGCTGGAGTTGCTGCCCATCGCGAAGTAGCGCGGCTACAATGCCTTCGACATGCGGTTCGCCGGCCTCATTGCCCTCCCACTTCTCGCGCTGGTCTCGGTCCCGGCTGCGCGGCCCCTCGCCGCGAGCCAGGCCCCGGTCGGCGCGACGCTCGACCTGGTGGTGACCGGGGCCGATGGCCGCCCGGTTGCCGATCTGCAACCGTCCGACCTGATCATTCGCATCGACGGACGGCCACAAACCGTGACGGGAGTGCGAACGGCGCCGCCGACCGCGCCGACCGTGCGCGCAGGCCTCCCACTGCCCTACGGCACCAACGTCGGCCTCGACGGACGCACCACGGCCGTGCTCGTGGACGTCGCACGGCTGACACCCGATCGCTCGGCCGCCATCACCGCCGGACTCACCGCCCTCACCGCAGCCGTGTCACCCACCGACCGTGTCGCGCTGATTCCCATGAGCACCGACCTGCGGCCCGTGGACTTCACCACCACACACTCGCGGATCGTCGACGCAGCCGCGGCCCTCACGCTGCACACCGGAGCCCCGCGCACATCCCGACAGGACGCCACCGCCGTGGACGCCATGCTCACCGCGGTCACGCGCGCGACAACACTGCTGGGGGGCGAGCCTGGTGTGAAGACCCTGGTGCTCGTCACCGCGCCGTTTGTGATCTCTGGCGATCTGCGGCAGTCGGTCCTCGCACTGGGCGAAGCCGTCGCGCGGCATCGAATCGCGCTCTATGTCGTGGCACCCGGCGCCGCGGCCATCCCGCCCGCCAACGGCGTCCACGCCCTCGCGGCCGGCACCGGTGGCCTGGTGGTGACCGGCGCGTGGTCGGAGATCGTCGCGCGCGAACGGGCGCGGGTGGAAGTCACACTCGCGCCTGACATGAAGCTCGACGCGGGCGCGGTGTCCCGTGCGTTGATCACGTCAACCCGCGCAGGGGTGGTCGTACGCGGCGCGCCGTTTGCATTTGTGCCGCTCACCGAGACCGACGGCCTCGTGTCGCTCACCGACATGCTGCGTCGCACACGGCCGTTCACCGATCTGCCGATGCGCGTCGCGGCCTATCCCGTCCTGCACACCGACCGATCGAGCATCCGTCTGCTGATTGTGGCGGAGACGATTGAGAACGCGCGGCCGTTGGCGTGGGCGGAATTTGCGCTGATCACCCCGGACGGACGCATGGTTGCGCAATGGACCGAAGAACGCGAGGCGGTCACCCAGCACCCCCTCGTCGCCGGCGTGCTGGCCCCCGAGGGGCAGTACCGATTGCGCTGGGCAGCCTCCGAACTGTCGGGGCGTCGTGGCACGGCCGATGTAGATGTGGATGTGCGGCTGACGCCGGCCGGCGTGTTCCGGCTGAGCGCGCTGATGGTCGGGCGCCTCGGGGCGGATGATTTCGTGCCGGTCCTCCAGCCGGCGGCCGACGCCCCTGCCATCGAGTGGTATGCCGAGGTGTACGGCCCCGTCGAAGCCGGTCAGGTGCTGACCACGCGGCTCGACGTGCTCACGACCCCGGCCGGTCCGCCGGTCGCATCCGCTGAGGGCCGCATGTTGACCTCCCCGGACCCGCAGCGGCGGGCGCTGAGTGGACAGGTCCCTGTGGCGGATCTGGGGCCGGGGGACTACCTCCTGCGGGCCACACTGATGGTGAACGGCGTCGACGCCGGCAGCGTCACGCACACGTTACGGCGGGGCCGGGAATAACGGCCACCAGCCACGAGTCTCACATGGCGGATGCCGATCTCGAGCTCGTGGCGCGTGCCCGGAAGGGCGATCTGGACGCGTTTGGCGACCTCGTCCAGCGGCATCAGGCGCTATTGGTGCGATATCTGATGCACATGGTGTCAAATCCGGCGGACGCCGAAGATGTGGCCCAGGAGGCGCTGATTCGGGCCTACAAGGCCCTGAAGGACTTTCGCGGGCAGAGTGCGTTCAAGACCTGGTTGTATCAAATCGCGACCAACGCCGCGCGGACACATCTCGACAAACGCCGCCAGCGTCGCGAGGATCAGGCCGCTGACGTCGAGCGCGAGGATTTGGAGATGGTCAGCGGCGAGCAGGTGGAGCGGCGGATCGTGGCGCACGATCAGCTGCGCCGCGCGCTGGCACAGTTGCCCGATGAGTGGCGCGAAGCCGTGGTACTGCGGGATATCGAGGGCCTCGAGTATCGCGAAATCGCTGCGGCCCTGCAGATTCCGATTGGGACGGTGGAATCGCGGATTTTCCGCGGGCGGCAGCGGTTGAAGCAAATCGTGACGAGCAAGGAGAACGACAAATGACCCCTCACTGCGATGACTTCATTCCGGCGTTGGTGCGAGCCGCCGATGGCGAGCTTCCAGACTCGGAACGGGCGGCGCTGGATGCCCATATCGCCACCTGTGCCGCGTGTGCGGAGGCTCTGGCCGATCAGCAGATGATGCGTCAGGCCCTGACGACGCTGGCCGCTGAGCCGGCCGCAAGCGCCGTGGGTGCACGTGTCATGGCGTCGCTGCGCGCCGAGGCGGAGTCTGCCGGTGCCTCCTGGGTTGACGCCCTCGACTTCCGGCGCTGGACCTGGCGCCTGGTGCCCGTCGTCGCCGCACTCGCCATCGTGGTGGCCAGCGTGGCGCGCACCAACGCCGAAGCCGTGACGGTCACGCCTGACACCGCCGAGTCCGCACAGCTGGTGTCCTCGGCCCTTGTGACCGGCGAAGTGGCCGGACCGGAGCTGCTCTCGTTGCTCCTGAATTCGACCGCGGACGCCACGCTGGCGACGAGCACATCGACCGGAGGCGGACTGTGAACATCCCCTCACCCCGCGTGTGGCTCGCGACGTTCATGACGCTCGTCTTCACGATCGGCCTGCTGGGCGGGATTGTGCTCGAGCGGACCGTACTTCATCAGAGTAGTCCAGGGTCCAGGGTCCAAGGTTCCAGGGGAACGGACGGTCCAGCGAGGGTCCAGGGGTCCAGGGGTCCGGGAGGTCAGGGGCGGGGGCGCGGGGGGCCGATGTTTGGGCCGCCGCCGGCGGCATACGTGGAGGATCTGGGGCGGGCAGTGGACCTGACCGACGCACAGCGGGCGGACATTCTGACGTTGCTCCAGGCGCAGGAAGCGCGCCTCCAGCAGATGCAGGAAGACGCCCGCCGGGTGTTCGTCGAAGAGCAGTCCGGCCTCCACGACCGCATGGCCGCCGTGATGACGCCGGAACAAGCCACCGCCTTCCGGTCATGGATCACCGAACGCACCGGCCTGCGCGGCCGCGGCCCCCGCTGACCTCACTGCCCCATTGCCCCATTTGATAGACTGTCGGTCTCCCATGCGGTGGGTGTAGCTCAATGGCAGAGCACCGGTCTGTGGCACCGGTTGTTGCGGGTTCGATTCCCGTCATCCACCCCATCTCTCATCTGACATCTGACATCTCTCATCTGACATCTGGCATCTGGCATCGGCCATCTGACGTCTGCCCGTATAATCAGCGCGTGCAACCGCCCTTGACGCCCGTGGCGCAGGACGAGCCGCTCTACGAAGCGTTTTATGGCCTTCTCGAACAGCCGTTTGCGCTGACGACGGACCCAAGATTTCTTTTCATGGCCGACGCGCATCGCCGTGCCTACGAAGAGTTGCTGACGGGCCTGCGGCGACGCGAGGGGCTGTTGCTGCTGACCGGCGATACCGGCATGGGCAAGACCACGCTGTGCCGCGCGGTGATCGATGCGCTGGGCCCGCGCACGTTTTCCGCGCTGATTCTGAATCCCTACATGACCGACGCGGAGGTGCTGCGGGTGATCCTGCGCGACTTCGGTCTCGTCAGCCGCGATGAAATTCGTAAGGGGGCCTTCGCCAAGGCCGACCTGCCGCAGTTGCTCGACACGCTGGAAGGTTTTCTGAAGTCGCTGGTGGCGCTCAACTCGTATGCGGTCGTCATCATTGACGAAGCCCAGAGTTTGTCGTCGAAGGTCCTGGATCAGATTCGCGTGCTCGGCGGATACGAACACGAGGGACGGCGGTTGCTGCAGATCGTGCTCGTCGGACAGCCGGAACTGCTCACGACGATCAAGTCTGATGCGCTGCGGTCGCTGGACGAGCGGGTGTCGCGGCGCGCCGTGCTGGGGCCGCTCCCTCCGTCGGATGTGGATGCCTACATCCAGCACCGGCTGACGGTGGCCGGCGGCAAGGACACGATCGAATTCCGCGCCGACAGCGTGAACCTGATCGCGGAACTGACGCGCGGAGTACCACGCCGGATCAACCTGCTGTGTGATCGTACGCTCGAAGCCGGCCGGGTCGAAGGCACCACCCTCATCACGCCCGCGATTGTGCAGCGCGCGTCGCCGCAGGGAGACACAGACGCACCAGCGGTGAAGCCGGCCCCGGTCGCGCCGCCGCCGGTGAACATGGACGAGCTGTTGTTGAATCTGGATGAGAACCTGGATTCGGCGCCTCGTGACGACTACCGGCCGACAGTGACTTTCGGGCTGGAACCGGAGATCACACGTCCGAAGGCGCGCCGATGGGGCGTGGTCATCGTGCTGCTGTTGTTGGGCAGCCTGGGCGCGGGCACCTACGCGGCGTGGGCCTACACCAACGCGGACGTGATCGTCCCCGTATTACCGGCCGCGCCGGCCAGAGACCTCGGTATGGTCAGCACGCCGTTTGCGCCACCCACCGCACTCGAAGAACAACACGTCATGGACGAGCTCCTGCGCACCAACCCGGCGATGCGTCCGGATGGTGGCAGCTAACCCCAGACCAACGCGACCAGCGTGACGTGGACGCCGCCCCGTTTCGGCGCAATGGACACTGTCTCCAGCACATCCACCGCGGTCACATCGTGCAACGCCAGCACCTGGCGCCCGATGTCCTGCTGAAGGTCGGCCAGCGCCTGCCGGGCTGCGGCGAGATTCTCCTCGGCCCGCTTCACGTCCTCCGCTTCCTTCGATCCACGCGCCCAGCTTTTTGCCGCGGTGGACGCCTTGCCGACCGTTCCCGCAGTCAGTCCACCGCGACGTCCGAAGATTGCACCGAGGACGGCGGCCCCCACCGTGCTGGCCGTCGACAAGCCGGCCTGCAGACGGTGCTGCGACACATCCTGTTGTTCCTTGCCGAGTGCGAGTTCCAGGCGACGCGCCTTCTCCGTCGCGGTATCGAGTTTGGACGCGTATTTCGCGCGCACCTTGTCGACGGCCGCATCACGATTCGCGCGACGCACTTCCGTCAGGCGGATGCGGAACGTACGCTCATCTTCACCGGGGCGCGAGGTCGTGCCGCTGTCGGCGTGGCGGAACAGGTCGAGCTTCTGAGAATGTACCAGCCAGCGGTCCAGATCGGCCGTCCACTTCGTAAACGCCTTCTGCGTCAGCAGTGACGCAGGCACCGGCGCAAAACTCCCTGTGTGACCGGCATCTGCCACAAGCGCGCGTGGCGAGACGTCACTGGCCGCCGCGTCCGCCCAATCCACCACCACCGCCGGCGTGGTCAGCGGCACCATCACCTGCACCGACCGCCGCTCATCCACCCCGCGCTTCGCATCCACAAAATCCACATCCGCTGCGCCATAGAGATGCGGCACCCACACTCCCGATGGACTCGCCGGTGCCGGCATGAAGAACTGCGGGATCTCGGGGGGAAGCAACGGGCGCGAGGACGCAGACAACGACGGTGGGGTCGGGTTGGGTGAGGTTGGGTGGGATTGGGTACGCAGGGCCGCCTGGTCTGCAGGCGGCCAATTCCCCACCCGCTTCATGTCTTCGCGCGTGAGTGGTCCCCGCAGGTACGACAGACACCAGCGGCTCTCGATTTCCGCCGGAGCCTTGGCGTGGACGTTGTGGATGTAGAAGCGGCGTTTGCCAAGTGCGGCAATCGCCGCATCGGCGGCGGCGCGATCAAACGCACCACCTGCCGCACCCTCCAGGCCGTCGAGCAGGCGCGCGCGATCGCGATCGGTCTGCAGTCGGCCGATCATCCAGGTACCCGCGTTCGACAGCGCCGTGTAGTCGAGATCCACAGGGTTCTGCGTCGCAAGGCACACTCCCACACCAAACGCCCTCGCCTGCTTCATCATCGTCAGCAGCGGCCCCTTCGATGGAGGATTCGCCACTGGCGGCAGGTATCCGAACACTTCGTCCATGTAGACCAGTGCGCGCAGGCTGGTGGTGCCCGGCTGCGTCCGCATCCACGTCACGATTTCGCCAAGCAACAGCGACACCACAAACATGCGCTCGGCGTCATCGAGGTGCGCAATGGAGATGATGCTGATGCGCGGCTTCCCGGTGGGGCCGTGAAGGAGTTGGCCTACATCGAGCGGATCACCATCGAGCCATGCCGCAAATCCGGGAGACGCGAGCAGATTGTTCAGCCGCGCAGCAAGGGCGAAGCGATCCTTCTGCGGATAAAACGCCTCGAGGTCCATGACGCCGACGCGCGTGATTCCGGGTGTCTGGATGGCATGAATCAACGCACCGAGGTCGAGCGAACGGCATGTCGTCCACGCCTCGTGGAGAATCGTCGACAGCAGAATGTGCTCGCGGCTCGTCAGTGGATCCGCGTCGATACCAAGCAGGCTCAACAGGCTGCCGACCGTGCTCGACACACGATCCCCCAGCACCTCCGCGTCCTCGCGCACCGCCTGAGACGGCGCGGCGAGACTGTTCACGATCGACAGGGGACGCGCGGCTTTCGACCCTGGCGTATAGAGCACCACGTCGGCCGCGTCGCGCAACCGCGCGATCCGTGCCCCGTCCTGCCCCCACCCGGCCAGTCCCTCGCGCCACTTCGTCGCTTCCCGTTCGGCGAACACCTCGCGCGTGACACCCGCGCGGGCGGCATCGTCGCCATTCACCCACGGCGCAAACGACGCCGCGTCAAGGTTGGGAAATGTCAGCAGCAGATTTCCGACGTCGCCCTTGGGATCGATGGCGACCACGGGAATGCCGTCAATGGCGGCTTCTTCAAGCAGCCCGAGACAGAGGCCGGTCTTGCCACTGCCGGTCATGCCGACGCAGATCGCGTGGGTCGTCAGGTCGCGCGAGTCCAGCAGGTAGGGGCCAGCGGACGTGCGACCCAGGTAGAAGAGGCCGAGTCTTTCGAAATCGGTCATGGCAGGACCGACTGTACCTCAGCCTCGCGCCCCATGGTCCTTCAGGGCCCTTCATGGTGAATAATCCGGACGTGATCACGCGTGTTGCACCGGCGCCGACCGGGTATCTGCATCTGGGTCACGTCGCCAACGCACTCTACGTGTGGCGCGACGCGCGTGCGCGTAATGGCCGCGTGTTGCTGCGGATCGAGGATCACGATCGCGAGCGCTGTCGTCCGGCGTTTGAGGACGCGCTTCTCGAGGATCTTGCCTGGCTCGGCTTCGAAGCCGACGAACCCGCTGTGCGCCAGAGCGACCGCGGCGCACTCTACGCCAACGTGGCCGCACAACTCGCTCAGCAGGGACTGCTCTACGGCTGCACCTGCACGCGACGAAAGGTCCACGAGGCCTGGGTCCAGGGGTCCGCGGAGGTCCGCTATGTGGGTGCCTGCCGAAATGCGTCGCACGCGCTGAGTGATGGCGTCGGGTGGCGGGTGCGGATGCCCGACGATGAGGTGCGGTTTGAGGATCGGTGGTGTGGACCGCAGGTGCAGGTACCGGCGCAGCAGTGTGGGGACCTGTTGATTCGGGATCGGCTCGGCAACTGGACGTATCAGTTCGTCGCCACGGTGGACGACCATCTGCAGGGGATCACCGACGTGATCCGCGGCCGGGATTTGCTGGACTCCACGGGCCGCCAGATCCTGCTGGGGCGCCTGATTGGTCGCCCGGTGCCGGCGACGTTCGCGCATCACGCGCTCATCATGAAGTCACCGACGCAAAAGCTCAGCAAATCCGACAGGGACACGGGCATCCGTGACCTGCGGGCCGCCGGGTGGTCGCGTGATCAGGTGTTGGCAGAAGCCGGGACACTGTGTGGATTCTCCCTGTAAGGCGCGCTGGAGGCCTTGAGGCCCCGGGCACAGATTCACGACTACTTCGCCCGCCGGTGGACGCCCTCCGCACGATGCTCGATCGGTTTCCGGTGGTGCGCGCCAACCTCATGCGCGAGATGAGCGCCCACATGACCGCCCCACTCACCCGGCAGGAACCCGCCGATCTGGTGGGCATCACGCTTTACACCGTCAGCCGCACGCTCTCGCAGTGGGAAACCGAGGGTATTCTCCAGTCGCAGCAGCGGCAGCTGTTGATACGCGAGCCTTCGCGGTTGATCGCGTTGGCTACCGAATCGTAACCGGCACGGGCCGGAAGCCGTCGCCTCCTGACGATACACTGGTACGCCAATGGCCGCATTGCTGCCCGTGTACACCGTTGTGCGTCCGCCCCTGAAATGGGCGGGCGGCAAGCGGTGGCAACTCCCGCATCTGCATCCCCTCTGGGCGCGCCACCGGCATCGTCGTCTGGTGGAACCGTTTTGCGGCGGTCTCGCCGTCGCGCTTGGGCTCCGACCGGATCGCGCGTGGCTCAACGACGCCAATCCCCATGTGATCAACTTTTACCAGTGGGTGCAGCGCGGATTGATCATCACGTCCGCGCAGACGCATTCAGAGGCAGCGTACTATCGCAATCGCGCGCGCTTCAATCGGGTGATCACGGGAGGCGACGCCCACAGCGTTGAAGCAGCCGCGTTGTTTTATTACCTGAACCGCACCGGCTACAACGGTCTGTGCCGTTTTAATCGATCGGGCGAGTTCAACGTGCCGTTCGGACGCTACAAGAAGGTGGCGTACGTGCGCGACTTCTCGCTGTGGCGGGACGTCGTCGCCGGATGGCGGTTCACGACCGGCGACTTCGAGTCGATCTCGATCGCACCCGATGATTTTGTGTATGCGGACCCGCCGTACGACGTGGAATTCACGCAGTATGCCCGCACGCGATTTTCCTGGGACGACCAGGTGCGCGCTGCCACGTGGCTGAGCCGGCACACCGGACCGGTGGTGCTGGTCAATCAGGCGACGACGCGGGTACGCGAGTTGTACGGTGATCTGGGATTCACCCTCCGGTATCACGACGCGCCACGCCGCATCAGCTGCAATGGCGACCGGCGCGCCGCCAAAGAAATTCTCGCCATGCGGGAATAACAGCTGCCTCCCTCCAGTCACAGCATCAGAGACAGCGACCACATTCCGTCAGGTCGCGATTGGAGGCCGTTATGACTCGTCGCTTTGCATTGGTTGGCATCACCGCACTCGCACTGGCTGGCACCGCGGCTCTGCAGGCGCAGCCGCCGCGTCAGGGCAATCCGGATCAGCGTCCCCGCCTCGAACAGCGCGCGCACCAGCGGCTGCAGGGCATGGGTGCCATGCGGGGCCAGGGCATGGCGCTCCGCGGACTGGACCTGACCGACGCGCAGAAGGAACAGGTCAAGGCCATCCACGAGAAGACGCGTCAGGAGGTCGAGGCCGTGTTGACGCCGGAACAGCTCGAAAAGCTCAAGGCACGCCGCGGCGGACGTGGCGGACGAGGCGGCGGCCAGTAACTCCCGCTGTGGAATTTTCCGCAGTCCACACTACGCACTGACAAATCAGGCCGGGAAACGCACAGTTTCCCGGCCTGAGAATCCGGGCACGGTTCATGCACTAGACTGGAAACGATGATTCGCCGCGTTCTTCTCCTGGTGGGTGCCGCACTGGCGGCGGTCCACGTCTGGCTCTTTGCCGGACAGGTGTGGAGTGGCGCACTCGCGGATCCGGGCCTGATCTTCCGCTGGCTTGTTGCCGCCGGATTGGTCGGTGGCCTCGTCGTGCTGAAACGCCAGGGCGAATCACTCGTCTGGGGTCGCAAGGCCGTCGCCCTCTGGGTGCTCACCGCGCTGCTCCACAGCCCGGCGCTCGCCACGCGAATTGAGTCCACGGGTGCTGTCCCCATCCCTGAGATTGTCGTCACGCTGACGCAGACTGCGGCCGGCCTGGTTGGCCTGGTCGGCCTCACGCTGTTTCTTGCAGGGCTCGCCACTCATCGGCGTCCCGCGTTCGTCGCACCCGGCCGCCCGGCCGTGTGTGTCTCACTGCCTGCGTGGCACCTCAGTGCGGGCTGTCGCTTCGCGCCTCGTCCCCCTCCGTTCACGAACTGATCTCGACAACCGATTTCCGATTTTCGATTTCCGTTTTTTGATGGACAGGGGAGAGTTATGCGTACGTTTCTTGGAGGAGTGTGTCTGGCTGTGGCGATGGTGATCGCCGCACCGAATCTCGCGGCCGAGGCCGCTGCACAAACACAGGTCGCGACGATTGGGGGCAGCGTGACCGACGCGACGGGCGCGGCGTTGCCTGGAGCGACGGTGGTCCTGCGGGATCTGGCATCGGGACGCGAGTCGACGGTGCAGACCGATCCCGAAGGCAAATACACGATTGAGGCGACATCGACCGGCACGTATCTGGTGCTGGTGTCGCGTCGCGGATTCAGTGAGGCGGCGCGCACACTGGTGATTACGCCAGCCGAGCGGCGCATCGACCTGCCCGTGCGGCTTGAGTTGGGCACGTTGTCCACCGAGGTCAGCGTGACGTCGAGCCGTTCGGAACGCGAGGTCCGCCAGATTCCGCTGCACGTCGAGACGCTGTCAGGCGCGGCGGTGGCCCAGACCAATCCGCTCTCGACCGGTGATGCGCTGGCCTCGGTCGCGAACATCACGCAGGTCGGCGGCGGCCCGTTCGGCATCCGGCCGCGTCTGCGCGGCCTCGACTCCACGCGCCTGCTGGTGCTGGTGGACGGCGAACGGCTCAACACGGCACGGCAGGCGACCGAGCGCACAGGCGCCGAGGTCGGACTCATTGCCCCGGACACGATTACCCGGATGGAGATCGTCAATGGCGCCGGCACCCTGATGTACGGATCGGACGCACTCGCGGGCACGATCAACATCATCACCAACGAGCCGCAGTTCTCGGACCGCCGGCAACTCGTGTACGGCGCGAACAGCTTCTACAGCAGCAACGAAAACGGCGGACGCGGCACCCTGACGCTCGGGTATACGGCGCCGCGGTTCGCAGTGCGCGTGCAGGGTGGCGCAGAAGAGTACGGCAACTACACGGCCGGCCGCTTCACCATCGAAGACACCACTCCCTTCTTCACCAGCGGCCAGCTCCGCCGCGCCGATACCATCGATGACGCGTTCGGGTTCGCCTTCAAGGCCTTTCCGGATCCCTTCAACGTTCCGTACGTGCGGACCAGTGACGAGATCCTCAACTCGCAGGCCAAGGGATACTTCGTCAACGCCTCCGCGCTGGTGAAACTGGCCGAGCGCCGCACGCTGAAGCTCCGGTATCAGCAACGCCGCATGGAGGACATCGGCTTCCCGGACTTTGCCAGCCCGTATTTCTTCAATGCCACCTCGTTGCCGCACAGCCGGCTGGATCGCGCGTCCATCAAGTACGAAGCCCAGTCGATCACACCGTGGCTCGCCAACCTCTCGGTGAGTGCGTACTACCAGCGCACGGAACGACTGCTTGAGAACCTGTTGCCGATTCAGTTCCCAACGCCGACCGCGACGTTCTTCTTCCCCATCAGCGTGATGCGTCTCGACGTGTTGTCGCAGACCGAGCAGCGCGTGTGGACGCCCGGCGTGGATGTGCAGGCCGTCTTTGTGCCTGCGACCAATCATCTGCTGACGACCGGCGCCACGTTCTACCGTGACCGGAGCAGTGACCGTCGCACGACCACG
This sequence comes from Acidimicrobiia bacterium, assembly GCA_016871335.1. GTDB lineage: Bacteria > Acidobacteriota > Vicinamibacteria > Vicinamibacterales > SCN-69-37 > SYFT01. Next base: position 146,032 of record VFZF01000004.1, read on the forward strand.
ACCACCAGGTCGATGGTCGGCCGGGTCGCCATGGGCGCGCGCGGCCCCGCCGCCACCGTCTTCCCGACACCCATGGTGCTCGGACCGCCGACCGTGGCCCACCCCGTGCGCGTGCCGGACGCGTCGCTGCAGAACGTCGCCGTCTTCACACAGGACGAATGGCGCATTCGCCCGAACCTCTCGCTGGTCACCGGCCTGCGCGCGGACTTCTACGACGTGACGACCGACGCCACCGCCGGCTACACGGTCGCCTCGCTTGTGGCCGGCGCCACACCGGCCATCGATCCGGCGACGTTGCCCGATCCCAATGGCGCGTCCTACAGCCGCTCGGCGGTGACGGGCGACATCGGGCTGATGGCGAACACGGATGGCGCGATCAGTCCGTTTGTGCGGTTCGGCCGCACGTATCGTCACCCGAATCTTGAAGAGATGTTGTTTGCCGGCCCGGCGACCGTCGGCAACCTCGCACCCAACGTGCTGGTGAAGCCGGAAATCGGCAACAACTTCGACATCGGTGCCAAATTCCGGTTCGGGCGGCTGTCAGGCGGCGCGTACGCGTTCCTGAATCAGTATCAGGACTTCATCGCACAGGATCTCGTGGTGGCGACGACGCCGGCGGGACCGCTGTCGCAGGCCATCAACTACGCGGACGTGCGGATCTCCGGCGTCGAATTCTCGGCCGACACGCCGCTCTCGTTCCAGTACGGCGTCCTCACGTTGTCCGGCTCCGCCGCGTTCACGCGAGGCACAATCACCGACGGCATCGATCCGTTGACCGGCCATTCGCTGGCTGACACACCGGCGGACAACATCACGCCGTCGAAACTGGTCGCCCATGCGCGCTTCACGCAGGCCAGCGGCCGCTGGTGGATGGAATACGGCATCCGCGCGCAGGGCCGCGTGGACCGCGTCGCCCAGGCACTGCTCGACTCCCCGTTCCTGATCGCGCAGGACCTGCTGGCGCTCGACTCGATCGCCATCCAGCGTGCCGCCGCGGGCATCGACCTCTCGCGCGGCCGCGACCGCGTCACGCTGACGTTCGCCGTCGAGAACCTGACCAACCGCTACTACCGTGAGCACTTCCAGTTCGCCCCCGCGCGCGGCCGGACGTTCACGGTCAGCCTGGGGGTGGGAGCGTTCTAGTGGACCGTACAGGACGAAGGTACATTAAGTTAAGCGATTCGGCGTGACGGGTCGGCATACGTCCACCGAATGGGTTTCGGGTCTTTGTTGTGCTGGCGAATGTACTTCATGATCTTCCGGCGCAGGTCCGGCAGCGACGTGAAGATACCGCGCGCCAGAATGTCGCGTTCGATCTTTGCGAACCAGATCTCCACTTGGTTGAGCCACGACGAATACGTCGGCGTGAAGTGCAGGTGGACCCGGGGGTGCGCCGCGAGGAAGCTGCGGACGGCCTGCGTCTTGTGGGTCGACAGATTGTCGAGAATGATATGAATTTCCTGGCGCACGGACTGCGTGTCGACGACCTGCTGCAGGAACGCCAAGAAGTCGGCGCTGGTGTGGCGGGCGGCGGTCTGCCCCACGACTTCGCCAGTGTGGGTGTTGAGCGCGGCATAGAGCGAGAGCGTGCCGTGCCGCTTGTATTCGAATCCGTGCCGTTCGGCGCGGCCTGGCGACAGCGGCAACCGCGGGTCCACGCGATCGAGTACCTGGATCGCCGTCTTCTCATCAAGGCAAAACACGACGGCGTGCTGCGGCGGTTTCAGGTACAGGCCGATCACGTCGGCCGCCTTCGTTTCGAAGTCGGGATCGGTCGAGCGCATGTAGCGTTCCAAGCGATGGGGCTGCAGCCCCGCGCGCTTCCACGCGCGCTGCACGAAGGTGTGGCTACTCAGCCGCAGGGCCTTCGCCAAGCTCCGGGTACTCCATTGCGTCGCACCGTTGGCGGGGGTCTTCTGCGTGGTCCACGCGAGGATGCGGGCTTCCAGGGCCGGCGTCAGCACCGTCGGCGTGTTGCCGCGATAGCGTCCGTGCAGCCCGGCCACCCGCGCGTTCAGAAACCGCTGCTTCCATTTGGCAATCGTGCGCGAGCTCTCGCCGAGTCGGATCAGATCCGCGTACGACGCCCCGTCGGCCAACCGCACGATGATGCGTGCCCGTTTGGCCAAATCGGCCCGCCCGCGTCCCGCTCGCATCAGCGCGGTCAGGGTCTCCCGTTCTTCCGTGGTCAGCACTATGTCAGTCGATGGCTGTGGCATGGCGCCACACGCTATCATTTACAAGTGTCTAGTACAAGCCACTAGTGCGAAACCCCACGCAAGGCTGAGTTATTGAGGATTTCGGATTGCGGCCTTGTAGGTGTTGCCGACCAGCGCGGGGGCGTTTGTCTGCATGACGTGACACACCGTGCAGTTCCAGCGCGCACCCGCGACGGAATCCCGGATGACGTCCGGTGCCCGCCGATAGTCGGTCAGGTGGCTCTTCGGCACCTGTGGCGGATCGGTCGGCTCGGTGCTGCCGTTGGCGTGGCAGAACAGGCAGAGGTTGTCTTCCCGCGTGATCGGGATCAGCCCCTGAAGGCTGTGCGGCACGAGCGGCGGCGCGCCCTCCCAGAAACGGGGCAACTTCGTGCTCTCCCCAGGTGGCGCCTCCGGGTAGCGATACACCGGAGGGGCCGGGTCGTCGGTGAGCGGCGTTCGACGCAGACCGATTTCCAGGTCGGACACCGCCGCAGCGGGCGGCGTCGGCGCCTGCATCGCCCGTGTGACCAGGCTGCCGATGAAGACGACGAGCAGCACCATCAGCACCGTGCGGACCATCCTCATCGCGCCTCCTCCGCCTTGTAGACCTTGACCGCGCACTTCTTGAAGTCCGTCTGCCGCGAAATCGGACAGCCGGCGTCAAGCGTCACCTTATTGATGAAGACGCTCTCGTCGAACCACGGCACGTAGACCAAACCGCGCGGCGGCTGATACCGTCCCTCCGTCTCGACGCGGGTCCTGATGCGGCCGCGTCGTGACTCGATCCACACGGCATCCTCACGCGCCAGCCCGCGCGTCTCCGCATCGTCCGGGTGCATGTAGGCCAGGGCGGCAGGCACCGCCTTGTGCAGCTCAGGCACACGCCGGGTCATCGTGCCCGAGTGCCAGTGCTCGAGCACACGGCCAGTACTGAGCCAGAGATTCCATTCCGCGTCAGGGATCTCCGGCGGTGCGACGTACGGCCGGAAGAAGATCTTCGCCTTGCCGGCCAGTGACACCGGTGCCGGATCCGTCACCGCGTCCAGGTTCCCGCGCGGCAGCGACTTCATCGCCGGCCCGTAGAAGTCGAAGCCCTTCCCCTTCTCCACGTACGGATCGTGCGCCTCGTGGAATCGCCAGACCGTCTCCTTGCCGTCAACCACGGGCCAGCGCAGCCCGCGCACGTCCGCCGCGAAGTAGCGATCAAACGGGGCGAGATCATGCGCGTGGCCGCGGCCGAAGCGCGCGTACTCCTCGAACAGCGCCTTCTCCGGGAACCAGCCCTCACCCAGATGCGCCACCGTATCGTTGGGATGCCCGCCGGCCACCGGGTCCGGCCACACGACCTTCCGGTTGTCGGGTGTCGCGAAGAGCACCTCATACAACGTGGTCTCGGGGCGATATCCCAGTGATTCCGCGCCCGCGATGACGCCGGGCAGATCGCCCTGGCCGCGCCAGACATCACCCACCGTCAGCCGCTTCGAGAACTCCAGGATCTGCCACAGGTCGGCGCGCGCCTCGCCGGGGGCCTGCACCTGCTGCCGCCACATCTGCGTGCGGCGCTCGCTGTTGCCGTACGCGCCCCACTTCTCGAAGATCATCGCCGACGGCAGGATCAAGTCCGCCACCTTGCACGAAATGCCCGGGTACGCGTCGGAGACGACGATGAAGGCGTCGAGGCGGCGGGCAGCTTCGATCCAGTGAGTGGCGTTGGCCGTGGCCTGGAACGGGTTGTTCACCTGTACCCACAACCACTTCAGGCGACCGTCTTCCAGGTCGCGCATCATCGAAGTGATGTCACGGCCGGGCTGCGGGTTGATCGTGCCGGCAGGAAGTTTCCAGAGGTCCTCGGCGAGCTTTCGATGATCAGGGTTGTCCACCGCCATGTCGGCCGGCAACCGGTGCGCAAACGTGCCCACTTCACGCGCGGTGCCGCAGGCTGAGGGCTGCCCGGTCAGCGAGAACGCGCTGTTGCCTGGACTCGCGTACTTGCCCGTCAGCAGGTGCGCCATGTACGCCTGCTCGTTCACCCACGTGCCCCGCGTGTGCTGGTTGAACCCCATGGTCCAGAACGACACGACCTTGCGGGCGCGGTCGGCGTAGGCCTCGGCCAGCGCAACCAGCTTGGCCTTGAACTCGTCCAGCGGTTCGTCCGGATTGCCGCGCGCGAGTTCGGCGACGTAATCGAGCGTGTAGGGCTCGACGCCGCGGCGGAAGTCGTCGAGCCCTATTAGCCAGTGCCGCCAGGCCTGATCGCGCTGCGACTGGCCGCTCTCCCTGGGATCGGTGGCGCGCAGCGCATACCCGATATCCACCGCGCCGGCCGCGAAGACACAGTGCTTCTCAACGAAGTCCCGATCCATCGCCTCGCGACGCAGAATCTCGCGCGCGATGTAGTTCCAGATCGCGAGGTCGGTCTGGGGGCGAAACACAATCTCGACATCCGCCATCGCGGAGGTCGGCGTGGTGAAGGTCGTCAGGTTGAACAGCCGCATGGGCTCGTGATTCAGCCGGCGGTCCACGACGCGCGCCCACAACATCGGGTGCATCTCCGCCATGTTCGCGCCCCAGGTGACGACAGTGTCCGTCAGCTCGATGTCGTCGTAACACCCGGCCGGTTCGTCAATGCCGAACGACTGCATGAAGGCGGCGACCGCGGACGCCATGCAGTGGCGCGCGTTCGGGTCGAGGTTGTTGCTGCGCCAGCCCGCCTTGACGAGTTTGACCGCCGCGTACCCTTCCTGAATCGTGTACTGCCCGGAGCCCATCACACCGACGCCCGTCGGGCCCAGCTCCCCGTACACGCGCTTGAATTGCGCGGTCATCTCGCCGAAGGCCTGCGCCCACGTCACGGGCACGAAGTCGCCGGTCTTGTCGAAGCGGCCGTCCTTCATCCGCAGCAGCGGCCGCGTCAACCGATCCTCGCCGTACAGGATCTTCGCGTTGGCGTACCCCTTGACGCACAGCAGCCCGCGGTTCACGGTACTGTCGGGATCACCCTTCACGGCCACCACACGGCCGCCCTGCGTGGCGATCTGGATGCCGCAGCCGACGCCGCAGAACCGGCAGACGCCCTTGTCCCAGGACCAGCCCTCCTGGACGGCGCGGCCCAGGGCCAGCAGGTGCTCGGGCAGGTGGAACCCGGCGGCCGCGCCGGTGGCGGCGGCCAGGCCGATCTTCAGAAAGCGGCGGCGAGAGGCGTCCATCAGTGCCCGGCTCCTTCCACGTAGTGGTAGACCAGTTCGGCGGTCAGCACGCCCGGCGTGCGGCGGATGTCGTCGAGGCGGGCGGCGTCATCGCCGCCACCCTCCGTTTCGAGCGTCAGCACGGCACGGCCGGCCTCCTGTTCCACGTGATGCACGTCGACGCCCGGCAGGCCGCTCAGGCGGTCAAGCACATCGGGCAGGGTCGCTGGTGTGGCGCGGACCAGGAGACTCGCGATGCTGTATCCCGGCGGAGTGGGCACTGACCGTCTCATGAACCGAAGTATGGCGCACCGACCCAGCCCGACGGTGTGACGGGCGTCATATGCGGTAGAGTGCATCCCGTGCAACATCCGGATCCGGACCTCCTCGCCAAGATCCCGGTTTTTCGGAGGGTCCTCCCTGAAGACCGTGCGCGGATTGCCGCCGTGTCCCACCTCCGCGACTACCAGCGGGGAGACCCGGTCTTTGATGAAGGCGACCCGTCCGCCTTCTTCTACGTCGTCGTCACCGGGCGCGTGAAGGTGTTCAAGCGGGCACCGGACGGCCACGAACGCATCCTGGAGATCTTCGGCGCTGGCGGACTCATCGGTGCTGTCGCCGCGTACGAATCGCGACCGTACCCCGCGGCCGCGTCGGCCATCGAACCGGTGACCTGCCTCCTGACCCCGTCCCCGGATTTCTTCGCGCTGCTGGAATCGCAGCCGACGCTGGTGCGCGGCCTGCTGGGCAGCCTCTCGGTCCGGTTGATGGAACTGACATCACGACTGGCCGAACTGACGAGCGGCCGGATGGACACGCGATTCGCCCGCTTGTTCCTGAAGCTGGCGGACCAGATGGGCACACCGGATCGGGGCGGCATTTTTGTGCCGATGGTCCTCTCGAGACAGGAACTTGCCGACCTCACCGGCACCACCATCGAAACGTCCATCCGCATCATGAGCCGGTGGAACAAGGACCACGTGCTGCACACCGACAAGGACGGCTTCGTCCTCCTCGACCGCGCCGCACTCGAAGAGCTGGTGGCATGACGCCCGTCATACCGGGGAGGGCTCTCCCAGGCGTTTACTAACGGCCTGTCGTGTCCAAGGAGCCCTCCAATGACTGCATTCCTTCGTGCCTGCCTGATCGTTCTCGCCGTCGGCGTGATGCTGCCCCCACGCGTCATCACCGGTGCCACCACGCCGCAGCCCAAAGACATCGTCGACACCGCCGTCGCGGCAGGGTCCTTCAAGACCCTCGTGGCGGCTGTGCAGGCGGCCGGTCTTGTGGCCCAGCTCAAGTCTGCTGGCCCGTTCACGGTCTTTGCCCCCACCGATGACGCGTTCGCCAAGATACCGAAAGGCGAGATTGATGCGCTCATCAAGGACACGCCGAAACTGCAGCGGGTCCTCAAACATCACGTGTTCGCAGGAAACGCGAACGCGACGGACCTAACGATGCTCAAGGACCTGTCAGTCGCCAGCGGGGGCCGCCTGCTGATCGAACCCGGCAAGGGCACGTTGAAGGTCGGTGGCGCCAACGTCATCAAAGCCAACGTCGCGGCCAGCAACGGCCTCATTCACGTCATCGACGCCGTGCTGTTGCCAAAGTAACCTCAGAGATCGGCACGACGTACGCGGGCCGCCGCGATGCCGAGCGGGAGCACGATCCAGACGACGAGCGAGGCTGCCAGTGTGAGGGCCGCGCCCGTCGTCCCCCCCGTCATTCTGAGGAAGGCCAACGACGCCGCGCCGAAGGCCGTGGTCCCGTCGACGGTCAGCAGGGTGCCTGTTCTGACCGCATCCACCGGATTGACGATGGCGGCGACCATCAACAGTCGCGATGCGGCACCGGATCGCAGCAGGGACGCCGCGCCAAGCGCTGCGACGTCGAACAGCACCACGGCGGCGAACCAGACGACGAGCGCGACGGCGAGATGATGGGCGCGGCGCAGGCTCGTCGATCCGGCCGTGATGGTCGCCGCCACGGCAAGGAACACCACGGTGAGAACGCACGATCCGGCCACAACGCCGAGGAAGCCGAAGACGCCGTCGCTGCCGGCGCGCTGGAAGATCAACAGGCCGGCGGCGCCGAACCCGACCGCCTGCGCCGCGAGCAGCGCCAGGCACAGCCCCGCAAGCTGGCCGAACAGCACGACGGTGCGCGGCACCGGCTGCGAATAGAGCAACTGTGCGGCGCCCGGATCCGGCGTCAGCGCCATCACGCCGAACACCAGCGAGGTCAGCGGCACCAGCAGCAGCACCAACTCCACAAGCGACGCCGCAGTTCGCGAGAAGTCCTGCGTGCCGCTGCCGCCGCTCAGCACATACCCCGATGTCGCCACGGCCAGGGCCAGCGCCGCAAACACCACGGTGAAGGTCTGAGTCCACCGCGAGCGGACCGACAACCGCACTTCCTGCTGCGCACACAATGTGAAGGCCATCGTCACTCCTGCCTGCGCCGCCAGCGTCCCGGCACCACATCGTCAATTCCCGCTGGCGCCGTGCCTCCCAGGCTCGTGTCCGCATCGCGGGACCCGGGAGTCGCGTGCGCCACCAGATGCGACGCCATCGGTGTCGCGACCTCCGGCACACGGGTGTACACCGCGGCTTCGGCCCGTACCCACTCGCGCAGTCGATGATCCGTCACGAACACGATGCCCCCCTCCGGCCCAGGCGCCGTGGCAGTGAGGTAGGCATGCAGGCAGCCAAGGTCGTCAAAAAACTTCGGCAACTCGCCGTCAATCAGGAGCTGGGATGCAAACTCCGGCTGGGACACCGTCATGCGACAGAACGCACACGACTCCTGCCCCACCACGAGTGGCTCCGGCTGAACCGCGCCACGAGCGCACCCAGCACTGAGCACCCCGGCACCGAGCACCAGCACGAGTGCACCGGTGCACCAGTGCACACGTGCACGTATGCTCCCAGCACTATCCATGATGTCCCTCCACCAGCTCCCGGTAGAACGCATCGAGCCGCCCCTCCTCCGCAGACCAGCCGCGGATGGTCACCCCCTGGTTGCGCAACAGGTCGAGCACGGCCAGCCGGACGTCGGCGGTGCCCGGCACCATGATCTGATCGGCACTGCTCATCACTCCGGGTGCGATCGCGCGCAGTCGGGTCAGCACGACGTCGCTGATGCCGTCGACCGTCACCTTCATGACACCGCGATTGGCCAGTGCGGTCGTCAGTTCACGCGCCGTGAACGACGCGACCAGGCGTCCACTCACCATGACGAGGAATCGATCGGCCAGCCGCTCGACATCGCCCATCTGGTGGGAACTGAAGAACACCGTCTGCCCCTCACTGCGACGCGCCTCGATCACGGCGTAAAACGCACAGGTGCCGTCCGGATCGAGCGCGGCCGTCGGCTCATCCAACAGAAGAACCAGCGCCTGCGCGGCCATCGCCACGGCGAGGCCCAGCCGCTGCGTCATCCCGCCCGAATACGTGCCAACCGTACGGCGACTCGAACCATTCAGCCCCGTGAGTTTCATCACTTCCTGGAGGCGGTCGGCATTGCGCCCGCGCAGCTTGCAGTAGAACTCGGCGACCTCGCGCCCTGTCAGGGACTCCGGAAAAGTGACTCGCTGCGGGAGGAATGAACACACCCGGCGTGCGTCAGCCTCGAGAGCAGACCGCCCAGGCGCTCCCAGCAACACCCGACCCTCCGTCGGGCGGACCAGCCCGGCGGCCGCCTTGATGCTCGTCGTCTTGCCCGACCCGTTGGGCCCGAGCAACGCCACGACTTCACCGGCCGCGATCGTGACCGTCAAATCGCGCACGGCGTGCACGATGCCGAAGGTCTTGGCAAATCCCTCGTAGGTGATCATCGGCGCCTCCCGGCGTGAAACACCGCCAGCCCCGCAACCACCCCCAGCGCCGAGAGCGCAAGCCCGCCGAAGGTCCGCCCCGCGTCCTGGGCCGGCATCAGCGGGATCGCTCCGCGCGGGGGCGGCGAGGTGAGCGGCCGGACGTCGCTGACGGCCACGGGCCGCAGCACCGGGAATGTCTGCTCTGCGTGCGCGAGCACGCGCGCCCCGATGCCCTGGGCGAAGAGATCCGCCGCCGTCAGGTTGCCCCGCAGGTGGTCGAACACATTCGACAGGCGATATGGGCGGTCGCGCACGCCGTCGGCGTCGAGGTCCGGCTCGTGAAACCCCGACCAGTAGTTGCCGTCGAACACGGTGTCGGTACGGCGCCCAACCAGTCGCAGGGGCGAGAGATTCCCGACAAACGTATTGCCCTCAAACCGATTGGCCTGTGACGAGTCGTAGACCACCACGGCGACATCAGACGACGAGACGAGGTTGCGGCGGAAGAGGTGCCGCACGGCACCGTCGATGAAGAACCCGCGCTCATTGTCGGCGACGAGATTGTCCTCCGCGACCACGTCCTCACAGTCCTTCAGCAGGAGGCCCACGGATGCGAAGCCCCGATTATGGAGGAACCGGTTTCGGGCAAACGTCAAGCGGCGTGAGTACATGAGCGCCGCGCCGGCGGCACCGTGCTGGAAGGTGTTGTCCTCGAAACGGTTGTCATCGGAATTCATGTAGTGGAGCCCGTACCGGACGTGACTGACCTCGTTCCCGATCACGATGCCGTGGTTGGCGGATTGAATGTAGAAGCCGTCACGTGAGTACCGGACGCGGTTGTTCCGCAACGTGAAGCGCTGGGCGTTCCAGACGTGCACGCCCGAGCCCTGTTCCCCGGCCGACCGTCCTTCGGTGCCCGTGATGTCGCACCCCTCCACCACGGCATCGTCTGCCTCACGCAGATACACGCCGAACAGGGACCGCACGATCCGGCACTCCCGGATCGTGACGCGCCGACCGGCGACATGGATGCCGGAGGAATCACGGGCAAGGCTGCCGCCAAGTTGCCCGTCGATGTCGAATCCTTCGATCAGGACGTCGTCGGCGCGGACACGAACGACGCTCCCCAGACCGGAACCGATCAGCCGTGGACGTCCGTGGCCGACGAGACGAATGGACCTGTGGATGAACAGGTCGCCGGTGTACGTCCCGGCCTGCACATCGATCCGATCCCCCGAACGCGCAGCGTCAATTCTCGCCTGCAACGGCGAGAGTGCGGTTGCGGCCGGACGTCCCTCAAGCGTGCCGACCGTGACGGTCATATCCTGGACGGCCTCCTGCGGGAGCGCCAGGGCCACCATCAGCAGCAGCGTGGTCATGGCATCGACTCGGGTTCAGGCCGGTTTCGCCAGGCCAGTACCAGCGCGACCAGCACCAACACGCCGGCGCCGGCCATCAGATAGGTGCCCGCCTGGGGATAGGAATAGACCTCGAAGTTGGCGATGGTCTTGTGCCCGAACATCGGTGGCGTGAATCCCGGCACCTTGACCGCCGCTGTCGGCGACAGGTCGTGTCCGTACCGATAGAGTTTGTAGCCGAACGACCATATCGAAAAGCCGCCGAAGTAGAGGAACATCACGGCGCCGTCGACAAACTCCTTCATCGTGCCGAACACCACCGCACGCAGAAACAGCAGCGCCAGGCCGCCGATCGCAAAGGGCATCCACTTGAACTCGGTAAAGTCCTCGACGGCGAGGTCACGCATGCCGATGTAGTGGTTGAGCAGGTTGATCTCCTTGAGATCCTGCCCGTTGTTGCCGCCGACGAGCGCGTTGGCATGAATATCGAGCCTGAGCGCGTTCGGATACTGCGGCGCGAACATCGTCAACTGCCACAGCGGGAACATCAGGGCGACGACGACGAGGATGGCGGCGAGCAGAAAGCAGGCACGCGGCCCCGCACCGACGGGTTGATGGAGGCGACGGGCGGTCCGTTCAAGGCGGGTCATCTCTTATCCAGCGAGCTCGGAGGCGATTTCCTGGGAAATCGCCTCCGAGCTCATTTGCTAGCGGGGTTTCACGATCAAGTAGCTCTGCATCTCCTGGTGCAGCGCAGAGCAGAAGTTCGTGCAGTAGTACGGGTAGACACCCTTCCTGGCCGTGAATGTCACCGTCTTGGTCTCGCCGGGGTCGACCACGATGTTGATGTTGTAGTCGAGCAAGCCAAACCCATGCAGTTCGTCCGTGGTCTGTTCAATGTTGGTCACGGCCACGGTGACAATGTCGCCTTCCTGCACTTCGAAGTTCATCGGGGTGAAGGACGAGCGGACCGCGACCATCTTGACCGTGACGCGGTTGCCCTGACGGGTGATCCCGGCATCGGCCACATCCCAGATCGCCAGCGGGTGCTTGTTCTCCTCTTTCGGATACACCTCAATGGGCTTGACCTTGTCGGCCTTGATGATCTGGGCGTAGTGCGGCTCGGGCTCGGTGAACGCGTCGTAGAGAATCTTCATCTTCTCTTCGCCGATGTCGATCAGCTGTGTCGCCTCAGGCTGCGACGGCCCGACGCTCAGGTGCCGGCCATGGGACAGCTTGTTGAGCGACACGAGATACCCGCCATCCGGGCTCACGGTGTCGCCTTCCGCCGTCGACAGGTGGCCGACCGCGTAGGACACGGGGACCTTGTCGATGACTTTCCACTCACCGAGTTTCCAGGACGCGATGGCGCTGTCCACAAACAACGACGTGTAGGCCATGCCGTCCGGGCCGAACTGCGTGTGCAGCGGACCAAGGCCGACTTCGACCTCCGCATCCTTGATCGACTCGTACTTGAGTACGGGGATGCCGTCTTCTTCGCCGTCGAAGTCCTTGTTACGGATGGCTGTCTGGATCTTCTCGAAGTTGAACGCCGTCGTCACGCCCTGGAGCTTGCCAGAGCCGATGATGTACTTGCCGTCAGGCGAAACGTCGACACCGTGCGGGGACTTGCCGCACGGCAGCAGATACACGAGGCCGGGGACCTTCCTGGGATCGAGCACGCGGACGCCCCCGATCATGTCGCCCTGGCCCGCCGCCGCGGCCTTGGCTGCCGCGCGCCAATCAACAGCGGCGATGTAGTCCCGATCGCGCTGGCTCGCCGTGACCTCAAGCTTGCCGACCGCGCGCTCCGCGTTGTAGGCGGTCAGGAACATCCAGCCGTCGGACACCAGCTTGCCGGCGTCCCCGATGTCGTAGTCAAACGGCGGCATCATGATCTGGAAGCCGTTGGACATTTCGCCGGTTTTCGGATCGACCGCGAGAGCGCCGATGACGCCCTTGTATTCGGTCGCGTACTTGTCGATGGGCGCGTACGTGCCCTTCGGGATGGGAATCGAGAACCGGCTGGCCACCATCACGTACTCGCTGTTCGGCGTGATGAACGAGGACCCGTGGTTGCCGGACACGTTCGGAATCGGTCCGAAGATCTGCTTGGTCTTGAAGTCGCGAAGGTCGATGCGAGCCACCCGGCCGTTCATCTCATTGATGAACAGCCAGCGGCCGTCGTAGTCGCCATTGGTTTCCGACAGGGCGGGATGGTGCGCATCACCCCATGTCAGGCCGCCGAGCATCGCCTTCGACTCATCGTCAAACCCGTACCCGGTTGCGGGGTAGGGCGTGAAGACGGGGATAGTGGACAGGTGACGCATCGACGGCACGCCGTAGACGTACACGTTCCCGGAGTGCCCGCCGGACTGGAACAGGTAGTACTCGTCCAGGTCGCCGGGCGCGACATATGTCTTCATCGCCGCGACGGCGATGTCGGACGCCCCGGCCGCCGCCCGTCGCCCCGAGGGTGGCGCACTGGGAGAACAGGCGCCGTACGCAATCATCAGGAAGGCACCGGCGCCCAGCGCCAGCCCCCTGCCCGCTCGTGTCAATGAACCTCTACTCATGGTCAACGCTCCTTCTCCGCCTGCTGCTTCTGATAAACCGCGAACGCTTCACGCAACTTCTGAACCGCAATGGCCTTCTGTTCCGGTGTGAGGATGATCTGGCGCGACAACACGACGGACATCGTGCCGGTGGGCTCACGCAGGAAGTCGTCGATGGTGCGGCCGAACCGCGACTGCACATCCTCGACCGCATTCGACAGGTCGGGACCGATCTGGGCGGGCGCCTCCACGCCATACACCTGAATCGAGTGACACGTCGCACATCCGGTCTCGACAAACCACGCCCCCGGCCCCGTCCGCATCCGTTCCTCCTCCGCCGCCTGCTCGGGCGTCGGCACGTCTGTACGCGGGGCACCCGCAAGATAGGCGGCGGGAATGTGCGACAGCTTCCACGACAACACCAGCATGGCGAGCGCCTGCGCCTGTTCCGTGTTGAACCCGAAGTTCGGCATGGTCGAATCGGTGGAGACCGCCTTGGGATTCTTGAAGTGCGCCACATGCCACGCGAACGCCGTCTTCTGGCCAGACAGGCGTGAGTAGTCGTACTGCTCCGGCGCCTTCTCGCCGACCCGCGTCAGGTCGGGGCCGATGCGGCCGCCGCGATTGTTGATGACGTGACAGGCCCGGCAGCCTTTCTCGTCCACGAGGCGTTTCGCGAGGTTGATGGCGTCCGCCCCCTTCGTCTCCCGGTCGTACCGGTGACAGCTGTTGCAGTTCATCTGGATGAGCGCGCCCTTGTTGCCCGAGAGGGAGTAGTCCTCGCCGAGTGAGCGGCTGAGCAGCGGCTCCTCCCAGTGGGCGATTTCGCCGTGGGCCTCGATCACGTCGACCGCCCAGCCCTGGCCGCCGTGGCAGGACGTGCAGCCGAACTTCTCCACAGGGTGCCCCTGCAGCGGCTCGACGGGATGGGTGCGGAAGGGCTCGTCGGCGTTCTCAAATCCCTTCCACGACGTGGCCTGATGGCAGGTGATGCACCGATCGGCCCGTCCGAGATCGGCGACCCAGATCTGCTGCAGCCCGGTCGTCACCGCCGCCGCGCGTTCCTCGCCGAACTTCTGGGCAACTTCCTCCTCGAAGGCTGCCTGGTAGTACCGCCAGTCGTGATCCCTGTCGCTCGCGAAGAACAGCACACACGACAGCACCAGAAGCACGCCAATGATGGCCAGCGTGGGCCGGTCGATACGGGGGTACGGAGAATTCGTGCGTTGTTCCATGGCTCAAATCCTCGACGGCAGGCTCGGCCAGGTTTCCCACGGCCAGAAGAACTCCCAGTACGGCCCGCGCATCTCCATGCCGATGTAGGTCAGCAGCAGGATCGCGACCATCACCACGATGAACACAAGGTTCTGGGTGCGACGCGCGGGGTGGAACCACTCCCCTGTCGCTTCACGCGGACTCCGGTCGAGCCAGGGCCACAACGTCAGCACCCCAATCAGCAGCCCCGGCAGGATCACACCGCCGATGAAGGCGCCGTTGATCGTGAAGCTCCCGAGGTGAATCGTTGTGTCCGTGACGATCTCCTGCAGCCACAGGAAGTACCAGGGTGCCTTGGCCGGATTCGGCGTGATCAGCGGATTCGCCGGCTCCTCAAGCGGCGAGGCTATGAACACCGCCAGGATGCTGATCAACGCAATCGTGCCGAGCGTGGCAATCAGCGCACGGCGCACCAGATCGGGCACGGCATTCACCGTCGTGTCGGCCGCGATCAGCGTCTTCGCGGTCACTGTCGGCGCGGTTCCCCGCGCGACACCCAGCAGCGTGTAGGTCTTGGTCGGCGTCGGCGGCACGGTGCGTGGCGTCTCCAGCTGTTCCTCGCGATCCGCGCGCGCCAGTCCCCCGTCCTTGCGCACCCGCCACATGTGGTACCCGAACAATGCGGCGACCGCGCCGGGCAACACCACGATGTGCAGGACGTAGAAACGAATGAGCGTGGCCTGCTCGATTTCCCGGCCGCCAATCAGCAGCTCGCGCACTGACGGCCCGACCCACGGAATCGCCGACGCGATGTTCGTGCCCACCGTCACGGCCCAGAACGCCAGCTGGTCCCAGGGCAGCAGGTATCCGGTGAAGGACAGGAACAACGTGAGGAGCAGCAGCACGACCCCGATGACCCAGTTCCATTCCCTGTGCTGGTTGCGGCCGACGCCGTTTTTGTAGGCACCGGTGAAGAACACCCGCGCCAGGTGGAAGACCACCGCGATGACCATGCCGTGTGCCGCCACGCGATGCACCGCGCGCAACCACTTGCCGAACGACACCACGTACTCGATGTCCTTGACCGACTGGTAGGCCCGTTCCACCGACGGCACGTACAGGAACAACAGCGGCAGCCCCGACAACACCAGCAGCAGGAACAGGGCCGCCGTGATCGTGCCGAGCCAGAACGAATACGTCCACGCCATCGAGGCGTTCGACACCTTCGCGGGCATGGCGTGCAGCAGGAAGTTCGACGTAATCGCATCGCCGGCGTCCCGGTCAGATCGAGGCCGGAGACTCCAGAACCGGCGTGATCGCACGCCGGGCGCTTCAGGCGGTTGCTGGGCCATGGCCATTCCTCACACCGTCAGCCGGAAGTCGCGACCGACTTCTTCGGCCAGATCCACGACAAGCTGTCCGTCGTCAGCCGCGACCGAGAGCCGGTACCACGACAGCGGCTTTGGCGCGGGACCGGACGTGTTCACCCCGTCGCCGGTGTAATGCGACCCGTGACACGGACAACTGAACTGATGCGTCAGTTGCAGCGGCGAGCCGCCGACGTCCACCGTCTCCGGTTTCGGCAACGCCTCCGCGCGAACCGTGCACCCCAGATGGGTGCACACGGCCGACACCGCATGAAAGGTGTTGCCGTTCCGGAAGATAAACAATCGCTCGTCGGCCAGAAACTTCAGCCCGTCCGAAAACTCGGCTGGCGGCCCGAGTTTCACCGTGGTTGGCGCGTCGTAGGAGACGTTCGGCGCCAGGGACCGCAGCGATGCCACTCCCTGTGCGCCCAAGGCACACGCCCCGGCCCCCGTGCCCAGCTTGATCAGAAAATCCCGTCGGTCCGTGCCACCCATGCCCGCCTCCGCCTACTGGTCGGCCCAGCGCTCCGTAATCGAAAATTTTTCCATCGTCATCGCGCCCGTCGGGCACCGGATCGCACAGAGCCCGCACCGGATGCATCGTTCGTCGTCTTTGATCAATGCCGTGAGCGGCAGGGATGTCTCTCCCACGCGGGCGGCGACGGCCTCGCGCTCCCCCTCGTGCAGCGCCACGTCGTCGAGCGGCACAAACGCGAGGCAGTACTCGGGACAGATGTCGACGCAGCGGTTGCACAATACGCACAACTCGGGGTCGTAAATGGTCTGCACGTGGCAGACGAGGCAGCGCGCGGCCTGTGCCCGCGCGGCCTCGGCCCCGTACCCCGTCTCGACCTCGGCAATACCGGTGCGACGGCCGATGTCGAGCGTCGGCGCCGCGACGCGGTCGAGCTGTTCGAAGCCGGCCGCCATCTGGTAGGTCGAGGTGGGCAGCACCTCAATGTCGAGGTGCGTCTCAAGACGCGCCTGCTCGCGCGTCAGGAACTGATGCATCGAACGCGAGGCGAGTTTGCCGTTCGCAACCGCCTGGATGAGGTTCCGGGGACCAAACGCGACATCGCCGCCCGCGAATATTCCGGGAGCGCTGGTGGCCAGCGTGACCGGATCGACACGAATGGTCCCCGAAGGTTGTAGGTCGACGCCGTCGGCCGGCGTGAGAAATGCCAGGTCAGGCTGTTGCCCAATCGCCAGGATGCAGGCGTCGGTCTCAACGACCACGACGTCGTCATCGTCATACACCGGCGCAAACCGGCCCGTGTCATCAAAGACCGAGTGGACCGCGCGCAGTTCGACGGCCGTGAGCCGGCCGTCCGAGCCGACTAGGCGGCGCGGCCCGCGGCGCGTGAGGAACTGGACGCCTTCCTTCTGTGCTTCCTCGAATTCATCGTGGCCCTGCATCGTGCGCAGCACGGGCATCTCGTCGAAGTGCTCGAGTGACACCATCGTGACCTCGGTCGCACCACCACGCAGCGCAGCGCGCGCCGAGTCGATGGCCTCCTTGGCCCTGGCATCAGCGGCGCCTTCAAGCGCGTCGAGATCCTCTTCGCGTCCGACACGCAGCGCCGTGCGCGCGGCATCGAACGCGACAAAGCCGCCGCCGATCACGACCACACGCCGGCCGAGGTCCATCCGGAAGCCCCGGTTCACGTTCAGCAGGTAGTCGACGGCCTTGACCACGCCGTCGAGTTCCACGCCCGGCACCTGAAGGTCACGGCCGCGCGACACGCCGACCGACAGGAAGACCGAGACAAATCCTTCCGCCTTGAGGTGCGACAGACCGAAGTCGGCCGACAACGGCGTCCGGAGTTTGAGCGTGACTCCCAGCGCGAGAATCTTGTCGATCTCCGCGCGCAGCAGACTCCGCGAGAGCCGGTATTCGGGGATGCCGTAGCGCATCATGCCGCCAGGTTCGTCACCGGCTTCAAAGACCGTGACCTGATGGCCGAGCAGCGCCAGGTCGTGCGCGGCCGAGAGGCCAGCGGGCCCGGCGCCGATGACGGCGACCTTTCTGCCAGGAGCCGGGCCAGCCGACTGAATCTGTGACCCCAATGGCAACTGGTCGATGTATCGATTGCCGTCCCGGACGCCGAACGGCCGCAACTCATCCTGCGTATCCGGGCGCACAGACTCCGCGCCGTACTGTTCCGTGACGTACCGCTTCAGCGCACGAATTGACACCGGCGCGTCAATCGACCCGCGCCGGCACGCGTCTTCACATGGGGCGGCGCACACACGGCCACACACCGAAGCAAACGGATTCGGAGCCCGCGCGACGAGGTAGGCCTCTTCGTCGTGCCCATCGGCAATCAACTGCACGTACCGGCCCGCATCGGTCTGGACGGGACACGCCGTCTGACACTTGACCTGTCCCTTCCAGTGCGTGAGGTCCGGGAATCGGGCGTGAATGGCCATCACCAGCGCACGGTATGCGCCGTGCGGCCCGGGCCGTTATGACGCCGGTCATATCGGAGAGCGCCCGGATGACATGTAATCGCGGGAATCATCCGACGGGGTCCCCCGTCCGACTGGAGGCTGCGCATGCAGGTCACCTCGTGGGTCGTCGAACAGCCGGGCTTGGCCATGGTCCTCCAGACCAGGGATGAAACACCTGGCCCGGGCGAGGTGCTCATCCAAGTAACGGCCTGCGGCGTGTGCCATACCGACCTTGGCTACTTCTACGACGGGGTGCCGACCAGACACCCCTTCCCCCTCACGCTCGGCCATGAAATCAGCGGACGCGTGGTGGCCACGGGACCAGGTGCCGACGTCTGGCTCGGTGCCGACGTCGTCGTCCCCGCCGTGATTCCGTGTGGGGACTGTCCGGCGTGCCGCGCCGGTCGCGGCCAGATCTGCCCGACGCAGGTGTTTCCCGGCAATGACGTCCACGGCGGGTTTGGATCCCACGTGCGGGTGCCGGCCCTGGGACTCTGCCGTGTGCCGGACTTGACGAACGCGGCCACCAACCCGGCCGGTCTGGATCTGGCCGCGCTGAGCGTCATCGCAGACGCCGTGTCCACTCCGTACCAAGCCGCTGTGCGTGCGGATGTGCAGCCCGGCGATGCCGCCATCTGGGTCGGCACGGGTGGCGTTGGCGGCTTCGGCGTCCAGATCTGCGCCGCCCTCGGCGCACACGTGGTCGCCATCGACATCGACGATGGAAGGCTGCAGGGAATGGCGGCGCACGGGGCCGCACTCACCATCAACTCGACGCCGACGGATGCGCGCGCGCTCGAGCATCCCCATGGGACCGGGTGACTCGGACGGAGCCGCGTGAACGATGGGCGTATGACCCGTGTCATACGCCCAGTGATGGGCCAACGGTACATTCCAGCCTGCACATGCGTGAACTGCTGGTCGCCATCCACCTCATCGCGGCCGTTGCATGGGTCGGCGGCATGATCTGTTTCGTCGCGTTATTCATGCCCTGGGTGCGCGAACAGGACGATGCCGCTCGCCGGGAGCAACTGCGAGCCTTTGGCCACCGCTTCCGCCGATATGCGTGGACATGCCTCGCCGTGCTCGCGGTCACCGGACCGGCGCTCACCTGGATGCACTGGGGAGGCCTGCCCCCACTCACCACCGTGGTGGGTCAGTTGCTTCTGGCCAAAGTCACCCTGTTCGCGCTGGCGATGGTCTTGAACCGCTGTGACAGCGGCCGCGTGTCCAGAACGACGGCACGCTGGACCGGCCGCCTGAGTCTGGGTGTGGGAGTCGCCGCCCTGGTCGTCGCCGCGTGGCTGGCGCGCTGGTGACCTTGCGCTGGCACAAAGACGCGCCGGCGGGGCGTCCGTAGGGTGTGAGTGTGCGTGGAGGATGAATCATGGAATTGACGAAGGACATGCATGTCTCCGAGGTTGCGGCGGCAGCGCCGGCCACCATCAAGGTGTTTCAGCAGCACGGCATCGACTTCTGCTGCGGAGGCCACCGGGCGATCGCGGAGGCGTGTACAGAGCACGGCCTCGATGTGGACCGCGTACTCGCTGAGCTGGTGCAGTCCGCAACGGGCACGACGGATGAACGGAATTGGCAACAAGCCCCTCTGGAGGACCTCGTGACCTACATCCAGGGCCGGTTCCACCAGCCCCTCCGCGAGGAACTGCCGCGCTTGTCGGCGATGGTGGACAAGGTCGTGATACGCCACGGAGACCACTATCCAGAGATGCTCCTGCCCCTGCAGCGCGAGTTCCGGCGCCTGATGAGCGAGTTGCTGGATCACATGTCGAAGGAGGATCACATGCTGTTTCCTGCCATTGTCGCGATTGAACGGGGCCAGGCGGCGGATGATGGCAGCTGGATTGCCGGCCCTGTCGAGGTGATGGAGCACGAACACGAGCAGGCGGGTGCGGCCCTGGCGGCCATGCGGCAGGTCACCGCAGACTACCAGGTGCCTCCCGATGCGTGTCCGACATTTCAGGGGTTGTTCTACGGCCTCGAACAACTCGAACGCGACATGCACGTGCATGTTCATCTGGAGAACAACATCCTGTTTCCGCGCGCTCTTGCGCGGGGTCAGGTCTGAGTCCCGATCCCCGCGCCGGCTCGCCCTGGAGCGCTCCGGGCACCGTGTCGGGCTTCGCCTCGGCGCCGCCCAACGAGGTCCTGATGACCTTCGCACGCGCTGAACTGGACCGGGTGCAGGGACAGGGCGTAGCCGTGGATATCGGCTGCGGGGCCGCCAGGAACGCGGTACCACTGGCCGAGATGGGCTGGGCCGTGATTGGCACGGATTTGTCGCAGCCCATGCTGGAGGCCGCGATCGAGCGCGCCACACGCCGCGGCATGTCCGCACGCGTGCAGTGGTTGTCCGCACCGATGGAAGACCTGCCGATCGCCAATGCGAGTGCCATCTGGTCATCGCCCATGGCATCTGGAACCTCGCCACGTCGGCCGAACAGTTTCGAGCGGCGGTTCACGAAGGTGCGCGCGTGGCCAGGCCTGGTGCCGCGCTGTTTGTCTTCACGTTCTCGCGTCACACGCTGCCTGACACGGCGGCCCCGGTGCCCGGAGAGCCCTTTGTCTTCACCCAATTCTCCGGACGGCCGCAGTGTTTCCTCACCGAAGCCCAGTTGCTCACGGAAATGGCAGACGCGGGATTTGATCCGGATCCAGGCGTCCCCCTGCGCGAGTACAACAGGCCCACGACCGCCACCGTTCAACTGGGCGGGCCAGTGATCTACGAAGCGGCGTTCCGCCGACGAACTTACACAACACTTACACGCGGCGGCGCGCCGAATCGATAGGCTGAGGGCATGACGAGCGCACCGGTGATCATTCAGGGCGGCATGGGCGTCGGAATCTCGGACTGGCGCCTCGCCCGCGCGGTGTCACAGGTGGGACAGCTGGGCGTGGTCAGCGGAACGGCCCTGGACAACGTCCTGACGCGACGCCTCCAGATGGGTGATCCCGGCGGTCACATGCGGCGTGCGCTCGACCACTTCCCCGTGCCAGACCTCGCACAGGACATCTGGGAGAAGTACTACATCGCGGGCGGCAAGGCCCCCACGGCCTCGTTTGTGCTGCCGCCCATGCAGTCAACCGACGCCAGTCTGGAATGGCAACGACTCTGCGTCGTCGCCAACTTCGTGGAAGTGTTTCTCGCGCGTGAGGGACACAACCACCCGGTCGGCATCAACTATCTGGAGAAGATCCAGATTCCTCACCTGCCCTCGATCTATGGGGCAATGCTCGCCGGCGTCAGCTACGTATTGATGGGTGCCGGGATTCCCCTGAAGATCCCGGGCGTGCTCGATCACTTCGTCCACCCCGAAGCTGCGACGTATCCCCTGCACGTCACGGACGACGACAGCGAAGGTGGTGGGCACCTGCTGACGTTCGATCCGCACGAGGTGATCGGATTGGGTCCCGATGCCCCTCCGCTGACGCGTCCGCACTTCCTCGCCATCATTGCATCCGACGTCCTCGCCCTCACACTCCACCGTCGGGCCAACGGCCGGGTTGATGGATTCATCGTGGAAGGCCCGACGGCCGGAGGACACAATGCGCCGCCGCGTGGCGCGCTGCAACTGACGCCGGACGGCGAACCCGTGTACGGCCCCAGGGATGTCGTGAACCTCGAGAAACTCCGCGCGATCGGCCTCCCCTTCTGGCTGGCCGGGGGTGCGGCGGCACCGGGCAAACTGCAGGAGGCGCTCGACGCCGGTGCGGCGGGTATCCAGGTCGGCACGGCGTTCGCACTCTGCGAGGATTCGGGACTGCGCGCCGACGCCCGTGCGGAACTGCTCGGGCGCGCCCGCACCGGTGACGCCCACGTCTTCACAAGCCCTGTCGCGTCGCCCGCAGGATTTCCGTTCAAGGTCGCGGAGCTCCCAGGTTCTTTATCGGATCCGGCGATTCTGCAGTCGCGTCCACGCATCTGCGATCTCGGATACCTGCGCGAAGCCTATCGGGCTGACGACGGCTCAGTGGGATTCCGCTGTCCGGCTGAACCGGTGAACCTCTACGCGTCGAAGGGTGGCGACCCGTCGGTCACCGCCGGTCGCGCCTGTATCTGCAACGCGCTCGTCGCAACCGCAGACCTGCCGCAGGTGCGCGCAGGCCGTTATACGGAACCACCGATTGTGACGATGGGCGACGATGTGCAGGGCGCGGTGCGCTTCCTGCCGCCAGGAGCGGAGCGTTACGAGGCCGCCGACGTCGTCCGCACGCTGCTCGAAGAGTGTGCCGCCCGCACGGACTCACAGAGTCCTGCGATGCCGGTCTCGGCGCTGTAACCTGGCGCACACGTCGGGCTACTCGTTCAGCTTCACCGCGGTCGCAGCGTGCGCCGTCAACTGCGTAGCGAGCACTCGAAATGACAACTCACTGTCGGGCTCCCGATAGTCGCCCAGTGGGCCGATAGTCCTCGAGGAGAGGAGGAGGCAAGCCGAGTCGTAGAGCCGCTCTCTGACAAGCCGTTTGCAGAACAGCGTGTATCGATCAGCGTAAGACGTTCCGTGAAACTCGCTGAACACATTGAAGTGCGGCTCAGGGAAAGACTTCCTGGGCCGTATCGAGGCGTCGGCTTCCTCGAGCAGCATGAAATAGCCAAGCCATGGTCTTTGGGAGGTCTTAAATGCGCCTTCGCGGTAGGCCGTCCAGATGTCGGTGGCGTTGCCGAGTGCCTCCTCGGTCCGATTATTGAAGTTGTTGCCGAAGGATCCGACCTGCGACTTAAATTCGAGGACGGCGACCAACTGACCGTTGAGCACTACGACCAAGTCCCAATCCTTGGTTGCGCGGAAGTAACCGGGCCACTCTGTGCGACGCCTGTCATGGATTGCGCTGTCGGGGATGCCGGAGGCGATCAGTAGCTCGCGCACAACAGCTGCAAACTCCGCACAGTGGCCACCACCTGTGACAGCCGTACGACCACCACGATCGCGGTCGCCGGACAATCCCTGTCTGTCGCACTGTGCGTTCCTCGTCTCCCAGAAGAAGGAGACGGCCTGTCTCAGCCGGGCATCAAGCTCTGACAGGGCATCGCCGCGTTTCATGCGCGACCGGCCTCCACAACCTTGACCCGAGCTCCCGCGAAAAAGCCGTGAAGTTCAGAGTTGAGGCGGCTGTTCAAGAGCCCGAAATAATGTGGATCGATTTCCACACTGATACTACTTCTGCCGGACCGTGCAGCTGCGAGGCTGGTTGTGCCTGTGCCTCCGAACGGGTCAAGGACGGTATCGCCGACGAAGCTGAACATCCGCACCAGGCGCTCCGCCAATTCGAGGGGGTATGGAGCAGGATGCTCCCTCGTTGAGGCGCCTGTCACACCGTTCCATATTTGTTGAAACCACGTCTTGTGCTTTTCGGCGGAAATCACACTGAGCACCCGAGCAGCCAGCGATGGGCTTCGATAGCCGCCCGGCTTGCGCCGCATCAAGATGAACTCGATGTCGTTCTTGATGACGGAATTCGGCTCGTAGGGCTTACCGAGAAATCCCCCGCCACCACCATCAACCTCGTACGCAGCATTGGCGATCTTGTGCCAGATGATTGGTGCCAGGTTGTCGAAGCCAATGGTCCGGCAATGTTCCTGAATAGAGGCGTGAAGCGGAACGACCGTGTGTCGACCGCCGTTCCTGCGGCGCGACAGACACACGTCGCCAACCACGATGACGAGCCGGCCCCCAGGCACCAGTACTCGCAGGCAATGCCGCCACACCTTGTCTAACTGTTCCAGGAACTCGTCGTACTTCTCGACATGGCCGAGTTGCCCCTCCGTGTCACGGTACTCCTTCAACGTCCAGTAAGGGGGCGAGGTCAAGACGAGGTGGACGCTCTCGCTCGGCACGAAGCTCAAGTCGCGAGCGTCGTGATGGTGCAGGGTGTGCGATGTCGGTATTTCACGAAGGCGGCCTTCGATAACCGCAGTGGAGTTCCCAGGGTTTTGTGGACAGTCTGATGCCGAGCACATTGCTCGCGTGAGGAGGTCCCGATGTCCCAGCAACCACGTTCCAATCGCGTTCGCCAGACGTACGGGTTTATCAAGAGCCATCAGCGACAATTCCCTGTTGAGGTGCTGTGCCGCGTACTGGGAGTTGCACCCAGCGGCTACTACGAGTGGCTGAAGAAGCCGGTGTCGAATCGCGGCATCGAGGACGCGCGGTTGCTCCGCCTCATCCGCGCTTCGTACACCGCCAGCCAAGGCATCGACGGCGCTCCTCGCGTGTTCCTGGACCTACGAGAAGCTGGCGAACGCTGTAGCAAGCATCGTGTTCAACGCTTGATGCGAGAAGCCGGCCTACGGGCGCTGCATGGCTACAGGACACGACGATGGACGGTCGGCAAGCCTGCGACCCTCATCCCGAATCACTTGAAACGTCAGTTCAATGTCAGCCATCCGAACCGGGCTTGGGTGACGGACATCACGTACAGTCGCACCTGGCAGGGCTGGCTGTACTTGGCCGTTGTCCTCGACCTGTTCTCGCGGAAGGTGGTCGGCTGGGCTGTCGCATCGACCATTCGACGGGAGCTGGTGCTTGATGCCGTGCTGATGGCGGTTCGAGCGCGTCGTCCCCGCGGCACGCTCATTGATTCCGATCAGGGCTCGCAGTTGGGAAGTGATGCGTGGCGGAGATTCTGCCGCACCAACCGGCTCGAGCCGAGCATGAGCCGGAAAGGTAACTGCTGGGACAATGCCGTTGTCGAAGCATGTTTTGCCAGCTTGAAGAAACAACGCATCAAGAAATTGATCTATAAGGACCGGAGCGTGGCGACCGCCGACATCGAGGACTACATTACGTTCTACAATCGCACCAGACGCCACGGCCATCTCGGCGGCGTCAGCCCAGAGCAGTACGAGGCAGCTCATGTCCGCTAGCCGTTACACAGCCTCCACAAAACCCTGGGAACTCCAGTCCTGCGAATCGCATCTTCGCGTGACTGGCTGCTCATGACTGGCGCAGTGTACTCGGCCTCCCCCTGGACACGCGTAACATGAGGATTCCGCCGAGGTCGACGCCGCCAGCACTCGCGGGCCGGCTTGGTGTGCCGGCTCGACTGCGAGCGACGTGACACGCGTCAGTACAAAAAGCGCTGCTCTGTGCGCTTTTTCCGCGTCGTCGAGCCGGAGAGCCGGCACACCAAGCCGGCTCGCGAGTGCTCACCGGCGTGGTTCCGGCCTGAGCGTGCCAGCGACTACTCGTATCGCAACGACTCCACGGGATCCAGCCGCGACGCGCGACGCGCTGGGAGGTAGCCGGCGATGACGCCGACGCCGACGGCGCTGACGACGCCTGAGACGACAGCCCAGAGCGGCGGCAACGCGGGAAACGCCGGCGCCACGGCCGCCACTGTCGCCCCGATCGCCAGCGCGACAGTCACACCGATCACGCCGCCCGCGCCTGCCAGCACGGCGGACTCGAGCAGGAACTGCAGGCGCACATCCTGCCGGCGCGCGCCGATCGCCAGCCGCAGACCGATCTCACGAGTGCGCTCGGTCACGCTGATCACCATGACGTTCGCGATCCCGATGCCGCCAATCACCAGCGACACCGCCGCAAGCGCGAGAGTCGCAAGAAAAATCTGGGCACCGATGCGATCGAACTGCGCAATGATCTGATCGGCCGTCGAGAGGTTGAAGTCGCTCTCCGCGCCAGGCGGCACCTGTCGCGTGAGCCGCAGCACGGTCTCGGTCTCCGCCCGCGCCGTCTCCCGCAATCCGGCTCTGGCTCTGGCGTAGATCACCGTCTGTTCAGCCTCGGGAAATCGCTGGCGCGCGGTCGACAGCGGAATCGACACCACACTGTCATTGCGGTTCTCACCAAAAAATGTGCCCTGGCGCGGCGCGAGAACCCCGACCACGTAGTACCGATCCCCTCCGAGCAGAAACGACTGCCCGAGCGGCGACGATTGGCCGAACAACGCCGTCGCGATGTTGGCGCCGAGCACGGCCACCGGGGCAGCCACACGATCCTCAGTCTCGGTGAATGGCCGTCCGGCGGAAAACGGCGTATCGGTCACGTCAAAGAAGTTCGGCGACGCGCCCTCGATCAACACGGTGTCCGACTCATTCCCACCGGCCCGTGCCGTAATCACGCGCGTCGTCGTCGCGGCCGGAATCAGCAACTGCACGCCCACATCGCGCACGGACGGCGCCAGACGCTCGATCGCTTGCGCATCCGCCAGCGTGAGCACACGGCGGTTGGCGTCGGCATCGGACGCCGGCGTGTAGGGATCGCCGTTGCGATGAAACGCGAAGATGTTGTCGGACCCAAGTTCCCGGAAGAGCTGGGCGACCGAGTTCCGCAGCCCGACAAGCGTCGACGCCACGAGCACCACGGTCACGATGCCGATGACAAGTCCGACGATCGCGAGCACCGACCGGGCCGTGTGCACGCGGATGGACTCGAGCGCCAATGTGAGGGCTTCGCGCAGCATCGGCTACTCCGTCCTCAATGCGTCCACAATCACCAAATGCGTCGCACGCCGCGCGGGATACCAGCCCGCGACGATGCCACTCAGTGCCGAGGCCAGCAGACTGGTGGCCACCGTCATCGGCGCGACCGCCACGGGCAGGTCCAGCGCGCCGGCGAGCACCGTCACCATGCCCCACGCCACACCCAGCCCGACCACCCCGCCGATCATCGCGGTCAGCGCGGACTCCGCCAGCACCTCGCGCAGGATCGTCGTCCGCGTCGCGCCGAGGGCGCGGCGCACACCGATCTCCCGCGTCCGCTGTGTGACCGATACCAGCACGGTGTTGGTGACGACGACGATGGCTGCGAGCAGGGCCATCAGCGAAATCGGTCCGGCGGCGACCCCGATGCGGCGTGAGAGGTTTGCGACAAAACCACGCGCCGCGTCCGGCGTGAGCACGTCGAAGGCATCAGCTTCGCCGGGTACCTGATTCCGCCGGGCACGCAACGACGCGCGCGCGCGATCCTCCGCCTGCATGGCCGTGGCGCCAGGGAGCGCGCGCGCGAAGATCGGCAGCGTGCGCGGAGCCCCGAACGCCCGCTCCCACGCCGCCAGTGGAATCCACACGAAACGGTCGAGCGACGTTCCACCGGAGCTGCCCTGCCGCACCTGCACACCGACCACCTCGAAACGGCGCCCGGCGATGCGCAGCCCCTGCCCGAGGGGGTTCGAGGCCGGAAACAGCGTGTCGGCCACATCGGCGCCGATCACCGCCACCGCCGCTCCGCTGCGATCGTCCTGGCTGACGAGGAACCGGCCGGACGCGATCGCGAGGTCCCTGAGGTTGGCCAGGACCGACGTGGTGCCGGAGACTGCCGCATTTTCGTAGGTGCGTGACCCGGCCGTGACGTTCGCCACGGCCTGGACGTTCGGGGCGTATTGCACGAGGCCGTCGGCCACGCCTTCCAGAAACCGCCAGTCCGTCCGTCGAATCGGCTGGTTCCGCAGGAGTTGGTCCTGCAACTCCCGTCGCGACACACGTCCCGGCGAGGCAACCTGACCAAGCAGGAACGTCTCCGACCCGAATGCCCGCGCGGTGGTCGACTCGGCCGACGCCGCCACGCCGTCGAGGGCGGCCACGACGATGACCTGGGTGGCGACGGCCACGGCAATGGCCAGCGCACCCAGCGCCGATCGCAGCCGGTTCGCACGTAGTGTTGTCAGGGCCTGTCGAAAGGACTCGCGCATGAAGGTGTCCGAAGCCGGACCGTGCCAGTATAGAAGGTATCGTGCAGATTCCCCGAAGTCTCGTCGTTGTGGTGCTGGTCGCGGTTGTGGCCGGCGTGTGGTGGTGGATGGGCCGGTCGTCGGACGGCATCGAGGTGCAAGTCGCGACGGTGCAACGTGTGCCTGAGTTGAAGTCCTACGTGACCGCCTCGGGAGAAATCGTCGCGACAAAATTCGCCGACCTTGGGTCGTCGGTCATGGGACGCGTGGTGAGCCTCAACGTGCGGGAGGGGGATCGCGTCACGGCCGGTCAGGTGCTGGCGCGGATCGACCCGGTGCAGGCCGAGAGCGCGGTGGCGGCTGCAAGTGCCGCGGTGCAGGCGCTTGAAGCCGACGCTGCCGGCGCAGACAACGCCGTGGCGGCGACCCTGGCCGAGGTCAATGCGGCACAGGCCCGCCAGGTGCAGGCCGATCAGACATTGCAGCGGACGAAGGATTTGTCGGCGTCCGGGCTGACGTCCAAGGCCGAACTGGATGCGGCCACGGCGGCGGCGGACACGGCCACCGCCCAAGTCGCGGCGGCCCGAGCGGCACTCGCGCGCGCTGAACAGTCCAGGGATGCGGCGCGGCGACGCGTGACCCAGGGCCTCGCTGAAACCGCGCGGGTGCGCGACCAGTTGGCGAAGACCTCGATCACGGCGCCGATCGACGGGGTGATCACCCGTCTGTCGGTGGAAGAGGGCGAGATGGTCGTGATGGGCGTGCAGAATCAGCCCGGCTCGATCCTCATGACGATCTCGGACCTGAGCGCCATCAATGCGGAGGTGAAAGTGGCCGAAGCCGATGTGCTCCGGCTCGCGCTGGAAAACCCCGCGACGGTATCACTCGATGCGCTGGCGGGCCGGGCGTTCACCGGGCGTGTCGTCGAGATTGGCGCGAGCGCGTTGCCTCAGTCCGGCGCGCAGGCCGCGGCCCGTGAGTTCAAGGTGACGGTCCGGTTGGAAGGTGCGATCGCGCAGCTGCGTCCGGGTCTCACCTGCGATACCGAGATTCTCGTCGCGTCACGGCAGAACGTCCTCGCCGTACCACTACAAGCCGTCGTACAACGGGACGGACGCAGCGGAGTGTTTGTCGTGCGGGACGGCCGGGCTGCGTTCACGCCGGTCACCACCGGGCTCATCGGGGGCCTGACGATCGAGGTGGACGGCCTCTCCGAGGGCGCCACGATCGTCGCCGGCCCGTTCCAGACCCTGCGCGACCTGGTTGACGATTCTGCGGTCCGCGTCGGAGGCGCGTGATAGGCTCTCGCCTGCGTGCACTCCCCAGTTGAATTTGCTCCCCCCGTCGTGAAGATGGCCCTCGAAAAACGCGTCAAGGCGTATTTCGGCGATCGACCCACCCAGGATCACCCCGTCATGTACTTCAAGGCGGCCCTCTGCATCGGCGGGGTCGCGCTGGGGTACTACTGGCTGGTCTTCAACGTGGAGAGCTGGCCTGAGGGGATTCTCGCGGGACTGTGCCTGGCCTTCTCCATGATTGGTGTCGGCTTCAACGTGCAGCACGATGCCAACCACGGCGGCTTTTCTCGTCATCGCTGGGTGAACCGCTCGCTCGGATTTACACTCGACCTGCTGGGTGCCAGCTCGTACTTCTGGGCCGACAAACACAACCACAATCATCACGTCTACACGAACGAGTCACTGGAGGACGCCGACATCCAGCTGGGCGGACTCGCCCGGATGAGCGCCGATCACGAGTGGAAACCGGCGCACCGGTACCAGCACATCTATCTGTGGCTGCTCTATTGCGGCATCCACGTGCGGTATCTCTACAGCGACATCCAGCGCCTGATGTTCGGCAAAAACGACGGCCTGACCGCCCCGTACCCGAAGGGCGCCCACATGGCCGCGCTGATCGGCGGCAAAATCTTCTTTGTGACCGTCGCGTTCATCATCCCGATGCAGTACTACTCGGTGGGACGCGTGTTCGGCACCTACGTTGCCGTCTCGATGGTGATCGGCCTGGTCTTCGGGCTGGTGTTCCAGTCGGCGCACAGCGTGGACAACGTGGAACACCCGGTGGTGAGCGACGGCACGAAGCGCGCGGAATGGGTGGTGCACCAGATTCGCACCACGTCGAATTTTGCGACCGAGAACCGCGTGCTGACGTTTTTCTTCGGCGGCTTGAACTACCAGCGGGAACATCACCTGTTCCCGAAGATTTCACACGTGCACTATCCGGCGTTGTCGACGATCGTCAAGGACGTGTGCGACGAACACGGCGTCAAGTACTGTGAGTTCCCCACATTCACCGGCGCCGTGCTCTCACACTACCGCTGGGTGCGTTCGCTGCGCACGGTTCCCGCACCTGCTTCTTTTCCTGCAACGTCAACCTGAACGTTGAGTTGGACGGCTCCGGCGCAGACGCGACGGCGAGTGGATTAAACTCAATCCATCCCTGCCAGCAAACGAAAACCCTCCCCGAAACACTTTTTACTGCACACGCCCAGCGCCGGGGTCGGGCCGCACAACAATTACGGAATTGACCACCTGATCGCCGATCGTGAGTTTCACGCGATAGGTCCCTGGGCCCGCGGCCGAGCCGCCGCCACCACCGCGAGCGCCACGGCCTGCCTGCGGCGCCATCGGAGGCGGCGCATCGGGATCTGCTGCGGCAGCCGCGGCTCCACGGCCTCCACGCGCGCCACCCCGTCCGCCGCCCCCGCCGGGCGCGGCGAAGGACAACGGCCAGAAGTAGCGGTTGATGCCCTGCTTCACCGGAATGTCGGTCGTGAACGTCTGCGCGCCGTCGCTGCTGGTGATCTCGACCTTCGCGGGTCCTTCAGGCGCGCGGCCCACATAGAAGCTGACCGTCGCCGAGTTCCTGATCTCGGTCGGCGAGTTGAGCGGCGCACTCTGCGACATCGTCAGCGGATTCCGGCCCTGGAACACGAGATGGCCACGCGTGGCCCCACGGCTCACCGCCTTCCAGATCGTCGCCACACGGTTGCTGAACGCATGCGCATTCGACGCGAGCACGGCCGGCGTCAGCTGCTGCAACGGCGTGATGTCATCAAGAATCCAGAGGCTGCGACCGTGGGTGCCCGCGATCAGGTCGTTGTCCCTCGGGTGAATCACCAGATCGTGCACGGCCACCGTCGGCATGCCGGTCATCATCTTGTGCCACGCGCCTCCGCCATCAATCGACGCATACACGCCGAACTCGGTGCCGACAAACAGGAGGTTCGGATTTTTCAGGTCCTCCTTCACGACGTACACCGGATCACGCTGCGGCAGATTCGCCGTGATGTTGGTCCAGGTCGCACCAACATCCGTCGTCTTCAGCACGTAGGGCTTGAAGTTGCCGGTGCGATGGCCGTCAAACGAGACGTACGCCGTGCCTGCGTCAAAGTGCGACGGCTCAACCCGGCTCACCCACGTTCTGGCCGGCACCATGGTCGCCGGAATATTGCTGCGCACGTTGGTCCACGTGGTGCCGCCATCCCGCGTCACCTGCACATTCCCATCGTCGGTTCCCGCCCAGATGATGCCGGGACGTACCGGCGACTCGACCACGGTGATGAGTGTGGCGTGCGTCTCCGCACCGCCGCGCTCGCCCATGAACCCCGGAGGCGCGGGCGTCGTGTAGTCGGGATCCTTCGTCGAGAGATCGGGACTGATGATCGACCAGCTCTCACCACGATCGGTGCTGCGGAACAGATAGTTGCTGCCGAGATAGACGATCTTGGAATCGTGCGGCGAAAGAATCAGCGGGGAGCTCCAGTTGTAGCGGAAGCTGGGCGCTGCGCCTTCACGCTTCGTGACCTCTTGAAAATTGAGAATTGTCGGCTGCCGCGGCGTCACCGACGTACCCGTCTGCCGGAACTCCGCATCAAGACGACGAACGCTGCCGTTCTGTGTCTCGGTAAACACCGTCGTCCAATCCTCGGGATCCACGGTGGTGTGGAAGCCGTCACCCGAGTGAAACTTCCACCAGTGGTCGGTCAGGATGCCGTTGTAGTCGCGGCTGTTGCTCGGGCCGCCCCAGTTGCCGCTGTCCTGCAGGCCGCCATAGATGTAGTACGGGTCGCGATTGTCGACCGTGATCGCGTAGTACTGCCCGATGTCCATGTTGTCGAACATGATGAAGTTGTAGCCGCGGTCATACGTGACCGAGGCGCCCTTGTCGTTGCCGATGTAAAACCGGTCGCTGTTGGCCGGGTCGATCCACATCGCATGGAAGTCGCCTTCGATGCCGGTCAGTGAACGCGCAAACGTGCGGCCCCCGTCCTCGGACACCCGCGCCGGCACTTCCATCACATAGAGCCGGTTCGGATCGTTTGGATCGAGTTGAATGTGGCTGTAATAAAACGGCCGGCTGTTGGTGGTGTTGACGTATGCCCACGTGGCACCCGCGTCTTCCGAGCGATAGATGCCGGCACCCGGCACTTTCAGGTCGTTGCTGCGCGTGGCTTCGACAATAGCCGAGATGATGCGTGGGTTCTTGCGATGGACGGTGAGGCCGACCTTGCCGATGTTGCCGGTGGGCAGGCCGTTGGTCAGTTTCGTCCAGCTGTCACCGCCGTTGGTGGATTTGTAGATGCCGCCGTTCGTACCACCGCTCTCGAAGATGTAGGGACGCCGGAGGCGTTCCCAGAGACCCGCGTAAAGGATGTTCGGGTTGCTGGGATCCATCATGATGTCGCTGGCGCCGGTGCGGTCGTCCGTGGGCAGGCCGTTCGTCAGCTTCCGCCACGACTTGCCGCCGTCAGTGGTCTTGTAGATGCCGCGTTCCGGATTGTGATCCCAGAGATGCCCCTGCGCGGCGACGTAGACGATGTCGGGGTTGGTCGGATGGGCGATGACCTTGCCGATGTGGTGTGTCTCCGGCAGGCCCATGTTGGTGAACGTCTTGCCGCCATCAGTGGACTTGTAGACGCCATCCCCCCACGACACGCTGTTGCGCACGCAGTCTTCGCCGGTGCCGACCCACACGATGTCCGGGTTCGGCTGGAAGATCGCGACGTCGCCAATCGACGCGACCGGATAGTCGTTGAAGATGGGCGTAAAAGTCGTGCCGGCGTTCGTGGACTTCCACACGCCGCCCGAGGCAGACGCGACGTACACGATGGCGGGATTGGCCTCCACCGCCTCGATGTCGGAGATGCGGCCCGACATGTTCGCCGGGCCAATGTTGCGCCACTGCAACTGTCCAAACAGTGACTCAGCCGTCGGCGCCGGCGGCGCCTGGGCGAAGGGACTGGAGACCAGTACAGCGGCGAGAAGGACCAACAGACCTGCGGCAAGGGCGATTCGTGAGCGGTGCATGCGCGCAAGATAACACGCATCAGTCCGCAGTCCGCAGTCCGGAAGGCCTCGCGAACGCCGAATGGTTCGGGAGATGTCAGATGGTAGATGTCAGATAGTAGATGTCAGATGGTAGACCTGAACATCTTCGTAAGCGGGCTGCTTGATGACCTGGCGTCGATCCAGACGTCGGTGTACCCGAGGCGGGCCTATGAGCGGGCCGCCAGGAAGATTGCGCTGTTGCCAGAGCGGCTGTCGTCATCGACCATCCTGCCTGACGTCGGCAAGACGGCCACCGCGGTGATTCGGGAAGTGCTGGCCACCGGGGACTCGACGACGGTGGCGAAGGCGGTTGCGCAGAGTGGACGGATGCCGGACGTCGAACAGCGCCGGGCCCGCCGTGATGGGTTCATGAGTCTGGCGGTGGCGCGATTGGTGTTGGAGGATGCCAGTCTCGAAGGTGTCGGCCTCGCCGACTACCGGGGCGACTTTCAGATGCACTCGCAGTGGAGCGACGGCCAGCGGTCGATCGCCGAGATGGCGCTCGCCTGTGCCGACCGCGGCTACTCGCATATGGCGGTGACCGACCACACCGACGGGCTCGCGATCACGCGCGGTCTGTCGACCGCCGGCATGTCGGCGCAACACCGCGAAACTGACGCGATCAACGAAGCCACCGCCGGCAAGTTCCTCGTCATCAAAGGGATTGAAGCGAACATCCTCGCTGACGGGACGGTGGATGTTCCCCAGGCCTCCTTGAAAACCAGGAGGCCCTACTGCGTGCCACAGTTGGTGCTTGCTGCGCCGCATTCGAAGCTGGATAGCGACGAGAACCAGACGTCGCGACTGTTGCGGGCAGTCGCGACGCCCGGGGTCCACATCCTGGCGCATCCGAGTGGACGCAAGTTCGGCAAACGCGATGGGCTGCAGGTGGACTGGGCTCGGGTCTTCGCAGCAGCGGCCGCCGCCAACGTCGCAATCGAAATCGACGGCGACCCGTCACGTCAGGATCTGCCTTACGCCCTCGCGCGCCAGGCCTTCGATGCCGGCTGCCTCATCGCCATCGACAGCGACGCCCACGACACCGACGAACTCGTCTTCGCCGAAATCGCCCTCGCCCACGCCCGCCTCGCCGGCATCCCAGCCTCCCGCGTCATCAACACCTGGTCGACGAAGAAACTGCTGAGCTGGCTGAAGCGTTAACGCCGATAGCGCCGATCCCAGCCGCCGCCGAAGTCCACGTACTCGTTGAGCGCGGCCATGATGTCATCGGGGCCGAAGTCATACGGCACACGCCGATCGAAGCGGATGTTGAAGCGCGAGCCGCCATGTTGACGTCGAACAAACACGCGCTCCTCCTTGTACTGCGACAACCGTT
Organism: Acidimicrobiia bacterium; assembly: GCA_016871335.1. Taxonomy (GTDB): domain Bacteria; phylum Acidobacteriota; class Vicinamibacteria; order Vicinamibacterales; family SCN-69-37; genus SYFT01. Next base: position 180,513 of record VFZF01000004.1, read on the forward strand.
CCCGCTCGATCAGGATGCGGTGATTCTCGCGCTCGCGCCACCGGCGCAGCTCGTTGAGCTCACGTTCGAGCTGGCGGCGACGATTGCGATCGGGCTCGTCGCGGATGCGGCGTTCGAGTGAGCGCTCGCGCTCGGTCTTTTCGATCAGCGGAATGTGCACCGTGGTATCGGTGTCATCGAAGAACGTCCCATAGCCGCCGCCGTCCAGCTGGAACTCGATCAGGTCATCCTTCACCTTCACGAGGGTGACGACGGCGGTGTCACCAGCACGGAGGGAGACACCATAACGGCGCAGGTCGTCGCGATAGCGGCCGACATCAAGGTCGCGCCGTGACTGCGGATACACGTTCACGCCGTCCTTCGTCCCCGGCATGTCGATGCGCACTGTGACACGGCGCCCTTCGAAGAAGTCCTTGAGCATCGCCTCGCGCGACGACCGCTCAGGCGCGGCCGTCGGAGCGGCGACGAGGATGGTTGAAACAAGTGCGAATGCGAACAGTGGAACCACGAATCTACGAGCCATACCGGCCTCCGCCCGCCCTTGGTGCAAGCGAAATGCCAAGTCACTCTCAGAGGAGAAACCGGCCCACCAGTCAGGACTGTGTCACCAAATCAGTACAGAGCTCCCGCCCCAAGGGCTGAAGCCCTTGGGCTCCATTCGGCCCCCTGGACCCTCAGCGATCGATCGTCGGCACAGCGCTCTTGCTCTCCGGCGTCCGGTACTTCTCGAACCACGCCATCAGGTAGAGCTGCTGCAGCAGCTGATGTGAGGGCCGGCGCCAGCCGTGGAACTCTTCCGGCATGCGCACGAGTAGGGTGTCGGCCTTCCGCAGCACCTTGAGCGCGCGGTAGTACTCCTCACTCTGCGTCATCGGCGTGCGCAGGTCCTCCTCCCCCGTCATCACCATCGTCGGCGTCGTGACGTTGGCGACGTAGTGCAGCGGCGAGCGCACGGCGTACTCCATCGGGTCTTCCCAGGGATACTTCTGGAACTGGTTGTACCAGCTGATGCCGTCAGTGGTGCCGACGAAGGAGTGCCAGTTGATGACGGGACGCATCGAGACGGCCGCGCGGAATCGATTCGTGTGGCCGACGATCCACGCCGTGAGGACGCCACCGCCTGAGCCACCGGTCACAAACAGATTCGACTGATCGATCCAGCCTTTTGCGACCGCCGCATCCACACTGGCCATCAGGTCGTCGTAGTCCTTGCCGGGATAACTGTGCTGGATGCCGTTGACGAAATCCTGACCGTAGCCCGTGGACCCGCGCGGATTCGTCCACAACACCGCGTAGCCATTGGCGGCGAAGTTCTGATACGCCCAGTTCCAGCCGACCGAATACATGCTCCACGGTCCCCCGTGGATCCAGAGCAGCATCGGATACTTCTTCGCCGGATCGAAGTTCCCGGGCTTCATCAGCCAGCCCTGCACCTTCAGGCCATCCTTCGACGTCGCCCAGATCTCCTCGGCGTCCGCAATCGCGCGGTCACCAAGAACGTCCTTGTTGACGTCCACGAGCACCTTCATGTCGGCGGGCTTCGACATCGGGAACGAGACGAGCACGCCGGGTTCCGTCACGTGCCCGCGCACGGCCGCGGCGGTGCCGTTCTTCGCGATGGACACCGACGTCAGCACGTGTTTGCCAACGGTGATTTTCCTCGGCGGCACACCGATGTCGGCGGCGACGAAGTACGTGTTCTCCTCGCCGAGTTCCTGCATCGAGTAATACACGCCGGACCCGTCGGGCGCCCACTGCACGTTCGATGGGGAGCTGGGCAGGCTGCCGGCCCACAGGCGCTGCCGCTTCCCTGTCGTGTCCATGATGTAGAGGCTCGAGAGATGGCTCGTGAAGTTCTGCTGGTCGAACCCCGTGTACGCGATCCACGTGCCATCAGGCGATGCCAGCGGCGATCCGTCCGGGCCCCGGCGGTCGGTCAGCTGGGTCACGTTGAGCGATGCGAGGTTGATGGCGTAGACCTCCGAGTCACCGCGCAGGTACTCGGCATCCGGCTTCCGAATCCCGGACACAAACATCGTCTTGCCATCCGCCGACCACGACGGTCCGCTGTGGTTGTAGTTGCCGGAGGTGACCTGTCGCGGCGTGCCGCCGACCGTGGCATCCACAGTGAAGACGTGTGTGTAGCCCTTGACCGTGGGCCCCGATCCGTCCGCCGCCCACGATGGGCGATCGACGACGACGGCTCCGCGGGCGAGCTGGGCGCCGCGCGGAACCGGTGGGAGACGCACGGGCAACACGGGGGTTTCGTCGGGCAGGAACGCGGTGAACGCGATCTGCGAGCTGTCGGGTGACCACTCGACACCTCCGGGGGCGCGATCAAATCGCGTCAACTGCAGGGTTTCGCGGGTGTCCACCCACATCACGTGCAACTGCGTGGAGCCGGACCGGTTCGACAGGAACGCAATGCGTTTGCCGTCCGGCGACCAGACCGGCGCCGTGTCATTGAACGCGCCGTCGGTCAATTGCCGCAGCCGCGACCCGTCCACGCCAACCACCCACAAATTGGACGCCCCCTGGTCGCGCATGATGTCGACAAAGCCGCGGGAAAACAGCACGGTCGTGCCATCCGGAGAGATCCGGGGATTGGAGACCGACTCCATGTCAAAGAACGTGGACTTGTCGAGGAGCTTCTTCGCGGGAGCCTGGGCGGCGTCCGGCACGGTGGCGAAGGATGCGGCAAACACGCTGACGGCAACGACGAGGCGAAACAGACGCATGGGGGACCTCCTGGGGCGGGCACAGTCTACCTTGGGCGGGTGGGCGGGTGGGTGGATTACACTGCCGCCGTGTTACCCGACGATCGCCCGGCGCTGGACCGGTGGTTTGCCCGCGTCTTTGACGACGAGGAAGCGACGCGATTCGGGAGCGGCTGGGCGAGCGGCACGATTGCCGTGTTCCTCGGCGTGCTCGCGTTGGGTGCCGTGGCCTGTTTCCATCTGCCGTCTGCACTGACGTCGCCGACGGTTCGCGCTGTCTACGCACTGAGCTGGATTCGACCGTTGGTGGCCGTCGTCATTGGCGGCGCATTCTTCCTCGGACTCCTGAGCGCGCTTCTCCGACGCAGGAAGGTGCTGGGGTTCACCGGCATGGGTCTCGCCATGGCGGCCTCCCTGTTGGGCGGTGCGTCAATCCCCGCCGATGGTGTGGCCCCCGGCGGCCTCGGGTTGGGTCTCGACTGGTTTCTCCTCAACCTGTTCCTGCTGGCGCTGGTGTTTGTGCCGATGGAGCGCGCGTCCCCCCATCGCCCGGGACAGTCCACATTTCGACGGGGATGGACGACGGACGCGACGCACTTTTTTGTGAGCCACCTGCTCGTGCAGTTGTCGGCGTGGCTGACGCTTGCGCCGGCCGCGGCAGCGACGCACCTGGCCTCGGGCACATCGGCCTTTGCGCAGTTGCAGAACAGCGTCTCGGGGTTGCCGTGGATGGTTCAGTTCCTGCTGGTCGTTCTTGTCGCTGATCTTGGGGAGTACACGATGCATCGTCTGTTCCATCGTGTGCCGTGGCTGTGGCGTTTCCACGCCGTGCACCACTCGTCCGAGGCGATCGACTGGCTGGCCGGATCGCGACTGCATCTGGTGGACGTCGTCATTACGCGCGGCTTCACGTTTGTGCCGATTGCGTTGCTGGGCTTTGCCGACGCGCCCGTGTATGCCTACCTCGTGTTCGTGTCGTTTCACGCGGTGTTCATTCACGCGAACGTGCGATTTTCGTTTGGTGGGCTCGAGCGCTGGATCGTGACGCCCCGGTTTCATCACTGGCATCACAGTGCGCAGGCGGAGGCGCTCGACAAGAACTTCGCCGTCCATCTCCCCTGGCTGGACCGCCTGTTCGGCACGTATCACTTCCCCGCCGGTCGCTGGCCCGACCAGTACGGCCTGAGCGGGGAACGGATTCCCGACAGCTACTGGCGGCACCTCGTCTGGCCCTTCCGCCGAGCAGACCGCAACGACTAGGCCATCACGGCGAGAACGCCGGCGAACGGCTGGGCCAGCTCAGGTTTTCCGGTCACGGACATGGCCGCGAGCACCTGATCGCGCGTGCGCTGCTTGAAGAACATCCGCCAGGCCGTGTCCTGATCCACGCGGAGGTGGGTCGTCGAGTGCGGCAGCGCACCGTTAAAGAGGCGCCATCCGAGCGGTTCACGGACCAGCGTCCAGAAACCACCGGCATCCCCTGTGACCTCGATGGTGACGACCGTGGCGGGCGCAGCCTCGATGTCACGGTACGCAAACGGCAGCGCCCGCATTGAGAGGTCGAGCACCGGATACAGCCATCGTTTCGAGAACAGTGGTCGTCCGCCGACGGCTTCGACGATTTGCTGGTGGTGATGCCAGCGCTCCGTGTACTCGCGCCCGATGTCGAACCAGGCGGCCGACTCGCGCTCCCCGGCCCACGCCACGCTAAATGGCGCGGGCGCCTGCATGTCCTGGCCCTCAAGCGAATCGACCAACTGGCGTCCGACGACATCGAGCAGCTCGATCGACAACCGCGGACTCACGCGGCGGCTCGCGGCGACCCACTGGCCGTTCAGCTCGTTGAGGTAGGCGAGCAGGTCTTTGGAGGTGTGCAGTTCCCGTGCAGGCGGGGGCGGGAGATGCCCGTCCCGGCCGGCGCTGAGTCGCCGAATCGCCGTGTCGGTCAGGTGGGCCACAACATCCCCCACACTCCAGCCCGGCGCCGAGGCCGGCTTCCGCCAGTCCTCCGGCAGCAGCGTCCGCAGGACCATCAACAACTCCTGGTGCAGCGGCGCAAACAGCGGCCTCACGTCGACAACGCCGGCGGGGGTGATCTGGGGCACGGCGAGAGTTTACGATCCTTCGCGGCGCACCCGCGCGACTCGGCAGGCCTCACCGACGAGCGATGACACATGGCTCGCCATCCGGAGCTGCGAGCGAAGCGAGCGATCAGCGAAGGATGGTGAGCCCGGAAGGAATCGAACCTTCAACCAACAGATTAAGAGTCCCGGCTTTTGCTGTCCAACGCTTTCGCTCCAGTGTCGTGCCATAGGGGAAAGGGCGGAATCAGGCGCGGGCCTGTCCGGCGAAGTCCACGAGCTACCTTTGCGGTGGGCGTAGCGGTGGGCGCAGTGATTTGCCTCACGACTTGTCGGCCCCCTCATTGAATCTCGCCCTTTTCGTGGCTCCCCTGAAAGAGCGTTCGCTAGTCTCTGGAAGCCAGTCTCGCTAACCCCACGAAGCGAGGTTCATCGCCGATAGTCCGTATTACGTGGGTGTTCGGTTGACATAATACGCCCTATCAGACGCTGGCGATGCTCGCGCAGAACAAGGGCGCAAGCCCGCTCTACCGCCAGTTCACTCGCGAAGGCGCCGCGCTGCGGATCTGGTTCGATCACGCAGGGACGTCGCTCAAGACGCGCGACGGCGGACCGGTCACGGGGTTTCAGATTGCCGGCGCTGACGGCAAGTACGTGGCGGCAACCGCCACCATCGACGGAACCACCGTTCGTGTGTGGAGTCCCGACGTGCCGGACCCGCGGTCGGTGCGATACGCCTGGGACTACAACCCGGCGGCGAACCTGATCAACTCGCTGGGCCTGCCGGCCTCGCTCTTCCGCACGAACGAGAACGACGAGCCGATTCGGTAGCCGGCGCGACCTTACCGGCCGCCGTGTTCGGCCATCATCGGATCGTCGCGCACGGTGACGATGCCTGCCAGGCTCTGGCCGCTCACTCTGAGCGTGACGCGGTAGGTGCCGGCCCTGGCGGGGCTGCGGCCGATGGCCGCGCCAAAGAGCGAGCGTCCGGCGGCGAGGCCGTTGAAGTCGGTCACGAGTTCGGTCCGCACCTGATTCAGCGCCTGGTCGGTGGACGCTCCAGCCAGCGCCTCCCTCAGCCGGCCGAGCTGCCGCCGCTTGTCGGCGCCCGTGGCGCGGGTGTCGAGGAAAGACACGGCGGCCTCGAGGCGCGCGCGCATCGCGGCCCGCTCGGCCGCGGTGGATGGAAACTGCAGATCCCAGAACGCCCGGTTGATGCCGGCGCGAGGCGTGCCCAGGCGTACCGAGGCCACACGGTCGCCGGTGAGCTCCGACACGTCGAGCGTCACCGGCCCCTCGGGCGCGGCCCTGAGCCAGAAATTGAGTGACGCGCCGGCGGGCGGGTTGGCGCCACGGAACAGAAAGTCTTCCTGCTTGCGGCCGAGGTTGATCGTCACCCACTTCGTCGCCACTTCGTGGTCGAACAAGTGGGCGGCCGCGGCCGTCACGGCCGGCGTCATCTGACGCAGCGGCGTGATGTCGTCGAGAATCCAGATGGCGCGGCCGTGCGTACCGGCGATGAGGTCGGCGTCGCGCGGGTGAATCACCAGGTCCCGGATCGCGACGTTCGGCATGCCGCTCGACAGCTTGAACCACGTCCTGCCGCCTTCAACCGAGGCATACACGCCGAACTCGGTGCCGACAAACAAGAGGTTCGGATTCACGGGATCTTCGTTGATCACGTACGAGCCGATGCCGTTGGGCAGGTTGCCCGTGATGTTGGCAAACGTCCTGCCGAAATCGCGCGTGACGAACACGTGCGGATCCATGTCGTCGCGCCTGTGGTTGTCGAGCACGACGTACGCCGTGCCGGCCGCGTGGTGTGAAGGCGCCACGCGGCTGACCCACACCGAACCCGTCACCCCCGGCAGGTTGTTCCGCACGTTGGTCCAGCTGGCGCCGCCGTTCCGCGTAATCTGCAGATTTCCGTCGTCGGTGCCCGCCCACACGAGCGCCGGGTCGAGCGGTGACTCGCGGACGTCGAAGATCGTGAAGTGGTTTTCGCCGCCCGTCACTTCGCGCGACAGCCCGCCCTGATTCGACGGGTTGCGCAGCGCGGGATCGTTGGTCGTGAGATCCGGGCTGATGATGCGCCACGTGTCGCCCCGATCCACCGACTTGAACACGTGATTGCCGGCAAAGTACAGCGTCCGCGGATTGGTCGGCGACATCGTCAGCGGGCTGTCCCAGTTGAACCGGAAGTGGGGTGGCAGGAGCGGCCGATTCGGACGTCCATAGCCGAACCAGTGCTCGCCGGGGGAGATCGTGTAGCGGATGGGTGTTTCCTCGTAGCCGACGTCGGAGTAGTCGGCGAAGTTGACCACCGTTTCCGGTGTCGGCGTGATGAACGTCGGCTCGCGGGTCTCGAAGTTGAGCCGCATCGCAAAGCCGACGTGGTTCACCATGTACACGACCCGGTAGTCGGTGGGGTCCACCAGCGACGCAAACCCGTCGCCTTCGCCGAGCCAGGTGTTGTGCATGTTGAGGATGCCGCGGGTCTCGCGCGAGTTGCTCGGGCCGCCCCAAATCGCGTTGTCCTGCAGGCCGCCCACGACCCAGTACGGGTCGCGCATGTCCACGCCGACCTTGTAGTACTGGCCGATGGCCATGTTGTCGAACGACAGGATCGTCTCGCCATTGTCGACCGTCAGGTACGCGCCCTGGTCGGTGGCCGTGTAGAAGATCTTCGAGTCGTACGGGGCCATCCAGAAGTCGTGGTCGTCGCCGCCGCCGCCCCACCACTTGTCGCGCCAGGTCGCGCCGCCATCGAGCGACACCTTGAACTCGCGGCCCACCGAGAAGATGCGCTTCGGATCGTTCGGGTCGATGTGCACCTGTCCGTGGTAGAACGGCCGCAGGTGCGTCTTCAGGATCCACTTCCACGACGCGCCGGCATCCTCACTGATGTAGATACCGGTGCCCGGGGTCTGAGCCGTCGTCGGACGCTTCGGGTCGTACGGGATGTTTTCGTCGGCCTCATACGCCGCCACGACGATATTCGGGTTGGCGAGGTGGATGGAGATATCGATCATGCCCGAGTCACCGGCGGCCAGGCCCTTGCTCAGCCGGCGCCACGTACGACCGGCATCTTCACTCTTGAAGATGCCCCCATTCGGCCCGCCCGACTGCATCGTCGCCGGCTGTCGCAGGCGGTGGTACATGCCGGCGTACAGGACGTCCGGGTTGCGCGGGTCCAGGATGATCTCGGTCGCGCCGGTGCGGCCGTCGTTCGGGAGGCCACCGGCCAGCTTCGTCCACGTCGCGCCGCCGTCGGTCGTCTTGAACAGCCCACGGTCGCCCGAGTAGCCCCAGAGGTGGCCGGGGGAGGCGGCGTAGGCAATGTCAGGGTTGGTCGGATGGAGCGCGATCTCGGCGATGTGGTGGGTCGTGGCCAACCCGACGTGTTTCCACGTCGCGCCGCCGTCGGTCGTCTTGAACATGCCGTTGCCCCAGCCGCTCGAATTGCGGTTGGCGGCTTCACCCGTGCCGACCCAGATGATGTCGGGCTTCGGTTCGAACATGGCAACCGAGCCGATTGAGCCCGCGCCGTCTGACTTGTCGAAGATCGGGTTCCAGGTGATGCCGGCGTTCTTGGACAGGAACACGCCGCCCGAGGCCGACGCGACGAGCACGCGGCGGTGGTCCGTGGACAGCGCTTCGACGGCGGCGATGCGTCCCGTCATGTTTGCCGGCCCGATGTTGCGCCAACGCAGGTCACGCGCAAGCGGATGATCCGACGAGGGCGCCTGAAACCCGCCCACCGACACCGCGCCCACGAGCAACACCGCGCACCCGATCACCACAGAAGCTCTCATGTCACTCCTCACCAAATGTCCCCGACTGTGTACCCCTGCGGAAACGGATCTTCCGGATCGACGACGTACGAGGCGAACCCCGTGATCCAGGCGGTGCCGGTGATTGCAGGAACGACCGCCGCGCCGATAGTCCGTATTACGTGGGTGTTCGGTTGACATAATACGCCCTATCAGACGCTGGGGCAGATCACCAAGGGCGGATTTCGCGGCCACA
>VFZF01000005.1 GCA_016871335.1 Acidimicrobiia bacterium
GCGCCGGGCGACCGCCCGGCGCGGGCGATGTCACGAGCGCTGGCTGCGCCAGCGCCGCCGCGGCCGCGGCGACGATGCCGGCGCGGAGCGCGAGCAAGCCGACATCGGTCAGGCGGTGACGCCTGACCGATGTCGGCGGGGTGCGCGGCAGGAAGCGGACCGTCGGGAACACCTGACGGTCCGCTTCGTGGCGCGCGAGCCAGTGCACCAGCACCGGCAAGGCGACCGACACGACACCAATGAGCGCCAGGGGCGCCAGCCACGTCATGCCGGCTGCCCTCGTTTCAGCAGATAGGCGCGTAGGGCGTCCGACGGTTTGTCGTCGGTCGTCACCAGCGCGTAGTCGAGACCATCACGACGGGCGCTCGTCCGCCACCGTTCGAGAAACGCGGCCATCTGTTCGCGATACACGCCACGCGCCGCCCGCACATCCACGACCACGCGCGCGCCCGACTCCAGATCTTCAAACTCCACGTCGGACGTGAACGGCAAATCCACTTCATCGCGCGACACGACCTGCAACACCGCCACGTCATGCCCGCGCCGAGCGACGCGACGCAGTTCCACGCGCGTCGCCTCTTCCGCATCATAAAAATCGGAGATCGCCAGAATCACCCCGCGCCGGCGCAACAGGTCAGCCGCGCGCGCCAGCCCCCTCGCTGGATCCCATGTGGCCGACGAAGTCAGCCGTTCCAACTGCGCCAACAACAATCGCAAGTGCCCTCGACCACCACGCGCGGGCATCCACACCAGCTTCTCTCCCTGCATTGTCATCAGCCCGACCGCATCGCCGGAGTTGATGATCAGATGCGCGAGCGCCGCCGCCATGAGGACGGCATAACGGAACTTCGACACCTCGACAGGGGGGTACGCCATCGACGCACTCGTATCTACCACGAGCACCACCGACATGTTGGTGGTTTCCCGGAACTGGCGCGTGTAGAGACGGTCGGTGCGCGCGAGGATTTTCCAGTCGAGGTACTTGAGGTCGTCGCCAGGACGATAAGCGCGGTACTGGCTGAACTCGTTGCTGAATCCGTGGAACGGGCTGCGATGCTGCCCGCTGCGGGCGCCTTCCACGATGAGGCGCGCGGCGAGTTCGAGATCGTCGATCGCCGCAACGACGGCAGGATCGAGCAACGCGGTCACGGCCTGACAGATTCCAGCAGGCGGCTGATGACCTGATCCGGATCGATGCCGTCCGCTTCCGCCTGGAAATTCAACAACAGTCGATGGCGAAGCACCGGGGCCGCCACCGCACGGATGTCATCCAGCGCGGGCACACTGCGACCATCCATCAAGGCCAGTGCCTTCGCACCCAGGAGCAGTGACTGTCCCGCACGTGGCCCTGCGCCCCACTTCACCCACTCACGGATCACCTGTGGCGCCGTTTCATCAGCCGGTCGGGTTGCGCGAACCAGCCGTAACGCGTACGACACGACGTTCTCCGCCGCCGGCAGGTCGCGCACAAGCGCTCGCGTCGCTTCGAGTTCGGCACCAGTCGCGACAGGGGAAATCGTCGCGCCGGCCCCACTCGTCGTCTCCGACAGAATCCGGCGTTCTTCGTCAACGCCTGGATAGTCGATGACCACGTTGAACATGAAGCGATCGAGTTGGGCCTCAGGCAGCGGGTGCGTGCCTTCCTGCTCGATCGGGTTCTGCGTCGCGAGCACAAACAACGGGCGCGCGAGTGGGTATCGTGTGCCGCCGACGGTGACCTGGAATTCCTGCATCGCTTCAAGCAGCGCCGCCTGTGTCTTGGGCGGCGTGCGGTTGATTTCATCAGCGAGGATGATGTTCGCGAAGATCGGCCCCGGGATGAACCGGATCTCGCGTTTGCCGGTACTGACGTCTTCCTCGATGACGTCGGTGCCGAGGATGTCGGACGGCATCAGGTCCGGCGTGAACTGAATACGGCTGAACTTCAGGTCGACGGCCTGCGCCAGTGTCTTGATCAGCAGCGTCTTGGCAAGACCGGGCACCCCTCGCAACAGCACGTGGCCGCCGGCGAGCAGGCAGATGAGCACTTCGCGCAGCACCTGCCGCTGGCCGATGATGACGCGCGAGACTTCCTGTTCCAGGCGCCCGACAAGCGCGGCGGACTGTTCAAACGGCTGGCGGACGCTGGGACCTTCGTGCATGCGCGCTCATTTTAATCCCGGAACTGCGGCCAAATTGAGCGCCCTCTTCGATCAGCGGACCGAGTCTGCCGGAGACGTCGGCATCGCAGTTGGCTGACCGGATGACTTCCAGCCAGTGCACGGCCTGTCTGCTGCCGTTCCGGCACAGGTCGTAGACGGCGACCTGTGGAGACGCTGGCCCCGGCCGAAACAGCGCACCGCGAGCGCATGCGCACCGAGCACCCAGCGGTACTATTGAGTCCATGACCGGACTGAATGACCCCATCCTTCCAGGACCTGGGGCGACCGACTACGAACGCTATCTCCGCACCGACGAACTCCTCAGCCTCCAGAAGCGCCCGGAAGACATGGCGCATCGCGACGAACTGTTGTTCCAGACCATCCACCAGGCCTCCGAGCTCTGGATGAAGCTCGCCTGTTTTGAGTTGGAGACCGTCGTCGCGCAGCTGGCCGAGGGCCAGATCTGGCCGGCCGTGCGATTGATGCGGCGCGCGGTCGCAGCCCTCGACCACGTCAGCGAATCCACCATGATGCTCGAGCACCTGGCTCCGTGGGATTACCACGGAGTGCGCACCCAGCTCGGACATGGCAGCGGCTTCGACTCTCCGGGCTTCCGGCGAATTCACGACTTGTCCCCAAGGCTGGGCCGGACCTTCGAGGCGGCGCTGCAGCGGCGCGGTGTCACGCTGCACGACCTGTATCGCCACCAGGACGCGCACCCGGATCTTTTCGAATTGGCCGAATGCCTCATTGATTGGGATCAGCGCTTGGTGATGTGGCGCACGCTCCATCTCAAGCTGGTGGAGCGCGTCATCGGCGGTGGGGTCATCGGCACCCAGGGCACACCGGTCGAGGTGCTCAGCCGGCGTCTGGATGTCCGATACTTCCAGGACTTGTGGGATATCCGGAACGGGCTGACCGCCGAAGCCGGCACCAGTCCGCGGACCCCCTGAGGCTGCGCGCCGTCCAATCGCCCATACGCCGATTTCGCACAACGTCCGCCGCCCTCCTGATTCCGGCCGCTGTCGTCTCGACCGCCTGCAACCTGCGGATTTCGACGGATGTGGAGGCCAAGGACACGTGGACGCGCAGTTACCCCATCACGGCCGCCGGATCCCTGTCGATCAGCAACGGCAACGGCAGGATCACGATCGATGCCACCGACATCCAGACCATCGAGGTGACCGCGGAACGGATCGTGAGGGCCGGCACTGAGGAAGTAGCCAACGCACAGCTGAAGTTGTGGGACATCCAGGAACAGGTCAGTGCGGACAGCGTGTCCCTCGACAGTTTCACACGCGGCCTGACCGCAAGACCCTCTCGCAATGCCCACTACACCGTGCGTGTGCCGCGTGGCCTGGCGGTGACGCTGAAGTCGTCGAACGGGGACGTCACCGTCACCGGGCTCACCGGTGCGTTCAGCGCCTCGGCATCCAATGGCAAGATCGTCGGGAACGACCTGCACGGCAGCGCGCAGGCGTCCACGACCAACGGCGTCATTCATCTCACGATGGCCGCGATCAGCGAGGGCGGCGTCTCCGCACAAACCACCAACGGACAAGTGATCGTGACGCTGCCGCGCTCGGCCAACGCGAACCTCACGGCGCGCGTCACCAACGGCGCCATCTCGCACGAAAATCTGGATGTGCAGGTCGTGGAAGAATCACGCCGCCGCTTCGATGGCCGCCTCGGCACAGGCGGCCCAACCGTCCGCGTCGAAACCACCAACGGCGAAGTCCGGCTCGTCGGACGCTGATCAACTCACAACGAGGCATGGAGACATGGAGTTTCAGAAAACAAACACCTCCATGTCTCGCTGTGAATTTGTCCTTAACGTCTTCGCTTCTTGATTTGCGCGAGTAGCTTTGTGAGCACCGTGCCGGGGCCGACTTCTTCGAACTCCGGCTCCGGCTGATCCAGTAGAAACACCATCGATTCGAGCCAGCGGACGGAGTTGCCGATCTGTTCGGACAATGTCTGCCGCACGAGATCCGCCTCGTACGGTTTGCCACTCACGTTCGAAATGACCGGGATGTGTGGCGTGCCGAAGTCGATGTCCTGCAGGAACGCCGCAAACATGGCCTGCGGCTCCCGCATATAGCGTGAGTGGAAAGGTGCGCTGACGTTCAGCGGAATGTAGGCGCGCACACCGGCGGCCTCGAATTGTTCCTTGACGATGGCGAGATCGTCCTTGGGACCGGCGATCACGGTCTGGTCGTAGGAATTGAAGTTGGCGACGTCGATGCGACGCCCCGCTTCGGTGCTGTTGAGCACTTCCTGGATTCTGATCGGTTCCAGGCCGATGACCGCGGCCATGCCGCCGCCACTCACCTTCCCCATCATGTCGCCGCGGCGCTGCACCATGCGCAGACCGGTGGCAAAGTCGAAGACGCCAGCGGCCTGAAGCGCGTTGTATTCCCCGAGACTGTGCCCGGCCACAAAATCCGGCGCCGCCGCGCCTCCGTCCTGCCGCGCGCGATACGTCAGCGCGTTGACTGTATACAACGCCGGCTGCGTGAACTGCGTCAGCCCGAGTTCGCTGCGCGGATCGTCCACGCACAGTTCACGAATCGAATATCCCAGCACCGCGTCGGCCTGATTCGTCCAATCGGGATACCGATCAAACAACTCCGCGCCCATGCCTTTTGACTGTGACCCTTGCCCTGGGAATAAACACACCTTCGTCATGCACGACATGGTACTTACGGTGGTGGTCCATGGTCCAGAGTCCAGGGTCCCGGGGTTCAGGGGCCGCACGCGATACCATGACCAGCGTGTTGCCCGCTCCTTCGGCCGATCACCTCGTAATCGCCTGGACCGACGCGCGTGGGTTGGCGCCTGCGACGGCGGCAGACTGGGTGCGGGCGCTGCCTGAAGACGAACAGGCACGATTCGGCAAGTATCGCCATGCTCCGAGTGCACACGAATTTCTCGTCGGCCGGCTGCTGGCTCGACGCTGGATTACAGCGCTGACGGGCACACCTGCCTCTGGGATTGTGCTGGTCGAAGGATCTCGGGGGCGGCCGATGATCGCGGCGCCGGTCACGACATTCCAGTTCAACCTTGCACATTCGGGCGGCGTGGTGGCGTGCATCCTGTCCGACGGACGAGAGGCCGGCGTGGATGTCGAACACCTCGATCGGCGCCCGGTGCCGTCCGACCTGTGGCACCGGTTCTGTGCGCCGGCCGAGATCGCCGACATCGAGGCGCAGCCAATCGAGGCGCGGCAGCACCGGTTCCTGACGTACTGGACGCTCAAAGAGGCCTATCTGAAAGCGCGCGGCCTCGGCATCGCCGTGCACCTTGCCGACGTGGCGTTTTCACTGACCGGCCCTCATCCGGCCATCGGGTTTCGTGACTCACTTGTCGGCACCTCGGCCGACTGGGCTTTCGGCATGTTCGAGGCCGGTCCGCGCCATCTGATTTCCTGGGCGACGCCCCAGACACCGGGCACCTCATGTCCCTCGGTTGGCGTCCGTCACATTGCGGTGGATGCACTGGATCCGGCGTCCTGATGCGCCTCCTCGCCATCAGCGACCTCCACCTCGGACACGCCCGCAACCGCGAAGCGCTTTCGGAGATGAAGGCCCACCCCGACGACTGGCTCATCGTCGCAGGCGACGTCGGCGAAAAGGCCGACCACCTCGTGTTTGCCCTCGAGCAACTGACCCCACGAGTCGCCAAGGTCATCTGGGTCCCCGGCAACCACGACCTCTGGTGCCCACCCGACGCCACCGACCGCACCCGCGGCCAGGCGAGGTACGACGAACTGGTCGCCATCTGCCGCACCTTCGGCGCGGTGACACCCGAGGATCCGTACGCGCAGTGGTCCGGCACGCTCAAGCTCAGTGTGCCCTACGAGGATGGCGGCCACCCAACCCTACCCAACCACCCATCCGCCCACCCGCCCATCTACGTGTGCCCGTTGTTCTGCCTGTACGACTACACCTTCCACCCCCGCAGCATCACCGATCCGGTGGCCTGGGCGAAAGAGACAGGCGTCGTGTGTGGTGACGAGTGGATGTTGTCACCGGAACCGTGGCCATCACGCAGCGCGTGGTGTCATGCGCGCGTGGACGCGACCGAAGCGCGCCTCCGTGCGCTTCCGGCTGACGCAGACACAATTCTGATCAGTCACTGGCCGCTTCGTTACGATGTGGCGCGTCCACCACGTGTGCCGAGGTTCTCCGTCTGGTGCGGCACCACACGGACTGAACACTGGCCGACACAGTTTCGTGCGCGCGCCGTGGTCAGCGGCCATCTGCACCTGCGCACCTCGTTGACGCGCGACACTGTGCCTCATCTTGAAGTGTCGTTGGGCTATCCGCGCGACTGGACACACGATCGCGGCATCGACTTTTATCTGCGCGAGATTCTGCCGAACACGGACTCCCGTTTTGTTCCTGCGCGAGATCCGTTTATGATTCCGTATTCATGAGGCGGCTGCGCGTCCTACTCCTCATCCATCATTACCTGGTGCCACCCGACGATGTGTCGGGAGTTGAGACGTCCACCCAAGCGTGGCGCACGGAGTACGACGTCCTGAAGACGTTGCGTGACGACCTGAAGCACGACGTGCGCGTGCTCGGCGTCGCCGATGAACTGACGCCGATCAAACAAGCGGCCGAAGACTTCAAGCCGCATATCGTCTTCAACCTCCTTGAAGCGTTTCATGAAGTCGGCACCTACGACCAGAACGTGGTGTCGTATCTCGAGTTGCTGCGGTTACCCTATACCGGCTGCAACCCCCGGGGCATGATCCTCGCGCGCGACAAGGCACTTTCCAAGAAACTTCTGCAATACCACCGCATCTCGGTGCCGGAATTTGCCGTGGCCCGCCGGGGACGCAAGTTCAAGCTGCCAAAGCGCATGCCGTTCCCGCTGATCGTCAAGTCGCTGACCGAAGAAGCCTCGATCGGCATTTCGCAGGCGTCGGTGGTCGAGGATGAACGGCGTCTGATGGAGCGCATCCAGTTCATCCACGACTCCATTTCGACCGACGCCATCATCGAGCAATACATCGAAGGCCGCGAGCTCTACTGCTGCATCGTCGGCAACGAACGCCTGCAGGTGTATCCGATCTGGGAGATGTTCTTCGAGAAGATGACGGACCGGCAGCACCGGATCGCCACCTCTCGCGTCAAGTGGAGCAGCAAGTATCAGGACAAAGCAGGCATCATGACCGGCGCGGCTGAACCGTTGCCAGACGGCGTGATGGAACGCTTGCCCGCCATGTGCAAGCGTGTGTACCGGTCACTCATGTTGAGTGGCTACGCCCGCATCGACATGCGCCTGGATGGCACAGGTCGCGTGTGGGTCATCGAAGCCAACCCGAATCCCCAAATTGCCAACGGCGAAGACTTCGCCCGCGCCGCCGACATGGCCGACCTCAGCTACCCGCAGCTCATTCAGCGGATTCTGACGGCCGGGTTGCGATGGGAACCGGAGCGGATGGGGCAATGATCGCCTCCCAATGCTGCGGCTGCAACGACAACGGCCAGTATTTCTTCCGCAGCAGCACGATGTGGACCTTATAGTCGGTCCGATCAAATTCCTTGTTCAGCAGGCGCTGGCGTAAGCACCGGATTTCGTAGCGATATAAGTCATTGAGCGCGTCGCGCACCAGGAGCGGCGGCGTCTGCGGCGTCGGCGCCAGGCCGAACGCCGGAAGCGCCGTGAGGAATTCCTGCGGATAGGTCCACGTTCTGCCCGTCATGTACAATCCGGCTGCCTTCAAGGAGTTTGCCATGTTCCGCAGAACGTTTCTTCCCCTTCTGATTCTCGGCCTCGTGGTCGCCTACCCGATGGCGCAGGGTCAGCAGGACACCATCGACAAGGCCGTCAACACGCGCATCCGTGCGGAAGGGATGAACAACTCCCAGATCATGCACACGATGCACTACCTGACGGATGTGTATGGGCCGCGCCTGACCGGGTCCCCCAACCATGAAAACGCGGCGAAGTGGGCCGTGCAGCAGATGGAGACATGGGGCATGACCAACGGCAAGCTCGAGCCGTTCGAGTTCCGCACCACGGCTGGGATCGTCCCCAACGGCGGCTGGCTGAATGAAAAGGCATCGGGGCACATCCTGTCGCCGGTCAAAGACAACCTGGTGTTTGAGGTCATGGCGTGGACGCCCTCCACAACAGGTACCGTGACTGCCGAAGCCGTGCATCTGGTGACGCCGCTCGGCCCTGTCGTGGAAGCGCCGGTCTCGGCGAACGTACAGGGTGGCGGCGGCGCGGGACGCGGCACGGCGGTGCAGCGCCTCGGTCCGACCGAGGACGAACTGAACGCTTACTTCAAGTCGATTGAGGCGAAGGTGCGCGGCGGCATCGTGCTCGTCGGCAGCCACACGCAGGTGGATTTCCAGGAGAATCCACCCGCGAAGCGCCGTGATGACGAACAGGTGAAGGCCCAGTTTACCCCGGACCCCAATGCGGCAGCGGCGACCGCCGGACGCGGCGGCCGTGGTGGCGCGCCTGCCGGTCGCGGTGGCGCCGCCCGTGGTGGCGCCCCCACAGCCCCGGCGGGCCCCGCACGCCTCTCGGCTGGTGAAGTGACGAACCGGGTGAACGACTTCCTCGTGGCGGCCGGTGCCGGCCTCCGAATCAACGACGCCGGGCGCATGCACGGCATCATCTCGACGTTTGCGTACTCGGGCTACGACCACACCAAGACCGTGCCGACGGTGGTCCTCCGCAACGAGGACTACGGCCGCATCACGCGCATCATGGCCAACGGCACGCCCGTGCGCCTCGAATTCAACATCGTCAACAACCACTATCCGGCCGGCAAGACGTCCTACAACGCGGTCGCGGAAATCCGCGGCACCGACAAGGCCGACGAAGTGATCATGCTTGGTGGCCATCTCGATTCGTGGCACTCGGCGACCGGCGCCACGGACAACGCCATCGGCAGCGCCATCATGATGGAAGCCGCGCGCATCCTGCAGGCGCTCAACCTCAAGCCGCGCCGCACGATTCGCGTCGCACTCTGGGGTGGCGAAGAACAGGGCCTAATCGGGTCGCGCGCGTATGTCGCGCAGCACTTCGGCAGCTTCGAAGACCCGCTGCCGGAGTACGCGAAATTCAACGGCTACTTCAACATCGACTCCGGCACAGGTCGCGTACGCGGGATGTCGGTCTTCGGCTCGCCGGAGACCGCGCGCATCCTCGCACAGTACCTGAAGGAGTTTGAGGACTTCGGCATCTACGGCGCGACGGCGACGACCAGCCGGGCGACCGGGGGCACGGACAGCACCTCATTCAACGCGGCCGGCCTGCCCGGCATCGGCGCCAGCCAGGACCCCATCGAGTACAACAGCCACACCTGGCACACCAACCTCGACACCTACGAACGGATCGTTGAAGACGATGTGAAGAAGTCGGCCGTCATCGTGGCCTCGGCGATGTATCACCTCGCGATGCGCGACGAAATGCTGCCGCGCCTCGACAAGGCCTCGATGCCCGCGCCGCCCGGGGGCAGGGGCGGAGGCCAGCCGCAGCAATAACGCGGCTGGAAGACAGTTGAGTGTGGTTGGGTAGGGTTGGGTAGGGTTGGGTGGCACCCAACTTCACCCAACCTCACCCTACCTCACACAACCCCGCTCAGCGAAGCCCCTCTGTCGCTGAGAGCAGAATGCCGTTGAACAGGAACTTGAACGTGCCGTGTGGCTGGGAGCGGAACGCGATCTCCGGGCCGAACACGTAGAGTCGGCCCTTCCCCACTTCGGCTTCGAACGCCGCAATCCCGTCCTTCAGATAGCCCTGTCCCCACGCCCACCCGCTGAGTAGTGGCGTCGCCGTATTGAAGTAGGCGATCGTCTTCACGCCACGTGACGCGGCCGTCGGACCGAACTTGAACGTGGGGCTGTTGTCGAAGAACACGTTGATCTCGGCGGGCAGTCCGTGCGCGAGCGCTGCGGTAAGGTCCACCGCCGCACGCAGCACCGAGCCAGGCACATAGAACTTGGTGCCCGGCAGCGGCACATCGGCACCGTCCTCGCCGCGCTCCACCAGGTGACTCTGCACCGGCAAATCGAAGTGCGCGGCGATGTTCGTGGACGCGCTGCCGATCGTCATGACGGTGCCACCACCCTCGACGAACTCCTTGATTTTCGCCATGGTCGCCGCAGTGACCGAGCCCTGACGGGCGCGGAGCTCGGCCGGGATCTCCGGACCGGCGCCCCCGGCGGGTGCCCCTCCACGGCCTCCCCCCCCACCACCGACACCGCCCCGGCCCGCGCCGCCACCGGCACCCGCAGCCACCTGCGGGATACCGCCGTCGTTGAACACCAGGATGTCGAACTTCTCACGCAGGTTGCCGGCATCGAGCATCGGGGGATACACCACCGTGTACGGAAATTCGAAGTTCTCAAAGACCAGTCGGGTCCAGCCCGACGGCATCATGCCGCCGTACTGGTCAAACAGGCCGATGCGTGGAGCCCGAAGCACGGTCATGCGGCCGGTGGGCGCTGACGTCGCCACCGTGAACGACACGCCAAGTTCGACCGCCATCCTGTCGATCGCCGCGCGGGTGGTCGGCTTCGCCTGCACGTAGAACGTGCCTTGCCCGAGCGGGCCTTCCGCGAGCCACGACACGGTGTCGCCGTTCTTCAGCAGACGGTTCACCACCACGAACGAGTCGTTCGCGCCATGGTTGAAGAAGTATCCGGCCGCCTGTTGTCCGCCGATGATGCGGCCGGCGGGGTTGGCGGCCATGCCGGTCACCGTTTCCAGCGGGCCGTTCACGACGTCGAGCGATCGATCGAACTGGATGCCCATCTGCATCGCGAGCGTGTAGCCGGCGCTGTCGTACGGACGGTTTGGCGGTCCGCCGGGATACGGGAAGTCATCGGGGTGATCCTGCGGCTCAAACATGTCGAGCACGTGTGCGCGGAACGCCTGCGACGCCTTCACCACATACGAATTGGCCGGGTACTGCTTGCCGTTCGCCGAGAACGGCGCCGTGGCGCGATGCACGGTGACGCCGGTCTTGATGAGCGCGTTCATGAACTTGGTCGCCGTGCCGAAGTCCGGCTGGTCCGCCGTGATGATGAACGCTTTGGGATCACGGAACGACGGATCGCGCAGTTCGTTCCAGTACGGGCTCTCGGCCTCGGCTCCGGCGCCGGCACCAGAGGCAGCCGCACCACCGGCACCAGCCCGGCCACCGCGGCCTGCGCCGCCGGCCGCCGCCATCTTCGCCTGCACGGCGCCCACACGACGCGGGCTGGGCGTCCACGTGTCGATGGTGCCGTTGCGAATCTGATCACGGCCCATCTGGTAGATGTTGTAGAGGAACGTCTCGCGATACCGCGACGCGAGGTCAAGAATCGCGTAGTTGGCCGTCACCGAGTAGTCCACCGACTGCCGGAAGTGCCACCGCTGCGGTGCAATCGGCGACCACAAGCTTGAGCTCGGCAGCTGCCGGCCAATGACGAACGGAATGCTCGTCGGATTCGGACCGCCGATGGTCTCGGTCAGGATGCCGATGATGTTGTGGAAGTAGGCCGTCGTGCGAAGGCCGCCGTTCCACCACGTGGAATAGTTCGCGCCCTGCCGCGACGTGACACCGGGCTTGTTCTCGGCGAGAAACCGTGTCGCCATCGCCGACCCCACGAGGTCGATGCCGGCAGGAATCAGCGGGTGAAAGTTGTAGTTGAACGGGTCACGGAACGGCGGCGCAAACATCACCGTGCCGGCCGGGCCTGTCTGGTGGTGGTTGTACATGATCTGCGGAATCCACTCCCGGTAGAGGATCCGGTTCATGTTCGTCGACTCATCAAGCGCCGACATGTAGAAGTCGCGGTTGTTATCGTGGCCGGCGTACTTCTGATACAGCGACGGAATGCCGCCGGTGCTGCGTTGCTCGGGCACCGGGTTCCGCATGTACCAGTCGGACACCAGTTCCATGCCGTCAGGGTTCGCATGGGCGGCCAGGATGACCACGTCGTTCAGAATGCGGACGGTCTCTTCATCCGTGCGGCTCGCCAGCTGATACACCGTCTCGAGCAGCTGCTGCGCGCCGAGCACTTCCGTGGCATGCAGGCCGCCGTCGATCCAGACCACCGCCTTGCCTTCCTTCGCCAACGCACGAGCTGTCTCGTCGGTCAGCCCTTCCGCCGTGGCCAGCCGCGTCGAAATTTCGCGGAACCGCTCCAGGCGGCGGTGATTCTCCGGCGACGTGATGATCATCATCAGCTGCGGCCGGCCTTCGGCCGTCTTGCCGATCTCGGCCAGCTTCAACCGCGGCGATTCCTTCTCGATCTTTCGCCAGTACGCCTCGAACTGCGTGTAGGTCGGCAGCACGTAGTCGGCGCCAATGTCATGACCAAAATGCGCCTTCGGCGTCGTCACCGACGCCAGCGTGGCCGGGGCCGGGCGCTGCTGGGCGGCCAGCGGCGCCAGGTGTGAGGTAACCGCGGCACACACCAGTGCCGCGCCAAGGAGGACAGACTGTCGGAATCGATGAGGCATGAATGGTCCCTCCGGGGACGGGCATACCCTACCAGATGGGCGGGTGGGCAGCTGGGCGGATGGACTACGGAACCTCGGAACTCCGGAACTTTGAGACGCGAGCCAGAATCAACAACACCACACCAGCCGCATCGGCCCACAACGCGGGGTGAAATAGCAGCACCCCTCCGACAGCCAGGACCACGCGCACGACGGTGCCGCCAAAGCCCCAGGCGCCCGTCAACGCGGCAGCCAGTGCGGCCGTACCGGCCAGCGCCGTGAGGGAACTCACCACGATGTCGTAGGCGCTCCCCTGCAGCAGGAGTCCCACCCCGCGTGGATCAAGCGTGAATGCAATCGGCACGAGAAACGCCGGCAGCGCGTACTTCCACGTCAGCATCATCGTGCGGAAGGGTCGGCCGCCGGTGAGCGCCGCTGCCGCAAACGGCGCCAGCGCAGTTGGCGGACTCACCTCAGACAACACGGCGTAATAAAACACGAACATATGCGCCGCCGCCGGTGCGACGCCGACTGATGTCAGCGCAGGCACCACCATCACCGCCGCGATGATGTAGGACGCGGTGACCGGCACGGCCAATCCCAGGATCCACACCGCGATCGCGCTCCATAGGACCGTGAGTGCGAGTGACCCACCGGCCATCGCCACGATCAATCCCGCCGCCTTCAGTCCGAGCCCCGTCAACGTGACGATGCCGACGATGATGCCGGCGACGGCGGTTGTCGAGAGCACCGACAAGGCATCAGTCCCACCCGCGCTGAACGCCCCCGCCAGTCGACGCGGCCCGAGGGGTTGCCGCACGACAACGCTCACCCCCACGGCTGCCCCGATCGCCCAGAACACGGCGCGGAACGGCGTGAAGCCGAGGGCCATTAACGCCGCGACCAGGATCAGGGAGGAGAAGTGGAGATAATCCGTTATTGAGGATTGAGGATTGAGGATTGAGGATTGGCGATTGATGGATTGTGGATTGGCGGATTGAGAGCCGGCTTCCGAGGACCGATGTCCGATGTCCGATGTCAAATGTCTTGCATCGCCCTCGATCATCAGCGTGATCGACGCGTAGTAGAGGACCGTCGGGATCGTCGCCATCACCAGTACCTGGAGGTACGAGATGCGCAGGTATTCGGCGATGAGGAAGGCCGCCGCGCCGAGGGTGGGTGGCGAAAGCAGTGCGCCGATACCGGAGGCGGCAAGCATCGCACCAGCGGTATTGGCGGCGAATCCGGCGCGTTTAAGGAGCGGCCACGCCATCGAGCCGAGTGTCACAGTGGTGGCCACACCTGATCCGGACACGGTGCCGAGCAAAAACCCGGCGAGGGACACCGACCTCCCCGTCGACGCCGACGACCGCGCCCCTCCCGCCATCGCGAGCGACCAGTTCAGAAAAAACGTCCCGGCGCCTGACGCTTCCAACACGGCGCCGTAGAGACTGAAGAGCGTGATGTAGGTGACGGCCACATCGAGAGGCACACCATAGATGCCCTCGAGCGACATGTAGAGACTGCCGATGAGGCGCGACAGGTCGTAGCCGCGATGGGCAATCCCCGTCAGTCCCAGCGACACCAGCGATGGCCCGGCGACCGCGTACAGCAGGAATGCCGCCGTCACGATCGGTAGCGCCCAGCCGGTGGTGCGTCGCGTCGCTTCGATCACCACGAGCACGGCCAGCACACCCGCCACGAGATCGCCTCCTGTGGGTGTGGTGGCCCGGTACCAGAACGCGTCCCCTTGCGCGAGGGGCCATCCCAAGCCGAACAACGCTGCGACGACCCACACAAGGTCCACGGCCCCGCCCCATCCGCCCGCTGCGGGCTTGAAGCGCAGACTGGCCCAGACACCGACGAGCAGCATCAACGGGCGGTAGGTCTGCGGGCTGATGGTCATCAGCACCCAGAGCACCGACAGGGCCGAGAGCAGAAACGCGAGAACTGTTGCGGAGGAGACCGACCGCCAGCGTGGTGCGGCGGCCACGTCAGAAGGCAATCTTCAGGGCAATGCCGACGCCGTTCTGATAGTACGTCGCCGACCGTTCGCTGGTCGAGTGTGTGCCGGTCAGGCCCAGCGTGCCGCGACCGTAGGTGGAGGTTCGGAAGATCGTCTTCGACACGTCCCAGTCGAACACGGCGTGCGCAAACGGCACCACGCCCCCACGCGAGTGGCCCGCGCCGATGACGCGCACACGCCCGTCACCGGAGAGTCCCCAGAACAGCGGCCGGGACATCGTGACGCCGAGCATGCCGACCGCCGTCGACGTCTTGAGAATGAGCACCGGCTCGTCGTTCAGCGCCGTGCTGCCCACGCGGCCGGCCACCATGTTTCTGATCACCATGCGACCGGCGCCGACTTCCACGCCGTCGATCAGACCGAACCACCGTCGGTGCGCGGCGCGGGCCGACACCACACCCAGCGAGAGCCACCGGCGATCGTGCCCTTCAAACTGGAAGCCTCCGGTGCGGTAGAGACGTCTGGCGGACCAGACGTGTGAGTGCTCAACATCGGCGGCGATGGTCCACGACTCCGTCGACTGCAGCCGCACACCAAACGTGCCGTACATGAAACCAAGCGCCGAGGTCTCGGAGGGCTGATACCGCAAGCCGGCGCGATAGGCCCCGGAGCGGCCGACACCGATCGCCACGCCGATATGCTGCGGGTCGGTGGTGGTCAACGGCCCGGCCACGCGCATGGCGAGTTGCCAGTCCGCATCGGGCGTCGCGCGTTCGGGTTGGGCAATCAGGGACGGATCGCCGGCGGCCACAGGGACCGGAAGTGCCGGCAATCCCGGCAACACAAGAAGCATCGCAGCCAGGGGCCAGCTCATGACGTTACCTGAAAACACCGAGCCCGTTGTTGAGCAACCAGGTCAGCGAGCCCACCTGGTGCTCCGGCAGATTCCGCGCGGACGCCCCCAACCCCAGTTTGTCTGACGACCAGTCCTGGAACACCACCGAGTGCGGGCGGCCGATCACGCCGCTCACTTCGTACGCCAGCGCCATCGCCGACGCCACGGCGGCCGCATCCGTGCGCCCGTCGTAGCCGGTGACAATGACCTCCAGTTCGATCTGACGCCCCGAGAGAAAATCCCGCAGGCGCTTGAGATCGGCCTTCGTGTTGGTGTCGGCGTTGTAGCGATGACGGACGTCGAAGTCCAGCCGGAAGAACGCGATGTCGACGCCTTCGTTGTCTTCGAGCGCGCGAATGAACGTGAGGATTTCGTCGACCGTGAAATACGGATACGGCTCGATCAGGCCGATGCGCACGTCCGGGTAAGTCGCGCGAAACGAGCGCATGAACGCGGCGACCTGCACGATCGTGTCATCGATCGACAGGTTGCACCGGCCGAAGGGACTGACGCCGCGCACCGGCAGCGCCGCGGTGAACGGCTCGTCCATCGCGACAAACGTCAGATGCGCGCCGGTGGCGTAGACCGGCTGCACGTCCTGAGTCAGCACGCGCGCATTCTCGCGGCCGTCACAGGTGTGCTCCTTGACCGCGCCGGCTTCCACGCCGATCTGAATGTCGTGGTCCTTCAGATACCGGAACGCGCCGCCGGGGACCGCATTCAACAGTTTGCCGACGTTGTTCGGTCCGCAGTTGAGGCACGTGGGGCGCAGACTCTGCTGGTAGAACTGGAAGGCACGCAGTCGAGACCGCGCCTGGCTCCACCGGGGTTGGCCGCCTGGTTCAAACATCGTGGCCAGATCGGTGGACGCCGAGGCGGGCGCCAGAATGGCAAACCGGTCAGCCGGAGGCACCCCGGGACTTGTGGGACGGCCACACCCGGCAACAACGGCCACCAGGGCAGCAACGGCAAACAGCGGGAGCTGGGGCTTCATCGAGCACTCGAACTGTCGGCCAATGACAGACGGCCCATAAGTCTAGTCCTTCCACCCTCGCGAGTGGAAGTAGCGTCGCGCCCCTTCATGGAAGGGTGCCGGGGCCGCCCCTGGGCCTGCGGGCACGGTCAGGTGGCGGGCCTCGGGATGCGCGGCTTCAAGTACCGCTTTCGACCCAAACATCGCCCGCGTCAGCACTTCCACCAGATCGGCCTCGAGTGCTCCGGAGGCCACCAGGACGTTGTCCACGCCGATGACCGTCACGTCGTGGTCAAGTCCACGATAGGCGCCGGTGGGAATCGTGACGGTTCGATACAGCCCAGGACCATGTGTGGCCACCAGTTTCGGCCACAGATCCGCCTGCGGGACAAACACCACCGACAGTCCGGGGGTGGAGACCAGGTCCTGAATCGCCGGCGTCGGCAACCCGCCGCTCCAGAACAGGGCATCCAGTTTGCCGTCCTTGATCGCGCCGGCGCCTTCGCTCGCACCCAGTGCGTGACGCGTGATGTCGGCGCGCGGATTCAGACCCGCCGCGCGCAACAGGCGATCGGCAATCAGTTCGGTGCCGCTGCCTGGCGCCCCCGTGCCAACGACCGTCCCCTTGAGATCGGCGACACGCGTGATGCCACTTCCCTGCCGCGCGACCAGATGAGTCACGTTGGTGTAGAGCATCGCGACGGCCCGAACATCGACCGGCCCCGCCTCCGCAAACGGCCCCGTCCCGGCCACGGCTTCAGCGAGCGTGTCGGCCAGTGTGAACGCCAGATCGGCGCGACCCTGTTGAATCAACTTCAGATTGTCGACAGATGCGCCGGTCACTTCCGCCGTCACCTGCAACCCGGGCACCTGCTCGGTGTAGATGCGCGCCAGCGCGCCACCATACGGATAGTACACCCCGCCCGTGCCGCCCGTGGCGATGGAGAGGAACCGCACATCCCCACCCTGGCCCTGGCCGCCGCAGGCGGCCGCACCCAGCACCAGGCACCATGCACCCGCCTTCGCCAAGGCTACGGCGGGGCAAGCCCGTGCCACCGCACGAGAGCACCGGAGCACCAGAGCACTGAGCACCATGGTTAATCCAGATGCCCCTTTTCAGAATCGCCCATGCGAACATCCCGATGCGGGAAATACTCACGCCAACGCCGCGTCACCGTGGCCGCGATCTCAGGCCGACACGTCACTTCCTCCGGATACCACGGCTTCATGCGCGCATCGATGCACACAGGGCCGCTGTACGCGACGTGATTGCGCACAATGTGCGCGGAGGCCGCGTGAATATCAGCCGCCGGTTCAAACCGCGTGAACGTCGTCCACAGAAAGTTCATCGCGCTGCGCGTGGCGCGCTCGGCTTCATCACTAAGGACCACAAGCGGCCATCCGGCAAATGCGGGATGTGCGGCGATTCGTGCGGGCGCTTCACGATCATCCGCAAAGGCGGGACCGGTGACGACCAGGCAGCCGCCGCAGAAGACGCGCACGTCGGTGACGTCCGACGGCGGCGGCACCGGTGGATGGAACTCGCGCGGCAGATCGCGCACCGGGTCGCCCAACCCGAGCCACACGCCCTTGGACCCTTCGTTGACCTTCGGGCCGCTGTAGTCGAGCGTGTCCATCGACAGATTCGAGAACACGTAGAGGTCCGTCTCCGGATTTGTGCGGGCCAGCACATGTTCGAGCGTCGCGCGGAAGTCGCGCAGGTCCACCGGCTGGTCGGTGACGAGCAGAAACTTCTGGAGCGACAACTGTCCTTCGCCAAGGATGCGGAACGCGCTGGCCATCGCCTCGCGCCGATAGCGCTGTTTGACGATGGCGCCGGCAAGCGAGTGATACCCCGTTTCACCGTACGACCAGAGATCCACCACGGCCGGCATCACCAGCGGGAACAGCGGCGACAGCAGGTCCTGCAGCAAATCGCCGATGAAGAAGTCCTCCTGCCGCGGCTTGCCCACCACCGTCGCAGGGTAGATGGCATCACGGCGGTGCGCCATCTGCGTCACCTGAAACACCGGATAGTCGTGCTCCAGCGAGTAGTAGCCGTAGTGATCGCCAAACGGCCCTTCGGGCTTGCGCACGTGCGGCGCAACCTGCCCCATGAGCGCAAACTCGGCGTTGGCGACGAGTGGATGCGGGTGCCCGTTGGGTCCGGGCACCTGCGCGATCTTCTGGCCGGCGACCAGCGACGCGAGCAACAGCTCCGGAATGTTCTCCGGCAGCGGTGCGATGGCCGACAGAATCAATGCCGGCGGGCCGCCCAGAAACACCGTGGCCGGCAGCGCCTGATTCTTCGCTTCGGCGATTTGATAGTGGAAGCCGCCGCCTTTGCCGATCTGCCAGTGCATGCCGGTGGACGTGGCATCGTGCACGTGCAGACGGTACATCCCGAGGTTCGGACCGCCCTTGTCTGGATGCTGGGTGTAGACCAGCGGCAGCGTTACGAACGGGCCGCCGTCTTCGGGCCAGCATGTGAGTGCCGGCAATCGATCAAGACGGACATCGCGCGTGACGACCTCCGTCACCGGGCCGTCGCTGCGCCGTTTCACTCCGATTTTCGTGGCCGCCAGCGCGACATCCCGTGCGTCCCACAACTTCGCCAGCGTCGGCGGGAGCATCGTTTCCGCCAGATGCACCAGGCGCTTGATGAACGCGAGCGGACGCTGGCCAAACGCCAGTTCGGCACGACGCGGCGTGCCGAACAGGTTCGTCACGAGCGGAAAATCCGCCCCTTTCACATGCGTGAACAGGAGTGCCGGGCCGCCGCCGGCAATCACCCGGCGATGAATCTCGGCCACTTCCTCGACCGGGTCCACCTGCGCACGTACTTCCACCACGTCGCGGTCGCGACGCAAGTGACCGAGGAAGGCCCGAAGATCAGTAAACATAGGTCACAGGAATTCTTACAGGGAGGCACGGCGTCTTAAAGGTTTTTAGTAGCCCTTCTCCGCGCCTCAGCGCCTCCCTGTGATCTCTATCTGGTCAGCTTTCTGTACTTGATGCGATGCGGCTGGTCGGCGTCCGCGCCGAGGCGCCGCTTTTTGTCGTCCTCGTATTCCTGGTAGTTCCCCTCGAACCACTCGACCCGGCTGTCGCCTTCGAAGGCGAGCATGTGGGTTGCAATGCGATCGAGGAACCAGCGGTCGTGCGAGATCACCACCGCGCAGCCTGCGAACTCGTCGAGCGCCAGCTCGAGCGCGCGCAACGTGTCGACGTCGAGGTCGTTGGTCGGTTCGTCGAGCAGCAACAGGTTGCAGCCCTTCTTGAGCAGCTTGGCCAGATGCAGCCGGTTGCGTTCGCCCCCAGAGAGGCTCCCGACCTTCCGCTGCTGATCCCGGCCACGGAAGTTGAACCACGAGCAGTAGGCCCGCGAGTTGACGGTGCGCTTGCCCAATTCGACTTCGTCGTTGCCGTCGGAGATTTCGTCGTACACCGTCTTGTCGGCGACCAGGGCGTCACGCGACTGGTCCACGTACCCAATCTGGACGGTCTCGCCAAGCCTCAGAGTCCCGCTGTCCGGCTGCTCCTGCCCCACCAGCATCCGGAAGAGCGTCGTCTTGCCCGCGCCATTCGGGCCGATGACGCCCACGATGCCGCCGCGGGGCAGCGTGAAGTTGACGCCGTCCATCAACAGGACGTCGCCGTAGCCCTTCTTCAGGTCGCGGGCCTCGACCACCACGTCGCCGAGACGCGGGCCGGGTGGAATGTAGATTTCTACGCGCTCGAGTTTCTCAGTGGTGTCTTCGTTGAGCAGTTGTTCGTACGCGTTGAGACGCGCCTTGCCCTTCGCGTGCCGCGCCTTCGGCGACATCCGGATCCAGTCCAGCTCGCGCTGCAGCGTACGCTGGCGCTTGGATTCCTGCTTCTCTTCCTGCGCGAGCCGGTTCTGCTTCTGCTCGAGCCAGCCCGAGTAGTTGCCCTCCCACGGATACGCCTTGCCGCGGTCGAGTTCAAGAATCCAGCCGGCGACATTGTCGAGGAAGTAGCGATCGTGCGTAATCGCGACCACCGTGCCCGGATACGTGTGCAGGAAGTGTTCGAGCCACGCCACCGATTCCGCATCAAGGTGGTTTGTGGGTTCGTCGAGCAGCAACAGGTCGGGCGCCTGCAGCAGCAGACGGCACAACGCGACACGGCGACGTTCGCCGCCTGACAGTTTGGTGACGTCGGCATCTGCGGGTGGTAGACGCAACGCGTCCATTGCCTGTTCGACGCGCGCGTCGAGGTCCCACGCGTTGGCGGCCTCGATGGCGTCCTGCACGCGCGCCTGCTCCTCGAGCAGCTTGTCCATCGCCTCCGCGGACATCTCCTCGCCAAACTTCGCGTTGATTTCATCAAAGCGCGTCAGCAGGGCGCGTGTTGGCGCCACGCCTTCCTCGACGTTGCCCAGCACGGTCTTGGACGCGTCCAGCTGCGGTTCCTGCTGGAGGAACCCCACCGTCGTGCCCTCGGCCCGGAACGCCTCGCCCAGATAGTGCGGATCGAGCCCCGCCATGATCTTGAGCAGCGTGGACTTGCCCGAACCGTTCGTGCCGATGACGCCGATCTTTGCGCCCGGCAGAAACGACAGCCAGATGTCCTTGAACACCACCTGGTCGGGCGGATGCACCTTCCCCAACCCCTTCATCGTGTAGATAAATTGCGCCATAACGAAACGGGCTATTTTACTCCGCACCGAAGCCCCGCGCTCGCGGGGGCGCCGGCATGGCGGCTTTCGGCGGATCGGGCGTGAAATCCTCGCCCGGATTGATGAACCGGTCCTTCTCGAAGCCGTACTGCTTGTCGTACAACTGGCGGTACCGGCCGGCCCTGTCCAGAAGTTCGTGGTGCGTTCCCCGCTCCACAACCACGCCGCCCTCCAGCACCAGAATCTGGTCGGCCGACTGGATGGTGGACAGTCGATGGGCAATCACAAACGTCGTGCGCCCCTTCCGCAGGGCCCGGAGGCCGTCCTGAATCAGGGCCTCGCTCTCGCTATCGAGACTGGACGTCGCTTCGTCGAGCAACAGGATCTTCGGGTTCGCGAGAATCGCGCGGGCGATGGCCACACGCTGCCGCTGGCCACCTGACAAGCGCACGCCGCGTTCGCCCACCACCGTCTGATACTTCTGGTCGAACCCCTCGATGAACTCATCAGCGTGGGCCACCTGGCTCGCCCGCTTGATGTCCTCGTCGGTCGCCTCGGGGATGCCGTAGGCGATGTTCGCGCCGACGGGCCCACCAAACAGAAAGTTGTCCTGCAACACCACGCCGAGGTGCCGCCGATACTCGCCCAGCCGCAGTCCGGCGAGGTCCCGCCCATCAACCAGCACACGCCCCCTGGTGGGCTGATTGAACGCCATCACCAGACTGAGCAACGTGCTCTTCCCCGATCCGGAGGGCCCCACCAGCGCCGTGGTGCTGCCGGCCGAGGCATGGAACGACACGCCTTTGATGACCGGCGTATCCGGCTGGTACTCGAACCACACATCCTCGAACGTCACCTCGCCGTGAACGTCGGCGACGGTGCTGTGTGACGCGTCATCCGCGTCCTCACGCGCGGTGTCGAGAATCTCGCGGATCCGATCGAGACCGGCAAACGCCTCGGTGATCTGCGTGCCGATGGACGCAATCGACACGATCGGCGCCGCCATCAGGCCGGTGAAAAAGATGTAGCTGATCAAATCGCCGAGCGTCATCGTGCCCTCGGCAATGGCGTTGCCGCCGATCGTGATGATGACGACGCCGATCGCACCGATGACGACGGAGGAAAACGCCGTCGTGGCCGAGACCCCGGTCATCGACTTCGACACGTTGCGGAAGAGCTTGTGCACCCCCCGCGTGAACACCAGATCCTCGCGCCGTTCCGCCGTATAGGTCTTGACGACGCGAATGCCTCCGAGGGCCTCGTTAAGCCGGCCGGTGACATCGGCGGAGATCTTACCGCGTTCACGAAACAGCGGCCGGAGCGACTTGAACGCATATCCGAGCGCGCCGCCAAACACCGCCAGCACCGACAAGGTCACCACCGTCAGCAGCCAGTTGATGTAGAACAGGTAGCCGAGCGCAATGACGGCCGTCACCACGGAGCCCGTCAACTGCGCGAGCCCGGTGCCCACGAGGTTCCGGATGCCTTCGGCGTCATTCATCACGCGTGCGAGGACCTGTCCCGTCTGGTGCTTGTCGAAATAACTCACCGGCAGCCGCATCACGTGTTCTTCCACTCGGCGGCGCATCTCGGTGATCGCATACTGCGCGGTGACACCGAGCACCTGCGAGAGGGCGAACGACGTGATCGCCTGCACGACCGTCGCCGCGCCGACAATGAGCGCCAGGGTCGGCAGCATCTCCACCTTGCCCCGCGTCAGCACGTCGTCGATCAGATATTTCGAAAGGTACGGCAGGACCATGCCGGCCAGCCGGCTGATGATCATGAGCCCGAGGCCAAGCAGGAGCCGGCCGCGGCGAGCCCAGATCAGATTCCGGGCCTCGCCCCAGGCCGCGGACCAGCGGATTTTTTTCTTCTTGGGGGTTTCAGACACTTACACGATTTTACTGTGCTTCGTGCTGGGTGCTTCGTGCTGAGTGCCGGCGCTGGGTGCCTTGTGCTCAGTGCTGGGCACCCGGCACAGCACCGAGCACCCAGCACCGAGCACCCAGCACTACTTCAGATTGACTCTCAACTCACCCACCACCTGCCGGCGCATCAGGTCGCCGAACACGTGCGACTGATACTGCTTGTCCGTCAGGTTGATCGCCTTGACGGTGGCCGTGTAGCGACCGTCTCCCCACTTCACGCCCAGGCTCGCGTTGGTTGTCAGGTGCGCCTGGGTGGTGCCGTGGTAGCGCGCATCAAGGATGTCCTGCCAGAACGCGTCGTCGGTGTAGTTCATCGACGCGCTGCCGAAGAACCGCGACCCGGAGTAGTTCAGGCCGGTGCTGAAGCGGTGGGTCGGCGGCAGATTGATTTCGCGGATGTCAAAGTCCGGATCCGGCATGCCCTGCCACGAGTAATTCGCGAAGAAGCTCGTGGTCGCGTTGACCGACGCATCCATGCCGAGTTCGAGGCCCTTGTTCTTCACCGTGCCGAGATTCAGGTAGGTGAAGCTGCTCGGGAAGCGGACGCCGGAGGCGTAGACGCTGCCCCAGAGCTGGGCGCCGGTGAAGGGCCCGAGGCCTGGGAAGCCCGGCGGAGGCGTCGTCGGGCCCCATGCGCCGTTCTGCGTGAAGAAGATCTGCTGGCTGAAGTTGTTGTAGTACCACGCCGCCGACAACGTCAGCCGATCGCCGAACGTACCGGTGTAGCTGACTTCGAACGCATCCATGCGCTCTTCGGTCAGGTCAAGATTGCCCTTCACCTGGGTCGGCACGCGGAAGATGGCCGAGCCGAACGCGGCATTGATCAATCCGAGCGGCAGGGCATTGGACACCGTGACGTCCAGGTGGTTGTTGATCATCGATGGTGCCCGGAACGCGCGGTTGAACGAGAACCTGAACGTCTGGTCAGGATTGGGCTTCAGCAGGACCGCGACGCGCGGCGAAAACACCGGGGAGGAGATGGACGAGAACTTGTCGAGGCGCGCGCCGGCGACGAAGCGCACGTGATCGTTCATGAAGATCTCATCCTGGACGTAGATGCCGCCTTCGGTGCGCGACGTTTCGCCGGGCGCGAGCGACAGGGCGAACTTGTTGTAGCGCAGATTGCCACCGTAGGTCACCACGTGCCGGCCGCCGAACGTCTTGGTGTCGCTCATTTCCAGGTCGAACGTCTTGGTGTCAAACAGCAGCCCGATCCGGTTGCCGAGCGGATCCACCGACACGAGATTGTCGGCGTCGCCTTCGAGCATGTTCAGAAAAGCTTGCGCACGGAAGGCCCCCTTCGAGTAGTTCGTCTTGCCGTAGATGTACCTGGTGCCTTCGTTGATGTCGAACGGGCCGATGCCGCTGTGCATGATGCCGTCGGTCTGCGCGTATCCGCCGGAGAACGACCAGCGCTGACCGCTCTCGCCGTCGTAGTCAAATCGGACGTCAACCTTCGGCTGCGACGTCCCGGTGTTCTTGAATGCGGGATACGCGATCGTGCCGCCGGGGATCGTCCCGCTCGGACGTCCGAACGGTTCCGACTGATACGTGCCGAGCGACAACTTGTAGGCCCACTTGTCGTTGATGGCCTGCGCGTGTGTGATGTTGCCGTAGACGAGCGACCCGTTGCGCACGCCGTTGCCGAAGAACTGGCGGCCAAACGAGCCGGCGCCCATCGTGAAGCTGGTGCCGGCGAGTTCGCGCGGTGTCTTCGTGATGATATTCACGACCCCGGACAGCGCGTTCGCGCCCCACACGGCCGAGGCCGGTCCGCGGATGACTTCAATCTGCCGGATCTCGTTGGTGTTCGCGGGCATGAAGTCCCACATGACGAATCCGAAGAAGTCCTGATAGAGACTGCGGCCGTCGAGCACGGCGAGCTGCGACGTCGCCAGCGAGCTGGTGGCGCTGCGGCTGGTGATGTTGATGTCGCGCGCCGAGATCTGCGTGATGTTCACGCCCGGCACGGCGCGCAGCAGATCGGCGTAGTTGTTCGACGGCGCCACTTCCAGTGCGCGCCCGCCGATGACGGTCATCGTCGCCGGGGCATTCACCAGTTGCTGTTCCGTCTTCGATGCGGAGACGACAACCGTTTCCTTATAGGTCGGGTCATCCGGCTTCGCGGGGGGTTGTGGCGGTGTGGGCGGCGGCGGGGGCTGCTGCGTCGTGCCGGCCTGCGTGACGGACGACGGCTTTGGTGCGACCCCGGCCGGTGTCGCTCCTTCCTGGGCGAATGCTGACACGCTGGTCACACCCGCAACTGTGACACCGAGCACAAACGTACGAAACGCCTGCATATGTTCTCCTCCGACTGCTCCCGGTATTGGGAGTTGTCAACTGAAACTAGCGGCGCCTATGATAAGCGATCCAGTTACCCGGTTGTGACCTCCCCCCCAGACTCCCCCCCGGCGCCCCCGACCCGACCGTCCCCCCTGGTCCGGACCGACTGGCCGGACCTGCCCGACGAGCAGCTGCTGGACGTCCGCTTCTGTGAACTCGGCCTGACCGTTGCCGGCACCACGCTGGAGCCGCGGTTGGCACAACTCAATGACGAGCTGACCGCGCGAGGGCTCCCGTTCCACCCGCACTACTGGCTCTCGACGGAGTGGTTCTGTCCGGACGGCGTCCCGGGCGTGGCCATTCCGTTCTACCTGGCCCACCCACGACTGGCCCGGCTCGAGAAAGCCCAGATGCTCGAGGTGGAAGGCGGCACGCCCGAGTGGTGCATGAAGATCCTGCGGCACGAGGCGGGCCACGCGCTCGACAACGCCTACGACCTGCGGAAGCGCCGTCGGCGCATCCAGCTGTTCGGAAAACCTTCCAAGGCGTACCCCGAGGTCTATCTCCCAAAGCCCTATTCCAAGAGTTTCGTGCTGCATCTCGATTCCTGGTATGCCCAGAGCCACCCGGACGAAGACTTCGCGGAGACGTTTGCCGTCTGGTTAAATCCGGACAGCGACTGGCGGAGCCGTTACACCGAGTGGCCGGCGCTCAAGAAACTGGAATACATGGACGCGTTAATGCGCGAAGTGGCGTTAGCCACGCCGAAGGTGACCACGCGTCGCAAGGTCGAACCGGTGTCCTCGCTGCGCACCACACTGCGCAGCCACTACAAGAAGAAGCGCCGGCACTACGGCTTCGAATATCCCGACTTCTACGACCGCGATCTGCGACGCCTCTTTTCGAACGCCCCGGACTACCACCAGAACCTCAAGGCGTCGCGCTTCATTCAGCGCATCCGCCGCGAGGCGCGCCGTCTCGTCGCAGCATGGGCGGGGTCGTACCAGTACACGATCGACCAGGTACTCGAAAACATGATCAAACGCGCCGACGAACTCGACCTGCGCCTGATGTATCCCGAAGAACGCACCAAGGTCGATTTCACCATCATGCTCACCGTGCAGACGATGAACTATCTGCACTCGGGGCGCCACAGGGTGGCGCTGTAGTGCTGGGTGCTCGGTGCTGGGTGCTCGGTGCACCGAGCACCCAGCACCGAGTACCCAGCACAGAGCACTCAGCACAGCTCAGGAATCTCCCACATGCGAATAACCCCCTTCCTCGTCACCCTCTCCCTCTTCGCACAATCCGGTAGCTGGATCGACCAGTACCGCCCGGCCGCGGAACGGCTGATTGCCGAATCGCAGTCGTCCGACTTCGCGTGGCAGCGGCTCGCCGAGGTGACCGACACCTACGGCCCCCGGCTGTCCGGGTCCATCGGGCTTGAACGCGCGATTGAGTGGGCCGTGGAGACGATGAAGAAGGATGGGCTCGACAACGTCCGTAAGGAACGGGTCATGGTCCCAAAGTGGGTGCGCGGACGCGAGAGTCTGACGCTCATCGAACCCATCGCGCAGCCGCTCCCGATGCTCGGGCTCGGCAATTCGGTCGGCACCAGCATGAATGGCGTGATCGCCGACGTGATCGTCATCGGCTCCTTCGAGGAACTGGACGCCAAGGCCGCACAGGTCAAGGACCGCATTGTCCTCTTCAACGTCCCGTATACGAATTATGGCCAGACGGTGCAGTACCGCACGACGGGCCCCTCGCGCGCGGCACGGCATGGTGCCCTTGCCGTGCTCGTGCGATCGGTGGGACCGGTCGGACTGCGCACGCCGCACACCGGCAGCACCAATTACGCGGAAGATGCCCCGAAAATCCCTGCGGCGGCAATTCCTGTGGAGGACGCCGAACGGTTCCAGCGGCTCCAGACCCGCGGCGTGCGGATTCGGGTGACACTCAAGATGGACGCGCACTTCGAAGACGATGCCGAGTCGTTCAACGTCATCGGAGAACTCACCGGCCGCGAATTCCCGAACGAACTCGTCGTCATCGGCTGCCACTTCGACTCATGGGACGTCGGCACCGGGGCGAGCGACGATGCGGGCGGGTGCATCGTCACGTGGGAAGCGCTGCGCCTGATGAAGACGCTCAACCTGCGTCCGCGACGGACGGTGCGCGTGGTGCTGTGGACCAACGAGGAAAACGGCATGCGCGGTGGCAACGCCTACCGCGACATGCACATGGACGAACTGAAGGACCACGTATTGTTGATGGAATCGGATGGGGGCGTGTTCGATCCTGCCGGCTTTGGTTTCACGGGCCCGGACGCGGCGCGTGCGCAGGTGACGGCCATCGCCAGCCTGCTGACGTCCCTCGGCGCCGACTCAATCGCCGCGTCGGGCGGAGGCGCCGACATCGGTCCTGCCGGCACCGCGGGCAACATCCCGATGATGTCGCACCTCGTGAAGGGCGACTACTTCCTCATCCACCACACCCCGGCCGACACCATCGACCGCATCACGCCCAAACAAATGTCGGACAATGCGGCCGCTATTGCTGTCATGACCTACGTTGTGGCTGAACTGCCTCGCAGACTCGGCAGGTGAGGTGATTGTGCTGAGTGCTGGGTGCCTGTGCTCAGCACTCAGCACTCAGCACCCAGCACCCAGCACTACTTGGTTGTGTAGACGAGATACCTCGCCCTTCGAAGATCTTCCCCCTCGGGCTTGACCGCGCTGAGTTCCGCGATGTTCTTGAGCGGCATCATCGTGATGACGACGACCTTTGCGTCCGGCAGACGCCGCTGGGTGCGGGACGCGGTGCCGAGGCCGAAGTCGCTGTGGAAGGCGCCGTTGTAGTGGATGACGAGCGGGCGTTTTGACGCGTCGGCCGTTGCGGCGGTGGTCCAGGCGCGCGCGATGGACTCGGCCATCGTCTCGTCCTTGACGCACTGGGAGTCGTAGTACTTCTGCAGCTGGTCCATCGTGGGGTGCGAGCCCATGACCTCCTTGAACCGCACGTAGTACTCGTCCTCGCCGACCGGGCACTGGCGATCCGCCGCAAACCAGGCACGTTCCGCCTCGGGTTTGTCGTCCAGGACGCCGATGCCGGTCTTGGCGATCTCCGACGCGATGGGCCGCGGCACGTTGGCGGCCAGCACGGGCCATCCGCGCTCGATCGCAAAATCCACGAGGGGCTTGTAATCGGTGCCGTAGCGGGGCCAGGGGCGCGAAACCCTCAAGAAGCCGGCCTCGGCGAGGTATCCGGCCTGAAATTCCTGAAGTTTGGCCTGCACGTCCCGCTCGAACATCTCCAGGGACAGGGTCACCCCTCCCCGGCGGGCGGCGACGGCCTCCAGCAGGAGCCGCTCAAGCCGGTGGGTATTGGGGTCATCGTGCTGTTCCCCGACAAAGACGACGTCGGCGGCCGCGAGATCTGACACCATGACCTCAAAATCGGTAAACTGTCCGGCGGCCGTATCGAAGACCCGGTACGGCACATAGCCCTGCGCCGTCAGGCCTGTGACCAGGCCGACCGCAAGGAGGGCAGCAAGAGCGGCGTGTTTCATGGTGGCAATTGTAGCCGCCACCGGTGTTTCCAAATAGGAGCGAGCAGATGGCAGGAACGTTTATCGGGCGCTGGAGGACTGTGTTGGCGGTCGCGGCGCTGGCAATTCTGGCGGGCACGGGCGTGATGTGGGCCCAGGAGCCGTTCGTGGAGTCGCAGATGGCCCCCGAGGGCGCGACGCCGGTGACCGACACGTTCTGGCAGATGCTGGGGCTCGGTTTTGTGGCGGGCCTGGCCGCGCTGTTGATGGCGGTGAAATACCGCTCGGACGTGATGAAGGCGGCTCCCGGCAACGACCGGATGCAGGAAATCGCCGGCTACGTCCGGTCGGGCGCCATGGCGTACCTCAACCGCCAGTTCAAGGTGGTGGTGCCGGTGCTGCTTGGCGTGGGCGTGCTCGTCGCGTTCGGCGCCAACTACGAACTGCTGCGGATGGACAACGGCCTCATGCTGGCCGGCTTCATCTTCATCGGGTTCGTCACGGGCGGCCTCGGCAGCTTCTACACGGGCTGGACGGGCATGAGCATCGCCACACACGCATCGAGCCGCACGGCCTGGGCCTGCGCGGATGAAAAGAACGGTCTGAACGCCGGGCTGCAGGTTGCCTTCAAGGCCGGCTCGGTCATGGGCCTGTCGGTCGTCGGCATCGGCCTGCTGTTCACGGTCATCTGGCTCGCCATCTTCGCCACCCTCACGCCTGACTCCCCCGCGCTCGTGGGACAGGTCATGGTGGCCTTCGGCATGGGCGCGTCGATGGTGGCGCTCTTCGCGCGCGTCGGCGGCGGTATCTACACGAAGGCCGCAGACGTCGGCGCCGACCTCGTCGGCAAAGTCGAAGCGGGTATTCCCGAAGACGACCCGCGCAACCCCGCAACCATCGCCGACAACGTCGGTGACAACGTCGGCGACGTTGCCGGCATGGGCGCCGACCTCTACGAGTCGTACCTCGGCTCGATCCTTGCGGCCATCGCGCTCGCCGCTGCGGCGGCGATCAGCCTCCGGCACGCGGACGCCGCGTGGACGATGATCATTGCGCCGGTGGCGATTGCCGCCGTCGGCATCTTCCTGTCCATCCTGGGCAGCCAACTGGTGCGCACGAAGGAAAACGCGTCGCTCAAGGAACTGCTCGGCGCGCTCCATCGCGGCGTGAACGTAGCGTCGATCGGCGTGGCGGCGGCGGCCGGCGTCATCTGCTACATCTGCTTCTCCGACGTCTACAACATGATCCCCGGCGCGACGTGGTGGGGCGTATGGCTCGCGACGTGTGTGGGCCTGCTCTCGGGTCTGATCATCGGGCAGGGCTCGGAACACTACACGGCGTATGACTATGCGCCGACGCAGGAAGTGGCCAAGTCCAGCGCCACGGGTGCGGCCACGGTCATCATCAGCGGTATCGCCGTCGGCATGATGTCCACCTGGGTCCCGATCGTGACCATCGCGGTCGCGACCGCCCTCGCTTACGGCTTCGCGGGCGGCTTCGCGGACGCGTCGCTCGGTCTCTACGGCATCGCGCTTGCGGCCGTCGGCATGCTCTCGACGCTGGGCGTGACCCTCGCGACCGACGCCTACGGCCCGATCGCCGACAACGCCGGCGGCAACGCCGAAATGAGCCACCTGGGCGACGACGTCCGCAAGCGGACCGATGCGCTCGACTCGCTCGGCAACACCACGGCCGCCATCGGCAAGGGCTTCGCGATCGGCTCCGCCGCCCTCACGGCGCTCGCGCTCATCGCGACGTTTGCGACGCTGGCTAAGGGCGCATCGACCGATGTGGTCTTCTTCCAGAGCATCTCGCTCACCGACCCGATGGTCATCTCGGGCATCTTCGTCGGCGCCCTCCTCGTCTTCGTGTTCGCGGCCATGACGATGACGGCGGTGGGACGCGCGGCGCTGGTCATGGTCGAGGAAGTGCGGCGTCAGTTCCGCGAAATCCCCGGCATCATGGAAGGCACCGGCACGCCCGACTACGCGCGCTGTGTGGACATCTCGACCGACGGCGCTCTCAAGAAGATGGTCGTCCCCTCGATGATGGCCATCATCGTCCCCGTCATCGTCGGCATCGTCTTCGGCATCGGCGGCGTGATCGGCATGCTGGCCGGCGGCCTGGGCACCGGCTTCGCGGTTGCGATCTTCATGGCGAACGCCGGCGGCAGCTGGGACAACGCCAAGAAGTGGATCGAGTCGGGTGAACTTGGCGGCAAGTATCTGAAGAACGCCGCAGGCGACTACGTCGACGCCAACGGCAACAAGGTGGCGCGCAAGGAAGACTCGAAGAATCCGCGCCACGGCGCGACGGTCATCGGCGACACGGTCGGCGACCCGTTCAAGGACACGTCGGGTCCGTCCCTCAACATCCTCATCAAGCTCATCAGCATGGTGTCGGTCGCGACCATCGGCATCACGATGGCGATCAACAACGGCCAGGGGCTCGTCAAGATGGTCATGGAGATGCTCCTTCGCTGAGACGCGTGCGGTCCAGGGTCCGGGGTCCGAGGTTCGGGAGGCCCGGCAGCGAAAGCTGCCGGGCCTTTTTCTTTGCTGGCCTG
The DNA here is from genome assembly GCA_016871335.1 of Acidimicrobiia bacterium. Taxonomy (GTDB): domain Bacteria; phylum Acidobacteriota; class Vicinamibacteria; order Vicinamibacterales; family SCN-69-37; genus SYFT01. The sequence continues at coordinate 31,409 of VFZF01000005.1, forward strand.
GACGAAGCGTCGTCAGAAGCCGCGAGAGTCGGCCTTCGCGTAGACCGGGTGCATGGCATTCCGAATGGACCGGCGAGCGTTCGCGGTGCTGGAATTGGGCAGCCAGCCTGCCGTGGCTGCTGACGCGGCGTACTGGCTCTCCCGGCCGCCGGCGGAGCGAATTGCGGCGGTGGAGTTCCTCCGGAGGCAGGCGCATGGAGCTGGCACCAGACTTCAACGAGTGCTTCGAGTTACTGAACGCGCACAGCGTTGAGTTCGTCGTGGTCGGTGGCTATGCGCTCGCACTGCATGGCGCTCCCCGCTATACCGGCGGCCAATCCAGCGAGCGCGCCGCCGCGCGCGGCGTCCCACCACTGCCGGTCCGGCGCCGTCGCGGCTACGGCCGCCATCGGCATCGCCACCCGCGGCACCGGGGCATCGTCGTCGGGCTCCACAATGACATCAACCAGTACAAAGCGGTAGCCGTGCCGTGAGACGGTGCGGATGAAACGGGGCTCCCTGGAGTCGTCGCCGAGTGTGCGGCGGATGGTGCGGATGGCCCGGCTCAGCGCGCTGTCCGAGACCGTTTCGTCCTTCCAAACGCGATCGAAGATTTCGCGCCGGTGCACCGCTTCGTGCCGGCGTTCGATGAGCAGCAGGAGGAGATCGAAGTACCGGGGGATGAGCGGCACCTCCTCTCCCAGGCGCAGGAGCATCCGGCGCCTGGGAGACAGGGTGAACTCTCCGAATCAGTATCGATCCACGGGACCTAGCGCCTGGTCAGTTCCAGATCGATAGTGACTCTGACGTCGGCACCAACGACCGCGCCGCCGCCCGCTTCAATCAGGCTGTTCCACTGCAGGCCGTAGTCGAAGCGATTGAGCGTGGTCGTGGCCGTCGCGCCTGTCACGTACGACGGGGCGCCGCCGTTGCGGCCGGGGCGGGTCACGACCGGAGATGGCGCCTCCACGTCGAGGGTGACTTCCTTCGTCACGCCGCGCATCGTGAGATCGCCGATCAACTGGAACGCGCCGGCGGCGCCGGCCACGGCCCGCTTCGACGTGAAGGTGACCGTGGGATGGTTGGGCACGTCAAAGAAATCCGGTGTGCGCAGGTGGTTATCCCGGTCTTCGTTCCCGGTGTTGATGCCCGCCACATCAATGGTGACCTCGGCACGGGCAGTCGAGATATTCCTGCCGTCGTACCACACCGTGCCCTTGATGGGCCCCAGTGTGCCGCGCACCGTGGACACCAGCAGATGTTTGACGGCAAAGTTTGCGGCCGAGTGATTCGTATCAATCGTCCACAGGTTCGGATTCGCCGGCGCCGACTGCGCCGCAGGCATCCCCATCAGCGCGGCCACCGCGCCCATCACACACACAACCCTCTTCAACATTCTTGACTCCCAAAAGCACCGTGCACCAGGCACGGTGCACCAAGCACACGCACCGAGCATTGAGCACCGAGCACCCAGCACTATTCAACATATTTCTGCCGCAGCTCAACCGGCTCCACCTTCTTGCGGGAGCGGATGCGGATGTTGATCATCTCGACGGCCACCGAGAAACCCATCGCAAAGTAGATGTAGCCCTTGCCGATGTGCTGCCCCAGTCCTTCAGCCACGAGAGAGAAGCCGATCAGGATCAGGAAGGACAACGCGAGAATCTTGACCGTGGGATGTTTCTCGACAAAGGCGCTGATCGCGTCTGCCGACAGCAGCATCACCAGCACCGCCAGGATCACCGCTGTGACCATGACGCCGAGGTGGTCGGCCATCCCGATCGCGGTGATCACCGAGTCGAGCGAAAACACGATGTCGAGGATCATGACCTGGGTGATGACCGAGGCGAAGGTGGCGGCGACCTTGCCGGACGCATGGCCCTCCTCGCCTTCGAGTTTGTCGTGGATTTCGTAGGTCGCTTTGGCGAGCAGGAAGAGACCGCCGCCCAGCAGGATCAGGTCCCGGCCGGAAAAGGCATATTCCCCAATCGAGAAGAGGGGGTCGACCAGCCGCGCCATCCACGAAATCGAAAACAGCAGCGCGATGCGCATCAACATCGCGCCCATCAGGCCGACCCGCCGCGCACGCTGCTGCTGTTCCTTCGGCAGCTTCGCCGAGAGGATCGAGATAAAGATGACGTTGTCGACGCCCAGGACAATCTCAAGAACCGTGAGGGTCAGCAGGGCAATCAACAATTCCGGAGACGTGAACATTTCAATCATGGGTGGGTCGCTTGAAGAATATCTTGAGTTCCGCCCAGCCCGTGGCCTCGAAATATTCGAGGCGGAGGCGGTGCCGACCGGCGCTGAGTGGGATGCGGTCGATCGTCGACCCGTGGATGTCCCAGCGCTCAAGCACAAGCCGACCATCCACCCACACCCGAATCCCGTCGTCGGTAATGGTCACCAGGTCGGCACCGCCGGCAGGCAGGGTGACCGTGCCTTCGGCCCGCATGGCGATTCGATCGTTCGGCAACCTCTCGACCATCGTCCGGCCGCTGATGAGGTCGAACCGCGGCACCGTTCGGGTCAGCGTCGGCGTCTCGGTCAAACGGGCGGCGAAGGCCGATGGCGCCTCGAGCGGGTCGGCGGAGTCCTCCCACGTCCACCAGCGCGTATTCCAGGTGATGGAGGGTTCGAAGAGTTCGTAGATGAACCGGTGCGGTTGTCCGGCCGGCGTCCGGCGCCCGCGCGGATCGACGACGTCCCCGCCCAGGTACTCGAACTCAAGCCGCAGGTCGGTGTTGCCGCGATCGACCGTGACGACGATCTCCTGACCGATGGTGCCGGCGTGCAGGTTCGACCGGCCGCCACGACTCGACACCAGCTTCCACGTTCCGGCGGGGCCGAGCACCCGCAGTTTCAAGGGCCGGTCGGTGGCCTTGCCCACCGGCCAGATCTTTGGCGACTTGTAATCGTACGGTCCCCACTCGTCCACGATGATGGTTGAACGGCCGCGCGGCGTGCCTTCGGGAATCATGGCGTTCATGCCGTCCGGCAGCGGCGCATGCTGCGGGGACACGATGTACCGGCCTTCCCGGTCGCCCATGTCGAGGCTGGTCATGTCGGGCCCGAGTTTCAGCACGGTGGCATACCCCGCAAAGCGGTTGCCGCGCACACGCAGATTCTCTGTGCGAAGCGCATCGATCGCGACGTCGCCGCCGTCGAACCCGTTCTCGCGGATGCTGATGTCCCGGCTGCGGGTGTCGCGGGCTTTGGGATATCCCCAGTTTGGATCCTGCGTCGTATTCGTCCAGAGGCGCACGCCAATCTTGTTGTCCTTGAACGAATTGGCCACGATGCTCAGGTTTTGGCCATGTTCGATCGCGATGGCTTCATCGTTTCCTGTGAAACTGTTTCCCGCAAAGATGCTGTCGAAGCTGTAACCGGCCCAGACGCCGTGCCAGCAGTCATCGATTCGATTCGACAGAAAACTATTTCGACTGAAGGTCGCCTCGATCCCGTTTGCCACTGCGTGACTGAAGTCATTCTGCTCAAAGTGGTTGTCGTTGGCGCCGCCCTGCCCGGTGTCCATGGTGGACTGCCCGGCCCACAGGAACAGCCCATCGCCCCCGTGGGTCGCGGAGTTGTGATGGAACGTGTTGCCGCTCGACTGTTCGTACATGAGGATGCCGGTGGAATCCTGCCCACGGAAGTAGAACCCGTGGCTGTAGCCGCGCACGGCGTAGTCGAGTTTGTTGTGCGCGACGAGGCTGTTGGAGGTGCGGTACATCCCGAGGCCGACCGACGACAACCACGCAAACGTGTTGTTCCAGATGTTCAGCCGTGCAGACCGCGTGATCATCAGGCCGTTCTGCCCCTGAATCGCGCGGTTGTGATCAATTTCCGCATCGTCGCACTCCGAGAGGTAGATCGCCGCGCCGAAGCGCAGCCACTCGTCCTTCTCGTTGTTGTGGTACGACATCCAGTCGACCAGGCTCTCCTTCTCGATGCCCGACCACAGGCGTTGCCTCCAGTTGTAGCTGAGGTCATTGCCGGTCAGGCGCAGGAACGGGGACTTCCTGGCGAGGATGGCAACCTTGAATCCACGAATCGTCGCGCCTTTGAGCGTGACGTGATCACCGCCGTCGATGTGTACACCGGTGCCGACATAGCCGTCAGGATCCGCAAACGGTTCGCCGCCTTCGATGACCACGCCCGTCATGTCGACGGTGATGTTGGATCCACGGATGGTCACGGCCGCCGCCGTCTCCGAACCGGGCAGGCGATACGTGCCGGGTTTCACCCGGACCGAGGTCGTGATGACCAGGCCCGGCGTGAGCGCGATGTCCTGGGGCTGCCCTTTCGCGGCGAGCCGCCCGGACGGGGCACCACCAGGCACCCACGCCACCAACACCACCCACGCCACCCACAACACCCCCGCCACCCCCGCCACCGCTGAGCGTCTGCGCATGAAGCGCATGATAGCCCGCGTCGTAAGGGTCCTATCCGGCTGCGATAAACCTGTAGTCCTTGATGCGGTAGACGCCGTCGATACGGGCCCAGAGGCGGATCCAGATCACGCGGCCGTCGGTCGGCAGGTTCGTGACGGTCCGCGCGGTCGCGATGCCCTGCGAGCCTTCGTAGAGATCGTGGCCACCCGGCGTTGACCCGACGTACAGGTAGTACTGCGTCACCCCGAGGCCGGACCAGGTGACCAATGCGCTCGTGCCCGAGAACTTCGTGCCCACACCAGGAAAAGTGAGAAAGAAGTCGGCAGTCGCAGCGCGGTAGGACGAGTGCCGGGTCTGGTACACTCCGGCGATCCGGGACCATAACGTCACGTACACCATCCGGCCGTCGATCGGTATACCGCTCACGGATCGAGATCGAGTCGTCCCCTGCGGCCCGTGGTAGATGTCGAATCCTCCAGGTGTGGATCCGACGTACAAGTAGTACTCGGTCACGCCGACCCCGGTGCTCCAACTGAAGGTGGCCGTACCGGTCGACAACGTAACTCCAGCTGTCGGGAACGTGACCAGCGCGGGCGAGGCCGCCAGGCTCGCTGCCGTGAATACGTGATCGCGAACCCGGTAGCCGCCGGCAATGCGCGACCAGAGCCGAACATAGACGGGGCGGCCGTCGGTGGGAAGGCCGACAAGCTCCCTCGACAGGCTGCTGCCCTGATTGCCTTCGTAGAGGTCGTAACCGCCAACGCTGGAACCGACGTACAGGTAGTAGTCCGACACACCGACGCCGGTGCTCCAGACGAATGTCACCGTGGAACCGGACAAGACAGAGCCGGGCGATGGACTTGTAATGGCGGCACGGCCGTCCACCGCCGCGAAGCTGTAATGGCGCTTCTGGTACGCGCCGTTGATCCGCGACCACAACGTCACGTGAATCGCCCGTCCGTCATTGGGCAGTCCGGACACGGTGCGTGACTGGCTCGTGCCCTGCGATCCCTGATACAGGTCGAAGCCTTCGAAGCCCGTCCCGACATACAGGTAGTACTCCGAGACCGACGTCCCCTGGCTCCAGGAAAACGTCACCGAGGTGGATGCGAACGCCGAGCCAGGCGACGGAGAGGTGATGACGGCTGGCGTCGGTGACGCGGTCCCGTAGATGTAGTCGCGATGCTGATACACGCCCGCGATCTTCGAGTACAACCGGACGTAGACGGCTTCCCCGGTCAGCGGAATTCCAGTCACCGTCCGGGATCGGCCCGAACCCTGGGCGGCCTCGTAGATGTCAAATCCGCCGGGCGACCGGCCCACGTACAGGTAATACTCACTGACACCCGTTCCGGAGGTCCACGAGAACGTCACGCTCGTCGCAGACAGCGTCGACGACGGCGCGGGGCCAGTCAACTCTGCCGGCCGGTCCGATGGATCGAGTGCGTCGAGCGCGGCGTTGACGTTGATGCGGCTCCGCGTCAGCCCGTTGCGCGAGTCCAGAATCGGCTTGCCGGTCGCAGCAAGAGCGCTGAGCACCGAGGCCACTGACGCCCCAGGTGACTGCTGCTTCAGCACGGCCCAGGTGCCCGTCACGTGTGGCGCCGCCATGGACGTGCCGCTGATGGACGCGTAAGCCCCGCCCCGAATCGCAGACTGAATAGCACTACCCGGCGCGAGCAGGTTCAACATGCTCGCGCTGTTTGAAAAGCTCGAAATCCCATCACTCTTTGTCGTGGACCCGACACTCACAGCCGACGAAATGCACCCAGGTGCTCCGAGTCCGGTTGAGGACGAGGAGTTTCCAGACGAAATAACGGTCGCAACCCCCACCGACCGCAGGTTATCGATCGCGGCCTTGACTGAGGAAAAGGAGGCATCGCAGGCAGTCGTGAACAGCGTGGAGGTCCCCAAACTCATGTTCGCCGCGGCCACCGGAGTGCCGGCGTTCTTGAGGGTCAGGGTGTATTCGAGCGCCCGGATGATGTCCGAAAAAAACGCGCTGCCGCTCGCCGTAAACACCTGTATCGCAATAATGCCCGCCTGCGGCGCGACACCGGACAACGTGGCGGTGCTGCCCGCGGCGATGCCGGCCACATGGGTGCCGTGGTCGCAGTGGCCCTGTGTGCACGGGTTGCCCGAACCTGTGGCGGTTGACGACGTTACTCCTCCCGGGCAATTGCCGTCCGAGGCGTAACACGCCTCGGCGATGATCCGGCCACTGAACATCGGGTGCGTCTTCTCGACACCGGTGTCGATGATGGCCACCGCGGTGTTCAAGCCCGTAAATCCACGAGCCCGTGCGGTCGTCGCCTCGATAATCGCCGTGGACTGCGCCAGCGTGGGAAATACCTGCGCGTCCTCCGTGACACTGGTCACATCCGGCATCGCGGCCAGCGCCGCCAGGCCTGCCCCGTCCACTTCCATGGCGAGATACGGAATGGTCTCGAAGCGGTGCAGGGCCGACACGCTGTAACTGCCCATACGCATCATCACGTCGTTCTGCGCCAGCAACAGCCCGGACCGCTGCGCGTCAGCGGCGACAAACGATCCCAGGTCTCCTTCGGGCACAAACGGAGCCCGGACTCCCACGATCACGCGGATGCGCCCAGTCGGGGTGGCCGGCGCCGGCACTTCCACGACGGGGCGCTGGATGACAGGTTGGATTTCCTGCGCGGCATAGGGAGGCGGCGCGATGAGCAGAGTGGCGACGATGGCGCAACAGACCACGACGGGGCGAGTCAACATGTTGTCCCCCACTGAGCGCATTCTAAACCGGCGCACACCGTCTTACGCACCAGCCCGTCGGCCGGATGAGGCCGGTCAGACCGCGAAGGTGTGCGCGTCCCAGCTGATCCCGAGTTCCTCGGGACCGGCCATGTAGCCGAGCATCGCGGACGCGGCAACGACGGACGGGCTCGCGAGGAACCCTTCGCCGCCGTAGCCCATGCGGTTCTGCCAGTTGCGGTTGAAGGACGTGATCGCACGCTGCCCCGGATCGAGAGCGTCTTCGCCCTGACCAAAACAGGGGCCACACCACGACTGTCGAATCACCGCACCGACGGAGCGGAAGACGTCAGCGATCGATTCGCCGCCGAGGCGCTGATCCGGCGTCTCGATCTGACGACCGACGCCGCCTGATCCCGGGAACACCTTGAACTCGGTGGCCGCCGTCACACGTCCCATGCCGCGGGCGGCACGGAGCACGAGCGCGGCCTGGAGCAGGTCGGCGTACGACCCGTTGGTGCACGACCCGATCATCGCCTTGTCGAACGTGATTTTTTCCTTCGCGACCTCGGTGGCTGAGAACGCATTGCCCGGGCTGAACGGCTTGGCGATCATCGGCGCCACATCCGACAGGTCGAACACTTCGTCGATCTCGTACACCGCGTTGGCGCCAGGCGAGAGCGATGGATACGGCAGGTTCGCCATCCCCTTCTCGCGATACCACGCATAGGTCGTCTCGTCGGGCGCAAAGATCCCGTTGAGCGCTTCCGCCTCGGCCATCATGTTCGCAATGGTGTTGCGCGCCACCATCGGCAACTGCCGCTGCGCATCCACAAACTCCACCGACATGCCCTGCGACTGCTTGGCGCCCCACCGACGCAGCAGCTCGAGCACGATGTCCTTGCCGCCGACCCAGGGATTCAGCCGGCCGACAAACGACACACGCCGCGCCTTGGCGACCGTCACATAGATGTAGCCGGTGGACCATCCGAACCCCAGCGTGGTTGAACCCACACCGATGCCGACGGCACCGTACGCACCGTAGGCCCGGCTGTGGGAGTCGGCGCCGGGGATGAACTGCCCCGGTAGCACCAGCCCCTGTTCCGGGAAGTAGAAGTGGAAGATGCCGTCCCCGGGCGTGGCGTAATACGGCTTCTCCATGCCGTGCGCCTTCGCAAACGCGCGCCCGATCGACGTCTGCTTGTCATCGTCATCCCGGCCGGTGAAGACAAAGTGGTCGTTGGCCACGGCGGCCTGGCGCGGGTAGATCGTGTTCCCGCCGGTGATCTGGTTGAACGTGTGGATCGAAAACGGCGCGGTGCCGTCCGACGCGGGCAGCAGGTCGGCGTATGCACGGACGGTGGCGCCCGGCTTGAAATCTGCACGCGGGAAATCGCGATCGAACCGGTGCGCCCAGAGGATCTGCTCGGTGGTCGTCATGCCCTTCGCGAGTTCGGGGTCGGCCCAGTCGAGGGCGGGCGTACGTTCCACTGACGTCTTGAACTCACGACGGCCCACGGCGAAGATGCCGCCACCCCGGCGGATTTCCTCTTCCTTCACCGAGAGCGGCACTGGCGTGTAGTCCTTGCCCTGCGTGACGTTGCGAATCGCACGCGAGACCGGATCAAACGTGAACTCGTCTTCGTCTTTGGCGTCGGCGACCGCTTCAGGGCACTGCACCACGTGGAGGCCGAGGTTGAAGCTGTTGCGCCGGAAGATGTCGCCCATGTTGTTGCCGGCGATGATGACCATCTCGAGGCCAACTTCCTCAGCCACACCCTTGAGACCGGCCGGGCTCATTTCGCGCGACGACCCAATCGCAAACCGATCGCCGGCGATGAGGAACGTTTCGCCGCGGTGCACGCGCGCCCTGAAGTCGGGCATCAGGTGCCGGAACGAGCCGGCCTTCCACCGCTCATCGAGCGTGTCAAGGCTCTCGGACACACAGTCGGCCGCCGGCGTGATCTGGTCGGTATCGATCGCGTCGAGTTTTCTGGTCCCGGGTGGGGCCTTGTGATCCCAGATGATGAGGGCGCGACCGCGAATCAGGGTCGTGGACCCGGCAGCCTGGGCCACAGGGTCTGGCAGTGCGTCAGTCGTGATTCCGGGTTTGAGGCGGGCGGGCTGCAAGGTCGACATCGCCCTCCAGTGTATCGCCTTCAAACCCGCGACAGAGTCGCATCGGCAACACCGGGAAGCGCGCGAACGTCCGATCCGCGTCCGACCGCCCACACCGCAGGAACCGCGACCCGCGATCGTTCTCCAGCCACCGGTGCCACCGACACCGGCCACAGAGGCCCACCGCTTGCTCCTGTCCCTCGGAATGCATCATCATCGATACCGTGACAACCACGCAGGCGACATTCACATCGGAAGCGGTCACCCGTCAGATTCGCGTGGCGGTGTCCGCCGAATACGCCGCCGCCCGCTCCGCACCGGCCGACAACCAGTGGTTCTTTCTCTACACGATCACCATCACCAACGAAGGCCAGGAGACCGTCCAGCTGCTGACCCGCCACTGGATCATCACCGACGGCACCGGCCGCGTCGAGGAAGTCCGCGGCCCGGGCGTCATCGGCCAGCAACCCACCCTCGCCCACGGGGAATCGTTCACCTACACCTCAGGCTGTCCGCTCACCACACCCTTCGGCATGATGCAGGGCACCTACCAAATGGTCACCAAAGACGAAGAACAGTTCGACGTCACCATCGCGCCGTTCACGCTCAGCGAACCATACACGGTCCACTAGCTTGCCCGCCGTAGCCTTGGCGAAGGCGGGGCCGCAGTCCGCTGGTCCGTGGCTAGCGGGAGCGGAAAGCGCGAGCCAGATACCAGGTCAGCACCACAGCCATGATGCTCTGGGAGGCGACGGCGGTGGGGCGTTCGACGACACCACCGGAGAGAAACGTCGGCAGCGCGAGGAGGCCCCGGGCCGATCCGAGAAGGCCGGCCACGGCGACGCCGATGGCCAGATGGAGCGCCGTCTTGCTGGTGTGCTCGTGGCGGCCGTAGTAGCCCACCATCGAGATCACCATGCCAAACGCGGCCGGAATCAGGGCGGTCGGGCTGGCCATGCCTGAATACAGGTAGCCCCCAACACCCACGACCATCAGAATCACGCCGACCAGTTGACTGTGTTGAGACATAACGCCTCCGCTAACCGTATCAGGTAATCCTCTCGTGGGATTTCGATGGCACCGAAGCGGGCCAGGTGCGGCGTCACCCACTGGATATCGAGCAACGTCAATCCGCGAGCCCGCATGTGCTCCACCAGCGTCACCAGCGCCACCTTCGACGCGTCCGTCTCCGTGTGGAACATCGACTCCCCGAAGAATGCACCAGCGAGGTGCACACCGTAGAGTCCACCGACAAGGGCACCACCTCGCCGCACTTCGACCGAATGCGCCAATCCGAGCCGATGGAGGGCGACATACGAGGCGACGATCTCCTCCGTGATCCAGGTGCCTTCCTCGCGGTCGGCTGCGCACGCACGCATGACGCCTTCGAAGTCCCTGCTGAACGACGTCGTGAATCGCCCGGACCGCAGCACCCGCCGCAGACGGTCGGGCACGTGAAAGCCGTCGAGCGGAATGATGCCTCGCGGATCCGGGGAGAACCACCCAATCGTTCCATCGTCCATCCCCATCGGAAAGATGCCCTGGCGGTAGGCATGGACGAGGAGGCCGGGATCGAGCGTGTCACTCATGAGAGAGCGCGCGCTCAGTCCAGCGCGAGCAGCCGGCGGCCACCGCGATACACCCAGAACAGGCCGGCCATCTGCACCACATGGTAGAGGTCGTTGTGATTGAAGTGCTGGTGGCACGACACCTTCGTCACAAGCAGGATCACGCCGACGATGGTGATGCCATACCCAAGGGCGAGCCACCGGCGGCCCTGGGATACCTGCGCAGGCCCCCTGCCAACCCAGGGGGCCCTACTGCGGGTCTCAACCACGGGCCGCAGGGATACCCAGATACTCGCGGCGACGATCAGCGCAACGCCCACCGCAATCGACCAGACGGTGAGGGTCCAGACATCGGCCCAGGCGTCACCGAGGGGCCGACGAAATCCATGGGACGTGCCGCCGGCAAACGATGCCACGGCCACGGTGGCAAACCCGGCCAGATACAGCCGGGCCGACGGAACCGGCACCTCCCCCCGATCGACGATCGCGCGTCGGAGCGACACGACGTGCGCAACACACTGAAGAGCCATGGCATAGTCGGTCAGCGTGGTGGTCGGTTCGGCAATCACGGCCTGATGATGGTACATCCGGCATGGCCCTCGTGTGTGCACCGGGCGGGAGCACGCCGGCCCTGCCTCCGGCGTATGATCCCGACCGAGGAGGCGACATGCGATCAGAAACACGTGGTGCGTGTGCGGCGGCAGCTGTCGTCGCAGGGGCGGCAGCGATGCTTGTCGCCGCGCAAGCGCCGGTCGGGTACACGGACACGCCGATGCAGCCGGATGGACGGTGGCGTGTGCACGATGGCACACGCCCGCAGCCGATGATGGTCGCGCCGGGACCGAACGCAGGGTTTGCGACAGCGCCGGCGGATGCGACCGTCCTGCTCGGCCCGGAAGTCGGACTGTCGGCATGGCAACGTGTCGGCGGCGGCGCGGTGACCTGGCAGGTCGATGGCGGGATTGCCCAGACCGGACGAGGCACGATCGAAACCAAGGCGACGTTTGGGGACGTGCAGTTGCACGTCGAGTTTGCGACGCCGTCGGAGGTCAAGGGCGACAGTCAGGGCCGCGGCAACAGCGGCGTGTATCTGGCCGGGGCCTTCGAGATTCAGGTGCTCGACAGCTACAACAACCCGACCTATCCGGACGGACAAGCGGCGGCGATGTACGGGCAGTTCCCGCCACTGGTCAACGCGTCACGCCCACCCGGCGAGTGGCAGGCCTACGACATCACGTTCACGGCACCACGGTTCTCCGGCGACACGCTGGTGCAGCCGGCCATCGTGACCGTGTACCACAACGGGATCCTCGTGCACCACGCGCGCCCGTTCTGGGGCCCCACCGCCCACCGCATGATCGCGCCGTACACCCCGGCCTCTGCACGAGGGAGCATCCGGTTGCAGGACCACCAGAATCCGGTCCGCTACCGCAACATCTGGGTGCGGCAGATACAACCCTGAACTCGCACTTGTCTTGGGGCACAACGAGACATGGAGGCACGGAGGGTGTGGATTCCCACTCAACCCAAGTACCTCCACGTCTCGCTGTGCATCCCACGACAGCGGCCTACATACAGCAGCGATACAATTGCCTGGTGACCGCGGCGCCGAACCAGTTCGACATCATCATCATCGGCAGCGGCGCGGGCGGCGGCACGGTCGCACACGAACTGGCGGGGCACGATGCCAGGGTTCTTGTCCTCGAGCGCGGGGACCACATCCCGCAGGAAGACGGCAACCGCGACCCGGCTGTGGTGTGGGGCGAACTGCGCTACCGCACGCGGGAGACGTGGCTCGACGGCGACGGCAAGGCGTTTGTCCCCTACTCGCATTACAACGTCGGCGGCAACAGCAAGTTCTGGGGCAGCGCGCTGTTCCGTCTGCGCAAGGAGGACTTCGGCGCGGTCGAACACATCGACGGCACCTCGCCGGCGTGGCCGATCACCTCCGAGGATCTGGCCCCGTGGTATGACCGCGCGGAGCGGCTGTATCACGTGCACGGTCAGACCGGCGACGACCCGACCGAGGGTGATCGTCCGCCGTATCCCTTCGCACCGATCGCGCATGCGCCGCTGATGGCCGAACTGGTCGACGGGATGCGCAAGCAGGGACTGCGCCCGTTCCATCTCCCCCTCGGCCTCATCAAGCCCGGCGAACCTGGCGGCTGCACGTTGTGCGCGTTCTGCAACTCGTTCCCGTGCCAGTTCCACACGAAGAGCGACGCGGAGGTCTGCGCCCTCAAGCCGTCGCTCACCCACTCGAACATCACCCTCTGGACCAACGCGTTCGCGGAACGGCTCATCACCGATCCGTCGGGAAAACACGTCGTCGCCGTTGACGTGCGGCGCAACGGCGCACTCGAACGGCTGACCGCGTCACGCTTCATCGTGTCGTGTGGAGCCGCCAACTCTGCCGCGCTGCTGTTGCGCTCGAAGAACGACGCCCATCCGCATGGGCTCGCCAATTCATCCGGACTCGTCGGCCGCCGCTACATGGCGCATCTGGCGACGATGATGGAGGCGGTGCATCCGTTTCGCATCAACCGCACGGTGTTCCAGAAGACGGTCGCCATCAACGATTTTTATTTCGCCGGACCGCGGTCGCCCTATCCACTCGGGCAGATTCAATCGCAGGGCCGCGCCTACGCGGTGCAAGCCAAGACGGTGGTCCCATGGATTCCGAACTGGATGTATGAAGCCTTCATGGCGCGGGCCGTCGACTGGCTCGCCATGACCGAGGACCTGCCGGTCCGCGACAACCGCGTCACCGTGGATGCAAACGGCGGGATTCAACTGCACTACCGACCCAACAACGTCCGCGCGCACAAACAGCTCGTCGCGGAAGCGAAGAAGATGCTGCGTGACCTGGGCTACTGGGGTGTGGTGGGCTACTCCCACAACCGGTCGAACACCACCCATCAATGTGGCACACTCTGTTTCGGCACGGACCCGGCGCACTCGGTACTCGATCCGTTCTGCCGTACACACGACATCAGGAATCTGTTCGTCGTGGATGCCTCGTTCTTCCCATCGTCAGCCGCGGTGAACCCGGCGCTGACGGTGATCGCGCAGGCCCTGCGCGCGTCGGCACATCTTGTGGAGACCTTATGAGAGCACGCTCGTTCAGTCACGTCGGCATTACGGTGTCGGACTTCAACACGGCGGTGAAGTTCTACTGGGAGGTGTTCGGCTGCCCACTGGTCGCGGCCGGCGACACGCCCCCGTCACGCATCAAGGCGTTTTTCGGAGTCGACGCGCAGGATCCGACGTTGAAGATCGGCTGGATTCGCGCGCCTGGTGGCGGCGTCATGGAGATCTTCGAATTCAAGCCGCAACTGCCGCTCGAGCCGATCACCTGGCACCGCGTCGGCATCACCCACATTTCCTTCAACGTGAAGAACTGCCACAAGTGGCACGACTACCTCGTCAGCAAAGGCGTGGAGATCGTCAGCAAACCCGAGCAATCACCCCGCGGCCACTGGTTCTTCTTCGTGAAGGACATGGACGGCAATCTGATCGAGTTGATCGACCTGCGCATCCGTCACTACGTGCTCAACTGGCTCGGGCCGCTCGGCGGGGTTCTGTTCAGGCGCGGGATGTATAAGAAGTATTACGAGTAGTGCAATTAGTCACAACGAGACATGGAGGGCTGAGAGGTTGTTTTTCTTTAAGAACAAGAACTCCCAGTTCTCCATATCTCGCTGTGATTTCAGCTCTGGCGCGCTCAAGTTCAGCGCGCCCTACGTACGCGATTTCAGCGTGCCTGCAATCGCCGACGTCCGGTAGACCGCAGTGCCCAGCGCACCCACCGCGATGAGTGTCACCGCGTAGAGGAGCAGCGTGCCTGGCGCCCAACCGAATTGTGACGCGGCGGAGGCGTCGAACAGGCCCGCGAGTGCGAGGACGACGAGCCGTTCGGCGCGTTGCATGACGCCGCCGGCGCCGGTGACGCCTACCGCTTCGCCGCGCGCGCGTGTGTAACTCACCAGCAACGACGCGCTGATGGCCAGCAGCGAAATTGCAGCGCCGGCACGTGTATCCGACAACAGCCAGGCGACGCCGACAAACGCGAAGACCTCGGCGAATCGATCCAGCGTCGAGTCCATGAACGCGCCGTAGTCGTTGGCGATGCCGCGCGCGCGGGCGATGCGGCCATCAAAAATGTCGGCCAGCCCGCCGAACAACACCATCCAGCCGCCGACGGACAACTCCCCCACCGCAAACGCCCAGCCGGCCGCCGCACCGAACGCCACGCCGAGATAGTTGAAGACGTCAGGCGAAATTCCGGCGCGAATGACGACACGTTCGACCGGACCGATCGCCCACATCAACCAGTCGCGCACCCAGAAGCCAAGCAACACCGAGGCCGACCGGCGCGCCACATCGGCGTCCATCGGCTGGCCCCGCCGCAGCAGGGCAAACACAGGCATTGAGGCCAGTGCAGCGGCCACAAGGGTCAGGGCGATGGTGTCGACAGTCGTCACGGCGTCCTATTGTCGCTTCTGCGGCCGGGTCCGGATGAACCGAATCACGCGCGGCCACAAAAAGATGAGCGGCCACCGCCGCTCCCGGTCGGTCAGTTCGACTTTGGCGTTCCCGCTCCGCTCCACCTTGCGCACGATGTAGTCCAGCCAGCCCTCGTAGAGGACAACGTGTTTCAGGAGACGGACGGTGGCGCGGACCTTGCTGTGGTGGAAGTAGAGCGTGATGCGCAGGCGGTCCCACGCTGTGGGCCGCACAGCCAGGCGATAGCGGTCGGGTCCATCTGCCGCCAGTTGTCCCTGCGACACGAACCGGTCAAGGACGGCCTGATACACGGGCCCCAGCGTCTCCCGCTGCGCGGCCGCGAGGGTGCGTGAGTGGTCGGCCGCTTCGGGGCGGATTTCGCCCGACAGCGACCGCCGCAGGGCCGCCGTCAGATAGTCCTCGACCGAAAACTGATCGGGAAGGGTTGGCGCGACCCACACCAGCGTGTGCGCCCGCACCGACGCAAGTGCCGCTTGCACCCGCGCCATCGCCGCCTCGTCGCGCACCCAGCTGACCAGCACGTGCTGCATCAAACGGCCCTGGCAGAAGTGATCCCACGCCCGGGGAGAACAGGCCCACTCCAGGTGGGCCAGGGACACGACGCAGCACTTCGCCCGACGAACGGCTCCGTTCCCGAGCGGCTGATTCACCGCGATGACGTTCGGGGGCAGACGGTTCGCGAGGGCGGTGGCCAACCCCGGCCCGTAGCTTGTGCCGATGCGGGCCTTCAGCGACGTATACGCGTCGCGATACCGGTCAACAATCACAAAAAAATCGAAGGCGCTGTCGGCCGACGGCCGTCGCCCCTGGGCGTGGGATCCGTAGTGGATCACGGCCACGGTGGAGGGGCCAAAGGCCTCCGCCAGAAACGCCGACAGGTCCGTCGTCAGGGCGTCAGGCTGCATGGGACCGCCGCATGTCGCTGAGCGCGTCGATCATGCGCGTCCGGAGTTGATCCACAAAGGCCGGAATTTCCGTCTTGTCCGCAGGAGGGTCAAACGGGCCGAGCACCCGGGCTCTGGCCCGGACGTTCGAGAGGTTCAGGAACGTGTCTTTGACGGTGCGGGACTTCCACATGCCGTCGGCCACGATGCAGTAGACGGGCACGCGGGCGCGGCTGAGGGCGACCTGTAGGCCGCCGGGCATAAACGGCAGGATTTCCCCGTCGCGGGTGCGGTGGCCCTCCGGGAAGATCAGCATGGACGTCTCGCCGGCTTCCGTGCGGGCGGCAGCGTCCAACACACCGGCCAGATCGGCCTTCCGGTCCTCCTTGCGCTGGGAGACCAGCGGATTCCGGGCGGCGCGAAGGTAAACTGATACGCCCGGAATGCCCCTGGCATACCGGCGTCGAGCGGGAATCAGGGGCAGGGGGCCCAGCATCAGCGCTAACCCGATGGGAATATCGATTATCGACTGATGGTTCATAATGACTATACAACTCTGGGGGGCGATGGCCCCCTCGACTGTCACGCGGACGCCACCAAGGACCCGTAGCAGGCGAAGGGTAATCCGGGCCTGCAGCCGGACCCAGGAGGCGAAGAGACGGGACGCGGACCTGGGCCTGCACCACGACAGCGGCACAATGACAATACGCTGCAGCAGGCCCATGAAGAAGATCAGATAGAGCAGAAAGACGAACAGAAAGACCGCACTTCGGGCCGCGGCAGGGTAAGGGTTTCGGCGGAGATCATTCATGGCAAGTGACAGTAAAGGCACCACAGTAACGCCCCCTCAGACGGTGGCACAGGGCGCGGCGGTTCGGGCCGATCACGATTACGACTACAGCAATTTCTATTATTCCTCCAGCGACGACCTCTTCGCGATCTTCGGACCGTACGACGATTGGTGGTACGGCAGCGCCCGAAACAACGGCTATTACCTGTTCTCCCAGCCGATGTCGACGAAGCCGGGACCGGAGATCAACCTCGAGGACCAGCTGACCCACGAACACCGGGACATGCTGAACCTGGCGTCCTACAACTACCTCGGCCTGTCGTATCACCCCGAAGTCGTGGCGGCGGCCAAGTCGGCGCTCGATCACTACGGGCTCGGCGCGGCCGGCTCTCCCATCCTCAGCGGCACCATGGACCTCCACATGACGCTGGAGAAGGAGCTCGCGGCGTTCAAGAAGAAGCCCGCGGCGATGGTGTTTGCCACCGGCTACAGCACCAACGTCGGCCTGCTCTCCGCCCTGCTCCGTCCGGGCGACTGGGCGATCATGGACCAGAACGTCCACGCCAGCATCGTGGACGGCGTGATCATGTCGAAGGCCAACGCGCGGTTCTTCCGACACAACCAGCCGGGCGATCTCGAGAAGAAGCTCAAGGGCACCACCGGCAAGAAGCTCGTCATCGTCGAAGGCGTGTATTCGATGGACGGCGACACGGCCCGGCTGCCGGAACTGGTGGCGATCGCGAAGGCGGCGGGCGCGCGCGTGATGATCGACGAGGCGCACTCGACGTTCGTCTACGGCGACAATGGCCGCGGCGTCGCCGAGTCGTTCGAGATGGAGGACCAGATCGACATTCACGTCGGCACGTTCTCCAAGGCGCTCGGCGGCCAGGGTGGCTACGTCGCGGGGTCGCAGGGCCTCTACAACTACCTGATGGGCTTCGCGCGGTCGCGCGTGTTCTCGTGCGCACTGGCGCCGGCCGTGACGGCCGGAGTGCTCGCCGCGCTGCGTGTGGCGGCGCGCGAGCCTGAGCTGCGGACGACATTGTGGAACAACGTCGCGCACTTCCGGAAGCTCATGAGTGACGCCGGTGTGGACGTCGGTGAATCCACGTCGCAGATCATCCCGATCATGATTCGCAACGACCGCAAGATTCTCGGAATCGCGCAGAAGTTGCAGCGCGCCGGGCTGTATCTCCAGCCCATCATCTTCCCGGCCGTGGCCAAACACCGGTCGCGGTTCCGGGTGTCGATCTCGGCGACCCATACGCCGGAACAACTGAATCGGGCGGCCGGCATTCTTGTCGAGACGCTGCGGAGCGAGGGAATACTGTGAATCCAGGTCAGGTGCAATACGACTACCGCCACGCGATCGGCGGTTTCTTCGAATTTCCGACGGAAAACGCGCGCAAGCTGCTGCCGCCCCACCTCCACCCGGTGGAGCCGCACCACGGCCAGAGCGTCCTCTCGGTGATGGCGTTCGACTTCACGGCCGGCTCGGTGGACAACATCGGCCCGTACGGTGAACTGGTGCTGTCGGTCCACGTCGCCCCACGAATCGAAGCGGGTCGGCCGATGGCCCGCGCCGCGTTTTACCCGTTCCTGGTGGGCACGACGACGAAGGAGTCGCGTGAACACGCCATCGCGCGTTGGCACCTGCCGCATTTCCCGCACAACATCGACATGAACGTCACCATCGGGGCACGTGACATCACCGTGGGGGCGGCGCACGGCGGGGCGCCCATTCTCGACCTCCACATCACCGACTACCAGTGGGAGACCGTCGAGCACTACTACCAGGCCTACATGCACGACGCATCCGGGTCGTACATGGCGACAATGGCGCTGCGCGGCAGGTTCAGCGAAAACGAGGAGGAACGCGGCGGCATCACGCTGCATCCCCACGCCTTCACAGCCGGCCTCGACATCGACGGAGTGAACACCACGCCGTTCCGCGAACTGTGGATGCGCGACGGCACGCAGACGTTCGACCCGCTCGAGACGCTGCAGCCCGGCGTCCGCTGATGGCCTCGCGCGCCACCGTCATCGTGAACCCCGCCGCCGGGCGGGGCCGGGGTGCGCGCGCGCTGCCCGCGGTGCGTGAGGCGTTCGCCGCAGTCGGCATCACCGACATTCGAGTCACGGCGTCCAAAGCCGACGAACGCACCATCGCCGCGCGCGCCATCGACGAAGGCGCGACAACGGTCGTGGCCGTGGGTGGCGACGGCACGTGGAGCAACGTCGCCAATGCCATCCTCTCGGCCGGCGCCGGCGATCAGGTGCGGCTCGGGCTCATCGCTGCCGGCACAGGCAACGATTTCGCCAAGACGGTCGGCGCACCGGCGAGTGACTTCGCGGCCACTGCGAAGCTCGTCGCCGATGAGTCCGAGACCCGCGTGGACGTGGGTCACATCGAAGACCAGTACTTCCTCAACATCGCGGGCTTCGGCTTCGACATCGCCGTGCTCGAGGACATCCCGTCGATTCCGTGGCTCAAGGGCGACGCGGTCTACATCTACTCCGCACTCCGGCAACTGGTCGGCTACGGCGGCGTGGACATCGACATCACGTCGCCGGCCGGCCGTCGCGGTGCCACGCGGCACCTGATGTTGATCCTGGCCAACGCGAAGAACTTCGGCGGCGCATTCCGTATTGCGCCGCATGCCTCGCTGACGGATGGCGCGCTCGACGCGATCTCGATTCACGACGCGTCAACGCTGCGACGCCTGAAACTCTTCGGCGCCGCCGCGCGCGGCACCCACATCGGCCAGCAGGAAGTGGTCACCGAGGCCGCATCGTCGTTCACGATTCATTTCGCGGTGCCTCCAGCCTATGAGACGGACGGCGAATACCGGCAGGCGTCCTCCGCCGACGTAGTGGTACGCTGTGTAGCCGGTGCGCTGCGTGTCGTCGCACCCACGCCACCTACACCACCTGCTCGATGAAGGCCCTCTCGTTTGCGGCGCCCATCCCGACATACCTGACCACCCTTGTCGCCAGCCGGCTGTCGGAATCCCTGCTCGTCGGCCCCCACGCGTGCACACGATTTGCGGACGTCGCCACCCCCGATCTGCCCAACGCGCAGTGGGTACGCATCCGCACGCGCATGGGCGGCATCTGCGGCAGCGACCTCGGCATCGTCGGCCTCTCGACCAGCCCGACGACCTCCCCGTTTTCCTCGTTCCCGTTTGTGCTCGGACACGAGTGTGTCGGCACAATCGAAACACTCGGGCAGGATGTTCGTGGCTTCGGCATCGGCGACCGCGTGGTCATCAACCCACTGCTGTGCTGTGAAGCGCGCGCCATTACGCCGGTGTGTGCGGCGTGCGCGACGGGCCACCACTCACGCTGTGCGCATTTCACGGACGGCGCGTTGCCGGCCGGCATGTTCATCGGCACGACCACGGGGCTCGGCGGCGGCTGGGGAGAATACTTCGTCGCCCACGTGTCACAGCTTGTGCGCGTGCCTGATGCCGTCAGCGACGCAGCAGCCGTGATGACCGAGCCATTCGCCTGTTGCGTGCACGCGGCACGCGGACACCTGCCTGCCGCAGGCCAGACGGTGCTGGTTATCGGCGCCGGCACGATGGGACTTCTCATGGTCGCGGCGCTGCGCGCGCTCTCACCTGACCTGTCCATCATTGTCATGGCGCGTCATCAATTTCAGGCGGACCATGCCACCCGACTCGGCGCCACTCGCGTTCTCATGGCACGCGGCGAATACCTGCCGACGCTGGCCGAGGCCGTCGGCACCAGACTCGTGTCACCGATCATCGGCCGGCCGATTGGCATCGGCGGCGTTGACCATACCTACGTCTGTGTCACCGGCACCCGCGCGGTGGAAGACGCCATGCGCTTCACGCGTGCGGGTGGCGCAATTACCCTGATTGGCAACGCGAGCACCTTGCGCGGTCTCGACTGGACGCCGCTGTGGCTCAAGGAACTCACGTTCCGCGGCACACTCGCCTACGGCAGCCACGGCCACAGCGGTGCCAGCGTCAGCGCGTTCAACGAGGCGGCCGATCTCATCGCCTCGGGCCGCGCCGATGTTGAGCCCCTGGTGACACATCAGTTCCCGCTTGCGGACCACGCCAGGGCACTGGCGGCGGCGCGCGCCAAGCATGGCGGCGCATCCGTTAAAGTGGTGTTCACGTATTCATGAGGCAATGGGGCAATGAGGTAATTCAGAACTCCATTGCCGCATTGCCTCATTCGGTACCCGGCACAGGCTCGATGTGTGCCGCAGGCGGACCACCCGCATCGGCGCGTCCTGACCCGGCGAGGCGGCTGATTGCGCGCACGGCCATGTCGTGGTCGCAGAGGATCTGGCACGACAGGCGCACACCGGTCAGGCCTTTGGCCGCGAGCACGTTTTTTTCCGCCACAGTCATCGCCTCGGGTTCGCCGTCGATGAACTCCACGCGGCACGTGGCGCAGCGCGCCTTCCCCCCACACGCGTGCAACTGATCAATCGCCGCATCCTGCTCGAGCGCGAGCACGAGGCGCTTTCCTGATTCAACTTCGAACGTTCCAACATTTTCTACGGTCAACTTCGGCACTTTGGAATCTCCATCAATATCTCTCTTGAATCGTCGGAATGAGGTAATCCCTGAACGCCCGTTCAAAGTCGTACTGCGGCGCAAAGCCCCAGTCGCGGCGCGCGGCGGAATCGTCCACGTCGGCGGGCCAGGAGTCGACGATGCCCTGGCGTTTTTCGTCGATGGTGAACGTGATCTTCGCGTCAGGGAATGCGCGAAGGACTTCCTCGTGGACCTGACCAGCTGTGGGCGCGAACGCACCGAGGTTGTAGACCGTCTGCGTGAGCGACTCCCGGGGTGCGGCGGCCAGTTTCAACAGCGCGTCAACGCCGTCAGGCATCGCCATGAACGGGATCTGCGTGGCCGGACGCACGAAACACGCGTACGCCTCGCCCTTCGCGGCTGCGTGGATCATTTCAGGCGCGTAGTCGGATGTGCCGCCCGATGGCACGGTCAACGCGGAAATGAGTCCTGGAAAACGAACCGCGCGGAAGTCCACGCGACCACTCTGGGGGTCCTTCGACAGCTGCTTGTAGTGGTTCGCGTAATACGCGCCCAGTTGTTCGCAATACAGCTTGTTGCACCCATACATCGTCGTTGGCGTCGTGAACTGATCCTCGCGCACCTTGCCTGCAGCCATCTTCGCCGCGAGTGAGGGCAGACCAAACGCGGCGATTGACGATGGGTAGAGGAACGTGACCGGGCGGCCGTGGGATTCGCCTTCCTTCTGCGCGAACTCGAGGAGGTTGAGGGTGCCTTCCACGTTCACCTCGTGCGCGGTCACCGGCGAGAACTCCGATCGCGTCGAGAGCAACGCGGCCAGGTGGAACACCAGGTCCACTTCGAATTCCGAGAGGATGCGTTCGAGCAGCCCCTTGTCCAGGATCGAGCCGGTGAACTCGCGCGAGACCTTCTTCGCCAGGGACGGATCGAGCGGCGCGACGTCCAGTGTCACGATGGCGCGGGCTCCACCGCCTGCCAGTGTATCGATGAGACCGTGGCCGATTTCTCCGCCGGCGCCGGTGATGAGCACAACTGGTTTCCGCATGAGAGTTCCTTACCCGAGATACAGTCCGTGCAGGACGGACACGATGATCGACAGCACCGACAACACGAGGCACCCGAGGGCCCATGCGACATGGTTGATCCGCTCCGGTTGCAGCGGATCAAGCAGGCGTCCCGCCACGTAGCCGCCCACAAATCCTCCCGCGTGCGCCCAGTTGTCGATGCTGGACATCACAAATCCGAAGAGAAACATGATGGCGGCGTAGGTCAGGGCCTGTGAGTACACCGCGCTGGATCCCGTCCGGCGACCGTAATACACCAGCGCGCCGAGCAAGCCGAAGATCGCGGCCGACGCCCCGACCGTGAGTTGCGCGCCGCGCAACATCGGAATCGGAATCCATCCGAGAAACGCGCCGGCGAACGAGCTCATCAGAAAGCCCACGATGGTCGCGACCGTGTAGACGATGACCATTCGACCCGGACCGTACAAGTCGGAGACCGCGGGCGCGAGCTGGCGCACCCAATACATGTTGAAGAAGATGTGCAGGAGGCCGCCGTGCAGCCAGCCGGCGCTGAGCACCGTCCACCAGCGGTCGAACACAAACACGGGCACCGCGCCGCTGGCCCCGAGCATCAGGTTCGCCTGGGTGCTGGGTGAGAGGATGCCGAACATCCCGCCGCCCATGATGTTGCCGCCCGACATCAGCAGGGAGATCACATACAGCACCACGGACATGCCCACGACAAACGGGACAAATCCCATGTCGCTACCGAGACGTCGCACGGCGCTCGCGTACCCCCACAGGCCCGGGTTGCGGCGGCCGCAGTTGTAACACGTGTCATCGTTGACCCCGACGAGATCCCCGCACGAGGCGCAGACGACAGATCCGGTGGTCTGGCGGCCAAACATTCGCACCATTATGTCTCCGTCCGCGGTCCGCTGTCCGCTGGTCCGCGGTCCGGTAGACTCACAGACAATGCGGGTACTTGTCACTGGGGGTACGGGGTATCTGGGGCAGGCGATTGTCCGCGCGCTGGTCGCGCGCGGGCACTCGCCGGTGGTGTACGCGCGCAGTCCGCAGTCCGCGGTCCCCAGTCCGCAGTCCGCCGCGAAAATGAGCTCGGAGGCGATTTCTCCGGAAATCGCCTCCGAGCTCATTTTCGTGCACGGCGACGTGCGCGACCGCGACGCCCTCGTCGCAGCCGCGCGCGGCTGCGACGCGATGATCCACACCGCGGCCCTGGTCGCGGTGTGGCGCCCCCGCGCCGCCGACTTTGACGACGTCAATGTCGGCGGCCTCAGACACGCGCTGGAGGCCGTGCGGCAGCACGGCCTCCAGCGCCTCGTCTACACGTCGTCGTTCCTCGCCCTGCCGCCGGCAGGGCGAACGACGACGTTGGACAGCAATGACTACCAGCGGACGAAGACCATCGCCGAACGCGTGGCCGCTGAGGCCCACGCGTCCGGCGTCCCCATCGTCCGCCTCTACCCGGGTGTCATTTATGGCCCGGGTCTGATGTCCGACGGCAACCTGGTGGGCAAACAGATTGCCGACCACCTCAAAGGCTGGTTGCCCGGCCTTCTCGGCGCAGACCGCATCTGGTCGTTTGCGTGGGTGGAGTCCGTTGCCGCCGCGCACGTCGCGGCCCTCGAACATCCATCGCCGGCCCCGGCGTATCAAGTCGGCGGCCCGAACGAGCCTCAGATGCGGCCGTTCGAGATTCTGCGCGACCTCAAGGGCACGGCCCTGCCGCAGAGGCTCCCCTGGTGGACCGGCCACCTCGCCGCCATCGTCGACCCGGCCCGTCCCGCCATCCTCGGCGCGCCTCGACAGATCACCCACAAGACCGTCGCCATCTTCCGCCACGACTGGCCGCTCGACTCCTCGGCAGCCCAGCGCGACCTCGGATACACCTACCCTGCGCTCACTGATGGGATCACTCGGGTCGTGGAAGCTCGCTCCTGAATCTTGCACCTTGGAAACTTGGAACCGCGGTTCCTGGTTCATCGGTTCATGGTTCATGGTGCCGTTCATGGTTCGGGGTTCGTAGGGCCCGCTGGGTTTCAGCGGGCCGTTCAGGGTTCCGCGCCATGAACCATGAACCGATGAACCAGGAACAGTCCGAATAGCAGTAGAATCCCCGGACCGGAGGAATAGATGCGAGCACGTGTGATGGCAGTCGGCCTGGTGGGGGCGTTGGTGTGTGGAATCTCGGTCACGGGTGAGCAGGCGTCGCACCTGAATCCGATGATCGACTTGCTCACCGCAAAGAAGGGCATGTTCGGGCTTGGCCTGCCGACGCCACCACGCGGTGGTGGCCCGGGCGGCAACCGCGGCGGCGGCCGCGGGGGCGACGCAGCACAGACACCACCGGCCACGCCAGCACCTCCTCCAGCCCCCGTGCCCGTGCGGACGCCGGCTGAACTCGCGCAGGACGCGATCGCGCATCCGGAATCCGACTGGTTCTTTACCGCAGCGATGGAACGCAGCGCTGACGCCGGCGAACCCATGCTGATGGCGTTCCAGGACGCGATGGCAGCAGCCGGACCTGTCGGCGGTTCCCCGCGCCGGCTGCTCGCGCCGATCAACTCGAAGGCCCCGAACATCACGCGACCCGGCGAGGCCGCCCCGTCCGACTACATCAACATCCTCAGCCGCCAGCTGAACGCCGGCATCTCGAGCATTTCGTTTGTCGAGGTCGACACGGCCGAGGAACTGCGCATGGGCATCAACGCGCTGCGCTTCAAGTCGAAGGGCGGCACACGTCCGGAGAACGTCGGCAACGCGCCGAAGTACTGGGGACTGAGCGAAGCCGAGTATCGCCGCAAGGCTGACGTCTGGCCGCTCAATCCCGAGGGTGAAATCGTCGTGTGGGCCATCATCGAGTCGCACGAAGGCCTCGCGAACATCCGCGAGATCGCGCAGGTGCCCGGCCTGAGCGTCATCGCGGCCGGCGCCGGCACACTCGGGGGCGTCTTCTCCACCACCAACGCCGAAGGCCGTCGCGTGAGAGACGATGCGGCGTGGGAGGCGGCGATTCAGAAGATCGCGGACGCGTGCAGGGAGTTCAATAAGGCCTGCGCGTATCCCGTGAACGAAAACGACATCGAGGCCCGCTACAAACAGGGCTTCACGGTCGGCATCCTCCAGGCGTTTAACGACGCCGCGTTCCGCGCCGTGGCCAAAGGACGCGCGCTCGCGGGACGCTGACGCGCGCGCTCGCGCGCGCCCTGGTTCATGGTTCATCGGCCCGCCACGTTCCTCCAGGCCGCACTACCGATCGTCTTCCTGACGGTCGTCATCGTGTACGGCATGGTGCTCCGCCCGTTGGCATTTGGTCAGCCGTCGCTGCCACTCGAGGTGGTCTTCCCGCTGGCGTCGGCATTCGCCGTCGCGCTCCTCGCCAGGATGGGGCACTCCTGGGCCGATATCCAGACATCCATCGTCGCGCGTATGGGCCGCGGCATCCCCGGCTTCTTCATCCTGGCGGCCATCGGCATGTTGATTGGCAGTTGGATGGTGGCCGGCATCATCCCGATGCTCGTCTACTGGGGCATCAGGCTGATCGCACCTGAGTGGCTCTATCTCCTCGCGTTCCTGATCCCCGTCATCTTCTCGACGCTGACCGGCACCTCGTGGGGATCGGCCGGCACGGTCGGCGTGGTCATCATGGGCGTCGCGATGTCGGTGGGCGCCGACCTGGCGATCACTGCAGGCGCGGTCGTCGGCGGCGCGTACTTCGGCGACAAACTCTCGCCGCTGTCGGACACGACCAACATGGCGGCACTTGGTGCCGACGTCGATCTCTTCGATCACGTGCGCGCGATGTTGTGGACGACGGTGCCGAGTGCGCTTGTGGCCATCACGGTCTATACCGTGGTCGGCCTGCTGTATACCCCGTCAGGCAGCGCCACCACTGCGGAGTCGGCCGCGTTCCTCGCCGGACTCGAGCAGATGTATCACTTCTCGCCGCTGCTCCTGATCCCGCCGGCCGTCGTGTTGTATGGATCCCTGCGTCAGATGCCGACCATTCCCGTGTTGGGCGCGGGCATCCTGTCGGCCGCGGTCCTCGCCCTGCTCACGCAGTCGTTCACGCTGGCTGACGTCGCCGCATCGATCACGACGGGCTTCTCGGCCACGATGGCCCCGTGGGCGACTGACGTGCCTGCGGGCGTCGCGTCGCTCGTGTCGCGCGGCGGCCTCTATTCGATGCGCGAAGCGATCTTCGTCGCGTTCCTGGTCTTCTTTTTCATCGGCATCATCGACCGCATCGACGCCATGTCCATCGTGGTCAGGCGGGTCTTCCGCTTTGCGCGGACGGGCACGTCCACCGTGCTCGCGTCACTGGGAGCGACGGCGGTCACCAACGCGATGACGTCCAACCAGTACGCCACGTCGTTCATTGTGGGCGATGCGTTCCGCACCAAGTACGACGAACACGGCGTGCCCAGGCGCATCCTTTCGCGGTCGATTGAGGACTACGGCACGATGCTCGAACCCATCGTGCCCTGGCACCCGTCCTGCCTCTTCATGGTGGCCACCCTGGGCGTGCCGGTGGCCGAATTCTGGCGATGGGAAGTGCTGACGCTTGCCAATCTCGTCATTGCGCCGCTTTTCGTGCTGCTCGGTATCGGCTTCCGGCGCACCAGGTAGTGTTCATGGTTCATCGGTTCTTGGTTCATGGTGCTGTTCCTGGTGCCTGGTGCTGGGTGCCGGGTGCTGGGTGCTGGGTGCACGGTTATGACCCGGCTCCAAACCGACTTCAAAGATTTCTTGAGATTGCTCAACGCGCACCGCGTTGAGTACCTCCGACGTCCCCCCACAAATGAGTAGCGTTTAGGTTTAGCGTCCGGCCTTAGGGAAAAGGGTCGGGCGATGAAGAAGCGATTTACCGAAGCGCAGATTGTGGGCTTCCTGCGGGAGGCCGATGCCGGGGTGAAGGTCAAGGACCTGTGCCGGCGCCATGGGTTCTCGGAGGCCAGCTATTACCTCTGGCGCAGCAAGGTCGGCGGCATGAGCGTGTCGGACGCGAAGCGGTTGAAAGAGCTGGAGATCGAAAACACCCGGTTGAAGAAGTTGCTCGCGGACTCCCTGTTAGAAAACGAGGTGACCCGTGAGGTACTGCGCAAACAGTGGTGACCGCCCCTGCGCGCCGCGAGGCCGTGTGGGAGATGGTGGCGCAGGGGCTCAGGCAGCACATCCCGGGCCACGCCTGCCCGGCCATCCTCTAGAACGCAGCGTCGAAACTCCGGGCCCTCAAACTTCAGGTCAGCCAGGTGCCCATCCAAGAGGTCCGACAACGGTTCTGCAACTCCAGAAGGCGAGGCAAACGATTGAAAAAGCCGATTGTGGCGCCGTCCCCCCTTGATCCCACGCGCAGGCGCTGGATCTATTAGCTTGTCGTGGTCCACTTTCCCTCCACGCAAGATGCTGAATGGATGGCAAACATTTACGGGACATTTCTTCGGAAAGTCAAGAGTGGCAGCGAGTTGAATCACCTGGAACTGCAGGTGCATCTCGATCCCCCGCTTGTCGGTGTCGAGGCGAGGCGACCACGCCATTCAACGTCCGAACCTCCGTCTGACCATACGGTCTCAGTCAGCAGCACTCACGGCGCACTACAACTCAGTGCGCCCAACGAGGACTAGTGCACCCCATGCCCCATCTGCAGTTGTGACGGGTCAGCGCCGATGCGCCGAATCGCCATCTCCCAGGTCACGGCGGACGGAATCTCGAAGATGAGATCGAGGTCGAGCGGCGCGACGAGCCACGCGGAATCCGAAAGCTCCGCGTCGAGTTGGCCCGCAGACCAACCCGCATATCCAGCCAGCACGAGCGTGCGGTGCGGCGACGGCTTGGCTTCGAGCGTCTCGCGCAGCAGCGACGGGGAGGCCGCGAGATACAGGCCGCCTCCGAGCTCCTTGTGTTCGACATCCGGCTTGTGCGTCGTGAGGATCCAGCCGCGGTCGGGCTCCACCGGCCCTCCCAGCAGCAGCGGAATCTGATTCGGGGTCTCAATCGGCGGCTCGAACTCGACCGCCTCCGACGCCGGCACTTCAGCCGGCCGGTTCACCACCAGCCCGAGCGCGCCCTCAGGGCCGTGCTCACACAACAACACGACCGTTCGTGCAAAGTTCGGGTCCGTCAGTTGCGGCATCGAGACAAGCAACGCTGGGGCCAGGGACATGGTCTCAATCTACCATCTGACATCTGACATCTGACATCGGACATCGGTTAACTTCGGTGCCGAGCCCAGGCGATGGCGTCGGCGACCACAGGCGCAGAGGCGGACGGGTGTTGCGCCAAAGTGTCGAGCGCGGCCTGGCGGTCGGCGTCGGGTAACGCGCTGGTGGCGTAGGCCATCGATCGGCGAAGACGATGCACGCCTGCGCGTTTCAGCGCACTGCCCTTCAACCGCTCTATCCACCCGTCGTCGCTCAGCTGACACGCGTTGAGAAGCCGGAGCTGCGGCAGGTCGCCACGAGGTTGCCAGGCCGGGTCGGAGCTGACGGCCGCCCGTCGGTTCCACGGACAGACGTCCTGGCAGATGTCGCAACCGAAAATGCGCGACGACAGACCGTCGCGCCACTGTTCTTCGACGGCCCCGCGCACTTCGATGGTCAGGTACGACAGACATCGCGTGGCGTCCAGTTCGTAAGGAGCGGAGATGGCGCCGGTGGGACAGGCGTCAATGCACCGTGTACACGTGCCACATTGGTCCACACCGGGCAGGTCGGCTTCAAGATCAAGGTTGGTGATGATCTCGCCGAGGAACATCCACGACCCGAGCGAGGGATTGATCAGGCACGTATTCTTCCCAATCCAGCCAAGGCCGGCGGCCTCGGCGTACACACGTTCCTGCACCGGGCCGTCATCCACACACGTCACCGCCTCAAGCCCAGGCCCCGCTTCCGCGGCGAGCCATTTCAGAAGTTCACGAAGGCGATGTTTGACGACGACGTGGTAGTCGTCGCCCCAGGCATACCGGGCGACGGCGACCTCACCAGGAGCGACGACTTCCGATGACGGTGGTTCGGTGGTGTTGTAGACGACAGCGACGGAGATGACCGAGCGCGCGGAGAAAAGGGTGTTTCGAACATCCGCGCGTTCGTCCGCAGAGTCGGCGAGGTAGGTCATCTCCCCAGCGCGCCCCTCAGCGATCCAGGTCGCAAGCTTCGCGAGCTTGGGATGCCGATCCGCGCGGGCGATGCCGCACAGGTCAAACCCGAGCGCGGCGGCGTGTGACTTGATGTCCGAGGGTTTCGGGTAGGGTTTCCGGGGCTGCACGGACAGACTCAATGGTTTTCGGGCCGGATCTCCGCTGAAGGGCTCAAGGGTTTCGGGTAGGGTTTCCGCTGCGATAAGGACCGGAAACCCTACCCGAAACCTTATTTCGAATCACTTTCGGGCTGCGAGGCGCCGCAGCACGTACGGCAGGATCCCGCCGTGACGGAATGCGACGAGTTCCTCGGGCGTGTCGATGCGCACCGTGGCGAGGAACTCGGTGTCGGTGCCGTCGGCGGCGGTGGCCTTCACGGTGACGGTGCCCCGCGGCGTGAGGCCGGCGCCCGATCCGATCAGGTCAAACGTCTCGCGTCCGGTGAGCCCCAACGTCGCCGGCGTCTCACCGTTGCGGAACTCCAGCGGCAACACGCCCATGTTGACCAGGTTGCTGCGATGGATGCGCTCGTAGCTCTCCGCGATCACGGCCTTCACGCCGAGCAACATCGTGCCCTTGGCGGCCCAGTCGCGCGACGAACCGGAACCGTATTCCTTGCCCGCCATCACGATCAGCGGAATGCCGGCTGCCACATACCGCTCCGACGCATCGAAGATCGGCATGACCGTCGCGCTGTCATCTCCAAGGTAGGTGGTGACGCCGCCCTCGGTACCCGGTGCCAGTTGATTGCGCAGGCGCACGTTCGCGAACGTGCCGCGCATCATCACTTCATGGTTGCCGCGCCGTGACCCGTAGGAGTTGAAGTCCTTCGGATCGACACCGTGCGCCATGAGATACGCCCCGGCCGGGCTGTCCTTCTTGATGGCACCGGCAGGCGAGATGTGGTCTGTCGTAATCGAATCACCAAGCAGCGCGAGCGCGCGAGCGCCAGTGATCTCCACCGGAGCCGCGGGTTCAGGCGACAGATTCTCGAGGAACGGCGGACGGCGGATGTACGTTGAGTCCGCCTCCCACGCGAATCGATCACCGGTCGGCACCGGCAGGTTGCGCCACCGCACATCGCCGTCAAACACCGACGCGTACTGCTCGCGGAACATCTCCGCCGACAACGACGCCAGCATCGTCTGCTGGATTTCCTCCTGCGTCGGCCAGATGTCGCGCAGGTACACGGGCGTGCCGTGGCGGTCGTGGCCGAGCGGTTCGGTCGTGATGTCGAGGTTCATTGTGCCGGCGATCGCATACGCCACAACGAGGGGCGGCGACGCGAGGTAGTTCGCGCGCACATCCTGCTGAATGCGGCCCTCGAAGTTTCGGTTGCCCGACAACACCGAGGCCACAACAAGACCGCGGTCACGGATTTCAGCCGAGATCTCATCCGGCAGGGGACCGGAATTCCCGATGCACGTCGTGCAGCCATAACCAACGAGGTTAAAGCCCATCGCGTCGAGGTGCGCGGTCAGCCCGGCGCGGTTGAGGTATTCCGTCACAACCTTCGACCCGGGAGCCAGACTCGTCTTCACCCATGGCTGACGCTGCAATCCTCGCTCGTGTGCCTTCTTGGCAACGAGACCTGCGGCCACCATCACGCTCGGGTTGGACGTGTTCGTGCAGCTGGTAATCGCCGCAATCACCACCGACCCGTGCTCCAACTGCGTCGCCGCCGCCACGGCCACGCCGCCAGCAGCCGGAGTCGTCTTAATCCCCTTCTTCAGTTCGTCGAGCGCACCGGCAAACGAGACCTTGGCCTGATCGAGCGACACGCGATCCTGCGGCCGTCGCGGCCCCGCCAGACTGGGCACCACGGAGTCGAGGTTCACCTCGAGCGTATCGGTGTAGTCGGCGTCCGGCGTCGTGTCCGTGCGGAAGAGTCCCTGCGCCTTCGCGTAGGCCTCCACCAGATCAACCTGGCCGGGCTCACGCGCGGTAAAGCGCAAGTAGTCGAGCGTCATGTCGTCGATCGGGAAGATCGCGACCGTCGCGCCGTACTCGGGGCACATGTTGCCAAGGGTCACGCGGTCGGCAATCGTCAGGTGTTTCAGGCCGCTGCCGAAAAATTCCACGAACGTGCCGACGACCTTCTTCTTGCGCAGCGCCTCGGTAATCGTGAGCACGAGGTCGGTCGCTGTCACGCCTTCCCGGAGCTTGCCGGTGAGCCGGCACCCGATCACCGGCGGAATCAGCATCGAGCTCGGCTGACCCAACATCGCGGCCTCGGCCTCGATGCCGCCGACGCCCCATCCCACCACGCCAAGTCCATTCACCATTGTCGTGTGTGAGTCCGTACCGAAGACGGTATCGGGATACGCGAGCGGACGACCGCCGCTCACGTCGCGGCACACGACACGCGCGAGATACTCGATGTTCACCTGGTGCACGATGCCCGTCTCGGGCGGCACCACGCGGAAGTTGTTGAAGGCGTCCTGCCCCCAGCGCAGAAACACATACCGTTCGCGGTTGCGCGAATATTCGAGATCCGCGTTCAGCTGCATCGCATCCGCGCGGCCGAAGTGATCCACCTGCACCGAGTGGTCAATGACCAGCTCCACAGGCTGGAGGGGGTTCACCTGCTCCGGACGGCCGCCGAGGGCCACGATGCCGTCCCGCATCGCCGCCAGATCCACCACACACGGAACACCCGTGAAGTCCTGCAACAACACACGGGCTGGCATGAACGACAGTTCCTTCTCGCCGCCCTTCTGCATATCCCAGGACGCCAGCGCACGAATGTCATCAGACTTCACAAACGCGTTGTCTTCGCGGCGCAGCAGATTCTCGAGCAGGATCTTCAGCGAAAACGGCAGCCGCGCGACACCGGGGAACCCGGCGGATTCGAGCGCAGGCAGGCTGTAGTAATCGAGGGTGTCGTGGCCGACGGTGAGGGTTTGGCGGGTCTTGAAGCTGTTCAGGGACATGAGTTCTCGTACGGCTAACGGGCGATGACCAACGCGGCCGCCACTGTCGGGGACCACCGGTGACCGGCGTCTCCCAACGTGATGCCGCCACAACGCAGCGTCAGGCGGGCCTCGGCACGGAGCGCGATATGGCCCAGCCACCCCGGCCGGCCCTCGCGCACCCGGTATTTTAGTCCGCCACCGACGTGCGCCGCGACTCCACTGTCAGCCAACGCGCGATCGTCTGCCAGTTCGCGCAGCCAGCCGGCCGCAAGCCCGGCGAATGGCTGCCACTTCGTGGACGTCCCAAACCGTCGCTCCACACCCAATTCAACAGCGAACCGGTCCATCCCGAGTGCGGCGGTCACCGGGTCAGCGCCTTCCACGTCACCCGAGATTCTCGTCTCGAAGTCAGGGCGAGACCAGGACCCTGTCACTCCCACCGCCCATCGTTCGGTCACCCGCCAGCTGACCCGCCCCTCAAGCCCGGGCGCCCAGGTGGTGCGGTGCTTGGCCTCAAACAGCGTGAACGGATTCCCGGCTGGGTCGACCAACTCCGCTCGCGTGACGCCGGCAGACGAAGCCCCGTCGACCACGGCGCCCACGGTCAGTTCCAGCCGTGGCGACTGGGCAAAGGCGGATGCCGGCAGGATAAGCACCACCGCAAAACACAAGGTCCTCACTTCGCTTTGACCTTGATCTCAATACCGGGTCCCGTGCCGCCCCGAGGCACAGCCACCAACCGGTCATGGAACATCGGCGCGAAGTTCAGATTCACGCCCGCATCGTCATCAAAAACACTGCCGATATCGGCATCGTCGAGGGGTTCAGCGCGCACGATGTAGAGCCCGGGCACAAGACCGCTGATCACAAAGTCCCCGCGGGACGTGAGTGAGAAGCCGCCGACGATGTCGCCGGTGGCCGTGTGCACGGCAGTGATGTGGGCACCAAAAATGCCCTGGCCACCCAACGTAACACGGCCGCTCAGGCTGCCCGTGTTCCGAATGGCGTCACTGGTGCCGTACAGCTCAGTGATGCCGGCTTTGTCGTCCGCTTCCAGGGTGCGGTCGTCGATATTGCCGCCCGGGTAGGCGATCGGAAACATGACGGCGCGCTTGGCGACCACGCGACGGCCACCATCTGCGCGGAGTTCGGTTTCACCGAGTCCTGAATGACCAAGGCCCAGCAGATGGCCGACCTCATGGACGCCCACGGATTCGAGATCGAAGCTGCCCGCGCGGCCTCCGGCGGCAACCGACCATGGCTGCGACGAGTTGAAGTAGATGTCCACCTCGAGGATGCGGCCCGTCACGTTGTCCACTTCGAATGACGCGGCGGCCAGCGTGCGATCCAATTCCGGCCGGCTGCGAAACCCGATCACCGTGAGTCCATCGCCGCCAACCGGCTCGGCACCGGTGAAGCCGACGAACTGATGTCCGAGCGACGTTCTGGGCACAGCGGCCCATGACGTGAACGCCCGATCAATCGCGCCCTGCAGTTGGGGCGCCGTCACGTCCGCGATGTCGCGATTGGTCACGAAGTAGTCCACCGTGCGATCCCAGCGGAGATTCACAACGCGACCACCGACCGTGGCCCCGAGGGTGATGTACGCCTCGAGGTGGGCCGCCGATGCGAACACGGCCAGCCCCGCGAGCGTCGTCGCGATGAGGGCTGTGCGTGTCATCGCGCACCTCCAGACGACGTTCGCACCATCAGGTTGACCAGTGACTCGAACTCGGAGAGCGGCATCGCCCGCACCGTGGGACGTCCGGCGGTCGTTGTCACCCGATAGATTCCCGATGACAGGCCGACGGGCCACAATGCGCCGCCCGGTACGCGCTTGAGGAGGTAGACCCCTTCATCACCGAGCGACACGCGGGGTGCCCCCGGCATGACGGTGCGCACACGGCCGATGACGCCGCCGGGCACGCGCAGGGACACATGTGTGCCGGCCTCGCCCTTGAGCACGGCCGCGACGGCAACGGTCGCGACGGTCTCAACTTCTCCCCGGACTGAGCGGACGACCCGCACGTCCGTGACACGGCCGCGCACGATCACCGTGGCATCGGTCACCGAGACCCGGAAATCGGCCGGCAACTTCGTGGAGGCCGCTGTGGGAACCAGCCACAGGCACATCATCGTCACGAGGGTTGCGACGACGGGGCGTGCCATCACGGCCTCTTGCCCACAACGTCAAGGACCGCCTGGGCGGCCCGATCCGAGGCGCCTGGTCCACCCAGACGCCGCACCACATCGGCCAGATCGTTGCGCATCTGTCCCGCGCGTCCCGTATCGGTCAGCAACCCGCGGGTTTCCTCGCCCACCCGCGCCGGCGTGCAGTCGTCCTGGATCAACTCGGTCACGATCGAACGCCCGGCCACAAGGTTCACCATCCCGTAGTGCGGCAACTTCACCACACGTTTGCCGATGGCGTACGTCAGCGGCGACACGCGATACACGATCACCATCGGTTTGCCGTGCAGCGCGGTCTGCACCGTCGCGGTGCCTGACGCCGTAATCACGACATCCGCGGCCGCCAGCACGTCGTCGGCGGCATCAGCGAGAAGGCCGACCGGCACACCGGACGGCCGGAGCGACTCAAGCGGAGCAAAGAGGTGGTCATCAAGGGACGGCGCCCGCGCGACGAGGAACTGGACTCCCGGCACCGAGGTCGCGACCTGTCGTGCGGCATCCGCGAGCACTGACATCAGCAACCCGACTTCATTCGGGCGTGAACCCGGCAACAACGCCACGACAGGCTTCGATGGATCGAGCCCGGCGGCGAGACAGGTGGCCTCGCGCGACCGCTG
This sequence comes from Acidimicrobiia bacterium, assembly GCA_016871335.1. Taxonomy (GTDB): domain Bacteria; phylum Acidobacteriota; class Vicinamibacteria; order Vicinamibacterales; family SCN-69-37; genus SYFT01. The sequence goes on from VFZF01000005.1 coordinate 66,819, forward strand.
CGGCACCGCGAGATCGATCAGGGGATGCCCGACGAACGTGACCGGGATGCCGGCGTCCCGATAGATCGATTCCTCGAAGGGAAAGATCACCAGCATGCGGTCGACGTACTGCTTGATCGTCTTCAGCCGCCCGGGTCGCCAGGCCCACAGTTGGGGACTGATGTAGTAGACGATCGGAATCCCGAGCGACTTCATCCGCGGCAGGAGCCGGAAGTTGAAGTCTGGAAAGTCGATGGCCACAAACACATCGGGCCGGCGCGCGCGCGCGGTCTCGGTCAAGGTGCCGAGCATCGCCCACGAGCGGCGGACGACCGACAACGCTTCCGTGAGTCCGGTGACTGCGAAGCCGCGGTAGTCGCCGACCACATCGGCTCCGGCGTCACGCAACTGCGCACCGCCAAATCCAAACACGTCAACACGGCCAAGACCGGTCGAGGCCGCCTGCCTTTCAAGGGACCGGGTCAAGGCGCCGGCGTACAAATCGCCTGACGCCTCGCCGCACGAGAGCATTACCCGCGGGGCCACGGGTCAGTCACGCGCCGACTTGCGGAGGCTCGCGGCACTCAAATCGAGGTCGGACGCGGCGATGCGTTCCACGTTCTCGATGCCGATCGCCTTGAGCTGCGCGATGATCGTGGAGGCTTCGCCGACGAGCACGATCGACAACCGATCGGGAAACAGGAACTGCTTCGCGACCCGCTGCACGTCGGCGGGCGACACGCGGTCCACTTCCTCCCGGTAGTTCTCGAGATGCTCGAGCGGCAGCCCGAAGAACAACAGGTTGAGCACCTGCATCGCAATCGCCGACGGCGTTTCAATGGTGAGCGGGAAGCTGCCGGACATGTAGTCCTGTGCGCCGCGGAGTTCGCGCGGATCCACCAGCTCGCGCTGGAGCCGCTGAATCTCACCGATCGTCAGGCGCAGCGCTTCTCCGGTGGCTTCCGACCGGGTGTCGGTTTCCGCAATGAAGCTGCCGCTGTACTTGTAGGCCCGGAAGTTGGCGGACGCTCCATACGTCAGCCCCCGATCGCCGCGCAGCACGCCAAACAGACGGTTTGCACCTTCCCCACCCAGGATGCGCATCATCAGGTCCACAGCCGTGTACTCGGCGTGGGTGCGGGCGATCCCCAGCTGGCCGACGCGGATCTCGGTCTGCACCGCACCGGGCCGGTCCACCACGATCACGCGTCGGGTGGGCGGCGGCGGTTCATCGAATGACACCGTCGGCACGTCGCGGCGCGCCCAGGATCCAAACGCCTTCTCTGCCGAGGCAAACGCCTCCTCCGCGGTCAGGTCGCCCACGACTGCGAGCAGCGCGTTGTTGGGGACAAACCAGGTCCGATGGAAGGCCACCATGTCCTCACGCGAGATCTGCTGAATCTGCTGCGGAGTCGTGGGGCCTGGACGACCGTACGGATGAAATCCAAAGACCAGGCGATCGATCAGCGCGTTCGCGATGAAGTCCGGATCGTCGGCGCTGACCTGAAGCCCCGACATCGCCGAGTCCTTCTGCCGCTGAATCTCGGCCGGTGAAAACGCCGGTCGCTGGACCAGGTCCGCCGCCAGTTCCAGAGCGAGCGCGACCTTGTCCTTGACGATCGCGCCACTGACAAACGACACCTCGTTGCCGGCGCCGACCGAGATGAGTCCACCCGCCGACTCGATGGTGTTGGCAATCTGCTCGGCGGTCCTGGTCGTCGTGCCCTGATCCAGAAGACCGGCGACAAAGCCGGCCACGCCAGGCTTGTTGGCTGCGTCGTTGGCGGCCCCGGCGCGAATCAGCAACCGGAAACTGACGGCGGGCTGCTCGTTCTGCGGCACCGCCAGCACCTGGAGACCATTCGATAGCGTCTTGAGCTTGTAGTCGGGAAATTCGACAGGCCGTGACGGCAACGGCCGTGGCGGCGCTTCCGTCGGCCACTGCGCCCGCTGCGCGAGGGCCGGTGCGGACGCGGCCACCAGAGCCGCACAGAGGAACGTGGTGCGCAGGATGCGGTTCACTGCCGACCTCCCTGCGCCGGTCCCGGCATGATGGTGATGCGCAGCCGCGTCTCCGGTGTGAAGTAGGTGCGCGCCACACGCTGCACATCCTCCACGGTCACGGCCTGGAAGAGATCAAACTCGCCATCCGCCGTCTTGATGTCGTCGTGGATGACCACCGCGTGCGCCAGATGCAGCGCCTTCTGCTGAATCGTCTCGCGACCAAGGATGTAGTCCCGCGCGAACTGCCGCTTGGCGCGGTTGAGTTCCTCCTGCGTGATCGGCTCGGTCTTCATCCGGTCCACCTCGGCGATGAGCGCCTCCATCAACCGCTCGGGCGGCGTGGCACCCTGGGTGATGCCGACGGCATAGAAATAGTTCGGATGTTCGATGAGTTTGGCCTCACCAAACGCGGCCAGCGCCAGCTGTTTGTCGTAGACGAGCGATCGATAGATACGTGAACTCTGCCCGTCCGACAACACCTTCGCCAGAATGTGCAGCGGATACGCGTCGGGATGCCCGTCAAACGCGATCGGATATCCCACGACCACCGCCGGCAGCGGCCACGGCTGCGTGACCGTGAAGCGGCGCTCCGCCGTGGGCTTGGGTTCCTTCGGAATGTCGCGCGGCACGGGCTTGCCGGCCGGAATACGCGAGAAGTACTGCTGCACGAGTGCCAGCGCCTGTTTTGAATCGAATGCCCCGGTCAGCACCAGCGTCGCGTTGTTCGGCACGTAATACGTCTCGTAGAATCCGCGCACGTCATTGATCGACGCCGCCTCGAGGTCGGCCATGCTGCCGATGGTCTGATGTTTGTAGGGATGCACCGTAAACGCCCGATCGAAGATCACTTCGTTCAGGCCGCCGTACGGGACGTTGTCGACCCGCATCCGCCGTTCTTCCTTCACGACCTCACGCTCGCTCAGGAACTTCTCCTCACTCACCTCGAGTGATCCCATGCGATCCGCCTCGAGCCACAACACCAGCGGCAGATACTGCGACGGCACCGTCTGCCAGTAGATCGTCGCGTCCTCATCGGTCGAGGCGTTGGCCTGCCCGCCCACACTCGTGATCCAGGACGGATGCTGGTCGGCACGCACATTCTTCGAGCCCTTGAACATCAGATGCTCGAACAGATGGGCAAAGCCGGTGCGACCCGGCTTCTCGTCCTTGGACCCGACGTGGTACCACACCGCCAGGTGCACGATCGGTGTCGAGTGATCTTCAAGGAACACGACCTTCAGGCCATTGGCCAGCGTGGTCATGGTGTAGTCGAATTTCGGAGGACGGACGATCGTGTCCTGCGGCGTCGAGGCCGACAGAAGCAGTACCGCGCCGGCCGTCGCCAGCGCCCGTGACAGAAGGGTTCGAGGCATTGCCTCGAATTATACCGTCCGGCCCCTCGTCAGGACGTCCCGCGGCGAAACTTCACGGCCCATCGGCGCCACTGCCCGATCGGAATGGCCGGGATCCCCGCGTACGTCTTCCCGCCTTCCAGGTCCGACAGGACGGCCGACTTTGACGCCACCCGCGCACCCCGCCCCACCCGGACGTGATTCATCACGCCCACCTGTCCGGCGAGCACCACGTCGTCTTCAATGATTGAACTGCCGGCCACCCCCGAACAGCCCGCGATGCGGACGTTGCGGCCGATCTTCACGCCGTGTGCGATCTGGACCTGATTGTCGATCTTCGTGCCGTCGCCAATCCGCGTCTCGCCAATCGCCGGACGATCGACGGTCGTATTGGCCCCGATCTCGACATCGTTTCCAATCACCACGATGCCCACCTGGGGAATCTTCTGATGGGTGCCGTCATCGCGCGTGGCAAACCCGAAGCCTTCGCTGCCGATCACGGCTCCATCCTGCAACTCGACGCGATGCCCGATCTCGATGCGATCGCGCACCGAGACATGGGCGTGCAGCACGCAGTCGTCGCCGATGACCGCACCAGCACCAATCACCACGTGCGGATACACGACGGTCCGCGCACCAATACGGGCGCCGGGACCGATCACGGCGAAGGCTCCAATCGACACGGCCGCGCCGAGTGTGGCGGAGGGATCAATGGCCGCCTGTGGATGAATCCCCGGCGTCGCCTGCACGGCCGGCGTCAACAACGCGACGGCGGAGGCACACGCGACGTAGGGATTCGCCGTGCGGAGGATCGGGCACGGCGCCGAGACGAGCGAGTCGTCCGCCAGAATCGCCGACGCCCGCGTCGTGGCCACCCGACCGGCAAACTTCGGATTGGCGAGGAAGGTCACATCCCCAGGACCGGCATCGTCGACGCCATTGACGCGCCGAATCTCCACGTCAGGGTCGACACCGGTGCCTTCGAGGCGGCACCCGAGCCGGTCGGCAAGCGTTCCGAGTTTCACGACACGGAGGATACTACGCGGCGAATGAACGCGGTAAGGCGCTCCAGCCCGATCGACTGCGCGATCTCGTCAATCTGCCGGTCACGATCGACGGGTGCCAGCGTCAGGGCCGCCCCAACGGCCGTCAACGCCCGCGAGGATTCCGTCGTCCAGAAGTCCGCGCGCACGCCGCGCCGGGCGCCCACCACCGAGAGGTAATGACTGCCGAATCGGAAGATGAGGTAGTACGCGACGAGATTCGGTCCGGGAATCGGCGCGATCAACCCCGACGCCACCACCAGGATGCCATCCACCACGCACCAGAAGAGGTGTTTGTTGAAGTCCTTCCGGATCTCCGCCCGGGTCCACGCCAGTGCCCGCTCACTCGACACGACGTCCGGATGCCGCAGTCGCGCGGACGCCTGCTTCCGCAGCGCCCAGAGCAGACGGTGCTCCGCCACGGAGTCCGCAAGCTTTCGTTTGATGAAGCGGCTGAAGCGGCCCCCAACCACAATTTCGGGTTGCCCCGCCTCCTGGCGACGCCGCGCGGCTTCGCCTTCCGCCAGCGCCTGACGGAAGCTGCGCTTCATCCGCGCAAGCAGCCCGGGGCGCGAACCTCCCTCGCCCACCACCTCAGGCTCGATGGTGTCGAGTGCCGGCTCGCAGTACAACGCGAACTCCGGCGTCCCTGCACGCCCCGCCGGTTGGACCGGCACCAAGAACACGTCCACGTACTTACCGACGGATCCGCGTAGGCGTCCGTTCGCCCTCGGCCGGAATCGCCGGCTTACCGGCCGCGATCCATGCGCTGTACGCGGCACTCGCCACAGCTGTCGCCGCCTCGTTCATGCGGCGTTCCGCCATGGGGCCGGCCTCCTTCGTCAACACCGCGAAATACGCGTCGTCGTAAAACTCCCGCCCCTCGGTGGCCTTGAGGTCCGCCGCGAGCAGCGACGCGACCAGTTGCTGGCTGTCGATGACCGTCTTGAACATGAACGCCTTGAAGTCCGTGATGACCGGCACGGGCTTCGGCGTCCACTTCCAGGCCGCGCGGTCGCGCAGGATCATCTGGGTTTCGAACCGCGAGTGGATGCCGCGCTGGTTCGTCATCTGGCCGTCGTAGTTCAGCGCGCCGTGCAGCGGCTGGTGCGCGTCCTCGATGTAGTGCGCCAGGACGGCGAGCAGATACCGCGCGTTGTCGGCCGCGTACGGCGCGTCCGGCCGGCCCAACTGCTGGTTGGCCTCAACAAGCCGGTTGTAAATTTCCTCCGCGCGCCACGGGAGCCGTCCATACCGCGTCACCGGACCGATGCCGTACCTCTTCACGTACTCGTCGTAGTCACGAGGCACGTTGAGGAACGGGGCCTTGGAGCCTTCCTCGAAGTCGATATCGAGAAAGTGGTTCGGCGGCTCGTCGCCGCGTGCGCTCCTGAGATCCGCGACCCGCCACAAATCGGGATCCACGGAGTGCTCGGCAATAAACGCCTTGTGCCTGATGTAGAGCGGCTTGATCTCAGACGGAAGCTGTTCGATGGCCTGTTCCGTGATCATCCGGTGGACGTCCATGCCCCAGGCGCCGACCGACGATGAACCGGCAAGAAGCGTGAGGGCGAGACCAAGAGTGGCGAGTGCGCGCATGAATCCATGCTAGCCCTGAACGTGTCGATGGGCTAGCATCAAAATCCCATGGACCATGAGGGCATCGCGCGGCTGGCTGCGCTGGCGAAACTGGAGATCTCCGACGCCGAGCGCGAGCAGTTCGCCGGCCAGCTGACGGACATTCTTCGGTACGTCGATCAACTGCAAGCGGTTGATACCAGTCCGCAGTCCGAGGACGGTCCGCAGTCTTGGGTTCGGGAAGACGTCCCTACGCCGGGACTTGATCGGGAGGCGGCGCTGGCGAACGCGCCGGATGCTGACCGCGAGGCGGGGCTCTTCCGCGTGCCGAAGGTGATCGGCTGATGGGCGCGATTGTTGACCGCACGAACGAGGCGCTGGCGCGGATTGCCGACCGCGAGGACCTGTCGGCATTTCAGCACGTCGCGACCGATCGCGCGCGGGCACGGGCCGCAGCGCTCGACGCCGCCGGCGGCCACGGCCCGCTGCACGGGGTCCCCATCGCGCTCAAAGACAACATCGTGGCGCGCGACCTTCCCACCAGCGCCGGGTCCAGGATCCTGGAAGGGTATGTCTCCCCCTTTGACGCGACGGTCGTTGAACGCCTCGAAGCCGCCGGAGCGGTCATCGTCGGCACAACGCGGTGCGATGAATTTGCGATGGGATCGTCCACTGAGAACTGCGCATACGGCCCAGTGAAGAACCCCTGGGACGTCACGCGTACACCCGGCGGCTCAAGCGGCGGGTCGGCCTCAGCGGTCGCGGCCGGCCTGGTCCCTATTGCGTTTGGATCCGACACCGGCGGCTCCATCCGCCAGCCGGCCGCGCTGACCGGCGTCGTGGGTGTGAAGCCTACCTACGGCCGCGTCTCGCGCTACGGCCTCATCGCGTTTGCCTCGTCTTTGGATCAGATCGGGCCCTTCACGAAGACCACGCGCGAGGCCGCGCAGATGCTGGACGTCATCTCCGGACACGATCCGCGGGATGCCACATCGTCGACGCGACCGGTGCCGTCGTTCACCGGCGCACTCACAGGTGACGTGAAGGGACTCCGAATCGGCGTGGCACGGCACCTCCTGGCGGACGGTGTCGATCCTGAAGTGCGCAAGGCGTTTGACGCGTCACTGGACGTGGCGCGAAGCCTCGGCGCCACCATTCACGAGGTGGCGCTGCCCCACACGCAGTACGCCATCGCCGTGTATTACCTGGTCGCCACGGCAGAAGCGAGCGCCAACCTCGCACGCTTCGACGGTGTGCGGTACGGCCATCGCGCCGAGTCCCCGTCATCTCTTGCGGCGCTCTACGAGCGCAGTCGCAGCGAGGGATTTGGTCCGGAAGTGAAGCGCAGGATTCTGCTCGGCACCTACGTGCTGAGTGCAGGCTATTACGACGCGTACTATCGCAAAGCCCAGCAGGTGCGCGCACTGATCACGCGCGACTACACGACGGCGTTTGACTCGGTTGATCTGATTGCGCTTCCCACAAGCCCGGTGCCCGCGTTCAAGCTCGGCGAGCGCGTCAACGACCCGCTGCAGATGTATCTCGCCGACATCTTCACGGTGGGCGCCAACCTCGCGGGCATCCCGGGCATCAGCGTGCCGTGCGGGTTCACGTCAGAGAAGCTGCCGATTGGACTGCAGTTCCTCGCCAGGGCCTGGGACGAAGAGACGATGCTGCGGATGGCGGATGCGTTTGAACGAAGGTCGTAGGGCCGCCTGGAGCACATGTAGGGCCGCCTGAATTGCAGGCGGCCAACAGGCGCGCTGAAGTTCAGCGCGCCCTACGTACGGCTGGCGTACGGCGACGCCTGGGGTTTTCGCACCATCCGGTAAATCCCGTAGCCGATACCAGCGACGATGGCGAGCGGGAGGAGCGGGGCGAGGAGCATCGCGAGTCCGAGGGCGATGGCGATGACCGTGCCGATGAGCATGAAGACGGCACCAACCGCCCACCCAATCAGCCGGAACGGCAGGAGCACCAGCCAGAAGACTGATTTCAGGACGAACAGCATGAACGCGAACAGCATCGCGATGAAGGCAAATCCCGCGAGCAGCACACCCACAAGTCCACCAAGTGCCAACCATCCAGTCATGCCGGAAGTGACGAGTTCACTTGACGAGGAGTTCCCCCCGGAGCCGGATGTCTTCGGAAGAGGCCCCGACCATGACGCGGAACACGCCGGGCTCCACGATCCAGCGGCGATCGGCATCGAGCATCCGCAGGTGCCTGGGTTCGAGCGTGAGCGTCACCTCGCGTGATTCCCCGGGGCCGAGTCGCACCCGACTGAACCCTTTCAGCTCCATCACAGGCCGGGCCACCGACCCGAGCACATCGCGGATGTACAGCTGCACCACCTCGTCACCGGCGCGGGGCCCGGTGTTCCGCACGGTGCAGGTCAGATACACTCATATTTTTAAGAACGAGACGTGGAGGGTTTGTTTTTGATTGGCTCCCAAGCCGAGTCCTCCCAGCCCTCCATGCCTCGTTGTGATTCCTGACCGCATAGAATCGGAAGGCTGAGATGATTGAAATGAGACGCGAACGGGAAACCGCCGACCTGGCGGAAGATGCCCGGCAGCTTCTGAATGAGCTCGACGGGCAGGTGTCCGGCGTGGCGAGTGCAACCGGGGAATGCCGGCCCGCGCTCGACGTGGTCGACACGGCGGCCGCCGTTGAAGTGGTCGTCGACGTGCCGGGCGTGCCGGCCCACGCCATTCGTGTGCTCGTCCGCCGCAACACGGTGCTGGTCGTCGGCGCCAAGATTGGTTCGGGCATGCCGGCGGAATCGCGGTACCACGTGGCCGAGCGCAGTCACGGGCGATTTGCGCGTGCGGTCCGCTTGACCGGTGCGGTCGACGCCAGTCGCGCCAAGGCCATTGTGCGCGGCGGCCTGCTCCGCGTGATTCTTCCGCGCATCGATGACCGGCGCGGCCAGCCGATCCGCGTGGCGGTGGAATCGGCATGACCACCCTCCTCTTTATCGGCGACATTGTTGGCCGTCCCGGTCGCGACCTGCTCCGGCATGGCCTGTCGGCGTTGGCCTCGCACCACAACGTCGACCTGATCATCGTCAACGTCGAAAACGCGGCGTCGGGACACGGGATTACACCCGACATCGCGAACGACCTGTTTGAGTACGGCGTGCACGTGATGACGGGCGGCAATCACACGTGGGACAAGAAGGACATTTTTCCGTACATCGCGAAGCAGCCGCGGATGATTCGTCCCGCCAACTATCCCGACGGCGCGCCAGGCCTGGGGCGTTACGTGGCCCGTGCGGAAAACGGCGTGAAGGTCGGCGTCATCAACGCGATGGGCCGTGTGTTCATGACGCCGCTCGACGATCCGTTCCGCGTGGTGCTCGAGGAGATTGACTTGGTGCGCGCAGACGGGGCCCAGTTGGTGTTCGTGGACTTCCACGCGGAAGCGACCTCCGAGAAAGTCGCGATGGGCTGGCACCTTGACGGCAAAGTCACCGCGGTCGTCGGCACCCACACCCACGTGCAGACCGCCGACGAGCGCGTCCTGCCGAAAGGCACGGCCTACATCACGGACGTCGGCATGACGGGCCCGCACGACTCCGTCATTGGCGTCGATCGCACGGCCATCGTGCACCGCTTCCTCAGCGCGATGCCGCAGCGGTTTGAAACGGCGTCCGAGAATCCCCGTCTCAACGGTGTGGTGGTGCAGGCGGACGAGACCACCGGCTTCGCCACGAGCATCACCCGCATCAACGTCTCCATGGCCGATCTCGAAGCACTGGCGGTCACGCCGGTCGCGGCGCGGTAACCGATGGCCGAACGCGTCGGACTTCCTTTCGACGACCCTGAGGAGTCCAGGGGTCCAGAGGTCCCGGACGTTCCGCTCACGGTGTCGGAACTCACGGCGCATCTCAAGGCGCTGGTCGAAGAAGGGTTCGGGCGGATCGAGGTTCAGGGGCAGGTGTCCAATCACCGGCCGCATCCGTCGGGACATCTGTATTTCACGCTGAAGGATTCGTCGTCGCAGATTCGCGCCGTGATGTTCCGCAGCGACGCGCGGCGCATGACGTTCCGGCTCGAAGACGGGCAGCACGTGGTGGCGCGCGGCCGTGTCAGTGTGTACGAAGTACGCGGCGAGTATCAGATCATCTGTGACCGCCTGGCGCCACACGGCCTCGGTGCGCTGCAACTCGCGTTCGAACAGCTCAAGAAACGCCTCGCGATGGAGGGGTTGTTTGAGGCGGGCCGCAAACGGCCGCTGCCGACGCTGCCGCGCAAGATTGGGGTGGTCACGTCGCTGTCCGGCGCGGCGCTGCAGGACATCCTGCGCGTCCTCACCGCCCGCTACCCCACCGCGCATGTGATCGTGCGTGATGCCCGGGTGCAGGGCGACGGAGCGGCGGACGACCTGACACGAGCGCTCTCGGCCATCTCGAAAGTCGATGGTGTGGATGTCGTGATCATCGGTCGTGGCGGCGGGTCGACCGAAGACCTCTGGGCCTTCAACGACGAGGGCCTCGCGCGCGCGATTGCGGCGTGCCCGATTCCCGTGATCTCGGCCGTCGGACACGAGGTCGATTTCACCATCGCTGACTTTGTCGCTGACGTGCGGGCCGCGACACCGTCAAACGCGGCCGAGCTCGTCGTTGATCGCGCCGACGCGTTCCGGATGCGCATCGACCGCGCGGCGGAGCGACTCGCGGCGGCCACGCGACGCGCCCTCGACGCCCGGCGCCAGCGCGCCCTGCGCACCGACGCGCGGCTTCGCGCCTATCCCACCCGCGTCGTGCTTCGCCAACGCGACTGCCAGGAATTCGTGCTTCGGATGCAGCACGCTGCGCTCGACACCGTGGCGCGGTCGGGTCAGCGATTCGAGGCGCTGCGCCGCCGTCTCGAAGCACGCGACGTCAGACGCGTTGCTGCCGACTGGCGGCTGCGGCTTGTCCGCACGGACGCCCGGCTTCGGGCCTCGACGCTCACCCGGCATCAGCAGGCCGATGCCCGCTCACGTGAACTCGCGGCCCGCCTCCACGCCCTCAGCCCACTCGCCGTGCTCGGCCGCGGGTACGCCGTGTGCTGGAACGATGCGCGCACAGGTATCATTCGATCGACCCACAACGTCGAGCCCGGCGACGGCATCCGCGTGACAGTCGCCGACGGCGAATTGCGTTGTACGGTTACGGAGACCCAATCCAGATGAGCACGCCCGTCCAATCCATCAAGGACTTCGAGTCGGCCATTGCCGAACTCGAGAAGATCGTCAAACAACTCGAGGACGGCGACCTGCCCCTCGACACGTCACTCGCGTTGTTCGAACGTGGCGTGGAGTTGTCGCGGTATTGCCACGACCAGCTCGGCGCCGCCCAGAAACGCATTGAAGTGCTCACCGAGCGCGGCGAACTCAAGGACGGGTCCGGACTCGTCGATGCTGACGAACGCCGGTGAGTCCCTCCCCCGATCTCGCCACGTACCTCGACGACCTCCGCCACACCGTTGACGCAGCCCTTGCGCACGCGCTGCCGGAGGGTATGGCACCCGCGCTCATCATCGACGCGATGCGCCACGGACTGATGAGCGGCGGCAAACGCCTGCGCCCGTGCCTCACGCTGATGACGGCCGAAGCCGTCGCACCGCTGGCCGGCACCACGGTACCCCGCGCGCGACTGCTCGCCATTCCCAGCGCCTGCGCCGTTGAGATGATCCACAGCTACTCGCTCGTGCACGACGACCTGCCGGCGATGGACAACGACATCCTGCGGCGTGGGCGTCCGACAACACATGTCGTCTACGGCGATGGCGTCGCCGTGCTCGCCGGTGACGGGCTCCTCACCGAAGCGTTTGGGCTGCTGGCAGCCTCGCCCTCGCCGGTGGCGCCGAGCGGCGCGCCGGAAGCGCCGGCCGATCGCCGGCTGCGTGTGCTCAGCGTGCTCGCCGTAGCCGCCGGCGCCATCGGCATGGTCGGCGGCCAGACCATTGATCTCCAGGCGGCGGGACGTGTGCCCTCCCATCCTGCGCAACCACTCTCCGAACGTGAACTCCGCGACATGCACGCGCGCAAAACCGGCGCCCTGATTCGTGCCTCTGCCGTCGCAGGCGCGATGATCACCGGCGTCGAAGACTCGACCATCGCGGCCGTGGACCAGTACGCCAACGAGCTTGGTCTCGCGTTCCAGATCATTGACGATGTGCTGGATGTGGAAGGGTCGGATGCCGACCTCGGTAAGACGGCCGGGAAAGATGCGGCGTCGGGCAAACCCAGTTACGCCGCACTCCACGGCATCGACGAATCCCGCAGGCTCGCTGCCGCGTGTGTCGAACGCGCCAAGGCTACACTCCACGCGGCCGGTCTCGAAGGCCGTCTCACTGCACTCGCCGACTGGTCATTGACGCGGACCCGTTGAGATGGGCGAATGGGTGGATGGGCGAATGGGCAGATGAAGGGTCGCCTCGATCAGCTCCTCGTTGACCGAGGCCTTGTTCCATCACGTGAGCGGGCGCGTGCGCTGATCCTCGCAGGCGACGTGCTCGTCGGCGGCCACCCGGTCACCAAGGCCGGCACCGCCGTTGAAACGGAGGCCGAGATCACGCTGCGAACGCCCGACCATCCCTGGGTCAGCCGCGGCGGACTCAAACTCGTCCATGCCCTCGACACCTTCGGCATCGATGTCACCGGCGCGGTGGCCCTCGACATCGGCGCCTCCACCGGCGGATTCACCGACGTCCTCCTCCAGCGCGGCGCATCGCGCGTCGTCGCCCTCGACGTCGGCCACAACCAGCTCGACTGGAAGATCCGCTCCGACCCACGGGTCGTAGTCATCGAGGGCGCCAACGCACGCAACCTCACACCGGCAGAACTGCCAGCCGATGCTCGCGCGTTCGACATCGTCACCATCGATGTCTCGTTCATCTCCCTCCAGTACATCCTGCCGGTGGTGCCAGCTCTCCTGCGCCCCCATGGCTCCGTCGTCGCGTTGGTCAAACCCCAGTTCGAAGCCGGACGCGACGAAGTCGGCAAAGGCGGGATTATTCGTGATGCAGCCGTGCACACGCGGGTGGTGGAGTCGGTCGTCGCTGCGGCCGAGGCCTGCGGACTGCATCGTGCAGGTCTGGTTCCGTCGCCCATCACCGGGGCCGAGGGGAATAGGGAGTTTCTGTTGTTATTGAGGATTGAGGATTGAGGATTGGCAATTGTTCAATTGCTGGATTGAGGATTGATTGTGGGATTGGGGGATTGGGGGATTGGGGGATTGAGGGGGAGTGTCAGGACTTTTGTGTGTGAGGCGTCGTTCCTCACATGCCACTGCTGATCTACGCTTTCCACCCGTGCGCCGCCCGCGACCAGGGCGCGGTGATGTTCCGCAGCGCGAGCCAAATCAACTTGGTCGCCGCCTCATCGGTCGGGAAGTGGCCGCGGGTCTTGCTGATCTTGCGCACTCGGGCGTTGATGCTTTCGATCGCGTTGGTCGTGTAGATCACCCGACGGACTTCCGGAGGAAACGCGAAGAAGGGAATCACCTGCTCCCAGGCCGTGCGCCACGACTTCACGATCGTGGGGAAGCGCGTGCCCCAGGGGCCGGCCGCAAACGTGTCCAGCGCCGCCCGCGCGGTCTCGGCAGTCGTCGCGGGGCAGGCCACCTCCAAGGCCTCGCGCATCCCCTTCAGCCCGTCGGTCACGGCAATCAGGATGTCGTGACAGCCGCGGGTCTTGAGGTCATTAAAGATTCAGATCCCCAGGATGTCGCGCGTGCCATCCGGCAGCACGCCCAACGCGAGGTGGACCGCTTTTGCCGCGCACCACCGCTTCATCGCGAATCTTCACGCGCGGTGAGACCTCCACCGCGTACATCTCCGCGAGAAACGCTTGAATCTCGCGCACCGTCATCCCTCGCGCATAGAGCGCAATGATCTTGTCGTCGAAGCCGGTGAAGCGTCGCTCGTGTTTGCCAATCAGCTGCGTCTCGAAGCTACCCCGGCGGTCACGCGGAATCGCCAGCGCCAATGGCCCGTCGTCGGTCAGCACCGCCTTGGCCGATGTGCCGTTGCGGTGATTGCCCGCCTCCTCGGAGGCCCCACCGGGCGGATAGCCCAGGTGGTGGCTCATCTCGGCCCCCAACGCCCGCTCGATCAGTGCCTTCTTGAAGCGCTGCGTCGCGGCGTCCCCATCCGCCGCCGTCAGACGCCCGTCCGGGGCAAACACATTCAGAATCTCAAGGGCTACCGACGCCAACCGGTCAGGACTGGTCGCGGCGGTCTTCGGTCGTCTGGGCATAGTCGCTCCTCATGCTCTGCCTCACACACAAAATTTCTGACACCCTCCCAATCCCCCAATCCCTCAATCCCTCAATCCTCATTGATCCGCCGAAGGCACCTCAATTGCCAATCCTCAATCCTCATTCCTCAATCCTCAATAACAGAAGACCGCAGTAACATTCCCCCGTGCCCCCGCCCATTCGCATCGGACTGACCGCCAAACCCCATCCTCACGCACTCGCCGTCCTGATCGAGGCCGCGGAGTGGCTGCGCGAGCGAGGCGCCACCGTGGTGATCGCCGCAGCGGACGACCGTGTGCAGGCGACGACGCAGGTGGATGTGCTGATCGCCTTCGGCGGCGACGGCACGTTGCTGGCGGCAGCCAGCGCGGTCGTGCAGTCCGGGGTGGACATCCCGGTACTGGGCGTCCATCTCGGGCATCTCGGTTTCCTCACCGAAGTGCGGCGGCCGGAACTGCTGGATGCGCTGGCGGCGGTGCTTGAAGGCCGCACCTGGACGGAGACGCGCCTGCTGCTCGACGGCCGGGTCGAACGCGACGGCGCGGTGGCCGCCACACGGCTTGCGCTCAACGACATCGTGATCACCCGCGGCCGGCTGTCACGAATGATTGCACTGGACGTCGCCATCGACGGCGAACACGTCTGCCACGTCCGCGCCGACGGACTCATTGTCGCGACGGCCACCGGGTCGACCGCCTACAACCTGTCAGCCGGCGGCCCCGTCATGCATCCGGCGGTGGACGCGGTGCTGCTCACGCCCATCGCGCCGCACACCCTGACCAACCGGCCGATCGTACTGCCCGCCTCCGCCGATATCGTGCTCCGCCCGACCCTCGATGGCCCGCCGGCCGACGTCGTGGCGACGTTCGATGGCCAACACGGCGAACCCCTCCAGCCAGGCGACGTCGTGACCATCCGCCGCGCCGATCGCGTGCTCCGACTCCTCCGCACCACCACCCGCACCCACTTCGAGATGCTTCGCGACAAGCTGAACTGGGGATCGTGAGGTTGGGCGGATGGGCGGCTACTTCGGCCTGTTCCTGAAGTACCGCACCTGCCACTGCTGCACGGCGCGACTGTGTTCGGCGAACGTGCTGGAGAACACGTGGGTGCCGTCATTGCGGCTGACGAAATAGAGGTATGTGTCGGCTGATGGCCGCACGGAGGCTTCAAGTGAGGCGCGGCCTGGTGACGCGATGGGACCTGGCGGCAGACCGGCATAGCGATAGGTGTTGTACGGCGAGTCGATGCGCATGTTCTCGCGCGTCAGGTTGCCGTTCCAGCGGTTCGCGAGACGCAGCGCGTAGATTACGGTCGGGTCGCACTGAAGCCCCATGTTGATGCGCAACCGGTTCTGATACACCGCGGAGACGATCGGGCGCTCGGGCGGATGCGCGGTTTCCTTCTCCACCAGCGAGGCGATGGTCACGACCTCGCGGACCGATATGCCCCGCGCCGTCGCTGCGGCGCGAAGGTCGGCATCAAACGCGCGCAGGAAACCGGCGACCATCGCGTCCACCATCCCCTTGGCTCCGGCCGACCGCGGCAACTGATAGGTGTCGGGAAAGAGATAGCCCTCGAGTGAGCGGGCATCCGGGTCGATGCTCAGAATCCTCGAAGGATCGCGCGCTTCGATCAGGAACTCTTCAACGGTGCCGAGACCGGCGGCGGCGAAGACCTCCGCGGTGTCCCACATCGTGAGCCCCTCACGGAACGTCACCGCGCGCGTGTAGACATCGCCTTTGGCCAGACGCGCGACGACGTCGCCGGGCGTCGCTGGATCGGCAAACCGATATTCACCGGCCTTCAGCATCCGCTCCGATCCCGACATCCTCGCCGCGATTCGAAACGCCAGCGGATGCAGGATCACACCGGCATCGGCGAGCCGGTCAGCCATCGCCGCCACACTCGCCCCCTGCGGGATTTCGACAAACACCTCCGCGGCGTCGAACCCGCGATACGGTGGCTCGAGCTGGCGGTACGACCACCATGCCCCCGCAGCGCCCAACACACCGCACACGATCATTACAAGGAGCAGTTTCTTCATCGCGGTCGATTATCCAGATAATCCTGAAGCAGGATCGATGCCGATTCGGCATCAATCAACGCCTTGCGCTTCTTCCAGTCCTTTTCGCGTCCGGCCAGCCGCGACTCGGCCTCCACACTGGTCAGACGTTCATCCTGTGTAGACACGGGCAACCCGGTCAGCTCCTCGAGCGCAGCCACAAACACGCGCACCTGCGGGGTCTGGTCCGTGTCCTCCCCATTGAGTCGCCGAGGCAGCCCGACGACGATGCCATCAAGATCGGGATCATCGGAGGCCCGCAGGGTCGCGACCACACGCGCGACCGCTGCCGCCGACTGCGCGGGGACACCTGCGGCAGGAATCATCTGCCACGGCCGCGCCAGCGTTGCCGTGTAATCGGACAACGCGAGGCCAATCCGGCGCGAGCCGTAGTCGACTCCAAGGAAACGCACGTCGCTATTGTAGGGCGCGCTGGGTTTGAGCGCGCCGGGCTGGCGCGCTCAAGTTCAGCGCGCCCTACGTACGGCTAGAATGTCCGCCATGCGGAAAGCGGTTCTTGGTGCAGTCGTACTCGCCGTGGCCGGTGCAGCGGCCGGCGCGGGATGTGGCGGCCCGGCGGTGGCGCCGGATACGGGCAAGCCGAAGCTGGTCATCATCGGCTTCGATGGCATGGACCCGGACCTGGTGCGCGAGTACATCGCAGCGGGACAACTGCCCAACATCGCGCGTGTGATGAACGCCGGCGGACTCTATGACCTCGACACCACGGTGTCGCCCGAGTCGCCGACCGCGTGGGCCTCGTTTGCCACCGGCGTGAATCCTGGCAAACACAACATCTACGACTTCCTCGTGCGCGACACGCAGACGTATTTCCCCGACCTCGGCATGGTCACGCGCACACCGCCGACATTCCTCTGGAACTGGATCCCCACCTCACGCCCGAAAGTGACGTCGCTGCGAGGCGGCACATCGTTCTGGGTCACGGCCGGCCAGGCCGGTGTGCGCAGCAGCATTCTCACCGTGCCGATTACGTTCCCCCCCGAGGAGGTCCCGAACGGCGAATTGTTGTCCGGCCTTCCCCTCCCGGACATTCGCGGGACGATGGGCACATTCAGTTATTACGCGACCGACCTGAGTCGCTTCGAGGAAGGCAGCACCGAGATGGGCGGCATCCTCCGTCGCCTCGCGTTTGAAGGTGATACCGCGCGCACCGTACTCGTCGGCCCGCCAAACCCCATCGTCCGCGCGCAACTGGCGGAGATTGACGCGAAACCCGCGCTGGCCGATGCCGACCGGACGAAAAAAGCCGAACTCGAGACGCGTGGCGACGTCACACTTCCGCTCACCATCACCTGGACGAAGGGCCGCGGTGCGGCGGACATCGACATCGACGGGCAGAAGGTCACGCTCAAGGCCGGCGAATGGAGCAAGTGGGTCACCCTGAAGTTCAAGGTGAACCTCTTCATCACCGTGCACGGCATGACCCAGATTCATCTGATCAAGGCTGACGATGACGTGCAGCTGTATGTGGCGCCGGTGAACTGGAAGCCGGACGCAGCGCCCGTGCCGATGTCCTACCCGGCCAACTTTGCGGGCGACCTCTACAAGAAGCTCGGCCCCTTCCGTACCCTCGGTTGGGCCGAAGCCACATGGCCGCTCAACGAAGACCGCATGAGTGAAGCGACGTTTATGGACGACCTGTACCGCGCGTTCGACGACCGCGCCCAGGTCATCCTCAATCGTATGACGGCGGGCGCATGGGATCTGCTCATCGGCGTGATCGAATCCACAGATCGGGTGCAACACATGATGTGGCGCCATCGCGACACCGACCACCCGATGCACTCGGCCTCTGAGGCCGAACAATACGGGGACTCGATTCTCCGCATCTATCGGCGCTCCGATCAGTTCATCGGCGAAGTGCTCGATCAAATCGGACCCGACACGACGCTCATGATCGTCTCCGACCATGGCTTCCATTCGTGGCGCAAGGCCGTCAATCTCAACAGCTGGCTCGTGCAGAACGGCTTCATGGTGCTCAAAGGGCAGACGGCGTCACGGGACAAGACGCTTGAGGACCTCTTCAGCGGCGCCGAATTTTTCGAGCACGTCGACTGGTCGAAGACTCGGGCCTACGCCATGGGCCTCGGCCAGATCTACTTCAACCTGCGTGGCCGCGAAGGCCAGGGCATCGTCTCCACCGGCGACGAATACCGCACACTCTCCAACGACCTCGCCGCGCGGCTCAAGGCCGACCTGCGTGACCCCGACACGGGGGCGTCGATCGTGACCAACGTCTACAAGCGCGACGACGTGTACACCGGTGAATATCTGCACAACGCGTCGGACCTGCAGGTCGGCTTTGCCGACGGCTATCGTGTGTCGTGGCAGACCACGCTTGGCGGCGCGCCGGCAGAGCTCGTCTACCCGAACATGAAGCGCTGGTCCGGCGACCACGGCGGCTACGACTTTGCCGACACTGCCGGTGTGCTCATCACCAATCGTCCGATTGCGACCGACGCCCATGGCCGCGCCAACATCATCGACATCGCGCCCACCGTGCTCGGCTTCTACGGCGTGCCGGCGCCACAGACGATCGACGGACGGAATCTCTGGAAGCGCCCATCCCCCCAGTAGCCCATCCACCCAGTTGCCCATTAGACTGTCGGTATGACGTCCAAGTCCCGGTGGCTCCTGTTTCTGGTCTCGACCCCGCTGGTCGTGTTGGCGGCCGTCGGGGGGCTGCTCGGCGCGAAGGCCGGGGCCGACTCCCCCATCGAGACCCCGCAGAAGGCCATCACGCATCTGCGCGTCTTCGAGGACGTCGTCTCGCTCATCATGTCCAGTTACGTCGAGACGGTGGATCCCGACAGGGTCATGGAAGGTGCGATGCGCGGCCTGGCCGACGGCCTCGACCCGATGAGCGCGTATCTGGCCGCCGACGAAGTCGCGATTGCGAAAAACGGCGCAGCCCTTTCGGCTGGTGACGTCGGGCTCGTCGTCTCCCGCCAGTTCTACTTGCGGATTGTCGGCGTCCGCGACGGTTCGCCGGCTCATCGCGCGGGACTTCGCACGAACGATTTCATCCGCGGCATCGACAACAAACCCACGCGTGAAGTGTCGGCCTTCACCGGGATGCGCCTGCTGCGCGGCGCACCTGGCACCACCGTCGAACTCACCGTCTTGCGCGGGAACGCGGCTGAGCCGCACGTGGTGACACTCACGCGCGAGGTGCCGAAGGTGCAGGCCGTCACGAGCACACGCCGCGCGGATGGCACGGCGGTGGTCCGCGTCACAAGTTTTGCAGCGGGCACGGCGGCCGCGTTGGGCACAACAATGGCGACGCTCCAGAAGGATCGCGTGTCGGGGGTGGTGCTTGATCTGCGTTCGACCGCTGATGGCCCGGTCAGCGAAGGCATCGCCGCTGCCAGACACTTTGTCAAAGACGGGGTGCTGGCCACCCGGTCAGAACGCGACAAGGCCCAGGACAAGACCAACGCCGCAGCCGGGGATGGCGGGGTCACGGTGCCGATCGTGTTGTTGGTTTCGAACGGCACCGCCGGCGCGGCCGAAGTCTTTGCCGCAGCGCTGAGCGGCAACACACGCGGCGACCTGGTTGGCGAGCCGACCGCAGGCCTGGCAGCGGAACAGCGTCTCGTGGAGCTTCCCGAAGGCCGCGGCCTCTGGATGACGTACGCGCGGTACCTGGGGTCGGACGGCGAGCCCATTCATGGGCGGGGGCTGCGTCCGGCCGTTCCCGTGGAGTCGCCGAACGTCGGGTTCGATGACGCGCCTCCCACGACCGACGAGATGCTCGTCAAGGCCGTGGAACGCCTCAAGGCGC
The DNA here is from genome assembly GCA_016871335.1 of Acidimicrobiia bacterium. GTDB lineage: Bacteria > Acidobacteriota > Vicinamibacteria > Vicinamibacterales > SCN-69-37 > SYFT01. The sequence goes on from VFZF01000005.1 coordinate 86,896, forward strand.
GCGCTCAATAAGAGGCCGCTGTGACCAAACAGGACCTGATCGCCAAACTCGCGGAAGACGTTGGTCTCACCAAAGTGACGGCCTGGGCGGCGCTGGAATCGGTCCTCGACGGCATCACCAAGTCGCTGAGGAAGGGCGACCCGGTCACCCTCGTCGGCTTCGGCACCTTCAAGACATCAGTCCGGCCCGGCCGTACGGGGCGGAATCCGAGAACCGGAAAAGCCGTCACGATTCCCAGGCGGACGGTCGCCCGGTTCACGCCGGGCGCCACCTTAAAGAAGGCTCTGAAGGGGTAGTCGGGTTATACTTTGGGTTCGCCTGTTGGCCCGCGAGGCTGTCTAGGCGCGTAGCTCAGCTGGTTAGAGCGCCTGCTTGACATGCAGGAGGTCGGCGGTTCGAGTCCGCCCGTGCCTACCAACCTTCGCGGGTCGTTCGCGTCGCTCACCGCTTCGGTTGGCAGGCCGCGAAAGTTGTCGCGGCCAGACTGCGAGTGTAGCGAGCGCTCAGCGAAGGCGGACTGTCACCCATGTCTCAAGTCACAATCACCCTCCCCGACGGATCCGAGCGCGCCGTGGCGGCCGGCACAACCGTGTCTGCTTTCATGAACGAAGCGCTGCCCGGCGGCGTGGTGCGCAAGGCGCTCGCCGCGTACGTGGACGACACGCTCGTGGACTTGAGCCATCCGCTCACGGCCAACACCCGCCTTCGCATCGTGACGCCCGACGGCCCGGATGCGCTCTACGTCTATCGGCATTCCACCGCCCATCTGCTGGCCGCGGCGGTGACACAACTGTTCCCCGAAGCGCAGTGCGGCATTGGTCCGCCCATCGAGGACGGTTTCTACTACGACTTCGTCGTCAACCGCCCCTTCCTTCCGGACGATCTCGAGAAGATCGAAAAGAAGATGAAGGAGCTTGCGCAGCAGGACCTCATCTTCGAGCGTCAGATGTGGGACCGCGACGAGGCGGTCGAGTTCTTCAGGAAGCGTGGTGAGCCGCTGAAGGTGCAGCTCATCCAGGAGAAGACCAAAGGCCAGTCGCACGTGTCCTGTTACACCATCAAGGACCGCGAGACCTTCGTGGACTTCTGCGTCGGCCCGCACGTGCCGAGCACCGCGAAGCTCAAGGCGTTCAAGGTCCTGCATGCGTCGGCCGCGTATTGGAAGGGCGACGCGCAGGGCACGCCGATGCAGCGCATCTACGGGACGGCGTTTTTCAAAGACGACGACCTGAAGCAGTACCTGACCCGCATCGAAGAAGCGAAGAAGCGCGACCACCGGAAGCTGGGCAAGGACCTCGGTCTTTTCAACTTCCACCAGTGGGCGCCTGGCGCGGCGTTCTGGCAGGGCAAAGGCACCTCGCTGTACAACACGCTCGCCAACTACATGCGCGAGGTGCTCTTCCCCGCCGGCTACACCGAGGTGAAGACACCGCTCATCTTCAACAAGGAATTGTGGGAAACGTCAGGTCATTGGGAGCACTACCGGGAGAACATGTTCCTGGTGGAGGAAAAGGGCTCGGAGGCGATTTCCGGGTCGACTGATGCCGAAAATCCCCTCCGAGCTCATATGGGCGTGAAGGCGATGAACTGCCCGGGCCACATGCTGATGTTCGGCATGGAGACCCGGTCGTATCGCGACCTTCCGCTGCGTCTGCACGAGCAGACCCCGCTCCATCGCAACGAAGCGTCCGGCGTGTTGTCAGGCCTCACGCGCGTGCGGCAGTTCTCGCAGGACGATGCGCATTGTTTTGTGATGGAGTCGCAGATCCGGTCGGAAGTCGAACACCTGATGGCGCTCGTGAAGCGCGTGTACGGCGACTTCGGCCTCGCGTTTGACGTGAAGTTGTCGACGCGGCCCGAAGAATTCCTGGGTGAAAAGGCGACCTGGGACCATGCCGAGACCGCGTTGAAGGCCGCGCTCGATGCGTCCGGCGTGCCGTACGCGGTCAACGAGGGTGACGGCGCGTTTTATGGTCCGAAGATCGACTTTGACGTGACGGACGCGATTGGCCGCAAGTGGCAGTGCGCCACGGTCCAGCTCGACTATCAGCTGCCCCTACGGTTCGACCTCAAGTACATCGGGCCGGACAACCAGGAGCATCGGCCGGTGGTCATCCATCGGGCCATTTTCGGCAGCTTCGAGCGGTTCATCGGGGTGCTGATCGAGCACTATGCCGGGGCGTTCCCGCTGTGGCTGGCGCCGGTGCAGATTGCCGTATTGCCCTTGGCTGACCGGCATCTTGAATGGGGCCAGACGGTCCAGAATCGCCTGAAAGAGGCTGGATTCCGGGTGGAATTGGACGCCCGGGTCGAAAAAATCGGGTTCAAGATCCGGGAGGCCCAGCTGCAGAAGGTGCCCTACATGCTGGTGCTGGGTGACCGGGAGGTGGCCGAGGGTCAGGTGGCGGTCCGGAGCCGGTCCGGCGGAGACCTGGGGGCCAAGTCCCTGGATGAATTCGTGGCATCCGCCCAGTCCGAGGTCGCCGAACGCCGGTAGACCCGTTTCCGATGCTAAGATAGTCGGCTGTGACTGCTGGGGAAAGCTCCAGCAATAAAGGAGTCTGTTATCGCCTACGACCGAGGGCCGCGACGGGACGACCGCGTCCGCACCAATGAACGTATCCGGGTCCGCGAGATCCGGGTGATCGACGACAACGGGGAGCAGCTTGGCATCATGCCGCCGCCGCACGCGGTGGCATTGGCTCGGGGCAAGGGGCTCGACTTGGTTGAAATTTCACCGACGGCTGTTCCGCCGGTCTGCCGAATCATGGATTTCGGCAAGTACCAATACGAGCAGCAGAAGCGCACGCGCGCGGCGAAAAAGCACCAGAAGGTCATCGAGGTCAAGGAGATCAAGTTCCGGCCGAAGGTGGATGAACACGACTACGACTTCAAAAAGAAGCACATCGAGCGCTTCCTTGAAGACGGCGACAAGGTGAAGGCCACGATTTTTTTCCGTGGCAGAGAAATGGCGCATCCGGAAATCGGGCGCCGCATTCTGGAACGGTTGTCGGGAGAGCTGGTTGACGTGGCGATTGTGGAATCGTCGCCCCAGAAGGAAGGCAACCAGATGCACATGATCCTGGCACCGAAGCCCGGGGTCAAACGGCCGGCAGCGGCCAAACCGGTGGTGGTAGCACCGTCGGTCGGAGAGAGTCAGGGTTAGGGAGTAGACGATGCCGAAGATCAAGACGCACCGGGGTGCGGCCAAACGTTTCAAGAAGACCGCCACGGGCAAGTTCACGAGGTCGAAGGCGTTCAAGCGCCACATCCTCACGAGCAAGACCACCAAGAGCAAGCGCCAGATGCGCGGCAGTGAGGTCGTGAACCCGGCCGATGCCCCGCGTCTGAAGAAGATGCTCCCGTACGACTAAGACACGAGAAAAAGGACCAGACCATGCCACGCGTAAAGAGAGGAACCGTCCGCGCCGCCAAGCGCAAGAAGATGCTGAAGCTGGCGAAGGGCTTTTACCTCACAAAAAGCAAGCTCTATCGGTCAGCCAAGGAATCCGTCGACAAGGCGCTCAACTATGCGTTTGTCGGCCGTCGCCGCAAGAAGCGCGACTTCCGTCAGCTGTGGGTCGTCCGCATCAACGCCGCCGCGCGTCTGAACGGGCTCTCCTACGGCCGCCTGATCAACGGCCTCAAGGCCGCGAACATTGCGCTCGACCGCAAGAGCCTCGCGGAACTCGCCGTGAACCATCCCGAGGCGTTCGCGAAGGTGGCGGCCCAAGCCGCCGCTGCGGCGCCGGCGCCGACGAAGGCTGTCAGGTCAGCAACGGCCTGAGACGGTCCAGGAGTCCTCGATTCAAGGTTCAAGGGTGCAGGGTCCTTCGGGGCCCTGCACCTTTTTTTTGTTCTCACGGCGCCGATCGTGATGCCAGCCGTGGGTACACGAAATTGTGGCGCCCTTTGCGACGATTCGGCAGATTCCTGCCTTGCCCGCGCCGGTGACGTCACACCAAGATGGCCCTCGCAGCGCCCGATGCCTCGGTGCGCCATGGAGGACACACCATGAATGTGAGATCAACCGTTCGTCTCGCCGTTGTCGTCGGGTTCGCGATCGCATCCGGGGGCACGTGGGCGGCGCCGATGCGCGCCGAGGCAGGCCTGGAGTCTGGCGCGCACCAGGACGCCAGCCCATTCGAGGGCCACTGGAAGATTTAGAAATGGTCGCCGGGAGGGGGGAAAGGCACTTACAAAGGCACAGCAGACTTCGTCGTGAAGGGCAAGACGCTGTCCGGCACAGTGCAGAACTCGAGAGACACGGCCAAGCTCACCAATACCAAGCTCGATGGCACGTTCATCTCGTTTATCACGTACTGCTGCAAGTCCAGTAACACGAACTCCAGGCACCGGTGGAAGGGCAATATCGCGGCCGATGGCAAGTCGATCAGGTTCAACTGGAGAACCGAAGAAAAAACAATGGACGAAGAGCTCATCATGGTCCGGTAGAGCACGTAACACGGCGCGGCCCCCGAGGGTTTTTCGGGGGCCTGCGCCTCTTCTTGTCCTGCCCAGCCTCCGGTGGGGATTTCTCCCCAGCGCAGGAGCTTTCCCCCCTCTCCCCCGCCACTCTCGCCAGTCCGATCCGTTTCAACGCAGACCTGGCCCTCCCCGCGTTTCGCACGGTTTGTGACCTTGTTGTAATATCACACCGGTGAGGCCGCGTGTGCCGGTCGGCATGTCGCAGCAACAACGTGGAAACACAGAGGACGGGTGCAGTCATGAGAGCAGTTCAAGCGTTACTGATCACGGCGCTGATGCTGGCCGTTGCTGCGGAGGCGCAGGCCCAGGCACGCGTGGTGTCGGGGACCGTGGTATCAAGCGTTGACGGTCAGGCCATTGACGGGGCGGTCGTGCGCCTCCAAGGCGCGGTCACCGGGACCCGAACCGATGCGTCCGGCGCATTCAGGCTGGACGTACCGGCACAGTCGACCGACATGCTGGTCATCAGCCATCCGGCATACGACGTCCTGGACGTCGACATCCGCGGGCGCACGACCGTGCAGGTCACGCTGCAGTCGAACGTCCGCTTCAACCAGTACGGCGTCGCGGTGCCCCGCAAGCCGCTGGAGGCGGAAGCGCGCGACGGCCTGCTGGTGTTTGAGAGCAAGGACGGCGACTACAAGATCTGGCTCGACCTGCGTGTCCAGATGGACGGTGTGGTGTTCTTCGGAGACACACTCAACCCCATCGGCAACGGTGTCGAGATGCGCCGCGCCAGGGTCGGATTCAAGAGTGAGTTCGCCAGGAAGTGGTACGCCGAACTCGACATGGACTTTGCGGACTCCCGCGCCGATCTCAAAGACGCGTTCCTGCAGTACTCCCCCGTGGAGGGTCTGGCGCTCAAGGCCGGCAACTTCAAGGAAATCTTCTCCATGGAGACCAACACGACCAGCCGGTATCTGCCGTTCATGGAGCGGCCGATGGTGACGCGCGCCATGACGCCGTCCCGCCACGCGGGATTCCAGGTCGTGTACCACAAGTCGGCCTTCTTCACGGCCGGCGGTCTGCACTTTCAGGATGTCGGCGGCTGGGAGGAAGTCCAGCTGCGCAAGGACAACAACAGTGCGATCGGCGCCGATGAAGGGTACTCCCTGACGGGCAAGGTGGCGCTGATGCCGTTCTACCGGGACAAGGAGAAGGGGCTTCACCTGGGCGCCGCCGCCTCCTATCGCACGCCCAAGACGGACGACCGGCCCGGTGCGGTGCGGCTTGATACCCGGGGCATCTCCAACATCAACCGGAAGAAGTACCTCGACACCGATCGCATGCTGGACGTCGACAACACCCGGCTCACGGGCCTCGAAGCGGCGGCGTACTACCGGGGCTTCCGCGTCCAGAGTGAGTTCAACACGGCGCGTGTGACGTATCTCGATGCGGCGAAGGGGCGCGAGAACTTCCGCGGCTTCTACGTGTTCAGCACCGTGATGCTCTTCGGCGGCCGCCATCAGTACAACCCGGCCGATGGCGAGTTCACCCAGCCGAGACTCGGCCGGTCCTGGGGCGACGTCGAACTTGGACTGCGCTACGAATACCTCGACCTGAACAGCCGCGAGGACGGCATCATGGGTGGCGAGGGCGAAGGCGTGACCGTCGGTCTCAACGCCTACATGAACAACAACGTGAAGCTGAGCCTCAACTACGGCCTGGTGAATCATGACCGCTGGGCCAATGGCCGCGGACGCCTGGCCACGGGCCTCGACGCGGCGGGACTGCCGACCGCCAACCCGAAGCTGATGGTGACGCCCAAGGGCAAGGCCGGCGAAGACTTCAGCTCACTGTCATTCCGGGTGCAGGTCTCGTTCTGACACCCCATGCTTTTACGGACGCGGAGACACGATCATGAGACACACACTACGCACGGCTATCGTCGGTGCCACCCTGCTCGCCCTGTCGGGCTGCGTGGCTGACGTGACAGCCCCCCCGATTCCACCCAAGGTTTCGGAGATCATCCATTACTGGCACTTCAACAACCTGCCCGCTGGCACGCTGACCACCGTGCAGGCGGACTTCACACGCCTCTCGGGCACCATCACGTATCCCGGCACCGGCGCCGGGTACATGGACAACGTGGACCCGGGAGCGAGCGTCAACCTGCAGATGGGACAACCAGCAGGGCTGGGCCTGCGTCCGCGCAATCCCGCCAACACGCGGGAACTGCTCATCGTGACACCGTCGACCGGATTCACCAAGATCGTCGTCAGCTTCGCGGTGATGCGGTCGTCGAGCGGTGCGCCGCAGGAGATCTTCGAGTATTCGACCAACGGCGGCACGACGTGGACCCAGGTGGGGAATGCCTATGACATCCCGCTGGACTTCGAACGCCGCACGTTCGATCTGTCGACGATCGACGCGCTGAACAACAACGCGAACCTGCGCTTTCGGATCCGCTTCGTGGGCGCCGGCGCCGATGGTTCGTCGGGGAACAACCGGTTCGACAATATCGTGATCGAGGGCATCCCCCTGTAGCGTGACGAGCCGGTCCCCGGGATGCCGAATCCCCGGGGACCGGCCCGGGCAAAGAAGGAGAAGGTGACAACAGTGGAGAAAGGCGATCTGCAGATAGGCGTGGCCTCAAAGCCCCGATTCGAGTTCCGGTCGTTCGGCCAGAACTTCGACACCATTCACCACCGGATGGCGCGGTTCTCCGTGCCGGTGCCCGAAAAGGTCTGGGAACGCCGGTCGGACGAGATCTACATCGTGTCGCGCACCAACGACGTGAACAACACCAAGATTCGCGACGGCAAGATGGACATCAAGACGCTGGTGCAGACCGTCGACGGCCTTGAGCAATGGGCGCCGCTGATGAAGGGCGAGTTCCCTCTGCCGGCCGGCGTCCTGCGCGATGAGGTCTATCCGGCGTTCCGGGTGACGGTGCCGGACCTGCCGGGTGCCGACTGCGACTACGCGTCCTTCCTGGCCGGGATTCGCGCGCATCGTGATCTCGCGGCGGTGCGGGTGCACAAGCAGCGGTTCGGCTACATGGTGCACAACACCATCTGCGAGTACGCCGTGGTGCTCATCAATGGTGCGCGCGTCGTGACGGTCGCCACCGAGTCCACCGACATCGCGGATCTCCAGCGGACGATCGCCGACACCGGCATGGCCGGCCTCGAAAACATCAACTACCTGCAGGCAGTCAAGCGGGTGATCGGGATGCACCAGGCCCCACTGGCCAACGAGTAACACGAGGAGGACGACGATGGCGCAGGAGGTGGAACGGAAGTTTCTGGTGCGCGGCGCGTTTGCGGATCAGGTCACGCGCAGCACGCGAATCGTACAGGGCTACCTGTCCTCCGTCCCCGAACGGACCGTGCGGGTCCGCATCAAGGGGGATCAGGGGTACCTGACGATCAAGGGGATCGGCAGCGCGTCAGGCGCCAGCCGCTTCGAATGGGAGCAGGAGATTTCCGTCAGTGAGGCGGAACACCTGCTGGCGATCTGTGAACCGGGTGTCATCGACAAAGTGCGGCATCTGGTTCCGGCAGGCCCGCACACGTTCGAGGTGGACGAGTTCCATGGTGCCAATGCCGGCCTGATCGTGGCGGAGGTCGAACTGACCGGGGAGGATGACGCCTTCATCAGGCCGGAGTGGCTTGGTGAGGAGGTCACGGGCGATCCGCGGTACTACAACTCGATGCTGATGAAGCAGCCTTACACGACGTGGTCCGACCCCACCGGAGACGCCGGATGACCCGCGACCCGCTCGACATGCACCTCTACCGGATCGAGCAACTGCCGGCCCGGAAGAAGGGCGACGTCGAACGGCGTCTGGCCCAGGCGGGTGTCCCTCTGGCGGTGCTGGCCTTCCTTCTGTTTGCCTTTGTCGTCGAGCTGCCGTTCCTGCAGCAGGTCAATCCTGATGGGCTGGTTTCGAGTGCCGCCAAGGCGGAGTTTTCCGCGAAGGGCAGCGAGCAGTTCAGCCGGAACAACGGCTACATGCTGGCGATCTTTCTCGCGTCGATCATCCTGTGGATGACCGCGGCGCTGCCGAACTACCTGACGAGTCTGATGTTGATCAGTGCCCTGGTGCTCACGGGTGTCCTGACCGAACAACGGGCCTACGCGCAGCTTGGGCACCCGGTGATGTGGCTCAACATCATGTCGTTCGTGCTGGCAAGCATGCTTGTGGCGACCGGCCTCGCGAAACGTGCCGCCTTGTGGCTCATTCTGCGCTTCGGCCACACCGCATCCTCCGTCTTCGTCGTCTTCATTGTCCTCAACATCGCCCTCTCGGCATTTGTCTCGGCCACGACGGCGAAGGCCGCGATTCTGCTGCCGTTGTTCATGGTCATTGCCGCCATCTACAGCGCCCGGCCGGGAGAGGGCAAGACCAACTTCGGTCGCAGCATCGTGCTGCAGAACCTGCTGTGCATCAACCTGGGCGCCGGAGCGTTCCTCACCGGATCGGGGGCCAACCTCCTCGCCGCGGCGCTGATCGCGGGTGCCGTCGGCACGCCGATCTTCTTCGGGGACTGGATGCTGGCCATGTTCCCGATCATGGTCGGCCTGATGTTCGTCACCTACCTGCTGGCCATGAAGGTCTTTTTTCCGCTGGCGCCTGAAGAGCGGCTGCCGCAGATTGCCGGCGGGATGGAGCGTCTGCGGACGGAATACGACGCACTGGGTCCCATGACGGGACGGGAACGCCGCGCGGTGGTCCTGTTCCTCGTGATCCTCGGCCTCTGGGCCACCGATCAGTTGCACGGCGTGAGTCCCACCGCCGTCGCCTTTCTCGGCGGCATTGTCGCCCTGCTGCCGCGGATTGGCATCGTCGAGTGGAACGATGTCGACATTCCGTGGCACCTGATGCTGTTCTCCGCCGGGGCGTATGCCCTGGGTGCCGGCCTGGATGCCACGGACCTGCCGTCCATTGCCGTCAACGCGTTTTTTGACCATCTGGGCATCAGCCAGCAGACGCCGTTCTGGCTGCTGTACCTGCTGCTGACCGGCGTCATGCTGTTCAGCGCCCTGCTCTTCCAGTCCAAGACCATGCGCGCGATGATCTTCATTCCCATCGCGATCGGCGTGGCCGGCCGGTTCGACTACAGCGTGCTCAGCCTGGCACTGCCGGTCGCGTTCATGATCGAACATGTGTACGTCCTGCCCTTCAACAGCAAGCCCGCCGCGCTGCTGTACGAGACCGACCGCTACACCATGTCCGACGCGTTCCGCCTGGGATTCACCGTGATGGTCATCGCGTGGATCCTCAACATCGTGGCCGGGGAAACCTGGTTCCGGTACCTCGGCATCACCCCGGATGGGGTCTTCGGGACCTTCTGACATGACGCTGCTGTTTCGCCAGAGCCGTGAGCTTGAAGCCCAGATTGATGAATATCTCGACCTGATCATCCAGGGGGGATTGTTGTTTCGTCAGGGGGTGAAGTGCTTCCTGGAACATCGACTGGACGAGTTCGAAGTGCGGCTGACTGAGCTCCGCGCCATCGAACAGCGCGCCGATCATCTGCGCCGCACCATTGAGAGCACGCTGTACATCCACACGCTCATTCCCGATGCGCGCGGGGACGTGCTTGGTTTGCTCGAGAGCGCGGACGAGGTGCTGAACATGATCACCGTGACCCTGAAGCGGTTCTCGGTGGAGAATCCGGAACTGCTGGACGACCTCAATCCGCTGTTCCAGGACCTGGCGGCCAGCGCCATCGCGACGGTCGAATCGATGGTGGCCGGCACCCGTGCCTATTTCCGGGATCTCGCCGCCGTCAGGGACCACGTCAGCCGGGCGCAGGGCTACCGCGAGGAGACCAATCGCCTGGCCGAGACCTACACACGCGAAGTCTTCCGGCGTAACCTGCGGCTCAGCCACAAGAATCAGCTGCGTTATTTCGTCTCACACACCGAACAGGTGGCGGAGGATGCGGAGGATGTCTGCGATCGCCTCGCCATAGCCGCCATCAAGCGCGACGCCTGATCGACGAGGCGTCATGATCTGGTTCTTCCTCGGCAGCGGGCTCTTCCTCGGGTGGTCACTCGGAGCCAACGATGCGGCCAACGTCTTTGGCACTGCCGTGGGCACCCGGATGGTGCGCTTCCGGGTGGCGGCGGCTGTGGCCAGTCTCTGTGTGCTGGCCGGCGCAGTCGCCAGCGGCGCCGGAACGACCGAGACGCTTGGCGCACTGGGATCCGTCAGTGCGATGGGGGGCGCATTCACCGTCGCGCTCATGGCCGGCGTCAGCGTCACCTTCATGAATCGCACCGGGATCCCCGTGTCGACCTCGCAGGCGGTTGTTGGCGCCATCATCGGGTGGAACCTGTTCGCCGGGGCTCCCACCGACCCGGGAGTCCTGGTGAAGATTGTGACAGCCTGGGCGGCCTCGCCGGTCATCGCCGCCATTGTGGCGATCGGACTCTATGGACTGGTCCGTCTATGGCTCCGTCACACCCGGGTCCATCTGCTCGGGCGGGATGCGTTGACACGGGCCGGCCTGATTCTCGTCGGCGCGTTCGGCGCCTACAGTCTCGGTGCGAACAACATCGGCAACGTCATGGGCGTGTTCGTCCCGGTCGTGCCGTTCGAAACGCTGCATCTCGCAGGCCTGAACGTGACTGGCGCCCAGCAGTTGTTCGCGCTCGGCGGGCTGGCCATCGCGCTCGGCATCTGGACCGACTCCTACCGCGTCATGACGACGGTGGGAGAACAGCTGTACAAGCTGACGCCGATCCTCGCGTTTATCGTGGTCCTCGCGCACTCGATCACGTTGTTCCTGTTTGCGTCGACCGGACTCCAGGGGGTGTTGCGCAGCGTCGGACTCCCGCCGCTCCCGCTGGTCCCGGTGTCGAGCTCACAGGCGATTATCGGGGCCATCCTCGGCGTGGCGCTCGTCAAGGGAGCCGGGGCGGGTGTGCGTCTTGGTGTGCTGGGCCGCATCGCGGCCGGATGGCTGGCGACGCCGGTGCTGGCCGGCGTCCTGTGCTTCGTGGCGCTGTTCGTGATGCAGAACGTGTTTCAGGTCGAGGTCGTCGCGCGCTGATCCATCGGGTTGGCCACGGCCTGCCGTGACTCAGCGGCCCCGGTTCAAGAGCCGGTTCTTCACGACATGCCACACCGCGGGGCCGGGAGGCCCTTCGACGATCTCCCCCAGAAAAAACGTCACGTCATCGTGCCCAAGCGCGTCGGCGTCGGCGTGTCTGTGCAGAGCCGCCAGGAGGCGGTCGGCCACTTCCTGGCAGGTACCGCCGCCGGCCTCAAGCAGGCGGTCGATGCCGTGTCGATCAAACTGATTGTCGTCGGGGGACGTGGTCTCGAGCACGCCGTCGGTGATGAGCAGGAGGCGATCACCCGGGCTCACACGGAACCGGTGCCGCGTGAAGGCGGGTGTAAAACCCAGCCCAATCGGAATGTCGAGAAACACCGGGCCGGTCGTCGGTGGCGTGGCCTCTGACTGGAGCATTGTCCACCGCGAGGTCTCGGCGCGATACAACCAGCCCACGGGATGCCCCGCGTAACACACCGTGAGACGACGCCGTGGCGGGTAGTAGGTGGTCAGCACGACGGTGGTCATCGCCTGCACGCTCCCGGCGTTCAGGCGTGCGTTGAACCGCGACAACACCTTGCGCTCGTCGATCACGTCCACGCTGCGCCGCAGGTGATCATGAATGCCCCGCCCGATCGCCGATACCGCTTCGCCGTGACCCGCCACATCCGCCAGACAGACACGCGACATCAACCCGGAGCCACACTTGGACAGGTAGTGGATATCCCCACCGTGCGCTCCCTCACAGGGGCGTGAATACAACACCCCACGGAGACCTGGCAGTTCCACGAGTTGATGCGTGAAGCCATTCCCCCCGCGCACTTCCCCGCAGGTGAACCCTTCGCCGGTCTGCTGCGCGCGTTCGGCCATGTCACTTCAGGATACCGCAGACGACGAACGACACGTTTAAGATGGAACGCCATGGGCGATCACACATGGCTGCTGTTGGTCCACGCGGCGGCAACCTGCTACATGACGGGCGTGATCTGGTTCGTGCAACTCGTGCACTACCCGCTGTTTGCTCGAGTCGGCCGGCCCGGGTTCTCCGGGTACGAACGTGAGCACGTCCGGCGGACAGGCTGGGTCGTCGCGGGGCCGATGCTGGTCGAACTGGCGTGTGCACTACTGATCGTCTGGGTGGCCGGAGGTCTGCTCGCCTGGGTCGGACTCCTCCTGACCGGCATCATCTGGATGAGCACCTGGGGCTGGCAGGTGCCGGCGCATCGCCGCCTGGAAGCAGGATTTGACGCGACTGTCCACGTCCGGCTGACACGCACGAACTGGGTGCGAGTGGTGGCCTGGAGCGGGCGGAGCGCTATCGCGCTTACGCTGGCGGCATGACGGCCTGCCGCACGAGCGAGACGAGCAGGTCGAGTTCGTCTTCCGTGACGCCGAAGTGCGGTGTGAAGCGAAGCGAATTATCGCCGCCGTGGATCACGCCGAGGCCGTGCTCGCGCAGCGATTCCTCGATCGAGCCCGCGCCGTACGTCTTGCACTGCGGACCCAGCTCACAGGAAAAGAGCAGACCGGTGCCCTGCACCTTGACGATGCGGTCGGGGTGTTCGGTGCGCAGCGCGTCGAGTTTGCGTACCGCCTGGGCGCCGCGTGTGCGGATATTGGCGCGAAGCTCCGGCGTCAACAGCGCCAGGATGGCGCTGGCCACGTCGAGCGCACGCGGATTGGCGGTCATCGTGTTGCCGTAGATGCCGATGCGATAGAGCGTCGTCGTCTCTGCGGTCACGCCGAGCACCGACAACGGATACTGCGCGCCGTTGATCGCCTTCGAGAAGGTCTCCATGTCGGGTGGCGTGATGCCCTCGAAGCCGGGATAGTCCACGATCGACAACACGCCGTGCGCGCGAATCCCCGCCTGGATCGAATCGACAAGGAGTAGCGCTCCATGGGCCTGCGTCAGTTCGCGCGCCGCCTCGTAAAACGCGCGCGGCACCGCCCGTCCAGGATCCCCCTCACCCATCACCGGTTCCAGGAACATCGCTTCGATAAACCAGCCGTTGACGTCAGCCTCGGCAAATGCCGCGCGGAGGGCGTCCACGTCGTACGGGGTGACCACCAGCACGCTGTCTTCGCCGCGGAAGCTCGCGAGATGCTGCACGTAGTTCTTGCGGCTCGAGTTGGAGTACAGCGCGGGGCGCTCCGTGCGTCCGTGGAAACTGCCCTTCACCACCACCCGCTTCACGGTGCGGCCCGCGTGGCGGCCACCAGGATCAGTCATGAGTTTCGCGTTGACGTCCACAAAGCGGCTGGCCAGCGAGACCGACTCCGACCCTGAATTGAGGCACAGGAATTTTTCGTACGGACACGTGCCGCGGGTGTGCCCCACCTCACGGCGAATCGCGCGGTCAAACCGCAGTTGCGAGAGGCTCGGCGTCATGATGTTGGCCATCACCTGCGGCCGGGCCATCGCCTCGATCACTGACGCCGGCGTGTGGCCAAAACCCAGCATGCCGTAGCCACCGGAGTCATAGAGCACCGCGCCCTTGAGCGTGACCACCCACGGGCCACGCGCGGCAAGCGCCACGTACGGGTTGGCCGTGTCCACCGAGTAGAAGTTCAGGAAGCCGCCCTGCACGGCCTGAATCTGCGCGTCTTCGTCGAGGTCGAGCAGGTCCGCAAACTCGCGCCGGATGCGCGCGTAGTCGCCCCCCGCCGCAGTGAGCGCTGCTGCCAGGTCCGCATGAGTCGCCGACAGCACCTCAACCGTGGCATCGTCCAAGCCAGTGGTTCGTCGACGTCCGGCGTGGGCCCGAAGCGGGGCCAATGCATCTAGATGCGGCATGTCGGCATTATCTCGGCTAATATGGTCACTTAGTAGTGCCATAATGGCCATATTCACGCTATATTTCGGCGAATTGCCATGAAGCTCAGCCAGACGGACCAACAGCTGCTGACCCTGCTCCGCGAAAACGCGCGGACCTCGACCGCCCAGCTCGCGCGGCGGATGGGGGTGTCGCGCACCACCGTGCAAAGCCGGCTCGAACGCCTGGAACGCGACGGCGTGATCAGCGGCTACACCGTGCGTGTGCACGACGAGCACGAACACGGCCATATCCGCGCCCACATCATGATGGCCGTGCATCCGAAGCAGCAGGCCTCGGTCGTCACCGCCCTTCGGGCGATGCCCGAGATCCGGAGCCTGCACTCGGTGAGCGGCGCCTATGACCTCGTCGCCATTGCGGTCGTGCCCGCGGTCGGCGACATGGATGTGCTCACCGACCGGATCGGCGCTCTCGACGGCGTGGATCGCACGACGACGTCGATTGTGTTATCGACGAAGTTCGAACGGTAGCTGCCCTTCGCCCTTGTACAATGTCGGGGCATGTCCGCCTTGTCTGTTGACGCTCTGCGCTCCCGATTCCAGGCCGCCCTTGAGGCTGCACGTACACCGGCCGATCTCAAGACGCTCCGCGATGAGTTTCTGAGCCGGAAACACGGGCTGGTGACCGCACTCGTCAAATCAATCGCGTCGGCGACGCCGGACGAAAAACGCACACTCGGTGCGGCGTCAAACGCCCTCAAACAGGAAATCGAAGCGGCGCTTGATACGCGTGAAGCCGAAGCCGCCGCGTCGGCGCCGCCGAAGGACGCGCTCGACGTCACCCTGCCTGGCCGCCGGCCGTTTCTCGGACGCCGCCATCCGCTCACCCAGGTGCGCGAGCGGGTCGAAGACATCTTCCTCGCGATGGGCTACCAGGTGATCGAAGGCCCGGAGCTCGAAGACGACTGGCACAACTTCGAAGCGCTCAACATGCCGGCCGAGCACCCGGCCCGAGACATGCAGGACACGTTGTACCTCGCAAGCCCGGTGCCGGTGCCTGATGGCGGGCGCGCGGCCACGCTGCTGCGCACGCACACGTCGGGCATGCAGATCCGCTACATGGAGACGCACGAACCGCCGGTGCGCGTCATCGCCCCAGGCCGCGTCTACCGGCGCGACCAGTTCGATGCGACCCACACGCCGATGTTCACGCAGATTGAAGGCCTGGTCGTGGATGAAGGCATCAGCCTGGGCGACCTGCGCGGCACACTCAACGGCTTCGCCGAACAGTTCTTCGGAGGCCGCGTCGCCACGCGCTTCCGTCCGAGCTTTTTCCCCTACACCGAACCGTCGGCCGAACTCGACGTTGAATGCCAGGGCTGCGCCGGCAAGGGCTGCAACCTCTGCAAACACACGGGCTGGATCGAAATCCTCGGCTGCGGCATGGTGCACCCCGCCGTGTTCGAAGCCGTCGGGTACGACTCCGACAAATACACGGGCTTCGCGTTCGGCGTCGGCATCGAACGCCTCGCCCTGCGCCTGTACGGCGTGGATGACATCCGCATGTTCTACGAAAACGACCTCCGCTTCCTCGAGCAGGTGGCCCTGTGAAGGCGCCCGCATCATGGATTCGCGAGCTGGCGGGCTTGCCGACAGGCACGTCGGCTGAAGACATCGCACACAGGATCGCCGGCGTCGGCTTCGAAGTCGCGTCGATCGAAGGCGACACGATCGACTTCGAAATCACAGCCAACAGGCCGGACTGTCTCTCTGTGTGTGGCCTGGCACGCGAAGCCGCGACGGCTTTCGAGGTCCGGGGTCCGGGGTCCGGGGTTCGGGTCCCGGGGTCCTCGGTCCAGGGGCCGACCCAACCTCACCCACCCCCACCCAAGCTCACCCACGCTGACGTCAGCGTCTCCATCGACTCCGCGCTCTGCGCGCGCTTCTCCCTCGCCACCGCCGACGTCACGGTCGGTCCGTCACCCGCGTGGCTGGCGGAGCGGTTGACGGCATGCGGCGTACGTCCGATCAACAACATCGTCGACGTCACTAACTACGTGATGCTCGAGATGGGCCAGCCGATGCATGCGTATGACATCGCGAAGGTTGCGGGTCCGGCGCTGGTGGCTCGGCAGGCGGTCGCGGGTGAGACGCTCACGACACTCGACGGGCAACAGCGGACACTCGACGCCTCAATGCTGGTGATTGCCGACCGCGATCAGGTGGTCGGCATTGCCGGCGTGATGGGCGGCGCCGGCTCCGAAGTGTCTTCATCCACCACGCACATCGCGCTTGAAGCGGCCTGGTTCCAGGGGGTGACGGTGCGCGCGACGAGCAAGAAGGTCGGGCTCAGGACCGAGGCGTCGACACGGTTCGAACGTGGCGCCGACATCGGGGCCACAACGACCGCCATCGCGCGAGCACTTGAGCTGCTCGAAGAGATCAAGGCGGGACGGGCGACAAGTGCCATCACCGACGTCTACCCTGCCCCCAAAGTAGCGGCAGTCATTGCGCTCCGTCCGTCACGTCTGGCGCGCCTGCTTGGCGACTGCGTCCCGGCAGCAGATGTGGAGCGCATCCTTGGCAACCTCGGCTTCGCAGTGGCCCAGGCCGCCGACGGCTGGACGGTGACGGTGCCAACCGCACGCGTCGACGTGGCACGGGAAGCCGATCTGATCGAAGAGGTCGGGCGCCACTGGGGCGTCAATCGTGTACGCGCGACGTTCCCCGCGTTGCGCTCAGCACCACGCGTCTCTGATGCGGGTGTGTTGCGCGCGCGACGGTTGCGCCGCGTGCTCTGCGGCGCGGGTCTGCAGGAAGCGGTCACCTTCACGTTCATGGAAGCCGCAGCCGCGGCTCCGTTCTCCGACGATCCGGCCGCGCTCGTCTCGATCGCCAACCCGCTCTCGGAGAAGTTTGCCGTGTTGCGGCCGTCGCTCATCCCCGGGCTGCTCGACTCGCTGATCTACAACCGCCGGCGAGGCATCACCGATGTGCGCCTCTTTGAGGCCGGCGCCGCCTTCAACACGACAGGCGAATCACAACGGGTCGCCTGGGTGCTCTGCGGCCAGCGCGACACCCACTGGAGCACCCGTGCGGAATCGGTGGACCTCTTCGACGCGCTCGGCATCGCCGAGGTTCTGACGAATGGGTGGGGCCTCACCCTGACCTCAGTCACCACCGACCAGGCACCGGGTTTCGTGCGAGGGCGCGTCGCCGCGTTACTGACCGACCGCCGGATCGGCACCGTCGGCCAAATCGACCCGGCCATCGCCGAGGCCCGTGGCCTCCCTGCCGGCGTCATTGTCGTCGCAGGCGAACTGGATCTGTCGGCGTTCACCGGCGACGGCGGCTCACCGCAGCGCGTGGCCTCGCTGCCCCGTTTCCCCGCCGTGGTGCGGGACCTCTCGCTTGTCGTGGACGCGTCCTTGTCTGCCGCGACCGTTCGTGCCACTATTCGACAGCCCTCCGGCGGCGCGCTCAGTGCGCTCCGTGAGGTCCGCGAGTTCGATCGCTATCAGGGGAAGGGCATCCCCGACGGCAAGGTCAGCCTGGCATATCGCCTCACATTCCGTGACGCGGCCCGCACGCTGACCGACCGCGAAGTGGACGATGCCATGACGGTGATTATCGCGGCCCTCCAGCAGGAGTGTGGCGCAACGGTACGAGGACTCTGATGTCACGAACGACCACCGAACTGCAACCGATTGACCGGCTCGACGAAAAGGTCCGGCAGCTGGTGACCCTGATTGAAACGCTGCGTGGCGAGCGCGCGCAGGCGCTCGACGCCGTCGCCCGGCTCGAACGCGAGCTCGAGGTCGCGAAGACCAGGCTGGCGGAGTCCGAATCCGCCAACACCGAAGCCGCCTCCCTGCGCGAAGAGCGCGAACAGATCCGTGGCCGCGTGGTCGAGATGATCGCGCACATCGAGAAACTAAAGCTCTGAGCCGCCGCCCATGAGTGCCCGCGTTGTCACCGTCGAGATTCACGGCCAGCGGTACGCCGTCAAGAGTGATCTCGATCAGGCGTACATCACGGAGCTCGCCACGTACGTGGATCAAAAGATGACGCTCGCCGCCGACGAACTGTCGAGCGCGGACTCCCTGCGCATTGCAGTCATCGCGGCGTTGAATCTCGCGGACGAACTCTATCGCGCGCGCGCCGACAGCGTCGGCATCGAAGGCCACGTCAAGGAAAAAACCGAAGCCATCGAACGCCTGGTGGATGCGGTTCTGAGTGGACAGCAGCGGATTGCGGTGTAGGATCGATCCGGCGTCCTGCTTTGCGCGTGATGGTTCGGAGTGTCGTTTGAGCCGATGCTTTTTTCACAAGTGAGCTGCAATGCCGCGTGGTGTGCATGCCTCCATGGCGAGGAAGCCTGAAGCGCGGCTCTGAGCGGTTCCACCTGCACTCGCAGGTTCATTCGACCTCCCCACACGGCAAAGCGGGGCCAACTGCGTCCCCATTCCCCATGAACGAACGCGCCCTCATCGCCAGACTTCGCGCACGTGTCCCGGCCGCTCCCGACTGGGTGCTGACGGGCCCCGGCGACGATGCCGCCGTGATCGCCCCGGCGCGCGGCTGCGTTGAGGTCGTGACCACGGACGCGCTGGTGGAAGGCGTGCATTTCCGGAGGGACTGGCCGTGGCGCGCTCAAGTTCAGCGCGCCCTACGTACGGGTGCGTTCGACATCGGGCGCAAGGCGGTGGCGGTCAATCTGAGCGACATCGCGGCGATGGGGGCCACGCCGCGGGCGCTGGTGCTGTCGCTGGCGCTCCCGCCGGACTTTCCGGTCGAAGAGTTCGACGCGCTCATCGATGGCGTCGTGTCGCTCGCGACTGAGACCAAGACAGCGCTGGTCGGCGGCAACCTGTCGCGGTCGCCCTCGGGTCTTCAGATCCACATCACGGCCATCGGTGTTGTGCGCCCGCGTCGCGTCATGCGGCGGTCAGGCGCGCGCCCGGGTGACCGTCTGTTTGTCACCGGACGCCTCGGTGCCGCGGCAGCAGGGCTGGCGATGCTTGTCGCATCGGAGCAGCCGGGCTTCAGCCCGGCTGATGCCGTCGGGCTAAAGCCCGACGGCTCCAAGGACATTCTCAACGCACACCTGCGCCCATCGGCACGGCTGCGCACCGGTCTCATCGTGGCGAACAACCGCGCCGCCTCCGCGTGCATGGACCTGTCGGACGGCCTCGCCGACGCCGTGCACCAGATCTGCGAGGCCAGCGGGTGCGGTGCGGACGTCGACGCGAAGGCGATCCCCGTCCACGACGCCGCCACGCGCGCGCAGGCGCTCTCCGGGGGCGAGGACTACGAACTGCTCTTCGCCGTGCCCAAACGCCGCATCCGACGCTTTCTCGCCGCTATCCGCCAGGCCGGAGAAGCCCCCGCCACCGACATCGGAGTGTGTACCAAGGGCACGGACGTGGTACTTACGGAAGATGGCGTGGCCACGCCGATGCCGGACGGTTTCGCACATTTGTGAAATCGGCGGACCCGGAACACCGAACCCGGACTTCTGGACCCTGGACTTCTGGACCCCAGGACCGTAGTACAGTCGCCTTTCCCCGATGTCTCTGACCCTGTCCAGTTCCGTGTGGAAGAAGGTGCTCGTCATGGCGCTGGCCGCCGTCGGGTTCATCGTCATCTACTACGAGCGGGACATCCTGGACTCGAGGGACGCCCGGATTGAATCCGCGAGCGAGACCGACGCTCCGACGCCCGGCCGGACCGTGCGATTTGAGGTGACGGCCTACTGCAAGGGCGAAACGACGGCCGCAGGCGTCCGGGTGCGCGCGGGCATGGCCGCAGCGGATCCGAAGGTGCTGCCGCTCGGATCGGTCGTCCGGATCGAGGGTGTCCCGACCGCCTACGAGGGCATCTACACCGTGCTCGACACCGGCCCCGAAGTGCAGGGCCGCGAACTCGATGTTTACATGTGGAGCTGTTACGAGGCGCTGGACTTCGGACGCCGGCGCGCGGCGGTCACGGTGCTGCGGCTGGGCTGGGATCCGAAGACGTCGGTGCGATAAGCGGCCGCACTTCCCACAACTTGAAGTAGATGCCGCCGAGCGCCAACAGCTCCTGGTGCGTGCCGCTCTCCCGGATCTGCCCTTTGTGCACGACGAGAATGCGGTCCATGTCCTGGATGGTCGAGAGCCGGTGCGCAATCGCAAACACGGTGCGTCCCGCCATCAGCGTGTGCAGCGCGTCCTGAATCAACCCTTCGGTTTCGGTGTCGATGCTTGATGTCGCCTCATCAAGCACGAGCACGGCCGGATCAAACGCCAGGGCGCGCGCAAACGACAGCAGCTGCTTCTGTCCCACCGACAACGTGGCGCCACGTTCCGCCACCGGAGTGTCGTAGCCCTGGGGGAGTCGATCGACAAAGCGGTCGGCATGCACCGCCTTCGCTGCCTCGCGCACCGCCTCATCGGTGATGTCTTCGCGCCCCAGCCTGATGTTGCTCGAGATGGTGCCGGAGAACAGATGCACATCCTGCAGCACGAGCCCGAACCGCATGCGCAACTGCTCAAGCGGCCACTCGCGCACATCGATGCCATCCACCAGAATCCGTCCCTGCGTCACATCATAAAAACGCAGCAGCAGGCTGATGATCGTCGTCTTGCCCGACCCCGTCGCGCCGACGATGCCGATGCGCTGCCCTGGTTCCGCGACAAACGACACGTCGCGCAACACAAATTCGTCGTCCTTGTAGGCGAACCACACGCGATCGAATTCGATACGTCCCGGTCCGTCAACACGACGATCCGATGACGCGGCCGATGTCGGCATCTCCACCGGCGTATCGAGCAACCCGAAGATGCGTTCGGAGGCCGCCATGGCGGCCTGCAGAATGTTGAATTTTTCCGACAGGTCCGAGATGGGCTGGAAGAACCGCCGTGAATACTGGAGAAAGGCCACCAGCACGCCGATGCTCACCTGATCCTCCAGAGCCCACCAGCCGCCGGCGAGAATGATGAGCGCGCCGGACAGCGCGGCCAGGACTTCGATGATCGGATAGAACAGCGCATAGTAGAAGATGGACTGGATATTCACATCGCGGTGTTCGCGATTGATGGCCTCAAACTGCCGGTAACTTCTGGCCTGCTGGCTGAAGAGCTGCACGGTGCCCATGCCGGTCAGATGTTCCTGCAGGAACGCATTCAGTTTCGCCACGAGTCCGCGCACCTGCCGGTAGTTCTCACGCACGTTGCGGCGGAACCACGCAGTGGCCCAGGCGATGAACGGCAGCACCGAAAACGCGACCAGCGCGAGGCGCCAGTCCATCGCGACCATGATCGCCATGATCCCGAACAACATGATCAAATCGCCGAACACGGTGACGACGCCGGACGAGAACATGTCGTTCAGCGCATCCACATCGGTCGTCACCCGCGTCATCAGGCGGCCGACCGGATTGCGGTCGTAGAACTTCACATCCAGCCGCTGCAGATGCGTGAACACGTCCCGCCGCACCGTGTGCAGGATCTTCTGCCCGACCATCTGCATGACGGACGTCTGGATGTACTCGAATACAAACGATGTGATCAGAATCAGCAGGAACCACCGGCCCAGCCGCCAGAGTCCCTCCAGGTCGTTCACGGCAATGTGGTCGTCGATCGCCTTCGCCGTCAGCCACGGCTGCGCCAGATCCGCCAGTGACCCGCCGACGATCGCGATGAACGCGACAATGACCCAGAGCCAATAGGGGCGAAGGTACTGAAGCAGTCGACGCATGAGCGTCGAGTCATACCCCTTGGCAATCGCGTCGTCCTGCACACTCATGACGCGGCCAGCTCCTGTTCCAGACGCTGCCGGCGGTCCATCGAGGCGTAGACGCCGCCCTGCGCCACAAGCGACGTGTGGGTGCCGCGTTCGATCACGCGGCCACCATCGAGCACAAGAATGAGGTCGGCATCACGCACCGTCGAGATGCGGTGCGCGACGAGCAGACAGGTGCGGGTCTCGCGCACGTCACGCAGCCGCCGCAGGATAGCGTCCTCCGTCGTCGTATCGACCGCCGACAGCGCGTCGTCGAGGATCAACACCTTCGGATCGACCAGCAGGGCGCGCGCGATGGCGGCACGCTGTTTCTGGCCACCCGAGAGCGTGATGCCGCGTTCACCCACCATCGTGTCGAAGCCGTGGCCGAACCCTGACACATCCGCGTCGAGGCCTGCCGCTGACGCCGCGGCAGCCACGGCGTCCTTTGGGGGATCACCGTCACGGCTAAACGCAATGTTGTGGGCGACCGTGTCGGAAAACAGAAACGGTTCCTGCGGTACCACACCCATCGCGCGGCGAAGCCGCTCAAGCGGCACACGCCGGATGTCGACGCCATCGAGAAACACCGTCCCCGGGGGCGGGTCGTGCAGACGCGGCACAAGCTGCAACAGCGTGGACTTCCCCGATCCCGTGGCGCCGACGATGGCGACGGTCTGTCCTGGACTGGCAGAGAAGGAGATGTCGGTGAGCACCTGCTGCGTCGCGCCCGGATACGTGAACGACAGGTGCCGCACCTCCAGCCGGCCCACCACCCGACCGGCCAGGGCAGCCGGATCCGCCTCGGCGTCGGTGATCGCCGGCACGGTGTCCATCACCTCCAGCATGCGCTGCCAGGAGGCAATCCCCCGCTGCACGATGTTGATCACCCAGCCGAATGCGATGAGGGGCCAGCTGAGCAACACGAGGTAGCGGCTGAAGGCAGCGAAGTCGCCGAGCGTGATCCGCCCGTTGATGACGCCGCTGCCGCCAAACCACAGAACCACCAGGCCGCTCAGGCCGAAAAAGAAGCTGAGGCTCGGGTAAAACGCGGACTGCAGCCGGATGAGGCTGCGGTTGCGATGGACGTATTCATCGTTTGCGGCGCCAAAGCGGGAGAGCTCGAAGGGCTCCTGCCTGTAGGCCCGGACCACCCGTACTCCTGCCAGGGACTCCTGGACGACTGCGCTCAGTTCGGAGAGTTGTGCCTGGATCCGGTCAAACTTCTCGTGAATCGCCTTGCCGAAGACGTGGGTGGCGATGCTGACCAGCGGCAGCGGAATCAACGCGAGGAGGGTGAGCCAGGGGTCGATGGACACCATGAGTGCCACCGCGATCACAAAACCGAGGGCCGTGCTGCCAAAGTACATCACGGCAGGCCCCACCATCAGGCGGACCGCGCCCAGATCGGAACTGGCACGGGACATGAGATCCCCTATCCGGTTGGCCTGGTAGTAGGACAGCGGCAGACGCTGGAGGTGCGCAAAGAAATCATTGCGCAGGGCATATTCGATGGCCCGGGACGCGCCGATAAGTCGTTGGCGCATCCAGTACCGGCACACGCCGTCGGCGATCGCCAGGCCCAGAAGGGCGGCGGCCGCCAGAGCCAGCGTGGCGCGGGTGGCTCCGGCCAGCAGGTCGTCGATGACGTATTTGAGAATGAGGGGCGCAGTGAGCGAGATGGCCGTGGCGAGGACGATCCACAAGACCCCGGCGAGCATCGCGTGCCGGGCGCTCGTCACATAGGGCCACAGCCGCTGGAGCGCCCGCCACATGGAGGCAGTATAACAATGCGTGTTCGTCGCGTTCGTCCATTCCTTGCCGCGCTGCTGGTCAGCGCCACACTGGCACCGACCCTGGCCTTCGCCCAGGTGGCCGCGCCGTCACGGTCCACGCGCGCCATCGGCGAGGAGTACCACATGGAACTGAGCGGCGGGATGTGGGGCCCCTCCGTCTTCGGCATCATTTCGTCGGAGCAGTTCGGCATTGCGGGCTCCGACATCAGCTTCGTCGACGACCTCGGCTTCAAGAAGACGCAGTTCGCGGATGTGCGTCTGGTCCTGCGGCCCGGGAAGAAACACAAGTTCAGATTCCAGTACACGCCGGTCACGTACTCCGCCGAGTCCACGCTCTCGCGCAACATTGTCTTCAACGGCATTCTGTATCCGGTAAACATGCCGGTGAACTCCACGTTCGACTGGACGGTCATCCGGTTCGGCTACGAATACGACATCATCTATCGCGACCGCGGCTACTTCGGCATCCTGATTGAAGGCCGGTACACCGAGATGTCGGCGAGTCTGAAGTCGCCGCTCAACGACGAGTTCACGCGCGCACGGGCGCCATTGCCGGCGTTCGGTGCGGTGGTGCGGCTCTACCCGCTGAAGAACCTGTCGGTCACCGCAGAAGTCAGTGGTTTGCAGCTGCCGGACATCGACGAAAAGTACGAAGCCAACTACGCGGACATCGACATCTACGGCACGTTCAACGTCACGCACAACTTCGGCGTGCAGGCCGGCTGGCGACGCATGCACACGTTCCTCCGCGTCGAAACCGATCAGGGCGACATCCGGTTCGCCGGCATCTGGTTCGGCGGCGCGGTTCGGTTCTGATTATTTTCCGACCCAGACGCCCAGATACCGGCGGTCGTCGCCGCCGCTGACCTCCGAGGGCTGGAAGCCGGACGCCGACGCGATACCGAGCCGCCAGGCGCCGGTGGCGTCGGCGGCCGGCACCATCACCATCTGCTCCTGCCAGGGCTCGAGCGTAACCGTCTCGATCCACCCGCCCATGCGCACGGTCACAGTGTTGGCGGCGCCACCATTCTGCAGGCGGATGGTGCGCGGGCGGCCGGCGAGGGCGGCGCCGGCGCTCCACACCACCTGCGTCTCCCGCCCACCCCGAACCCAGAAGCCGGTGGGTTCCACAAACACCTCATCGTCGACAAAAAACACTGTGGCGTCGCCGTCGGGTGCGGACCGCCGAGCCATCACACCTGACGGCACTGCGGGGCTTGTCGGTCTGAGTGCGACATGCAATCCCGCCGCACTTTCGGGCGAATCGGCCTCAAGGACGAGGGCCGTCGCGCCGGCCGGCAGCGACAACGGCGCTGTGAACCCGCTCGACACCGCTTCTGGTGACAGCGGGAACACGTGCAGCGGCGACGGTGAGCGCCCGATCGTGGCAGTGATCGTGCTCTCGCGGATCACCGCGCCGGTCACTTCGAGGTGGTAGTCACCGGCCGGCACCGGACCGACCAGCATGAGCCGCGATGTCGGATTGTCGGAGAGCGGCGGCTCGTCCGGATGCACGGTCATGGCGAACGCCGTGGACGCACGACGCACGGTGAACGGCGCCACGCGCCAGACTCGTGGTTCGGCGTGGATCGCCAGTTGGGACCGCGCGGGGTCGAGCCCGGTCACGCCGGTCAGCCGCCATCCCGCCGTCGCTCCGAACATGAGCCCCACCATGACCCACAACGCCACGGCCACACGACCGACATCGGCGCGCTCAATGTGTCGCCGGACAAACGTCCGGAGCACCAGCCAGCCCAGTCCCCACGCCGCCAGTTGTACGCCGACGTGAGTCAGAAACGCGCCCTGTGAGGCCCAGAAAAAACTCGGCCAGGCGCGCGGCAGATTCGCGACAGGATTCAGCCACTCCAGCCACGCTGCCTGCCCATCGCGGAAGTTGAACGCAAAGACCCCGTTGTCGTACCCGACCACCAGTGCGGTGGTCAGCCATGACACACCGAGCATCGCCAGAAGCACGGCGCGACCGGCGGATGTGGCACGCGCCCAGCCAATCGCCAACGGCAACGCGAACAGCGGCACCACGGCGGTCAGGAATCTCGCGGGCAGGCCGGGCAGACCCGCCCACCACATGTGATAACTCGCGGCCGCCATCGTGTACGCCGCAAGAATCAGCACGCTGGCCAGACACACCAGCCGCATCGCGCGACTCGACGCACGGCAAAAACCGACAAACCCCGCGAGCAGCACGGGAGCAAACACCACCAGGCCGAACTGCTGATCGGTGAACAGGCCCGCCGCCGCGCCCCAGATCCACTCGCGAATATTTTCAGCTCCGCGATACGGCGCCCGGGGATCGACCGTGCCGTAGATGAGCCAGAACTGCAGGAACCAGGCGGCAGCGCTGAGTGCCGGCACTGTCAGAAACGCGACCAGCCGGCGACCACGCATCGCGATCAGAATCGCCAGTCCAAATCCGGCTGCGACGACGGCAAAGCGTGTATGCAGCCAGGGCAACCCCGCCAACACCGCCGACACGGCGACCACATGCCGGATGGGCACCAGCTCGCCATTCCGCGCCAGCGCCACCAGCAGCCACACACCGGCCGCGCTGCCGACGGCGGCGGGGCTGTCGGGAAACACCATCACGCCGAGCAGCACCGTCGTCGCCGACCCCATGACGCCGGCCCACGCGAACCAGGCGGCGCCGGTGTTCGCCGTCGCGAGCCACGCCAGTCGCCACACCAACGCGGCCGTGATCATCAGCACCAGAAGAATCGTCGCCTGCGCCCCGCGAAATCCGAACGCCGCATACGCCGGCAACACGAGCGCGGATACGCCGGGTGCGTGAATGGAGTAGATCTCGCCATCCTGTCCACGATTGATGTAGTCGGGCCGCAGCGTGCCGCCAAAATACTCGGCGTAGTCGCCTTGCGTGTGGTTGTTCTCGATGCGCAGATCGCCGTCGCGCAGCAGGCTTTGGGTGATGACGAGGTAGTGCGGTTCGTCGCCGCCCGGCAGGCGTCCACCAATCGACGACAACGTCGCCACCCCCAGGACACCAGTCAGCAGCGCCGCAATCACCGTGGCGCGTCTGGGATCGTGCGCCTCGATGACACGCGCGATCGCGCCGAGCGACCGGCTGCCCTCGGCGGCGCCCAACGCTGCGAGGATCGGCAACCATGCCAGCGGTCCCGTCCACAGCAAGACGGCTGTGGGGAGCGGCACCGGCCACCACGGCAGCGTCGCCAGAAGCGCCGGAAGCGCCGTCAACGGGGACCGACGCCACCCGGGCACCAGCCACGCGATCACAAATCCGGCGACGGCAATCCACCACGGAGCCGGCGCCACCAACCGGACGCTCGCCGACGCCGCCGACTCCACCGTAACGAGACCGACGGCGCACCACACCGCCACGCCGATACACGCCGGTCCGGCCGCGCGCGAAAGTGCCGTGAGGTATGATGCCGCCATCCGCCAAGCATTCTAGGTCACTCCGTCCACCTATGCCCCCCAGCACCCGCGACGCCTGTGTCGCCGTCATTCTTGCCGTGTTGTTGTCGGTCGCACTGACGTGGCCACTCGCTGCAGGTCTGGGTTCCACCGGCCGGATCGACAGCGGCGACGGACGCCACGGCGTCTGGAATGTCGCGTGGGTAGCGCACGCGCTCACCACCGCGCCGACCACGGTGTTCGACGCGAACATCTTTTTCCCAAACCCACACGCGTTGGCCTTCTCCGAGGCGAATCTGCTGGCCGGCGTCCTGGCCATTCCCGCCTGGGTGATCAGCGGCGGGAATCCGTATGCCGCCTACAACTCCGTCGTGTTGATGGCGTTCACGTTCGCGGCACTCTCGGCCTATTTCCTCGCACGTACCGTCGGCTCCTCCCGATTCGGCGCCGCCATTGCCGCGCTCATCTACGGCTATTCCCCGTACATGTTTGCCCACCTGCCGCACATCCAACTGCTGATGACCTTCGGTCCGGCATTGTCGCTGGCGATGCTGCACCGCTTCGTCGACCAACCGACGACGCGTCGTGCGATCGGCCTGGGCTTGTCGCTGACCGTCACCGGCCTGGCGTGTGCGTACTACGGCATCTTTATCGGCCTCATCGTCACGATCGGTGTGATCTGGTTCGCCGTGACGGACGGTCGCTGGAGGTCCTGGCACTACTGGGCGCTTTCCGCGCTGGCCGCGGCCATCACGGTAGCCTGCATCACCCCCTTCTTTCTTCCCTACCTCGACATCCAGAACGACGGGTTTGTCCGGCGGCTGGAGGAGGCGCGGCCGTACTCCACGACGGGCCGGGCGTTCCTGGCGTCGGCGGTCCTGGTGCACCGATGGATGTTGCCGCTGATTGAACCATGGCCGGATGTGTTGTTCCCGGGATTCCTGGCGATCGCGTTGTCCCTGGGTGCGGTCTGGCTGACCTGGCAGCACCGCACGCTCGAACGCTGGCGGATGGTGGGGTTCTATCTGGTGGTCGCGGTCGTCTCGTACTGGATCACGATGGGCCCCGACGGCGGGCTGTACACGGTGCTCCACCACACGCTGCCTGTGTTCTCCTTCCTTCGGGCGCCGATCCGCATGGGCGTGCTCGTCACGCTGGTGACCGGCATTCTGGCGGCGTTGGCGTTGACGTGGCTGGGAGCTCGCGTGCGGGCCTTCAGACCGGCGGGGCTCGCGCTGATCGCCATCGCGGTGATCGAGTCATGGGTGGGTCCGCTTGAGCTGGCGAAAGCCCCTGAGGTTCCGGCCGTGTACAAGCGGCTCGCACGGCTGCCACGCGCCGGCGTCGCCGAGTTTCCCTTCTACCGAGGCTCCAACGAACGGTTCCTCAACACCGACTACATGTTGATGTCTACGTTCCACTGGCAGCCGATTCTGAACGGCTACAGCGACCACTTCCCGCCCGACTACTTCACCTCGCGCGAGGCGCTGAACTCATTTCCATCCCGAGCGGCGGTCGATTTGATGCGGGAGAAGGGGGTGCGATGGGTGGTCGTCCACCACAACCGGTATCCCAGGAACCGCGCGACGGAAGTCCGCATGCTGCTGCGGCAGTCGGACCTGGGCATCCGCCTGGCGGAGGACGCCCCGTCGTGGTCGCTCTACGAGATCATCTGGCCCATGCGGCCAGCCGCTCCGCCGCAGCCGTAAGCGTCTCGTCCTTCTTGCAGAAGCAGAACCGCAGCTGCTGCCGGCCACCGTCGCCACGATAGAAGCTGCTGCCGGGCACGCTGGCCACACCCACCGACGTCACCAGGTGTTTCGCCAGTGCCACGTCGTCGGGAAAACCGAAACCCGACACGTCCGTCATAATGTAGTAGGCCCCTCGTGGTTCGATGCAGCGGAATCCTGCGCCGGTGAGAATGCCCATCAGCCGCTCGCGCTTCACGCGATACGTCTCTAACAGTCCGGCGTAATAGGACGCGGGCATCGAGAGTGCCGCGGCGGCTGCGGCCTGCAACGGCGCTGCCGCACCAACGGTCAGAAAGTCGTGCACCTTCCTGATCGCGCCGGTGACGTTGGCGGGCGCGATGGTCCAGCCCACACGCCAGCCCGTCACACTATAGGTCTTCGACACGCTGTTGATGGTGACGGTGTGCTCGGCCATGCCGTCGAGCGACGCCATCGGCACGTGGGTCGCACCATCGTAGAGAATGTGCTCGTAGATTTCGTCGGTCACCGCCAACACGCCCCAGCGCTGACAGAGTCCGGCGATGAGCATCAGTTCCTCGCGCGTGAAGACCTTGCCGGTCGGGTTGTTCGGTGTATTGATGATGATCGCGCGTGTCTTGTTGGAAAACGCCGCAGCAAGTTCGTCCGGATCAAACGTCCAGTCCCCGCGCGTGCCCGGCACCGGTGGACGCAGCGTCACATACCGCGGCGTGGCGCCTGACAGAATCGCGTCGGGGCCATAGTTCTCGTAGAACGGCTCAAACACGATGACTTCATCGCCCGGATCCACAATGGCGAGCATCGTGGCCATCATCGCTTCGGTGGAACCGCAGCACACGGTGACGTGCGCGTCGGGATCCACCGCCAGGCCATGCTGCGCGTGGGCATCTGCGGCAATGGCGTGCCGCAGCGGCTTGGCGCCCCACGTCACCGCGTATTGATTGATGTCACCGGCGATCGCGTCACACGCCGCCTGCTTCACCTCGGCGGGCGCCGGGAAATCCGGAAATCCCTGCGACAGATTGACGGCGCCGTGGGCATGCGCCAGCCGCGTCATCTCGCGGATGACCGATTCGGTGAACCGGGAGGCCTTCTCCGAGGTGCGGGGACGGCCGGCCATCAGCGACGCACACTCGTACGACGATAGAGCGTGCGATAGTCCTCAGCCGTGCCAAGAATCTTCTTCACGTAGCCCTGCGTTTCCGGAAACGGAATGCTGTCCACGAACTCATCCCGATCGAGTCCGGGACGTTCTGCCAGCCAGCGATCAACCCGATTTTCGCCGGCGTTGTAGGCGGCGAGCGCCGCAGCCACGTTGCCGTTAAACCGGCGGACCAGATCTGCAAAATACTGTGTGCCGAGCCGGACGTTGATTTCCGGCCGCGTGAGACTCGCCGTCGAGAACGGACGAATGTCCAGCTGCCTGGCAACGCGTGCGCCGGTGGTGGGCAGAATCTGCATCAACCCCCACGCGTTGGCCGCCGATCGGATTTTCGGATCAAAGGTCGATTCCTGCGCCATGAGCGCCGCAATCACAAACGGATCGAGATCGTGACGGTCGGCGTGGGTCTGAATCAGATCCCAGTAATCGAGCGGAAAGATCACCGTGAGAATCTCGCGCGGCAGCACCTCGCTGCCGTCGGCCAGATACTGCGGATACGCGCGCTTCATCGCGTTGATCGCCGGCCGGAACTCGCCCTTGCGATACAGCGCAAATCCCAGCGTGGCCTCCAGCAGCGGCGTCGTGCCTTCGTCACGTTGCGCACGACGAATCTCCCCAATCGCATCGTCCCACAGCTGCGCGGAGAGCAGTGACTGGATGACGGATGCGATGGTGGGTGCGGGCCCTGGTTCAAACACAAGCGGCGCCTCGCGGCGCGCGCGTTCGATCGGCCCAGCACCAGGGGGACGCGTCGCGGCCAGCAATGTCTCTCGCCCGCGGGCGGCCTCGCGGCCGTAGTACGAATTCCCGTAGTCGGCAATCGTCTGGTCGTACCCGGCGATGGCCTGATCAACACGGCCCAGCCGCTCATGTGCGCGGGCCGCCCAGTACACCCACCCCGACCGGTAGTCGGCGCGGCGCAGGCCCACCGCGGCGCTCTCGAAGAGTCGAATCGTCAGGTCGTAGTTCCCGGTCGAGAAGGCCCACCATCCGGCCTTCCACGCCGCTCGACCGGCGAAGGTCCCCGTGGGAAACCGATCGTACTGCTCGGTGAATACGGTTGCCGCCTTGTCGTCGGCGTTCGTGAGGATGTAGTGCGTGCCGAGGTCGTTCAGCGCAGCTTCGGCCCAGGCGGCCGTGGGCTCACGGTCCACAAAGCTGCGGACGGCAGCGACGTATTCGGCGTGGCGTCCCTGCTCTCGAATGACACCCAACGCGAAGTATTCTGCTTCATCACGACGCGCCGCTGACACCCCGTGACGCGCCATGTAGACACGCAGCGCTTCGCGCGCCGCGGGCCAGCGCTTCTGGTGATAGTCCAGTTGGGCCAGCCGCAGCGCGACGAGATCGCGATCGTCGCCGGTCACCACGAGGCGCGCGGCGTCATAGGCTTTGCGCGCGTCCACCCAGCGGCTCGCGCGGAACAACGCCTCGGCCCGGGCCAGTTCGCGCACCGAGGCCGCCCCCTTCGGCAGCTCGGCGGCCGCCTGTGCCGCTTCATTGGACAGGGGATAGTCGTAGTAGACCCTGGCAAACGCCGCGGCTGCCCGATCCTTCTGTCCGAGTTGCTGCGCGGCCACCGCCGACCGATACACGGCCTGCACCAGGGTGGACGACGGAAGATCGACGAGGGCGTCGAGTGCCTTCGCGGCTGCGGACCAGTCTGCGGTGGCCTCGGCCGCATCAGCCGCGAGCCCCAAGGCCCGTTCCTTCAGGTAGTTGGTCGAGGCGGCCGAAAGGGCGGCGGCGGCTGAAGCCGCCGCGTCGGCGGTGCGCCCCTGCGCGAGTTCCGCACGTCCCTGATGCACCCGCACATAGGCGCCAATCACGGCGTCGGACGCGCCGGCCCTCAGGGCCGGCAGCGCGGCGTCAGCCTTTCCGTTCGCCAGCTGCGTCAGAGCCGTCGCCAGGGGCGTCGGCTGAGTGGGGATGCCCTGGGGCACGAGCCAGTACGGCACCGCCGCCGACGTCGGCGATTCGGGCCAGCCAAACACGAGGCCCGCCACAAGCAATAGTCCGCCGGCGAGTCCGCGCGCCAATTGAGTCATGTCTGATTGTCAGTTGAGTCGGGCCAGAACTTCAACCGTCCTGACCGACGTGATGTTCTCGAGGCACACGGCCGCGTGACGGGCCGGCAAACTACGGTGGGCATAGACGAGGAAGGTGTGGCGGTCGCCGTTCCCACGTGCAGGACCTTGCCGACGAAGATGGCGTCTGTGGTCCACGCGGACTCACACGCCACGATGGGCCCGATGCAGGAACAGGCCATCTGTTAAGCTGTCTGCAGCGATTGTGTTCTTGTGGGGGCGTCACGGCTTCGACGGGGGCAAGGGATCGCGGGTAGCATGCCGAGCCACTCTCCATCCGACTCGTGAATCCGGCGGAGAAACACTGCAACTGCGGATACGCAGCTCGCACTCGCGGCTTAATTAACCGCGACGTGTCCCCTCGTCAGCCTGCGGGCGGGGGAGACACGCCATTCAGCAGGCTGGTTCACTGATGCGTCCGGCATCAGAGGACGAGACTTCACGGACTAGCGGCCGTCACGTTCGTCGGGCTTCGATGACGGTCGCGAAACTCTAAGTCCGACTACGCATGTAGACACCGGCGACGACAGGCCTTTCGGACGCGGGTTCGACTCCCGCCGCCTCCACCAACAAAAAAAGCCCGGGCTGTGCCCGGGCTTTTTTTGTTGGTGGAGGCGGCCGACTCAGGCACGCGCCTGCCGGTTGATGTACCAACTCGCCTGCTAGTCTCGTTCGGACGATGGCACCGTCGTCGTCATGGACAGCAACTTGACTTATACACATCTTTCCTCGATTCTTACACATCGAGGAATTATGCGGACCAACATCGATATCAGCGATGACTTGATGGACGAAGCCATCCGGGTGAGTGGCGAACCGACCAAACGCGCGGTTGTTGAGAGGGCGCTGCGGCTGCTGATTGAGACACACGGTCAGGCAGGGTTCCGGCAGTTGAAAGGCAAGGTCGCCTGGAAGGGCGACCTCTCCGCGAGCCGGCAGGGTCGGGTCGCACGAGCCTGACGTGGTCATCGTCGACACCACGGCCTTGATCGACTACCTGGCGGGAACGCCGTCGCCGCAGGCAGAGTGGCTCGAACGCGAGATGACGACGCGCCGGCTGGGCCTGCTCGATCTGATGGTGTGCGAAGTGCTGCAGGGAGTCGGAAACGACAGGCAGGCAACGGCGGTGCTGGCTGGTCTGAAACGGTTTGAGATCTTCGATACTGGCGGCGTCGATCTCGCCGTGGCCGCTGCGGCCAACTACCGCTTGCTGAGAGCACGCGGCCGCACCGTGCGCAAGACGATCGACACGGTGATCGCCACGTTCTGCATCCGCGGCGGGCATGCTCTGCTCCACAACGACAAGGACTTTGACGCGTTCGAGGAGCACCTGCGGCTGCAGGTAGTTCGACCGGATGCGTGACTGTGGAACAATCAGTCATGCTTTTGTGGACGGTGTCGGCGCTGCTGGTGGCAGTGTCTGGAGGCGGCGGTGTCCGTGCGGATGGGATGGACGCCTGGATGCAGCTGCACGAGCGCACCCGTCTGGCCTTTGAGACGGCGAGACCCGGCAGCCCGGCTGAAGGGCCCGCCATCGTCGTAGGGTTCACCGGTGGCCAGCAAAAAGCCACCAGCCTCTCGTCCGGAGTCGTGCAAGTGCGCAAGGCCGTCGACGAACGCTATGCAGACCGTCCCGACCTCACGACGGTGACTTACAACAACCGGGAGTGGCGCCGGGCTGCCGAGACAGTGCTGGCGCACGTGCGATCCACAGGCGC
Source organism: Acidimicrobiia bacterium (assembly GCA_016871335.1). Taxonomy (GTDB): domain Bacteria; phylum Acidobacteriota; class Vicinamibacteria; order Vicinamibacterales; family SCN-69-37; genus SYFT01. The sequence continues at coordinate 120,835 of VFZF01000005.1, forward strand.
GGCCCCGGTCATCGTGGTGTACGGACACAGCCTTGGCGGCGGCAGTGTCACAAAGTTCGCACGCGAGCTCGAACGGGCCGGAGTGGACGTGACACTCGCCGTGTATGTCGACGCGGTGGGCATCCGGAATCCGAGGGTCCCGGGCAATGTGCGGTTTGCTGTCAACTTCTACCAGCGTGGCGGACCGTTACGCGGCTTCCCCTTCCGGGGCAAACGTGTCCTGGTGCTGGAGGATGCCAGCCGCACGGAGACCCTCGGCAACCTCCACATCAAACCGGTCACGCCCCGATCCGGCTGGCACTGGAACCTCATCCAGCCACTGCTCTACCGGCAGCACCACCGTATCGGCCACGATGTGCGACTCCAGAACTACATCGTGGACGTCCTGTCGATCAGCCTGCTCGGAGAAGAAGGAGTGTATCCGATCCCCTAGGTTCCCTCTGCAAACGCCCGAGCGACGGCCAACGCCACTGACTTCATATCTGCGAATGACATGTTCGTGGTCACCGCCACCACAAACCCGCGGTCGGGGAACGTCAGGAACGAGGTCGAGGCCCCTTCGATAGTACGGCTGGCATGCCCCACGACCCGCATCTGCCCACCGGCCAGTTCGACCGTCTCGAGCATCCAGCCGAGGCCGTACTGCGTGCTTTCGCCCGACATCAATGTTTGTGGCGACTGCAGCAGTTCGACTGTCGCGGGCTGCAGAAGCATGGAACTCGACAGCGCAAACGCAAACCGGACGAGGTCGGACGGCGTGGAGAGAAACGCGCCGCCTCCGGCAAAACATGAATAATCCACGCCGGTCGTGATTTCGTCGTTGAAGTTGCCGCGGTAGTACGACGTGGCCCGGTTGGGCATGAGCTCTGTCACGTCGTCCGTGGTGGTGTCGCTCATCCCCAGCGGCTCGAAGACCTGACTGCGCATGAACCGCGAGAACGGCTCGTTCGCGACGGCTTCCACCGCTGCGCTCACCAGGACCCACCCATACGTGGAATATCGATACTCGGTGCCGGGCTCGAATAACAGCGGGTCGTCCTCGAACATTGCCAGCCCGTCCGACGCCCGCTCGCAATGCACCGACGGTTTGTCCCCCCACTCGTTGTCCCGGTAGTGGATTACGCCCCCCGTGTTCCCCATCAGCTGACGCAGCGTGACGGGCCACGCCTTCCTGGGGAACGCCGGCACGTACGCCTGAATCTCATCGTCGAGATGCAGGCGCCCCTGGTCGCGCAAGAGACCGACACCTGCAGAAGTGAGCGCCTTGGACACATGGCCGATGCGGAAGCGCGTGCGCGGGTTCACGGGCACCTGCGTCTGAAGATTCGCCCAACCGAAGCCCTCCGCCCAGACGATCTCTCCGCCGACACCAACCGCGACGGACAACCCGGGGAGATTCTGCTCGGCGACCGCAGAACGCGCGTGCTGCCTGCCCTGCTCCGCTGCCTGGCTCCACACAGGAGCCGGCGTGACCTCCATCACCGACATCACGGTATCAGGACCGGCGTGAAGGGGCTGTTTGGTCGACAGCGCCGTGACCAATCCGACCACGGCCACAACGGCCAGCCCGGCGACGACGACGAGCGGAACGAGCCAGGTCCGGATCTTCACCCCTCCAGCCCTTTGCGAGCTTCGATGTGTGCGCCGTATTGTGCACGAATCCTGGAGAGATCGGACTGCTCAACTTTCAGCTCTCTGGCAGTTCTCGCGATTTCCGTCGCTTCCGCGTTCAGGATCTTGTGGTCGGCGGCCGCCACGGCGTGGAGACAGTCGATCAAGGCCACGCGCTGTTCGTATGTGGTCACACGGCCGAGCTCCCGGGTGACGAGAAAATCGTCGGTGCCGCCAAACAGCAGATGCTGCGCCTTGGCCATCTGAACCGCGAGCGTGGCTTGTTCCGGCGACAATCCCGCATGGTCGCGCACGAGGCGCTCCATCGCATCAGTCTCGTCGGTCGTCACTTCAAGGTCCGCGCGGGCGATGCGACTGAGCAGGAACGCAAACGCCGCCACGTAACGAGCGCGGTCCGGCTCGAGACGGTCGAGTTCATCCGCAATGCGGCGGATGGTCTGGCTGTCAGTGTCAACCGGGTCGCTCTTGAATCCGAGGAACTCAAAGATGGCGCGCATGTGCGACATGTTATCCGGTACGTAGGGCCCGCTGGGGTACGTAGGGCCCGCTGAACTGCAGCGGGCCGAACTGGCGCGCTCAAGTTCAGCGCGCCCTACATGCAGCGCGGCCTACATGCCGGGAAGTCCGCGCCCTGAATGTTTACGTCCCGGGCTCGACGTGCACAAGCACGTCCGCGACCCACGACAGCCGCTCGCGGACGAGGCTGCGGACGTGGCCGGCGATCTGGTGCGAGGCGGCGACGGTCATGTCGGGATCCACCTCGATGTGCAGATCGACGTGATACGAAAACCCGGTCTTGCGCGCATAGGTCTTGTCCACGCCGCGCACACCAGTCCCCGACATGGCGACCTGCCGTATCTCAGCGATCTTGTCGTCGCTGGGCATCGTGTCCATGAGTTCCAGCGATGCATCGCGGAGCACGCGGATCCCGGTCAGCACGACGATGATGCCGACAGCGAACCCGCCGTAGTGGTCGGCCGCGAGAAAGCGCGTGTCGTACATCGCCAGGCCCACCGCCACCAAAGCGGTCGTCGCGGCGAGGATGTCTACGGTGTCGTTCCACGCATCGGCGACCAGCGCCGCGCTGGCGTGTTGCCGGCCGACACGGAACTTGAGCGTGGCCATCACCGCGCGCAGGGCGATGGCGAGCACCAGCGCCACCACCGCCATCGCTCCGGGCGCCTCGTGCCGCTCGTTGATCCCCTGCAGCGAATTCCAGCTGACGATCACGCCTGCCGCCATCAGGATCAATCCCAGGACAAACGCGCTCAGCGTCTCGACGCGGCCGTGTCCATAGGGATGCTGGGCATCGGCAGGCTTCGCGGCCAGGATGATGCCGATCAGGACGAGCGACGACGCGAGCACGTCGCCGGCGAATTCGATGCCGGTGGCCAGCACCGACCGCGAGTTGGCACCAACGCCGACCACAATGTTGACCACCGCGAGGAGGAGGCTGGCACAGATTCCGGCAAAAGCCACGCGGCGCAGACGCATGCAGCCATTATGGTCCTGCGACACAATGTGTGTAATGTCCGAGTCCCTGTTGGGTCTGTCCCGGTTGGCCCTGGCGCAGCGGCTGGAGTCGTGGGGGTACAAGACTGTCCACGCCAAACCCATCTGGCAACACATCCATCGTGACGGGCGGTCGGATGTGGCGGCGATCCCCGGCTTGCCCGCCGGCCTCGCGCACCGGGTGCAGGAGGAACTGCCCGTGGTGTGGCCGACGATTGCGCTCGAGACGCGCTCGTCCGACGGCTTCACCCGCAAGTTCCTGCTGACGCTTGCTGACGGCCGGCAGGTGGAAACCGTCCTGATGCGCTACGACGGCCGCGTCACCGCCTGCGTCAGCACCCAGGCGGGCTGCGCGATGGGCTGCATCTTCTGCGCGACAGGCCAGATGGGTTTCGCAAGGCATCTCAGTACAGCCGAAATTGTGGGCCAGGTCTTGGCCGTGAGCATTGGCGACCATGAGCGCACGAAGCACCATGCACCCAGCACCGAGCACCAGCACCCAGCACAGAGCACCCAGCACCCTGCACGAAACGTAGTGCTGATGGGCATGGGCGAACCGCTGCACAACTATGCCGCGGTAATGGCGGCCACCGAGATCCTTGCCGACACCGCCGGATTCGGCCTGAGTCCGCGCCGCATTACGCTGAGTACGGTGGGTGTGGTGCCCGGCATCCGGCGGCTCGCCGCGGAGCGGCGCCCAATCAGCCTCGCGGTATCGCTGCACGCCGCGACACAGGCCGGACGGCTTGCGTTGCTGCCTCCGGCCGCCAAAGCGTGGCCACTCGACGAACTGATGGATGCCTGCTGCGAATACTCGGCCGCGCTTGACCGCCACATCTTCTTCGAGTGGACACTCATCGCCGGTGAAAACGACCGGCCCGACGATGCACATGCACTCGGTCGGTTACTGTCCACCCAACGCGCGCACGTGAACCTGATCCCGCTCAATCCCACGGACGGATACGCGGGCGCGCCAACCGCACCGAAAGCGGCCCGCGTGTTCCAGGATGTGCTGACCACCTACGGGATCCCGAGCACCGTGCGACAACGCCGGGGCATCGACATCGCCAGCGGCTGCGGCCAACTGGCCGCACGGAGTTGAGCCTCCGAGGAGACCGTACCGTCAGGCGTCAAGTCGGAGCCCAGGGGCTTTAGCCCCTGGGTCCTCGCAAAGGCTAAAGCCCTTGCGCTCCATCAATCACGTGTGCGCTCCATTGGATCACAGCCCTGGCAGCGTGAAATTCACCGTGACCGTCATGATGACCGGCACCGGTTGGCCGTTGAGCAACACGGGCTCGAACTCCCACTGCAGCACGGCATCGAGCGCCGCCTGATCCAGGAGTGCGACGGGACGAATCACACGCGCGTTGTTGACCTTCCCGTCCTGGTCAATCTGGGCCTCGATGATGACGATGCCCTGGACGCGGGCGCTGAGGGCGATGTCCGGATACACGGGACGGACATCCTTGATCTTCCTCGGTTCCTTGATGTGGCCGCCGATGCGGAGCGGCGGATCGCCCGCGGTCCAGGTCGGCAGCGGCACATTCGCCAGGTTCGACGCAGCGCGCTCGGCCTCGAGCACGGCGAGGCGCGCCTGCAGGGCCGCCAACTCGACCCGACCGAACTGCGGGTTCTGCTCGCGCTCGGCAACACGGCGGTGGTTGTCCTGCACCCGGACCCCAGCGTCCGTGTGCTCGGCGTTGACGCGCGGCTGTTCGACATCGCTGGCCTGCTGGCCATCGCCGATCTGATCTCGGCATTTGTTGTGGCCGTCGTTGGACGGACGAAGACGTTGTATCGACTGAAACCGCTACCGGTGACGCCGCCGCTGAAGGACCGGCCTACGTCCCCAGTGCCGTACCGGCCAGGTACACCGCGCCACTCGGCTGCGGCAGCCCACCCGTCGGTTCAAGGGTGACGGCCACGCTGGCCGGCATGACGGAAATCGCCGGCGTGTCCATCACCGCGTGCACGCGACCCGTGGTGTCCGGGGTGAACAGCCCGACGCTCACCGGTTTCGCATTCACGATGATCCAGAGCTGGTAGACCTTGCCGGCCGGCAGCGCCGGCAGGCCTTCGGCCGTGAATACCATGCCGTCCTTGTGGCTCACATACGCCCGCGCGTACGCGCCGCGCGCGGGTTCGTGGGCCGTGAGGCTGTAGGTGAGCATGTCGGACGCGCGCAACACCTGCGCCTGATGCGTCACCGTCTCCACCTGCGCTTCCAGCGACGCGCGCGCCATGAGCAGATCACGCGTCTCGGCCTGAAGCTCGGTCATCCGATCGCGCAGCGACGCCATTTCCTGACGAGCCGCCGACCACTGCCACAGGGCGACCGCGAGCACGGCCACCGCCGCGAAGCGCGCGGCGACCGACAGTGCGGACATCGGGACTGGGGACGCCGTCGCCGCCACACCAGGCCGCCGGGTCTCCGCCTCGGGAATGGCGAGAATCCGGTTCCGCAATCCTGCCGATGGTTCTGCAGCGTCGACCGACCTGCCCACGGCGTCGAAGGTCTGCGACACCGCCGACACTTCGGCGCGGCACGCCGGACAGCCGGAGAGGTGGGCGAGCACTCGCGCGCGCGACACCTCATCAGGCGTGCCGAGCACGTACTCGGGGGCCAGCTCACAGACGTCCTGATGTGTCATACGCGCAGCCCTCCTTTCTCGGCATCGCCGGACGTCATGGCCTCCCGAAGGCGCTGCAGACCCGACCGGATCCGCGTCTTGATCGTCCCGAGCGGCGTGCCCGTGCGATCCGCAATCTCCGTGTGGCTCAGTCCCTGAAAGTAGGCCAGGTCGATCGCGTCGCGCTGGTCGGCCGGCAGACCGGCCAATGCCATGCGCACTCTCGACGCGTCCTGGGAGGTGGCCACGATCACGTCTACGGATGGCATGGCGTCCGGGATGGCGGCGATTTTTCTGCCGTCCTCGTCGCCCCCCCCCTGGGGCCTCGAGCGACGGGCCCGGATCCGGTCAATGGCCCGCGTGCGGGTGGTCACCAGCAGCCAGGCCGCCACGGCACCGCGCGCCGGGTCGTAGCGGGCGGCGTTTTTCCACGCCAGGGCGAACACGTCCTGGGTCAGATCTTCGGCCTCGGCCGGGTCGCCAAGAATCCGGACCGCCAGCGCATACACGGATCGGCCGTGGCGATCGTAGAGGTCGGCCAGGGCGGAGCCATCCCCGCCGGCCATCCGCTGGACTGCCGCCAAATCCATATCAATCACGCACGTGGAGGATATACGCGACCGGACTGCCGTCACAACAACGCACGGGCCTGCGAGTACAGGTCTTCGTGGCCGCGATCGTGCGGCGCCATGCCACCGGTCGCCGATACGCCACTGCGAGGAGCACAACCACCAGGCCAGGAGGCCCGCTGAGAACCCATTCCCCGTCGGAACCCGCTCATTAGGCGCGCACTCGGGGTCTATGATGGAGCCGTGGCGCGCCCACTCACGATCGCCGGTCTTCTGATTTCGCTCGCGTGGGCGGCGCACGCGCGCATGCAGGGCCCCGTGTCGTACCGTGTCATCACCACCGACGGCGTGCAGGCATTGATCGTCCATGCATCAAGCGGGTCCACCGACATCGTGACTCTTGATGCCGTGGCGAGGCTCTTCGGGCTTCTGGTGCGTGATGACACGCGCGCCGGTGGTGTCGTGGTGGTCTCGGGCAATGACCGCGTCATCCTGACAGCCGGACAATCCACCGTGTCGTCCGGTGGTCGGTTGGTGTCGCTCTCGGGCCCGGTGACCCGGGCGGGCACGACCTGGCTGGTGCCTGTCGATTTTCTTCGCGCTCTGAATCGGGGCATCGAGGTGCGGCGCGGATCGCGCGTGGTTGTGGTGGCGCCGGCGACTGCGCCCCGGGTGACCGCCCGCGTGGAACGCACCTCGTCGGGCGGACGTCTGGTGGTGACGCTCGACCCCGGTGTGGCTACCCGCGTGACGCGTGAGGGGCCGCGCGTGACCATCCGGGCGCAGGCGACCGCGCTCGATCTGGAGCCACTCGCCGGTGCCCCAGGCGATCTGGTCGCCGGACTTCGCACTGACGGCCCCTCGCTGGTCGTGGATCTCGGATCGGCGGTGACCAACATCCGCACAGAAGACACGCGCGACCCCACGCGTGTGGTGATCGAACTTGTGGGGACGCCCGCGCCGGTGTTCGATCGCCCCCCCGGAATCCAGACCGTGGTCATCGACCCCGGTCACGGCGGAGACGAGCCGGGCGCGCGGAGCGCGGACGGACTGCTCGAAAAACACCTCACGCTCGCCGTCGCGCAGCGTGTGAAGGCACTGCTTGAAGCGCGTCTCGGCCTGCGTGTCGTCCTGACGCGCGACGAGGACACCAGCGTCCCCTCCGATCGTCGCGCGGCCCTCGCCAACAACAACAAGGCGGATCTCTTCATCAGCCTGCACGCCAACGGTAGTCCCTCCGCCGCCTTGCGGGGTGCCCAGGCGCTGGGCCTTGACGTGTCGGATTACGCCGGTCTCGACGCCGGGGTGCGACGCCAGGACGCGCCCGCGCTCGCCCTGCCTATCGCCGGAGGCGGCACGCGCGTCATTGATGCCGTGCCGTGGGCACTGGCGCAGCTGCCGATGGCCGCCGCCTCCTCCGCGTTCGCCACCACCGTCGTCCGCCGCCTGTCTGAAGCGGGCGTGGTGATGCAGACGCGGGCGGTGGACGTGGCGCCACTGCGGGTACTCGTGGGCGCCGCGATGCCTGCCATCCTGATTGAACTCGGTGTGCTCACCAACCCGGAGGACGCGCGGGCGTTGACCGACCCGGCACACATCGAGCGGCTGGCGGATGCCATCGCGATTGCCGTGGCGGATGTGCGCCTCGGTGCCGGGGGGCAGTGACGATGAACATCATGTGGCGATGGTTGTTCGCCGGCTTGCTCGCCGCCGCGCTTGGCGTGTGGCTCGTGACCCTGGTCCTGCCGGGCTGGCTCGCCGATCCCCAACCAGCCTCCGGTGTGCCCACGGCGGTCAGCGGCGACGCGACGCCGCTGGAAGCCCGTCGCATCACCGCATCGCTGTTTTATGTGTCGCCGGGCGGCGATGCGCTGGTGGCAGTCGATCGGGAAGTGGTGTACGCCCCGTCCCCCGCGGCACAGGCACGCCGCATCGTCGACGCCCAGCTGGCGGCCGCGCCCGCAGGGCAGATCTCGGCAATCCCGGAAGGCGCCGAGGTGCGGGCGGTGTTTCTCACCAGTCGCGGGGAAGCCTTCGTGGACATCAGTCAGGCGATCGCGGTCAATCACCCCGGGGGATCCGTGCACGAAGCCCTCACGGTCTACGCGATCGTGAACGCGCTCACCGTCAACCTGCCCGATGTCACGGCCGTGCAGATCCTCATTGACGGCCGCGAGGTGGACACCCTGGCGGGACACATTGACCTGCGGCATCCCCTCTCGCGCGGGCTGCGGTGGATTGCACAGTATGCTGATAGGCCATGACCCGTCTCTTTGATCGCGCGGCGGATGCGCTGCGCCCCACCTCACTCACGCCCAACGTCCTGATTCACGCGGAAGGGTCGGTCATGATTGAAGCCGGCCTCACCCGTGTGATGTGCACCGCGTCGGTCGAAGACCGCGTGCCGCCGTTTCTCCGGGGGAGCGGCAAGGGCTGGGTCACGGCGGAGTACGGCATGTTGCCGCGCGCGACATCCACACGCATGCAGCGCGAAGCGACTGCGGGCAAGGTGGGTGGCCGCACACAGGAAATTCAGCGATTGATCGGGCGGTCACTCCGATCGGTCACCGCGCTCAAGGCACTCGGCGAACGCACGATCTGGATCGACTGCGATGTCATTCAGGCGGACGGCGGCACACGCACCGCGTCGATCACGGGCGCGTTTGTCGCGCTCGTGCTCGCCATGGACCGCCTGCGCCAGCAGGGAGCCCTGAAGAACATCCCGGTCGTGGATTACGTGGCCGCGACCAGTGTGGGGATCGTGAAGAACACGCCGCTGCTGGATCTGGCCTATGAAGAGGATTCCGCCGCAGAGGTGGACATGAACGTGGTCAAGACCGGGTCCGGCAAGTTCATCGAAATCCAGGGCACCGCCGAAACCGACCCGTTTGACCGCGCCGCCCTCGACGCGTTGCTCTCGCTTGCCGACAAGGGCATTACCGAGCTCGTGGCAAAGCAGCGAGAGCTCGTGGGTGGGCTGCTCGGCCGCTGACGCGGCCTCGGGTTCATCGGTTCATGGTTCATGGTTCATCGGTGCTGATGCCTTGTTCCCGTCGAACCCTGCACCAGCACCATGAACCATGAACCGATGAACCATGAACCCGCGTGAGCGTTAGCGCACGCCGCCGCCACGGCCGCCGGCGGCACCCGCCGCACCGGCGCCGGCACGTTCCCGCATCGCACGCGGGTCGAGGATCGTCGCCACCTCGTCGATGACGTCGCGGAGGTGGCGCATCGTGGCTTCGTCACGCGCGCCGCCGGCGCGCAACGCGCCGTCCACTGCTTCACCAATCGCGCGCAATTCGCCCTTCAACAACGACCGCACTTCCGCGCTCGGCGCCGCCGCGCCGTTCAGGCGGTTGTCCATGATGGCAAGGTACGACCGTTGCAGATTGCGGCGGAAGATGTCGATGTTGCCGCCCTTCTGGATTTCCGCAAAGATCCCGGTCCGCAGTTCGGCCAGGAACTCCACCGGCGAGTAGGCGGCCGGGCCGTCCAGTGCCACCTGCTCCGTCATCCGGTCGAGCTTCGCCGTCTGGATCAGGTTGTTCAGCACCGAGTTCTGCGCGTTGCGCACGCGGTCGATGATGCCGGCTGGTTCAATGCGGCGCAGGATCTCCGGGCGCACCATCATCGAGGGCGTCTGGAACGCATTCGACACGAGGAAGCGCACAGCTTCCTGCTGCTTCGCGCGCGGCACAATCTCGAACCGGACGCCGTTCTGGCCGATGTGCTTCTGCTGGGAGTTGAAGCCGCCGACCACCCGTGTGACATGATTCATTTCGGTGGTCCACTGGCCCACCATCCGGCCGTACACCTCCTCAAGTTCCGCCCACGGATCACCGGTGCGACCGCCCGTGGCGCTCAGCAACATCTCCGACACGCGCGAGAGGTTCTTCATGCCGAGCGTGGTCGCCATCACGGCATCGATGTCACCCACCGCTTCGGTCTGGTCACCCGGGTCCGTGCCGCCCTGGCCTTCGGTCGAGAACCGCAGGTACGGCTTTTCGTCCTGCTCGCGAGCCCATGTGTCGAGCGTCGGCTTTTCGTCTTCCGGCGACTTCGCACCAGGAATCGGCTTGTAGCCCCACATCGTCGCCCACTTGTCGTACGGACCGATTTTCGGGATGAGGTCGATCGGATCGATCTTGTCCTCGGGCTGCGCCACGTAGTTGAACCGCGAGTAGTCCATCAGCGTCGGCGTGTGGCCCATTGCCTTGACCCACTTCGGATCGCGGATCTGCTCGATGGTGTACGCCGAGCTGGCCTTCATGTTGTGCTGGAAGCCGAGCGTGTGACCGACTTCGTGCGCGACGACGTAGCGCATGAGCTCGCCCATGATGTCGTCGGGGAGCGGCAGCTTCTGCGCACGCGGGTCGAGCGGAGCGACCTGCACGAAGTACCAGTTCTTCGCGAGGTTCTGGACGTTGTGGTAATACTGGATGTCCGACTCGATGATCTCGCCCGACCGCGGGTCGTGGATGTGCGGCCCCGACGCGTTCTCGGTCGTGGAGGGCAGCCACCGGATCACCGAGTAGCGCGCGTCTTCCGGACTCCAGTCGGGATCGTTTTTCGGCGCTTCGGCGGCGATGATCGCGCGACGGAAGCCGGCCGCTTCGAACGCCACCTGCCAGTCCTCAATGCCCTGCTTCACGTAGGGCACCCACTTGGCGGGCGTCGCGGGATCCACGTAATACACAATCGGCTTCACCGGTTCCGAAATCGCCGCGTTGGGATCCTTCTTCTCGAGACGCCACCGCGTGATGAACCGCTTCTGCTCGGCGCGATGTTCGTCAGTGCCGTAGTCCACGACGGCGCGCGTGAAGTAGCCCACACGTTCGTCGAAGAGACGCGGCATCATCGGCGTCTCCGGCAGCTTCACCATGCTGTAGTGCGTGAGCACGGTCGCGCTGTTGCCGCGCATGCCCGCCGCGCCGGCCCGGCCGGGGGCCGCAGCCGCAGCCGCGTCGCCGCCGGTGAACGTCTGCAGCACTTCGACGTTGATGTTCTCCGGGAAGGACACGGCCTTCTCGAGGAACGTCCGGTTCGCGTCGAAGCCACGCCCCCCGATCCGGCCACGCACCGAGAACTCCGGCACTTCCGTCGTGAACAGCTGGGTCACGTCAATGACCGGATCCTGCTGCGCGTTGTAGGCGGCGATGTTGAAGGCACGGATGATCGTCGGGTTGTTGGCATCCGCCACGGCCTGGGAGATCGGCGTGCTCGGATCGGCGATGTTGCTGTAGTTGATGTCGAGCATCAGCACACGGTCGCCACGCGGCGACCAGCGGATGACGCGGTTGCCGGCGGCCTGGCCGCCCCACCCGGCGCCCGTCGTGGTGCGCTTGATCTGGGTGACCCACAGGAAGTCCTTGTCGAGCTGCGCCTGTGGAATTTCGAACAACAACCGGTCACCGATTCGATGCACCTTGAAGATGCCGTCGTCGGTCTTGGCCTCGGCCGTGATGACACGGTCGTACGGCTGCGGGCGGGCGGCAGCACCCTGCCCACCACCCTGCCGTCCACCGGCCTGTGCGGGCGGCTCCTGCGTGGGCGGGGGATCCTGAGCAACAACGCCGCGGGTGCTCGCGAGAGCGACAAACAATGCCGCGCACGCGACCATCAGCCACGACGAGAAAAAACTGCGTTTTCTAACCATGAGACACTCCTCCCAAACGGGATCGATTGTGATTCCGGCGCGATTATAGCTGTGACCACGACGCCGCCTCTCCTGATCGCCACCACTAATGCAGGCAAGATCCGCGAAATCCGGCACCTGCTGGCCCACTGGCCGAATCTCCGGACTCTGACCGATCTCCCCCCAATTCAGGAGCCCGAAGAAACCGGGGCCACATTTGCCGACAATGCAGCCTTGAAAGCCCGGTATTACGCCGGATACTCCGACCTGGTCACCGTCGCGGAAGACTCCGGGCTGGCAATTGACGCCCTGGGAGGTGCACCGGGGGTGCATTCGGCGCGGTACCCCGGCGCGACCTACCCGGACAAGTTCAGGAATCTGTACGCCGCTCTGGAGCCGCATCCGAGGCCGTGGACGGCCCGGTACGTGTGCGCCGTCGCCCTCGTGGTTCCTGGTTCCGAGGTGCCGAGGTTCGCGTGTCAGGCGACGGTCGAGGGCGAGATCGCGCCCGAGCCGCACGGGACGCAGGGCTTCGGGTACGACCCGATCTTCTATTACCCCGCCTACGGGCGGACGTTTGGAGAGGTCGAGGATGCCGAGAAACTGGCCGTCGCGCACCGGGGCCGGGCATTCCGCATTCTGGACGAGTGGTTGATGTCTACTCGGGGCGAATCGCTTCGTTGAGGCCGAAGCCCAACAGCCCGCCCACCACAAAACCCATGACCGGCAGGTGGTCAGGTATGACCAGCATTTGCACAAACGCCCCCAGCAGTCCGATGACGAGCGTGGCCCACAGCTGACGGTTGAGCCGGTTGATCCAAATCGGGTGACACCGGTGTCCTTCAGAGAGCGGACCGAGGCAGCGGGGGCAGGTGGCCATTCGGGAAACAGGTCAGTACAACAGGGGAAACGACGGGAGTCTGCCATGCGGCCTCTGGACCGCGGGGCCCACTTCTGTGGCACAATCTCCGCGGTTCCCACATTCACCCTGGAGGATGGATTGGTCCCAATGCCCTGCTCTGCCCTGTCCAGGCGACGTGTCCGTCTTGCGGCGTGTGCTCTCGTGCTCGGCACACTCGCTGTCTCTGTTCCTGCAACGTCGGTATCACTCTCCGCGCAGGCGGCCGCCGGTGGCGACCCGCTGATTCAGGATCTGCGCTGGCGCAACATCGGCAACGCCAACCTGATCGGCCGCATCTCGGCGGTCGACGCCCTCGACAATGACTGGTCACACGTGATCACGGGATCGGCGTCAGGCGGAGTGTTCAAGTCGACGAACGGCGGCATCAGCTGGACGCCCATCTTCGACCAGTACGGCGCCGCGTCGATCGGCGACGTGAAGATCAACCAGGTCAACCCCGACATCCTCTGGGTGGGCACGGGCGAGGAATGCGGCCGCAACTCCGCGGCCTGGGGCGACGGTGTCTACAAGTCAACGGACGGCGGCGTCACTTTCCAGAACGTCGGTCTGCAGGACACGTTCAACATCGGCAAGATTGCGCTGCACCCAAAGGACGTCAATACGGTGTACGTCGCCGCCATCGGCAACATCTACGGTCCGGTGGGTTCGCGCGGCCTGTTCAAAACGACCGACGGCGGCAGGAACTGGACCAAGCTGACCGAAGGACTGCCCAACGACCCGCAGACCGGCGCGATCGATCTCGTGATGGACCCAACCAACCCGGACGTCCTCTACGTCTCGTTCTGGCAGCGCATCCGGTATCCGTGGCGTCTGAACAGCGGTGGCCCGAACAGCGGCATCTTCAAGAGCACCAACGGCGGCCGGACGTGGCGCAAGCTCACCAACACGCTGCCGGTCGGTGACATGGGCAAAATCGGCCTGGCGATCGCACGGTCGAACCCGAAGGTCGTCATGGCGCACATCGAACACGGCTTCCAGCCGCCGGCCATGATGCCGGCGCCCGGTCAGCCTGCGGCGGCCCAGGGCGGCGGACGCGCGGGTGGCGGCGGCAGGCCGAATCCCGAGTACACCGATATGACCAAACTCGGCGCGGGCATCTACCGCTCCGAAAACGGTGGCGACACCTGGACGTTCCTCGATCGGTACCTGTCGCGGCCCTTCTACTACAACCACATCGGCATCAGCCCGCTCGATGACAAGTACGTGTTCAGCTACAACATCGCGTACCGGCGGTCACGGGACGGCGGCAAGACGTGGACCACGGGGGGTGGCGGCAACGGCGGCCACTGCTGGCACGCGATGTGGCACGACCCGCACAACAAGAACCGTTACTACATCGGCCACGACGGCGGCCTGAACCTCACGCATGACGACGGCGCGAACGACATCCGGTTTGAGAATCTCAACGTCACGCAGTACTACGCCATCTCGGCGGACATGCGCGAACCGTACTACATCTGCGGCGGGCTGCAGGACGCCGGCAGTTCCTGTGGTCCCTCCGCCACGCGCGCGCAGGGCATCTATCTCGATCAGTGGTTCAACATCTCGGGCGGTGACGGGTACCACACGCAACAGGACCCGACCAACTTCAGAAACATCTACTCGGAGTCCCAACCGGGCAACACGGGCGGCAACATCGGACGCTCGGATGCGCTGACGCGGCAACGCACCAACCTGCGCCCGAACAAGCAGAACATCACCAACTGGGAGGAATTCATCACTCCGGAGATGGAGAAACGGGCCGAAGACGCCAACTGGGGCGTGCAGCCCCAGATGCTCGGGGCGCTGCGCTTCAACTGGTCCACGCCGTTCATCCTGTCCCCGCACAACCCGCGCGCAATTCTCATCGGCGCCAATCACCTGATCATGTCCGTGGATGGTGGTGCGAGTTATCGCCTGATCTCCCCCGACCTGACGCAGAACGATCCCGAGCGCACAAGCCGGCGCTCCGGCGGCCTCACGCCGGACGAGAACCCAGGCGGCGGCGCGGAATACCACGCCACCATCATCTCGATCTCGGAGTCGCTCCTCGAACCAGGCCAGATCTGGATCGGCACCGACGACGGGAATATCCAGGTGACGCGTAATTACGGCCAGTCGTGGACCAAGGTCGGCACGGCCGGCCTGCCGGGCAACCCGCGGCCGGACATCTGGGTCAGCCGCGTCGAGGCCTCCAAGTTCCACAACGGCACGGCGTTCGCCACTGTGACGGCTCACCGGTTTGCGAACTACAAGCCGTACGTCTACAAGACGACCGACTTTGGCAGGACCTGGACAAACATCACAAACAACCTGCCTGACGGGCATCCGATGTATGTGATCAAGCAGGACACAAAAAACCCGGATCTCCTGTTTGCGGGCTCGGAGTTCGCGGCGTTTTACTCCGTCAACGGCGGCCAGTCGTGGCAGCGCTTGAACAGCAACCTGCCGACGGTGGCCGTGCACGACCTGCTGATTCATCCGCGCGACGGCGACCTGATTGCCGGCACCCACGGCCGCGGCATCTGGATCATGGATGACATCACGCCGCTGCAGCAGATGACCCCGGCCGTCCGCACAGCACCGGCGCACCTGTTCGACAGCCGGATCGCGACGCAGTGGCTCAGCATCCAGCCGCAGCACAACGGCGGCGAGATTGCGTTCATCGGCCAGAACCCGACTCGCAACGCCGTGATCAGTTATCACCTCAGTCCGCAGATCACCGGAGAGGTACGCGTGGAAGTCGCGGATGTGACCGGTCGCAACACATGCTCGGCGTCATTCCCGGCCCGCGCGGGCATCACCCGTGTCGAGTGGGCGATGCGATGGAATACTCCGGCCGATGGCGCGGCCCCTCAAGCCGCCCGCGGGGGTGGCGGGGGTGGCGGCCGTGGTGGCGGGGCTCCAGCGGCCTGCCTCATCGCCGGCAATCAGGCCGCCGCACCCGGTGGCCGTGGTGGCGGCGGCGGTGGGGGCGGTGGTCGAGGTGGGGGTGGCGGCGGCCTGGTCGAACCCGGCAACTACCGTGTCACCCTGACGGCCGGTGGACAGACCTATGTGAACAGCATCACGGTCAGACGCGACCCGATGCTGGACGAAATTAGATAGCTTGGCAGATGGGCACGTGGGTGGATGGGCAGATGAGCGCTCATCCGCCCACCTGCCCACCTGCCCAGTTGCCTAGTCGCCCATCTTCTTGATGGCGCAATGATCGCACCCGGGCGACGCGCTTGGTGCACCGTCACGCCAGTGTCCCAGCGTGCGCCACACAACCGTGACGGCTGCGGCGAGCGCCACGAGAGTCACGACCGTGTCCTGCCAGGTGGCAAACATCACGACACCCCGAACAGTCTGAGGCCCTGATAGGCGACCAGCGCCGTGACATAGGCGAGCGTGGTCATGTACGCCAGCTGAATGCCGGCGTACTTGAGTTTCCCGGTTTCCTTGCGCGTCACCGCCAGCGTCGGCAGGCACTGCATCGCCAGCACAAAAAAGATCAGCGCGCTCGCCGCCGTCGCCGGCGTGAACACGAGTGATCCGTCATCACGCGTCATCGTGCGGATGCGATCCATCACGCCCTCGTCGGGCTCGGCCTCGGCTCCCCCGCCGACCAGCACTGACAATGTGGACACAAACACCTCGCGCGCGAGGAAACTCGTCAGCACACCAACCGTCAACTGCCAGTCGTACCCCAGCGGCGCAAACACCGGCTGAATGGCCCGTCCCAGTTGTCCGGCATAACTGCCCGCCTGCTCAGCTCTGGCGTGCAGCACATCGGCTTCCGCCTCGAGCCCCTGCGTGCGCATCGACACGACCTCGGCCGAGGGCTCCACCTTCGGATACGCGCTGAGCCACCACATGACGATGCAGATGGCGACGATCACGGTGCCGGCTGTCTGGAGGAAGGCCAGCCCCTGATCGCGGGCCGTGAAGAAGGCGTTGGCCAGCGACGGACGTTTGAAGGTCGGCAGTTCGAGCACCATGGCCCGCGGGCGGCCCTTCAAGCCGGTGCGGCTGAACAACCACGCGCTGAAAAAGGCCGCCGCCGATCCCAGCAGATAACACCCGGCGAACGCCAGACCCGCCAGCGCCGGACGCTCCGCAAACAGCAGCGTCGTCAACAACACGTACACCGGGAGACGCGCCGAACAACTCATGAAGGGCGCGATGAGAATCGTGGCGAGGCGGTCGCGGCGATCCGGAATGAGCCGCGTGCTCATGATGGCCGGCAGCGCGCAGGCATGGGCGGTGAGCAGCGGCACAAACGCATGACCGGGGAGCCCGAAGCGACGGAAGATCCGATCGTTCACAAACGCCGCGCGCGCGAGATAACCCGTGTCCTCGAGCAGGCTGATCATGAAGAACAGCAGACAGATCTGCGGCAGAAACACGACCGTGCCCGCAATGCCGCCGATGACGCCGTCGGTCAGCAGATCACGAATGGGCCCCTCGGCCATCATCGCACTCACACCCGCGCCGAGCGAGGCGAAGGTCAGCTCGATGAGGTCCATCGGGATGGTGGCGAGGGCAAAAAGCGTCCAGAACAACGCGCCCATCACGCCGAGAAACACCAGCGTGCCGCTCACCGGATGGGTCAGGACGCGATCGATCCGTTCGGTCCGGGCATCCAGCGCCGCCGCAGGGGCCCCACCCGGATACGCGTCGGCCAGTACCCCTTCGGCCCACGTGGTGAACGCCTCGATCGACGGTCCCCCGATGGAGGCCGGACCGTCAGGTCCCGCAGCCGGCAGATCCGCCGGACGCACCTGCTCGCCGGCAGCCGGCAACGCCGCGACCGCCGCACGCAGCGCGTCGAGTCCAACGCCCTTCGACGCGACCATGGGAATCACCGGCACCCCGAGTCGCCGGGAGAGCGCCGCAACATCCAGACGCTGACCCAGCCGCTCGGCCAGATCCACCATGTTCAGCACGACGACCACGGGTTCGTCGAACGTGAGTACTTCGCCGACGAGCACGAGATTGCGGAAGAGATTGGCGGCGTCAACGATGGCGATGACGGCTCCGGGACGCGCGACACCTTCGCCCCGCAGCACATCGCGCACGATCACCGACTCGGGTGTGTGCCCGTCGAGCGAATACAACCCAGGCAGGTCGATGACATCAATCGGGTGCTCCCCAACCATCGTCCGCCCCACACGCATAGCGGTGGTGGTGCCGGGAAAATTGGAGGTCTTGGCCCGGGCGCCGGAGAGTTTGTTGAAGAGGGTGGTCTTACCGGTGTTGGGATTCCCGATCAGCGCCACGGATGACGCGGGCATCTCAGACACCCGACGTCAGCGGCACCACCATGATGCGCCGCGCGACCTCCTGAGAAATGCCGATGCGGGTTGAGCGAACCTGCACAATGCAGGGCTCTCCCTTCTTGCAGAGGCGCAGCTGGCACTCGGTGGTCAGTCCGAGGGAACGCAACTGGTGACACGCCTCGGGATCGAGATCCGTCCCGTGGAATCGCGCCAGGGCGCCGACGGTCAGCTGTTCAAGCGACACAGGTAACGACACATCAAAATCCTATCACCTGAGATGAGACGATTCTCAGTTTTTATAGGACTTTTTTAGTCGGATTACTACCTCAAGCGTCGGATTGCGCCGGTTTCGACGTCGGCGATGTAGATCTGTCGGCTTTGGGTGGCGGCCTGAGCCTCGTCGGCGGCCTGTTCGGGCACATGCACAAAGAGGAGGGATCGGCCGTCCGGGGACCAGCGGGGGTCAATGGCGCTGCCGGCTGACATGCGGACGACCTGGCGCTGGCCCGAGCCGTCGGCCTGCATCACGTAGACCGCCGTCGGCCCGCCGCGCCAACTCATGAACGCCAACCGGGTGCCATCCGGCGACCATGTCGGGTACATGCCGTTGTCGGGCGCCGTGGTCAGCCCCTGGATGCCCCGTGTCACCAGATCCATCACGTGCACATCGTTCCACCGATGGAACGCGATGCGTGTGCCGTCGGGCGAGAACTGCGGAAACCAGTCGGTCTCCCCGTCGGTCAACCGCTCAAGTTCCGTCCCGTCCGCCCGCATCCAATACAGATTGAACTCCTTGCCGTCGCGGTCGGACATGAACGCGATGCGCGCGCCATCAAGCGACCACGCGGGACCGACGTCACGCCTCGGATGGTCGGTCAGGCGCCGAACGTTCGAACCGTCGGCCTGCATGACATACACGTCAAAGTTGCCGTCGACCGTGTGCGATTCAAATGCGATCTGCGTGCCGTCAGGCGACCACGCCGGATACCCTTCGGCCACGGGGGTGTTGGTCAACTGGCGCAACCCGGTGCCGTCCGCCTTCAACACAAAGAGGTCGGCGGGTTGCCCGCCGACCTCCGAATAAAACGCGATCTGATTGCCGTCCGGCGACCACGCCGGTGCACCGTCACGGACTGGCGCTGGGGCTGTGCCGGCGCATCCCGCCGCCAACAGCGCTCCCGCACCGATGAACCGATGCACCGATGCACCGATGAACCCGTTCATCGCCGAATGGCCAACTCCCGCTGAAGCTCGAACATGTCGGTGTCGTTCGGCGCCCAGCCGAGCAGGTGTCGCGCGAAGTAGTCGGCACGAATCAGGTTCACCCAGTCACTGGCATCGGCAAACCCGTGACGTTTGCCCGGGATGATGTGGAAGTCAAACCGCTTCCGTTCGCGAATGAGTGCATCGATCACCCGCAGGGTACCGGCAGGATGGACGTTGTTGTCCATGTCGCCGTGCATCAGGAGCAGCTTGCCTTTGAGGTTCTTCGCGATGTCCTGGTTCTTGTCGATGTCGTATTCGAACGTGATCTCGCCGTCACGTTCACGCTCCATCACGCCGTCGTGTTTTTCACTCCACCAGCGGTTGTACACGCTGTTGTCGTGGTTGCCGGCGGTGGACACGGCCACCTTGAAGAAGTCGGGGTACACAAACATCGCCGCCGTGGACATGAAGCCGCCACCCGAGTGGCCGTAGATGCCGACCAGGTTCGCATCGATCCACGGATGGCGCTTCGCCAACTGCTCCACGGCCGCCTTCTTGTCCGCCAGTCCGTAGTCGCGCAGGTTGCCGTATCCGAAGTTGTGGTACCACTTCGACCGCTGCGGATGCCCGCCGCGGTTCCCGACTTCGATCACGATGAACCCGAACTGCGCGAGCATCACGTTCGCGCCTCGGGGCGAGAACGTCTTCGTCACGCTCTCGGTCTGCGGACCGGGATACACAAACTCGATGATCGGATACCGCTTGTTCGGATCGAAGTCGAACGGCTTGTACATCACGCCGTAGAGGTCCGTGATGCCGTCATCCGCCTTCACATGGAACGGTTCCGGGTACTTGTACCCGGCCTCAAGCAACCGCGAGACGTCGGTCGTCTCCAGCGTCATGATCTTGCCCCCCGCCGCGTCATAGAGCGTCGACTCCGGCGCACTGTCCACACGCGACGCGTTGCTCACGATCCACAGCGCCTTGTCGTCCATACTCGCGGTGTGCGTCGCATTGCCGGGGGTCAGCAACGTGATGCCGCCCTTGTCCAGATGCGTCCGATACAGGTGCTGGTAGTACGGGTCTTCACCGGGTTCACGGCCCACCGCGTGGAAATACAACCACCGGTTTTTTTCGTCCACGGCGACGACGCCGGTCGTGACGAACTCGCCCTGCGTCAACTGGCGCAGCTGTTTGCCCGCCGCATCAAACAGGTAGTAATGCCCCCAGCCGTCCTTCTCGGACCAGTGGATGACTTCCTTCCCGCCGTTGACCAGCTGCACCGGCTGAATCTCGATGTACGTATTGGATCGTTCCTGGACGACGACGCGCGGTTCGCCCGTGGCACCATCAGCCTCAACCACGTCGATCCGCTTGAGGTCGCGCGATGTGCGGGTGAAGAACAACTTCCCCGGATCCGCACTCAGCCATCGCGGCGTCGTATCCTGCCTCTCCCGCTGAATATTGGTCAGCGGCATCGTCAGAATGCTGAGCTGCTGATCCTTGAACGCGTCAGAGGAGAGTTTGGTCTGCTTCCGCGACGCGATCTCAAAGACGTGCAGTTCCGCCTGGGGCTGATTCGGTTCGCCGGGCATGCCGTACTTGTAGGTCTCGAGGCGCGGACGCGGATTGGCGAGGGAATTGATCACCCAGAGATCCCCGACCTTGCGCTGGTCAGTGCGCTGCAGGGAGAACCGGAGGTGGTCCTGCGACCACTGGACACCGACGGACCGCCGGCGCGGACCGATCTTGTCGTTGGCATGCTGCTGCGCGGCCGCCGCGCCCGCCCGGCCCGTCTGGGTCTGCTGGCCACCGCCACCACCATCGTTGTCGTCGTCGTCCATGCCGGCACCCTGCTGGGTGGGCGCGTAGCCGTAGTGTTCCTCACCGTCCGTTGTCAGCTGCACTTCCACGACCGAGGGGTCGGTCGGCGTCTTCTGGGCAAGCGCGAAGTTCTTCGCGTCCATCATGAACAGGTTGTGGCCGCGTGCGAAGACGACCGTCTGCTTGTCGGGTGACACCTGCGCCCAGTTCGGCGTCGCCGGTTCGGGCTCGTACTTGTCGTTGAGCACCACCGTGCCGGTCGCGAGCTCGTATTCAAGCCACCAGGTCTTGGTCTGCGCACCACCGCCGGCACCGCCCGCGCGTCCGCCCTGCACCTGCCCGCCGCCACGGCCGCCGCGGCCGCCCTCCGTCTGCTGCTGTTGCTGGCCGCCCTGCTGCGTCTGCGTCATGCCGGTGAGTTCCTCGCCGCTCGTGCCGATGACGGTGGACTCGCGCGGCAGTGCCACGCTGAATCGGATCTTGCGGTCCTCATCGAAGAACCTGATCTGGTTGATGGGCAGATGCTGCGCGTCGTAGGGCGTGCGCAGAATCTGTGTCAGCTGCGCGGCCATCTTCGCGTTGTCCCACAGCGGTGTCTTGGCCTTCTTCGCTGGGTCGACGATCCACCACATCCGGCCGGCGGGCGTCTCGTAGACGTACCAGAAGCGATCGCTGAACTCCAGCCAGCGCGGCGCCACCGAGGTGCTGAACACGTACTTGCCGACCTGCGCCGACGTCCACCGGAACGCCAAATCGTAGTTGGGCTTCGGTAATTCGCGACCGGCCGTGGCCGTGCTGAAGGGGGTGGAAGACGACGCCGGCGTCTGCTGCTGCGCGAAGGGCGCGGCGACCGTCGTCAGGACCAGAATCAGGACCACTCGAAACACGTACTTCATGAGAGACACTCCTTGGGCACGGACACTATAAGCTCGGAACGGGGGAATCGGGGAACCGGACATCGCGCATCTCTCATCTGCCATCGGCGTCATGATCATCTGGGTCGTGGTCAAAGCCGATCAGACTGTGCTGTCACGGGCACGGGAGTATCTGGACCTGATCGCCATCGGAAACACCCAAATATCGAGGTTCGCAGAGGGCCAGCGTCGCGGCACGGTCAACTTGCGGGTCGACCCGGTCGCCGATGCCGCCTCTGTCGAGTACTGCCTGCGCCGCTGCACCGAACACAACGCCGAAGTCGTGCGCTACGAATCCACCCTGGACGCATTTCTCAGGAAGCTCGACGCGCAGTCAGACGTGCCGGCACGGAGGAAGGCTCCGTGCCTCCTGTTATAGTGCCCGTGCCAGCGTCCATCAGAGGGATCATGACCACACGGGCTGTCCTCGTCACCGTGGTCGGCGCCGTGTGCGCCGTCGCCGGACTTGCCGCCGCGCAGGCGCAGGCCCCGCGGCAGCAGCCTCCTGTGTTCCGGACGAACACCGAACTGGTCGAAATCGACGTCGTTGTCATCGACAAGAACGGCGAACGGGTGCTCGGGCTGACGAAGGACGACTTCATCCTGCGGGATCGCCGGGAGCCGCAGTCCATCGAGACATTCACCGAGGTGCGACGCGACGTCGAGCGCGTGGTGGAAGGGCCGCGGATTCCGTCCACCGTGCGCATGGACGTGGCCAGCAACACAAGCGCCCAAGCCGGGCGCCTCGTGGTGCTGGTGCTCGACGACCTGCACGTCTTCCAAGGCCGTACGGACACGGTGAAGGACATCGCGAGGAAGATCGTCACCGACCTCGGACCCGAGTCGTCAATGGCGTTGATCCAGACCGGCGGCGAACATTCGACCGAAGTCACCAACGACCGGACGCGGCTGCTGGCGTCCATCGATCGGTTCAAGGGGCGCCGGCCTGTGCGTCGGCCGCTGCAGGCGTGTGACCCCGAACCCATCCGGCGTGACCCGGAGAATCCGGAAGACTTCGACCCCGGATGCGACATCCAGGATGTCAATGCGAACCGCGGGCTGTACCAGTCGCTGCAGGATGCGGCGAGCATTCTCGGCGGCGCTGACCGGCGCCGCAAGGCCTTCATCCTCGTCTCCGAGCACGTCGCGAAGGACATCAGCGGCCTCTTCGACGGCGGCGAGCAGATTCCGGGTGCGCCAATCAACCAGACGTCCGTGGGTCCCGCGTCGGCCCACGACTATGCGCTGCTCGACATGATGAACCGCATGCGCCGCGGCAATGTGGCGACCTACGCGATTGACCCGCGCGGCGAAGTCACGCCCCAGGAGATGCTGCAGGAGTGCCTGCCTGGCCGGACCAGTCGTCGCGTGGGGGAACTCGCCATCGGGCCCGATCCCTGTGAGGTTGGTCCGGAAGACGTAAAAGGGTTGCCGCAGTCGTGGGTGTCCTGGGTGCGACAGGCGCAGCACGGCCTCAGCGTGATCGCCGAAGAGACTGGGGGATTCGCGGTCGTCAACACCGACGACTTCACCACAGGCATCAGCCAGATCATTGGCGACATCGACAACTACTACCTGCTCGGCTTCTATGCTGCCGACTTGAAGACGAAGGGGTACCGTCCCGTTCGTGTGGAAGTAAAAGGCCGGGCAGAACTGACGCTCCGTTACCGCCAGGGCTACGAGATCAGAGCCGACGATGGGGCTGAGGCTAAGGCAAAGCGTGACCCGCTGAACGTGTTGATCGATGGCGCCTTGCCATCGTCGGACCTTCCGATGCGGCTGCACGCCCTTCCAGTACCCGGCACCGGCAACCATTCGAAGGTCGCCATTGCGCTTGAGTTGACGCTGCCTCGCACCGCACTCGCGTCAGAAGAGTCCGACCGCCTGCTCGATGACATTCGCTACGGTGTGTATGCGATCGACCTGAAGGGTGCGAAGGTTCGCGAGCACATGGGATCAGGCGCGCGCGTGGCACTGCGACCACGACCCGGCCTGACCGTGCCGCCCGATCGCGTGACGTATCAGATCGCACTCGAACTTGAACTGCCCACGGGCCGATATCAGCTGCGCGCATCGGCGCTCAGCGAGAAGCTCAACGCCGGTGGTTCGGTCTATCTCTCGCTGGACGTGCCGGACTTCTCGAAGGCCGACCTGGAGTTGACCGACTTATTGCTCGCCTTCGCCGACGGGCCGCGCGTCCCGGTTGCGCGCGACCGCCGCGACCGGATCGTCGTCAGCTCCCAGGTCGCCGTCCCTGCCGGCTCCACCATTCTGGGCTCGAGGGGGCCTCGTCCCACCGTCGTCGACCCTCTTCCCCCGCCGCCGATCTCCGCGCTCCCGTTTGAGCCCGCGCTCGACCGCACGTTCGCGGCATCCGACACGCTGCGCCTCTACTTCAAGGCCGCCCAACGTCAGCGCAAGCCGCTGCTGGCCACGGTCTCAGCCCTTACCGCCGACGACACGACCGTCGTGACGTTCGATCGAAACCTGCCGGATGACGGCACACTCGACGTGCGTCTGCCGCTCGCGCAGCTCACGCCGGGTGCGTATGTGCTGCGGGTTGTTGTGAGTGACGGAACACGAACCGCGAGGAAAGAACTGGGGTTCTTGGTGACGAAATGACGTCGGGTGCCTTTTTCGCTTTGAAGTCTTCGAAAAAGGCACCCGACGTCTTTATTACTTCAACGTCGCCGCGTACCCCGTGATCGTCCCAATCAGCGAACGGTACTTCCTCGCATCGATCGGGTTCGCCTGCTTGGCGTCGGTCTCGAGGCCCTGGATGAGCTTCGTCAGGGCATCGGCGGCCGCCGCGCGGCTGGCACCGGACGACTTCTCCGCTGTGGTGAGGGCCGCGGCGATTTCCGTCCCGCGCGCCATCGTCATGCTGCGGCTGCGCGTCAGCTGATCCACATACGCGCGCGCCACCACCGGGCTGTTCGGCCAGGCCATCTTCGGCTGCGACTGGGCGTTGAACTCCTGCATCTTCACGAGTTTCGCCGCGTCGATTTCATTCTGCGACAGGAACTCGCTCGGCTTGAGTTCGAGCACGTCCACACCGCGGGCTATCTCCGACCCGTAGATGTGGCCGTTGTACCAGTAGACCGACCAGTAGCCGCCGACGATGAGCTTCTCGGCGCTGATGGGGCCGCGATCGAAGTAGGCGATTTCAACCGGACGCGTGGCATCGGTGAAGTCGAAGATCGAGAGCCCGCCCTGATACCACGCCTGCACCTTGATGTCGCGGCCGGGCACCGGAATGAGCGACCCGTTGTGCGCGACGCAGTTTTCGGTCGCCGTCTGTGCGGCCGGCAGTTTGAAGTAGCTGCGGAACACCATCTTCTTGTTCAGGATTTCGAAGATCGCGTTGGCGCCCCAGCTCGGCAGGTCCGTGTCGCGGCAACGCGGCGACGTGCCGCCGCCCCACTCGTCCGTGAAGATCACCTTCGTGCCGTCGTTGTTGAACGTCGCCGAATGCCAGTAGGCGAAGCTCGGGTCGCTGACCGCATCCAGACGCACAGGGTTCACCGGGTCGGACACGTCCAGCAGAATGCCGTTGCCTGAACACGCGCCGGCGGCCAGTCCGAGTTCCGGGTACACCGTGATGTCGTGGCACTGGTTGGTCGTCGACGAGGCCTGCGTGCCTTCACCGTGACGGCCACCGGGCCACAGGCCGGCGATCGCGCCGGTGCCGTAGTCCTGGAAGATACGCGGACGGGAGACGATGCGCGCGTTCTCGGGATTCTTGAGCGGTACTTCGATGACGTCGATGCTGAAGAGCGCCGTCTCCGGATTGTCACCGGGCGCGCCGCCCGAGCAGATCGCGAGTTCGTCGGTCTCGCGAACGCCGCTGGTGCCGGAGCCGTACACGTAGAGCACTTCGGGATTCTTCACGGTCGGAACCAGCGAATGCGTGTGTGAGCCACGGCAGGTCTGCACCGCTGCGACCTGGCGGGGTTTGTCGAGGTCACTGATGTCGAAGATGCGCACGCCGCGGAACCGTTCGGGGTTCGGCTTGCCCATCTCGCCGGTGCCCTGTGTGCCGCAGTCCACACGACCGTTGCCCTGCTCGACGGACATGAACAGGAGGTTGCCGTAGACCGAGAGGTCGCCTTGACCACCCGGGCACGGAATTGACGCCCGCAGCCGAATCTTGCGCGGGTCCTCGATGTCGTAGAAGTTGAACCCGTAGAAGTTCCCCAGGAACAACGTCGAGTCCTTGAACGCCAGGTCCGAGTTGGCGAAGTTGAGTCCGCCCGCCATCGGATCCCCGAAGTTCTCGGGCCGCGGCATATTCGCCAGCAGCTCGATGTTCTTCGCGGCCATGCCGGCGTCCTTCAACCCGGCCTTCAGCCCCACGCGTGGATCCGTCGGCGCCGGCGGCGCCTGCTGCGCCGACACCTGCAACGCCCCGACGGCCACAACCGCCACACACACCGCAGCAACCCATCTCATGATCATCGTCGTCATCTCCTCACCCAACCTGACCCAACTCCACCCAACCCGCGCGGCGCGCTCAAGTTCAGCGCGCCCTACGTACCGAACCTCACCCCACCTTGTTGAGGTCCTTCAACATCTGCGTCATGCGCGCAATTTCCATGCGCTGATCCGAATCCACGTGCGACGCAAAATCAAACACTTCCGGCTGCTGTGCCGCGCCGGGGGAGTTGAACAGTTCCTCCACCATGATCAAGGCGCCCATGTGGTGCTTGATCATGCCTTCGAGGAACAACTTGTCGAACTCGACCCCTTTGGCCGCCGCCAGCTTTGTCATCTCCGCGTCCGTCAACATGCCGGGCATCATGCCGCCCGGCATATGGTGCGCATGTTCACTGGGCAACGGTTGCTTGCGTTCTTCGAGCCACCCGCGCATCCAGCCGATCTCGTCGTTCTGCGACACTTCAATCCGCAGCGCCATCATCCGCATCGTCTCGCTCTCGGTGCGTGACTTGAGCAGATTGACCATTTCGATGGCCTGCGCGTGATGGGTGATCATCCCGGACATGAACGCCACGTCGCCTGGAGCAAACGGCAGGATGACCCCTTTGCCGGCCGTGCTCATCGGCGCGGACGTGCTGGCCTCCCCGGGTTTGCCCATCGTGATCACGACCGGGGCTCCCGCCTGTCCGGCCGGGGCCATCGTCTGACAGGCGGCCGCGCCGGCGGCTGCGGCAACCAGGCTGGCCATTCTCCACAAGTGACTGCGCATACTGACGAACTCCACCACAGAGGATACCCCGACTCGGGTTCATGGTTCATCGGTTCATGGGTGCGCAACCGGGCGACGTCCGAAGACTGGTGTTCTGCGATGCGGCGTTGGTGATCTGTGCCGGTCTGATTGTCGGCCTTCCGAGCGCCTATGCCGCGGCTCAGGTGACGCGGACGTTGTTGTTTGGAGTCACGCCGTCGGCGCCCCACGTGTTTGCGATGACTGCCGGGGTGCTGGCCGTCGTGACACTGCTGGCCAGTGTGCTCCCGGCCCGGCGGGCGGGGCGGGTCGACCCGACTCAGGCACTGAAGGAATAGCCCGGCACGTGCTGCGGTAAGCTGAGAGGATGCGCGTCCTGATCCGATCCGTTGCCGTCCTGGCGGCTGCCGCCGGCCTCCTGCTACTAGTTACGACCGTACCGTTTTCCGGGCAATCCTCGAAGGAATCGCACGAGCGGGAGCTCCGCAACGGGTGGGAAGTCCATCGGGAGCTGGTCGTGGCTCCTGAAGCCCACGCGGACGCGCCGAAATACTTCCTCAGCTTCTTCGACTATCACGACATCGTGATGTTCCACCCGACGGTGGGGTACTACTCGAGTGGCCGGGTGGACTTTGTCGACCACTACCGCACGTACCCGGTCGTGCTGGCGCCGCTCTTCGGACACATGGTCGCCGAACAGATCCACACGATGTGGGACGGCATGCGGAAGGTCGGCACGCTGACGCCGAGCGAACGATTTACCATCGCGGAATTCGGCCCCGGAGACGGTGCGCTCGCCGAAGCCATCCTCGACTACATCGTCCGCAAAGCCGCAGGGGATGCCTCGTGGCGCGCGTTCGCCGACCAGGTGCTTTACGTCTGTTACGACCGGTCCCCGTCGCTCAACAAGATTCAGAAGGAGCGGAATGCCCGCTTCGGCAAGCGGTTCGACGCGCGTGTCGCGGACGCCACGAACATGACCGCGACGATCAACAGGGACAGCCTGAAGGGAATCATCCTCTCCAACGAACTGCCCGACGCGTTCAGCGTGCACAAGATCATCCTCTCGGCCGACGGCAAGGCCGAAGTGGCGTTTGTGGTGCCCTCACTCCCGGCCGAGACATGGCGCGCGGTACAGCCATTGCTGCCGACCGCAGTGGTTCGCGCGATTGACGGCGATGACCGCGCGATTGAAGACCGGTTCCTCAAGGGCCAGCGTGAAGGCGACGTCTATCTGACGCGTGGCTCGTTTGTCTCCCTGCTCGAACACCTGCAGACGACACCGGCCTACGAGAACACGGCCAATGCGATGTTGTTCCGCGAGTTGTATGCGCCCGCCTCGACCGTGCCCGTGGTGGCGGACCACCTGAGCCGATATGCGGATCTGTACGCGCAGGTGCTGGCACGCGATCAGCGCGGACTTGTCAGTTACGTGAACCCGGGCGCGGAAAGCTTCATCCGCGACTCGGCCGCTGTGCTGTCTGCCGGGTACATGCTGACGATCGACTACGGCGGCAACTGGGAGGAAATGCTGAACCAGCACACCTACCCGCGCTTCCGCACCTACGGGCCTTCGCAACAGACCGGCGCCCATCTGGCACCGAACCAGATCGATACGTTTGCGCCGTACGTCGGCCCGACGCTCAACGACTTCACGACCGATGCGAACTTCACCCTGCTGGCCGCGGAAGGCGAAAAGGTCGGGCTACGTCCGGTCTACTACGGCGCGCAGCGCGCTCTGCAGGCCGGCACGACTGTGTCGCTCGACACGGTTCCGGAAGCCCGGGAGCGCGAAGGCAACGCTGCGGAATTCCAGAGCTGGGCGCAAAGCTTCGCCGGACCGAGTGTCTACAAGATGCTGTTGCAGCAGAAGACCGGCACGGATTCCGCGTACCGCTCCCAGGGGCAACATCCTGAATCACTCAACCTCGAAGCGATCGAGCTGACCGCCGAACAGCGGCGCCGCGCGGAGGCGATTACCGAACGCCTCAAGAAGAAGTGAGTGTGACGCGCTGCAGTTCAGCGCGTCCTACGAGAGCTCGCGCGTCATCTCGACCATCGTCGGGCTGAAGCCGTGAGCAGCAAAGAGCTTTCGCGCCTTCTCGTTGGGCGCGGCGGTCCAGAGCAGCACACGCGGGACGCCCTGTTCGCGTAACCAGTCGACGGCGGCTTCGAGCAATCGCGGACCGACACCCTGACCACGTGACGCATCGGTCACGAGAAGGTCGTGGATGTAGCCGGCGCGCTCGCGCAGTTCCTTGAAGGACTGCGGCTCGATGCCGGCGTACACGTAGCCGAGGATTGCGGCGCGCTGCTCCGCCACCAGCACGAGCATCTCCGGATCGGACAACTGCGCCTCGAGGAAGTCCGCGTACCCGTGCTCCGGATGATCGCCGGGCGCCATGAATCGGCGCTCGTTGAATGTGAAGTGAATGCGCATCAACGACGCGCCGAGCAGGCCGAGCGCCTGCAGATCCCGCTTGTTTGCGCGGCGAATGGTGATGTCGTCAGCGTCGTTCACGTAATCCTCCAGCCAGATACAGCACCACCGACGTGCCCAGTGACGTGATGAACGGATACGGCAGCGCAAATGCCGTGGCACCGGCGTACGCGACCAGCCCACCCAGCAGCGTGACCGCCGCTGCGCGCGCACCACCGTACCGCGTGAACAGGCCGAACGTCACAACCACCAGCGTTCCTGCAGTGCCGAACGACGACGACTCTTCCACGAGTTCGGCCACTCCGCGCCCTCCAAGAGCGAGATACAGGGCGATGATGCCGGACAGCAGCACGCCCAGACGAGCCAGTCTGAGCTTGGTGCGTTCGTCCGTCACCTTCAGCAAGGGCCCGACCAGGTTGTGCGCGAGCAGACCGCCGGCCACAAGCAGGATCGTATCCACCGTGGAAAGAATCGCGGAGATCAGCGCACCCACAAAGATGACATAGCCGGCGGTCGGCAACATCTGAAGCGCCAATGCGGGAAGAAACTGCTCGGCATCCGGCAGGTTCGGCACCAGACGCGCAGCCGCGAGTCCGAGCACCACCGGGATCGCGCCGACCAGGATGTACAGACCTCCGGCAATGACTGCCCCGTTGCGCGCCACCTCGGGGCTTCGCGCGGCAATCACTCGACTCAGCAGTTCCACAGCGACGACCGAACCCGCAATGGGAATCGCGTATTCCTCCAGCATCCCGAAGAACGTCGGAGTGACGTCGGGGCTGACGATGGTGATGCGGGAGGGGTCGAGGGCTGCGAGTGTCGCGGCCGGTCCGCCCAGGGAGACCACCACGACCACCAGGAGCACGCCAAGGCCGAGAATGAGCACAGCCCCCTGCATCAGGTCCGTGAGCGCATCCGCCAGCAATCCCCCGAGCACGGTGTAGACCACGCAGAAGGCGGCGGCGATGGTAATGGCCACGCCAATTTCCATGGTCGTGATGGTGGTCAGGACCTGGCCGAACCCGCGAAGTTGTGCGGCGGCCCACAACACGCCGGGTGGAATCAGCATCAGCGCCGCGATCTTCTCGACGCGACCGTCGTACCGCTGCCGGAAGAAGTCCGCCATCGTTGTCAGCTTCATGCGCCAGATGGGGACCGCGAAGATGAGGCCCGTGAGCATCAGCGTGATGCCGTAGGCGAAGGGTTCGGCCGAGGTGAATGAGAACCCTTCTTCGTAGGCCCGGCCTGCCGAGGCGATACACGTCTCGGCACCGAACCAGGTCGCGAAGATCGAAAAGATGGTGAGCGGGTACCCGAGCCGTCGGCCGGCGACGAGATAGTCGGACTCCGTATGGATTTTCGGCGCCAGCCACGCCCCAATCGCCAGCTGGATGGCCAGATAGCCCACCAGCGCCACCAACACCCAGTTCACGCGGGTAAGATACACTGGCTGACAGTCGGGGCGTGGCTCAGCCTGGTAGAGCGCTCGCTTTGGGAGCGAGATGTCGCTGGTTCGAATCCAGTCGCCCCGACCAAAATGTCCTAATCGGTTTTTGGCGCGCCGAAGCTGCGCCGTCAGGCACGATAGCGAAGGCGGGCCAATTACCTCCCGAGCATCACATCGATACCGTGAAGGATTTGGGCGACCTGCCGTGGCGGCAGACGTCCCGCCCGATCGGTCAGCAGTGAACGATCGAGCGTCACGAGTTGTGTCGCATTGGCGACCGAATCCTTCGGTAGCCCAGTGGTCCTGGCCGAGAGTCGAGTGTTGCCTGGCGCATCCGCCCACAGCAGATTGCTCGTCAGCGGGATACACACCACCGTCGCGATGCGGCTCCGATTGAGCGCATCACCCTGAGCCACAACTACTGGCCGACGAAACCCCGGACCCGAGCCCATGGGTTCCGGCAGACTCGCCCACCAGACCTCTCCTTGCGCAATCTCTACCACTCGACACTCTTGAGCGTTCGATGCGCGGCAGCCGTCACAAACGGGTCTGACGCCGACGGCCCAAGCTCAGCGACGACGGCATTCATCCGCTCCGTCACGGCGTCCGGTGCGTGGCGGTCGAGGTACTCGACAATGGCTTCCGCGTAAAGCTGGCTTCGCGACTTGTGGGTCCGCTTGGCGTGTCGCTCTGCATCACGAAATACAGAATCCGGTATTGATACAGCCGTTTTCATACCCGCAGTATAACCCGCAGCCACCGGTCCTCCGCCAGGTTTCGTCATCCCCAAATCGTCCCATCGTCTGGCCGGCGAGGACAAGCCGTTTGGTACATGAATCGTGAATCAACAACCCCTTCACGTCCGCAGGTTAAATGCGGACGGTCGGCCGTCGTCATACCTCTTGGAACGGAACGCGGTATGCGACTCAACCTTGTGCTCATCGTCATTGGCGTCGTGCTGGCCCTGAGCGGACTCAGTCTGCTGGCCGCCGCGTAACCCGCGCCTGGCATCCGTGCAGACGGGACGCCAGCGTGTGACAATGGCGCCACCATGCGCACTTTCAGACATCTCCTTGTCGTAGCGGCGGCTGCGCTGTGCGTCGCGGCGCCACTGGCCCAGACGCCGGCGCAGCCGGCAGCCCCCCAGGTCACCGAGGGCGACTTCGTTGTCCGGAACTACACGTTCCAGTCGGGAGAGGTGCTGCCCGAGGTGCGGCTGCACTATCGCACGCTGGGCACTCCGCGACGGGACGCGGCTGGTCGCGTGACCAACGCTGTGTGGATTGGACACGGCACTGGCGGCACCGGCACGCAGTTTCTGTCGCGCAACTTCTCAGGCGAACTCTTCGGCCCCGGACAACCGCTCGACGCGACGCAGTTCTACATCATCCTGCCCGACCACATCGGCCATGGTGCATCGAGCAAACCCTCGAACGGCCTGCGCGCGACGTTCCCGAAGTACGGTTATCGCGACATGATCGATCTGCAGTACCGGCTGATCACCGAAGGCCTCAACGTCAACCATCTTCGCCTGGTCATGGGCACCTCGATGGGCGGCATGCACTCGTGGATGTGGGGGCAGATGCATCCGACGTTCATGGACGCGCTGCTGCCGCTCGCGAGTCTGCCCACACAGATCGCCGGCCGCAACCGCGTGTGGCGCCGCGTGTTGATTGATGCCATCCGCAACGACCCCGCGTGGAACAACGGCAACTACACCACGCAACCGCCGAGCCTGCGTGTCGCCGCGCAGATGTTGTGGCTCGCGAGCAGCAACCCGGTGCGCCGCCAGAACGAAGGGCCGACACTCGCCGATGCCGATCGAGTCATGGAGAACTACATCGCGAACTACATCAAGACGGCGGACGCGAATGACGTGCTCTATTACTTCGAAGCGTCACGCGACTACGACCCGGGGCCTGGCCTCGAGAAGATCATCGCGCCGCTGGTGGCTATCAACTTCGCGGACGACATCATCAATCCGCCGGAGCTGGGCATCTTCGAACGCGAGACCGCGCGGGTGACACGGGGCCGCGCGGTCACGTATCCCGCCACCGACCGCACCGCCGGCCACGGCACACACACCATGGCGGCGGTCTGGAAAGACGAACTCGTGCGGCTGCTCAAAGAAACGGAAAAATAACAGGGAAATACCGTATTGAGAGTCAAGCCGTTTGCGGGAGCTGCAGCCACCTGGTGCTGAAGCGCGAAGACTTCTGGATCGAACTCGACACCAGCCTGCCCTCACGGGAACTGTGGCGCTTTGTGAATATGCTGACGCCGCATTGACGCGTCGTTGATACACTCCGCCCCATGCGAATGCAGAGCCGCGCGATTGCCGCAGGAATGTTACTGGCTGGGATGTGTGTGTCCGCGGGCAGCGCGACGTCCGGCAGCGCGCAGGAGCCGCGTCAACCGGTGGGCGCCATCGTGAATCCGTCGGCGGAGTTGCTGGGGTCCGACGGACGGCCCGCGCACTGGATCCTGGAGCCGCGCGCGCAGCCAGGCACAGCGCCGGGAGCGGAGGTGGCGTCGGGTCGAGCCTGGTTCGACGACCTGACGCTCGAACTGATCACAACACGCGAGTTGCGGCCTGACATCGTGATCCAGGCCGACACGACCCGTGAGCCGATGCCCGACTTGATCTACGGGCAGTTCATCGAGCATCTCGGAAAAAGCATCTATGGCGGGATCTGGGCGGAGATGCTCGAGGACCGCAAGTTCTATTCGGCCGTCGGCGAGACTCGACGCGATCGTGAGCACGTGCCGTCGCCGTGGCGGTCGGTGGGCGCCCCAGGCGTCGTCACGATGGTGACCCAAGGCGCGTTTGTGGGCGCACACACCCCGCAGGTGGACCTGGGCACGGGCGCTGAGCCGCGCGGGATTGCGCAGTCGGGGCTGGGGGTGGTTGCGGGAAAGGGCTACGCCGGCTACGTGTTTCTCGCAGGCGATGCCCCGGCCGCCCCGATCGACGTGAGGATGATCTGGGGCGACGGGCCGAACGGCCGATCGTCCGTATGAAGTGGGTCATTCCCTGACATAACGGTTTCTATCAGACGCTGCCTCGCACTCAACCCGAGCGTGAACGCGTATCGGCGCCTCGATCCGCATTACGAAGCGCCGAACCAGATCAAGGCCTCGGCCGTCAACCGCGGTGCGATGGTGCGCATCCCGATCGGCAACGAAAAATCCGCGCGCGTCGAAGTGCGCTCCATCGCGCCCGACGCCAACCCCTACCTCGCGCTGTATCTGCTGCTTCGCACCGGGCTCGAGGGCCCCATCGAGGAGGGAGATGCCGAGTCGCGTCGGTCGCGGACGAAGTTCCTGCCCGACAACATCTACGACGGCAGCCGGCTCTTCAAGGGCAGCAAGCTGATGCACGAACTGCTCGGCGACGAAGTGCATGGACGCTTCATCGACGTGAAGCAGGCACAGGCCGACCGCTGTCCGAAGGCCCTGGGTTCACGCATCAAGGCAGCCGAGGTCCAGTTCCACCACGAGGTAACCAACCAGTACCTCTGGTCGCAGTTCTAACTCGGGTCCTACGGGTCCTACGGGTCCTGCACGTTCAGCGTGAACGTGTGGGACTCGTGGGGCTTGGGGGGCTGGCGAGGGCCTTCCGGGCGGCGGCAGCTCGCGTGCGACGGTCGGTCCATTCGGTCACGATGGCGGCGTCGCCGGACTCGCGGGCCAACAGCACCATCTGGCCGAGCAGGCCATCATCTGACGTATAACCCGCGAGTTCGCGACCGAGGGTAAGGGCGGCGGCGATGCCTTCATCGGTCTTGGTGCGCGTGAGTACCGCCGACAACATCGACAGGTCAAGTCGCGCATCACGTGCCAGTTGCTGCACCACCGGCAGCGCCAGCGGCACCTTGTGGGCATCGCACAGTGCCACGACCAGCGATGTGGTGCGCACGGAGGCAGGCGCGGCCGCCAATGCCTGCGCCAACGTTGCCAATACACGCGTCCGATCCTCAACCCGCCCCAACTGCCCGAACCGCGTGGCCGTCAGCCCGAGCATCTGCAGCGCCGCGTCCCGATTCACCGTGCCGTCTGCCAGCCAGGTAGAGACAGCATCAGTCACGGCCGAGACCCACCCGGCGGCCTCAGGCCATCCCGTCGTCGATGCCGCGAACAACGGCTTGAACTCTTCGATCCCCATACCGGTCATGCCAAAGGGTCCAAGCGCCTGGAGGTCGCCCGACAAGCCCAGGGCCACCTGGAACTGTCGCGCGGCGAACAGCTGCGTGGTCAGTGCGGAGTCAACAGCGGGACGCACCTCAAGCTCGCGACTCATCACGGGCTTCAACAGGGCCAGGGCGTCGGCCGTGCGGCCCGCATGTGCACGAGCGAAGATGGCCTGCAGCAGTTCCGGCCGCGTCCACACCGACATCGGGGCGATGGCCAGCGCCTCTCGCTCAAGGGCAGGAATGCGCAGGCCGGCCTGGGCCATCTTCACGTAGAGCACGTTCACGAATCTGCTGTGCGCCGCACGCACGGGCATGCTGTCGGACGGGCGAGCCAATGTGAGCATGTCGGCAACCAGCTGCGCGAACCGGGGTCCGTCCAGCCACTTGAGGCCTTCCTCCCACAACCCGATGCCGGTGAACGTCATGACGCCGTTGTCACGCCCGTACGCATCGGCCTGCAGCGTGTTTGGCTGCAGCGTCGCTCCGGTGCCCGCCAGCAGACGCGTAGCCAACTCCCGATACCGCGCCAGCGCCGCGTCGCCTTGTCCGGCCACCGCCGCCAGCCGCGCCGTCAGCAGTTGCTCGAGTGCCGGGCTTGTCATCCTGCCGCGCCCTGCCTGATCGGCCAGGGTATACAGCGATACCGCGCGATCGCGCGGTTGCGTGGCCGCAACACCAATCCACACCACCGCATCCTTGACGGCCATGGTGCGAAGGGCGTCGGAGGTCGTGGCCTGACGCAACACGTCCTCACTTCTGCCGGCACTCGCCGTGGCCTCGACGAGCATGGTGAGGAACACCGAGGACCGGTCGACATCCACGGCCCGAATACCGGTGAGGTAGGTGTTCAGTTCTTCGACGCCGGCTCCCGTCCGTCCCACCACGTCGGTCAGTCGTGACGAACGGGCCGGCACTTCGGGGCCAACCGCCGCCAGCGATGTGACCAGGCGCGAAGACGTCGTGGTGGGTGTCTGAGCAGGCGTCGCCCGCGTGAGGGCCACCGCACCACCGGCAGTCACAAGCGCCGTTGCCTGGCGGGTCGCGCCGTCGGCCGCCGCGGTGGCTGGTGCTGGTTCGGCGTCGATGGCGAGGAAGTCGCGCACGTAGAGGTACGGGTCTTCGAGATCCCGCGTCTGCGCAAACTCGTTCAGCGTCATGAACGTGGGCGGCAACGCCTGCAGCAAGGTACCAAGGCCCGAGCCCACAGTCGGTACCGGCGTGCGGCCGGCCGCCCTGCGATAGTCGTCGAGCGCCTTCTTGAGCGTGGGGAATCGTTGGGTGGGCGGGCCGCTGATCGCTTCAATGTAGAAATTGCGGACCACTGGTGGCGCCATTAAGGTCAGCGGCGCCCCCCGCGTGGCCTCCAGCGCTTTTTCCGGCTGATTGAGCTTCTGCCAGAACCCGGCCAGCCGATATCGATACTCGCGCGACTCCGGCTTGAGTGCGACCAGTTGCTCAGCGACCAAGACCGCGCGACGTGTGTCTCCCCGCTGGTCATACTGCGTGGCGAGCAGGTCCCGCACGCCCTCGTGCGTTGGATGACGATCGGCAAGCGCCTGCAATTCCTCCAGGTAGGCGCCGGTGTTGGCGAGCGGGTCGCCAGCCTGCAGATACACGCGGAGGTCCAGCATCGCGTCGGTCAACCCGCCGGCCTCGCGAACACGCAGGCGGTCCATGACCATCGCGCGCCGATCGCGGAATGCCCACAGACTGAAGTTGCGTACAAAGGTCTGGAACGCGTACGGATTGAGCTGTCCGGGCTGAGTGGTGACACCTGCCGGGGGCGTGGGCACCCACATGCTCAGTGCGGTGTCGACGTACACGTCCACGGCATCGTCGAGTCGGCCGAGGTCCTTGAGCATGTGGGCCCGGAAGAAGCCAACCTTGAACACCGAGGGGTGACGCTCGGCCAGAAACCGCTCGACCGCCTCGACCACCGGGGCATTGGCGGGGTCGAGTCGATCGATGAACGCATAGTTCATGAAGTTGGGCAACAGGCTGGGCCCGCTGCCCCGCTTCATCAGGCCCTGAAACGCCCCGGTGACCACCTCGATGGTCCGCGCCCGCTGACGTTCATCCAGCGGCTGCCGCAGCATGATGCCGAGCCCCTTGAGGTAGGTGGCCCAATTGAGTTCGGCCGCGCGCCCGTATCGTTCGATCACGTCGATGCGCCGATCGCCTGAGAGGCGCCCCAACACGTAGACCATGTTGAGGAGCGACCAGTCCGTCCGCCGCATCACCAGACGCATCAGGCGCGACTCTTCGATCAGCGGCGCACCCAGTGCGGTTTCAAGTCGCGTGAGAATCGGCACGGCCGGCACTTCGTACTGGTACACAAGGTCGAGGATGATCTTCTCGGCGGCATCATCCGAGTCTGTGACGAGCGTCTGAATGTGCTGCGCCAGACTCGTGAAACGATTCTCATCGAGCCGGCCAAATGCGTGCGACGCCACCTCGGGCAGCCCCGGCGATCGATCCGGCAGTTCCACCGGCCCAGAGCGTACGGGCGGCTTGGTCGGAGCGGCATACCGGGCCCACTGCCGGTACTGCGTCAGCGCCGCATCCTGATCACCAGCGCCGAGTGCCACGCCGATCTCCCGAATGAAGTCCGCCTCGGTGCGCACGGTGGCGGCAGGGATCGAGGCCGGCGAGGTCACAGCCGCGTCGACGCCCGCTGCAGGTGTGAGCGACCCGAGACCCCACGCGCGACGATCGGACTCCACGGCGAGCCGCCCCATCTCGTCCTGCAGCCAGGCCGTCAGCGCCCGATCCACATCGTCAACACCAGCACCGGCAGTGGCGGCGACTGCCACCGCGCGGAACGTGCGGGCCGCCACGTCCAGGCGTGGCAGCGCGGACAACGGCCGCTGCGGCTGGATCTGCCGGGCTGCCTCGAGTTCCGCCAGGGCCACGGTCTTCCACTGGTCGACCAGGGCCTGTCGCGCGGCATCAGCAGCCGGCAAGGTGGACAACACCCCGGCCAGCGTCACGCCGTAGAGCCGTTTGTATTCGTGGGTGGTACCGGAGTCTGCCGCCCCGCTGCGTGTTGATGTCTGGCGCGGCTGACGCTCCACGATGGCGGTGAGCGCACGCTGATAGGACGCATGGGCGAGCGGCCGGGCGCCGGTGCGCTCCCGAATGCGCGCCAGGCGCCAGAGCACGTCGAGATTGCCGGCGTCACCAACCAGCGCCCGCTCGTACTCCCGCGCGGCTTCCGCATCAAAGCCGCCCCGCTCGAACAGCTGCGCCGCCGTCACAACCAAATCGGCGCGCCCAGTCCGATCGACTGCCAGTTCAAACGCACGTCGAGCCGACGCCGCATCGTTCATCGCGATGAACGCGCGCCCGAGTTCCACGTACACATCGGGCGGCAGTTCCTCACCCAGGGCAACCAGGCGACGACCAAACGCAACGTTCAATTCGCGGTTGGGCTCGGCCGTCCGCTGGCTCGCTTCGAATGTCGTGATATCCGCGGTCGCGGCCATGAGCTCGCGCAACACGTGGGAGCGTCGACTGTCGGCATGCGCCAGTGATGCCTCCAGTGCCGCGATGTAGCCCTTGGCGTCCTTGTTCTCCTCAAAGAGCTCCGCGAGCATCTCGTACAGGTAGATCTTGTCGTCGCGCTCGGTCAGCCGCTCCAACGCCCGGCGCTGCGCCCACTTCACGATCGCCGGGCTGGCGGTGCGCATGTTGGTGATGCCGTCAATGGCCACCAGGAACAACTCGTCACTCTCCGCGACTTCCGTCAGGTACTGCAGACTCGTAATCGCCTCGGCCTGTCGTCCGGCCTGGCGCAGCAGGTCAGCCAGCAGCAGGTGATCGTCGGACCGATCCGGGTGCAGCGCGAGTGCACGTCGATACGACTCAATCGCCAGATCGCGTTGTCCGGCCATGTCGAGCACACCGGCCTCAAACTCCGCGCCGGCCGCATCACCACCCACCTTGCGCAGTTCGGCAAGCCACAGGCGCAGCTGCGCGGCGGGGTCTTCTTCCTTGCTCATCCCGGCCGCGCCTGCTTCGATGTGATTGATCAAGAGCGACTGGAGGTAGTCCGTCTTGTTGTCCGGATCGATCTCCATCAACCGCTCGGTCAGCCGCCGGAACTCGCCGTAGTTGGCCAGTGCGAGATAGATCTGCGCCTGCTCTCTGAGGCTGTCGATCGCGGATTTGCGCGTGGCGCCCGGTTGCGACGCTGCGGTCGTGACCACGTCGATGGCCGACACCGAGTCACCGACCTTCGTGTACAGGCTGACGAGCAGGCTCACCTCCCGTGGTTCTGCGCGTCCCGCCGCAAGCTTCTGCTCCAGCTCAACCGCCAACTCACCCAGGCTGCCGAGCTCGGCCGCCAGC
This sequence comes from Acidimicrobiia bacterium, assembly GCA_016871335.1. GTDB lineage: Bacteria > Acidobacteriota > Vicinamibacteria > Vicinamibacterales > SCN-69-37 > SYFT01. The sequence continues at coordinate 160,540 of VFZF01000005.1, forward strand.
AGCAACAGCCGTTCTTCCACCAGCTTGCGACGCGCCGCCAGGTTTTCACCCGACCACAGCCCCTTCCAGATCGCCAACGCATCATCGCGGCGCCCGGTCGAGTCAAACATCCAGGCCAGGCGCATCTGCTCGTCGACGCCAAGTCCACCTCGCGCTTTGCCGAACGCCTCAAGCGTGCCGGCCGCCCGATCCAGGCGCTGCAGCCGCTCCCACGCATCGGCAAGCTCGACGCGCAACGGCGCGGTTGGTGCGAGCGCCCCATCCAACTTCACCAACACCTGCTCGGCTTCGTTCACCAGACCGCGCGCGCGATACAACTCAGCCTGCGTCAGTCGCACCTGCGCCTTGCTCTCGTCGCTGGCTCCGCCCGCCAGCGCCCGCTCTGTAGCCGCCATGGCGAGGTCGTGCAGGCCAAAGGCCGACAACGCGTCAGACCCGGCGAGCAACACACCCACGTCGGAGTTGCGCGCCAGAAACGCCTCCCATACCTGACGCGCCGAGGCCTGATCCCCGAGTTCGAGGTAGTACTGACCCAGGCCCTCCGGCCATTCGACGCTGGCCGGTTCTGCCGCCATCAACCGGCCGTACTCGGCGAGCATGTCCGCTGTGCGTCCGGCGTCGCGGTACATGCGCAGCAGTTCACGGCGCAGGTCTGGACTCAGGTCACGACCATGAGCGCTGGAGAACAGCGCAATGGCGTCGGCAAATCGGCCTGTCTGTCGGAGCAGGTCGACCCGCACCCGCTGCTCTTCAGGTGTCAGCGCCGGCTGTCCGGCCAGTCGATCCAGCAGCCGATCGAGCGATCGGTCCAGCAGGTGCGCTTCCACGAGCAGACTCAGCCCGTAGTTCCGGTCGCGCTCGACCGTAGCCGCGCGTACGGCGCTCCAGGCTTCGGCCTGCGCTCGCGGCGCCTCCTTCGCCTGAATGGCCCACTGCGCCACGCGCACGTGCTGGCGAAAACGCTCGGCACCCGCGCCATACACCTCATAGAGCGCAGCGGCCTCTTTGTCGAAATCGAGAATGGCCAGCGCAATCGAGACGCGGTTGCGGAATTCGCGCGGCCTCGTCTTCGCCAGCGCCGTGAGACTCTCGACGTTCTGGCCCACGGCATCGAGGAACGTCAGCCGCAGGCGAATCGACTCCCGCAACGTCGGGCTCGTCGTCCGCTCGATCGCACGGCTGTACCAGTCGCGCGCGTCGGCACCGCGGCCCGCCGCGTCAAGCAGGCGCGCCTTGTGGTACGTGAGTTCATCAGTCGGAGACACGGCGAGCCCGGCCTCCACCGCGGCCATGGCCTTGTCGGCGCGGCCATGCCGCCACTCCAGATGCGAACGCAGCAGACATGCACGGGCGCGCGCCGCCACCACGCGTGCGGCATCGCCACACTGCCGCTCCAGGTCGGCACTGACCCTGTCGGGCGATCCATCCGCGAGAATCGCCTGGTTGTAGATGCGTTCGACGACGGGTGGATCGATGCGTACGGGCACCACCACACTCGACTGCGGCAGTCCGGCTGACGCCACCACGAGGACCGGTGCCAATACGCCTGTGACGAGAATCATGCGCGTCTCCCCACGGCGCGTCGCGGCCAGCGCCGCCACGCCACTTCACTGATGTAGCCCAGGAGCGCGATCCACAGAAGCGGGCGCCACAGCGGCCACGCATCCAATGCGCCCGGTCCATCCGGCACGGTCGACGGTGCCGCCAACGCGTCGGCGCGATCTTCAGGCGCCACATACGTCCCGCCGGTCACGCGCGCCAACCGTTCCAGGTCGATACCATCCTCAGGCCACACCTGGCGTTCAGCCGCGCGACCGGCCCCGGCCGGTGCCACCAACCGTGTCGGCTGCCACGAAGGGCCCTCTACGTTTCGTCGCGCTGCGGCGAGTGCGTGAAACACATCGTCGCCACTCACGACGGCCTCGGCTTCGAAGAAGCCGGGCGCCACTTCTCGGAACGACAGCGACTCACCCTGGGCGCCCGTCGGCATCACACGCGCCGCCTCCGGTTGCAGGGACTCATCGCGCGCCAGGCGTCGCGCCGTCACCAGCACCTGTCGATCGTCGCGTTCGACCTGGTAGTCGAAGAGTTTGATGTCGGCCGCTGTACGCGACATCACCCGCCCGAGCCACCGGCCGTAGTCCTTCCACCCGTTCCAGCTGCGGGTGCCCTCTCCGACCGGCTCCGTGGTGACGGCCGTCACCCGGCCCAGACCGTAGCGCCACGTCGCCACCACCGGGTCACCCGACCCGGCCACTTCCATCAACACCTCGGCCTCGTCACGCGCGGTGGTTTCGACGTATCCGCCAAGTGCGGGCACCGCCCCCCGATTGATGTCACTCCACCACCCGGCGCCTCCACGCGTCTGCACCGAAAACGCGCCGGTCTTGTAGGCCGGCAACTTCATGGTTGAGGGCTGCTTGAGAATCACCTCGGGCAGACTGTAGCGGTCGATGGCCGAGTAGAAGCGCCCCTTGCCCCACGACGCCAAATCGATCAGCAGCTGGTTATGCGCCTGCGCCCCCACAAGCACCGTCGACAGGTTGATGCCGTCGTTGGTGATTTGTCGCAGGAGCACTTCGTAGTCCGCCGTCTCCACACCGGCGTCGGTGATCACCAGAATGTGCTTGTAGCGCGTATCAACGTTCTTCAGCCCGTAATACGCCTCTTCAAGGCCCGGCCGCAGCACCGTGCCGCCTATCGCCTGTATGCGACCAATTGCTCGATCGATCGTGATCTTGTTGGCCGCCGACTGCAGCGGCACGGCCCAGTGTTTGTTGCCGTAGAACTCCACGATGCCGACACGATCGTGGGCCTTGAGGCGCCGGATCGCGAGGCGGGCGACCTGCTTTGCCAGCTCCATGCGTGTGCCGATCATCGATCCTGAGGTGTCGATGATGATCGCCAGCGCCGTGCTGGGATCCCGCTTCTCAGCGCGCTGCACGAACTCGACCGGCACGGCCTCGGTAAGCGGCATGCCGTCGTAGCCACCCGTGCCAAACGCCGAACGGCCTCCGCTGAACACCAGGCCCACACCTTGTCGCGACACGGCGTCGGTCAACCGCCGCTGCTCCTGGGGCGACAACTGACTGGCGGGACGGTCATCCACCATCACCAGATCCCACTGCGCCAGATCCCCTGCCGCTGCCGACGTACCGCCATCGCGCACCACGTAGCCCTGCCCCAGCAGTCGCTCCATGCCAGCGGCACCGCCGCGTTGGCGATCTCCGAGATACAGCACCTGCAGCGGAGGCTGCACCGCAACCGTTGTCCGTGTGATGTTGTTGTCGACTTCCACGTCCCCTGCAACAGGCGCGACCTCCGCGACCAACGTCAGCGCCCCCGCTTCCGACGGCTCAAACGCCAACGGCACCGTCACGCCGCCGTCACTGTCGATCGGCCCGGACGTTGCCAGCTCCCGCCCGTCAGCACTATGCAGTCGCACCACCACGCCAGTCGCCGCACCGGCGACATCCACCAGCACACGACCGGTCTGGCCGACGCGCAGTTCCCCATCCGTCAGAATGCGCGCCGGGTACACATCACGCTCGTCCACCCCAAGGTCGTGCGCCTCCACAACCACACCACGCGCGATCAGGTCCTGCACAACTGTGCCCCAGCGTCGATCGGTGGAGAGTCCATCGGTGAAGAGCCACACCCGGCCTCGCCCCTCGTCCGGCACCAGTCGCGCCGCAGCCGCCAAAGCGTCGGAGAGTGACGATGTGCTCTCGGTTCCGACCGTGAGCGTCGCACCGAACCTCTCCTGACCGGCGACACTCTCTCCCGTCCCACCAATCACCACCAGCACATCGTCCGGCCCCTGACGCCTCGCCGATACCAGCGCGGCCTGACGGGCGCGCTGACCGGGCGACACCGAGGCGGATTCGTCGACGACGAACACTTCGTGCACGCGCGGTGAACGTCTGAGCAGCACGGGTTGTGCGAGCGCGAGAATCAGCGCTGCAGCTGCAACGGCGCGCCAGGTGGGATGCGCCCAGCTTGCAGCTCGACGCGGGAAGAACCACAGCGCCACCAGGCCCGGCAAGAGCACCAACGCCCACGGATTGAGCCAGCCAATCGACATGACTACGGCATCCGTCCGCGTTGGTAGAAGTACCACTCGGCTGAGAGGAGCAGCAGCGCCGCCAGCACCAGCCACCACACCAGCGGCGCACTCGCCGCTCCAGAACGCACGTTTTCGACGGGCAGGACGTCCGCCGCACCGCCGCGCGTCACCGAGGGCGCCAGCAGTGACACCGCCAGCGGTTGAGCCCCCTGCCGTGCGAGGTCACCCGCCACAGCAGGCACCAGCGCCAGGCCGCCTCCATCCAACGCCCGCCCGGAGGCACTCAGCACGACCGGCGGCACCGTGCCTTCACTCGCGCGCAGCGTGCGCCCGGCCGCGACATACGGTGCCCACGCCTCCACCTGCGCCAGCCAGCGAATGGCATTGGCCACAAACACAGGGAAGGCGCGAGAACGCGTGAAGTTGAAGTCGTCGGTCACCAGGGGCGCCCACACCGAGAACCGCCATGCATCGCCGGCGGCCACCGTCACCTCGATCGATCGACCGACCTGGTTTGCCAGACTCGTGGCATCAATCTGCCGCAGGCCGATTCGCTCGACCGCGGCCATGAGGGCGTCCCCGGCCTCAACCGTCGCCGGATGGGTCAGCAGAAACGCGCTGGCCTGCTGCTCGACCTCCACAAATTCCAGCGCTGGAGCGCCACCGCCGACCTGCTCGCCGGCGCGTCGCACGGCAACGTCGGGGCTGGCGTCCACGATCTCGACGCCGTTGTCGGCGGCCAGCACAGGCACCAACACGGCGGCCAGTGACGGCGAGACCTGCACCTTCAGGAGTGGCTTGTTCGGCAACCGCACGGCCGCGTAGTCGTCGACTGCCAACGCGTCGCCACTCAACCGGGCCTCAAACAACCCACCCGCTGCCTGCACATCGCGTACACGAACCGATTCACCGCGCCCATCAGGCCATGCCGTGCGCGTCACGGCCTCGGCAGCGATCGGCCGGCCATCAAGCGTGATGGTCACCGCGGCTGCGGGAGCGCCCTGCGGCCGCTCAACGGCCATGAACACGTCCACGCGGTCCCAGGCTCCCGACAACGCATCGGCCGCACCGAGTGCCGTGATGCCGGCGTTCGGATCCGGCGCCTCCACGCTCGATGCCCGCGTCACGGTCACATGCTCCGGCAGCGCGTCCACGACCTCCGCCCCCACAGGGGCATCGCCGACGACGATGATGCGGAGTCGGTCGGAGGTGACGGCCATGTTTGCTGCCGTGTGAATCGCGTGCGCGACGGTGGGCGGGGCCGCCTCGGCCGTGCGCCCACTCGCGCGTGCCTCCAGCAGCAACGCGTCTTCTCCAGTCGCAAGGAGCGGACGGACGGTTGCGCCGGCCCACACGACACTCCGCCTGCCGGCCGGTACCGTGTCCGCCACTTCACGCGCCTGCGTCAGCGCCGTACTCAACCGGTCCCTCCGGCCCATGCCGGCGGATCCATCCACGATGATGACCACCGACTCACTGCCGGAGTCGTCACGCCATCGGGGTTCTCCCAGCGCAAGCCACACGAGCGCGGTGATGGCGAGAATCAGGAGATACGCCAGCGGGTGCCGAAAGCGTTCCCGCAACGTGCGCACCGGCGCCTCGTGACTGACCTGCTTCCAGAACAGCGTCGTCACCACCGTCACGTCGCGATAGCGGGTGCGGAGCTGCTGCAGCGCGAACAGCACTGCCGCAAGCGCGGCCAGACCGGCCACGACCACACCGAGTGACCAGGCGCCAAACGTCACGCCGTCAACTTCCCTTCTGCGAAGAACGCGTTGAGCTGCGTGATCAGATCACGTTCCACGTCCACCTGCAGCAGACCACCGCGGTAGTACTTCGCGATGGCGGCCAGGTCAGCTGAAAAGCGCGCGTAGGCCTCGCGATAGCGTTCACGCACGTCGGGTGTCACTGTGAGTTCGGTCACCTCTCCGGTTTCACAATCGCGCAGTCGCACATCGCCATCCAGATCAGGTGACGCGTCCGATGGGCGCGTGAGCTGCACAAAGAGCACTCGGTGCCGAACGGCGCGCAGAGCATCACGTACGGCATCCAGACCCTGCGGATCAAAGAAGTCACTGATGATAACGAGCAGTCCGCGTCGCAGATTCATGTCGGCGAGTCGTCGAATCGCTGCCGACAGGCTTGTACCGTCCTCCGGTGCGGCCGGCGCGAGGCGCGACAGATGTTCCGCACACGTCATCGTCGAGGCTTTGCCCGAGAGCGACCGCACGGTCACCTGCATGGTCTTGGCGAACGGAAACAGCGCGATCGTGTCGTGGTGAGAGAGACTGATCGTCGCCAGCGCCAGCGCACACCGCAGCCCTCCGATAGCCCGGGGCTCCGGCTCGTGGAACATGCTCGCTGACACATCCGGCATCAGGTACAGCGGCAGATCCTGCTGTTCCTCGTACAACCGCAGGAAGACCTTGCCGAGTCGACGGTAGATGTTCCAATCGATCGCACGGGGGTCGTCGCCGGGTGAATACCCGCGATAGTCACGGAACTCCAGGCCCGACCCGAGCTCTTTCGACAGACGTTCCCCGAAACGTCCCCCGGCGGCGACACGACTGACCGACAGGCTCAGGTGTGACAACGCGGAGAGGAACGCCGGATCGAACAGTCGTTCGAAGGGGATCGGACCAGCGGTCATGAGGCGACTTCAAGAGGCGCGCGCACGGCGGCGAGCGCGGCATCCACGATGTCGGCATCAGTGATGCGATCGGACTGGCCGTGGAAGTTGATCAGCACGCGATGGCGCAACACCGGCAGCGCCACGCGACGCACGTCGTCAACGCTGACCGCATAGCGCCCCTCAATCAATGCGCGGACCTTGGCGGCCAGCAACAGCGACTGTGCGCCGCGCGGGCTTGATCCAAGGGCGACGTATTCGTTGATGCGCGGCGGCGCATACGCACTGCCCGGCTGCGTCGCCATGACCAGTCGAATCGCGTACTGCCGGGCGTGGTCCGGCACCGGCACCGCACGCACGGTGTGCCGGAGCGCCACGATATCCGCCGCGTGAATCACCGGCGTAATCACGACATCGGTATCACCAATGGTGCGATCCAGGATCGCGGCGTAGTCCTCTTCCTTCGGGTACCCGACCACCAGCTTGAACAAGAACCGGTCGAGCTGCGCCTCCGGCAGCGGGTAGGTGCCTTCCTGTTCCACCGGGTTCTGGGTCGCAAGCACGCAGAACGGCTCGGGCAACTTCAACGTCCGGCGCCCGACCGTGACCTGTTTCTCCTGCATCGCCTCAAGCAGCGCTGACTGCGTCTTGGGTGTCGCCCGATTGATTTCATCGGCCAGCACGAGGTTGGCGACCAGCGGCCCTTCCTGAAACCGCAGCTCGTGACCGCCGCGTTCGTTCTCCATGAGCACCCACGTGCCCTGGATGTCGGCCGGCATCATGTCGGGCGTGAACTGAATACGCGAAAACGACGCGTCGATCGCCTGGCTCAGGCACCGCACGAGCATCGTCTTGCCCAGGCCCGGGACGCCTTCGAGCAACACGTGCCCGCCGGCCAGCAGCGCCGTCATGGCGCCATCGATGATCTCGTCCTGGCCAACCATCATCTGGTGGACTCGTGACTTGATGTCGGCATACACGCGGCAGAACCGCGCGGCCGCTTCCCTGGCGTCCGTTGCACTCGTGCTCACTCTCGGCCTCCCGACCCTGCCGCCGTCGGCGGCTTCTCTCGCGTGAAGTACTTCTCGACGAGCGACTGCATCCAGGGCAGCAGTCGCGGATGTTCAATGTGGCCCACCGGCGACTGCCTGGGGGGCCGCGCTTCGGCATTCACCGCCGCCTGCGGCTCTTCGCGAGGCGTCGCGTTTTCCTGCGTCACCTTCGAACGGCCCGGATGCGTCATGCCTTGAATGCGATCGGGCGTCGGCACGCCGAGAATCATTGCGGGCACACCACGTGTCTTCTTGCGTCCCCCGGGGCCACTGCGGCCATTGGCGTTCGGGTTTGGCTCGTCGCCGGCAGGACGTGGTGACAGGTTGCGATCGACCGGAGGTTTGTTGCGGCGAAGCGACGGTCGCTCGGCACCGGAGGTCTTTTCCTCTTCGACCTCGTCCTCTTCGCCTTCCTCATCCTTGCCATCGTCCTTGTTTGCGCCGGCGCGATCGGGCTGATCGACGGCCGGAATCGCACTGCGATCGACACTGGATGAGCGGGACTGGCCTTGACCGGAGGTCGCCGAGGAGGACTGCGGCTCGCCCTTGCGGTTATCCGGCGGTTTCGGCGGCGTCTTTGAGGGCGCCTGCTGGTCCTGCGGCGGATCATCTTCCAGCGGCTGCGACGGATTCTGCTGATTGGAGGGTGACCCGGCACTACTCATCGCCTGGCTGGTGGACCGGCTCCGGGATTGGCCGCCGGACTGCGATCCCCCTTCGGCGTCCTGCGCCGTCTGATTCGTACGCGGGGTGCTGTCCGGCTGTGTATCGGTGGCGCTTGCGGCCTCCGGCATTGTGGATGGCGGCCGCTGCGGCCGCGGCGCGGCAGGTGCGCGGCCCAGCCACTGCTGGAGCAGCGAGACCGGAGACGCGGCGGACTGCGAGAGCGCAGCATCGGCCAGCGTGGCAGTGGCGTCCGTCGGCGCCAAGCGCGTGGCGACCCACAGGTTGGCAAGGAGCAACACCAGCGCGGCGACCAGCGCGAGGCCGGCCCGCCGGGACAACGACCACGCCGGCAACGCGCGTGCGGCCAGTGTCATCTGTTCGGCGGCATCAATGTGCGAGGCGGCGTCTTCGATCGCTGCGAGGTGAAACGCCGAGGTCGAGTGATCCGCCGCGGCCAGGAATTCGTCGGCGGTCACCAATCGGTCGTGTGTACCCAACTGGAGGTCAAACGCGCCCAGGCACTGGCGCCGAGTCAGACTGCGTTGCCGCGCTGCGCGCACCAACCAGAGGGCGAGCGCAACGACTGGCCCGGCAACCAGCAGCAACGCCCAGACCCACCAGGCCCAGCTGACTCCGCCGCCACCACCCAGCACGCGCACGAGTTGATAACCACCCGCCAGCGCCGGCCCGACGGGTGCCCAGACAAAGGCGCGCCTCACGCCGCGTCTCAGGTCGCGCGCGCGCTGCCACCCGCTGATGTGGCGCTGCGCCTGATGCGCCAGTGTGTTGAGTCGGCCGCGCAGGCCGGCAGAATCCATCACACTCATCGCCCACCTCCACCGCCGCCACGACCACCACGCCCGGCGCCGTCACGGAGCAACGGATCATCCTTGGGCAGTAGTGGACGCAGGCGATCAAGCGCGGCTGTGATTTCGGCCGCAATCTCCGGCGGCACTCCCGGTGCCGCACCTACCTGCTTGTAGCGGGAGTACGCCCGCCGGGCCTGGCCCTGCTTGTCGTAGACCCGTGCCAGATCCAGCGAAATCTCCAGGTCTTCCGGGGCCATGAAAGCCGCCGACAGCAGGTGTTTCCAGGCATCGCTCCAGTTCTCCTGGGCCATATAGAGACGTGCAAGACGATGGTGAAGCGCGTACACCACGCGCGCATCAAACGCCTCGCGTGCGTAGGTCAACCCTTCCTTGCCGACCGCGATCGCGAGCGCTTCGCGACCCGGACGTTCCACGAACTTCTCCACGTAGGAGGCAAGCGTCTCGGTCTTGCGCCCGGGCAACGCCGTGCGCACGGCCCATGGCAACACGCGCCGCACGTCCGCCTCGGTCACCTCTTCGCGTTCAAGGAGCCGATCCATCAGCAGCGATGCCGCCTCGGCGCTCAGACGCGACTCCCCATGGGTCTTCAGGAACCCCTCGAGGGCGTCCATCGTGCCGCCGGTTTCGGCTTCGAAGAACGCAAAGTCTTCCTGCGGGTAGGCCGGTGGCGCCTTGGCCGTCCACGCGATGCGTTGATTGGTCCAGTCGACCTCGATCCGGAACTTCTCCAGGAGATTCACGCCGGCGATGACCAGCGGACTGTCGGCAGCCGGTGTGGGCGCCACACCAAACCGGCGCGGGCGAAACGCGACGTATTGGGAGAGATCGAGCCGACGTGCGCCGATTCCGATCTCCATGAGCGTCATCGGCTGCAGGTTGCCGGCAGGTTTGCCAAGCGGCGCTGTCACACGCGTATCAATCGGCGAATCGTATTCGGTGCCGCCAAGCGTCATGACGGCGCGCTGGCCGTCCACGTGCGCAACGGGCACGGCAATCCTGTCACTCACCACATCAAAGGTCGTCACCACATCTGCGGTCGGATTGGGCACAGCCGTGGGATCGGCGGGTGCTGCCGGCGCTGCGAGAATGAGCTGGCCGGCTGCGATGTCGAGTGTGAGGTGATACCTGCGCAACAGCCCGATACCGATCGTGCCCTTCAGCTTGCGTTCGGCAAGCCCGTCGCTGAAGAGCTTGGTCATGTCGTTTTGCGCCTGCACGCGCTCCTCGGACGCCTCCTGCGCCACCTCACGCGCCGAGAACGACAACCGGGGGCCGTTGACCACCTGCACATGAATCTGCTGCTGATCGCCCAGCCCGAGATCGTTCGGATCGAACCCCAGCCACCGGAATTGGTCCGGATGCAGCGTTAACGCGTCGGGGTAGTCGAAGGAGACCTCGAAACTCGCCTCGTTGGTGTAGCGGAGTCCGACCAAATCGGTCAACACGATCAACCGACCATTCACGACACGCACGGGAATGACACCGGTCGCTGCTGGCGCCTGCGCTGCAGATGGCCCCTGCGCGGCCACTCGTTCCTGCGTGCCGGCCGTGCACACGAAAAGCGCGATGGTCAGGAAACCAGGAGCCCACACGCCGGCGCGACGGATTTTCATCGGGGAGTGGTCGGATTCTACACGACGGGTTGCCCGGCCACACGCATTTCCCGATAGAATGACGGCCGTTACCAACGAATGGGGGCTTGGGTATGACAGGCGTGTGGCACACCACGGTCCCGCGCGGCCGGTCGGTTATCGGCATCATCACCGTTTGCGTCATCGGCCTGGCACCAACGGTGTTCCAGGCGCAGCAGCAGGCCGCCCCGCCGCCCGATCCGACACTCCGCGAAATGTCGGACGACACCACGGCGATCGTCCGCCCGGAACAGAAGGCGCTTGAGTCGGCCCTGCGCATCAGCCGCTCCACCGACCGCCTGGTGGCACTCGACAAGATTCTGCAGTCGTATCCGACCTCGCCCGTCCTCAACAGCGTCGATGCGCAGGTCCTCTCGATCGTGCTCCAGATGCCGGACGCCGAGGCCTCGGCGGCTGAGGTCTTCTCGCGCATGCTGGCCCGCATCCCGACCTCAGCGACGCCGGACGCCCGCTTTCAGGAAACCGTCGCGCCGGCGGCACGACTGATCGGCCGGAAGGTGCTGCTCGACCAGACAGAACAGGCCCTGCTCTCCACGCTGGCACCGCCCACGCTGTCGAGTCACCTGCGGGCGGCGGGACGGTATCAACTTGGGCGACTGGCCGCGGCGCGCGGCGACCTCGTGAAAGCCGAGACCGAGTACCGTGCGGCATCAAGCGAATCTCCCGCGGCTGTCTCGGCACTGGTCGGCCTCTTCATCGACCGCGGGCAACAGGACAAGGCCGAGGCCTTCCTGCTGGAGGTGATCAAGGCCACGCCGGTGAACGTCGCGGCCCTGACGTCGCTCACGAACCTCTACCGTGCGGACCCCGCGCGTTCGGAGGCCGTGCTGCGCGACGCCGTCGGTCGCGACCCGATGCTGCCGGCTGCACTCGTGCAACTCGCGAAACTCGAACACGCCAGAGGCGATGAGGCCTCGGCGCTCGACCGCTACCTCACGGCCGCCGCGATGCAGTTCATGCGCGGTCCTGATGCCGAGGCCCTGACGGCGCTCTACACCAAACGCCACGGCTCGCTCGACACGATGGAAGCGGAGATCAACAAGCGGTACGTCACGCTGCCGAAGGCACTCAGGACCACGCCGTACACACCCACGCCGGCACGCACCAATCGCGTGGTGCTGGTCGAGATGTTCACCGGGTCCGCCTGCCCGCCATGTGTCGCCGCGGACCTGGCGTTTGACGCCGTAATGGACCGCTACGATCGGAACACGGTCATCCCGATTTCCTACCATCAGCACATTCCCGGCCCGGACCCGATGGTCACGCCGGAAACCGCCGCGCGCCGCGACTACTACAGCATCAACGGTGTCCCCACGATGCACATCGGCGGCGCGCTGGCCGCCAACGAGGCAGGCACCAACCTCGGTGGTGGCGGACGCTCGCGTGCGCCTGCGGTCTACGACGAATACGTGAAACTCATCGACCGCGCCCTCGAAACTCCCGGGGACGCCGCGCTCAGTGTCACGGGTGCTCTCAAGGGCGACGCGATCACGGTGACGACGAGCGTCACCGCACTACCGGCCAACGCCTCAGGCTTGACGCTGCATGTGATCCTGGCCGAGAAGACGCTGCTGTTTGGCGGCGAAAACGGCATTCGCGGACATCACATGGTGGTGCGTGGCATGGCCGGCGCCAACGGACAGGGGCTTCCGCTCTCGGCCACGGGCAACACGACCCACACCTTCAACCTGGCCACGATTCGCGAGGGCATCACGCGCAGTCTCGCCCAGGACATCGGTCGTCGCCGCGCGGGCGGCGGCTCGCAGACCTTCGCCGCCGAAGATCGCGCGATGACGACGATCGATCCGAACCAGTTGGTGGCGATTGCCTTTGTCCAGGCGAGCAGCAGGAAGGTGCTGCAGTCGACGATCGCGCCGGTTACGGGCGGAACGAAGTAGCGGTCGGCGCGCTGTCGGTCTGGCCGCGGCGCAGAAACGTCAGAAACCGCGCCTCATCACGGGTGAGGCCGCCGAAGGCGACGACCGGGGTGCCGTCCGCCTCAAGCACGGCATAAAACGGCAGCGCCACGGTACCGAGCATCTCCTGCTCGAGGGCCTGATGTCGTTCGTAGGGCTCACCCAGGCCATCGGTGTACAGACGGACCCGTGTGTATCGCGCCATTTCACGCGCGACGTCCGGGCGCGTGAACATGTTGGCTTCCATCCATCGGCAATTGGTGCACGTGTACCCGGTGAAGTCCACGAGCACCCGTCCACCGGCCGACGCGGCCTGCGTCAGCGCCGCGTCGTAGTCATTCACGATCCACGACAACTCGCGACCGGCGCCAAGATCTGCGGCATCAACTGGCGGCAGGAACGCCTCGAGTTCGCCGAGACGACGACCCGACATGCCGGTCGCCAGCCACGCGGCAAGCACTGCGGCAGCCGCGGTGGGGACCCATCGAACTCCGCGCACACGCGGCAACCGCGGCGCATGGCCAAGGGCGAGGCCGCCGGCCAGGTACACCGCCATCACGGCCGCAACAACCACCCAGATCGCGATCACTACGTCGCGCGTGAACACGCCCCAGCCCCAGACCAGGTCGGCGTTTGAGAGGAACTTCATCGCCGCCGCGATCTCAAGCAGCCCCATCACGGCCTTGAGGCTGAGCATCCACGTGCCTGCGCGAGGCAACGACTGGAGCCATCGCGGCACCAGCGCGAGCCCGACAAACGGCAACGCAAACACCAGCGCGAAGGTGGTCATCCCGACAAGCGGCCACACCCAGTCGCCCTGGGACGCCACAACGAGCAACGTGCCCAGAAACGGCGCCGTACACGTAAACGACGTCAACGTAAACGCAAGGCCCATCAGCAACGCGCCGGCCGCCCCGGCACGATTGGCACGCGCGGTCACCGCAGTCAACATCGAGGAAGGCGCCGAGAGCTGCGGGCCTCCGAACAAACTCGCGGCGAACGCGAGAAACATGATCGTGATGACGATGTTGAGCCACGGATTGGCGGCCAGCCGGTTGAGGCCCGACGCGCCAAACACCAACGCCAGCGTCATGCCCAACGCCGCAAACGTCAGCACAATCCCACCGCCGTACAACAACGCCTGCGTGGTCGCCTCACGCCGCGAACGTGCGCCGCGGCCGGTGAAGTAGGACACGGTAATGGGGACCATCGGAAACACACACGGCGTCAGCAGCGACAGCGCACCCATCGCCGCTGCGAGCCAGGCGTACGCGCCCAGGGTCGTCGCCGCATCAGAAGCCGCCAGGTCCGGTACCGGGACTCGCTCACGAGGCGCGCCCGATCCGGATGTCGTGTCGCCCGACGGCACAATAGGTGAAGCAGGCGCCGGGGCTACGGCCGCCGCGGCCGCCGTGGCAGACGCCGCCGACGCTGCCGCACGAGGGACCACCCGTCCCACCACCACGGTCAGCGGCAAACGTTCCGTGCGCGCCGGCAGACAGAACGTCTCGTTACAGGTCTGAAAGCGCACCGCCACCGTCAGCGTGTGTTCACCATCGGGTGCACCATCAACCACACGGACCGGCACGCGGAACAGTGCCTGGTCATCGTAGTACTGGGTCACGATGTCGAAGTTCGGATCAAACCCTTCGAGAGGCTTCTCTGTAATCGGAGCACCTGCCGGCGCGAAGATCGGACTCGACTCCAACGTGATCGAGGTCGGCAGCGGCCCTGTACCCGTTTGCGTGAGCGCATAGAGGTGCCAGCCGAAGTCAATCGTGGCGCCAACAACGACCTCAAACCGCTCCCCCGCCTTCACGGGCGTCGTCTCCTGGCGATCGACCGACCAGACCACGGGCGTCTGCGCGGCACGTGCCGACATCAGCGCCTGCACAACAAGCACGAACACGAGCGCACAGCGAATCCGCATCATGGTGGTAGTGCGGGCAGTCTACTACGAGCAGATCGGCAGGGCCGAAGGCCTGCCGCACGTTCGGATTTACACTGGCACCATGAAGCACAACCCCTTTGCACAGCTGCGAGAGACGCTCGGCATGGAGCCGGGTCCTACGGGTCCTGCGGGTCCTACGGGTCCTACAGGTGCTACGGGTCCTTCGGGGCCTACGGGTCCTGCGGGGCGGGCGGTTGTGCGGTACGAGCGGGCAGGGCGTGGGGGCAAGGAGGCGACGGTCGTGGAGCAGCTTGACCTGAGGGAGACCGAGCTCGCGGCGTTGATCGGCCCCCAACGGGTGGTCCGATCTGAATGTTAGTGCATGATTGGCTTGGGCGCCAGCGCGGGCGGCGAAGCCGGTCGGGGTAGCGCAGCCGCCCGCGCGGACTGAAACACAAGGGACCGGCGCACGGTCCGCGTTTCGGCATCGCGCGCGGCATCGACGACGGCAACCGGAACGCCGGAGTGTCCACCGGCGCGCCGGAGTGCGTCGGCGACCAGGGGGAGGACGCCGTGAAGCCTCGCGCGTTCCACGACCGCCGGCCAGATCTCCGCAGGCACTGCCGCCAGCTGCGAGGCGTCTCGTGCCCCGAGCACGCGGGTGAGCCAGATCGTGGGTGACGGCGGCGCAGGCACGCGGTACAATACCGCGTATGTCGCAACTCGATTCTCTCCAGCAGTCGATCGGCGTCACAGACGAGGTCACGGTCCTGCAGTTCGTCATGCACCTGGTGCTGGGGCTGGTGTTGTCCCTCACGCTCGCCGGCGTGTATGTGCGTTGTGGGCAGTCGCTCTCGAACCGGCGCAAGTTCGCGAGCAATTTCTTCGTCGTGACCACCTGCACGCTGGTGATCATCACCCTCATCAAGTCCTCGCTCGCCCTGTCGCTGGGGCTGGTGGGTGCGCTGTCGATCATCAGATTCCGGGCCGCCATCAAGGAACCAGAGGAACTGTCCTTTCTGTTTGTGGCGATCATGCTCGGTCTCGGACTGGGGGCCTCGCAGCCGCTGATTACGGTCGTGGCTTTCGTGTTCATCGTGACCGGTCTGCTGGTCCGGCATCTGGCGGGCCGGAAGGCGGCACCGTTCGACAATCTCTACATCAACATCCGGCACGACGAGTCCGCCCCGGCCGATCTGGTGACCCGCGCGACCGAGATTCTCCGTCGCTACTGCGATCTGGTGGACCTGCGCCGCGTGGACACCGCCACGTCTTTCGCCGAAGCCGCATTCCTGGTGGAACTCAAGGACGCGGGGCGCCTGGACGGCATGTTGGGCGAACTGCGAAGCCTCGGGCCGGCCGTGGGCGTCACCATGATTGACAACAAGGGAGTCGCGTAGGGTGTTGATGCAGCCGGGTGCCAGCCGCCCCTTCTCGGCGCGCGTGCTGGTCCTGTATTCGCTGGCGTTGTTGACGACCGGATTTCTGATGGGCGGCGGCACGCTGCCGGGCGTGGCCACGGTGCACGGGCTGGCCGTGCGCGCCGCGGACCGACTGGCGGCCGAGTACCGGGGAGCGCGTCGCGACGCGAGCGCCTGGTGGTCGCGGCGGACCAACGATGCCGTCGTTCCGGCGCCGCTGAATGTCGACGGTGCGAGAGTGGTGCTGACCATTCCCGACGAAGGCGTGCTCCGCCTCGAAGATCAACGCTCGAAGTCGCTGGCGGCAGGCACCCTTCAAGCCGACCAGTGGGTCGAGGCCCAGATGAGCTTTGACGGACGCACGCATCTCGTGCGGTTACGTCTGAAGGGCACTCGGTCCGATCATTGGGGCGAGTTCCCCTCCTGGCGGGTGGAAGTGCGCGACGGCACCAGCATCTACGGCATGCGCCGCTTTTCGCTGCAGCATCCGGCGCAACGCAACTATCTGGACGAGTGGTACTTCCACCAGTTGTTGCGCCACTACGGCTTGTTGGGACAGACCTACGATTTCGTCGCGTTGACCGTGAACGGTCGTCCGATGCCGACGTATGCACTCGAAGAGGTCGCGGATTCCTGGTATCTGGAACGGGAGCGACTCACGCCGGGGCTGGTCGTCGAACTGAATCACACGGACTCGGCGCGCTATGAGGTCACCGTGGTGAACCCCAAGCGTGTGGCGGAGGACCCGCGGCTGGCGGCACAGTTTGAAACGGTCAAGACGCTGGTGGCGCGCCTGCCTCGCACGCCCTCCCGTGCCGTCGCAGCGGGGTTTAACTACGCCGATGTCTTCGACCTGGAAAAGATGGCGAAGTTCTACGCCGTGCTGGACATGACCGGACAGGAGCACGCCGCGTACGTGACCAACTCGAAGTACTACTTCAACCCCTTCACATCGCGGCTGGAACCCATTGGCTATGACAACGGGACGATCGAGAACATTGTGCAGCCCTTCGGTACGCGCCGAGCCTACTGGGAGGACGCGACGCAGGGCGAGTACCTGCACGACGCCATGCTCCTGAATCCCGCGTTCTTCGCGGCCTACCGGTCAGCGGTGGACGAGATTACCGACAAAGCCGTGCTGGACAGGTTCATCGACCGCGTGAGACCCGAAGCGGCGGTGCGCCTGGCCCATCTCCAGGAGGATCTGCCGGGTCATGATCCCGCCATCGTGCAGGAACTCTATGGCAACCGGGTGGCGATCCGAAGGCTGTTGCGGATTGACGACCGCGTGACGGCGGCGTTCGAATCGAGTGATGTCGAACGGCGGGAGGTGGCGCTGCGGGTGGCGAGTGAGGCCCGACTGTCGCTGGAGGTTGACGCGCTGCTGCTGAATGGTCGAGTTGTAGCGAAGGCGAACGTTGACGCGCCAGTGGTCGGCGCGGATGAAGGCGTCGTCGTGGCCTTTACGCTGCGCGCCGGCCTCACCGTCGGCGCCATCGCCGATCCGGGCGTGCGGCGCCTGGAGCTCCGGTATCGGGACTATGGCGTCACTCGCTGGCGGACCGCCGCGGTCTCGTTCCCCCGACTCGACGACCGCGCCCGCACGATTGGCAACGTTCGGTCGTTCGCGTTTCTCGAGGTCGACGAGGCCGCCAAGGTGATTCTCGTGCGGCCTGGTCAGTGGACGCTGACCGAGAGCCTCGTCATCCCCGCCGGCTATCGCGTCGTCGGCAGTGGCGCGATTGATATCCGGCTGCGACGGTTTGCGAAGATCGTGTCGTTCTCACCACTGGAGTTGACCGGCACGGCCGAAGTGCCGGTGAAAATTTCCTCCGACGACGGGACGGGGCAGGGTGTGGTGGTGATGGATGCGAAGGCACTCTCCACGCTGACCCACGTGACGTTTGATGGTTTGTCGAACCCCCGCGACCTCGACTGGGATCTCACCGGGGCCGTGACGTTTTACCGATCGCCGCTGAAACTCAACTACGCGCGATTCCACAACAACCGATCAGAGGATTCCCTCCACACGGTGAACACCGCAGTTGAGGGCGAGTTTGTGTATTTCGTGAATGCGCCCTCCGATGGGTGGGATGCGGACTTCTGCAACCTGCAGGTGACCTACGCGAACTTTCTGGGCATGGGCGGAGACGGCTTCGACCTGTCGGGGTCGAGTGGGCGACTCGCCGAGGTCGATGTCGATGGTGCGGGAGACAAGGGGATCAGCGTCGGCGAGTCCACCAATATCACGCTCCACGCCATCACGGTGCACAACGCCGATGTCGGCATCGCGTCCAAGGATTCGTCGGTGGCGATTGTCACCAACCTGCTGGTGGGGCAGACCCACATCGGTGTGGCGATCTACATCAAGAAGGGCGAGTACGGCCCCGCCAAGGCGTATGTGACCAACGTGACGTTCGAACGCGTGACGCGTGAGTACTACGTGCAACTGGCCAACGAACTCAACGTGGATGGAGCCACCCGGCATGATCTCGATTTCGAACGCACTGCGTACGAACGCCCCCCGACGTGAGCGCAAGGGGGTCGTCACCCCAGCCGCTGACGGGTGGCTGGAGCGCGCGGTCCGCGAACATCCGGCGTTATTTGTCACCGCTCATCCTGAGCGAATGGTCACCACGGTCTACTTCGATACCGCCGACGGTCGGCTCGCGGCGTCGAACCTCATCGGTGCCGTGGAGCGCATGAAGATTCGCGCCCGGTGGTACGGGCCTCTCGTCGGGATCGTGTCGTCCGCGGCCCTGGAGTTCAAGAAGAAGGTGGGGGAGGTCGGCTTCAAGACCACGGTTCCGCTTGAACCGTTCGAGGTGCCGGCCACACGCGACCTGACGGCTCTGGCGCGCCAGGTGCAGGGCTTTGAGGGCTATCCCGCCGCGCTTGTGGAGTTCCGCGAGCTGCGGCCAGCGGTGATCACCTCGTACCGCCGACAGTATTTCCGATCGCGGGACGGCCGCTTCCGCCTGACGATCGATCGCGACATTCAGAGCTACGGGCTGGCCTCGCCTGCGATGGGTTCGCGGCTGACGCCGATTCGACATCCCGAGATTGTCGTCGAGCTGAAGTACGACGCAGCGCTTGAAGACGACGCCGACCGGGTGTGGGCGCCGCTGGGGCTTCGGGTGCAGCGCAACTCGAAGTACCTGAACGGCATCCCAGGCGCCCGCGACCTGTGATCACCGGTGACTTGCTCGAAGGCCCGGTCTGGGGCCGATAGTCCGTATGAAGTGGCTGTTCCGATGACATAACGTGGTGGGTTCAACCGGTCGATGCAACGATGGTGGCCAGTCTATCAGCTGGGGTCTGGTAGCCAAGTGTCTTGCGCGGCCGGCCATTGAGCCGTCGTGCGATGCCATCGAGCTGCGTCTGACTCAGCAGGGCGAGGTCGGTGCCCTTCGGCAAGTACTGCCGCAGGAGGCCGTTGGTGTTCTCGTTGGAGCCGCGCGGCCACGGGCTCTGCGGATCGCAGAAGTACACCTGGACATCGGTCGCGATGGTGAAGGTCCGATGGGCGGCCAGCTCCAGCCCACGGTCCCACGTGAGCGAGGCCATCAACCCACGCGGCAGCGCCTGGACGCGGCGCGCGAGGGCGTGCACGACCGTGGCGGTATCTTTGCCGCGCAGGCGGACGAGCAGCACGTAGCGGGACTGGCGCTCCACGAGCGTGGCGACATACGAACGGCGTGCGCCGGCCAGGAGATCGCCTTCCCAATGCCCCGGGACGGCGCGGTCCTCGACCGCAGCGGGGCGGTCGCGAATCGACACGGCATCGACGATCTGGCCGCGGCCCTGGCCGCGGATCGTGGCGTGGCGGGACCGACGCGTCGCCCGCGGACGCCGCAACTGTCGGAGCAGCGACCGCTTCAAGA